>NZ_BIML01000004.1 GCF_004001065.1 Paenibacillus xylaniclasticus
TTCTATTCGCTCCATTGGAACTCCCCAGTTCAAATGCTATGTATTTAGCCTATTATAGCATTTCCAATCACTTGTTGGAGTAGGAAATTGGAAAGTATTCATGGTCACACAAACATCAAGTCACCCTAGGATACAATCATCAGAACAAATATCCATTGTCTTGCTTATGCTTTTTTCACCTTGCCGCACACAAGATTGTCCGTCCTGTCTCTATACATCTCGATTTCTTTTTTTCTGTTAATAGCCTTTTTTAAGCGTTCTTTTTCTTCCTTGTCCACTAAATCTTAATCGTGTAAGTTCACTCCATCAGCCATTAAGAAACCCGTATCTTCATCTCTGTAAGTTCTCATTCTACATCTGCCCTTGCCGACTTAACTTTAACTTCTAGAATCCACTTCTCAACAGCTTCTAAGTTGTAACGCACCATGTTGTAAGAAAGCTGGACAGAAGGCAGACCTTCGTTCTTCCAACGGCATAGTGTGCGATTGCTAATGCTGAACTTCGTACATACCTCTATCGCCTTAACTAAATTTTCCACCGTTTCATTTCCCCTTTATGTGTTTGGTTTATTTCTAGCTATCTCATACTCTTTTGAAACTGCGACGGCTTATGCCGTGTTATGCCCAGATGCTATATATTAACGATTTCATTTCGATAATTCGGCACATCTTATTAGATAATTGTTTTATAAACCACAATTTATAGTATAATATTATATTTGGCGTTTTTCCTTGAAGAAATTATCAATCACAGTTTATAAATTAATTCAGAAAGGAGGTGAAGACACATGAAGACAGTAACGGAAATAGAATTAAGCCAGCTTGAACGGATGACACAAGGAGAACGATTAAAATGGATACGAGAACAGCTACAAGACATGTATAAGAAGGGGTACACCATCAACCAAGTTGCAAAGAACATCAATGACGAAGCTGAAAGCATCATTACCGCGCAGGGGCTTAGTGCTATTGAGATGGGCAAGACGAAATACCCTTCTGCCCGAACAATCAACGCATTGGCAGATTATTACCGTATTCCGAGCGAAGTCCTTTTCGATGAATATTACAAGAACAATCCGAGACCCTTCACCATTGGCGGATTCAGGGCGGCAAAACAACAAACAATCACATGCAATATCAACATATCTGCTGATGGAAGTAGTTACAGTGAAACCGTCAATCTATCGCCCCGCCAAATCGACATGCTGATTAAGCGGATTCAGTTTGAAATCTCATTATTGAAGGAAGAAAAGGAGTGAACCGCATGGCAAGGAAACCCATTTCTGAATACCCGCCGATACTGGACGTTAAAGACATTCAGTTAATGCTGGGTATCGGCAGAAGGCAAGCATACGAGTTAGTTGGTTCTGGGCAGTTCCATACTGTCCGAGTTGGAAAGAGCATTAAGATTTCCAAAGAAGTCTTTATAAACTGGCTCAATGGCAATGATGAATCAATGGCAGGATAAGTGCGGGGCTTATTTGTCCCGCTTTAAACATCAACTTTATGGAGGAAATTGCATGGCTGGAAGCCATGACGGAAAGACGCTTAATGCAGGGGCAAAGACAGCGGGCAGTATTCGGAATGTAGCAATAGACCCAGAAACAGTTGAAGCATTAAAGAAACATCGGAGAATGGTTATTAAAGAGAAGATGGCTTTAGGTTCGCAATACAAAGATATGGACTTAGTTGTTTGCACCAGCTTAGGCACACCAGTTTCCCCGTGCAATCTAAACCGAACCTATAAGCGAATTATTGAACGGTATGAACTGCCAGACATTACATTCCATGATTTACGACATACTCACGCTTCGCTAATGCTTAGGCAGAACATACATCCGAAAGTAGTTTCTGAACGGCTCGGACATTCTAAGATTCAAATTACATTGGATACCTACTCTCACTTGATGCCGAACATGCAACAAGATGCCGCCAATGAAATCGGAAACTTGCTTTTCAACTCAAACAAGAATGTACAGTAATCTCAATCGGTTATGTGACCAAAAAGGTCATGTGACCAAAACGTGACCAAATTGAAATATGGAGAGACTATGTTGACAGTATGGGTGTCTAGAAAAAGCAAAAAAGCCCTGATTTCTCAAGGCTTTCGCGTTATGACCTGTGACGGGCTCGAACCGCCGACCCCCACCCTGTCAAGATGGTGCTCTCCCAGCTGAGCTAACAGATCGTATTAGGAGGTTTATTCGATAAGGAACGATTATTAATATATCATATCGGTTCGGCCCAGTCAACACTTTATTCAAAAAAATATGGCTGCCTGCCGTGGAGGCGGCAAAAGCAGCCGTGTTCATCCAATTCAAGCCGTTAAGATTGCTCCTTCGGAATATCACATTTGTTGCGAATGAACCGAATTTGATTGTCCAGATGGTTCGCGAGCTGCTGCTGTTTATCTGACAGCGGATGCTGGCTGCGCAAGCTTTGGAGCTGAGCAATTAGTTCAGGCAAATCGTTAGAAGCGTTAGCGCAATCGTAATCGGATTCTAAATTGTGCGTCATCGACGACACTCCTTTCCAGCCGTAATGAGTAATGATGGAACCGCCATTAGTATGACTCGAGGCGTTGCCTCTATTCGTCATTCGTTGTTCTATTTCGCCCCGAAAGCGCATAAGGTGTACTAAAGATGATAGGAGGCGGATGCTTGGATGGCGGAGGAGTACGCCAAGCTTGTCGTCTGGCTGATTGGATTATTCGGCATTGTCGGTATTGTCATCGGATATGTGGCAAGATTTGTGATGAAGGACTCACTTGCATACGACGAGTCATTCGTCTGGCAGCGCAAGCTGCCGAAAGAACGCCAAGATTGAATTTTGTTATAACGGGCAACACTAACAATGTACATTCTGACACATACGTATAAGCAATGGAGGCGTTGTTAGTTGAAGCAAGGAGTGTCGGCATGGTCCGGCGCAGCCGTTGGTATCATGGCTGCGTCGCTTCTATGCGTATTGGCATATCATGCCGCGCATGAACAGGGGTGGTTCGGCCGATCGACAGCCACCTCAGTCGTACGATCGCAAGTATATGACAGCAGCGTAAGAGAGCAAGTGTATGGCGAGTGGAAAGGCGAGTCCATGAACGGCTATCAATCGCCTTCCAATCAATTGGACAAGCTGTATACACCAACTATGCAGGACGGACTTTCGTCCGAATGACAAACTAGAGGAGTGTAATATAATGCAGGACAATCGCGAAACCATTGTAGCGGTACGCAAAAATGGGGATGGTGATTTGACCGCGTTCAAAACGTCATCGGGACGTGAGCTATCCTATGAGGAAGCGTTGCAGCTCGTGCAAGCAGGTCAGATTGCAGGCGTTAACGCTTTTAAAGGTAAAGATGGTGATACCTATATTCGTGGGGATGCTGACGGTGACCCGACGAATAACTTGGATCAGCTGCCACTATTCTGATTCTATGCAGCAGAGTCATTCGTGTACTTGATATAAAGGGATCGGTTCGGCTGAAGGGGGATCTCCTTCAGTAGCCGCTGCCGATCCTTTTTCTGTCTCCAACCGGGGTTAGATCGGATATGCTGCACCTTGCTTGACGAACTTCATTCGACCTGTCCGGCCGATATAATTCGGCATCGTATCCTCATAGTGCATTAGCTTGGTTATCGCTTGGATAGATTCTGGAAGTGTTAGCAGCTCATCTAGACAAGCATGTACAGCACCAGGGGGAATCAGTTGGCAATCGTGATAAATAAGCTGAATGCCACGGTCGTTCACCAGCGAATGGATCAACGCCGGATTAAACCGCATATCCGCGCTGTAGAAAAAACGTTCGTTAATAATGAACGAATAGCTGTCCCTTCCAGCAATGTGTTCGGTTCGGATCGGCTCGACGACGAGCTTCGGTGCAATAAAAGTCGGTCTGCCAATCGGCATTAATCTGACGTCGAACAAATCGTCCAATGAATGCGGCGGCGTCTTTAAAGCCAGCTTGCTTTTCAGAATATGTTCCCATACCGGCCCATGCAGCGTCTCCGGCAAATAAAGCACTGGCTTCCGTCGATAGTTAAGCAGCATATGGGTAACAAGCTCTGGTAATCCTCCAACATGATCCTTGTGCGTGTGACTGATTAGTATGGCGTCCAGGCTGCCAAATGGGATACGGTGCTCATGCAAAGCGGCAGGACCGGTGATTCCACAGTCAACGAGCAGGCGAAAGTCATCAGAGTCGATTACCGCATTGTTGTTGAAATAGTTTTGAGCGAATGCGTTGCCGGTTCCGATCATCGTAATCGTGGCTGACATCGGTAATGCCTCGTTTCTTAGATTTTGCTTATACAATAGCACTATGGGGCTGATGGTGCAAACGGGGCTATATCGTTGCGCCGAATGCTGCGCCCAATCCTTTCGAAGCTTCGGTACGCGTCCGTCCGCATCTACATATCATGGATTAAATCAATGCTATGATTATGCGAATGAAGGTGTGGACGAATGAGCAAGGGAAAATCGAAAGCGTCGAAGAAGAAGAAAAGGACCGCCTCGGACCGTAAACAAATGTTTATGAAGCTGGTGCTATCGGACACATGTGCCGTATGCAAAACGCCTTGCGCACGCGGCATCCGTTATTGGGAACGTATGCAAGAGCCGGGTGCCCTTGGCAAGGGTGTTCCTTGTCCACTGACGAAATATTATCAATGAACATAGTTGAATAAATGTATTTTGGTGATATATGCATTTCCCGGGGAAGCGCATGTTTCTACATGATGCGGCAGTGTGTAACAGCTTGTTAAGTTATCTGTAAATGATACATCATGTGGCGCAACTTTGGACGAAATGGTGAGTATAACCTTTCATCAGAACTGCGATGGAGGGTTTACATTCATGAAAGCGAGAAAAGTAATCATTGCGCTGATTTTACTGTCGGTGTGGGGAGGGAGTATGATTTTCGCCGATTCCGCCGTACAGAAGGTTCGAGTTATCGTGAATGGCAGCGAGCTGGATGACGCTGGACTGCTGCAGGATGGCAAGACTTATTTGCCGCTTCGTCAGATTGCCGGAACTTTGCAGGCGCTCGTTACGTGGGACGAGAATGCGAAGAAGGTTACTGTATATAAACCCAATGTTCATATGTTCCTGTTCCAAGACAATGTCATATTCGGCAATGTAAATAAAGGCAACAAGTATACGTTTAAGGTGTTCGCTCAGATTGATAATTTGTTAACCGATGTAGCCGCTGTCAAGGTGACGATCTCCGATCCGTTCGGCGGGGAGAAAATTATTCAGCAGCAGAATGTGAACGTATCGAAGGATAACTTCTGGTTCCGGACAGAAGATATTAAGTACAATTTCGATTCTGCAGGCAAATATTCGGTCCGATTCTATATGAAGGCAACCGAGACCGATGAATGGCGTCAAGTTTCAGAGAAGTTAATTACAGCGCAATAACAGTCGGCTCCGTCCTCCTTATCCAATATCTGGAAGGATCGGAGCTTTTCGTTTGACCATGCACTTGGAACATGATACGATACAATGGATTACGCGCAATAGAGCGTATAAATGAGCGAAATGGGGTTAAACAATGAGCGAGCATGAGCATCAGCATGGCGACGATTGCGGTTGCGGCCACGATCATGAGCATGAAGAGCATGTATTTATTATGACGGATGAGGACGGCGTAGAGCATGAGATGGTAATGGTCTACACGTTCGAATCGCAGGACCAAGTGTATGCGGTTCTGATCGACCGCAACGATCCGGAAGCGGACGGCCTTATCTTCCGCATCGAGGAAGAGAACGAGGAAGCATTCCTGGTCGGTATTGAAGACGACGAAGAATGGGACCGCGTTACGAAGCTGTACGAAGAGATCGCAGCGCAGCAAGGCGGTAACTAAGCCTTACTGCCCGATAATGATAACCGCCTGCGGCATAATGCCGCAGGCGGTTTTTTCATAGGATGATGATTATTTGCGTGGGTTGTAATACATGATTCGACCGTTGAACAGCTGCAGCTCTGCTTTGAGACTTCGTGCAATAAACCGACTGAGCTCGTTCGCCTTGCTTTTATCTCCGTGTGTTGCTCCGTCGGGAAGAACGATCTGAATGATCGGACAGCTGTCTTCCGAGCCAGGAGCGGGTGTTGCGGTGCTTAAGGCGATGTGGCGGTAACGGGCTGCGCGGCCTCGCAAATAAAGCCAGCTTGGCTTATTCTCCGAAGGCGGCGTAACCGGTTCGATCGTGTAAGGAAAGGCGGCGTTCTCGTACTCCCAATTGAGCTGGCTTCCGGTGCGGCGAACCGCGTCCTGGTAAGCATGCAGCTTTAGCTCCAAGTCGGAAAGAGAAATCCCTTCCGGTGCGGCTGAGCTGGGCACTAGCCGAATGTAAGCGGTTTGACTCATACGGACACACCTCCTCCCTCATCATAGCATGGTGTGGGAAAAGCTGACAAACATAACTTGAGCCAATCTTTATAAAAAAAGCGGCCCATGCCGCTGCACAGTTGCGCGGCAGCATGGGCTGCTTTCGTGGTACTCTAGAAAATTGCTTCTTCTTCGACGATTACTTTGACGTACTCTATGCTGCGATCCTCCGGTCCTTTGACCGGCAGGCCGACCTCGACATGGTCGACAATGTAATCAATGTTCTGCTGCGATACAACCTCACCAGGGAGCAGAATCGGAATTCCCGGCGGATAGACGTATATAAATTCGGCAATAATCCGCCCGGCTGATTCTTTGAACGGAACAAGCTCGGTTTCTGCGTAGAACGCATCGCGTGGCGTCAATGACAGCTGAGGAATTTCCGGAATTTTAACGACTAACTCATGCACTTCTCCCTTGGCATGGAACTCATCGGACATCGTCCGAAGTGCCGTAAGCAGCTGGTCAACGGACTCACGAGTATCACCTGTCGTAATCAGGCACAAAATGTTATACATATCGCTCATCTCAACCTCAAGGTTGAACCGCTCCCGCAGCCAGTTCTCTGCTTCGTAGCCGGTAATGCCGAGATGGCGGACATGAATGGTCACTTTCGTCGGATCATAATCGTAAGTAGCTTCTCCGCCTAAGATCTCTTCACCGAAGCAGTATAGATCTTTGATTCGGTTTATCTCGGTTCTTGCATATTGAGCCAGCTCGATCGCCTGCTCCGCGAGCTCATGTCCGTTAATCGCCAGATGGCGGCGGGACGTATCCAGCGAAGAGAGCAGGATATAGGAGGTTGACGTCGTCGTCAGCATACTGATGATCGATTGAATGCGGGTCGGATTGACACGCCCGGCTCGTACGTTCAGTATCGAGCTTTGTGTCATCGAGCCGCCAAGCTTATGCATGCTCGTTGCAGCCATATCGGCGCCTGCCTGCATTGCGGACATTGGCAGCTTCTCATGGAAATGGATGAGCACGCCGTGCGCCTCGTCGACAAGCACTGGAATGTCGTAGCTGTGAGCAAGGTCGACGATTTCTTTCAGATTGGCACAGATGCCGTAGTAAGTCGGATTAATGACCAGCACTGCTTTCGCATCCGGGTGCTTCTCCAGCGCACGGCGCACCGAGCGGGTCGTTATGCCATGGTCGATGCCCAGGTTGCCGTCGCGGGCAGGTGAGATGAAGACTGGACGCGCCCCGGAGAAAATAATCGCGGCCATAACGGATTTATGTACGTTGCGCGGCACAATAATTTTCTCACCCGGTCCGCAGACAGCCATAATCATCGTAATAATGGCGGTGCTTGTACCTTGTACAGAAAAAAAGGTATAATCGGCACCGAAGGCGTCGGCTGCCAATTTTTGTGCTTGTTCGATTACGCCCGTCGGCTGATGTAAGTCGTCGAGCGGTGCGATGTTAATCAAGTCAATAGATAAAGCGTTCTCGCCGATAAATTCCCGGAACTCTGGATCGCTGCCCAGGCCCTTCTTATGTCCGGGAATGTGGAACTGCAAAGGATTATGCTCTGCATGGCGGCGAAGCGCGCTGAAGAGCGGAGTTTCGTGATGATCCATTGCTTCATCCCAGCCTTTCACTGTAGCTTCTTCTAAGTTAAACAAACAAGGTTGAGTATAGCAAAAACAGGGGGGAATGCAAGCAGCTTTTTTGGATGCTCAGCTTCCCGGTCCTCTAGTTGATGCACGGCGGAATGGAACTGGTCTGCACTATTGAAAGGAGTAAGGCATGTCAAGCATGAGTACAGCGATCGCGGGGAGAAGAGTACTGACCTCTCCCTTTGTCCTTCAATTGTTGATCATTATGTTTTTTGTCGAGTTCGTCAAAGGTGCGATGATGGTATCCATTCTTCCCGTATATATGGGCGAGGTGCTTGGGCTGTCTGCTTATGCGATCGGCTGGGCGCTTGCGCTGCAGTATATTGGTGACAATGCGTTTCGAAGTCCGCTCGGCTGGTTTATTGACCGGGCGGGATACCGGCTCGTAATGCTAGTGGGCGTCCTGCTTACGTTTGCAGCAATCGTGATCGTAGCCTACTTGGAGGCGCTGCCTTGGATCGTGTTCGCATGTGTATTGATCGGCATTGGCACGTCTCCGTTGTGGCCTTGTGTCATTACCGGTGCGACTGCCGTTGCTGGTACGGAAGCGGGAGGCACAATCATGAGCGTTGTTTATATGGCATGGCTAACAGGGGTTGGAATCGGGCCCATCGTCATCAATTTTTTTATCGTGAAGTCGTATGTACCAGCGTTCCAACTGCTGATTGTTATGATGGTCGTAGCCTCAATCGTCACCGTTTTTTTACCGGGGAGGACGAGGTCGAGAGCGTTAGAAGGACTGACGGCTCACACGGAAATGAAGCAAGAGCAACCGTTTCGTCCCTTAGGAGAACGCATTCGCAAATATTTAGACAAAGTAAGAAGCTCAATGCATGCTAGCAGGCTGCTGTATCCAGCGATGTTCCTACAAAATTTTGCGCTTGGTCTTCTTGTACCTATCTTGACGCTGTATGCGCGAACGGTACTGCAGCTTACTCCGAAGCAGTACAGCCTTTATTTGCTCGCGGGTGGAGCCGTTACCGTACTCGGTCTCATCCCGGTTGGTAAAGCGGTGGATAAGTATGGTACTTCAATATTTCTGCATGCTGGCTTTCTCGGTGCGGCCATTTCACTGCCGACGCTCGGCTACACGCGCGATTTGTTGCTTGTGCTGCCGATCGTCGCGTTGGTCGGACTTAGCTATGCATGCATTATTCCGGCATGGAACGCACTTATTGCTAAAGCGATTCCGAAGGAGGAACGTGGCGCTGTATGGGGCTTCTTTTTAACAATTGAAGGCTCCGGTATGGTGCTAGGCTCCATTCTGTCGGGTAAAATGTGGGATAGCTTCGGTCCACATTCGCCATTTCTAGTGAGTGGTTTCGTACTCGTTACACTGTTTGTTCTCCATTTGTTCATGACTAGGAAGCGGACGGTTATGGTACGATAGCGATTGGAGGGATTGTCCAAATGAAAGATAAACGTTTGCTTGTTGTCATGGCCACGCTAATGATTACATTCGTTGGCTTCGGCATCATCATTCCGGTCATGCCGGAGCTTATATTAGCTACGGATACGGAATTGGCGGAGAGGCATACCGGTTGGATGCTGGCGTTGTATTCTGCGGTGTCGTTCATTTTGTCACCACTGTGGGGGGGCTTGTCCGACCGAATCGGAAGACGGCCGGTCATACTGACGGGAATTGTCGGCTTCGCGGTCAGCTTTCTGTTGTTCGGACTTGCCGCAGGTAATCTTCCGTTAATGTACGCCTCGCGTGTATTGGGGGGCTTATTCTCGGGAGCCGTCACTTCTGTTATCGTTGCATATGTGGCCGATATTACACCGCCAGAGCAGCGGACCAAAGGGATGGGGCTGGTCGGTATGTCGATCGGTCTTGGCTTTACGATCGGTCCCGGAGTTGGCGGACTGCTTAGCAGCATTTCGCTTGAGGCACCGTTTTATACAGCTGCCTGCTTGTCCGGCTTTACGTTTCTGCTGGCGCTTGCAAAGCTGAATGAGTCGCTGCCTCAGGAGAGGCGTCGGAAGGCGGCCGATAAGCGTCCATCCCGATGGACGGCATTTACAGGACCTTTGAAATATTTATATGTGCTGGCGTACCTCGTATCGTTCTCGCTTGCAGGTATGGAGGCTACGCTGCAATTCTTCGGCATACAACGCTTTGATGTTACACCGGGACAAGTCGGCTTCATGTTCTTTGTATGTGGAATCGTAGGGGCGCTCATTCAAGGAGGCGTCGTTCGCAGACGGATTAAAAAGGGCGAGGAGCCGAAATATATTATGCTCGGCCTAATCATCTCGGCTGTTGGATTTTTCTTGCTGCTATACGCCCATTCGCTTACATGGGCCACAACGGCGTTGGCTGTATTCGGAGTCGGCAATGCGCTTATTCGTCCATGCGTTACCTCACTTATTACACAGAAGACAACGGTTGGACAAGGGGTTGCTTCGGGCTTAAGCTCATCGATGGACAGCCTTGGAAGAATTACGGGCCCGCTGCTTGGCGCCTATTTGTTCGAATTGAACCTGCAGCTGCCTTTTTTGATCGGAGGTATTTTATCATTGGCCGCGCTTCTATTATTGGCTCAATTTAGGCGGCTTGACCGCAGTTTAGCATCGGCCAGTCACACGAAGACGGCATAACAATATATGATATGTGCGTCTATTAGCCAGAATAAGAAGAAGTAATAGAATGTACGGTTATTACAAGCCGGCCCGCTATCCATTAATAGGATGACGGGCCGGTTTTTTGGTGTATGATAGATTAGGAGAACGAACAGGTGATAGAGGAGTGCTGATAGAGGAATGTCAACCACTATCGTTTGGGTAGAGGACGAGCAGGCGCTGCTTGCTGAAGGGATACATTTCTTATTAACGGAAGGGTATGAGGTGTATGGCGTCGGCAGCTGTGAGGAAGCGGTGGAGTTGATTGATCGACTAAAGCCGCAATTGCTTCTCGTCGACTGGATGCTGCCGGGAGGGTGCAGCGGGCTTGATCTGTGCAAGCGTAATGAGCGGGAGTGGCAGCTGCCTATCATTATGCTGACGGCAAAAGGCGATGAATTCGACAAGGTGCTCGCTCTGGAGCTCGGAGCGGATGATTACATGGCGAAGCCGTATAGCTTGCGTGAATTGAGTGCGCGCATTAAGGCGGTGCTTCGCCGGACGGGTCGCGGAGCTGCGGCAGCTGATGGAACCGGTGGCAAAGCTGAAGCCGCCTCTGACACGGTCATTAGCCGAGGAGCTCTGTTGATCGATTCGGATCGACATCAGGTGGAGCTGAATGGCCGCGTCATTGAGCTGACCCGGACTGAATTTATGCTGCTTTGGCAGCTGGCTAAGCATCCGGGGCGAGTCTATACACGGACGCATTTGATGGAATCAGCGCTTGGGGGCGATTACCTCGGATTTGAACGTACGATCGATTCGCACATTCGGAATTTGCGGCGGAAGCTGGAGGAAGATCCGGCGGAGCCTCAATATATCGTAACGGTATATGGAGTCGGATACAAATTCGGTGAAACGGGATAGTCGGGACGAAAAGGATGGGGCAGGATGCTGAGGACACTGAAAGGGATTAGGAATCAATGGGAGCTGCTGCTCGGCGGAGCGGCGGCGATTCTACTGCCGCTGCTTGTGCTTGCCGGATCATTCATTGCTTATTCGAATGCTTCACATGACCGTTCGGAGCGGGTCGCGTTGTTCTGGAACCAGTATGCGGCCAACTATTATAAGCTGCACAGCGGCTGGTACGGCATTACGTCACAGCTGCAAGTAGCGGCCGAAGAGTATCCCGGGCCTGAATTTTTAGCTGTCGTTATTCTGAATGCAGATGGCCATGTAGTTGCTCGTTACGGCAGCAGTTCGGCTTCTTACGATACGGTAAGAAAGCCGATTGTAGACAACGGCAGTATAATCGGCTATTCGGAAGCAATCGTTCATCACGGAACGAGGCTGCCAATCATGAGCTGGATACTTGCAGCAGCGGCAGGTGCTTGTGGGTTCGGAATATGGAAGCTGCAGCGCATCCGGCAGGAAGCTGCGCTGGATGAGCATTTCGAACGGCTGTACCACCGAATGGCTGCACTTATTCCATCGTCAGCAGTGCAGGAAGCTGGTTCAGCTGGTGATGACCATGAGAATTACAACGACATAGACGTATCATTCATAAGTAGGCTTGAGCATGTGGTTAAGCAGGTTGAAGCTCACATGGCAAGGCTTGAGACCGTTCGGCGTTCGATGGTCGCTGATTTTGCCCATGAGCTTCGTACGCCGCTTGCCGTCATACGTTCTCAACTAGAGAATACGCTTAATGCCGGCGTCCCTCTGCCGCTTGCGAAGGCGGCGGCAATGCATGACGAGACGCTGCATCTGTCCAAGCTTGTTCATGATCTCCAGGAGCTGGCTTTGGCCGAATCCGGGAAGCTTCCGCTGGAGAAGCAGTGGTTCTCGCTTCGAAAGTTAAGCGAGGCGGTAATTGAGGCTCTCCAGGTCGATTCGGAGGAGCGGGCGGTCATGGTAACGCTGCAAGCGGATAAGGATATAGTCGTCTATGCGGATTCGGCAAGAATAAGGCAGCTTATTGTCAATTTGACCGGGAACGCTATCCGGCATGCTAGAAAGCAAGTCATGGTGGATATTTCGTTGAACGCTGCTGAAGTCGTATGGTCCGTTACGGATGACGGATACGGGATTGAGGAGGAGCAGCTGCCGAACCTATTCGAGCGTTTTTATCGCGGCTCCTCGATACCGTTATCTGGCGATTCGCGCGGGCTTGGCTTAGGATTGGCTATTGCGAAGCAGTATGCAGAAGCTCATGGCGGCTCAATAGCTGTGGTCAGCCGGTGGGGAGAAGGAACCTCATTCAAAGTGCAGCTTCCGGTAATCGCCTAACTCAAATGAACGACCTATTAAATAATCTGCACAACTTTTGCATATTTGCTCCACGATAGCTGCACATTGGTCTGTTACCTTTTACATATCGATAAACAAACATAGAGGTGGAGGCTGACCATGATTCGAGTTACCGGATTAACGAAATCTTATGGGCAAGGCAGCGCTCAAACATACGCGCTGCGGGAAGTGAGCTTGGAGATCGGGCGAGGAGAGTATGTGGCGATTACCGGTCCATCCGGGTGCGGCAAAACGACGTTGCTTAACGTACTAGCTGGTATTGAGTCGTTGGATGCAGGACAAGTGTGGATTAATCAAACGGCTCTGCATGAAATGTCGGAGAACGATATATCAAGATTGAGGCTGGAACGAATGGGGTTTATATTCCAGTCCTATCATCTCGTTCCAGTGCTCACGGCACTTGATAACGTTGCGCTGCCGCTAATCGCCAGGGGTATTCGGCAATCGGAAGCGAACAGACAAGCCAGAGAAGCACTCAGACGTGTTGGCTTGGCGGGATATGCGAAACGATATCCGTCGGAGATGTCAGGCGGACAGAATCAGCGGGTGGCCATTGCGAGGGCGATAGTCGGCAATCCAGAAATATTGTGGGCGGACGAGCCGACCGGTGCACTTGACTCGGAAGCGGCAGAGCAGATTGTCGGGCTGCTCGAGATGTTGAACAAACACGATGGAACGACCGTTGTTATCGTTACGCACGACAACAGTATTGCGTCGCGAGCAAGCAGAATGATACGGCTTCATAATGGTCGCGTCATTCATGATGGAGGCGCAGTTGTATGCTGAAGCGGCACATCGTATGGAAGATGGCGTTGGCGAACATTAGCCGGAGCTGGAGACAAACGCTGCTTACCGTATTCGCCGGTGCCATTGGAGCTATGCTTGTTGTTGTTTCGTATGTGAATTACGCTTCAACAAATTATAGCAGTAAGGCATGGCTGGATCGGCATTATGGCAACATGAAGTGGGAGTTGTCGCCGACCGATAACAAGGAGATATTCAGCCGTACAGATGTAGAGGAGATCATCAATGCTTATGAAGAATATCTATCTTCTGAAGGATATAGAATGCTGCCGATTGTTCAAAGTCAGTCGATCTTGTTTAAGCTTGATGAACAAGGCGAGCTATCGAACGCATTGGCAGGTGCTCAGACGATGGGATTCGATCTCGCTGCTGCGGCTTCATTCGACCCGGAGCATTCGGGACTTTGGTCAACGAGTCTGTCAGATGACGCTGCGATAATCGACGAAGGTGCAGCTAAGCTGCTTAAGTTGTCTGAAGGGGATGCTGTTCGGTTGAAGTCAGCCTCTGGCATCGAGCTCACCTTTCAAATTCGTCAAATTGTAAAGCCCGAAGGATTGACTGGTTATCGGGGGCCGAGTGCGGAATCAGCAGCAACGGTCATTGTGTCAGAGGCATCGGCTAGGAAACTAGCCGAGCTAGAGGATGGCTATAAGGTGCTGCTTGCGACCTCCGATTCAACCGTTCTGCAAGGGCTGTCTTATCCGGCAGAGATCCAAGATAAGTTTAGATCGAATATGATGAAGTGGAATGCGCAATTGAGAGCGGATAAAATGAGCAGCCAAATGTTTATCGTCACAATGATTAGCGCGGTTGCCGTTGTATCCAGTGCATTGCTGATGAGGCAAGTGCTCATTATGATCGCTGACTCGCGGCGCGAGCTATTTGGCGTGCTGCGGGCGATTGGATTCTCTAAGCAGCAAATTCGCGGCTTGTTCGGAGCAGAAGCGTTGTTGTTAGCTGGGATAAGCGCAGTAATCGGAACGTTGCTTGGTGCGGGGGGAGGGCTCCTGCTCGTTAAGCTGTTTTATGGGAAATATGCGCAGGAGCTTGCTCGCGTGACCGGTGCTAATATTCCCGTTGAGCCGCATGTATCGGTAGGCGCATTAGTAATCGTATGGGCCATAATCGTCATGTTTCTTGCCCTTATCGCCTTGTTTGCAGTTCGAGCTGTGAATCGAACGCGAATCGTTGATGCACTTCGCCGAACAGTTTCCTCGAACCAGTCAGGCAGCAGCATGAAACGGCCGTTTATGGGGATGGTGGTGATATTTTCTGCTGCGGCTATTGCGGCACATTTGTCGCAGCTGTTCGGCGAGCCCCCAGAAGCGACTGGCAGCTCTTTGCTCACTATTTTGGTACTTTGGCTTGCAGCAGTTATTGGTACGGTGCTTATCGCATCGAGGCTGGCTGCGAACGCAGCTGGTCCTATCGGTGCAGTTGCGCGGGCATTTCGGTTTCCGAACGTATCGGTCCTGCTTGCTGGCAAATTTACGCGACAGCATCCTTCCCGAACCGTTACGATAATACTGTTGTTTGCGCTCATAATGATGACGATCACGTTCACAGCCAGTATGTCGACAATGATTCTGAAAGAAAATGACGTTAAACGAACGAACCAAACGATGCTCGGATTTGGCGGATATGTTGGATATCATACGGTGGAGCAGAAGGAACGGATACTGCAATTGGTCGAGACGAATGAGACGATTCAGCAGTACGTATCGCATTCAACGTACGTTGAGCCTTATATGCTGCTTATTAAAGACAATGGGATGGATAATTCAATCGTTCCGGTTACGGAGAGCTTGTTGGAAGGTGGAGGACTCCATTTGCGGGAATGGGCATCTCAGTTCGCGAGCGAACAAGAGGCGTGGGAGGCTGTTCGAGATCATGAGGAATATATCATTCTCCCTTTAGATTACTTGTATGCTGACACGAGATCAGACCGTGCAAGCTTTGATCGTCAAGTGCTTGCAAAGGCGGGAGAAACGATAGAGCTTCCAATCTATGAGAATAAACCGTTTCGTTCGATTAATGAACAGTGGAGACCGGTGGAGACGAGGTCGTTTGTCGTGGCCGGGTTTGCCGAGAACAATAGCGCTTCACAGCTCAGTACGGCGTTATTCCGTCCGCTCTACATGAATGCAGCTGTACATGAACAGCTGCGACCATATAGCACGAAGTGGCCCGAACACGATGAACTGGGCTACGTTCTCCTGCAGTTCGATTATCATGATATAAAGAAAACGCAGCGCATCGAAGAACAAATGCTTCTAAGCGGAGTATCGACTTTCCAGTCACCTTTTGTGAACAAACGGGCTGAGCAGCTCGTTAATATGCAAATGTCGAGAGGGTTTATCGGCTTTACAGCTATTTCAGCGCTGATTGGTCTGTTTGGACTAGCCATTGTTCAATTACGAGCAGTTGGGGAAAGGGCTGCCGTAATCGCAATGCTGCGCTGCGTCGGATTGTCTGGCCAACAGATTAAGCGCATGTTCATCCTTGAAGGCAGTATGATTGGAATAATTGGGCTACTTGTTGGATGGATGATTGGCAGCTCTGGCTCAGCAGTGTTTGTCCGAACGTTAACGAGCGACGTATCTCCGGGTGAAACACCTCTGACGTTTGACTACCCGTACGTACTTATTTTATCTATATTGATTATGCTGTTAGCGGCTGCTGTTGCTGTTAACCTTGGTCCAGCCCGCGGAGCATTGAAGCTGGCGCCAGCAGAAGCGCTGCGGTCTGCCGACTAGCAATAACAAGGAGTCTTCCTTTTGCACTTAGCGTGAGGAAGACTTCTTGTTATATGAGCTGCGACGATGACCGTGATGCCTTGGCTAATACCGAGCGATTGTCTTGGGTCAGCTCAGTCTCTAGGCTGAGATGAAATTCCAACCTTGGGCGAGTCATAAAACCGACCTTGGACGTTTCTCGTTGAAAGCCTGCTCCTGTATCATTACTTGTGGAAATAAGAGAGAAGGAAAATAAAGGAGTAGGATAGGATGATGAATAAATTAACGGAATGGGCATTTCGTAATCGGTCGGCAGTTGCACTGCTGATCGTTATGGCACTTGGCATTGGAGCCATGAGCTACGCTCGACTGCCGATGGAGTTTTTACCTAAGATGGACGATCCGAGTGTGTCGGTCACTGTAATTGCGCCTGGATACGACGCGAAATCAGTAGAAACACTGGTAACTGAGCCGCTTGAACGAGCGGTGCAATTCGCCAAGGGCAATACTGGCATGTTCTCTACTACAGGCAACGGATACGGCAGTATTCAAATTGCTTTCGATTCGAAGACGAATATGAAGGAAGCAAAAGCAGAGATCGAACGAAGCGTAGGTGCCGTTCAGCTTCCGGAGCGAGTCATGAAGCCGTTCGTCGTTCAATACGATACTTCAATGATTCCGGTGGCATGGGTGTCTGTCACATTTGACGAGAGTATTAGTGATGCGGATAAAGAAGCTAAAATTAAAGAGATTGAAACGCAAATAAAACAGATCGATGGAGCAGGGCAAATTACCGTTAACGGTCGAGTTGCCCCTGAAGTAAGCATTACGCCGGACACAACGAAGCTGGCAAACAAAGGTGTTTCAGTACAAGCGATCATGAGCGTTCTACAAGGCCGCGGAGCAACGGCTTCGATCGGGGAACAAAATATCGACGGTGCAGCAGGCAATATTAAAGTAAACGGCACGATTGATGGTCTGGAGACACTTCGCAAGCTGCCTGTTGGACCAGGGGTGATATTGGAGGATGTAGCATCCGTAGAACTCTCCAAGTATCAAGAAAGTATAAGTCGTCTCAACAGTAAAGATATGTTGATGATTACGGTAGCGAAGACTGCATCAGCGAACGCCGTTTCGGTTGGTAAGTCGCTTGATAAAGCTGTGGAGCGTATTAATGCTGAGAATAAAGGTATCGAGGCAGCTGTATTGCTCAGTACCTCGGATCAAGTTGTCAGCTCGGTTAATAGCATGCTTCAAGAAGTGTTGATGGGCGCTCTGTTCGCAACAGTGGTCATTCTCGTATTCATGCGGAATGTTAGAGCAACGCTAATTACGATTGTTTCGATTCCGCTCTCGCTTGGCATTACACTGTATTTACTGCAAATCAGCGGAATCTCGCTCAACATCATTACACTCGGTGGTGTTGCCGTCGCGGTTGGACGCTTGGTTGACGACAGCATCGTCGTAATCGAAAACATTTATAGAAGAGCGCAGAAGGAAGAGTTCACGTTAAAAATGGTCATCGATGCGACGAAGGAAGTATCGACTGCAATTACTTCTTCGACGCTCGTTACGGTAGCCGTATTCCTGCCGATGGCGCTGCTGCGCGGCTCGCTGCAGGCGCTGCTCTTGCCGTTCGCGTTGACGGTTGGTTACTCGCTTCTCGCATCCCTGCTTGTTGCGCTTACGGTCGTACCGATTCTTAGCGCCGTACTGCTTCGCAATACGAAACAGAAGGAACATAAGGGCTCGAAACGATTCGCTAAGTTCCTGGAATGGAATTTGAAGCACAAATGGGCAACGCTGCTAATCGCAATCGTACTATGCGCCGGTTCCATTGCGACATATATCGGAATTCCGAAAGGCGCAATTGATTCTTCGAGTACGGAGCAGATTAACGTAACGCTTGAATATCCGAGTGATACGACAGTTGAGCAAGTGCTCGAAAATGGCGAGAAGCTGGAGAAGTATTTTGCGGATCATCCATCTGTGAAATGGGTCTTCATGCAATACGGTAACAGTGCCGAGAATGCTGAATATGTTAGCGTCTCTTCTCCTACTATCGTCTCGTATATGCTGCAGCTGCAGGACGGGGCGGATGCAGAACAAATGATAGAAGATACGAAAGCGCAGAAAGCGAATTTGACAGGCGGCGACATTCAAGTTGAAGCAACTGACTTCTTGATGGGCGGAGGCGGCTCCACCGTATTCGTCGATGTCGTTGGAGAAGATCTTGCGAAGCTTGAGACAGTCTCTGAACAATTGATGGCAAAAATGGATTCTATTGATGGAATCGTTAAAGTATCGAGCAATCAGGAACAGAAGAAACCTGTATATTCATTCGAGGTTGATCCGCTAAAAGCACGCGGCAGCGAGGTTGCTGAGCAGCTTCAGGCTATGCTGAATCCGATGACAATAGGTACGATCTCATTGGATGGTCACGAATCTGCAGTAACCCTTCAACCGATTGTTAAGGCTAATTCAGAGCAAAGCTTAAGCGGCTTGACGGTGATTACTGATAATGGACCTGCTCCGATTACAACCATTGCTAAGCTTGTGAAATCGGAAGAGCCAAGTCTGTATTATCATAAGGATGGAAAACCATATGTTCGTATTACGGCACAGGTAGATTCGGATAAACTGTCCGTTGTCGGCAGCGATATTCAGAAAGAGGCAAACGCTCTTACATTGCCGGATGATATCAAATTATATGTAGGCGGAGCATCCGTTGATCAATCCGGTGATTTCGCTGACATGGGGATGACAGCCCTTATCGCAATCGGTATCGTATATCTCATTATGGTTCTGACGTTTAAGACATTGCGTGCTCCGCTCGCAATCCTGTTCTCACTGCCTCTAGCATCGATCGGTGCAGTTGTCGGTCTGATCATTGCGAACGTTACGCCGGACATTACAGCGCTATTCGGTGCACTCATGCTTATCGGTATCGTAGTTACGAATGCAATCGTTCTTATTGACCGAGTGAAGCAAAATGAGAAAACGATGACCATTCGGGAAGCGTTGATAGAAGCAGCTACGACTCGAATGCGTCCAATCGTGATGACAGCTATCGCAACGGTATGTGCTATGCTTCCATTGCTGTTCGGCTCTCACAGCAGCAGCAGCATCGTTTCGCAAAGCCTTGCAATCGTCGTAATCGGCGGTTTGACTGCTGCGACATTATTAACGCTGATCGTTATCCCTTGCGTCTATGAGCTGTTCTTCTTCCGCAAATCGCGTGAGCAGCGTAAATTAGCCGCTGCAGCAGCATCTCAACCACAATTGAAAAATGTAGTGGTCTAATAATAGCTGGATATGAATGCAGCCAATGCCGTCCCGTCTTCATTGATGGGGCGGTTTTTATTTATCAAACACATGCTGCTTCATGTTTTCTTTGCTTTACTATTCCAACTACTCAGGAAAACAGGGGGATGAGAACCTGCTCAGGTCAGGAAAATGAAGAGATAGCTAAATAGAAGCGAAGTCCGAAAATATATAGCTGAATAGCAAATGAAGTCCGAACATAAGATGAACGGAATAATCATCCCGAATGGCCGGCCAGAGTGTCATGACGAATGACTCAAGCGTTACAAATTAATGAGCTTAGACGACGAGCAGTGCGGGCCAGGTCAGTATAATGGAATACAATCGGATGCAGATTCCCGTTGGCTTGTTATATAAGGCTCGGTATAATGAGAGAGCAAACGCAATTGATTTGTAATCAGCTTGCTTTCAACGTTTCATATTTAGCTCTTAGTGATAAGCGGGTCGGTGGATTTAAGATATGTGTACATAGATGAAAAAAATGCGTGAGATATAACTGCGGCTTGTGCTGCATGTTATAGCGAAAGGTGAATTCATTAGCATAGGCCTGTAAATATTTGCGGCTAAGCCCGTGAAATGCCTCGCTGGCCCAGAGGTTGAATTCGGTAATAAAGTGTACGAGAGGTCGATAGCGGTACATATGCAGCCTGAATCGAACAGCTTGAATTTCCACCGCATCGGGGGAAACATTATGTTCAATAAATTGCTGGACTGCGGACTGCATGATATGGCCGTTAGGCTGGATTTGATGTGGCTCCATAATGACCAGCTGGAGATCAGTAAGAGCACCTGATTCATGAACCGAGCATGCAGCGAGTAGCGGCTGTCGTTGGGGATCTCGTTCTGTGTAAGGGTTGAACGGATTACCGTAAGCTCCGCCTTGAATGCGTACGATACCGCTGAGAAGTGAACGGTTATTATCATGATCAATGGCATCACGAAGTTTATGCAGCATCAGCCAAGCTGTCTTGTAAGTCACTTTAATGAGCTGGCTTAAACGGAATGCATTGATGACATTCTTTCCTTGAGTGAACAGATAAATAGCTGCAAACCACTGCTGAAGCGATGTTCTGCTTCTCTCCATTACAGTACCAGTCGTCAAGGAGTGTTGGTGTTTACATCTTGAGCATTCGTACAGAGGCAGCCTGCGAGTCAAAATCATATATGCCTTCATGTTCCCGCAGCAAGTGCAGCGAAAGCCCGCAGGCCATTTCAATTTATATAAATAAGCGGCACAAGCCTCTTCGTTACAAAAGCGGGCTTTGAACGCATCGAATGATTTATCCCACATCCTGTACGCTCCTTACTAGAACTTCATAGATAAGGAACATACGTTCCTATTGATATTATACCGAACAAGGGTTCTTATTTCATTACATTTTTACAGAAAAAGTAATAAAGATTCGAATGGAAGCTGCCCTGAGCAGAAGGGATACTAGACCAAAGGAATAATTAGAGTAATGAAAGCAGTAACAGAGTAGGAAGAATGAAACGGCCTTAGTCTCATGGAATGCTGGACGAAGGCCGCTTAATTTGCTGATTGGTAATGTTAACTTGACGGGTAAGGACTCAGTCTTACTGCTTATTACAATTGTTTTGTTGCGAGGCGGTATAGCGGCATCAATGTTTCGAATGTTTGCTGTGCGTATTGAAACAACTCTATACCATTAAGAACAGCGGAGGTGTCCGGTTGAAGGTGTCGGCCGATCAGCAGCTCGGCTGATTTGACGTCCCGGAAGCGAATAAGTGCGTCGCGCCAGTCATTCTTGCTCATGCGGGAGACAGGGGTCGATTCTTTCTTCGTATGATCGAGTGAAATGACATAATTTTCAGGGACAGCTGCTATGACTGTATCGAGCTCATTAAGCAGCGTTGCAGCAACGGCTGATTTGGATGGAAGCTCATATATAAAGGCTAGCCACATAAACAAATGATCGTCGAACAAACCGAGCTGAAAATGCGGATGCGCTTTGTAGCCGCGCTTATTCTCGCATAATGCGAACCAAGTATCTTTAGGTGGGTTCACCGTTCTGCGCGCATGCTTAGCGATATGAAGGAACAGCTCGCCGCCTGCTAATGGAGCCAGCTCGGCGGTCAGCCGTTCTCCAAGCGCTTGGAATTTCGGTCTAATACGAGATTGTATCGCAGCCATGCGCTGCTCCAATCCATCTATTGTAAAAACGTCAAAGTCGGCTCTGTTAAAGCCTGCATCTTGAATGGGGATTGATGCTTGAGTTGGTTGAGTTTGTGTCATGATGGGATACTTCGCTCCTTGCTTAAATGTATGGAATTAAGGCAATTTCAAATAAAAAATCGCGATCTGTGTACGGTCTCGCAGCTCTAGCTTATCCAGTATTTCGGAAATGTAATTTTTGACGGTCCCCTCGCTTAAAAATAACGCTGCGGCGATCTCTTTGTTCGATAAGCCGTCTGAGATATGTCGGACGATTGCTTGCTCCGCGCTTGTTAACCCAAATGCGCTCAAATCGCGTACACGGTCTGAGGGAGCAGATTGATGTATAGCGTTTGCCGCTGAGTTTTCTGCAGACGGGGATTGAATCATGCCAAAAAGTTTGCGGGCGATGTCAGGATGAATGAGCAATGAGCCTTCATATACCGTTTTAATGGCGCTGACAATGCGGCTTGGCGGAACATTTTTGAGCAGATAGCCGTTAGCGCCGTGACGAATGGCTGCCGCAATGTACTCGTCATCGTCAAATGTCGTCAGGACTAGAACTGCGGGGGCTGGAGTGAGTGATTTGATCAAGCGGGTGCCTTCTACTCCGTCACAGCCGGGCATGCGCATATCCATTAATACGACATCGACGGGGCTTGCTGCAACGAACTCATAAGCCTCCTTACCATCCTTGCATGTGCCGGCAACCGAAAGCTCCGGATCTAACCCGAGTATTACTTGCATGCTTTCACGAATAAACGGATCGTCGTCGACGATTAATATCGAGATCATATTCAGGCCTACTCTCTATGGAATTATCTTGTTGTATCCTGCAGGGCGGGAAGCCAGGTCGTAACGGTGAACCGCTGACTGTTCTGCCATTCGCAGTCGATTACTCCGCCTACAAGCGATGCTCTTTCGACCATTCCTCGCATTCCGATCCCGTTCGTTAGAGGTCCTTCAGGAACGCTACCGTCGTTCGAGACAATAAGTGCTGTCCCGTCTTCGCGATAATCGACAATGATCGTTACCTCTGTTGCACCGCCATGACGGACGGCGTTCGTGATCGCCTCCTGCGCATTCCGGTACAGCACATATTCTATACTTGGATAAAGAGTATGCGGTTGACCTGCGTAGGAGAGAAATATGTTAATACCGAGCGATGAGCGCGCTTCTTTCACAAGCTTCTCCATAGAATATACGTTGCTGCTTGCATCTGGCGCGGACAGTTTGCGTACCGTCTGTCTCATACGTTCCATACTGATCTGCAGTTGATCCCTTATTTGCTCCACTGTACTGCGCGCACGGCCGATATCCACTTCGAATAGATGAAGGGCGGCTTCGGACATCATTTTTACTCGAATAAGCTGATGACCAAGGTCATCATGGATGTCTCTGGCGATTCGGTTTCGCTCTTCGGTCTGTGCATGAAGCTCGATTTGTGCTGCATATTCGAGCAGTCTGCGTCTTGCTGCCTCTAATTCCTCATGTTGATTCGCTAACTGATCATAGAGCTGTTCAGTGTGCTGCCGCCGATCGGCTAGCTGTCGTGCTGTGATTAGAGTTGCCGCGAGCATCAGCCACAGCAAACCGTCTGGTAGCCTTAGTTCAAGCGATCGTTGATCCAGTGCAATGAATTGAATCGCTAATCCGCCCACAGTCCATCCAATGAGCGCACTTAGAGGAAGAGATAAGGAGAATACCGCTATTAATGTCGAGTAGGGAAGTAAGTACAGGAAGCCGCCCCACTCATATGACATGTAGCCAAAACCGATGAACTCCATAATGGCTATGATTGTTGTATAGCGAGGATAATGCTCGCTCAAACGTGCGGCAAGCAGCGCTAGCAGGATACAAATGATCAATAGGTCACTAGACAGTTCAATCGGACGAATCAATAGGGTGGCACCAGCTGGAATGATAATGAATAAGTGGCGAAGCCACCTCATGAGCATCGTCATGTAATGAACTCCCTGTAATGTTTTCTTACATTATAACACAATTAATTTTGTCATCGTTCTACAAAATGACTTTTGTCATTTCCGTCTTATGACTTTTGAGACCTGTGGTATAGAGCTAGAGGCATTACAATGAGATCAAGGATAAAGAAACGAGAGGATGAATCGAACATGAGCAAATTAGTAGAGTTTAAAGAGGTTGTCAAAAAATATGATGCCGTTACGACGGTCAACTATTTGACGCTGGACATCGAGGAAGGGGAAGTTTTCGGCTTGCTCGGGCCGAACGGAGCTGGCAAAAGCACCACGATCAGCATGCTGTCGGGTTTGGTAGAGATGAGCGGCGGAGACATCGTAGTTGGCGGATTCTCAGTCAAAAAGAGCCCAATTGATGTGAAACGGCAAATCGGTATAGTCCCTCAGGATCTAGCGTTGTATGAAACGCTCTCGGCGAGAGAGAACGTGACTTTCTTTGGTAAGCTGTACGGCTTACGCGGGAAGCTGCTTCAAGAGCGTGTAGACGAGGCTCTTCAATTCGTCGGGTTAACAGATAGAGCAAAAGATAAGCCCTCGACGTTTTCCGGTGGTATGAAGCGACGTCTCAATATTGCATGTGCAATTGTGCACAGACCGAAGCTGATTGTTATGGATGAGCCTACGGTGGGCATTGATCCTCAATCCCGCAATCATATATTGGAATCAGTCAGAGAGTTAAATCGGCTTGGCTCGACCATTATTTATACGAGCCACTATATGGAGGAAGTTGAAGCCATTTGTACACGGGTAGGGATTATCGATCGCGGCAAGCTGATCGCACTTGGGACGAAGGAGCAGTTGATCCTGCAATCCGGTCAAGAGGATAAGCTCGAATTCGAGCTTGACCGCGATTCACAGGATGCTGTATCTGAGATAAGTAGCCATCCACGTGTCAACAATGTGAAGCAAGTGGATGAACGCCATTTGGAAATCGGAATTAAGGACTCTCCAACTGTACTTCAGGATCTGCTGTTCATTCTGAATAAACATAATGTAACGGTGCGCAAGTTAACTCGAATCGAGCCGGGATTGGAAACACTGTTCCTGCAATTAACGGGCCGCTCCCTGCGGGATGCGTAATTGAACAAAGGAGTGAGATGAATGTATACGCTATGGACGGCTGCAAAGTATCAACTATTAACGTTCTTTCGGATGAAAAACGTCATACTGATTATGTTCGGGCTGCCGCTGCTTATCATATTTCTACTTGGAAGCACGTTCGGTGGGCAGATGGAGCCTGCTAAAGTTGCTCTTTATATAGGCGATAAAGGGACAATGAACGGGGCGATAGACGCCTTTTGGCATTCGGATCAAATAAAACCTTATGCAGAAGTGCGGTTGACTAAGTCGGCTGACGATGTAAAGCTGCTCGTTGAGAAAGGGAACGCAGACTTCGGCGTTATCGTTCCGGATGACTTTTCCTCCCGAGTCGCTGAAGGTCTACCGACACAATGGGAGCTCATGGAAGGTCACGATGTGGAACGGAATATTGCGGCAAGAGCGGTGGCAGAACGATTTCTGTCCGAAGCGAACCTGCAGCAAGCCGCGGCTATGGCTGGCTTTGACAGTGTAGGAGTGAATGCCCTGCAGACAGAAGGTGAATTTGATGGAGGCAATACAGAACCATCTGTTGTGGTTGGAACGCTTGGCGCGGGTGCGAATCATGAATTTGGCTCCGTATCGGCCATGCAATATTACGCGGCGTCGAATCTGATTTTATTCCTGTTGCTGGTCGGAATGACCGGGATGTCGTCTTTGCTGGCGGAGAAGAACAGTAATACGCTACAACGTATCTACTCGCAACCGGTTTCATTTAAGCTCGTTGTGTATGGCAAGCTGGGTGGTGTACTTTGCTTAGGTCTATTATTGTCTGTCTTTATAATTGCCTTCACTTCGCAAGTCTATGATTTAGATTGGGGCAACCGACTTGATCTTGTTGTATTGGTATGTTTACTAATTGTACTAGCTGGGATAGGACTGTCAGTCGTCATCGCATCACTAACAAAGACGTCCAAATCGTTCCAGTCGATCTATCAAGTCATATCGTTCGTCGCTTTGTTCTTAAGCGGCGGGATGGTAGCGAATTTAGGTGGAACGCTCGGCGACATCGGGAAGTTCACACTTAATTATTGGGCGACGAAAGGGCTGAGAGAAGTCATGAATGGAGTGAGCGGAACACAGTTGTGGGAACCGGTCGGCATTTTGGCCGCTGCAGCAATTGGATTAATCGTATTAGGCGCTATGCGCTTGTCAAAGGTGGTGAAACAGCATGCCTAGCTTCGTCATCGCCTTGATGCTTGTCAAAAGAATGTTTGCAACCCGGCGCGATGTTATTACAGGTCTCATCCTTCCTGCCGTCGTGCTTGCTGTTATCGTCGGGGTGTTTGCTTCCCAAATGAATGAGAAAGCGCATATTAAAGTATTGAATGGTGACACAGGTGCATATGGTCAACATTTGGTTTCGATGCTAGAGAAAGAGTCCCGTTACGAAATTGAAGTTTATAAGAACGGAACAGAAGAGCAGCTGAAGCAGATGGTTCAAGATGGGGATGCCGACGCTTCAGTCATCATTCCAGCTTCTTTCTCTTCATCGCTTCTAGCTGGCAACAATCCTCAGATTATCATGTACCGTATGAATGAGCAGCTGTGGAATGCTTCGCTGCTGCTGACGCTTCAAGCGGAGACGGATCGGATGCAGCACGCGGCACAGCTTCTTGCAGGAAGCGGCTCGCTTAATGAAGTGAATTTTGCGAAGTTGCTTGAACAGGATCAGAAGCAGCTGATTACGTCCACGAAATCCGATTCGAAGCTTGGAAGTACGATCTCGCAGCCGATGGTGATCGGACTGATGCTTATGTTCGTGCTGCTGCTAGTAACCAGATCAATCACGCTAATTCTTGAAGACCGCGAACAGCGTACGATGGCGCGGATGTTCACGGCGCCTGTGAGAGCTTACCAAATTGCTCTTGGCAATTTCTTGGGCAGCTTCTTAGTCGGGACGATTCAAGTAGCGATTATGGTTGCGCTGTCCTGTTATGTATTTGGTTACGATCCAGGCTTCGCTCCGTTGGAGCTGTTCGTGCTGCTTGAATGCTTCCTGCTCGCAGCAGTCGGCTTATCTTCGGCTTTCGCCGGGCTTGTTCGCAACGGTATGCAGATGGGTCAAATTAGCGCGATCATTATTACGCCGACTTGTATGCTGAGTGGCTGCTTTTGGCCGATTTCGATGATGCCGGAGTATATGCAGAAGCTTGCCAATTTAGTTCCACAGAAGTGGGTGCTTGAAGCAGCGGATCGGTTGTCCGCTGGGGGAGGCGCTTCCGACATCGCGATTCCGCTTGCCGTCATTCTTCTTTTCGCGCTCGTGCTGCTCGCATTCGGTGCAGCCGTGCTTCGCCCGAATCGGAAGGCTGTTAGCTAGATAAGATTGTCCAACAAGAGGCGCAACGCCAAGCTTCGGCTGGTTGCGCCTCATTCTTGTGCTCCGATTGAAAGGGCATTACTGTGCGTTGCAGAGCGGACGCGCAGAGCAAGATCTTTTTTCGCGGAATATGGATATTGAACGGGGTACTGTGAATAGGATGACAATACCCCTCTTCTTTAACAGGAACACAACCAGCCAGTGCTGGCGGTCGATTGTCTAACGGCCGGGACAAATCGGGCGCTCCAGCGTTCAAAAATAGTCCATAATCCAAGTTGCCAGAACATATGATGAAGTATAAACTAGATATAAGAAGCAATTGTCAGAACATTTTGAAAACTGACGGATTACTACCGAAGTAAGGGAGGGATTGCCGTGAATAAGAGCCACGAAGTTGAATATTGTAATTTGGAGCTGCGATTCGACCGCCGGCAAATCCAAAATCTCATTCGGGATCTTATCCAGGAAGGCTATTCATTGTATTGGAGCGAGACGGAGTATCAATTTCTGATTTCGATCCGAACCGGACGTAAGCTCGTTAAGCTTCGGTTCCAGCGCATCAAGCAGCGTTACAAAATCGTCGGGGACTATTTGATCAAAGATGAAAAGCTGTCGGAGTTAATCGAGAAGCTGATTAATGACACAAGGGGTCACGCCGTCGTCAAGCGAATCAAAGATCGGCAAATCGTGATTGAAAACATTATGTTCGGTGAAATTATACGTTTAGTGGAGGTGTCCGGCATGGAACATCGGATTATTTATCAAAAAAAACCGTTTGTTACGATCGAAGAGATGATTCAGGCGTTCCAATCGAAAAGAGCGGAGGAACGTGCGGCCGTTCTACGCTATGAGCTCGACTATGAGCTGTCGGTACTGTACGAAGCGTTATCGAACCATGATGAGGAAACGATTCAGGCTTCTAAGGAAAGACTGATCGGATTAAGAGCCGAAATGCTGCAGCTGGAGCTATAAATAGATAACCGTCTAATATTCAAACAATAAAGGTGTATAGACAATGCGAATGTGCAAAATGTGAAGCGGGATTGGCACCTCTTGCGAGGACCAATCCCGTTTGTTCATGTATAAGTTATAACGTTTGCTTAATAGTATAATTAGAAAATGTAATGGAATGCTGCTTTTTTTTCCTTACCGCTAGTTTTCATCGGCGAGCAAAACGAGTACAATAAGAGGTATTGTGAACCACACTATGAGAGAAAAAGGATGGAAGAAACATATGTCTAAACAGCAAATTGGCGTTATCGGCCTTGCCGTCATGGGTAAAAACTTGGCTCTTAACATTGAGAGCAGAGGCTTTACGGTATCGGTGTACAACCGTTCCCGTGAGAAAACGGACGATCTGATGAAAGAAGCAGCGGGCAAAAACCTTGTACCGACGTATTCGATCGAAGAGTTCGTGGCATCGCTCGAAGTCCCGCGCAAAATTCTGATCATGGTACAAGCAGGTGCAGGTACTGATGCAACGATCAATTCGCTTGTACCGCATCTGTCGGAAGGCGACATCATTATCGACGGCGGCAACGCGTATTTCCCTGATACACAGCGCCGCAGCAAAGAGCTCGAAGCCAAAGGCTTCCGCTTCATCGGTACGGGCGTATCCGGCGGTGAAGAAGGCGCGCTGAAAGGCCCGGCTATCATGCCAGGCGGACAAGAATCGGCATACAAGCTTGTTGAACCGATCCTGACGGCCATCTCGGCTAAAGTGGACGGCGATCCATGCTGCACATACATCGGTCCTGACGGTGCTGGCCATTATGTCAAAATGGTACATAACGGTATCGAATACGGTGATATGCAATTGATTTGCGAAGCATACAACCTGCTCCAATCGGTGCTTGGTCTGGATGCGAAAGAGCTTCACGAAATTTTCACGGAGTGGAATAAAGGAGAGCTGGACAGCTACCTTATCGAAATTACGGCTGACATCTTCTCGAAATATGATCCTGAGACAGGCAAACCGATGGTTGACGTCATTCTTGATTCTGCCGGCCAAAAAGGTACGGGCAAATGGACGAGCCAAAGCTCGCTTGATCTCGGCGTTCCGCTGTCGATCATTACGGAATCCGTATTTGCACGCTTCCTCTCGGCAATGAAAGAAGAGCGCGTAGCTGCAAGCAAGCTGCTCAAAGGACCTAAGACTGCTCCATTCCAAGGTGATAAAGCAGCATTCATCGAGTCCGTTCGCAAAGCGCTGTTCGCAAGTAAAATTTGCTCCTACGCGCAAGGCTTCGCGCAAATGCGCGCAGCATCGGACGAGTATGGGTGGAACCTCCGTTACGGCGATATCGCTATGATCTTCCGCGGCGGCTGCATTATTCGTGCACGCTTCCTGCAGAACATCAAGGATGCTTACGACCGCGATCCAGCACTGAGCAACCTGCTGCTCGATCCTTACTTCAAAGAGATCGTGGAGTCCTATCAAGGCGCATGGCGTGAAGTTGTTGCAACAGCTGTCGCACATGGTATTCCAGTGCCTTCGTTCGCGAGCGCAATCGCATACTTCGACAGCTACCGTACGGAGCGTCTGCCAGCGAACCTGCTGCAAGCGCAGCGTGACTACTTTGGTGCTCATACGTTCAAACGTGTGGATAAAGAAGGCACGTTCCACCACAACTGGATGGGCAACTAATCGCCTACTTGGATAAGGTTGTCCCTAATTACAGGGAGACAATCCCATCCACTGCATCCTTTAGCCAACGGCGAAGACGGTCGATCTCGTAATCTCCGTGCTTGCGCTGAATAAGGCTCATCGATGCTTCGGCGAATGAATGAAACATTTTGAGCAAATGTGGCTGCGACAGATCCAGCAATTTCGGATCTTCGTCAGCCACTTTCTTTTTTATATATTCGAGAATCCAGATGACATCCTCTCGGCAAAGCGGATAGCTGTTATCAAGCAGCCGATTGACACGAATTGCAGCAATGCTGCTTGCCTTATTCGGGGGTGGATTACTCGTCATCGGTATTCATCTCCTTTCATACGTAAGGCATTACTATCATCCTTACGGCAAATGAAAGATTTTTATACCCGGCCATACATAAAAAATGGTATGATAAGGCGGAATGCTAAAGGAGGATTCTTATGATTGAACGACCTAATCCTCGTACGGATGCTGCGAAGCCAGAGATGGTTAATAAGATCGTTCTGGTCGGATTTATGGGCACCGGCAAATCGACTGTTTCGAAGCTTCTTGCTGAGCGGCTTGGCTGGCGAAGAGTCGATTCGGATGAGGAGATTGTGCAGCGTACCGGTAAATCGATACCTGAGCTGTTCGAAGAAGGCGGAGAGCAGCATTTCCGCGATATGGAGACGGAAACGCTGAACGCTTTGATGGCTTCGAATGAGCCTGCTGTTATCGCGACTGGAGGCGGCGCCGTCCTAAGGGAAGGCAACCGTGCTGTCATGCTCAAGCATTCATTCGTCGTCGCTTTGAAAGCAGATGTAGAGCATATTATTTCTCGCGTAGGGAACGATTCGGGCAGACCGCTGCTTCAAGGAGATGCTGCAGCGAATGTTCGCCGTCTGCTCGAGGAGCGGAGAACAGCTTATGATTTTGCACCTTTTATTGTTGATACGACCGGGCTGACACCGGAGGCTGTATGTGAGGCCATCGTGCAGCAATGGAATGTCATCTATCCATCACAATTTTAATAAAGGAGATTCGACGATTATGGACGTTATCGTAACGCCTACACCGAAGCTTCAGGGCGATATTCAAGCGCTCTCTTCCAAAAACTATACGACTCGTTATTTGCTGGTCGCAGCACTGGCTGAAGGGACAAGCACCGTTTATTATCCTGCACACAGCGAGGACAGCGATGCTATGCGCCGTTGTATTCGCGATCTCGGAGCTGTAATCGAAGAGGATGAGGAGAAAATCGTCATTACAGGCTTCGGAAGCCGTCCAAGCAACGTGAAGGAGCTTGACGTCGGCAATGCCGGCGCCGTGCTTCGTTTCCTGATGGCTATCGCTTCGCTCAGCCCGGAAGTAACATTTATTAACCGGTACCCGGATTCGCTCGGTAAGCGTCCGCATGACGACTTGATCGACTCGCTGCAGCAGCTCGGAGCAAAGATCGAGCACCGCGAAGGGAAGCTGCCGATTACGATTCGCGGCGGCAATTTGAAGGGCGGTAAAATTACGGTATCCGGCAACATCAGCTCACAGTTTCTTAGCGCGCTTCTGTTCCTGACGCCGCTGCTCGAGGAAGACAGTGAGATCGAGGTTTTACATGATTTGAAGTCGAAGATTGTAATCGGCCAAACACTCGAGGTTATCGAACAGGCCGGCGTAGTCATTCATGCCAGCGAAGATTTGATGCACTATCGCATTCCTGGCCGTCAGAAGTATAAGGCCCAAACGTACCGCGTTCAAGGCGATTATCCAGGCTCAGCTGCGGTGCTCGCTGCAGCGGCGGTAACGGAATCGGACGTTACGCTTCGCGGGTTGTCCGAGACGAGCAAGCAGGGTGAGCGTGCAATCGTCGATGTGCTCCGAATGATGAACGTGCCGCTGACGCACGAGAATTCTGTTGTCCGCGTTCAAGGCAATAAACAGCTGAAAGCGGTAGAGTTCGACGGTGATGCGGCGACGGATGCGGTGCTGGCGATGGTAGCGGCATCTGTATTCGCTGATGGAACTTCTCGTTTCTACAATGTAGAAAATCTGCGTTACAAAGAGTGCGACCGTATTACCGACTATTTGAACGAGCTGCGCAAGGCCGGCGCAAACGTGGAAGAGCGTCAAAGTGAAATTATCGTTCATGGCCGTCCGGAAGGCGTTGAGGGCGGTGTTGAGATTGACGCACATTACGATCACCGCGTTATTATGGCGCTAACGGTTGTCGGATTACGCTCGAAGCTGCCGATTCGGATTAAGGATGCGCACCATGTTGCGAAATCGTACCCGATCTACTTCGACCACCTGAAGGCACTTGGAGCGCAAGTAGAATGGGTGGAGTAGAAGCATTGCTCCCGATGTCATAATCGTTCGTATAGGATACCGTTCATACGGAGGAATATAAACTAATCCCATGTGGACGGCGAACAGCCGTCCTTCGTGGCATTCTAAGATCAGGGAGGAAATATTATTGGCATATACGCATCCGACTAGAGATCAGATTCGCGAACTGCTAGAGCGCTCGAACACCATTGCGGTCGTCGGCTTGTCCGATAAACCGGACCGTACGTCCTATATGGTATCCGAGGCGATGCAGGCAAAAGGCTACCGTATTATTCCGGTTAATCCGAATGCAGAGACGATATTGGGAGAGAAGAGCTACGCTTCCCTAAAGGATATTCCAGAGTCCGTTGATATCGTAAACGTATTCCGCAGAAGCGAGCATACGCCTCCGGTTGCGGAGGAAGCGGTAGCGATCGGCGCCAAAGCGATATGGCTGCAGCTTGGTATCGCGAATGAAGAAGCGGCTCAAATCGCGGAGAAGGGCGGACTTTTCGTTGTCATGGACCGCTGTATCAAGGTCGAGGACTCGATATTACTGCCTGGAGGAAAATCTAAAAGTTGAAGGGATAAAATGAAGAGTCGTCTCCCACAATAAGAGGGGGTTCCAATCGGATACCGAAATTTAATTGCAATGGAGGACGACTACGAATGTATGCCAATCAACAAGGCTCGCAGTTCCAAACGAATGTACACCAGCCATTCCAATCAAGCGGCGGATATGTCCAATCTCATTATCAAGGCCAGTTGAGTCAGCCGAGCTTCGGACAGGGGGGGATCATTCCATCACCTCATCCGTTCGCCTCGCAGGCGAGCCACACGTATTCAACTACACCATCGGGCTATCAGAATATTACGCCGACATCGCCGTCACTTGGACCAGTTATTTCGCGTTACGGCTATCAAGCAGGTCCTGATCTGCATCAGCCGCTGCACAGCTATACACCAGTGAATAGCCCGATTCATTCGAGCTCGTCTATCTCGCAAAGCTATCCGAATCAGCCGGTTATTTCGCGCTATGGCTATCAAGCAGGTCCTGATACTCGCAGTCCTGTCAACGCTGTTTTTCAACAGCAAGGCTATAATGCGTTCCAGCATCAGCCGCTGCACACAACAAGCTACGGCTCACAGACGAGTCAACATCCGGTATATCAAGCGACCCATGCTTATGAGCAAGCGGGGCCTGTCATCCAGCATTATGGCGGCTACGAGTCGAATTACAGGTAACAATTTGAAGGGCTGTTTCCGGCTAGGCTGGAAGCAGCCCTCATTATGCATTCATTTTGACAAATGGGTGTTGAGCGTTTACGATCTTAATAGTTAACGAGAGGAGGAAGCACCTTCGTGAACGTGCTCGGAAGGCTGCAACAGCTTGGCAGATCGTTCATGCTGCCGATGATCGCGTTGCCCGCAGCATCGATATTTTTAAGCTTAAGCAATCTGCCATGGGAACGAATCGGTCTTACATCTATGGCCGAATATTTGTTGTTAGCCGGCCATTCGATTTTCACGTTTCTTCCTTACCTATTTGCAATTGGTGTTGCCATGGGGATGGCGGGCAATGCAGGAACGGCCGGCATGGCTGCACTTGTCGGGATGTTCATTTATGCTGGCGTCACCAACTCAGGACATGCAGAAATAGAGCCGACTGTACTGATCGGCGCGATTATCGGTCTTGTCTCGGGACTTAGCCATGAACGATTTAAAAATATAAAGCTTCCGGAATATATCCAGTTTTTTGGCGGTCCTAGATTCGTACCGCTGTTCGTCAGCTTTTTCGCTGTCATATTCGCCTCCTGTATGGTGGGAGTCGCGCCACATATCCATAACGGGCTTATAGAGCTTGGCGACATCGTGGATTCAGCCGGAGGCTTCGGCGTTTTTTTATACGGATTTATTCATCGGATACTTGTCGTGTTCGGGCTGCATCATCTGCTTAATCATGTGTTCTGGTTCCAGGTTGGCGGATATACAGCTTCTGACGGGACGGTCTCGTTCGGCGATTTGCCGCGATTTTTTGCAGGTGATCCGACAGCTGGCGCATACATGGCGGGGCTCTATCCGACCATGATGTTCGCTCTGCCCGCTATTGCGCTGGCCATCATCCAAGAGGCGCGTGAAGACTTAAAGCCCAAAATCCGTCGCACCTTTGCGATTGCCGCGCTTGCTTCATTCTTGACAGGCGTTACAGAGCCGGTCGAGTTCGCATTTTTGTTCGTCGCGCCTTATTTGTTTGTCGTTCACGCGTTTATTTCCGGTGTTATGATGTGGGTTACATACGAGTTAGGAATTCGGCACGGGTTTTCATTCTCGGCTGGGGCGATCGACTACTTGCTTAATGAGCATTTGGCGACGCGAGGCTGGCTCATTCTGCCGATCGGTCTTGTATTTGGTCTGTTTTATTATGTTTTATTCCGCTGGGCGATTCGTAAATTCCGTATCCCGACGCCGGGTCGTGAGGAAGGCTCACAGCTGGACGAGTGGGCGGGAGACATCCCGTACCGCGCGCCGCTCATACTTGAAGCGATTGGCGGTAAAGAGAACATTGTACAGATGGAAGCTTGTATTACGCGCCTTCGCATTAAAGTGTCGAACGAAAAACTGCTCGATATTAACTCGCTCCGCAATTTAGGTGCAGCCGGCGTTATAAGGCTTGGCGGTGGTCATGTTCAGATCGTGTTTGGTACATTTTCTGAGTTGATCAAAGAAGAGATGAATAAGGTAATCCGTACCGGGCAATCGCAAGTGTTATTTTTCTCGCCAGTGCAGGGACGCATGATCCCGCTGGAAGAAGTTCCAGACCCTATTTTTGCTGGTAAGCTCGTCGGTCAAGGTGTCGCCTTCATGCCGGATAGAGGCGAATTAGTGTCACCGGTTAAAGGCAAAATCATTCTGTTGTATCCGACGATGCATGCCATTGGCATTCGAACGGATGAGGGATTGGAAGTGCTGCTGCATATCGGCATCGAGACGTCTAAATTAACGGATAAAGGATATTTTCAAGCTGTCGTCGGCGAGGGAGATACCGTCATTCCAGGGCAGCTATTAATTCGATTTGATTTGAATCGCGTTCGCAAGGCGAGTAAGTCGCTCGCTACGCCGATGATTATTACGAACTCCGACATGGTGAAAACTTGGCGTTTTGCGCCATTTAAGGCAGTAAAGAAAGGACAGGCTTCCGTAATGTCAGTTGTGTTAACAGAAAGAGAAGCTGAGGGGGAGAAACGATGATGAACGGAATAGGTGCATCGCCGGGCATTGCAATCGGCAAATCGTTTGTTCTTCCGAACTGGGAGTGGGAATTGACAGACCAGAAAATCGACGTAGCGGACTTAGCTCGCGAGTTTGATCGTCTGTACGAAGGCATCCGTACATCTAAACATGAGATTGAACAAATGAAGGATGAACTGCGGGAGGTTGTTGGTACAGAAGAGAGCACCATTTTTGACGCTCATCTTGCTATACTTGACGATCCGGCATTCATGAACGAGATTCAAGGCATGATTCAGCGGCAGTACAAGGCAGCTGAAGTGGCAGTTAAGGAAGCGATCGATCATTTCGTTGCAATGTTCGACCTGCTTGACGACGAATACATGAAGGAGCGTGCGCTTGATATCAAAGATGTCGGGAACCGGCTGTTAAAGCATTTGCTCGGCGCTCCGGAAATTACATTGCCGTCTGATACGCAGCCGTTCATTCTCGTCGCGAAGGAGCTGTCTCCTTCACAGCTTGCGCACCTGAATCCGCAGCATGTACTGGGTATTATAACGCTGACTGGCAGCAAGACATCGCATTCTGCCATTATGGCGCGGGCGCTTGGTATTCCGCTTGTTGTCGGGGTGGAGGTCGAGCCCGCGCAAGCCGATACGATACCGATTCAGACGGGCGAAATGGTTATCATTGATGGGACAGAAGGGCTCATTTGGATCAATCCTACTAGCGAGCAAATTGATCATTACTCGGAACTTCAGCGGCGCGAGCAGGAAGCGAAGCAGCGTCTTAGAAGCTTTGCTGACGTCGTTCCAGTTACACCTGACGGGAAGGAGCTTGGATTGGCTGCGAATATTAGCTCCATGAAGGAGCTTGAAGTGGCACTTGAGAGCGGGGCACACGGCGTAGGGTTGTTTCGCACAGAATTTTTATATATGGATCGCCACCGGTTCCCGCGTGAGGACGAGCAATTTGAAGTTTATAAAAGTGTTGCGGAGCGATTGGCAGGCAAGCCGCTTATCATTCGAACGCTCGATATAGGCGGCGACAAGCATCTTGATTATTTCGAGCTGCCGGAAGAGGACAATCCGTTTCTCGGTTACCGGGCAATCCGAATCAGTCTCGACCGAACGGATTTATTCAAGACACAGCTGCGGGCCATTGTGCGCGCCAGCCATTACGGCCATGTGAAAATCATGTATCCGCTCATCTCTTCTGTGGAGGAGGTACGGAGCGCGAATCGTTTGCTGGACGAGGTGAAGCAGGAGCTGCGCAGTGAAGGCCTGCCGTTTAGCGATACGATCGAGACGGGTATTATGATTGAGCTGCCTGCTGCGGTGCAAATTGCTGATCTGTTGGCAGAGGAGGTCGATTTCTTCAGCATCGGAACGAATGACCTTGTTCAATTTACGCTGGCGGTGGACCGGATGAATGAGCAAATTTCTCACATGTACGATCCATTTCATCCTGCAATAATACGGATGCTGCGAATGACTGTTGAGGCTGCGAAGAAGAACGGCGTCAAGATTGGTGTATGCGGAGAGATGGCTAGCGATCTTAATGCATTACCGATTTGGTTAGCGCTTGATGTAGACGAGCTCAGCATGTCAGGTCATGCGATACTGGAATTGAAGGAGCGATTGCTTCGGACGACACAGGAAGAAAGTAAGAAGCTATTCAGCGAATTGCTGCAGTGCAGCATGAGCAAAGACATTCGTGAGAAGCTCAGTGCATTCGCTTCCTCCATACATTGATGACAGGCATATAAAAGCCGGCTGAACGTTAACGATTGAAACGGCCAGCCGGCTGTAATCCTTATTGTAAGTTAAACTTTGCGGTCACGTAGAGCTTTTGCGAACGCTTGTCCGTACTCGGGAAGGTCCGGCGGTCTGCGGGCGGATATGAGATTGCCGTCCACGACGACAGGCTCATCGAGCCAGATAGCGCCGGCATTTTCCATATCGTCGCGAATGCCTGGCGTAGAAGTTACTTTGCGGCCGTTCAATATTTTGGCCGATATGAGCACCCAGCCCGCATGGCATATTTGACCGATCGGTTTGTTCTGTTCGTTCAATTGCTGCACGAGCTGCAATACCTTCGGATAGCGGCGGATTTTATCAGGCGCCCATCCACCGGGAACGAGTAAGCCGTCGATTGATTCACTGCTTAGCTCATCATACGACAAATCAGCGACGGCAGGAACGCCGTATTTGCCGATATGCTGTTTGCCTTTAACTGGTCCGGCGAACAGAACGGTAGCACCTTCCTCGCGTACGCGGTAAACGGGATACCAGAGCTCTAAATCTTCGAATTCGTCATCTAACAGGCAGATGACGGTTTGATTATGCAGACTCATAAGGAACCTCTCTCCATTCATTCATTATTGCCAATCCTTACGCATTCTCATTGTAACGAAGGTGAAGCTATGAAGCAAACAGCGAATCAGGCCGTAGACCGACCATGGCGAGCGCAATCCTACTCCCATATTCGAAGTATTCCATCTATCCTCGTCATGGCGATAATCTTTTATTTGTCAGCACAGCCGGGGAAGGAGCTGAACACCGTCTTCCTACCATGGTTTCAGAATCTGTTTCCGGCAATGTCAGACTTTAACTGGGGCCATTATGCGGCTTACTTCGTTCTCGCCGTCGCATTTGATTATTATGCCGGGGCGCGTTCGGATCGACTAGCTGTCAAGGGCTGGATTGTACTGGCTTGTATAGTCTACGGAGTGACCGACGAACTCCATCAGCTCGGTGTTGAAGGCAGAATGTTTGATTTGAACGATCTTCTGCACGATGGAATCGGCGCCTGCACGGCAATGCTGCTGTTTTCGATCCCGCCGGTCCGAAAGCGATGGCGGCGGCTTATCGGATAGTAAAAATTACATCTGTTCATGAGAAGGATTTTATACGAACGAAGTCGAAACAGTATCCGTTGCGATTGTCTATACGGCATGCAGCGTAACTGCCCTTCAGGTGAAGGAGTGACTTTGGTTGCAAAAAACATGTTCATGCGGACAGATGATGCGAATGAAGCTTCGTACTGTCATATATTCAGGTAAAGTAGAAATTGATAACGTTCCTGTGTATACTTGCAAAATGTGCAGCCGCAGCGAAGTGTATCCGGTCGTGAAGACGGATTTAACAGGTCTGATTGGCAAGCTCGGCTCTCGTCCGAAGAAGCAGATTTTCAAGTTTAACGAATGGAATGAATGGGCTCATATTTTGGTGGAGTCGTGTATAGGGACGAATCAACAGCTGCCTGACCCGGCTGTTGTCGAAAAGCTTAAGGCTGACCGGATCGACATGCTGCTCGATCTTTATTCATTGGCTGATAAACTTGGCGACATGGAATGGAAAGATGAGCTTTCGAAGCGGCTTGTACAGCTTAGCCATTCGCTCTCTATACATAAAACCGCTGTAGTTTCGTGAATAGTAATAGGTAACGATGAGCAGCAATTCGAATTTGTATGCGTTATCGAATCGAAGGAGGAAATAATCATCATGGCATTATATGAAACGCTGACAACGGTAGAACAATGGGAGGAAGCAGCAGCTTCCTCGGTAGCTCAGCCGTTATTTGTCTTTAAGCACAGCACTCGCTGCTCGGTAAGCGCAGAAGCGATCGAGGCTTGGAATAAGTGGCTTGAAGATAATCAACAATCTGGTATTCGTCAAACGCTTGTCAATGTCGTTGAGGACCGTCCGGTATCTAATGCAATTGCTGAGCAGACGGGAGTTACCCATGCATCTCCTCAAGCTCTGTTAATCGTTAACGGACAAGTAGTATGGAATACATCTCATTGGCATATTACCTATGACTCTATAGAAGAACATCTTCGTGCGCATTGCGGAAAGTAAATTTTTGTCGTATTATTACGTTAACAATGATACGGTGCGATAAAAATTCCAAGCAATGGAGAGAAGAACGTGACGGTAACCATTTATGATGTAGCGAGAGAAGCAGGCGTATCAATGGCCACTGTGTCGAGGGTTGTAAATAACAATCCGAATGTAAAGCCTCAGACTCGCAAGAAAGTATACGAAGCGATTGAACGTCTCGGTTATCGTCCTAATGCTGTTGCACGCGGTTTGGCCAGCAAGAAGACAACAACTGTAGGCGTTGTAATTCCCGATATTTCGAATGCGATATTTGCGGAAGTAGCGCGCGGTATCGAAGATATCGCGAACATGTATCATTATAATATTATTCTATGTAATGCCGACAAGCGCAAAGAGAAAGAAATTCGTGTCGTGAACACTCTGCTGGAGAAGCAGGTGGATGGCTTGCTGTTCATGGGCGGCGCTGTCACAGATGAACATTTGCAAGCGTTTAAAACAGCTAACGTGCCTGTTGTTTTATGTGCGACAACCGACGAGCATGGTATCATTCCTTCCGTCGATATTAATCATGAGGAAGCGGCTTATGACGCTGTCCGCGCACTTATTGCTAAAGGTCATCGCCGAATTGCGATGATCAGCGGTACGCTGCAGGACCCTTCGAATGGATATGCGCGGTACCATGGCTATAAGCGTGCATTAGAGGAAGCTGGTATTGCGATATCGGAGGACTACGTTCGGACAGGCAATTACCGGTATGAATCAGGCGTAGACGCGGTTAAATATTTTCTTGAGCTACCAGAACGTCCGACGGCCGTATTCGCTGCGACGGATGAGATGGCGATCGGTGCGATTCACAGCATTCAAGATGCGGGTTTGAAGGTGCCGGATCATATATCAGTCATCAGCGTTGACAACAGCCGGATGGCTTCTATGGTTCGTCCTCAGTTAACGACGGTGGCGCAGCCGATGTACGATATCGGCGCTGTATCGATGCGTCTTCTTACGAAATTGATGAAGAAAGAATCGGTAGATCAGGCGAGGGTCATTCTACCGCATGAAATTATAACCCGCAATTCGGTAGGAGGACCTGCTTAGATGAAATACAACACGATCGGCATTATTGGTGCAATGGTGGAGGAGATCGAGCTGCTGCATCAGCATGTCGATGTTAAGACAGAGAAGAGCCAAGCAGGCATTACGTATTTTGAAGGTGTACTGCACGGCAAGAACGTTGTTTATTGCAAATCTGGCGTTGGCAAAGTGAATGCGGCGGTATGCACGCAGAAGCTAATTGATATGGGTGCAGATTGTATCCTGTTTACAGGTGTTGCAGGTGCAGTCGATCCGGTCCTTAATATCGGAGATATTGTTGTCTCCTCCTCATGCGTACAGCATGATATGGACGTGACGCCTCTCGGATTCGAGCGAGGTCAAATTCCGTATCAGGACAATTGGGATTTCCGAGCGGACTCGGCACTTATTCAGCTTGCACAAGCTGCAGCGGATGATCTGTTCCCGGGCAAGTATTGCCTAGGCAAAGTGCTGTCGGGTGATCAATTTATTGCCAGCCGCGAGACGGTCAAGCAGCTCTACGAGGAGCTGGGCGGCGCATGTACAGAGATGGAAGGAGCGGCGGTTGCGCAGGTGTGCGATATGAACAGCGTTCCGTTCGTCGTAATCCGTTCCATGTCAGATCGAGCGGATGGCTCCGCACATGTCAATTTCGCCGAATTTACGGTTATAGCAGCGAACAATTCGTTCCATATCATTGATCATATCGTCAGCCATATGAACGAATAATCGATTCGCATCGAATAAGGGAAGGACAGCCATTCAATCGGAGAGGCTGTCCTTCCCTTATTTGTTACGAATATCATTGTATAGTTATTGATGCAGCACTCGATTGCAGGTCTGCTCATTCGCAGCTTGAATGGCACTGCGTCTTGGCATTGGCGTCCAGTCTTCTGTCGAGTCTAGCCAATGCTTGGGCAGCTCTTCCACGCCGCCGGCCTCATTCTCCCAAGCGGTTAGCCAATCACTAGGAAGGGGGACAGAATCGGAGCCAGGGGCTGTCTGAGTCACAATGGGGCTGTTCGTCATTCCGAGCCATACGTATGACCAGGCGCGCGGTACAACTCTCCAAATGTCATATCCGCCTCCGCCCAGCGCCGTCCACCGTCCTTGCGAATATCGGTCGGCTAGATCACGAATGATGAGCGGCATCTCGCGGTAAATACGCATGCTGCACTGCATATGAGAGAGCGGGTCGAATGCATGAGCATCGCAGCCGTGCTGGCTTACAATTAGATCCGGCTTGAACATATGGACAGCTGCCTCAACTGTCGCACGGAAGCTGTTCAACCAGGATTCGTCTTCTGTGTACGGCTCCAGCGGAACATTCATGCATGCGCCTACGCCTGAATCGATGCCGCGCTCATGAATGAAGCCAGTTCCCGGGAATAGAAACTTGCCTGTCTCATGAATCGAATATGTAAACACAGTGGGGTCATCGTAGAAAACCCATTGGACACCATCACCGTGATGTACGTCGGTATCGATGTACATAATTCTCGCTCCGTATTTGCGTTGAATATGTCGGATTGCGACAGCCGCATCATTGTAGATACAAAACCCGGCGCCGCGATGAGGGAAAGCGTGATGCAGTCCTCCTGCCATATGAAAGGCGCGTTTCGTGCGGCCGCTCATCACAGCCTCGGCGGCATAGACGGAGCCTCCTACGATCGCGGCTGCCGCATCGTGCATACCTCTGAAGTAAGGCGTATCGTCATCGGATAACCCGTATGAGTCTGCTAATAGAGAAGCATCAGCAATAGATGCTGCTTCGCTCAATTGCTGTACAGCACGTACATAGTCTTCACGGTGGACGTTCATAATCATCCGATCGTCTGCAGCTGCCGGAGTAATCATATGCTCCTTATCCAGCGCCCCACATCGAATAAGTAGATCGATAGTGGATCTGAGACGAATGGGATTGAAGGGGTGATGATCATTGAACTTGTACAGCTCGGAACCGGGATGGTGGATGAATACGGCATTAGCCGTCGTCATGAGGATGAAACCCCTTTCTTCCGCTCATTACGCTTGCAAACGAACATAAGTATACAATCGTATAAGCTCGTATGTTAGTACATGAACCGTTGACGAAACCGGACTCGATCGAATTTCTCAACGGAGGACAAGGGGACTTCAGGGCCGACTCGAACCATCAAGCAATTCGCAGGGTGCGAGCAAATTTCCGGATCGTCCGTTGCGAACCACACCATGCCAACCGACTTCATGACCCGTTCCATCATGCTGCGGTATTCCCACACTGATAGCTTCATGCCTTCAAGATCCCAATGCCAGTAATATTCCGTCGTGTATACGATCATCCGGTCTAGCTGTCCGTCGGCAAATGCAATCTGAATCATCCGTTTACCAATGCCGCCCGAACGGTATTCTGCAGCAACCTCAACAGCGCCCAGCTCAATTAGATCGTCCATTCCCGCATCAGACCATCGCTCAAGCTCGTCGGGATAATGGAACGTCACGTAGCCGACAATTGTATCGCCGTCCCGGCATACAATGATTCTGCCTTCTGGCAAGCCGGCGATTTCAATTAAAGCTTCTAGTTGATCGGCAGGCTGACGAAAGGCGTGCAAGCCTTGATGCATCTGTAATGTGCGTAATCGATCAGGCGAGATTGGACCTTCAATAACTAACTCGCGGTCGTGTAGCGTTACGGTCATCCGTTGAAGCCGCTTAATATGCTCCAATATGTCACCCTCTTCAACCTTGATGTAATGGTGATGCTGCATCATTGCCTATTATTACTGCTACTACACTTATAGCAAAATTACTAAGTATTGAAAAGAATAGTCTAGTTGATTTTTCTATGCTATAATAGCCTACGTAAAATGAAAACGCATTCTTGAAACCAGTTTGTCATTCAATTCGGATAGCCTAGATGGGGAGATGATACGTTTATGATCAACTTACATCAAGAACGAATTCCGGCAACAACGAGCCGTTCTAATATGGGTAGCTATGAGACGGCACGCGAGCAATTTGATTGGAAACAGGTTGAAGAACGATTTACTTGGCACAAGACAGGCTTAGTCAATATGGCTTATGAAGCGATTGACCGTCATGTGGAAGAGGGTAAGGGAAGTAAAGTTGCTTTATATTACAGCGATGCGGTTCGAGACGAGAGCTGGACTTATGAGCAACTGAGCACACATTCAAATCGATTTGCCAACGTTCTCCGTAAGTACGGCATTGGACGAGGCGATCGTGTATTTATTTTTATGCCGCGTACACCAGAGCTTTACATCAGTCTGCTTGGCATACTGAAGGTCGGAGCGGTTGTTGGTCCACTGTTTGAGGCATTCATGGAAACAGCTGTCAAAGACCGTCTGCTTGACAGCGGTGCTAAAGCGATCGTAACGACGCCGCAGCTGCTGGGCCGGATTAAACGTGATGAATTGCCTGAGCTGAAGCATATTATCGTCTTCGGCGAAACGGATCAATCCGATAGCGGCCTTGTAAGCTATGAGCAGGAGATGAGCGCTGCTTCCGATAAAGCGGAAATTGAGTGGCTTGGAAGAGAGGACGGTTTGATTCTCCACTACACGTCGGGCTCAACGGGCAAACCGAAGGGTGTATTCCATGTTCAGAATGCTATGATTCAGCATTACTATACAGGCAAGGTCGTACTCGATCTTCGTGAGGATGATATATATTGGTGTACAGCCGACCCAGGCTGGGTGACGGGTACATCTTACGGCATATTCGCACCATGGTTGAACGGCGCAACGAACGTGATTCGTGGCGGGCGGTTTAGTCCGCAGGATTGGTATGGTACGATTCAACGATACGGCGTTACTGTATGGTATAGCGCGCCAACCGCCTTCCGCATGCTGATGGGGGCAGGTGACGATGTCGCGTCTAGCTTCGATCTATCGAGTCTTCGCCATGTCCTCAGCGTTGGTGAACCGCTTAACCCTGAAGTCGTTCGTTGGGGTTTGAAAACGTACAATCAACGTATTCATGATACATGGTGGATGACAGAAACAGGCGGGCAGCTTATCTGTAACTATCCGTCTATGGATATTAAGCCAGGCTCGATGGGTAAGCCGATCCCAGGTGTACGCGCTGCGATTATTGATGATCAAGGTAATGAGCTGCCTCCATATCGGATGGGTAATTTGGCGGTTGCTACACCATGGCCGTCGATGATGCGCCGGATTTGGAACAATGAGGCGAAATACGAAGAGTATTTCCGAATTAATGGTTGGTATATATCTGGTGACTCGGCTTATATGGACGAGGATGGATACTTCTGGTTCCAGGGCCGGATTGACGATGTCATTAATACGTCTGGTGAACGGGTTGGTCCGTTCGAGGTAGAGAGCAAGCTGGTCGAGCATCCTGCTGTAGCTGAAGCAGGTGTAATTGGCAAGCCGGACCCACTGCGTGGAGAAATTATTAAAGCGTTCATTGCACTACGCGAAGGGTATGAGCCTTCCGACGAGCTGAAGGAGGACATTTCCAAATTCGTGAAAGTGGGGCTGTCGGCTCATGCGGCGCCTCGCGAGATTGAGTTTAAAGATAAGCTTCCGAAGACGCGCAGCGGCAAGATTATGCGCCGAGTACTGAAAGCTTGGGAACTGAATTTACCGACAGGTGACTTGTCGACAATTGAAGACTAAGCTAAGCATAATTATTTAAGGGGCTGTTCACTTTTGAACAGCCTTTTTGTTTGTGCTGTATGAGACATAAAAGAGCGGTCCATACCAGCGGAAGGTTGACCGCTGTATGGACCGCTTTTGTGCTGCTGTAAACGATTGTTTATCCGTTAAATTCCACGGAGGCCCCCGAAGACTCGCCTTTATCGTTCTGTGCACGCACTTGATACGTGCCTTTCGTAATTAGGGCTACATATTCAAAATGATCTTCCGAGGTGGACCCCAGTAACACATAATTACCGCTGCTTTCGGCGCTGTAATATACGTTATATTGGGTTACTTGATCGGATATCGGATTCAAGCTCCACGTAAGCTGTACGCCGAGGCCCGTCGCTTCAACCTTTACGCCAGTAGGAGCGCTTGGCTCAGAGAGAGGGGTGTCGGTTGAACCGCTGTTCGTACGGTCATTGTCCGTATCGCCTTCGTCATTCGGCTCTGCCGGTATACCGGTATTCGGGTCAATGATCGTTTCGCTTTTTGTCCCGGTGCCAATTTCGGTAGTAGTAGTACTGCCGCTTGACGGCGGATTCGAGCTCGTTTTTCCTACCGTTCGGCTTGGCGGTGACTCATGCCCAACAACGTCGACGGCTGTAATGTAGAAGCTGTATGCAGCTGCTTCAGCTGCTGTAATTTTGAACACGGTCGACTCGCCTGTAAGAACTGTCTTTCCGGTTGCGCTGAACGAACCGGAACCGCTGGAGCGGTACAGTCTGTACCCGACAACATCTTTCTCCGGATTTGCGTTGAACGTAATTCTCGATTCCGAGGCGCTAACCGGATTCATTCTAACGTTAGCCGGTGTACTCGGCGCACTTCCGTCATCAACACGCGGATCGATGAGCGAAGGTGCGTTATTGTTTGCATCCTCCGGCAAGTAGAAGCTTAACGGCCTGCGGCTTCCTGAAGGCAGAGCCGCCTGTGCTTTTTCGATCTCCTGCATGAGCTGGTCAAGCGGCTTCGCGCGTTTAATAACGACTTGCTGACGGACCATGTCGGCAGGCGTAGCGTCGTTTGGAATGTAGTTCACGCCGTTGTACGGGATAAACGCCATGTTCACAAGTGCGTCATCCGATTCCTTAGGCAAATACTTTTTGTTAAACCAATCGGTTACGAGCTTGCCGGCTTGCTTCGTCAGATCGGTCGGCAGCTTGCCGCTAACGCGTGATACGGTCGCTTTGACGATACCGTCGGGCTGCGACCATTCTTTCGTTGAGAACAGCTCCGGCTTCGCTTCCGTAACTTCGTTCATGATCTTCGTCCAAATGGAACGAGCACGCGAGCGGCCGTCCTTCGACAGCGTATGAATTGATTTCTCGTAGCCGGCCCATACGCCGAGCGTCACATCCGGTGTAAAGCCGATGAACCAAACGTCGCCGTAGTCGCTCGTCGAACCGGTCTTACCGGCAACTGGAATTTTGCCGTAGTTCTTGAACGAGGATGTAATCGAATGCGCCGTTCCGTTCGCGTCGGAGATAACGGTCCGCAGCATGTCAGTCATTAGAAATGCCGTCTGCTCGGAATAAACTCGTTTCGGCGTCGCTTTGTGCTCGTAAATCACTTTGCCGCTTGCATCCGTAATTTTCGAGATCATATATGCGTCGTTGAATACGCCGTTGTTCGGGATCGAGCCGTATGCATTCGTCAGCTCTTCGACCGTAACGCCTTTACTGAGACCGCCGATAACGCCTGTCTGTGCATGGGCATCTTCTGGCTGCAGCGTCGTAATGCCAAGAGAACGAGCGAAATTCCATGCGTTCTCGATCTTGACGTCATTCAGGAACAGCTTCAATGCTGGTAAGTTCAGAGAGCGATTTAACGCTTCACGAGCTGTGACGAGTCCTAGATACCGGTTGTTTGAGTTTTTCGGAATATGGTATCCTTTCTGACCGTCCTTAAGCACGATCGGCGAATCGTCGAGAACGCCAGCTGGCTGAATATAGCCTTGTTCAAGCGCTGGCAGGTAGGCTGCAATCGGCTTCATCGTTGAGCCTGGTTGTCGCGTCATCTGTGTAGCGAAGTTCATTTGCTCCTCATAGAAGTCGCGACCCTCCAGCATGCCCAGTATTGCGCCTGTCTTATGGTCGATCATAATCGAGGCGATCTGCTCCATGCCTTTCTCCTTGCTGTCTGGTGAGAAGTTGTCTGGGTTCTCGCCTATTTCATGCATTAGATTATAGATTTTCTTATCAATCGTTGTGTAGACCCGATATCCGCCGCGTTGAAGCTGATCACGTGCTTCTTCTAGCAAAGATGGATTCGCTTCGATATCTTTGTCAGTTAGTTCCGGATTCTCCAGCTTAAGCAGGATGATCGACGCTTGTCGTTCAGTCTCAAGCATAAGGTACGGGAACGTCGTATAGGCTTTCTTCGTTGGCTGTGCCATAGATGAACGGATATCAAAGGCTAGTGCCTCTTCATACTCAGCTTGTGTAATTCGATTCTTCTTGAGCATATAGGACAGCACGTTGCGCTGCCGTTCAATCGCAAGCTTCAGCCCTTTCTCGTTCCATTCACCTTTACCTGTATAGGCGGTGTAAGCGGAAGGACGCTGCGGCAGCCCTGCCAAGTAAGCAGCCTGTGCAATATTTAGTTTATTGAGATCGTTGATGTTGAAAATCCCTTTCGCGGCTGCTTTAATGCCGTAAAGGTTATACCCGCTCGAACCATTGCCGAAAGGAACCTTGTTTAAGTAGGCGGTTAAAATTTCGTCTTTCGTCAGGAATCGCTCCATCCGGATCGCGAGGAAAATCTCTTTCACTTTCCGGCTGTCGGTTTTGTCGAGACTTAGAAACATCCGTCTTGCAATTTGTTGAGTGAGCGTACTGCCGCCGGTCTGCGTTTCGTTGTTCGTAAGCTTCTGCAGTACTGCGCGAGCAGTGCCTTTCAGATCAATGCCGAAATGCTGGTAGAAGTTGTTGTCCTCCGTAGCGAGAACAGCATCGATAACCTGCTTCGGCACATCCTTCAGTTCGACAAGTCGGCGGTCTTCCTGCGTGCGCAGCTGGCCGATTGGCGTTACGTTATCATTGAAATAGACGAAACCGGTTTCAGAGTCTTCCCCGATTTTCTTCTCGATTAATGCCCGCGGCCGAACAGGCTCGTCCTTCACGAGAGAAGCGACGTATCCGGCAGCAATTCCTCCAGCGAATAATCCGATCATTAAGCCGAAAATAAACATCCATTTGAAGGTTATCCATACGACGAGTCCGAACGTTCGCCATTTGCTGTGTGACGCGGGTGATGGTGACTTCTGCCCTTCTGCCATAAAAGCCAATTCCTCCTCCGATTAACAGAACTATTATAGCATATCTCCGTCCTTGGAGGCATATTTTCATGGTTTGAATTACCATCGGGGACACATTTTCCGTCCTACTGCAATTGACCGTCTGAATAGGTACATGGGTGTAAACAACAAGCCGCTTGGACGATGTCCAAGGCGGCTTATTCGATAAGCGTTATCCGATCGTAATGCGACCTTCTGGCCGCCGGAACTTCTCTTTCTCCGGCTGTCTTGTTAGAGCGAAAGCGAGAGTTACGGGACCAAGTCGGCCCACGAACATGAGGATGACGATGAATATTTTGCCGAATGGAGAAAACTCGCTCGATAAACCGGTTGACATTCCAGCCGTTGCGAAGGCGGACGTTACCTCGAACAAAATGGACAGGAACGGGCCGTTCTCCGTCGTCATTAGTACCATCGTCGCAATGACAAGGAGGAAGAAGGAGAGCAGTGTGAAGGTGATTGCCTTATGAATGCGCTCCTGATCAAGCCGGTAACGAAACAGAACGACATCCTGCCGCCCTCGAATCATTGAGGCCGCAGCGCCGAATAATACTGCAAGCGTCGTAACCTTAATGCCGCCGCCTGTCGATCCAGGCGCAGCGCCGACGAACATGAACAGGATAAGAAGGAACTGAGTCGCTTGTCGAAGCGAAGCGATATCTACCGTGCTGACACCAGCAGAACGGGAGCTGACCGATTGCAGCATCGAGCCGATAATTTTGTCTGCGATGGTGAGCGGCTGCATCGTAAGGCTATTCGTATATTCGAAGATGAATATTATCACCGCGCCGAGAACGATTAGAATACCGGAAGTCGTAAGTACGACTTTCGAATGCAGCGTCAGCCTTTTATTACGGCGGTATGTAATAAGATCGGATATGACAATAAAGCCGAGGCCGCCCAAAATAATGAGCAGCATCGATACGACGTTAATGAGCGGGTCCTTCGCATAATGAGTGAAGCTAGTTGCATACTCTGGAAACATGCCGAATAGATCGAAGCCGGCGTTGTTGAAGATGGATACACTATGAAACACACCAAAATATATCGCTTGTCCTGCAGGCATTTCAGTCATGAAGCGTACTGAGAACAGAAGAGCGCCGCAGCCCTCGATTACAAGTGAGTAAAGGATAATCTTTTTTATTAGCGGTATTATGCCTTCCAGTGTAGACTGGTTTAATGCTTCTTGCAGAATGAGCCGTTCGCGAAACGAGATTCTTCGGCGGAATACGATCGCAATCAAGCTCGCCATCGTCGTAAAGCCGAGGCCGCCAATTTGGATGAGAAGCATAAGTATTACTTGGCCGAACGTTGTCATATCGGCACCGACATTGACGACGGATAAACCAGTTACACATACAGCCGATGTGGACATGTACAGCGCGTTCAAATAGGATAAAGATTGGCCATCGGTATGGGAAGCAGGCGCTTCGAGTATGAATGAACCGATCAAAATGATTATGATAAAGCCGATTGCGAGCGTCTGAGGCGGTGTTGGATGAAACTTTTGTTTAGAGCTTGCGTAATTCAACATTAAGATGTCATCTCCAACAATCTGATCGTATTACTGTAATGAATAAACCGCATTCAGCATACCGCCTTTGATCTAATCAGGCAAGTGCTGCCGATAGTTAACATATCCTTTATCTTTTCAAGCATAGCGAAGAAGGGAGGTGAACCAGATGTTTGAATTGCACGATATCATTCCGTACTTGTTTTCCATCAGTGTGCTGTACTCGTTGGCTTATGTTTGCTTTCTTTGGTATCGGCGACCACAGGTATATACGGTCGGTGGAGAAAGGATGCTCATTCATGATGGAGTACGAATCGAAGGTGTAGTCCGCGAATGGGCATGGTATCGTCATCGTCTCGTTCGAAAAGTAAAGCGGAAGGAAGCACCTGATGATGACGCTTCAGATTGCTTGTCCTCGAATATGGATAAATGCTCTACTATTCGAGGAGGCAAACATGAAGATTACAAACAAAAGGTTCCCGATCCCGCGTCGTTATATTCTTATTCTTTCGTTTCTTGTTCTCGTTCTAATAAGCGGCTGCAGTGCTTCCGGTACAATTGATAGCAACACGCCAGGATTATTTAATCATTATGTCGTCTATCCGTTCTCTGAGCTGATCCAGCATATCGCCAGCTCGTTCAGCGGCAGCTACGGTATCTCGATCATGCTCCTAACGCTGATCGTTAGGCTTGTCCTTATGCCGCTGATGATTCGTCAGCAGCTTGGCGTACTGAAGCAGCGAGCGAAGCTGAAGAAGCTTGAGCCAGAGCTTGCACAGCTGAATAAAAAGTATAAAGAAAGTAAGGAGCCCGATGCTCTGCGGCAGAAGCAGCAAGAGATGCTGCAGCTGTATCAGCAGCACGGTGTCAACCCTTTTGCCATAGGTTGTCTTCCGCTGCTCATTCAGCTCCCGATCTTGACCGGCTTATATTTTGCGATTCAAATGACACCAGAGCTTACGATGCACTCTTTCCTATGGTTTGAACTAGGCTCCAAGGATCTGATAATGCCATTCGTTGTAGCGGGTGTGTATTGGGGTCAGACGGTGATATCCCAGCGTTTATTACCTACAGCAAGCTCAGGTCCCCAGCAGCCGCTAGCAGCGCTCGTTTATTTATCACCGATCGCGATGGGGTTATTTTCCTTTACTGTACCGGCTGCATTGCCGCTGTATTGGACAACAGGCGCTCTATTTATGATCGGTCAGTCTGCTTTGACCTATCGGTTATTTCGAAGACAGTCGATAGAAGAAGACTTGCTAACGATATCCGCGGACAAGTCCTAATAAACAAAGAAACCTTGGACCGAATGGTCCAAGGTTTCTTGTTGTTCTGCATGCAGCAGAAACCAATTATTAACGGCTGTAGAACTCGACGATTTGTTTCTCGTCGATCTCTTGGGACAGCTCAGCGCGCTCTGGCAGACGAACATATTTTCCTTCCAGTGCTGCTTCGTTGAAGTCCAGGTAGTTCGGAATGTGCGTACGAGCTTCACGAGCTTCTTTGATCGATTTCAGGTTGCGGCTGCGCTCACGCAGACCGATAACTTCGCCAGGGGAAACCGTGTAAGAAGCGATGTCGACTTTCTTGCCGTTAATCGTAACGTGTCCGTGCGATACGAGCTGACGTGCGCCTGCACGGGAGTTCGCAAAGCCAAGACGGTATACGAGGTTGTCCAGGCGGCTTTCAAGCAGGAACATAAAGTTTTCGCCGGAGATACCTTTCATCTTCGAAGCACGGTCGAACAGGTTGCGGAATTGCTTCTCGTTCAAGCCGTACATGTGGCGAAGCTTTTGTTTCTCTTGCAATTGCAAGCCATAACCGCTAATTTTCTTACGAAGGTTAGCGCCGTGTTGGCCTGGAGGGAATGGGCGTTTAGCAAGTTCTTTGCCTGTACCGCTCAGAGAGATACCGAGACGGCGGCTAAGTTTAAATTTAGGACCCGTATAACGTGACATATGTGTGTAACTCCTTCTTCAAATTGGGATTTTGAAAAGGGGGTTGCTGTTTCGCCGGAAACGATCTTCACTTTAAGAGATAGTAACTCTTAAAGATCTGACAAACAAGTTCAGCCGCTGGCTTGTCAGCAATGCGTTCCTAAGGGTGACACAAAAAGCCCCGCCCAATAATCATTAATAAATTTTATAGGATGACGGCATTGGTTGTCAAGAGAATCGCTTGATCAAGAGATGGCATCATAAGGGAGAAAGAGGGTGTCTTCCATAAATCTCCTTGATTCAAAAGACCTATAGAAGTAGTGCATATTTCATGAAAATAAAGTATGATAAAGTCAACTAGATTTATTCGGCAGGATGAATTTTCGACCGATCGGCTATTGTAAGCATTCATTCCTGGTAAGTTGGAAGGATGGTGAGCTACCTATTTATGCGCCAACATATTTTATTGCACACGAACATCTCTAGCTTTCGTTCAGCAGGTGAACAACCGGAGCTGTGGTACGAAGGTCAAGATATTAATAAGAGCGATGTTCCTTATTTAAACGCGCTGCTGAAGGAAAGCTTCAGCGATTGGGTAGCCGATTCAACCGGTCTGCCGCTCCTTGGACAAGCCTCAATATTTTTGTTATCGACAGATGATCAGATCATCATCGATGCTGCAGGGTTAACCTATACGGATGTAGGATATGAGAAGCTCGTCCGGTCGGCTGCCGCCGCCGCATTAGCGGACAACCGTCCTGCTGTGAGCAGGCAGGACGAGGGGGATATGGCTGTTGCTGTGCCGATTATGAGAAGAACTGACGATCGGCTGCCATTTGCCGTACTTGCTGCTGCTGCTTCTCATGTCGACGAATCGCTCGCGGCACAGCTTCGTTCTGCAACGTTCCATTTACGAAGCTGTTTTTATAGAAGATTTGAACGGATGTTTATAGCGGATATTATGCGCCAGCAGCGTCTGTCGGAGACGGAAGCGCATCATCGAGCGTCGCTGTTCGCTGCAGCGAAGAGGTTATACGACGGAATAGACGTCGGTACCGTCTTGTCAGAGATGATGCAAAGCTTAAGCTCCTTATATCCGGAATCGCGCATTCGTCTATATTTGTCTCAAGATCATGTTAACGGAGATAAACGAGTCAAGTCGCTCCAATTCAACCATCCATCTGGTAATTTTGTTGTGAAATCGTTTCTGGAAGCGAAGCCGGCTGTTCGCCAGAGTGACACGGGATGTGTAGATGTCGTTATACCGATGGCGGGTAAGCAGGCGGTATATGGCGTCCTTCGGCTTGTAGTTCGTCAAGAACAGTGGGACGATGCTGATCTTCCAGCGCTCGTGCTGTTTGCAGATACGGCTGGAAATGCATTTGAGCATGCTAAGCTGTACGAGCAGTCGAATCTGCTGATTGCCGAGCTTCGGCTTATTAACGAATTGACGAAGCGTCTTAGCCAATCGCTTAAGCTGAAGGATGTGTTCCACTATACGACGAGCGAACTGCTCCGTATCTATAATGCGGATTGCTGCAGCTTACTGAGTTACGATAAGGAGCAAGATCGTTTCCTCGTCATGTCTAGCAGTCTTCCTTCGTTCGAGAATGAGCAAATTTCATCCGATTATGGATTTACGGGATTGGTCTATCGATCGCAAGAGCCCGTTATCGTCTCGGATTATTGGCAGACCAATTCAATACCGTCTCGATGGATGGAAGAATCTGGATCTCGCTCCCTAATTGCAGCGCCGATTCTTGTCGGCTCGGAGGTGGCTGGCGTCATTCTTGTAGGTCACCGAAGCCCACATTATTTCTCATACGATAACTTTAAGCTTCTACAAGTATTATCGAGTCATATCGGGTTGGCGATGTCGAACGCATCTCTGCATGCTGAAGTGCGCAGGATGGTCATAACCGATCATCTGACCGGATTGAGCGCAAGACATTACTTGAACGATCGGATTGTACGCAAGCAGCGCAAAGACCGATGCGGCTCGCTGATCGTCGTCGATATCGACAAGTTCAAGGAAGTGAACGACAGCCATGGACATCTTGTCGGTGACCGGATATTAATTCAAGTATCTGAGATCATACGGTCAGTTATACGCGATACGGATATCGCAGCGAGGTGGGGCGGTGAGGAAATGGCCGTTTACCTGCCGGAGATTCGCAAGGATCAAGCGTTTCGGGTAGCGGAACGGATTCGGGTGCAGGTCGAAAGTAAGACGAATCCTTCGGTAACGGTATCCTGTGGCGTTTCGGAGTGGACGTTCGAGGATAATCGTATCAGTGTCGAGTCGTTATTTTATCGTGCGGACATGGCATTGTATCAAGCGAAGAAGCTTGGCCGGAATTGTATATCGATCGGTTAAGGACACAAGCATAGTGTCCTTTTTTTATGGTTACATTAGGCTTGAGCAGCCTCTTGAGGCGGAAGCGGAGGTCATCAAGCATGCGTAACCAGTGGATCTTAGATGTGCCTCGTAAGGTTTTAATTTTCATGTTGACAATAACGCTTGGATTGTCCGGCTGCGGCACGGTTTCAGAGTCGATGCCGGCAGACAAATTTTTGTCGCTCTCGCTGTCGGGACTTGCCGGAATTGACCATTATACGTTTGAAGGAAATAGTGGAGTTGGGCTGCCGGTCGGTGTTACGGTTGGATCCGTTTCCTACAAAGGGGAAGTGACGGATCATTCTGAGATGACCGTTCGCATGATAGGAAGTGGAGATGTCGCTGGAGGGGTAAGCGGTGTTGGTACGATGTCGGTGGACGGTCATTGGACACTGCTTACTCGCCGTGGAGCGGACCAATGGCTGCCTGCTCAAACTAAGGATAGGATGAGGCTGCGGGCTTCAACTCCCTCGTGGTCTGTCGGTACATGGGCGGGAATCAACCCTTTAGATAGGCTTGAACGAATGAAGGAAGCAGCCAAAAGCGTCTCCTATGGACCATCGGACGGCAACAGCCGTCATCGGATTGTGCAAATCGTATTAGAGCCATCGGCAGCGAAGCAGGAATGGCGGCATCGTATCGAAGCAGAGTGGAAGGCCATTGCTGGCGGCAAATTATCTCAGACCATGCAGGCAGCTTCAAGCGATAAGGAAGCAGCTTATGTTAAAGCGGAAAGAAAGCTTGCTTCTATGCTGGACTCGCTCCAAGCCGAGACCCGAATGGAATTAACAGCTGATCGACATACAATGAAGCTTATAAAAGTCGTCGAGCATTCTACGCTGCGCTTCGAGGTGAATGGGGAAAGCCGAGAGGAATTTCATTGCGGTGTCGTGACGTTTAAGAGTGATTGAGCATCAGCATCGAAACAAGGCGTGCGAGCCGGTTTACCTGGGTGCACGCCTTAATATTTTAAAGCTATTTCAAGTTCTCTGGGTTCAAGCCTTCCAGCTCTGGTATGACGAAACGGCCGTCTTTGCGGATCAGTCTGTCGTCGAACCAAATCTCACCGCCACCGTACTCTGGACGTTGAATGAGCACCAAATCCCAATGTATGCCCGATACGTTGCCGTTGTATGCTTCATCATAACACTGACCTGGTGTGAAATGAATGCTGCCAGATATCTTCTCGTCGAACAAAATATCTTTCATCGGGTTCAATATGTAAGGGTTAACGCCTATGGCGAATTCGCCGATGTAGCGAGCGCCTTCGTCGGTTTCAAATATTTGATTGATGCGGTCTGTATCATTCGCCGTTGCTTCAACAATTTTGCCATTCTCGAATCGGAGCTTCACATTCTCGAATACATAGCCGTTGTACGGGCTTGGCGTGTTATAGGCAATAACGCCGTTAACGCTGTCTCGCACGGGGGCGGTATAGACCTCGCCGTCTGGCAAATTGCGTTTGCCGCAGCATTTGACCGCCGGTATTTGATGAATGGAGAACGTCAGGTCAGTGTCTCGGCCTGTTAGGCGTACTTTATCGGTCTTGTTCATCAGCTCGACGAGGGCATCCATGGCCTGGCTCATCTTCTCATAATTCATCGTACACACATCAAAATAAAATTGCTCGAACGCATCGGTGCTTACAGAAGCAAGCTGTGACATCGATGGGCTCGGGTAGCGAAGGACGACCCATTTTGTTTTCTTTACTCGAATTGTTGAATGAACCTTATGGCTGTAAATTGTGCTGTACAGCTTCATTTTGTCGTCGGGTACATCAGACAGCTCATAAATGTTGGAGCCGCCGCGGATGCCGATGTATGCCTGCATGTTCAACATCTGAGCCGCATCGTATTCGGCCCATGTGCGGATTTGTTCTTCGGATGCGTTCATCAGCAGCTCTCTCGTTATTTGGTTATCCCGAATATTTACGAACGGTCTGCCGCCTGCGGCGTGGATTTTGCGGACAATCGATTTCACAAGCGCGTTATCGATTCCGAACGCTTCAACAAGCACATTCTCGCCAGGCTGTACAGTCGTTGAATAATTTACAAGCACGTCAGCTAAACGGTCTAATCTTGGGTCTATCATTGCAGTCACCCTTTGCTAATATTTTTGCATATACTGTATTATATTCAATCCGGTCGATTAAAACCAAGCCGGTATAAATTAAATCTTCCTGCGTATTCTATTCACGATGGATGATTGATTTTACCCGAGTAGACAGCTTACAATTGGAAATGAAAAATTAGGCGGAATGGTTCTTTTTTCTCTTGAACGCTGCTGTTTTTCACGGTATGATGAATGTATTGCAGGAAATGGTTACAATTGAATGGTGGAGGGATTGTCATGTCCAACAATGCAGCAATCGTAGAGATTTCCCAAACGGCAAGCCAATTTCGATCTTCGATCGTTCTTCAAGCTGAGAACAAGTATATTGATGTAAAGAGCATCCTTGGACTGTTCACAACGTTACTCGGCGGACATGCATATGAGCTCCATGTACATGGCCCGGATGCTGAAGAAGCGAAGAAAGCGATGGCGGATGTGTTCGCGAAGCACAACTTGAACGTTACCGTTATTTCCGAATAGTGATTACGATCAAGCCCGTATGACGGTCTTTCGAACAAGGCGCCCTTTAAGGGCGCTTTGTTTTGTTTGAACCACTTCATCTAGCGCTGAGCTGTGTGTTGAAATTGTTTCCTCCTTGAACTTCTTGGCTTTTTCGTCTAATATAAAGTAAAAGGATAGAAGACGGCGAGGAAATGCGCACAGGGGGGAAAATGATGTCTTCACCGAATGTGATTGACCACTTGCACCAGAAAGCGCTCTATCTTCTTGAAGAAGATGCAAATAAAATCGAGAAGCTGATTGAAGTTCAAATGGAGAACTTGACGACACGTCAATGCCCTCTGTACGAAGAGGTGTTAGACACTCAGATGTATGGCTTCTCCCGTGAGGTTGATTTTGCGGTGCGCGCCGGGCTTGTAGAAGAATCGGTAGGCCGTAATATCGTCAATAAGCTTGAACGAAACTTAGCGAAGCTTTATGAAGCGTTGAATAACAAGAAGTAGTCCCGAGTACCCGGGACTACTTTTTTTTGAAGCTTCTAGACGAGATAAAATGCAAAGCCGAGAATGACGTACAGCATAAGCAGCAGGACACCCTCGTACCAGTTCGTCGAACCGTCCTTGGATACCGATTTGGCGATAAAGACAGACACCCCGATTGCGGTCAGCTCAATTGGAGAGAATACAATGTCCATAATGGATGATTTGTTAAACAGTGTGCTCACCAGAATAAGAACTGGTGCAACGAATAGAGCAATCTGTAAGCTGCTGCCGATCGCGATCTCAACCGCGGCTCCTATTTTATTCTTCATCGCGAGCATTACTGCCGCGCTGTGCTCCGCAGCGTTGCCGACGATGGCAATGACGAATGCACCGACGAACAGCTCGGACAAGCCAAATTTGTGTGTGAACGTATCAAGCGTATGGACGAGCCATTCGCTAACGAACGCCACCATTGCTGTCGCCACGACAAGCATGACGATGGAGATACCTTTGGACCATGCAGGTTCTTCACCGTGATCGGCGCTCATTTGTTCGTCAGCCAGCATGTCCTTGTGCGTGATCATTGAGAATACAAGCCACAGCAAGTAAGAGACGATTAGAATACAGGCAACGGCGATGCTGAGCAGCTTGTCGTTGTTGTAAGAGAAGTGTTCGATCTTAATGAAGACGGCTGGGACGAACAAGGCGACCACGGCAAGCATCATTAGTGTTCCGTTATGGTCGGCCAGCTTGGCGTTAAAATTTTGCACCTTAAATTTTAGTCCGCCTAGGAGAACGCTTAGTCCTAGCACAAGCAGCAGGTTACCGATTATGGAACCGGTTATGCTCGCTTTTACCATGTCGAATAAGCCTTCTTTGACGAGAAAAATAGCTATAATTAGCTCGGCAGCGTTACCGAAGGTTGCATTCAGAAATCCGCCTAGCCGCTGCCCGGCATAATGCGCGACGCTTTCGGTCGCTTTGCCGAGGAAGCCGGCCACGAATATGATCGCAATAGCTGAGATGATAAATTGAGCGGTCATATTCCAATGTGCGTAGTGGCCGATCGCGCTTAGCGCGAACATAATTGCGAGCCCGCCAAAGAACATTTTTTGCCGCATGTTAAGCACCCCGTTTTACAACATTGTGTGTTAACTGTTCATTACTATACTTCAAAACGGAACGTATGTAAACTTTTCCAAATTCGACGGCATTCGCGGCTTGCTTATACGAGGGTGTTTCGTTACAATAAGTACATATGGTAATTAGGGGAGTGGGCGACATGACTGAACAACTTCAAACCGGACTTATTCGGATATCCGACGACGTTGTCGCTACGATTGCAGGATTGGCGGCATTAGAGACTCCTGGCATTGCAGCAATGTCTGGCGGCATCTCGGAAGGTCTAGCAAAACGGCTTAGCGGCAAGAATGTACAGAAGGGCGTTAGTGTAGAGGTAGGCCAAGTGGAAGCAGCTATCGACCTTCGCATTATTGTGAAATATGGTATTCCGATTCATGAAGTATGCCGTTCACTTCAAATGAATGTACGTGAAGCCGTCGAGAATATGACAGGACTGCACGTCGTAGAAGTGAATGTTAAGGTAGAAGGTGTCGCTTTCAAAGAGGAAGAGTTGCCGGAAGTTGAGACTAACCGTGTAAAATAACGATGTAAGACAGAATAACGCCCCTTCAAGCCAGCATTCAGCTGGTCGAAGGGGCGTTGTTGCTCGTTGCTAGCTTTTGACCGGACGCTCCGTTTTGTAGTACTCACGGGAAATGCTGAGCAGCACACCCATACATAGCAGCATGACGATAATAGACGATCCGCCATAGCTAATGAATGGGAGCGTTACACCCGTAATCGGAATAGCGCCAATGACGCCGCCGATGTTAATGAAGGCTTGAATACCGATCAAACCGATGATGCCGGTACCGACAATCGTGCCGTAGATGTCCGGGCAACGAAGAGCTACAATTAATCCTCTCCACAGAAATAGCAGAAAGACGAGCAGGAAGACGACGCTTCCGATAAAGCCGAACTCCTCGGCAATGATTGCAAAGATAAAATCATTATAAGGGAACGGCAAGTAGTCAAGCTTCTGAACGCTCTGGCCGAAGCCTGCTCCGGCTAATCCGCCGTGGCCCAGCGCGCCGAGCGAACGGACGAGATGGTAGCCGCTTTCCTGCGCATTCTCCAATGGATTCATAAATGCGTTAATCCGGTTCCAGCGATAAGCTGACTTGGTAGGTTCAATTAATGCATCTATCGCTATAGCAAGGCCTGCTACCATCGTCGATACGAAGCCTGCAGAAAAAAGCTGTTTCATGTTAGCTCCACCGCCGACCATCATGATACCGGCCGTTGCGGCAATGATAAGGCAGCCGCCGAGATCGGGCTGTCTCATAATTAAGAAACATACGAGGCCAAGTATAATAAAAACCGGAAGCAAGCCTTTCTTGAAATCCCGGAACGTCTCACCTTTCTTAGCGATCAGACGCCCGAGATAAAGAATAAGTCCAAGCTTGGCAAATTCGGTCGGCTGAATGCCGAAGCCGCCGATATACAGCCAGCTGCGCGCACCATGCACTTCGGTGGCGATGAAGGGCACAACGGCAAGCATTGCGATGGTGCCGACGGAGAACCATGTGAATAGTTTCTTCTGAAACGACAGATAAGGCATGTTCATCAGGATGAACATGCCAGCCATGCCGATGAAGGCGAACATGATCTGACGCTTTGTGAAATAGAGTGCGTCGTATCCGTAACGGGGATCTGAAACCGCTGTGCTTGCGCTGGAACTGAATACCATGACGAGACCGAAGCCGACGAGCAGAAGGATGAGCACCAGCAGCAAAAAATCAGGCCGTCCTCTGGATACGGTTCCCGTCTTTGATTTCATAAGGCAGCCCTTCTACGCAAGCAGTTTGCGAAGCTGCTCAAGACGTTGGGTTGCTATATTTAAAATTTGCTGCGGTACAGTTGATTCATAATCAAGGCCATGCGGGAACGTTGCGCGGCCGAGGTATACCGATTCGATGGCCAGAACGGCGTTCGGATTTTCGAGCTTACCTTCGACAGCGCGAGTGTTGAAGCGTACGAAATAGGTTTCGTGATTCGCGTTGTCTTCGAGCTTCAGATCATATGTAGCGCGTGTATATTCCCACTGCCATCTGATAAATCCAAGCTTTTCTGCAGACTCGTCCAAATGTCCTAAATCACTAGTCATGCCATTCAAACCAGTATTTTCGATAATCATTTGCAGTTGACCTCCTAAAGTTCTCAAAAAAAATTGGTTATTGCCAAGAGGCTTGAGATGTTTAATTGTTTCTATTCTTTACTCATGATAGTATGTTTCCCCTTTACGCGCAAGCCTTGCAGCCTTATATTCCGATTGCAGAGGCACTCTACCTTGTTGAGGCTTATTCTGGTACAATAAGATATTAATTGAATCCGCGAAGGACAGGAGGAACACGGATATGACGGCACGGTGGGATCCAGTTGGACAACTGCAAAGCGCCTATCCGCAAATGGTGGAATGGCGGCGTTATTTGCACCGGTATCCTGAGCTTTCGTTTCAGGAGAAGAACACATCAGCCTGGATCGCCGATAAACTGCGTTCCTTCGGTTGTACAGTAACCGAAGGCATCGGAGGCTACGGTGTTGTAGCTGATCTGGAGGGGAATGGCGAAGGACCATGCATTGCGCTTCGGGCCGATATAGACGCTCTTCCTATACAGGACGCTAAGAATTGCGAGTACTCATCGACCGTGCCTGGTGTCATGCATGCTTGCGGACATGATGGACATACAGCGACACTTCTAGCGGTAGCTCAAGCGTATGCCAATAATCGCAGCAGTTGGAGTGGCAAGCGTCGTCTGCTCTTTCAACCTGCGGAGGAGTTGTGTCCGGGCGGGGCCTGCGCGATGATACGCGACGGTGCGTTGAACGGTGTAGACGCCATATATGGTGTCCATTTATGGACGCCGCTTCCTTATGGAGTAGTCGCTACAAGAGGAGGGGCCTTCATGGCCACGCCTGATGAATTTACGATCGAGATCGTCGGACAAGGCGGGCATGGAGGAATGCCGCATCAGACGATCGATGCTGTCGTTGTAGGCGCTTCGCTCGTCCAATCACTGCAGACGATCGTAAGCCGCAGCATAGACCCGATCGCGCCATCGGTTGTTACGGTAGGTTCCTTCCAGGCTGGTTCGACTGGCAACGTCATTGCAGAGCGTGCAGTGCTTAACGGGACCGTACGTACGTTCACGGTGGCAGTGCGCGAGCGGATTCGAGAAAGAATGGAATCGATAATTGCCCATACGGCTGCTATGTTCGGCGCGGACATCACCCTCGATTACCGGGAAGGCTATCCGGCCGTCACTAACGATGAAGGTGAAGCCGAGAGGTTCGATACCGTTGCTGCCGAATTGTTCGGTCAGCAGGCAGTTCAGCAATCGACATTAATAATGGTTGGCGAAGATTTTTCCTATTATTTACAAGAAGTGAAAGGCTGCTTCATGTTTGTCGGCGCGGGCGGAGGAGACTGCGGAGCCATTTATCCTCATCATCATCCGAAATTTGATATCGATGAGCGAGCAATGCTTGTCTCTGCCAGACTGTTAATCGGTATGGCAGAGCATCGCGCGCAAGAAGAGTAAGCTGAATTTCGTATTCTAAGACGGGCTGTTTCATCGGTCATCTCTGATGACGATGAGACAGCCTTTGTCGTTTATCGGCCGAAGCAGGAATAAAAATCCTCTCTCCTTCGAACAATAATGGGGTATGTGTACGAAAGATGTGAGTGGGAGGGAACGGGCAAGTGCAGTCGAATGGGAAGCCGATAATCGTACTGTCGGATATGACGCTGTTGTTTGATGAACGGATGCCAGGCAGCGAAGAGGTGGGCATGCTGCTGGCCGGTTTCACAGAGCTGGTGAAAAATGCAGGGCCTATGCATACGTACCGGATAACGCCGCTCACGCTGTGGAATGCAGCCTCATTAGGGATGACAAGTGGTCAAGTCATCGAAATTCTTACACGGTTAAGCAAATATGATCTTCCGAGAGGCTTGTCTACATCGCTCAAGCGGCTGATGGACCGATATGGCCGACTGCGGCTCGACCGGTCTGGTGAGACTGGCGTGAAGCATCTCTCATTATCCGGAGATGAAGAGATTATGCGGGAGCTGGATTCCGAGCAGTCGCTGCAAGCGCTGTTAGGTTATCGGCTCGGCAATACGCAATTCCAGCTTAGCCCTGATCGAAGAGGAGCTGTAAAGCAGGAGCTGCTGCGTCTAGGTTATCCCGTAATCGATGCAGCCGGTTATCGGGCTGGCGAATCGCTGAAGCTTGAGCTGCGCAGGCAAACGCTGAGGGGGTCTCTATTTTCCCTTAGAGATTATCAGAAGCAGGCAGTTGATCGGTTTGTTCAAGGGCAATCGCAGACTGCAGGCAGTGGAGTGATCGTTCTCCCGTGTGGTGCGGGCAAGACGTTGGTTGGCATCGGAGTGCTGGCGGCGCTCCAATGCGCAACGCTCATTCTAACCTCCAGTTTAACGTCTGTGCAGCAGTGGCAGTCGGAATTGCTTGATAAGACGACGCTGGACAGGGAATCGATCGGTCAGTACTCCTCATTAGAAAAGCAAGTTAAGCCGGTTACCATTGCTACCTATAACATGCTGGCAACTAGCGGCGGTGAGGATCGGGATTACCGACATATGCGGCTGTTTGGAGAACGGGACTGGGGGCTTATTATTTACGACGAGGTGCATATGCTTCCAGCCCCTGTCTTTCGAATGACAGCGGATTTACAAGCGACCAGAAGGCTCGGACTAACGGCGACCCTTATTCGTGAGGATGGTCGAGAAAGAGATGTTTTTTCATTAATCGGTCCAAAGCTGTATGAGTTGCCTTGGAAGCAGCTGGAGCAGCAAAGTCAAATTGCAGAGCTTCGATGCGAGGAAGTGCGGGTGCCGCTGCCTTCCGAGACAGAACATGATTACTTGGTAAGCGATGTGCGGAAGAGAGTGAGGCTTGCGGCGGAAAATCCGAACAAAATGACGGTTGTCAGGCAGCTGCTTGACCGGCACAAGGATAAGCCCGCGCTTATAATCGGCTCCTATATCAGGCAGCTGAAGGCGCTCGCTTCTGAGATTGGAGCTCCGTTGTTAACTGGAGAGGTGCCGCATGAAGAAAGAGCAAAGCTGTATGAGGCGTTTAGGCGAGGGGAGGAGCGGGTACTCGTCGTTTCGAAAATTGCTAACTTTGCCGTGGATCTTCCGGACGCTGCCGTTGCTGTTCAAGTATCGGGCAGCTTTGGCTCACGTCAGGAGGAAGCGCAGAGGATCGGGAGGCTGCTGCGTCCGAAGCAGGAGCATAACAGCGCCGTGTTTTATACGGTCGTATCCGATGGAACAATGGAGGTCGATTATGCCATGAAGCGGCAGCGATTTATGACGGAGCAAGGATATCGTTATGGTTTGACGACCATCAACGTTCAGGGAGGCAAGCGGTGATGAGGCTGCGCGAGGTGTTAGATCGACTTCCATCAGGAATGGCTGAACGGCTGCAATCCACTGTTGTATGGAAACCGTCTGCTGAGGCTTGGCCGCAGGCAGCTCTTCAGCCGGCCGAGCTTGCTTTAACGATGAGTCGTATATCGCAATGGGGACGGAAATTGCTTAAACATTGGATTCGCGTAATCGGGCCGCTTCCGATTCAGGAAGAAGCTCTAATTGCTCGAAGCATAGAGGAGGTCGGGCTTGCCGGAGCGGAAATGAGAGCCGCTGTTCAAGAGCTGTGCGCCTGCGGAATTGTTTTTGCAGTCCGCAAATGCTGGGGAGAGCGGATATTATTCATGCCGGAAGATTGCTATCTGGCATGGCGGCTGTCGATTGACGAAGGAGATTTATGGGCAGAGTTGACTCGTACATTAACTGGACCGATAACCAGAAATTCAATAGTGAAAGGGCAAGTATCCGTTGGTATAGAAGAATCAGCATCCGTAATTCACCAGCCAAATACCGTAACAGTCGTGCCGCTCGCTAGACGGCTGACGAGGGCTTTAGCTGCATTGGATCGGCTAGGACTCACTCTTACCGCCAAAGGGTGGTTTCCGAAGAAGACTGTCGATACCGTTACGCGCTTAGTCGCCTTACCGACTTCAGGACTGGTAGCCCGGCTTCGCCCCGTTCATGAGCATATTTATCCTGTTCCGTTCGCAATGGCGCTTGATATCGCATTCAAGCTGGGACTTCTACACATTCAAGATGGAATCTATAACTGGTCGGTATCGGCAAGAAACGATTGGCTAAGCGGTGACGAGCGCGTACGTGAGGCCGAGCTGGTACAGCTAGTGACAATGCTGTACGGCTGCCGTAGCTCACAGGAGGCTTTCTTCGCAGCAGGCTTGCTGAAGCTTGACCCGAACTGTACCTACCGGGCTCAGGCTGAATCGGAGCCACATCTATTGCTATTGGATTGGATCGCTTTTTTGCAAGCTTGCGGTTGGGTACACTATGACGATTGTATGGATGGGGGCTTCACGTTCCGTTGGTTGATCGATCCGCTGGCCGACAGATCGGCGAACAGTAAAGGACTCGATGCAGTTGAATCGGTCATCGTCCTTCCTGACGGCGATTTAATCGTGCCGCCTTATGCGGGCCTAGATGTGCGTTGGAAGCTTGAGCAGATCGCACAGTTGGTTCGGGAGGATGTAGTTGCGATATACCGGATCACGTCAGAATCAGTCGCGTCCGCGGTTCAGCATGGTATCGATTCAGAAGAGCTTCTAAGGAGTGTTCAAGCAGCGGCTGGCGGTGTGGAGCTGCCGATTGAATTGGTTCATGCCATAAAGCATTGGGCTGCTGGCGCCTGTCGGACTTCAATAGATGAGGTCACTCTGCTTCGCTGTGACAGTAAGGAAATTGCAGATGCCATTGCGGTTCGCTCGGAGCTGCAAGAATGGCTCGTTGAACGGCTCGGCGATCATACATTTCTCGTTCGTTCCGAAGGAGCATCAAGGCTGTGCAAGGAGCTTGAACGTGCGGGATGGCCGCCCCTGCAGCATGGACGAGGCAGCTGGTACAAATCAGAGGAGAACACAGCGGCTGAATCTGTTATATCCGGGAAAAAACGCATTGCTGCACAGCGATTTCAGCCGGGGCAGCTGCCTTCATCCTTTATTTACAATGAGCAGGCCTTGGACCGTTTGGAGCTGCTGCCGCCGGTAATGGACAGCGAGGATGTGGCGGGCGATAATATTCCGTCCGGATGGCCTGCAGCATGGACGAGGCAGCTTCGCAGCTATCACCCTTCCATCCGCAAACAAATGATCGAAGAGGCATTAGCTTGGGGAGTGCCGGTGCAGCTTATTACTGGAGGTCAGTCGATCGAGCTGATCCCGCAGCGGCTTAATGAGGGGACGAAGTCATGGCAGGTATCCGGCTACATCCGCCGGGAGAATGCGAATGCAATTGAGCCAGTGTGTCTTACGCCGGAAATGTGGGAGGAGATGCGTATTGTGATTCCTTCGCCTACGCCTTATGATCGCGGCTTGTGAAGCCGGCTCTATCGAAATGTTAGCTAAGATGGTATAGTAAAGAAGAAACGAACTATATTTAGTAAGGAAGATGGTGAACGGATGCCGCAAGTAGAAGAACAGCTCGAGCTGGGCGATGTCATTTCGGACGATTACGTCGATATTATGGGTGAGCTGGATACGACGGAATTGATGGTGAAAGCATACGAGCTCGGAGAATTAATTAATCATTCGGCTGAAGTCGCCGATTATTTATATTGGAAGTCGGTTGTGGACTCTGATGCGGATGTACAGGCTGTAGTGAAGCAATTCGCGAAAGCAAGGGAGCAATTTCAGGAATGTGAGCGTTTCGGTCGGTTTCATCCCGATTACAATGCTGCGAAGGACCGAATGAAGGAAGTACAGGCGCAGCTCGATACGTTCGAAAGCGTGAAGAGATTCAAAGCAGCGGAGCAGGTGGTAGACTCGCTGCTGTACGATGTTTCCCGTCTGATTGCCGATGCGGTATCGGAGACGGTAAAAGTGCCGGGCAACGATCCGAATCCTAAAGGAGGGGGTTGCGGCGGCGGCGGATCATGCGGCTGCGGAAGCGGTGGCTGCGGTTAAGAGTACGGCAAGTTTGTCATGTGAAGGGGAGTGAAGGTCGTCATGTTGTCGGAGCGTACTGGCTTTATCGTTTGGGTATCGGATTTGAGGGCGGCTCGAGCTTTAGATAAATACGGAACGGTTCATTACATGTCTCGGAGGATGCATTACGTTGTATTTTATGTCGATGCTGACCGTGCTGAAGATACGTCACGGAATGTTGCGAGGCTGCCATTCGTACGAAAGATCGAACGTTCTTACCGTAACGAATTAAAGACGGAATACACGAAAAATGTACCAGACAAAACACGATTTTACAGTTTATAATGCCTAACCCAACAGATTGCCTATGTCCTTTGCTTCATATGGGGGGCATGGGCAATTTTTTTCTAAAGTTATGCTAAAGAAGCTTGAATGGAACGCTTAATATTTCATATAATGGGAATACAATAAATAACATTAATGGCGAGTCACAAAATTTTGGTTGAATTATCGAATTGGAATGGTAGAATGGAAGCAAGCATAATATAGTATCAAAGACCTGCTTCCCGGGGAGGGGTGAGTCGGGATGAGAGACAAGTTGACCGAGAGATGGAGTACTTATGAGCCTTTTCACATCGTATTGGCTGATAAGAAAGTCGCAGATATCGTCATAACGAACCACGCTAAGAGCAGATGGGCAGATCGCGTGGAAAGCGAAAAGACCGGCTTTGCCGATATTGCAGAGTATATGTGGCAATGTCTTAAGCAGGGACGCATCGCCTCTTATTACCGCAATGAGCAGGATGTTTACTTAATTGACGACGATCTCGTATTCGTTGCGGAGTTCGCTGAGCTGGAGAACGAACGAGATTTAATCGGTAATCCGCTGCACAAGATGATCGTTGTAACCTTTCTTGGACGAATGTCCGAAACGATCGAGCTGCGTGATCTGAAGTCATATTATTCGTGGCTAAGGCATTCTAGGCGGATGACGTTAATTAAGAACAGTAGGAAGAGAAAATAATATACGTTTGATAAATAAGCGCCGGTTGGCGCTTTTTTTTTGTTATTGTATACAGCATATTGTATACGTCTTCATAGATGATTGCGGTATAATGATTGGAAAGATGTGATTTAATGACAAAGGCAGGAACGATATACGATGGCGCTTAACTTTCATCAGCTGCACATTTTTTATACTGTTGCGGAAAGAGGAAGCTTCTCAGGCGCGGCGCAAGCGCTGCATATGACACAGCCGGCTGTCACGATGCAGGTTCAGTCGCTGGAGGATTATTTTGGTACGAAGCTGCTGCAGAGATCGACCAAGCGGATTGAACTGACCGAAGCAGGCCGAGCTTTGCTGCCTTATGCACAGCGGAGCATGGAGCTCATTCGTGAGACAGACGCGGCGATGTCCGCTTTCACAAGTAAGCTGAAGGGGAGGCTCCAGCTCGGTGCAAGCTTGACGATTGGAGAGTATATTTTGCCGCGGCTGCTTGGGCCATTTGGCCGTGAGTATCCGGACGTCTCGATCAGCATGAAGGTCATGAATACAGCGCAAATTATGGACGATATTTCGAATCATCAGCTGAATTTCGGATTGATCGAGGCTCCAGTTAATCATCCCGACATGCAAATGGATAAAGTAATGAGTGACGAGCTCGTGCTTATCGTTGCTCCGGATCATCCGCTGGCGAAGATGGACCACGTTACGCTTGCCGATGCGGTGAAGCATCGTTTCGTTGTGCGTGAACAAGGCTCCGGAACCCGTCTCGTTATGGAGGAGCAGCTTAAAAGTAAACAGATCGATCCGAGCTCGATTGATATTGTGATGGAGCTGGGGAGTACGGGAGCGGTCAAATCGGCCGTCGAAGCGGGCATTGGCATTTCAATCGTATCGGCGTCTTCGGTCAAGCATGAGGTAGCGCTCGGACTTATTCGAGTCGTGTCGCTTGCTGATACCCGGTTCAAGCGGCATTTTTACTCCATATATTTGAAATCGGCTTTGCTGCCGATATCGGCTGTTACATTTCTAGCCTTTTTGAGAGAGAGGGATTTGCAGCAATGGTTATAAAAAAACAAGCGGATCTGCATACCCATACATTGGCCTCTGACGGAACGAGCACGCCGTCCTCAGTCGTTCGGCTGGCGAAGGAAGCTGGACTTGCAGCAGTAGCTATTACCGATCACGACACGATCGACGGATGGGAGGAGGCATTAGCGGAAGGAAAACGGCTCGGTATCGAAGTCGTCCCAGGTGTTGAGCTTAGTACAGTAATGAATGGTCGAGACGTCCATATCCTCGGCTATTGGTGCGATGCCAATAATGTCATCTGGCAGCAGAGACTTCGTTCGCAGCAGGGCTATCGCGGTAAACGAAATATAATGATCATAGAGAGGCTGCAGCAGCTCGGGATCGATGTGACGCTGGACGAAATTGTGGAGCTTGCGCGCAAAAATGGGAAGAAAGTGGAGGGGGCTGAGCAGATCGGACGTCCTCATCTGGCTGAAGCGCTCTTCGCTCGGGGCGTAGTCAAGGATATCCGCGAAGCGTTCGATCGGTATTTGGGCGAGAATGGAATCGCTTATTGCAATCCGCCTCGACCACTGCCATTCGAAGCAGTCGATTGGATTCGAGAGGCTGGCGGCGTGAGCGTTATTGCCCATCCAGGCTTGTATGGAGACGATGAAATGGTTGAAGCGATTGTGACGCACGGGGTGCAAGGGATTGAAGCTTACCATTCTGACCATGATTCGGAGCAGGAGATGAAATATGCAGCGATGGCGGAGCGGTACGGACTGTTCGTGACCGGTGGCTCTGATTATCACGGTGAGAAGCGGGGAGTTATCTTTCACGGACCTGTAGGGAACCGAACTGTTGATGTGTCGGTGGTAGATAGGATGAAGCAGTTAGTAGCTAGTATGAAGTGAATAGGTGAACGAAGACAAGCAGCTGGCCAATGGCCAAGCTGCTTGTTTTTACTTAAAAGCTTATAAATATAGACGTATTACTATTTTAAATTTTTTGTGGAAAATCATAGTTGACGAATAGGGATACTCCGTAGATAATGGAAAGGTAGTCAAATCTTAAATTCCTATTGGATTACAAGGAATAATGTCGATACTCTACAAAGAGCTTGGCATGAGAGAATGTATCCACACCGAAAAAGAGGGGTTATGTCAATGAATAAGAAATCGAAATCTTCTAGAAGAACTTTCATGCTTTCGCTGGTCGTTCTGCTTACGCTGCTGACAGCCTGCGGTTCGAATGGCTCTAAGGAATCGAGCAGCGACAGCGAATCATCTAATAAGGCAAGTACCGCCAAAGAAATTCATATCGGCTATCAGAAATACGGTACGGTTAACATTTTGAAAGCGAAGGGTACGCTTGAGGGGCGGCTTGAGTCGGAAGGATATAAAGTAACGTGGATTGAGTTCCCGGGTGGACCACAGCTGCTCGAAGCGTTGAATGTCGGCAGCATCGATATTGGACATACCGGCGAAGCGCCACCAATATTCGCACAGGCTGCAGGAGCTCCGCTCGTATATTTGGCACATGAACCGGCAAGTCCGGCCAGCGAAGCGATTATTGTACCGAAAGATTCGGACATTAAGACCGTTGCAGATTTGAAAGGTAAGAAGGTTGCGCTTAATAAGGGCTCTAACGTTCATTATTTGCTTGTAAAAGCGCTTGAGAAGGCCGGCGTCGACTATAAAGATATTACGACTGTATATCTGCCGCCAGGCGACGCGCGGGTTGCATTCGAGAACGGTAACGTTGACGCATGGGCGATTTGGGACCCGTTCCTTGCGGCAGCACAGACGGCGACTGGCGCAACAGTGCTGGCCGACGGCCAAGATCTCGTATCGAATATCGAGTTTTATTTGGCCTCCCGGAAGTTTGCGGAAGGTAATCAGTCGGTCATCGATATTTTTAAAGACGAGTTGAACCAAATTGACGAATGGTCGAAAGCGAATACGAAGGAAGTTGCCGAGCTGCTGTCTCCGCAGCTAGGTATTGACATCCCATCGCTGGAGCTTGCATCTAAACGGAGAGAATACGGCTTGCAGCCAATTGACGATTCGATTATCGAAGCTCAACAGAAAATTGCGGATACGTTCCATGAGCTAGAGCTTATTCCGAACCCGATTGTTGTCAAAGAAGCGACTTTGAAATAAATAATCAAGAAATAATCATGGAAAGGTGGATGTTATATGGAGGTTTTCTGGTTTATTCCAACGCATGGTGATGGACGTTATCTAGGCTCGGCGGAAGGTGCACGTGCGGTTGACGCGAAATATATGCAGCAGGTTGCACAAGCGGCAGACAGACTGGGCTACGGAGGTGTATTGCTGCCTACAGGTACTTCCTGCGAGGATGCATGGGTCGTAGCGTCGTCTTTGATTCCTGTAACAGAACGGCTTAAATTTCTTGTCGCACTTCGTCCGGGCTTAATGTCGCCGACGTTATCGGCTCGTATGGCGGCTACGTTCGATCGGATTTCGGGCGGAAGGCTGCTTATCAACATCGTAACGGGCGGAGATCCTGTGGAGAATGCTGGTGACGGTCTGTACCTAGGACACGATGAGCGTTATGATCTGACGAATGAATTCCTCGACATTTGGCGCCGTGAATTAGCCGGTGAGACGGTCGATTTCGAAGGCGATCATTTGAAAGTGACCGGGGGTAAAATTCTTTATCCGCCAACGCAGCAACCGCATCCGCCGCTATACTTCGGCGGATCTTCTGAAGCCGCTCATAAGGTGGCGGCAGAGCATGTGGACGTCTATTTGACTTGGGGGGAACCACCACAAGAGGTGGCGAAGAAGATTGCGCATGTTAGACAGCTGGCAGCTGAGCATGGCAGAACGGTACGGTTTGGCATTCGTCTGCATGTAATCGTTCGGGAAACGTCAGAGGAAGCGTGGCGCGAAGCGGAACGACTCATTAGCAAGGTTGACGATGCAGCTATCGAAGCGGCACGCAAAGTGTTTAGCCGCTATGATTCCGAAGGGCAGAAACGGATGTCTAATTTGCATGGCGGCGATCGCTCCAAGCTAGAAATCTATCCGAATCTATGGGCCGGCGTCGGTCTCGTTCGTGGCGGCGCAGGGACGGCGCTAGTCGGCAGCCCGGAAGAGGTGGCTGCATTGATGAAGCAATATACGGATCTAGGCATTGAGACGTTTATTTTGTCTGGGTATCCTCATCTGGAAGAAGCTTACCGTTTCGCAGAGCTTGTATTCCCGCTGCTGCCGCTTCAGCATATACCAACTGCTAACGGTCCGTCCTCGACGAGTCCATTCGGCGAGCTGATCGCAAACGCAATCAAACCAGCTGAGCGTATATCGGTTAGCTAGGAGGAGACAGCCATGAAAAGTTCAACCACGGCAAAATGGACATACCAGCTGCGTAACGTTGGCTTGGAGTGGATCATTCCCGTCATTATCGTTGTGGTGTGGCAATGGTTTGCTGATGTGGGTTGGATCTCGCAGCGGATCTTGCCTTCTCCGCTATCTGTCGTCGAAGCGGGCGTCAAGCTGGTGAAGAGCGGTGATTTGTTCGTCTATATTGGTGACAGCTCCCGCCGGGCGCTGCTTGGCTTCATCATTGGCGGCGGAATCGGCTTTGTCCTCGCGATTATTAACGGCTTGCTGCCGCTGTTCGAGAAGCTGACCGATTCAAGCATCCAAATGATTCGCACCATCCCGCACTTAGCGCTAATTCCGCTTATCATTGCGTGGTTCGGCATCGGCGAGCAGGGGAAAATTTTTCTGGTAGCACTTGGCGTTGCCTTCCCGATCTACTTGAATACGCTGCACGGCATCCGCGGCGTTGATCCAGGTTTGATCGAGATGGGACGGACGTATGGCTTGCGGGGGGTTGCTCTGTTTCGTTCGATTATATTCCCAGGCGCACTTCCGTCGATATTGGTCGGGCTGCGATTCTCACTCGGCATTATGTGGATTACGCTAATCGTATCCGAGACGATTTCCGCGAACAGCGGTATCGGCTATATGGCGATGAATGCGAGAGAGTTTTTTCAAATGGACGTCGTCGTTCTTAGTATCATTATTTATGCTTTGCTTGGCAAGCTGTCGGACTGGATTGCTAAGCTCTTGGAGAGGGGGTTTCTGCAGTGGCATCCACACTACCGCAAAGCGAAATAAAAATACGGCCTGAAATTGATAAGGCTCCTGCTTTATCGACGGTGTCGAATGCGGCCGCAGGCGGAATTCAGATCGATATTCATGAGGCACAGGTTCGATTCGGGGAGTTAACCGTGCTCCATGAGCTTAATCTATCGATTCCATCCGGGCAGTTCCTTTCTGTTGTCGGCAGAAGCGGCTGCGGCAAAAGCACGCTCCTGCGGCTAATTGCAGGCTTGCAGCCGGCGACCGAAGGCACGGTAAAGTTTGATGGCTCGGTTACATCCGGTCTGCGCCCTGATGTGCGCATTATGTTCCAGGATGCAAGACTGCTGCCCTGGAAGTCGGTGCTGGATAACGTTCGAATTGGCGTGCCGGATGGCGACCGCGATAAGGCGTTAGAGGCGTTGTCGCTTGTTGGTCTTGAGAATCGAGCGAAAGAATGGCCAAGCGTGCTGTCGGGCGGCCAGAAGCAGCGCGTTGCGCTTGCCCGGGCATTAGCGGGCAATCCAAGCCTGCTGCTGCTTGACGAGCCGCTTGGTGCGCTGGACGCGCTTACCCGGATCGAAATGCAGCAGCTGATCGAAAGGCTGTGGCGGGAACGTAAGTTTACGGCAGTGCTCGTCACGCATGACGTAAGTGAAGCCGTCGCGTTAACGGACCGGGTCGTTCTCGTAGAGAACGGGAAAATTTCGCATGATTTGAATATTTCGTTGGCGAGGCCGAGAGAGAAGGACAGCGGCTTCGCCCATTACGAGAGCACCATTTTGAATCGAGTGTTGGAGCGTAATCCTATGCCGGGCGCAAACGAACATTTCTCGATATAAAATAGAGCCAGGGGCTCCCAGAAAGTCAATGAACCACTGACTTACGGACGCCCCTTCTTCACTGCCATGGGTGCAGAATTTGGGCACAATTTCTTCGTCGTTCTAGAGCGAAATGAGTGATTAGCGTGGAAAGAATGCAAGGCTTACATACTTTTTCGCGTATTTAGCTTCACATATGGCAAAGTTACTGCAAGAAGTGCTTCAATTTAGCTTCGATGAAGAGCGAGTTAGCGATTAAAGAGACGAAGAAGGTTGTGCAGAAAACAATCACCGTTTTCGGCACAACCTTTTAATTTTGGGTGATTATTGGTCCGGATTGGTGCTAAGTACGATCAGTTCTTGATTACGCTGGGCAAGCTTCGAATTCGCTGTTCGTCCGGCGTAATGAACAACGTCTTCTGTTTGTCATAGATGACAAAGCCGGGCTTGGCGCCATTGGGCTTACGGACGTGGCGGATGAGCGTCATATCAACCGGTACTTGGCTTGATTCTCGAGCTTGACTGTAATACGCGGCGAGCATAGCCGCTTCCTGAAGCGTCGTATCGCCGAATTTATCGCTGCGGATGACGACGTGTGAGCCTGGAATGTCCTTCGTATGCAGCCAAGTGTCTGATGGGGCAGCCAGACGGTTCGTCAAATATTCGTTTTGTGTATTGTTCTTGCCCACATAAATGGGTATGCCTTCAGATGATGTGTAGCAGAGCAGGGCAGGCTTCGACGACTTCTTCTTCTTGCCGCCGCGCTTGCTGCCCCGATCACGCAAATAATTTTGCTCGACCAGTTCATCGCGTATTTCCTGCAAATCCTGCAGAGCAGCTGTCTGCAGCTGCTGCATAATTTGCTCTAAGTATGCTGTTTCCTGCTCCGTCAGCTCGATTTGTTCCTGTACTGCTTGTAAGCTGTTCTTTTGTTTGTTGTATTTGCGGAAATAACGCTGCGCGTTCTCGGACGGTGTGAGCAGTGGATCGAGCGCAATCGTAATCGGCTTCTGCTCCTCGTCATAATAGTTAATCACTTCAATAGCGGTGTCGCCTTTGCCGATTGCATGCATGTATGCGGTCAGCAGCTCGCCTAATATACGGTATTGGTCGGCCCCTTGCGCTTCTTCCATTGTATCCTGAAGCTTCTCGAGCTTGCTCTTGTTCTTCACGATTTCGTTATGAACGAATTTCAGCAGGTCGGCGGCACGTTGTTTAACCGTATCGCGCTCCGCCTTGTCTCCGTAATACGCTTCCAGACAACGGCTCACCGAGTCGAAGGAATGATGCTCACCCCCGAACCGTGTTAGTTCCGTTACCGAAAAATAAGCTTTGCCGCTCTCCTCTGTTACGATTTCAGGCGTGTATATATGGTCACGTATCTTCGACATCATATTGTCGAATGCTTGCCATAACGCAGATCCATCTACGAACGTATCGCTCCCGCCTGGTGAACAGCCGGCCCGATGAACGATTTCACCGGCGAGCAGCGGACTTAGCCCGGCAAAAACGCTGACAAGCCGTTTGTCGGGTGAAATAACTCCCTCCGCACTATTCCAGGCCTCTAGAAATTGGGCCTCTGTTGTGACCGTAATGGGATCGGCCTTGTGCTGTTCCGGCGGCGGTGAATACGGCACTCCAGGCATGACGATCCGGTAGCTGCTGAGCGCAGGCGTCACGTGATGAATGCCGTCGTGAATTGTCCCCGTTGACGGGTCCATGAGGATGATGTTGCTGTGACGGCCCATAAGCTCGACAATGAGTCTTTTGTACGACAAGTCTCCCAGCTCATCACGCTGCCGAACGTCGATATGAATCACACGTTCGCGTCCAGGCTGCGTGATCGCCTCGATAACGGCCCCTTCGCAATATTTGCGCAGAAGCATGCAGAACATTGGTGCTTCCTGCGGATTAACGAAGAGCGCCTCCGTCCAATGGGCGCGGGGGTAGGTCGGATTGGCGGACAGGAGAAGCTTGCCGGGATTGCTGCCGCCGCGAATTTGCAGCACGAGATCGTGTGGAGTAGGCTGATGAATTTTATGAATGCGCGCTCCGACGCACGATTGCAGCTCGTGCACGACAGAGCGGATAACGATGCCGTCCAATGCCATGGTGGTTAAAATCTCCTTCGTCATTACTTAGTACTTACTATCATGCCATAGTCCAGCGAAAAACTTAAGTCCTGTACTGGGATATTTTGCGGTTTGTCCGAATACATTGGAGGCAGGAAGGCTGTCCGGGCAGCGCATAATCAATTCGGCGACCGGCTTATTGCGGGAGGGAGATAATACGGATGGATCAGAACAGATGGCATCAACTAAAGACGGAGACGCTCGCGCAGACGCTGAACTGCGATGTTATGCGCGGGCTTACGGAGTCAGAGGCGGCGGAGCGATTGAAGCAGTATGGCCGCAACGAGCTGTCGGAAGGAGCGAAGGTATCGCCTCTAGTGTTGTTCTTAAATCAGTTCAAAGATTTTATGGTCCTTATATTAATGGGCGCTACGCTCATTTCTGGATTGCTCGGCGAATATCTCGACGCGGTTACCATTGTTGCCATTATTGTCTTGAACGCAGTGCTCGGCTTCGTGCAAGAATTCCGGGCTGAGCGTTCGCTGCGTGCGCTCAAGGCATTATCCGCTCCGACAGCTAAAGTTATTCGCAATGGTCAGTCGGCTACAGTACCGGCAAGTGGGCTTGTGCCTGGCGATTTGATTCAGCTGGAGAGCGGCGACCGGGTGCCCGCCGACATCCGCTTCATTCAAGCGAATAGCTGTTATGCGGAAGAGTCGGCGCTCACTGGCGAGTCTGTGCCTGTCAGCAAGCATGCGAGCCCGATCTCTGAAGCCGAGCTGCCGTTGGGAGATCAGCGTAATATCGGGTTTATGGGGACGATGCTGACAGGGGGCACTGGAAAAGGCGTCGTTATTCGGACCGGGATGAACACTGAGATGGGCCGGATTGCCGATCTTATTCAGAAGACAGAGGAAATGGAGACGCCGCTGCAGCGCCGTCTAGAGCAGCTCGGCAAAATATTAATTATCGTTGCCGTTGCGCTTACGATCGTTGTCGTTATTGCAGGCATTATGCATGGGCAACCAGCTTACGGGATGTTTCTTGCTGGCGTCAGCCTTGCTGTTGCAGCTATACCGGAAGGACTTCCGGCGATCGTCACGATCGCCCTTGCGCTCGGCGTTCAGCGGATGATTAAGCGAAAGGCGATCGTCCGTAAGCTGCCTTCTGTCGAAACGTTAGGCTGTGCATCGGTGATATGCTCGGATAAAACCGGGACGCTGACACAAAACAAAATGACCGTTACAAAAGTATGGCTGAGTGGACGCTCGATCGATATAACGGGCGAAGGCTACGAGCCTGCCGGCGAAGCGTTGGAGCATGGAAAGCAGGTCGATCCGAAGCATGACCAGCCGTTCCGCCGGCTGCTCCAAATCGCCGCTCTGTGCAACAATGCTGAAATTGTGCGTGCCGCCGATACGGAAGAAGCGAAACGTAAGAAAGGCGCAGAAGTGAGGGAAGAGTGGCAGCTGAAAGGAGACCCGACTGAAGGTGCGCTAGTCGTTCTTTCGTCCAAGCTGGGTATGTCTGCTTCATCTCTTGCGCCGCTGTACAGACGGATCGCTGAATTTCCGTTCGATTCCGAGCGTAAGCGTATGTCCGTCATCGTCGCTCATCAAGGCGGTCGGCTGCTCTGTGCGAAGGGAGCGCCGGATCTGCTGATGGAGCAATGCTCCTATGTGCTGTGGGACGGCAAGGTGATGCCGTTTACCGGGACGTTGAGGCGGAAAGTAGCCGAAGCGGCGGAAGCATTGGCTGGGTCTGCGCTTCGCGTGCTTGGATTCGCATATCGCGATTTGCGGCCGAATGATCCTTGCTCGAATGTACAGGAAGCGGAATCACAGCTTATTTTCGCTGGTTTAACCGGCATGATCGATCCTCCGCGCAAAGAAGTGCGCGAAGCGATTGCGACCTGCAGAAGAGCGGGCATTAAGACGGTTATGATAACGGGCGACCACCAGCTGACGGCTGAGGCGATTGCGCATCAGCTTGGCATTATGCCTAGAGAAGGCATTGCCATTAGCGGCCGTGAGCTGTCTAACATGGACGACGAACAGCTTGACCGGTTGTCAGACAATATTTACGTATATGCCCGCGTATCGCCTGAGCATAAGCTTCGTATCGTCAAATCGCTGCAGCGGCAGGGCCACGTCGTGGCGATGACCGGCGACGGCGTCAATGATGCCCCGGCGATTAAAGCGGCGGACATCGGCATCGCAATGGGCATTACGGGCACGGACGTGTCCAAAGAGGCTTCCGCGCTTATCTTAAGCGACGACAACTTCGCCACAATCGTCGCGGCGATAGAGGAAGGCCGCAGCATCTATGAGAACATCCGCAAGTTTATCCGCTATTTGCTTGCATCGAACGTCGGCGAAATTTTAACGATGTTCCTTGCGATGATGGCGGGACTACCGCTGCCGCTCGTGCCGATTCAAATTTTGTGGGTCAATCTCGTAACGGACGGACTGCCTGCTATGGCGCTCGGTGTCGATCAGGCGGAGAAGGATCTAATGAAGCAGAAGCCGCGCTCATCTAAGGAGAGCATTTTCGCCCGGCGTCTGGGGTGGAAGATTGTTAGCCGGGGCATCCTAATCGGCATTTGTACACTTGGTGCCTTCTGGCTGACGCTGTCCAAAGCGCCTGGCGATCCGAAGCAGCTGGTGCTTGCGCAGACGGTCGCTTTCGCTACGCTCGTACTTGCACAGCTCATTCACGTATTCGACTGCCGCAGCTCAAGGTCGATTTTCCATCGGAACTTCTTTCAGAATAAATATTTGGTGCTCGCTGTCTTGTCTTCGCTTATTTTAATGATCGGCGTTCTGTATTTAAAGCCGCTGCAGCCGGTATTCAAAACCGTGCCGCTCGACTTTAGACATTGGTGTCTTGTATTCGTCGCCGCGGGCATTCCGACGTTCGTCATGGGCATCGGCAGCGTGCTTAGTTCGAACCGCAACAAAACGAAGACGAAATGGAATTCGCCAAGCACTCAATCTGCGGTCAGGTAGCAGCCTCCTTGGAGTCTGTCATCGGCATACAGCGCAAGCTGCAGCCTGGTCGAGGGGTGTTAAGTATAGGTATGATGTGAGTAGTCATAAAGTGCAAATGAATGTGCAAATAGGAAATGGTCATATCTCTCCCTATTACGATATGCTAGATCACAAATGTTGTTGGCCGCAGCGATGCGGAAGCTACTAATCTATCGTATGAAGGAGACTTAATGACTATGAAATTTACGAAAATGCACGGTCTTGGCAACGATTTTATCGTTATAGCAGGAGAGCAGCAGCTTCCGGAGAACGTTTCGCAGCTGGCAATCGATTTGTGCAACCGGTTTTTCGGTATCGGTGCGGATGGTCTTGTCTACATTCTGCCTAGCGAGAAAGCAGATTTCAAAATGCGGATCATTAACTCAGACGGCTCTGAGGCAGAGCAATGCGGCAACGCAATCCGCTGCGTAAGCAAATATGTGTATGACAACGGCTTGATTGATCGTACGGAAATTACGATTGAGACGCTTGGCGCCGGAGTACAGCCGGTACAGCTGACGGTGAAGGACGGCGTGGTAGCAGCGGTGCGCGTCGATATGGGACAGCCGATTCTAAATGGCCTCCAGGTGCCGACGACGATCGATTCTGATCGCGTTGTCGCACAGCCCATCGAAGTGGATGGCCGATCGTTTACGTTTACGGCGGTGTCGATGGGAAATCCACACTGTGTCATTTATGTTGATGATGCTGTTCATTTCGATCTTGGCACATGGGGACCGAAGCTGGAGACGCATCCGCTGTTCCCGCGCAAGACGAATGTTGAATTTGTTACGGTGAACTCCCGGAGTCAAGCTGATATGCGCGTATGGGAGCGCGGAGCCGGACCTACGCTCGCATGTGGAACAGGAGCTTGCGCAACAGTTGTTTCGTCTGTGCTTAATGGTCTGACGGACCGTACGGCAACAGTATCTCTTAAGGGTGGAGATCTTCACATCGAGTGGAGTGAAGCAGATAATCACGTCTATATGACAGGCCCGGCAGCGGTCGTATTCACAGGGACCCTATAATCGGAATTTTATATAGGTGGGATGACGATGAAGCTTGATTTGCGCGAGGTGCTTCGGCAGCGCGTATTGACTGGGGACGGAGCGATGGGGACATATTTGCACCACTCCGGCTTTCCGGTCGGCGTTTCCTATGAGGAGTACAACGTAATCCATCCGGATGTGATCGGCAGCGTTCATCGCAGCTATTATGATGCAGGTGCCCGCCTGATCGAGACGAATACGTTCTCGGCTAACGTCGAGAAGCTTTCAAAGTATGGGCTCGAATCGGCAGTCGAACAGATTAACCGAGCGGGCGTGCGGATAGCGCGGACGTCGGTTGGCAGCGATGCATATGTCGTTGGTGCGGTCGGTTCCATACGGGGCGGTCGGCGCAGCGGCATTCTGCTCACAGATGTCGAGAGGGCGCTCTCGCAGCAAATCAACACTTTATTGGACGAAGACGTCGACGGCATACTGCTGGAGACGTTTTTCGATTTGGAGGAAATACGGCTTGCGCTGCGTCTTGTTCGCCAAGTAAGTGCTTTGCCAGTTATCTGTCAGTTCGCAATCGAAGAAGGCGGCGGCATAGCGGACGGTGCAGGACTTGCTCAGGCATTTTCTATACTTGAAGCGGAAGGTGCCGACGTCGTAGGCTTTAACTGCCGTTCCGGGCCGCGCGGCTTGATACGGGCAATTGAATCGATCGGCGAAAATATGAGTCTGCCGGTTTCGGTGTTCCCGAACGCCGGCTTTCCTGAATATGTCGACGGGACGTATACTTATCCAGCTTCTCCGGACTACTTTGGCGAGATGGCTTGCCGATTTGCCGATTTAGGCGTACGCATCATCGGTGGCTGCTGCGGCACGACGCCTGATCATATTAAGGCGATAGCGGCGGCTTTGGATGGATATGTCCCATCCACGCTCGAAGGCTCGGCGTTACAAGTCATCACGGCTGCGCCGTCTGTTACGATCAGCTCTGCTCCGGAACCGCCGGGAGCGCCGCCTGACGCTATAGCACCATCGATCGTCGAGCTGGTGAAGCAGCGCCATACCGTCATTGTCGAGCTGGACCCGCCGCGCGATCTTGACATTACGAGGTTTATGCAAGGGGCGGCGGCGCTCCAAGCAGCGCATGCTGATGCGTTAACGATGGCAGACAATTCGCTCGCGGTTACACGAATGAGTAACATGGCGCTCGCGGCGATCGTGAAGGAGCAGGTCGGGATTCGCCCGCTCGTTCATATCGCCTGCCGGGACCGCAACCTAATCGGCACCCAATCCCATTTGATGGGGCTTGGCGCCCTCGGTATCGATCATGTACTGGCAGTTACAGGCGATCCGGCCCGATTCGGCGATTTGCCGGGAGCTACCTCTGTCTATGATATGACGTCGTTCGAGATGATTCGAATGATCCGTCAATTGAATGACGGAATTGCATTCTCGGGCAAGCCTTTGAGACAGAAAGCGAGCTTTATTGTCGGAGCAGCCTTTAACCCGAACGTCAAGCATTTGGACAAAGCGGTTGCTAGACTGGAGAAGAAGGTCGCGTCGGGCGCACATTTTATTATGACGCAGCCTGTGTACGATGTAGAGCTGATTGATAGGATAGCTGCCGCGACGAGGCATATCGAAGTTCCTATATTTGTCGGGGTTATGCCGCTTGCGAGCGGACGCAACGCCGAATATTTACATAACGAGGTTCCGGGAATTCTGCTTTCAGACGACGTACGCAAACGAATGGCCGGGCTTGAAGGTGAAGCAGGAAGAGCTGAAGGCATACAGATAGCGACAGAATTGATCGATGCGATTATTCCGCATTTTAATGGTATCTATCTCATGACCCCTTTTATGTTGTATGAGATGACGGTTAAGCTGACGGAGTATGTGTGGAAGAAGTCGGGACGGTTCATAGTGGAGAATGGAAGTGGATAGGACAGCAATGTCGTGATATTCAGCCGATTTGAGGCGTATAGCGCTGAAAATCGGCTGAAATGTTTTAAAAATAGCTTGTGAGAAACCGCAAAATCCTTTAAAATAGATAAACAATGCACGCGTCTTGCTAGTTTTTAGGTTAGCATAGCAATGGCGACGTTCATTTTTGAACGGACTCATAGGTTGCCTGGCGTGTCATGGCTGGGCGTCGCGCGTATGTTACGAAGCATTTTCGTCAACAATAGTGCAGGGTTCTGCCAATCTTTACTTCATCCGGCAACAGGGCATTCGTTCTGAATCATAGCAAACATCATCTTTTATTAGCATTTGCATATGGAGTACCGGAGGGGGGAACCTGATATGGCAATCAAGCTTATTAATATCGGATTCGGGAATATCGTTTCCGCCAATCGGATCATCTCGATCGTCAGTCCGGAATCGGCGCCGATCAAGAGAATCATTCAAGAAGCACGTGACCGTCATATGTTGATCGATGCAACGTATGGCCGCCGGACGCGTGCGGTCATCATTACGGACAGCGATCATGTCATCTTGTCTGCCGTACAGCCGGAGACAGTGGCGCATCGGTTATCCGTCAAAGATGACGATCATGACGAATAGTACGGGGAGTCTTATGAACAGAGGATTGTTAATCGTATTGTCCGGGCCATCCGGCGTCGGCAAAGGTACCGTTTGTGCGAATTTACGCCAAATGATGCCCGAGCTCGTCTATTCCGTGTCGGCGACGACTCGTGAGCCGCGGCAAGGCGAAGTTAATGGTGTCAACTATTTCTTTAAAACGAGAGAACAGTTTCAAGACATGATTGCGAACGACGCGCTGCTCGAATGGGCGGAGTATGTTGGCAATTTCTATGGCACGCCTCGCGATTTCGTTGAACGGACGCTTGCTTCTGGCAAAGATATTATTCTTGAGATCGAAGTCCAGGGTGCATTGAAAGTGAAGCAGAAGTTCTCGGAGGGTGTCTTTATCTTCTTAATGCCGCCTTCACTCGACGAGCTGAAGCAGCGTATAACCGGACGCGGGACGGAAGCGGCGGACGTTATCGACCATCGTATGAACGTCGCGGTCGAAGAGATGAACCTGCTTCGCCACTATGATTATGCGGTTGTCAATGATGAGATCGACGCCGCATGCCAGCGCATTCAAAGCATCATTACAGCAGAGCATTGCCGTGCAGATAGAAGGCTAGCCCTAACGGAACAGATGCCTGCTGCTTCAGAGAAAGCTTAGATGAGGTGAGAGGATATGCTATATCCATCCATTGATGAAATGATTCAGAAAGTTGACAGCAAGTACAAGCTTGTTGTTGCTGCTTCCAAACGTGCCCGGATGCTGCGTGAAGGCTCGAAGTCTGAGATTCGCAACCCGAAGTCTCACAAGCAGGTTGGCGTTGCTCTGGAAGAGATTTATCACGATATGCTTATTGTGGAGTCGGCCGACAATTCGTCATCTAATAAGTAAGCACGGCAGCAGCGACTTGGCTGCCGGTCTTCGTAACACGCTAAGCTAGCGATATAACGGCCGAACATTAAGGCAGCAAAAAGTGACAACCGGATAGCGGTTGTTATTTTTTTGTTTCTAGAGGAGTGATGATCGTATGAGAAGGAAGACGATTGTTCTCGGAATTACTGGCGGAATAGCCGCTTACAAAGGTGCAGTGCTGTGCAGTAAGCTCGTTCAGGCGGGCTTTGACGTTCATGTCATCATGACTGAAGGTGCATGCAAGTTTATTACGCCGCTTACGCTGCAGACGCTGTCTCGCAATCCGGTCTATACGGATACATTCGACGAGCGGGACCCGTCAGTCGTATCCCATATTGATTTGGCCGATAAGGCCGATCTGATTATCGTCGCGCCGGCGACGGCGAATACGATTGCGAAGTTGGCGACCGGTATTGCAGATGACATGTTGAGTACGACTCTGCTGGCAGCGACCTGCCAGGTCGTCATTGCACCCGCGATGAATGTTCACATGTATAACCATCCTGCTGTCGTACATAATCTTCAAGTGCTGGCGGAGCGCTCCGTTATGTTTATCGAGCCGGAGACGGGCCAGCTCGCCTGCGGCTATGTCGCGAAGGGGAGACTGGCGGAGCCGGAAACGATCGTTGCTGCGGTGAATGACATATTGGCTGAGGACGCGAATAAGCCGCTGATGGGCAAGAGGGTGCTCATTACGGCAGGTGGAACGGTCGAGCGTCTCGATCCGGTCCGTTATTTAACGAACGATTCGTCAGGCAAGATGGGCTTCGCGCTTGCGGAAGCGGCGCGTGATTTCGGTGCTGAAGTGACGGTCGTCGCAGCTCGGACGAGCGCTGCGCCGCCAAGCGGTGTTGCTATTGTGCGTGCCGAATCGGCTCAGGATATGCTCGAGGCTGTACTGGAGCGGTTCGAGTCGTCGGATCTCGTCGTGAAAGCAGCGGCTGTTGCCGATTATCGCCCAATTGTGCGCGCATCGTCCAAAATTAAAAAATCAGGCGATCGTCTTATGCTGGAGCTGGAGAAGACGACTGATATTTTGCAGACGCTCGGTGAACGGAAGACTAAGCAGTTCTTGATCGGTTTCGCAGCCGAGACGGGTAACTTAGATCATTATGCGATGGACAAGCTGAAGCGCAAGCATTGTGATATGCTGGCGGCTAACGATGTAAGCGAAGAAGGGGCAGGCTTTAATCGAGATACGAATATTATTCGACTCTATGACCAATCGGGACTTATCGAAGCGCTGCCAATGATGTCCAAGCGGGAAGCTGCCCGCCGGATGTTGATACTCGCCGCGCAGCGGATGGCCGATAGAGAGGATAGGGAGGCCGGTCGATGATCGCGCGTGTCATCGTAGACGTACCGAGCCGCCAGACAGATCGACCATTCGATTATGAGGTGCCAGGCGAGCTGCAGGGATGGATTGAAGCGGGCAGCCGTGTCGGCGTACCGTTCGGAGGCCGGGTGCTGCAGGGCTTCGTTATTGAGCTGGCAAGCCTGGATGAGGTTGAAGTTGATCCTTCACGTCTGAAGCCGATCGCGGAGCTACTCGATCCGCTTCCGCCGCTGCGGCCTGACTTGATTGAGCTGGCCGGTTGGCTAAGCGACAAATACTGCTGTACGCTGATTGCGGCGCTGCAGGCGATGCTCCCGGCTGCGTTGAAGGGGAAGGCGGAGCGGTACGTTAGATGGAATCATTCGTTCGAAGCGAGTGAGCCGGCAGCGGCTAACGCGGTGCTCCTGCCGGATGGAATGCGGGAATGGCTGAAGAAGAGCGACGCCGTGAAGCTCGATTCGCTGCGCGATCGGTTTCCAGGCGCCGGCGAATATGTGAAGGCTGCTATACGGATTGGACTGCTTGAAGAGCAGGTGGCGATTAAAAATAAGGTCGGTATCCGGAGAGTGCTGACTGTATTTCCGCCGGAAGACCGGGCGGCGGCAGAGCAGGCGCTGGCTCAGTGGCCGGCTCGTTCCGTGAAGCAGCGGGAAATTCTCGCCCACATGCTTCAGCTCAACATTCCCGTCCCGATGCAGCAGCTGCTTGCCGATACCGGTTCGACAGCAAGTACGGTAAGGGCGGTTGCCGACAAAGGCTGGCTAACGGTGCGAGAGATGGAGAAGGAGCGGGACCCGTTCTCAGGCCGGTCGTTCAAGCGGACGGAGCCGCTGCCGCTTACAGAAGGCCAAGCGAATGTGCTGTCTCATATCGTAGCAGCCGTCGACGCGCGGGAATCGAAGCCGTTCCTGCTTCACGGTGTAACCGGCAGCGGGAAGACGGAAGTGTATCTGCAGGCGATCCAGCGCTGTCTCGATCTAGATAGACAAGTGATCGTGCTTGTTCCGGAGATTTCCCTCACCCCGCAAATGGTTGAGCGGTTCAAAGGCCGCTTCGGCGATGCGGTCGCCGTTCTCCATAGCCGCCTGTCACATGGAGAGCGCTATGATGAATGGCGCAAAATTCGCGAGCGCCGGGCTCAGGTCGCTGTCGGCGCCCGGTCGGCTATTTTTGCACCTTTCGAATCGATTGGGCTTATTATTATTGATGAGGAGCATGAATCGAGCTACAAGCAGGAGGAAAGCCCGAAGTATCATGCCCGCGACGTCGCGGTGAAGCGTGCAAAGCAGCATGGCGCAGCCGTCGTGCTTGGTTCAGCTACCCCGTCGCTCGAATCTTATGCGGCCGCTACAGCCGTCCGTTCATCCGCCGCGACAGCGCCCTCGCTGCTGGTGATGCCGGATCGGGTAGCGGGTCGCCCAATGCCGCCTGTCGAGGTCGTTGACATGCGGCAGGAGCTTGCGGCAGGCAACCGATCGATGTTCAGCCGTAGGCTGCATGCTGCGCTGGCCGAGCGCCTGGAACGGGGCGAGCAATCGGTGCTGCTGCTTAACCGCCGCGGCTACTCGACCTTCGTGATGTGCCGCTCGTGCGGATATACCGCGACATGCCCGCACTGCGATATTTCGCTCACCTATCATCAGAAGACGCGACTTCTACGCTGTCATTATTGCGGCCATTCGGAAGGCGCGCCATCCAAGTGTCCATCATGCGAAAGCGAGCATATTCGCTTCTTCGGAACGGGAACGCAGCGCGTTGAGGAAGAGCTGGCGAAGCTGTTTCCCGGCATTCGGGTTATTCGGATGGATGTTGATACGACAACGGAGAAGGGCTCCCACGAGAAATGGCTTAAGCTGTTCGGGGAGCGGAAGGCGGACGTGCTGCTTGGAACACAGATGGTTGCCAAAGGGCTAGACTTTCCTTATGTTACGCTGGTTGGCGTCATTGCTGCGGACACGTCGCTCCATCTTCCCGATTTCCGTTCGGCCGAGCGGACGTTCCAGCTGCTGACGCAGGTGGCGGGTAGAGCAGGCAGGCATGAGCTGCCAGGCGAGGTTGTCATCCAGTCATATGCGCCGGAGCATTATGCAATTCAGACGGCGCAGCACCATAATTATGAATCGTTCGTCCGTGAGGAGCTGTCGCACCGGAGAGCAATGGGATACCCGCCATACTGCCGCCTTATTCTCATTACGATGTCGCATGAGCAGTTACCGTTGCTGACGGATGTCGGTGAGAGGCTTGCCCAGCGTCTGCGCGATGCGGCCGATGCAGCCGGCGTATTAGGACGAGTGGATGGTATGAGCGGTCCGCGGGCGCTCGACGTGCTTGGGCCTGTGGCGTCGCCGATCGCGCGGATGAAAGATCGCTACCGTTTTCAATGTATGATAAAATATCGGGGTAACGTTGACGCGACAGCTCTGCTGCAGGAGACGATCCGTCCATTTATGACGGGTTCAGAAGGCAGAGGCGTACAGTTCGGTATTGACGTCGATCCTCATATGATTTTATAAATGATCGTTAAATCACCTAGAAAGAAGGAACCTTAACATGGCTATTCGTATTATTGTGAAAGATCCGGATCCTGTATTGCGTGAGGTTGCGAAGGAGGTAACAAAATTTACACCTAACCTGCATAAGCTTCTGAAGGATATGGCAGAGACGATGTATGACGCGGAGGGCGTCGGCTTGGCCGCGCCGCAGGTCGGCATTTCGAAGCGGGTTATCGTGGTTGATATCGGCGACGAGGAGCATGGATTGATCGAGATGGTCAATCCGGTCATCGTGTCCAGCGAGGGAGAGCAAGTCGGACCGGAGGGCTGCCTCAGCATTCCAAATTTGAACGGCGATGTTAAGCGTGCGGACCGCATTAAGGTGGCAGGTCAGGACCGCAACGGCAATCCGTTCGAGCTCGAAGCGTCAGGCTTTCTCGCTCGTGCGTTCCAGCATGAGATTGATCATCTGAACGGCGTATTGTTCACGGATATTGCTGAGAGTGTATACGACATTTCGCAGCAGTCCCGCCGGCGCAAGGACGGAGAGTGAGCAATTGATGAAAATCGTATTCATGGGAACGCCTGATTTTGCGGTCCCATCGCTTGAGCGTATTTTGGCGGATGGCTACGAGGTTACGGCAGTCATCACACAGCCTGACCGGCCCAAAGGACGTAAGCGCGAGCTGACGCCGCCTCCTGTGAAGGAAGCGGCACTTCGCTTAGGCATTCCGGTTTACCAGCCTGAGCGGATGCGCAGCGAGGAGGCTGCTGCGCTAGTCGAGTCGCTTCAGCCGGATTTGATTGTTACAGCCGCATACGGTCAAATTTTGCCGCGCGCGGTGTTGAACACGCCGCGGCTTGGCTGCATTAACGTGCATGGCTCTTTGTTGCCGAAATATCGGGGCGGTGCACCGATTCAGCGGGCGATCATCAATGGCGAGAAGGTGACGGGCGTAACAATTATGTATATGGCGGAAGGGCTTGACACCGGAGATATGATTAGCCGGGTCGAAGTACCAATCGAGGATACAGATACGTCGGGCACGCTGTTTGCGAAGCTGAGCGAAGCTGGTGCGGAGCTGCTAGGCAAGACGCTTCCTTCTATAGAGAACGGCACCGCATCGCGGACACCGCAAGATCATGACGAAGCGACGTATGCGCCGAATTTGTCACGGGAAGATGAACGGATCGATTGGTCCAAAAGCGCACGCCAGCTGTACGATCAGGTTCGAGGCTTGTCGCCGATGGCCGGCGCGTTCACGCTTTGGAACGGCGAGCCGTTCAAGGTGTGGCGATGTGAAGTGGATTCAGCTTCTGGTGCTGGTTCACTGCCGCCAGGCGCCGTATTGTCCGCAGATGCGGAAGGCATCGTCGTACAGACGGGAGCGGGTACCCTTCGTCTGCTTGAGATTCAGCCGGCTGGCAAGAAAGCGATGGCTGCTGCCGACTGGCTGAAGGGTGCTCGGCTTGAACGCGGAACCGTATTCGGCGGAGGCGCCGAATGAACCGGCAGGCGAGCGGCAGCAAGTCCAGTGGTTCCACGAATCAGCCGAACCGGGGCCATAACAAGCAGGCCGGAGAAAGAGCGAATGTTGAACGGCATCAGCATGTAGGTACTAAGCCGGGTGCAAGTACCGGCGGGACAAGACGCAGCGTAAACGGCGGAAAGTCGAATAAGCCTTCTTCTACCGGCGGACAGCGCCCAAAGCGCCGCCAATTGACGGCACGCGAGGTCGCGCTGGATGTACTAGTGAAGGTGGAGAAGGAAGGGGCGTTCAGCAATCTTGCACTAAGCGCCGCATTGCAGCATGCTGAGCTATCGCGCCCGGATGCGGGACTGGCAACGGAACTTGTGTACGGCACGATACAGCGCAAGCTGTCGATCGACTACGCGCTGTCAGAGCTGGCTGCCAAAGGGTTGGCCAAGCTGGAGCCGTGGGTGCTGCAGCTGCTGCGGCTGAGCGCTTATCAGCTGCTGTTCCTTACCCGCGTCCCTGCGCATGCTGCTGTGAACGAGGCGGTAGCGATTGCGAAGCGCCGCGGTCATGCCGGCATATCCGGCATGGTGAACGGTATGCTGCGCAATCTGCTCCGCCGTAAAGCTGAGCTTGCGCCCGAAGCGGCTGCCTCGCAGCCGGGCATCGCGCCGGTACGGCGCATCGCGCTCCGCCATTCGTATCCCGAATGGCTGGTCGCGCGATGGATCGCCGCCTATGGCGAAGCGGCGACGGAGAGCATCTGCGCGGCGGGCAATGAGCCGCCGCGCGCAAGCATTCGCGTCAACAGGCTGCGCACGACGCGGGAACAGGCTATCGCTGAGCTGGCCGAATCCGGCATCGAGGCGGAATGCTCAAAGCTGTCGCCGGACGGCGTCGTCGCCCGGCGCGGCGGCAGCTTGGCCGATACGATTGGCTTCCGTGACGGCAAATGGACGATACAGGATGAGAGCTCGATGCTCGTTGCAGCCGCAGCGCGGCCGCAGCCAGGCATGACCGTGCTCGATTGCTGTGCAGCGCCGGGAGGCAAGACGACGCATCTAGCCGAGCTGATGGGCGACAAAGGGCGCGTCATTGCCAACGACGTACATCCGCATAAGCAAGCGCTCATCGAGCAGCAAGCAAAGAGGCTCGGGCTGTCGTCCGTCGAGGCGGTGACAGGCGACGCTGCCGAGCTTAGCAAACGGTTTGCTCCGGCTTCATTCGATCTCGTCCTGCTGGATGCGCCATGCTCTGGCTTCGGCGTCATTGCGCGTAAGCCGGAAATTAAATGGACGAAGAACGAAGAGGATATAGTCAATATCGCTTCGATTCAACAGCGGCTGCTCGAGTCTGTTTGCGGGCTTGTGAAGCCCGGGGGAAGGCTCGTTTACAGCACCTGCACGATCGAACGCGAAGAGAACGAGCTGCAGATCGAGCGGTTTTTGACACGTCATCCCGAATATGAGCTCGACGTCCAATGGCCGAATGAGCTGCTTATGGCACTGCGGGAAAGCGGAGCGATAACGGAGAAATCGTTCACCGGCGCGGTGCAGCTTCTGCCTAACCATAATGGCAGCGACGGTTTCTATATCGCAACGCTCAATAGACGGCCGTAGGTGTGCCTGTAGTCTGGCTTAGGCGTTTGTGGTAAACTATACGACAGCGGATGCGGAGAATCGCGTCCGCCTTATTTTAAGACTTAGGTGTGATAAACGAGATGGCCAAACAAATCGTACTGCCGGAAAAGCCTTTCATATATGACTATACGCTTGAGGAACTGCAGCAGTGGATGAAGGATAACGGCGAGCCCGCTTTTCGCGCTGGTCAATTATTTGATTGGCTATACGTCAAAAGAGTACGCAGCTTCGACGAGATGTCGAATTTGCCGAAGGGGCTTCGAGCAAAGCTGAACGATCAATTCGCGTTCGTAACGCTGTCGGAAATTACACGGTTCGAATCGAAGGATGGAACGGTCAAGTTTCTGTTCGGCCTGCATGACAATCATGCGATCGAGACCGTTATTATGCGTCATAATTACGGCAACAGCATCTGCGTTACGACGCAGGTCGGCTGCCGTGTCGGCTGTACGTTCTGCGCCTCGACGCTCGGCGGCCTGAAACGGAATTTGACTGCCGGCGAGATCGTTGCGCAAGTCGTCTGGGCTCAGCAGCTTCTGGACAAGACGAATGAGCGCGTATCGAGCATCGTCATTATGGGAACGGGAGAACCGTTTGAAAACTATGAGCCGACGATGAATTTTCTACGTATTATGATTCATGAGAAAGGGCTGAATATCGGTCAGCGGCATATTACAGTATCAACGAGCGGTATCGTGCCGAACATCTACCGGTTTGCAGACGAGAATACGCAGATTAATCTTGCGATCTCGATTCACGCGCCGAACGATGCGCTTCGTTCGAAGCTGATGCCGGTTAACCGGCGCTTTCCGTTCAATGATGTCATGGAGGCGCTTCGTTATTATATTGCGAAGACGGGCCGCAGGGTTACGTTCGAATATGCGCTCATAGGCGGCGTGAATGACCGTCCGGAGCATGCGGAGGAGCTGGCTTCGGTGCTGCAGGGCATGCTGTGCCATGTGAATCTAATTCCGGTTAACCATGTGCCGGAGCGCAATTACGTGCGCACGCCGCGCGACGATATTTTTGAATTCCAGCGCATTCTCGAGAGGAACAAAATTAATGCGACGATTCGCAGGGAGCAAGGGCATGATATTGCGGCCGCTTGCGGCCAGCTGCGAGCGAAGCATATGGAATCCACGGCGAGGTGATCCGGATTTGATTACGGCTAATCGGACGGATATCGGACGCGTCCGACAAGTTAACGAGGATAGCTATTGGGTGGAGCAGCTTGAAGGTGGAGTAGTGGTAGCTGTTGTAGCCGACGGCATGGGCGGGCATCTGGCAGGAGAGGTTGCGAGTCGGATGACAGTCGATTCCCTTCGCGATTCGCTCCGTGTCATTACGCCAGGCATGTCAGAGCAAGAGTGCGAGACGCTGCTGCGCGAAGCGATCAAGAAAGCGAATGAGGCCGTATACGATACGGCCTCACGCAATGAACGTTATAGTAATATGGGAACAACGGTCATTATCGCCGTTGTAGATAATAGTAGGGCTATAGTCGCTCATGTGGGCGACAGCCGGATCTATCAATTTGGCGCGGGCGGTTTAGTTCAGCTCACCGACGATCATACGCTGGTGAATGAGCTGTTGAAATCTGGACAAATTACGGCTGAGGAAGCAGCCGTGCATCCGCGTCGTAACGTCATTATGCGCGCCGTCGGTACTGACCCGGCGGTGGAGGCTGACGTATCGGTATACCCGCTGCAGGCTGCAGATATTTTGCTGCTGTGCAGCGACGGGCTGACCGATATGGTGAGCCATGAACAAATGCTGATGACGCTGCAGACCGAGACGATCGATCTTGACGGCAAGGCAGAACGTCTCGTTCAGCTGGCGCTCCAGGCAGGCGGCGATGATAATATTACAGTCGTCCTCTTGCAAGGCGACGCCGGACAGAAACGGGAGGAGTGACGGATATGATCGGACATGAACTTGGAGGACGCTACGAAATCATATCCCGGATTGGCGGCGGCGGCATGGCGCTCGTCTATAAGGCGCATGACGTATTGCTGAACCGGAAAGTAGCAGTCAAAGTGCTGCGTCAGCAATTCGTTCACGACGAAGAATTTATCCGGCGATTCCGGCGCGAGGCACAATCAGCCGCATCGCTCTCACATCCGAATGTCGTCAGTATATACGATGTCGGACAAGAAGACGAAGTACATTATATCGTTATGGAATATGTTGAAGGCAGCAATCTGAATGAAATTATTCACGAAAGGGCGCCGCTGCAGACTGAAGAGGCTGTACATATCGCAGCACAAATTTGCGACGCGCTCGAGAACGCGCATCAGAATCAAATTATTCATCGTGATATTAAGCCTCATAACATCTTAATCGGTAAGAATGGTAGAGTTAAAGTAACCGACTTCGGCATCGCGCGGGCCGTTACGGCGTCGACAATTACGCAGACGGGCTCCGTCGTAGGCTCCGTTCATTATTTTTCTCCGGAGCATGCGAAAGGGACACCGACAGGCGAGAAATCGGATTTATATTCACTTGGTATCGTTTTGTATCAAATGCTTACGGGCAAGCTGCCTTTTCACGGTGAAAGTCCGATCAGCGTAGCACTTAAACATTTGCAGGAGTCATTCATCGAGCCGCGGGCGATTAATCCGCATATTCCGCAAAGCGTTGAGAACATCATTTTGCGCGCCATGCGTAAAAATCCGAACGAGCGGTATTCATCCGCTGGGGAAATGCTCCGCGACCTTGAAGACTGCTTGTCGCCTGAACGGCTCCATGAGCCGAAAGTGACATTCGCTAACATCTCGGATGATATGGATGCGACGCGCGTCATGCCGGCTATTCGGCAGAGCGCAGCCGCTGTCCGTGCCGCGTCGGAGGAACGCGTATCACAGGATCGTGCTTCGTCTGCTGCAGGAACGGCGAAGACGCAGTCGGTTGAATGGGAGGACGAGCCCAAGAAGAAGAACGTATGGTGGAAGCGTCCGACGCCGATGATTATCGTGACGCTGGTCATTATTGCTGGGCTTTATTTCAGTGTTAGGGCGATCTCCAACAGCTTTGATGTTCCTGAGGTTCAAGTCCCATATGTTGTGAATATGAGTGAGCAGGAAGCGGTTAAGGCGATCGAAGACGCCGGTCTGCTCGTCGAGCAGCCGATTATTCGCGAGTACAATCCGGAATTCCAAGCCGGCTACGTGTATGATCAGACCAAGGCGAATATGAAGGTGAAGGAAGGCGCACTTATACGGCTGTATGTCAGCCAAGGCGCTGAGCTGGAGACGATGACCGATTATTTGGGACAATCGTTTAACTCGGCGAGCGAGCAGCTTATTGCGCTCGGTGTTGATAGCTCGCGGATTAAGAACGACGCCGTATTCAGCGACCAAGAAGCAGGGACGATTATCTCGCAGTCGCCGCTGCCGAATGAGCAGTTTGATCCGAAGACGGTCACGGTTAGCTTCAAAGTGAGCAAAGGGCAAGAAACGGTTGAAATGCCGGGACTGATCGGGAAGAAGGAAGCGGAGGCGAAGGTGCTTCTTAGTCAGAAGGGGCTGAAGCTGTCGGACGCAAACATTGTCCGAGAGCCAAGCTATGAACCGGAAGGTGTAGTAATCGGACAATTCCCTTATCAAGAAGGCGAACAGGTAGGCAAGGGAGCCGAGGTTTCGATTACGGTCAGCTCGGGGCTGCCGCCGGATGCACGCAAGAAGCCGGTCAGCCTGTTAATCTCTCCAGCACAAGCTGGAACGACCAGTGAGATTCGAATTGTTTACTCTGACGCAACCGGTGAGAATATAGAGTGGGGCAAGAAAAAAATAAAAGATACACAGCGGTTCTCCTTCAACGTCATTGTGTCACCGAATCAGGATGCAACGATTACGGTGTTCCGAGACAATCAGCTGGTCAATTCATTCTCGATTACGTATGACAGCGGGGCAGAGTCAGGTGAACAGCAAATTCCTGGCCAAGACGAGCCGCCTGTAACAGAGCAGCAGACAGAAAGCACGGAGGACACACCGGCAGACGCTGCAACGACCGATGCCGAAACGGGCTCCGGAAGCGAGGAAAACCAATCAGATGGCGAACTTCAACAATAATTATTTGCAAGGTACGATTGTTAAAGCGCTGGCAGGCTACTATTATGTTCGTCCTGCTGATCCTCATGCAGAGACGGTGCAGTGCAGAGCGCGCGGTATATTTAAGAAACGGGGCCAATCGCCGCTTGTCGGCGACCGTGTCGGATATACGTTAACGGATAACGGCGAGGGTGCGGTGGAAGAAATCGCGCCCCGCCTTACAGAGCTGATTCGGCCGCCTGTGGCGAACGTTGAGCTGGCAGTGCTTGTTTTTTCTGTTACCGAGCCCGAGCTCAGCTTCGTCCTGCTTGACAAGTTTCTCGTACATATTGAGCATGCGGGGCTCGATACAGTGATCTGCCTCAGTAAGAGTGATCTTGCACAGACGGAAGGTCCGGCCGGCGATTCGGCGCGCGAAGCGCTGCGCCGTGTCAAGACGGTGTACGAGCCGATGGGCTATGAGGTGTTCGAGACAAGCTCCCGCCGCCATGAGGGCTGCGATAAGCTTAAAGAACGGCTCCGCGGACGGCTGTCGGTGTTCGCCGGTCAGTCCGGTGTTGGCAAGTCATCGCTGCTCAATGCGCTTGTGCCTGGCCTTACGCTGGAAACGAACGAAATTAGTGACCGGCTTGGACGGGGCAAGCATACAACCCGTCACGTTGAGCTGATCGATCTTGGCGGCGGCAGCTTTGTTGCGGATACGCCGGGCTTCAGCCAGCTAGACTTCGCAGAGCTTGGCATCGAGGATCTCGGCTACTGCTTCCGGGAGATGCGGGAGCTTGCACCATCGTGTAAGTTTAGAGGCTGCACACATGTGCATGAGCCTGGCTGCGCAGTGCTTCAGGCAGTAGCAGATGGCAGCATCGATGCCGGTCGGCATGCGAATTATGTATTGTTCATGGAAGAGATGAGAGAGAAGAAGCGGAGGTACTAAACGTATGACAATTATAGCGCCGTCGATTTTATCGGCAGATTTCTCGAAGCTGGGGGAAGATATTCAATCTGCTGAGAGAGCCGGAGGGGATTGGATTCATATTGACGTCATGGATGGACATTTCGTGCCGAATATGACGTTCGGTCCAATCGTCATCGAGTCGGTTCGTTCTTATACGAAGCTGCCGTTCGACGTGCATCTGATGATTGAGCGGCCTGAGCAGTATTTGGAAGCATTCGCCAAGGCTGGAGCGGACCGCATTACGGTTCATGCCGAAGCTTGCGTCCATCTGCATCGCGTCGTTCATCAGATTAAGGAGCTGGGACTGCCTGCCGGCGTAGCTCTTAATCCAGGTACACCGCTGTCCGCCGTCGAGCCAGTGCTTGAGGATCTGGACCTTGTGCTTATTATGACCGTTAACCCGGGCTTCGGCGGTCAGAAGTTTATACCGCAATCCGTTAATCGCCTCCGGCAGCTCCGCAGTATGCTGCAGGAACGCGGGCTTCACGATATGCACGTACAAGTCGATGGCGGCATTAACGCAGAAACCGCACCGTTTGTACGCGAGGCCGGGGCCAATGTGCTGGTGGCAGGTAATTATGTATACGGTGCTGCGGATCGTACTGCGGCGGTTGCGTCGCTCCGATAAGCTGTATGTTTGCAGCCGGCTTAATGCCGGCTTTTCGTCTAGGACAAGGAGGCTACGGGATTATGAAGGAATTAAAGGATTTGGACGAGGAAAGCAAGACTCGTACCGTCTTGTTTATTACACTGTTCAGCTTTTTATGCGGTCTCTGTCTGGCTTTGTTCGCCACGGTTAAAGGCCCAATTCATTTTGTTTTCTCATTGCTCGCTTTTATTATCGGTCTGCGTGTCTTTGGTCGTGTGGATCGGATTAAGCCTCGGGTCTGGTTCGTCGTAATTTCAATCATTTGGTATTTGCTGCTTACGACCATTATTACGATGGTTACTTACCTGCGCGACAACCCAATGCCTGCAGCCAGTTAGGCCTTTTGCGTCTCTTGCGCGCTGGAATAGGACGACTTGCTTATGCATAGTATGGTTACATGAACGATGGTTCCGCGAAGAATCGAGGTTCCTGCCACTTAGTGTGCGTATTGAGGCGTCGATCATCCGATGAGCGCGTTTGAGGAGGGATGGGGCATGAAATTTTACACGATCAAGCTGCCGAAGTTTTTGGGCGGTTTCGTCAAGGCCATCTTAAATACGTTCCAAAAAAACTGACTGCTGCTGTGCCGGGCGATAGTACGATCGTGGAACTATGGCGATGAGGGGGTGTTCCGGACGCGCCAACTTGGGAGCATACCCTCTTGCGCCGCATGCGCATCCGGTTTCTTGTAACATCATGAATACGATCGATATCATAAAGACTGCCTGTATTCCTTGGCGAGAATGGAATGCAGGCATTTTGTATTGCAGGTTGAAAGACATGACAGCTTGTGCGATTGGATGGCCGCTTGATCGCCGAGATCCGATCATTTTCTTGCCCTGTACGACAAAAAGACCGCGCCTTAGGACGCGGTCTTCCGGTAAGTACGGCCGATAGGCCGGCCTTATTATACGCGGGTTACTTTACCCGATTTCAGCGCGCGGGCGCTAACCCATACGCGTTTCGGTTTGCCGTCGACGAGGATACGCACTTTCTGTACGTTAACGCCCCAAGAACGACGGTTCTTGTTGTTTGCGTGGGAAACATGGTTGCCCGTGCTTGGCGCTTTACCCGTAATTGCACATTTGCGAGACATGGATACACCTCCTTAATCGGTGCGGAGCATACGGCTTACGTAAAATCCGCTCACTTGCGGAGCCTAGCAGCATAGAAAGCATCCGCTGGAATGTCGCTGGTCATACGTTTCATCAAATCTGGCTTCCGAGAAGAAGCGCATATAAACATACTTGATTATCGTATCACATCTGACTTTTCTTTGTCTAGTCCTGTACCTAACACTTTCGAGGGTCTCAGGCTCGGCTTTCGGACATGTTTGTATAGCAAATTGTCGATATTCGGTGTAAAATGTCGGTATCATGATCTTTACCTCGTTTCATGAACGAATGTGGGATCATATCGCTGTATAGTAGCTGCAATCGAATATGACTGCGAACCATTTGTCTGTTGTTAGGGCAGAGCTCTGTTCTTATTTGGATGCGTTTTCATCATTGGATATGGACGATGCCGCCGTTTTTCTTCATAATCGACACAGTTTATAGTACAATGGTTGAAAAAGTCCACAAAGCGTTACATAAGAAAAAGGAGCGAGTTTCCATGTCATTGCAGCTTAGCACTGAGCTTGGCCAAGTGTTGATAACGGATGAATGCATAGCGGTTCTTGCAGGTTCTGCGGCGCTGGAATGCTATGGTCTTATTGGAATGGCCTCCCGCAAGCAGTTGAAGGACGGAATTGCGGAGCTGCTCGGCCGGGACAATTTATCACGCGGGGTCGAGGTTAGACATGAGAATGATCGTATTCACATCGATCTGCATATTATTGTAAGCTACGGCACCAAAATATCCGAAGTCGCGCATAATATTCAAACAAAGGTACGATATGTGTTGAATGAAGTGATCGGTCTTGAAGTAGACCAGGTTCATATATTTGTGCAAGGTGTCAGGGTACTTAAGTAGGCGGGAAGGGGAATTTTTGTTGAGCAAGCGTATAATTAATGGGAACGATTTTATCCGTATGGCAGCAGCCGGGGCTGAGCATTTGCATCGTAATGCGGAGCGAGTAAATGCCTTGAATGTGTTCCCGGTACCGGACGGCGATACCGGAACGAATATGAATTTAACGATGGCATCCGGTATGAAAGAGCTGCAGAGCAAGCCGTCGCCGCATCTGGGCAAAGCAGTTGAGGCACTATCCAAGGGGCTGCTGATGGGAGCGCGCGGAAATTCCGGCGTTATTCTGTCTCAGCTGTTCCGCGGGTTCGCCCGGTCGCTTGCAGCGGCTGAGCAGGCCGACGCTGTACAATTGGCTGCAGCGCTGCAGCATGGCGTCGATCTAGCATATAAGGCAGTAGTCAAACCGGTCGAGGGTACGATACTAACGGTTGCAAGGGAAGCTGCCAAGCATGCTGTTCAAATTGCCCGCCGCATTGGCAGTGCGGACGAGCTGATGCGCGAGGTGCACATGAAAGCGCACGAGGCGCTGCAGCGGACGCCAGATCAATTACCGGTGCTTAAGCAGGTAGGCGTCGTCGATTCGGGAGGCCAAGGTCTCGTATACATTTACGAAGGATTCGTACGCGCACTGTCGTCAGAGACGCCAATTGACGAGCCGAACATTTCGGAAGCGGCGCTGCCGGAAGACGTCGGAATGGCAGACCGGATTAATGCTGCGCGCCAGACGAGCTCAAGCGGGCGTCAAGCGTCAGCGCAATCGAAGCTTTCTACCGAGGATATAGAGTTCCTGTACGACATGGAGTTTTTTATTGATCGGACTCGTGCTACCCGCACCGCTCCTATTTTCCATGAGGGACGGTTCAAGGAAGCGCTGTCCAAAGATGGCGACTCCATTATTATTATCGAGAGCGATGATATTATTAAAGTACATGTTCATTCGCGCAAGCCGGGTGACGTTCTTAACCTGGCGCTGCCATATGGCGAGTTGATCGATATTCGGATTTTGAACATGCGCGAGCAGCACCGCGATCTTCTCGAAGGCGAAGAGGAGTCTGGGCAGGAGCTGCTGCATTCGGATTCTCTGGCAGCAGCCGAAGTGCTGACGGGAGGCATTGTGCCGCAGACGGTATCACCGGAGCAGGTGCACGAGCTAGCGCCATACGGCATTATTGCCGTCGCATTGGGAGAAGGGATTGCCGACATTCTACTTGACAACAACGTCGATATCGTCCTGTCAGGCGGCCAGACGATGAATCCGAGCACGGAAGATTTCGTAAAGGCGATAGAGGCGCTTCCTGCGGAGCATATTTTCCTGTTACCGAATAACGGTAATATTATTTTGGCAGCGGAGCAAGCAGCTGAGCTGTCGGAACGCAGCGTGTCGATTATTCCGACCCGGACCGTGCCGCAAGGACTTGCTGCTGCTCTTGCTTTCCGCGACGAGGAGTCGATCGAACGTAACATCGAGCTGATGAAGAGCGCTGCCGAATCGGTCCGCTCCGGGCAAGTTACGCAAGCAGTTCGCGATACGTCCATCGATGGCGTTGCAATACGTGAAGGGGATTATATTGGCATTCAAGAGAAAGAGATTGTTGTCTCAACGGCCGATATGGCAGACGCGTGCCGGACACTTCTCGGAAGTATGCTCGAGCAGGGCGGCGATTTGATTACGGTACTGACAGGAGAAGACTCTGATGAAAGCGTGACACAGCAGCTTGCTGCATGGGTCGAAACCGAGCATCCGGGCGTTGAACTTGAGGTGCTGGAGGGCGGACAGCCGCTGTACCCATACGTGTTCGCGATCGAGTAGAAAGAGAAGGAGGAGCCGCGTATGTCTACGATTCGAATTGTGACAGACAGTACGGCCGATATGCCGGCTGATCTGCGCAAGTCTTTAGGCATTGAGATGGTGCCGCTTGAAGTAATATTTGGAGAGGAATCGTTTCTGGATTCCGTGACCCTCGGGCCGGATGAATTTTATTCTAAGCTTGCCGCTTCAGATCAGATGCCGAAGACGTCACAGCCGTCGACGCTGTCGTTCAAGGAGACATATGAGCGTATATTGGCGGAGACACCGAACGCATCTATTATATCCATTCATTTGTCCGCATCGCTTAGCGGTACATATCAATCGGCCGTCATCGGCAGCACGATGGTCGAGACGGCTGACGGTTCAGAGCCTGATATTACGGTAATTGACTCGAAGTCGGCTTCCATCGGTATCAGCGTTCTCGTCCGAAGAGCGGCAGAGATGGCACAGAAGGGCTGCTCGAAGGAAGAGATTTTGCAGGAAATAGAGCGGTTGCGTGCTGAGACGAAAATTTATTTCCTTGTCGATACGTTGGAATATTTGCAGAAGGGCGGCCGGATTGGCCGGGCGTCCGCGGTGCTTGGCTCGCTGCTCAATATTAAGCCGATATTGGCGATAGACGATGACGGCTTCGTCACCTCGGTCGATAAAGTGCGGGGTCAGAAGAAGGCGATGAGCCGCATTATTGAGCTAATCGGTCAATCGTTCAGTAACGAGGAGCCGCTCGTTATGACGATTGCTTATGCACAGCGCCGAGATCTGGCAGACGATTTGTCCGCTATGATGAAGGAACGGTATAATATTGTAACGGAATTTGTATTTGAGCTAGGTCCGGTTATCGGCACTCATGCCGGTCCCGGTACGGTAGGTCTTTTTGTGCATAGGGTGTGAGAGGAATGAAGCTGGATCAAATATCGGTCCGGCAAGTGAAAGGCGTGAGCGCGCAGAAGGAAGGCGAGCTTCACGCCTTTGGCATACGTACAGTTGCTGACTTGCTGGACTATTATCCGTTCCGGTATGAGGATTATCGGCTGCGGGATTTGACGGAAGTCAAAGATGGGGAAAAGGTAACGGTACAAGGGGTTATTCGCAGCATGCCGGTGCTTGCGCGGTTCGGCCGTACCAAAAATAGGTTGACCTGTAAAGTAGAAATCGATCGTTTTCTTGTCTCGGCGGTTTGGTTTAATCGCGCGTTTCTACAGGATCAGCTGACGCTCGGCCGTGAGATCACGCTAACTGGCAAATGGGACGGACAGCGTCATCAGCTGACGGTGTCGGAGTCGGAATTTCCGGATAAGGGTAAAGTCCGCTCCGGAACGCTTCAGCCTGTCTATTCGGTAGGTGGCGGTTTGACACAGCCGTGGATGCGCAAGACGATCGGACAGGCTCTCGTTCAATTCGGCGATTTGATCGAAGAGAATTTGCCCGCTCCGCTAATAGCCAAGCATCGGCTTATGCCTCGGCGCAGCGCCGTGAAGCTGATTCATCATCCTAACGGTACATCGGAAGGTCTGACAGCTCGCCGCAGGCTGGTGTACGAGGAGCTGTTCTGGTTTCAGCTGAAGCTGCAGGCGTATCGGTCGCTTAATCGTGAACGCGGTGACGGGATGGCGTTTCCGGTGGACAGCGCCGTTATTCGCGAGTTCGCGGCTAGACTGCCTTTTGAGCTGACGGATTCTCAGAAGAAGGTTATTAACGAGATTACGCAGGATATGCGGCAAAAGCACAGCATGAACCGTCTGCTGCAGGGCGATGTCGGCTCGGGTAAGACCGTTGTGGCCGCGACAGCGCTATATGCCGTCGTTAAGACGGGACACCAGGGCGCGCTTATGGTGCCGACCGAAATATTGGCGGAGCAGCATATGCGTTCGCTGCAGCGGCTGTACGAAGGGACGGGCGTAGAGGTAGGACTGCTGACCGGCAGCTTAACCTCTCGCAGACGTCGTGATGTTCTAGCTGGATTGCAGATGGGGCTGATTGATATTGTAGTCGGCACGCACGCCCTTATTCAGGATGACGTTCAGTTTCGTTCGCTTGGACTTGTTGTGACAGATGAGCAGCACAGATTCGGCGTGAATCAGCGGAGTATTTTGCGGCGTAAAGGCTGGAATCCGGATGTGCTTACAATGACGGCAACGCCGATTCCACGTACGCTTGCCATTACGGCGTTCGGCGATATGGACGTGTCGACGTTGAAGGAGCGGCCTAAAGGGCGCAAGGCGATCAAGACGTATTGGACGAAGCCGTCCGCTATGGATCGCGTATTCGATTTTATCGAGCGAGAAGTATCACAGGGCCGCCAGGCGTATGTGATCTGTCCTTTAATTGAGGAGTCAGAGAAGCTGGATGTACAGAACGCAATAGACATGCATGCGACGATTGCAATGTCTCTGCCTTCGCTGAAGGTTGGACTGTTGCACGGTCGGATGACGGCGTCTGAGAAGGACGAAGCGATGCGAGCATTCGGCGCGAATGAGACGCAGGTGCTCGTGGCAACGACTGTCGTCGAGGTCGGTGTTGACGTGCCGAATGCGACGCTTATGGTCATTATCGATGCGGAGCGGTTCGGACTATCGCAGCTGCATCAGCTCCGCGGCCGCGTTGGCCGCGGCGAGCATCAATCGTACTGCGTGCTCGTCGCAGATCCGAAGTCGGAGACCGGACGTGAGCGCATGAAGGTGATGACGGAGACAGACGACGGCTTTGAGGTGGCAAGACGTGATCTTGACCTGCGCGGACCAGGTGACTTCTTCGGTACGAAGCAAAGCGGTATGCCGGAATTTAAGCTGGCGGACATGGTTGCTGACTACGAGACGCTTGAGCAGGCCCGCGAGGATGCGGCGGAGCTGGCTGGCGGAGCGGAGTTCTGGACGGCACCAGAGCTTGCTTCCTTGCGTCAGCGTTTGCTTCAGGACCCGTTGTTTCAAGGGGAGCAGCTCGATTAATAGGAGGCAACTTCCGGAGGCATTCGGCATATGTATAAGCGATTGCCGCTTGCGGGGTCGATCGCCGCGCTGCCTGCTGGAGGTGGAGGTGCTTCTCATGAGCTATCAGAAATATGGGATCCGTCCGGACTTAGTCGAAAGAGTGAAGTTCAAAATGAAAAATCCGGTCGTTAAAGACCGGATGAAGCAAATGCTTGCGACTGTTACCAAATATGACTTACAGGATCGTGCCAAAGTGCGCAAGCTGGTGAAGTCGGCTTCCGCTATTCTGTCGGAGAAGCTGACAGAGACGCAGGAAGAGCAAATTATTACATTCGTGCTCAGTCAAAAAATCGATCCGAACAATACGTTTCATCTGCTCAAGCTGTGGTCGACGTTTCGGTAATCAGTGCCGGACACGCGCAAGCCGCCGAGCAGGATGACCATAGGCGGCCCCTTTCGGGTCGCCTTTGTTCGATGTTCAGACAAGCGGCGGTGCGAGTACAGCGATAGTGGAGTGAACAACCAATAAGTGCCGGAAGGCACTTACGGAGCGAGAGAGCGGCGTGAGCGCGGATAATAGGTGCCGGAAGGCACTTATTTATTACTGTACGGCTTCCAGCGGCTCGATGAGTGAAGGCGTATCGTTGCGAACGCTGCCGACCGCGGGTGATACGGGGTACGCTTCCATCAGGTCTTCATCAAACGGCTTAAATAACCGCTGCAACTGGCTTGGTTCCTGAATATTCCGATCCAGCCACAACGGCTCGTCTTCAGGTTGAAGCAGTACGGGCATTCGATTGTGGATCGGTGCCATTAGTCCGTTCGGTGTCGTTGTCAATACGGTGCACGTATGCAACTTCGAGCCGTCCGGTGCGATCCACGTTTCATACAGGCCTGCCATAGCGAACGGCTTACGGTCCTTCATGACGATGCGCATGGGCTGCTTCGTCCCGTCCGGTCTCGTCTGCCATTCGTAAAAGCCGTCTGCTGGCACGAGACACCGCTTCCGGCGGAGCGCATCCCGAAAAGCGGGCTTGTCCGCAGCGGTTTCAGACCTTGCATTCAGCAATTTGCTGCCGATCTTTGGATCGTCCGCCCATGGCGGCACAAGTCCCCATTTCAGCTCACCGAGCCGATTCTGCTGTCCGTCGCTCACAATTGCTAATATAAGCTGTCCTGGCGCGACGTTATATTTGGGACGGTGATATGGCACCGACGTTTGGCCGATCATAAATCGGAGCATCATTTCTTCTAATGATACCGTGAGCGTATAGCGTCCGCACATCTGTATTCCCCATTTCCCGATTTTGGTCAACGATTCATCGTTTTGCTTTTTCTATTATACATCGCCCTAGTCTGTTTAGCTTCATCCATTCAGGCGGATACTGAAGATGTTCAGCAACGCTCGATAAGATGGATGACCCGTGATCGTTCCGTGTGCAGGAGAGTACATACATACAGGTATGCTGAAGCAAAAATATAAAGCTTGCAAGAAGGGAGGCTGCGCGTGGCTCATAAGGTAATGGGATCGAAGCCTGAGGCTGCGTGCGTCAAAAGGCTTGGCGCTGCAGCAGCAGCCGTCCTGCTTCGCGTCCTGCGGCTTCCGGTGGAGGCTGCTGTATATGCGGCCCGATATGCCGCCGGCAAATGGAAGGCGATGGCTTCTTCCGACGCGATGGCAGACAAAGCTGCTGTGCCTTCGATCGATACAGCGGCTGTGGCAGCGCTGGTGAAGGAGTGGAGAAAGCTGGAGCGTGCTCAGCCTGCGGTACAGCCGCAGTCCGTCGACAAGGCATCGAGCGGTCTTAACGACGAGGATCGGGCGCTCATTGCTCATATTCAGGAGGAGACGCTGCGGCTGAACCGGAACAATGTGACGCGTACAGCGGCTTATTATGCTCTTTATGAGCGGTGTCCTGAGCTGCATTGGGCGCTGCTGGCACATCTTGTCTCCCGCAATGGCGGTTGGAACATGACCGATCTTAAGGGGGAGTGGCTGCCGAGGCTGCTCAGTGAATCCAAACGAACCGACGTGTTTCGGTTTCTTGAGCGGGCCAATCGACTTATTTTCGGCGATGCGTATCCACAGCTGCTGCTGTATGAGCATAGCGTACGGCTTCGCCGTCCGCTATTTCATCTTCTTCCGGCACTGGGTGTAACCCGCTTCATGCTGCCGGTATGGGAACAGTTCTGGCAAAGCCGCGACAGTGCCATCCTGACCGTTGCTTTGATCGTTAATGAACAGCATTTTATCGAGCAACGTGTCGTAGCGAATCCTTTTTACCGCAAGCGTGTTATCGACACGCTGTTTTTCGGGATGCAATCGCTGCTTCAGCTCAATGCGGTGCTGCTGCCGTATGCTCGCGGCCGGGAGCCGGGTCAGATGAAGCTGGCCGGTCTTATTATCGAACGGTTCAGCAGCTTGCGTGAACGAATTGAGTTCGGCAAGCGTTTGTATGCGGTGCTGTTCGGCGTACCGGCCGTCGCGGCAGGTGTCCGGTCATTTGCTGCGACTGTCCGACATACCGGCTCCCGTGCCGATTATGCGCCACAGCTGTTCACTCGAATTCGGCATGGTTTGCCCGAGAAGCCATACAATGAGCGGTTGAAAGGCGGTCAGCTTAAGCCTGGAGCCGTACCGCCGTATAGTCCGGAGCTTAGCGCCGCTTGGCCGGATACTCCTGGTGATCCGCCGGAGCCTGGTGATTGGTTCGTCGGCGCAGCTGCAGTTGCGCCTTATTTTGCACAATTACCGCTTCCCTCTACGTTCGAAATGACCAATGAATACGGTTTCCTGCTTGATAAGCTGGAGCTTGCAGCCGCTGCTTCGCATCGAGCTCTGGCAGCGGAAGACGACGAAACGTCATGATCAAATTAGCGGATGGATTGACATGAGGTCGTATTCAATGGTATAAAATGAACAATAAGAACAAGCAACGAAGGGAATCAGTAGCGTCCGTCATCGATGTTGCAGAGAGCCGGCGGGTGGTGCAAGCCGGTACACGACCAGACGCGAATTACGTCCCGGAGCTTCTTGAACCGAACCCGTGCATACGGAAGGGCAAGACGGCTGTCGGCCGTTATCCGATAGAGTGGAATATGCTGCGTGCGCATGTTCAATATAGGGTGGTACCGCGATGACTCGTCCCTGTCTGCTGACAGGACGGGTCTTTTCTGTTATGAGGGCCCTTGTATTCGCAATCGCTGCTTATCCCCATCATTTATTGTGCAAAGGAGAGTTTTTGTTATGACACAACCAACTGCAACCGGACTTGCGTCTAATTTGCTTGAAGATCTCGAATATCGCGGTCTTGTTCAACAGTTTACGAATCGTGATGCGCTGGCAGAGAAGCTGAGCAAGGAGCCGATCGTCCTCTACTGCGGCTTCGACCCGACGGCGGACAGCCTGCACATCGGCAGTCTTCTTCCGATTCTGATGCTGCGCCGGTTCCAACTGGCAGGGCATCGCCCGATTGCTCTCGTCGGCGGCGGTACCGGTCTGATCGGCGATCCAAGCGGCCGCTCCACCGAGCGTTCGCTTAATACGGCAGATACGGTTGCGCAATGGACGGAGAGTCTGAAGCGCCAGTTGTCCCGTTTTCTCGATTTCAACGAGGACGGCAGCGGAGCGAAGCTTGTCAGCAACTACGATTGGCTGTCATCGCTCGACACGATCTCGTTCCTGCGTGATGTGGGCAAATATTTTACGGTTAACTACATGCTGGCGAAGGACTCGGTTGACTCGCGGCTGGCGAACGGCATTTCGTTCACCGAGTTTAGCTACATGATTTTGCAGGCGTATGACTTCTACAAGCTGCAGCAAGAGCAGGGCTGCTCGCTTCAAATCGGCGGCAGCGACCAGTGGGGCAACATTACGGCAGGCCTCGACTTAATTGGCAAACTGGGCGGCGGCGAAGCATACGGGATGACGATGCCGCTCGTTACGAAAAGCGACGGCAAAAAATTCGGCAAATCAGAATCTGGCGCGATCTGGCTCGATTCGACGAAAACGTCGGTTTACACGTTCTATCAGTTCTGGATTAACACAGACGACAATGATGTCATTAAATTTCTGAAATATTTTACGTTCCTGGACCGGGCGCGGATCGAAGAGCTGGAGGTCGAGCTGCGCGAGCGTCCGGAGAAACGCGCAGCTCAGCGTGAGCTTGCTCGCGAAGTGACGCGCCTTGTGCACGGCGATGAAGCGGTCGCAAGCGCGGAGCGCATCACAGAGGCGCTGTTCTCTGGCGACGTGACGAAGCTAAGCGAAGCGGAGCTCGTCGAAGCGCTCGCGGGCATGCCTACGGTCGAGCAGGCTGCCGGCGAGGAGCCGCTCTTGATCGATCTGCTGCTGGCGGCGAAGGCGGCTCCGTCCAAGCGGCAAGCGCGTCAGGACATCGAGAGCGGCGCTGTGTATGTGAACGGGGAGAAGACGACGAGCCTCGAAGCGATCGTCAGCAAGGAGCAGCGCCTGCACGGCAAGTACGTCGTCCTGCGCCGCGGCAAAAAAAATTACTACTTGGTCAGCTTCCAGTAGGAATAAGAGAAGAGCCCTTCGCGTGAAGGGTTCTTCTTTCATTTGGTGTAAGTTTTAGAATTGAAGGATTTATCTTCCCTGCTGTCGAATGATTCGGGATGTACTTTATGTTCCGGACTCTAACTGCTGGACCAGCTTGAAGGAGAGCTAACGCAAAATGATGACAAGAATACCGGACAACTTCCGTGAGCAAATGGTAAACGTTTACGGTTCGCGCGTAGAGGAGTGGGTTCGCTCGCTGCCCGATCTGATTTCGAAGTGCGAGGCTCAATTTGGTATTCGGGTAGAGGAGCCATTTGAAAATTTATCTTATAACTATATCGCGCACGGTATTAACGGAGAGGGCAGGCCAATCGTGCTCAAGCTATCGTTCGAGAAAGACGAGCTTGTGAAAGAGATACGAACCTTGACCTTATTCGCGGGAAGAGGAGCTGTCCAGGTAATCGAGTGGAACGATACGCTTGGCGCTGCTGTGCTTGAACGTGTCCTTCCTGGGACACCATTGTCCGCCACGCTGGATGACAGGGAGGCGACCGAGGTATTCTGTGAGGTGTTCAGACGTCTTCGTCATTCAATTGTCGCCGAGGAAGGAGACTTCCATACGCTGCGCGGATGGTTCGGAGCGTTGGTGCGTTATCGTGACCGTTTCGGAACGGAAGGTCCTCTTCCCGAGCATTGGGTCGTCCGGGCTGAAGAGACATTGGAGGAGCTGCTCAGAACGACGACCGAGACCGTGCTCATTCATGGCGATCTTCATCATGGGAATATTTTGCGTCATGGTGATGGCGGCTGGGCGGTCATCGACCCGAAAGGAATGATCGGAGATGTTCATTTCGAGACGATACAATACTTGCTTAATTACGTCGATCGTGATGGAGACTGCGATACGGTTCTATGCCGCCGTGTGGCGATGATTTCGGAGCGGCTTAGTCTTGATCGCAGCCGCATTGCACGGTGGGGTATTGCACGCGGCGTGCTTGAAGCATGCTGGTCCATTGAGGGCGGTGCTGACTGGAAGAAAGGCATCGATATCTCGGAGCGATTTGCGAGGCTGCTGGATGCAGAGTGATTCATACTTTACGGAGAGGAACAATCAATCATTTGAGCACCTTTATTATGATGGCTTTAGCTTTTCGAAAGACATCCTGCATGAGCTTCGCGAAATAAAAGAAATTTTGAAGCACCAGCGCACAGCGGCGAATAAAGCGACAGGTTCGTTATGTAACGGCAGCACTTCGGCTTGATCTTCATGATCTGGCCCGAAGGCTGCCGTTTTTGCTGTTAGTCATATTTTGACATTGGCATAAGAACAAATGTTCTGTATATAATAAATAAGAACATATGTTTCTATTGATGGAGGGGTTGGAGTGCTGATTACAGTAGAGCCGAATGCCGAATGCTGTATCTCCTTCATTCACGAGGGGATGCTGTGCCGTCCGGTGAGCCGTCATGGCTGCTGCTAGGCGCATCATTATGCTGGCCGACTGCCAGTCGTTCTATGCCAGCGTCGAGAAGGCGCATCATCCGGAGTATGCGGGGAAGCCGATCGTCGTAGCAGGCGATCCCGAGCGCCGCTCCGGCATCGTGCTGGCCGCTTGCCCGCTTGCGAAGGCGAAAGGGGTGACGACAGCGGAGCGGCTTGGCGAAGTAATTGCCAAATGTCCAGACGTTATTATCGTCCGTCCCCGAATGGCAGAGTATATCCGGGTGTCCCTGCAAATTTCGGACATATATCGGTCGTATACCGATCTGGTGGAGCCGTACAGCATCGACGAGCAATTCATCGACGTGACGGGGGCGATTCATAGGTACGGCGGCGATTATGTGGAGTTGGCGCGGCGCATGCAGCAGCATGTGATGGCGGAGACGGGCATCTATTGCCGCTTCGGCATATCAGAGAACAAGATTTTGGCGAAGACCGCATGCGACAATTATGCGAAGAAGAATGAATCCGGCTTGTACGTGCTGCCGAAGGATCGGCTGGCGGAGACGCTCTGGAGGCTGCCGATTCAGAAGCTGTTCATGGCTGGCAACCGGATGACGCATCATTTTCGGTCGATGGGCATCGAGACGATCGGCCAGCTTGCCAATACGCCGCTTGCGCAGCTCAAGCTGCTCATGCGCCGCAAGTTCGGACGTAACTCAGATATTAACGCTGAGCTGTATTGGCGGATTGCCAACGGGGAGGACGACAGCCCTGTTACGCCGCAGACGCATGAAGAAGCGCCGAAGTCGATTGGTCACCAGATGACGCTGCCGCACGACTACGGCACGCTGGAGGAGCTGAAGGTTGTGCTGCTGGAGCTGACGGAGCTGGTCTGCCAGCGGTGCCGAGGCAAAGGGTTTATGGGGCAGGTCGTTGCGGTTGGCTGTCAGGGAGCCGACTTCGATCGGCCGACCGGGTTTTTCCGCCAAATGAAAATGATAGACCCGACGAACGTAACGAATCAGGTGTACCGCGCGGCGGTGCAATTATTCGAGCGCTGCTGGGACGGTAATCCGGTCCGCAAGGTGGGCGTGACGCTGTCACAGCTTCAAGACAGCGAGCATTATCAGCTGGCGCTGTTCGATAATCGCGAGCGTTCGATGGCGCTGGAGAGGGCGACGGATGCACTTAAAGATAAATACGGGGATACGATCATTATGCGCGCGGCTTCCATTACAGCGGCTGGTCAGGCGCGGGATCGTTCCGGCAAAATCGGAGGTCATTACAAATGAGCAAGAAGCTGCAGGGAAACGGCTTATGGGAGTCGAGCCGGATGATGCTTCCCGAGCATAAGGCAGAAATTATAAGCAGTGCCAAGGCCGCAAGGTACCGGCCGCCTGCCCAGCTTGATGAGCATGAGTGGGAGCGGATATCACGCGCCGTGACGGAGTCGCTGGAGCTTCGCCGACCGATTGCGCTGCGAATGTATCACGCATACGAGGAGACGAAGGTGATCGGAACGATAGACCGGATTGACCTCTACCGGGGACGGTTCATGGTAGACGGCGAATGGTTCGACTTGAAGCAAATTGAAGGCGTCGATGAAGATTAGGTGCAAGCTAAGCCGGGGGACAAAATAAATCATTGACCTATGTAGTTTGTCCAATCCGAATCGAATCTATCTCCATACTGTATAGTAACTTGAATTACAGGAGGTGAATCGCTATGGGTACTTTTTTGGATATGAGAAGTTCCATGAATGCTAATGCATCCGGCTCTATCGGCGTCAGCTTGTCAACTACTCCAGAATTGTTCGGTATTATCGGTCTGCAAACGAAAAACGTAGCTAACCCGATCATTACGCTGTCGGGCACGATTGGCATTAGCGGCGGCGCACTCGGCAACACGTTTACGATCGAAATTGTTCGCGGCCTTACGGGCGGAACGACGATCTACTCGGCACAACAAGCTATTGCACTGAACGTACTGAACGGTTCCGATATTTACAGCTTCACTGCACAAGACTTGCTTGCACCTGCAGCAGAAGAAACGGTATATTCGGCATTTATTTCCGGAGGACCGTTAGCCGTTCTGACAGGCGCTCGCAACGGCCCTGAAACGTTCTTCGGCATCGCTTCCACTCCAGACTAACGAACGGACCCCAACCCAAAAGTTATGCGCTCATGCCGAGCGCATAACTTTTTTATGCTTTTGGCGCAAGCATCCAAACCTGGCGGAAGGGCGATGCATACGATAGAAACAACATATGCGTGCAAGGAGGGCTCCCGTGATAACGATAAGCCTGTGCATGATCGTGAAGAACGAGGAGGAGGTGCTGGCTAGATGTCTCGATTCGGTGGCCGATCTGGTGGATGAGATCAACATCGTGGATACGGGCTCGACGGACAGCACGAAGGCCATTGCGGCGAAGTATAATGCCCGCATTTTCAATTTTGAATGGATCGACGACTTTGCGGCGGCGCGCAATTTTTCGTTCGATCAGGCAACCTGCTCGCACATTATGTGGCTGGATGCCGACGATATGCTGAAGGAGAAGGACCGTCAGCTGCTGCGCAAGCTGAAGGAGGAAATGCCGGAGGATATCGATTCTATTGTGATGGAATATCATCTTGCATTCGATAAGGCCGGCAACCCGGCGGCTGGCGCAAGACGCAATCGGATTGTCCGGCGCGAGAAGGGCTACCGGTGGCACAGTCCGATCCATGAGTACCTCGATGTCCAGGAAGGAAAAATATATGTTTCGGAGGCGGCTGTCTCCCATGAACGAATCGGAGACCATTCGCCGCGTAATATGGAAATATTTCGCAAGAAAGTACTGGGGAAAGGAGCAAAGCTTGAAGGGCGAAGCTTGTTCTATTATGCGAATGAATTAGTTGATCAGCAGCGGTATGCGGAAGCGGTAGAGCATTATAAACGGTTCGTCGCCTCGCCAGGCGATTCAATCGAGGACCGGATATTCGCGTACAGCAAGATGGCGGAATGCTATCATCATCTCGGCCAAATGGATTTGAAGCTGCAATCGCTGCTGATGAGTCTCCAGTACGATAAGCCGCGCGCAGATTTTTGCTGCTCGATCGGTTACTGCTTCGAAGAGAAGGGCCATTATCCGGCTGCTATTCATTGGTACGAAACGGCGTTGACGCTGCCGAAGCCGAAGTTTCATATGGGACTGCTCAATCTTGTCTGCTGGACGTGGATGCCGCATGTTCAGCTGTGCATTTGTTATGCGAAGCTTGGCGAATTAGAGAAGGCTTATGAGCACAATGAGAAAGCGCTCAGCTATTTGCCGGAGGACGAAAATTTGCGTTACAACAAAGCCCGCTTAGAGGAGCAGCTTGGTTTATCAAAGCAGGAGCATGCGAAGGTGTCTGAAGTGCCGTCCGCTGCTAATGTGCCGTCTGCTCAGGACGGAGAGACTGGGACGACATGCTGACGAGTATCATAATCGTGACCTATAACAAGCTGGATTATACGATGCAGTGCATCGACAGCATACGCCGTCATACGGAGGATGGCAGCTACGAAGTGATCGTCGTGGATAACGGCTCTGAGGACGGAACGCCGGAGTGGGTGGAGGGTCAGCGAGATATTCGGCTCGTCCGGAACGGATCGAATGCCGGATTTCCAAGAGCGGTCAATCAAGGGCTAGAGCAGGCAGCAGGCGATCTTCTTCTGCTGTTGAACAACGATACGGTTGTGACACAAGGCTGGCTGAACAATTTGCAGCGTGCGCTTCTTAGCTCTGACCATATCGGTGCGGTCGGGCCGGTCACGAATTCAGCTTACTACTTGACGAGCATTCCGGTTCCTTATCAGTCGATGGAGGAGATGGAATCGTTCGCTGCGGAATACAACTGCTCGGACCCATCCAAGTGGGAGGAGAGGCTCAAGCTGATCGGGTATTGTCTGCTGATGAAAAGGGAGGCGTATGAGAAGGCTGGGCCGCTCGATGAAGGGTTCGGCATCGGCAACTTCGAGGACGACGATTGGAGCCTGCGGTTGCTGTTGTCGGGCTACAAGCTGCTTCTGTGCCGCGACACGTTCATTCATCATTATGGCAGTGTATCATTCGGCGAGGATCGTTCCAATTATCATCAGGTGTTAGTTCAGAATGCGAATGTTTTTGGGGACAAATGGGGGCTGCATCCGGAATCGGCTTTAACCATCCGTATCGATATGCTTGAAGCAGTGGAAGAGAGCTTTGAGCATAGCAAAGCGCTGCGGGCACTTGAAATTGGGTGTGCATGCGGCGCTACGCTACTCGCCCTGAAGCATCGTTACCCCGGCTCGGAGCTGTTCGGGGCGGAGCGGATCGAAGCGGCAGCGCGAATTGCGAGCGCGGCAGGCATTACCATATTTTCATCCGGTCGACCGGACGATTGGACGATACCGGACGGCACACTGGATCTTATTCTTATTAGTAATGCACATGCGTATGCGGATCGTCCTGATCTGATGAATAAGCTGGCGCGCAAGCTGCGGCCTGACGGCTGTCTTATAGCCGGCTTCAGGAATAAACGATATTACCGAAATGGTTGGCTGGGCGGCAATAATGACGCTAATCGTGCTGGCGGTGCTGAAGGCAGTAAGGATATGCTGACGACCGGTCAGGCGGGAGAACGATTTATGCTGGCGGGATTTGGCAGTCTGCGCTATGTGCTGGCGCTGGAGCCGAATGAAGACCGGGATGAGGCGGCGTTAATAGCTGCTGCGGAGAGGGCAGCAGGCGTTCCGGAGGAGGAATTAACCTCTGCTTATTTTCTTCTGACGGGCAGAAAAATGACTATAGCGCTGGATCGTCAGGAGAAGCCGCATTCAATGCCAGAGCCCGTATCGGCCGGAGCGATTGGTGAAATGTCGAAGACGGCAGCTGTCCAGTTAGAGGAACAAAATGATGTTGAATTTACAGGGGAACGGCTCGTCGTTAACGAACAGGTAAAATCGTTGTTCCGCGACGTCTACGATGAGCATATGGTGCGGTATAAGGCGGCAGCGGAACGCGTGTCCGGATTGCATGTGCTGGATGCCGCGTGCGGCGCTGGCTACGGCTCGCGTATGCTGCGGGATGCAGGCGCAGCATCGGTCATTGGGGTTGACATCGATGCCGAATCGATCCGGCTGGCACAGCGGGATTATGGCGGGCCGGGCATTGTTTTCATGCAGGGAGATGTGCTGAAGCTGCCGTTCGCGGATGAAACGTTTGACGCCGTTGTCTCATTCGAGACGATCGAGCATGTCGACGACGGATACGAATGGATACAGGAATCGGCGCGCGTTCTGAAGCCGGGCGGTCTATATATCGTCTCGACGCCGAACCGGGCGGTCACGAATGCGGCGAACTATTGGGAAGATCGGCCGTTCAATCCGCATCATCGGTTCGAATACCGGACGGGTGAGCTGATTGGCGATCTGCTTGAGCATTATTCGCTCGAAGAGCTGTACGGTCAGCATTGGGTGGACGATTCCCAGTTCGCAGCGATGCGATGGCTTCGGCAAATGAACGAGCGCAGTGCAGACCGGGACGAAGCTTTCGTCATTCGCGAGACAGGAAGCGAGTTGCTGTCATTCCGCCGGTTTCGGAGCGGGCAGCCGATGTATGTCGTCGCCGTATGTCGCAAGCGAAAAGGCGGTGGTTCATAGATGAAGGTCGTTATATTGGCCGGAGGACTCGGAACTAGAATTAGCGAGGAATCGCATTTGAAGCCAAAGCCGATGATCGAGATCGGAGGGCGGCCGATTTTATGGCATATTATGAAAATTTATGCCCATTACGGCTTTACCGATTTCGTAGTCTGTCTAGGCTACAAGGGGTATGTCGTTAAAGAATATTTCGACCATTACTTCCTGCATGAGTCGGATGTAACGTTTGATTTCAGAGGAGGCAATCAGGCCGCGCGAATTATTCACCGGCACCAGGCGGAGCCTTGGCGGGTGACACTCGTAAATACAGGTCTCGAAACGATGACGGGCGGCCGGTTGAAACGGGCCGCGCCTTATTTGGAGGATGAGACCTTCATGCTGACGTACGGGGACGGAGTTGCGAATTTAGACCTGCGCAAGCTGCTCGCTTTTCATCGTTCGCACGGTAAAATATCGACGGTTACGGCGGTACAGCCGGTCGGTCGATTCGGCACGATTGTATTAAATGGAGATGGTGCGGTCACGACATTTGCGGAGAAGCCGCCTGGCGACGGGCATTGGGTAAGCGGTGGATTTTTTGTGATGGAGCCGGCTGCGCTCGACCGTATTGACGGGGATGAGATGATGCTGGAGAAGGAGCCGCTGGAGCGGCTTGCGAGAGAAGGCGAATTGATCGCTTATCGTCATACCGGGTACTGGCAATCGATGGATACGATGCGGGATAAGGCGCTGCTGGAAGAGCAGTGGCGTTCGGAGCATCCACCATGGAAAGTATGGGATGATTAGTAGGATAGACAGCTGGCAGCATTTGCGGCGTAATTAGTCGGCGGCCGGCTATAAGGGAGCGGTGAGGCAGCGGTGAGCGGGAAGCATCAGTTCTGGCAAGGGAAACGGGTATTGATAACCGGGCATACCGGGTTCAAAGGCACTTGGCTGAGCCTATGGCTGCGGATGCGGGGGGCGGAGGTCATCGGCTACAGCGACGGGCTGCCGACCGAGACGGCGATGTACCGGCTGTGCGGCCTTGAGCTCGATCTGCCCTGGATTCGCGGTGATATACGGGACAGCGGCAAGCTGCAGCAGTCGATGCGTGACACGAAGCCGGACATCGTCTTCCATCTGGCGGCTCAGCCGCTTGTCCGTCGATCCTATGCGATTCCCGCAGAGACGATTGCGGTTAACGTGACAGGCACAGCGAACGTGCTTGACGCGGTCAGGCGTCAGCCGTCGGTGCGGGTGGTCGTCGCGGTGACTTCGGATAAATGCTATGAGAATCAGCAGTGGGAATACGGCTATCGGGAGCAGGATGCGCTTGGCGGAGCCGACCCGTATTCCGTCAGCAAAGCTTGTGCGGAGCTTGTTGTCGACGCTTACCGCCGCTCCTACTTCTCCCGCTCGCCGGGTGCGGGAAGGATAGGTGCGGAGAGAAAGTCGGCTCTGGGCATAGCGGGAGCATCCGTCGCCGCTGTTGCGACCGTTCGCGCCGGCAATGTGATCGGAGGCGGCGATTTCGCACCGGAGCGGCTCGTGCCGGACTGCGTCCGGTCGGCCCAATCCGGCACGCCGCTGCTGCTTCGCTATCCGGAGGCAATTCGGCCTTGGCAGCATGTGCTCGATCCGCTCTCGGGTTATATAGCGTTGGCTGAACGGTTATATGAGCAAGGAGACGCGTATGCGGAGAGCTGGAACTTCGGGCCATTAGCCGGGCAGGAGCTGACAGTGCGCGAGCTGGCCTGCGCAGTATCGTCGAGGCTGGGAGCCCCCGCTCCGATCGAGCAGACAGGAAAGCTGCATCCGCATGAGACGGCGGTACTCCGGCTCGACAGCTCGAAGGCGCGGCATCGGCTTGGCTGGCGGCCGGTGTGGGAAGTGGAGGGTACGGTGCGTCATACAGCGGAATGGTATGCGCAATGGCTGCAGGGTGCACCCATGCTGGATGTGACGATGAAGCAGGTGAAGCTGTTCGAGACGATGAAGCAGAACCGGAAGGCTGAAGCGGGAAGGCGGGGGCAGAGTGAGGGATAAATGTACGGAGAAACGGATAGCTGCAACAGCGGAGCGGAATAAACTTAACCGGGTATCGTCGAGTGCCACGCTGCATGATGATGATCCAGCCGTATCGTGCCGGGTGTGCAGAGGCGGTCCATTGACTAGATGGGTACATCTGCCCGCTATGCCGCTGACGGAAGAGCTGCGGAAGCCGGACGATTCTGCTGCTCCGTTCCTGGCGGACATTGACGTGTATGTATGTGCCGCTTGCGGCGTTTCACAGACGGTCGGTCAGCGGGATCTTTCACCCTATTATATTGATTACGGCTACACCGTCGGTCAATCGCCATTTGCAGCGCGGTATATGCAGCGGCTGGCTGATATGGTGCGGGATCGGTACGGCCTTGCGCCTGGATTCACCGTCGTTGAGATCGGCTCCGGCGACGGTGCCCAGCTCGAATGCTTCCGTCGCGCTGGCGCTTACGTATACGGTGTCGAGCCCTCGGCAGAGCTGTGCCGTGTGAGCCGACAGCGGGGCGTACCGGTGCTGGAGTCGCTGTTCACACCCTCCACGGCTGCGCTGCTGCCGGAGCCATTCCGTCCGGTTGATGTGCTGCTGATGACGTACACATTCGATCATTTGCCGGATCCCGCTGGAACGCTTGCGGCAGCGCGTTCTGTGCTTCATCCCGGCCGAGGACTGCTTGTGCTGGAAGTGCACGATCTGTCAAGAATCGTTGAGCGACGGGAATACTGCCTGTTCGAGCATGAGCACTACACCTATTGGACGGCGAAGACATTGAGCGGCGCACTAGCGGCAAGCGGGTTCCGGCTGCTGACGACGGAGCTAGTGCCGGAGCAAGAGCGGCGCGGCAATTCGCTGCTTATCGTCGCGGCGCCAACCGATGCGGCGCATTCGCCGGATCAGGTGCTTCTGGTAGAAGAGGAAGCGGCGATCGACTATGCCGGATTTCAGCGTGAGCTGGAGAGGGGCATTGCTTTGCTGGATGCTTTCGTTGAGCGCGAAGCGGCAGCCGGAAGACGGATCGCTGGCTATGGCGGTGGAGGGCGCGGCGTCATGACGATGGCGGCCATGAATTCGTCCAAGAAGCTGGCATACGTATGCGACGCAAATGCTGGGCTGCACGGCAGGCTGACGCCGAAGTCAGGCGTGCCTATTGCGGACATTAACCAATTGACCCGTCAGCCGGTTGATACGCTAATCGTGTTCAGCTATGGATACATGGACGAGATAAGGGAAGCGGTCGCGAAGCTCCCTGGCGCGCCGAAGAGCATCGTATCAATGCTCGATATTTTGAAGTGAGGGACCTAGCATGGACAGGATGCGAAACGATACGCCGAATGCAGAAGGAGAGCGGCCCGCGGCATTCGTAACCGGCGCCGCCGGTTTTATCGGCGCCGCCGTATGCCGGCGGCTGCTTGCGCTCGGATGGCAGGTATATGCGGTCATCCGCCAAGGCTCGAATCGAGAGCGGCTTCCGGCGCGGCATCCTTCGCTTATGCTCGTCGAGGGCGATCTGATGCGGCTTCCGAAATGGGAGGCGAAGCTTGAGGAAGCCGTCCAACGTCGTGGTCCGGCTGCCGTATGGCTTCATCTCGGCTGGACGGGCGTAGCGGGTGCGGACCGAAACGATGAGGCGCAGAATGACAATGTGGCTGCGGTGCTGCAATCGGTGCGGACAGCTGCCAAGCTAGGCTGTCGAAGCTGGATCGGAGCCGGTTCGCAGGCGGAATACGGCCGGCTCGAAGGGCGGGCCGATGAAGGGACGTCAGAATTGCCGACGACCGTCTACGGCAAAGCGAAGCTAGCGGCAGGACGGGAGGCGCTCGCGGAGGCGAAGCGCCTCGGATTGGCCGGCAGCTGGGTACGGATCTTCAGCGTGTACGGGCCGGGCGATAATGGAGGCTGGCTCATTCCGGACATTGCGCGCAAGCTGCTTGCGGGACAAAGCCCAGAGCTGACGCTGGGAGAACAGCGGTGGGATTATTTGTATATCGATGATGCAGCTGATGCGTTTGCTGCTCTTGCACAGAGAAGTATTACGGCTCCGTATTCGGTGAAGCCACTTAACGCGGCAGGTCAACAGGCCGTGCATCCGGCAGCTGGCGTCTTTAATCTAGGCTCAGGCGAGAGTCGAACGATACGCGAAATTGCGGAGCTAGTCCGCACCGAAGCCGCCCGTTGGCTGCCGCCGGATTTGCCGCAGAACGGGGAAGCGCGAACGTCTGATCATGACAACGGGGGAAGCTTGGATCGGCTAGTTCCTCCGCTTCAGCTGGGCGCCGTTCCGTATCGGGACGACCAGGTGATGCTGCTGGAGGCGGAAGCTGCCAAGCTGCGCAGCATTACCGGCTGGAAGCCGCGCATTCCGCTTGAGGAAGGGATTCGGCGGACGGTGGCTGCGATCGCCAAGCAGTTTGCACAGGAACGGAGACTGGCGATTAAGCGCAGCATTGTCACGATGGCCTACCGCTCCGGCGCCTCGCACGTCGGGGCTGCGCTGTCGGTAGCGGATATTCTGCTCGTCCTCTACTGCCGCGTAATGCGTGTTAATCCGGCGGACGCGGATGCGCCGTACCGAGATAAGCTTGTGTTCTCCAAGGCGCATGCGAGCACGGCCCTATACGCGATATTGGCTGAGCGCGGATTTATGCCGACAAGCCGGCTGGACGGCTATTCGGTCGATGGGGGCACGCTGCCAGGTCATCTGGACCGCCGCTCGGCGCCAGGCATCGACGTATCGGCCGGCTCGCTCGGTCACGGCTTATCTATCGCGACGGGGCTGGCGCTGGCAGATCGGCTGGCGGGACGCGACAGCCGGACGTTCGCCGTGCTGGGCGACGGGGAATGTAACGAAGGCTCGGTTTGGGAGGCGGCGCTGCTTGCCTCCGCGCAAAAGCTGGACGGATTGACTGCTGTCGTGGATTGCAACGGATGGCAAGGGTTCGGTCGTACGGATGAGCTGGCGCCGCTCACAGCACTCGGCGACAAATGGCGGGCATTCGGCTGGGAAGCCGTTGAAGTCGACGGTCACGACGAAGAAGCGCTGTACCGTGCGTTAAGTAAACGCGGCACGGAGGGACGACCCAAAGTAGTGATCGCCAGAACAATAAAAGGGCATGGCGTTGATTATATGGCCGATACGCTTGAGTGGCATTACAAGTCGCCCAGCGCCGAGCAGTGGTACGATGCGATGCGTCAGCTTGGCAGCGGGGAGGGAAGCGGATGAGAAACGCATTCGTTCGGGAAATGCTGCAGCGTGCTGAGCATGACGAGCGGCTAATGGTGATTACGCCAGACCTTGGTTTCTCCGTATGGGAGCCTTTCCGCGACCGGTTCCCTGGCAGGCTCATCAATGCGGGGATCGCCGAGCAGAATGCGGTTGGGATGGCGGCAGGACTGGCGCTAAGCGGCTATCTTCCTTATGTATACAGCATCATTCCGTTCGTTACGATGCGGGCGTATGAACAGATACGGATCGATGCCGCTTATATGAAGGTGCCGGTGCGTATCGTCGGCGTAGGTGCCGGGCTCGCCTACGGCGGGCAGGGGCCGACCCATCACGGGCTGGAGGATGTCGCACTCATGCGCGCGCTGCCGAATATGACCGTATGCTGTCCCGGCGACGATATTGAGGCGCGGGAGCTGACGCTGGCAAGCTTCGTTCATGACGGGCCGATGTATATCCGGCTGGGCAAATCGGGCGAGCCTCGCGTCCATGAGGCATCGTTGCGAATCCCGCTCGGCGGGACGGTCGAGCTTATGGCTGGCTCGGAGCTTGCCGTACTCGCCTCGGGCACGGCGCTGCCGCATGCACGCGATTGGGTCATGCGGCTTCGGACCGAACCGGACCCGATCGATGCGGCGCTTGTCAGCGTGCCGACGGTGAAGCCATTTCCGGTAGAGACCGTGCTCAGCTATGCCAGACGCGGCATGCCGATTGTGACGGTCGAAGAGCACAGCGTCATCGGCGGCCTTGGCTCGGCTTGCGCAGAGACGCTGGCGGAGCTCGGTGCAGCCGTGCCGCTGCGCCGGTTTGGACTGCCGGACGATTTCAATCGGCATGTCGGCAGCCATGCTTATTTGCTGGAGCGTGCGGGTTTTCACTATGAACGTTTTCAACAAATTGCGAGAGGAGCGTGCGGCAGACGATGACCGAGTCCTATAAGCCGATGGGTATGATTGGCAAGCATCACAGGGCCGCAGATTTTGAGGCGTATCAATTGACGGAGGAGACGTTCAAGCAGTCGCAGCTGTCCATATTCAACAAGCTGGAAGCATTTCCGAGGTTTGCAACGAAGCGGAGCTTGGCCAAATTTTTGTGCCGGCACGAAATATTCAAGCATGTGCTTGGGGTAACGGGCAGCATCGTCGAATGCGGGGTGTTTAATGGCGGCGGCCTGTTCACATGGGCTCAGCTGTCGAGTATTTACGAGCCAGCTAACCATACACGAAAAATTATCGGCTTCGATACGTTCGCCGGATTCCCGTCCGTATCCGAGCAGGACCGCGAGCCGGACGATGAATTTAAAGCTGGCGACTTGAAGGGCGAGACGATCGATCAACTGCGCAAATCGATCGAGAAATATAACGCCGAGCGATATTTGTCTCATATCCCGAATGTAGAGCTCGTGGAAGGCGACTTCATGCAGACGGCGGATGCGTTCGTGGAGAGAAATAAGCATTTGCTCGTTGCGCTCTTGTATCTCGATTTTGATCTGTATGAGCCGACGAAGAAAGCGCTAGAGGTGTTCCTGCCACGGATGGGCAAAGGCTCGGTCGTCTGTTTTGATGAGCTGAACTGCGCCTCGTTCCCAGGAGAGACGGGCGCGCTGCTCGAAATGCTGCCCCTTCGTGATACGGCGATCCGCCGGTTTCCGACGGACCCGTGGGTGTCGTATGTTATTCTTTAATGAAGTGCGGTGGACGGCATGAGCGAGGCGAACGAAGATAAGCCGCAGCCGCAAGAGCAGATCGGGCAAGAGCGCACCGAGCAGGCCGAGCCGGTCAAGCAGGCAAGACAGTCCGAGCAGGCCCGTCAAGCCGGACAGCATGAACAAGCTGAACCGTCATCCTTCGACTCGAAGGCTGCAGCAGCTGCTCCTACGAGACCAAAGTTCTACGAGCTGGGAGAGCATTCGGTCATTGAGGGCGGCTGCATCATGCAGGGAGCGGAAGAAATAGCGATTGGAAGAGGCGTATTCGTGCGGACGGGAGCATGGTTTAACATCTGTACACCTGTGACCGGGGAGCGGCCGAAGCTGATCGTCGGCGATGGCTGCCAGTTTAATTTCCGTGTATCCATATCGGCCGCCAATCGTATCATACTGGAGCGTTTCTCGATTTTCGGACACCAGACCTATATTAGCGATACCCAGCATGAATACCGCAATGTCGGCATTCCGATTATTATGCAAGGTATATCGGATACAGAAGGCGAGACAGTCGTCGGAGAAGGGACCTGGGTCGGCGCGAACTGCATCATCGGCGGGCGGCTTAGGATCGGCCGAGGGTCGGTCATCGGCGCGAACAGCGTCGTTACGGATAGCATCCCTGATTTCAGCGTCGCGGTTGGTGCTCCGGCCCGTGTCATCAAAATGTTCGATACCGATGCTGCAGATTGGATTGCAGTGCGGGGCAAAGAGTAGATTGAGACGGTGCTGCGCAGGCGGCGTGAGCATCCCGTCATGACGATCGCTATTCCGACATACAACCGGGCGAACGATTTGGACCGTTGTCTCGGTTCGATTTTTCATCAAATCGGGGAATGTACACTGATTGAGGTGCTGGTGTCCGACAACGCTTCATCGGATCAGACGCAGGAGGTGCTTCAATCGTACGCACAGGTGTACCCGAACGCAAACTTCCGGTATTGGCGCAATGAGGAGAACATCGGTGCAGAGCGGAATATTCTGAAGCTGATGGATGAGGCGCGCGGAGATTATGTGATGCTGCATGGGGATGACGATTTTTTCGTCGACATGACGATTATGCCGATGTTCAATATCGTGCATCGGCATCGAGGCAGCAGCGTAATTTTTATCGATGTGCTGCGCAACCGTCGTACTGTTGAAACGTTCGAGGGGCTTGACGCGTTTATTAGTAGAGCTTCCATCCATTCTGGTTTTATTTCGTCGATAATAATCGAGCGTGAGCTGTACCGGCAGATTGAACACAAATCGTTATTCGTCGGCTCTGGCTTTAATCATATCTATTTGCAGCTGGAGGCGATTCGAAGGAAGCCGCAATTTACGATCGTGTATGAATCGATCTTCGCATATGCGGGCAACAGACCGGATGGCTACAACTTCGGCAAATATTTTATTGACGGCTACTTGAGTATTCTGTCTCATTACCGGCAGTACGGGCTGACGGAAGAAGCGATCAAGACGGAGAAGGGCAATATGCTCGCGACAACCGTACTGCCTTGGTATAAACGGATTATCGAGGAAGGACTGGGGACAGATCTGACGGGCTTTGAGGAGATTTATACGGCGCATTACAAAGACGAACCGTATTACGAGAAAATATTGGAATGGATTCGCAGCATCCAGCCGCCCCAGCGGGAGGAGCAGTAACGAACCTAACACGGTTCTCTATTTAAAATAATCGCATCGTGCATTTATCGTTGGCATAATGCCGACAGCAGCAAGCAGCAGATGGAACGAGGGCGTCTCCTATTCGATTGGAGGCGTCTTTGGCTGTTCTTGAAATGCAAGTAACGTCATAATAGATAAGGCAGAATGAACTGTCTATGAAGGGGGATGTACGTGTGCCGCAATTACCGCAATCGACAGCCATTGCCGTTAGGCTGTGGCTTATTCCTGTATTAGCAGCAGCGTTCATGGCCGCGGGCTTCTGCTGGCTGTCGGTCTATGTTGGAGGCGGACAAGGGGGGCCGACCGCGTTAGATCGCCGGATAATCGAGCTCGTCCGCAACTTGGAGTCGCCGGTGATGACCGCATGGATGACGAGCATTACCCGATTGGGCGATGGTGTGCCGACAGCTGTCATTGCTTGTGCTGTACTTATCGTGCTGTCAAGACTTAAGTATCGTTATGAGCTGCTCCTCTTCATATTGGTCGTTGCTGGCTCAGGATTGCTTAATATGACGTTGAAGCGGATTATTCAACGGACGCGGCCCGGAGGGATACCATTGGTCGAAGCGACAGGCTACAGCTTTCCGAGCGGTCATTCGATGGCGGCATTTACACTGTACGGAATTACGGCGTATTTGATTTGGAAGCATATTCCCCGGCGCGATGGACGAGCTCTTATGGTGTTGATCAGCGCTCTAATTATTGCAGCGATAGGGACAAGTCGCATCTATGTGGGCGTCCACTATCCGACAGATGTGCTAGGCGCTTACTTGGCGAGCGGAGTGTGGCTTACGGTGACCATCGGCGCTTTCCGGTACTGGCAGTCTGTGATGAAGCTGCGGACGGGCCGTTAATAAACGAATTTGCGCTGCGCCCAATAGCTGAACGCGAACAGCAGTCCTTCCGTAAGCAGCTTTGCTGCGAGCAGCGGAAGCCCGGCGATTCTGTAGAACGTATAGATAAGGCCATAGTTTAAGACGAGAATGATCAGGACGAGTGCAAAATATTTGACCGCCGAAGCTAGAATGGCCTGCTTGCTGCTTTGAAAGACGAGCCTCCGGTTCATTACGAAGTTTAGGAGAGCGCTGAATATTCGAGCGATTACGACGGCAAGCAGCAGCTGTCCAGTAGCATAATGGATGAGCAGCAGCAATCCATAATCGAGCAGCGCGGAGGCAGCCGACGAACAGCCAAATTTCAGTATTGGCTTATATACGCGGATTGAATCGGCTATCGGGTGAAAATGAGACGATTCATTACGCTCCAAATAGACGGTTTCGATCGGCACCTCCACGAGCGAAATGTTCTCGGTTTTTGCCAGCAGCAGCATGTTCATTTCATATTCAAACCGTTCACCTGGAACGGAGCAAAGCCAGTCCAACATATCGGCCGAGTATCCGCGTAGTCCGGTTTGTGTATCTTGTATGCGGCTGCCGGTCGTGAATCTGTAAGCGATTCGGGTGACCGCATTGCCGAACCGGCTGCGCAGCGGCACTTCTCCGGTAAACTGTCTACTGCCGAGAACGATATGTCCCGGGTGCTGTAAGACGGCGCCGGCGATTCGTCGAATATCTTCGGGCAAATGCTGGCCGTCGCTGTCTGCACAGATTACACCATCTCTTCGTCCCTCTGCTTGTATATAGCTGAAGCCGGTTTTGAGCGCCCGGCCCTTGCCGAGGTTACGCGCATGCGTTAGAACGGTACAGCCAAGTTGTGCAGCAGCTTGAAAAATAGGCTGGAATGAGGAGCCGCTGCCATCATCCACGATGATGATCGGACGGTCGATATCGTCGGCTTGAAGCTGACGGATTAACGTCAGAAGCCGTTCATCCGGTTCATAGGATGGAATTAGTATCGTCATGTTTTGATGCCTCCTTGGTGAATGTCATTACAGTGTCTAGGCCCCGACATACACAATGTCACTGACGCCGCGTTCGCGATCGCGTCCTTGCGGGTTATTGACAACTCTTCCCATGAAGTACATTGTGGACGAGCCGCCGCCGTCGAGATTGTAGGCTTCCGTGCAGCCTAGCTGCTGAAACAAATCGGCGAATTCGGCAAGTGTCATGCCGCGGCTGTAATTGTTAGCTCGGCCGTCAACAACAACGAACACATAGTGGTTAGGCTCGATAATCCCAATACCGGTTCGCGGATTAGAGTTCTGAATGGACCGGTTGCCGAAGTTGGTGTCGATCTCAACATGCTCGAAGCTGCTTGTTATTTGTCCATCTATCAGAAGTGCAGGTCCGAATGAAAAGGTGTTCGTTACCCCTTGCGCCAGCAGTTCGGATGAACTGATGCTTTGCTCATCATAGGATTTCATCGTGCCGTTTTGAAACAAGGCCAGACCTGTCCGAGCCGGTTCATCACGGTACAGAACGCCGTTACGGATAATAACGCCGTCGCTTCGGAAGCCATAGTAATCGCCGTTAATGGCCAATACAGCATTGTGAGCGGCTGCGATTGTTGAAGTTTTATCTATAATATTGCGGCCGAATTGGTTCTTAGCGAAAGCTGACTGCAGCGTTGCGCCGTTTTTCAGCTTGACATCGGCGACAAAGTATGTGATAGCATCCTTGCCTGTGCCCGTTTGGACTTTCTGAATCGCAATCTCGGATTGATCGCTCGAATAATGCCAATCGTCGAACTGAGCATTCGAGATGCTGGATTGGCCTTCGTCAGAAGCAGCCGGATCGTCAGGCAGGACAACCTCGACATGTTCAATCAAATAACGATCGGCCAGCTTGTACAGCACGGCGCCAATGACCAGAACGAGGACGGCTGTTACAGCAAGCGTAATCCGTAATCGCTGGGACATTTTGTTCATAGTGTGAACCTTCTTTCTGATTCAAGGTGGATATGGAGATGCTTTGCTTTGGTAATGTTGTAAGCATTGTCGCACCGTCCACTGAAACGTGCTTGAACCTTAGCTGAACATGTGCTGAAAACAAAAAAAGCTCCTCTGCCCGGCTTCTGGGCTAGAGGAGCTTTCTATCGACAATGCTTAATTTATAAGGGGGTAAAGATCAGCCGCCGACGCTTGCGGCGAGCCAGCCGCATATAGACAGCAGCAAGCTTTCGATGACGACGGAGGTAACGACGATCGTCCGGATGAATTGATTCGAGGGAGCATCGTTCATAAGGCATGTCTCCGATCCGTTGCTAAGTTTCGAGTAAATGTAAGAGGTGAGATAAACAGGTCTTAACATTACTTTGAACTTAACAGGCGAGAAGGCGTTATGACAACGAAAATCGTTGTGTGATTAACCGCAATATTGCTGCGATATTGGATAACGGGCAGCTAATGAACGACAGGGGGCTCCCGGTGTTCGTGCTCTGAAATGCCGCTAAGCGCATTAATTGCTCCTTGCTTCAACGACTGCTGTACAGCTAGGTCACCAATGGCTATGACACCGACTAATTTGTCATTATCCACGACAGGCAATCGCCGAATTTGATTGGCTGCCATCTTCTTCGCTGCTTCTTCGACCGTCGCGTCCGGTGATATCGTCTCCAGATGCTTGGTCATCACTTCCTTCACCGCCGTCGAGCCTGGTTTTTTATCCGCATAGCCGCGTACAACGAGATCACGATCGGTTACGACACCGATCAGCTTCTTGTCATCGACGATCGGAATAAATCCGATATCGAATTGCTTCATTAGGACAGCCAGCTCATACACATTGTCATTCAGCGTAGCTGTTACGCAGTTCGTTGTCATTAACTCTCGAATTGTAGATGCCAATGTACTTTCCTCCAATTGTAACCGTTAATGTGGAACCTTTAAATTTCCGCAGATTAGGGTTCCCGCAGTGAGGAGGAAACATACTACTTGTCATTAAACCATAACGGATCGTCGCATTCCTCGTCTCCGTTATAATTGATCAAAATTTCTTCTCCGGCTTGAATATCGGTATAGGCATAGAAATCGACGGACAAGTTATCGAAGTTCAACTCATAGGTTGCATTCGGTGAGTAAGAATGGTTGAACAGGCTACCGTATCCTAGCAGTACAGCGCTGTGGTTCGCTCCGTAATTAAAAACGTAATCAGCTAGAATCGTTTGCTCGATCAGCTTATGCTGCTCATTCGGATAGGTCAGTACTGGCGCAACATGTATCAACTCGCCCTTGGTTATATGGCGCGTCGCGAATACGCCGCGGTTAAATTCCCCTTGGCTCAGCTTAGAAGTTTTGATTTCGATTTTTTCGTCCATGCAGATCTCCTAGGTTAAGAGGTATTTTGAGATTTGAAGCCGCATTACAGGTCCGTAATTTGGTCTACATGTCTTTATAATGCAACAAAGCAAGTCGCGTCAAGCGTACAAGTGGAGAGAAAATTTTGTTGGGAGTGATTGGCCGGATTAGTGCTAGCGGCATGCCTAGTGCATAGGTTTTAATAGGCACGACGGACATGAGGCAGGGACGAATGGATTGTCTAGAGGGGAGGGAGAGGTCCATGAGCAAAACGCCACACATGGGGTTATATAATAATAGCGAAGTTAACAATAACAAGCTGAGCAGCAATTTTAACGGAATAGACAGCGAATTCGGTCAACGCGGCATTAATATCCGCTGGAAAGGAGCGGACCCGACCGGTGCTGCCGACAGCTCCGATGCGTTACTTGCAGCACTAGCGGATGATTCAGATGCGGTATATATCCCGAAGGGCACCTATCTGATCAATCAGAATGTAACCGTCCCCCGATATGAGAAGCTTGTGTTCGACCGTAATGCGCGATTTAAGATTGCAAATGGTATAACGTTTACGGTTAATGGCGCGATAAGTGCTCATGAGAGCGATTGGATCTTCGATGTCTCATCTGGAGGAAAAGTTACGGGAGCACCATTAATCGGAAAGGTATATCCGCAATGGTTCGGCGCCAAAGGAGATTGGAACGGAACCTCAGGCGCAGACGATACGGCGGCCATACAAGCGGCGCTCGATTTGGCCGGCCCGAATAAACTATTTGTTTATTTCCCTGCCGGGTATTATCAAGTTACGAGTACATTATTTCTTGGATCTAATGTGTATATTACCGGTTATATAACGGGTTTTTCGACAAAGCCTGTCGCGACGGCATCGCACTGCTCTATTATATTTAACAGCAACGATCCGAATGGCTATTTGTTCACTGGGAGAACAGGGGTTGCCGGAGGACAGATCATTATTAAAAATATCGGTATCTTTACTTCATTACAATATAATGACGGACCTAAGAAAAATATTATGCTGTACACGTATGATGTCAAATATCATTCCTTATTCGAAGGGGTGCAGATCGGCCTGTTCGATTATGTGTTCTATGTAGGCTCCTTCAGTATGGCGTCGCGAATGCAATATTGCGAAATTAGAAATATTGGGCGGACAATTTTTTATAACTCCGTCATCGTGGACGCCTTTTTTTATAATAATTATTTTCACGGTACAGGGACGACTTACGTGAACGCAGCGGGAGACACCGTCAAAGTATCTTGTGATTTCATCCACTATCCTACCTCCATGGCGATGTGCCAGTTCAACAATAATTGGTTTGAATTTTTCGATTATGGATTTAGAACGAATGTGATGAACGAATGCACGTTCGTTGGTAACATCTTCGATTTCATGTATCGCGTATTCGATCGGGTGGGAATCGCTTGTACCATTGTTGGCAACGTGTTTAACCATTGCAGCCGGAATGCGATGGTGACCCGAGAATGGTGGCAGAGCACGGAGGCACTGGCGGATCAGGATTGGAGGACGATTGTCGTTGAAGGATACACAGGCGTGACGATTGTCGGCAATGTGGCAGGCGAGGTCGATACATTCATTGATGTCGTAGGCGGTAATGGCGGTATTAAGGACGTATATACGGCAGGGAACGTAATTCGTACGAATAGCAGTCCGTATACGGAGATCGATAAAAATCGATTGATACGCGTTAGCGTAGGTACGACGAGCTGGCTTAATGCAGGGCATATGACGAATGTGAAGCTAGAGGAGCTGAACGATCTCGTCCTTACTGCTCCGCCGCAGACAGGGCTCTTTCCAGGCAGACGCGTTATTGTGAACGGTCAGCCGCTTACGTTGGACGCTTCCTTCAAGTGGCGCGATAAGGACGGAAATCCGTTCGGATATTTAACTCGCAATTTGATCCCGAGGTTCAATAACCCGGCATGGAATATTCCGGGCCCCAAATGGGTCGTTGATAGCAGCGGGTACAAGGTGACAATAAGCGGCTACACGACAAAAGGATGGTATGACGCAACGCTTAACTTGACGACGTCTCCGGGCAAGAAATATCGGTTTAATACGAGAACGGCCTATTATGCGAATGACGGCATGCACCGGAATATTATTGAAATTTACTTATTTACGGGTACGACTAAAGTATTGACACACTATTATGACCAGAGCAAAGGGAGCTTTGAATTTGTCATCCCCGCAGGAGTCGACCGGATTCAAATTGCTCTACGCTGCAATACGACGACTGACCCTGCCCTTATGTTTATATTTGATACGCTGCATATGTGTGAGTACTCGAATATGAATTACGGCACGATCGTTCGTTCCCCGTCCGGCAAAAAGTTTATGAAGTACATCGATGATTCTACGGGAACTGAAGTAATCGAGCCTTACGTATAAATCAAATCAAGCCCTCCATCGCGGGGGCTTGATTTGTTGGTAATGGACAACCTCTAGAACGCCCAGTTGCCGTTCAGCAGAACAGGCTCTTTCACGCCTTCCTTCGTAACGCCGTAAATATTGAGCTCGCCCGATCCGACCATAAAGTCGGTGTGGGCCATGCTTCGATTCAGCCCTCTGGCGAGCAGCTCCTCTTGCGACAGTGAGGAGCCGCCCTTAATACAGGACGCATAAGCGCTTCCGATGGCAAGATGGCACGAAGCGTTCTCGTCGAACAGTGTTTTGTAGAACAAAATGTTCGAATCCGAAATCGGGGAGCGGTGCGGCACAAGCGCGATTTCGCCGAGATATTTCGCGCCTTCATCGGTTTCGAGCAGTCCTAGCAGTGCTTCCTCTCCTTGCTCAGCAGCCGCTTTCACGACGCGGCCATTCTCGAATGTGAAGGAGAAACGGTCGATAATATTGCCGTTGTAGCTTAGCGGCTTCGTGCTGGATACCGTACCGTTCACGCCGGTTCGGAGCGGTGCGGAGTATACTTCCTCCGTCGGGAGGTTCGGCACGAACCAGACGCCTTGACCGTTCTGCTTACCGCCGCCGAGCCATACATGGTCGTCAGGCATTTCAATCGTTAGATCCGTCCCTGGCCCCTTATAATACAGCTTCTTATATTGCTTCTCGTTCAAATATTTCGCCTTGGCGTGAAGCTGAGCGATATGCGCATTCCATGCCGCAATCGGGTCTGGTTGATCGGCGCGAACCATCCGGAAGATCGCTTCCCACAGCTTCGGCACTTGCTCTTCTGCTGGCACATCGGGAAAGACTTTAGCTGCCCAGGCTGGAGATGGGACCGTTGCAAGCGACCAGCTGAATTTGAATGCTTGCGACAGCTGGCGGTATTTCTCGTTCGCTTGGCGCAGCGTACGGTCCGCATTGCGGATACGCTCCTGCGGAATTCCTTTAAGCAGGTCAGGGTCTGCCGAGCTGATCGTGACCGCTGCAGCACCTTGCTCTGCCATCTCCAGCTTCTCGCCAGCTGACCACTTCGGCGCTTCTAGGAACGATTGCTCTGGCGCAAGCTCATACCGGATACGGGAGACGGCGTCATCGGTCCATACGACCTTCACTTGATATGCGCCAGCCTCGTAAGCTTTCTTCACGACGAGCCGCACGAGCTCCGGTGATTCGATCGACGCATGAAGCATCAGCGATTGTCCTGGCTGAATGTTGGCGCCAATCTTCACAATAATATCAGCGTAGTTGTTTAATTTTTGCTCGAAGGACAGCATAGGATCATCCTCTCAGAAGTATAAGGTAGCAAGTCGTCATAACGTCTTTGTTCCTGTTCATTGTACATGGATATATTCTAGATTAACATCTATTAACTGTAGTCAACATTATGACCCGTTAAGAAAAACCATGTATAATGGTAAAGGCTTCAGTACTCAGACTCGCCTTAAATATAGAGGCCAATTGAATGAGGCTGCAGGAATAGCTTAACATAAAATCGGGGCTCTCTTTCGAGAGCCCCTTTCATGGGAGAGGAGAAACCGGACGAAGAGCTTATGGGGAAACGTAAGTCTTCTCCGCGGTTGTCTACGGCATCTCTCGACGCCGATGATAGTATCATTGCCGAAATGGTCGCAATTATACATGCCGATCCAAAAAATATTGTGATCCGAAATTATTCCGAAGGAGGGCTGCTCATGCGCGGTCTTGTCATCTTGTTAGCTTTTAACGGAGCGGGTCTCCTTCTTCATGAATGGGTGAAGGTGCCGCTTCCGTCTAACGTCATCGGCATGCTGCTGCTCGCGGCGGGACTGTTCTTGAAATGGATAAAGCTTGAATGGGTTGAACAAAGCGCATCATTTTTGACGAAGCATATGATGCTGTTCTTCGCTCCTCTTATTGCCGGTGTGACTGTATTCGCTAAAGAGCTGGGCGAAGCGTGGCTGTCCGTCGTGGTTAGCGTTGTCGTCGGAACGGTGGCGGTTATGCTCGTTACGGCTGCCGTCGTCCGTCTGCTGTCGCCGAGAGAAACGGTCGTTAATGCAGAAACGCCGAGCCATGCGATGATGGGGGAGGGGAAGCATGAACACGGAATTTCTCAATAATCCTGTTTTTGGCGTATCGCTGACGGTGTTGTTGTATGGAATTGCCTTATGGTTAAAGCATAAGACCGGATGGATGCATCCGCTTCTGATGACGTCTATTGCTTTGATCGGTGTGCTGCTGCTGTTCGATATTCCATATGACGATTATAATGCAGGGGGCTCAGTCTCGTTTTTCCTCGGACCTGCAACCGTTGCACTTGCAGTGCCGCTTTATAAGCAAGCGCTTCGATTTCGCAAACAGCTGCTGCCCGTTGCAGCAGGTGTGCTCATAGGCAGCTTAAGCGGACTTGTGTTCAACGGACTGGTTATGATGTGGACGGGAGCGTCTAAGACGCTGCTGCTCACTGCGTTGCCGAAATCTGCGACGTCGCCTGTCGCAATCGAGGTTGCTCGGATGCTCGGCGGCAAGCCGGAGCTAGCCGCTGTGCTGACGGTGTTGACCGGTCTGTTCGGCAGCATTGTCGGCCCGCGCGTTATTCGGCTCGCAGGCTTTCGTCAAGACGCAGCGGTCGGAGCAGGCGTAGGCACCGCTTCCCATGGCATCGGAACGGCCAGGCTGCTAGCTGATTCGGAGCAGCAGGGAGGTATTAGCGGATTCGCTATGGCGCTAACAGCTATCGCAACGTCTGCGTTTGCTCTTCCTGTGTCTTGGCTGTTTTAATCGTGCTAATGTTGGTAAGTCTACAAAATGCGCTCACCTAGCATTGAACCGATCAGCTCGACAGCTAGGCGCGCTGTTCTTATGCCGTTGTCCAGCTGCGGATTGACCTCGACGACATCAGCCGATGTCATGATCCCCGCTTCGGCAAGCAGCTCCATGGCAAGATGCGCTTCCCGGTACAATAAGCCGCCGCGCACTTTGGTTCCGGTTCCCGGCGCTTCGCCAGGGTCGACCGAATCAATGTCAAAGCTGACATGAACGCCGTCTGTACCGTCTGATACGATTGAAATTGCTCGTTCCATAACAGCTGCCATTCCAAGCTTGTCAATTTCGTGCATCGTGAAGCACGTGATGCCGAGCGAGCGGATGAGCAGCCGTTCTCCTTCATCCAGCTGGCGCGAACCGACAAGAACGACTCGGTCGGGCTGTACTTTCGGCCCGCCGCCGCCTATCGATGTCAGCCGGCTGTCGCCATAGCCAAGCGCGCAGGCGAGCGACATCCCGTGTATGTTGCCTGAAGGCGTCGTATCCGGCGTATTCAAGTCGCCATGGGCGTCAATCCATAGGACACCCAGCCGCTTGCGCCGCATAGCGGCGCCGGCGATCGAGCCGATCGCGACGCTGTGGTCACCGCCAAGCAGCAGCGGCAGGTGGCCGGCTTCGGCCGCCTCTGCTGTCTTGGAGGCGATTGCTTCTGAGAAGGACAGCACCTTGCCCCAATGGCGAAGCTTGGGCGAGCTTCGGCCATCCGATTGCACATCGGGCAAATAATTTGTCGGTTCGACGGAGTAAGAGTAGCCTAGCTGATGAAGCTTTCGATCCACTCCGGCTAATAGTATCGCCTGTGGTCCTTGCGCCGCGCCGCGGCGGCTTGCTCCCCAATCGAATGGTGCAGGAATGACGGCAACGTGCGGCTTACGGACTAGCTGTTGAGCAAGGTTCATTCAACCGGCACCTCCGTGACAAGAGAGTGTGATCCGCGCAGTCGGCTTGCATCCAGAGAACGGTTAATGCCTTTTTAATAGGCTTCGAACGACGAAGCCTACGTTCGCAGGCCGTTCGGCGAGCCTCCGGATGAAATAGGGATACCACATCGTCCCGTAAGGTACATAGCTTCTGACGGTATAGCCTTGTTCCGCCAGCCGAAGCTGCATCGGCGTCCGGATGCCGTACAGCATCTGAAATTCAAAAGCAGAGCTTGGAATTCCCTTACGGGAAGCAAATGTGCGTACCCAGTCGATGATTGCCTCATCGTGCGTAGCTACCGCGGTATAGACGCCGCTGTCTAGCCGAGTACGAATGAGCCGTTTGAAATTGGAATCGACATCTACGCGCTTCGGATATGCAATACTAGCCGGTTCCTTGTACGCGCCCTTGACAAGTCGGACATTGATCGCGGCGGAGGTGAGGGTGCGTACATCATGCTCGCTCCTTCTCAAGTACGCTTGTATGACGGGACCTGTATTCGTTAAACCGTCCGCGTGCAGCTTCTTCACGATGTGAAGCGTTCGATCCGTATACGGGCTGTCTTCCATATCGAGACGAACGAACATGGATCTGTCAGCAGCTGCAGCTGCAATGTGCCGGATGCGATCATAAGCACGTTGATCGCTCAGCGCAAGCCCCATCTGAGTGGGCTTCAGCGACACATTGCCCTGCACGCATTGGTTGGCCATTGCTTCAATAAGGGCGACATATTCTTGGCAATAACGGTCTGCCTCGTGATCGGTTCTTACTCCCTCACCGAGGTGGTCCATCGTGACAAGCAGCTTACGTTCGTTTAGTTCCAGCACTTTCGTCAGTGCCTCGTCTCTGGTCTGGCCAGCGACGAAGCGGGAGGCGCCAAGTTTCAACCCATATTTGCGCGATAAAGCGGCTGCTGCAGCATTTCCGGCCAATCCGAGGATGACCGAACGAAACAGACGTGTGCCTATATCCATCCTCGCCCTCTCCTTTCCTTCTGTACCCCCCGGATCGAATTAAGAGACATATTTTCTTTCTGTAAGCAAGCTGTCATGTTTGAGCAGCTGTTCGCTTATATATAGACAGGAACAAGTGCCGTCATACCTAAAGGACAGGCGGCAATCCGGGAAATAGGAGGGGCTTTGCGATGATGGGGGCATTCAGCAACGAGCCGATGACGGATTTCAGTCAAGCGGACAACCGCCGATTGTTCGAGGCCGCACTGGCACAAATTAAATCGCAATATGGAAATTCGTATCCGCTGCTAATCGGTGGAAGACCGGTACAGTCCGAGTCTGTGAAGCCATCTGTCAATCCAGCCCGGCACGGGGAGATCGTCGGTCTCGTCGCACAGGCGAACCGCCAGCGTGCTTCCCAAGCAGTCGATGTTGCGGCTGCAGCGTTCGAGCGATGGAAACGAGTCCCGCCGACAGCCCGAGCACGAACATTGTATAAAGCAGCTGCGCTGCTTCGCAGCCGTAAGCATGAGTTTTCTGCTTGGCTTGTTGTGGAGGCAGGCAAGACGTGGATCGAGGCGGATGTGGATACAGCAGAAGCGATCGATTTCCTTGAATATTACGGACGTGAGGCTGAGAGGATATGTGCGCCGCAGCCATTGGTCCGTATTCCGGGCGAAGATAATGAATGGACATATGTTCCGCTCGGCGTTGGGATCATTATTCCGCCATGGAATTTTCCGCTCGCCATCATGGCGGGCATGACTGCTTCGGCTGTCGTCGCGGGTAATACCGTCGTATTAAAGCCAGCTTCGGCAACTCCTGTCATCGCGGCTCGCTTCGTTCAGCTTCTGCACGAAGCGGGACTTCCGGAAGATGTCATTCAGTTCGTGCCGGGCTCCGGCGGCGAAATTGGTGATGTACTGATCGATCATCCGCTTACGCGGTTCATCAGCTTTACCGGCTCGATGGAGGTCGGACTTCGCATCGTGGAGAGAGCGGCTAGGCTTCAGCCGGGACAGCGGTGGATTAAGCGGGTTATTGCGGAGCTTGGCGGTAAAGACGCGATTGTCGTCGATCGGGATGCCAATCTGGAGGCTGCAGCGCAAGGGATCGTCCAATCTGCGTTCGGCTATGCTGGACAGAAGTGCTCTGCCTGCTCGCGGGCGATAATCCATGTCGATGTCTATGACGAAATGACAGAGCGTATCACCATGTTGACTAGTCAGTTATCAATCGGCGATCCGGCGCTGCAAGGAACAGATGTCGGACCGGTCATCGACCGGGCAGCATACAATAAGATTCGACAATACGTTACAGCTGGTAAACAAGAAGGGCGGCTTCTAGTAGGGGGAGGTATGGATGAAGGCTCTGGATATTTTGTAGAGCCTACTATATTCGCTGATGTCGACAGTCAAGCATCGCTCGCTCAAGACGAAATATTTGGTCCAGTGCTCGCCTGTATTCAAGCGGACGACTTTGGACACGCGCTTGCAATTGCCAACGATACTCCGTACGGCTTGACCGGCTCCGTCTATTCGAACCGCAGGGAGCGGCTTGAGCTTGCACGAGAGTTGTTCCATGTGGGCAATCTCTATTTCAATCGCAAATGTACTGGAGCGCTCGTCGGCGTTCATCCGTTCGGGGGCTTCAATCTGTCGGGCACCGACTCCAAAGCAGGAGGACCCGATTATTTGATTCAGTTCATGCAGGGAAAGGTCGTATCCGAGAAAATGTAATACAATCAGGAACAAAGCCCAAATTTGAGTAAGGGGCGGTCCGCCAGTCAGTTTTCACTGACTTTCTGGACTGCCCCTTTGCTATGTACGCAAGCGCTTTATAACAAACGGAAAAGTGTGGTACCATAACGAGTGGTGTAAGCGGAGCATTGTTGGAATAGCGAAGTTATCAATAGATCATCCACGCTCCGAGGCGAAGGGCATAGGTTAAGGGGGCAGGCAGAAGTGAGAGTAATTGCGGGATCGGCTAAGGGGCGGCCGCTCAAAGCGGTGCCCGGTATGAATACAAGGCCGACGACCGACAAGGTGAAAGAAGCGATCTTCAGCATGATCGGACCGTTCTTTGACGGGGGGCTTGTGCTTGATTTGTTTGCGGGAACCGGCGGGCTTGGTATAGAGGCGCTCAGCCGTGGCGCAGACCGGGCTATATTCGTGGATAAGGAGAAGCAAAGCGTGGATGTCGTTAGACACAATACGACAGCTGCTGGCGTAGGCGATCGTTCAGAGATTTACCGCAACGACGCACAACGGGCTATCAAAGCTTTGGCGAAGCGGGGGCAAGCTTTCCGTCTTGTGTTTCTCGATCCGCCGTACCGGATGACGAATATGGACGAGATGCTGGAGGAAATCGCAACCGCAGGTCTGCTTGAGGATGGTGCGAGTATCGTCGTTGAGCACGATGCCGCACATGTTTATCCGGAGCAATTCGGCGGCTTCAAGCAGCGTAAAAGTGTCAAATATGGCGATACCGCTGTTACGATTTATTCGTTCCGGCAACTGACGACAGAGCCGGCAAATGGCAACGATGGAGGAGAAGAGCATGACGAAGCATGAAGGCGTCAACAATCGTATCGCAGTCTATCCAGGCAGTTTCGACCCTGTAACCTACGGTCATCTGGACATCATTCAGCGCGCATCGAAGCAGTTCGATACGCTGATTGTAGCGGTACTGAACAACACGAGCAAAAATCCGATGTTCACGATCGAGGAGCGCAAGGCGCTGCTGGAGGAAGTGACACGCGATATTCCGAACGTCAAGGTTGACAGCTTTCGGGATCTTCTCGTCCGGTTTATGAAATCGCGTCAGGCCGGCACGATCGTACGGGGCATTCGCTCAGTTTCCGATTTCGAGTACGAGCTGCAGATGGCATCGACCAATCATTTGCTTGACGATGACATTGAGACGGTGTTTATGATGACCAATCCGAAGTACTCCTATTTAAGCTCCAGTATCGTGAAAGAAATTGCAAGATTTAATGGTGACGTATCGGAGCTCGTGCCGCCATATGTAAGAGAACGTCTGCTCGAGAAGGGAAACGGTAAATAGAACTTATTATTCGCATCATGATGTCATCTACGATTTATAACCGATCGGAACATGACAGATAAAGCGGTGAAAACGGCAACTAGCAGCAGGAAGGCTGTTAATGCGGCTGGAACGAACGGCCACAATGACGGTAAATCCGACACCCGGATAAGGGTGAAAGAAGCTTCTGCGTCGTTCAACATCGCGGGGAGTACTCCAGTTGCTTCGGCAACGGTCAGCAGCGATGATATAGGACGCCAAATTAGCATCGCAACTGCCGCTGCAAGCAGTGCATGTACGGCTCGGCATGTTACGAATGGAAGCAGCTTTAGGTCGGTGCCGGCGATTGCGGCGCCTGTCTGCGCAATCGCTCCAAGGCCGCTCCATGCGAGGGCGGCGGCAGCTGCTGCCGCCGACCATGAAGCAGAAGAGACAGGGGACTGCCAGGTGGATGCGGCGAAAGCTCCGAGATGGCTTTCTAGCAGCGCGGGCAGCAGCCATTGCGGCAAACGGAGCAGCTTATCTACGGCGTCCCATATTGGCTCGATTAATCGAACGAGCACGGCGCTTACGATGATAATGCCGCCTGCCGTTAGCAGTTTCTGAACGGACGCGATCGTTGAATCGCCTAGCGCTTGGCCGAATGAACGGCCGTCCTCTTCGTATTTGCTCCGTCTGTCTGCTTCAGCGCGGGCGAATAAGCTCGTGCTCTTGCGTGCATGTGTAGAATCGGTCGCATTAGCAGCTGCTTTAGGATCGGCTATTTCGAATTGTTCGGCAGGGCAAGATAAGAATGCGTCAGATGAGTTGGACGCTGGTCTTGGCCCGCGGGTTGTCATAACGCGCAGCCTGTCTTTAATCGAGACGGCAAGTGCTGCCAGCAGTCCTCCGGACCATACCGCCAAGGCAACCGCTATGCCGGCAGCTGGCTGCTTCATAAAGCCGACGCCTACGACAACAAGCATAAATAAAGGGTTCGGCATGTGGGCGAGAGCAAGCAGGCGCTGTCCTTGCGACCGGGTCAGCTTACCGGAGCGGCGAAGCGCCGCGGCCGCTTCGGAGCCTGCAGCATAACCGCCTGTCCAGCCGGCTGCAACAGCAAATCCGGCTTCGCCTGGAAGACCGAACAGCCGCTTCATGGCAGGCTCCATTAATTTGCCGGCTAGTGCCGTTACACCAAAAATCGTCATCAGCTCGGATAGGACAATAAAGGGCATAAGTCCGGGAAAAATGATAGTCCACCACAGCGTCAATCCTTGCAGCGATGCTTGGAACGTCACGTCAGGCTGGCGGATGACTGCGGCAACGAGCAGAATGGAGATGCAGGCAAGGGTAATGGTGCGCGCCATCGGCACAGCCCCTTTCCAATACGATACTTTGCCCGCTGGGGACGGGCATTTCAGTATATTGTACGCATAGGGCTGGTTAGGTAGACCAGTCGTGTCCTGCAAGCAAATGGATACGATAACGAATGCCGCCTGTCATCCGATAAAGGAGCAGGCGGCATCATCATTATTCAGGTTCTTCGAATCCTACTTGCAGCGGCTTCTCGTAATAGTCGCGGAATAGCTGCCGGGAATTGGCGTTCGGCTGCCGAGCGAGCGTATAGACGGAGGTAGCTTGTATATCCAGCTCCAGTAACGGCAGCGGCTGCGGAGCTCCGGCAGCGCTCATGAGCACGGGCCATCGGGCTGTAGTACGCATTCGTTTCAGCAGCGCTTGTCCGACCTTTGTAAAGCCAAGTACACGGACGTAGCCTGGACCTTCTGCCAAGCGGTCCGGGGCCAGCTGCTCCTTCGAGTGGTCGAGAAGTACAGCGAGTAGAGCCCGTTGAAGCTTCGTACGGGTATAACGCTTAGTCTTCAAGGCTTTCATCAATAACTCGAATGATAATGTGTCGAGTCCGCGGACGGACTTCAGCAGCCGATACTCGAGTCCTTCCGTTATTTCGTGCAATTGTGCGAGCTGCTGCGGTGACTTGGTAAGAATAGAATGAAACAGCTGCATGCTGAACGATTGCCAATCGACCGCTGGTCGACCGGCCGTAAGCTCCCGTTCCATCAGCTGCAATGTAGAGCGAGGGACATACGCGGAGGCCGCGCTCAGCTCGCCAGATTCGAACAGAAGCCTGCGTATGGCAGTCGCGCTGGCGATTGCTTCGTCTGTCGGCGATCTATCGTTATAGCCGGCTTTCTCGCGTTTAATCGTATAAGGCACGATGTCGCTTTCCATCCGTTCTAGTGACAGCATGTAGTGTAAGCCAAGCGAATTATTCGGCTGAGACACTGTGAGAGATGTCGAACCGGTGCTCTCCATATGAGAAGTCAGTGCAGCTTCATAGGCTGCGGGAAACGGTACGCCCTCGGCCAGCTTGCTGTTTAGCCGCTGCTTGAATGACGCAGGCTCCTCGCGCAGCGTGCGGGCGGCGGAGCGGAACGGTTCAATGTCGCCGGCCTCGCTGCCGAAACATAATGCGTCGATGATGCCGGTCGCGTCTAACGTCGAGATGGCGCCGCGCGCGAACCATTCGGCTGACTGGGTTGAATAGGCGACAGGCAGCTCGAGCACAAGATCGCAGCCGCCGCGCAGCGCCATCTCGGCGCGTGTCCATTTGTCGAGCAGAGCAGGCTCTCCTCTCTGCAGAAAATGGCCGCTCATGACGGCAACGACGGCGTCGGCTCCCGTTATTTTGCGTGATTGCTGTACATGATATAGATGTCCGTTATGAAACGGATTGTATTCCACGACAATTCCAACCGTACGCATGTCGATCCTCCGGTATATTTTCATATCGAATCCATCATCATCATAACATGCGCTGAAAATGTTGACAAAACCATTGAATAATCGATATAATAATTTTTGTTTGTTTGGGGTGATCTCATGCAATTTCGTATTCAAGAAGCATTGAACAAAGGAACGCTGCCTCCAATCCAGGAGACGATTGAGGTCACTTCGCTGCTGAAGGGTCGCAGGGACGTATTGTCGGCAAGTCCGATTCACGTTAAGCTGAACGTTCATGCAGCAGACGGCATCATTCATGTCGACGGTAGATTGACTTCCGAGCTCGAGATGGCTTGCTCCCGTTGTTTGAACCCAGCTGCCGTTAAAGTGGACGTGCCATTTCACGAGCAGTTCAAGCCGGTAGAAGCGTTATCTCCGGAAGATGAGGATTTGGACGTGGATGATCCGATTGAGGTCGTAGGCGAGACGCTTGACCTTAAGCCATATGTCGAGGACTTGTGGCTGCTGGAGCTTCCATTCGTGCCAGTGTGCAGCAGCGACTGCAGAGGACTATGCTCCGAATGCGGACAGAACTTGAATGAACGAGAATGCGGCTGTGAGCGCGGTTCGATAGATCCACGTCTAGCTGCACTTAAGGATTTGTTCAAAGACAACGACAACCAATAACTAGCTGTTTATACGGCTTGTAATTCTATGAAGGAGGTGGGAAACATGGCAGTACCACAACGTAGAACTTCCAAAACTCGCCGCGACAAACGTCGCACACACTTCAAACTGGCGGTGCCAGGTATGGTGAAATGCGAGCAATGCGGAGAGTTGAAACTTGCTCACCACGTATGCAAAGTGTGCGGATATTACAAAACGAAAGAGATCATCTCGCAATAAGCCGGTTTCCCACTCTTAGTACTTCATCTCGCGATGAAGTGCTATTTTTTTCAATAGAAGGAACCGGCATCAGCACGATGCTGCGGATGCAATGACGGCGCATGCAAATGACGGCGGTCTGCTACAGACCGATTCGGGCGTTGCTTAGTGCCGTCATTTTTTATATAATCAATTAGTACCTGGTTATAATAGCTGCTTTTATATTATGTGGTTAACGCATGATTGTGGTTTATATTCGGATGCGTTACGGGTACTACGGAACAATACAATTATTCGAGTTTTGACTATGATGAGAAGGTGGTGCCGGCCATCGAACGATTGCCGAAACGTCAGCGGCACCAGCAGCTGTCGAAGCTAATCGAAGAAAATCCGTTCATGACGGACCGTGAATTAACTCGGTTGCTTAAGGTCAGCATTCAGACTATCCGGCTTGATCGGCTTGAGCTCGGTATTCCGGAGCTTAGAGAACGGCTCAAGCTAATGGCTGAAAGGTCGTATGACTCGGTACGGTCGCTGCCGCTGCACGAAGTAATAGGAGATATCGTCGATTTGCAGCTGGACCGAAGCGGCATTTCGATTTTTGAAATCGCAGACGAGCACGTATTTTCTCGCACAGGAATCGCTCGGGGACATCATGTGTTCGCGCAGGCGAACTCATTGGCTGTTGCTGTCATCGATGATGAGATCGCTTTGACGGCAACAGCGGATATTCGTTTTATCCGCTCCGTCAAGCTGGGTGAGAAGTGTATTGCGAAAGCGTATGTCCGATCCATCTCCGGCGAGAAAAGCAAGGCTAAAGTAGAAGTGTTCACTTACGTCGGGGATGAGATGGTTTTTCAAGGTAATTTTATCATCTATCGGTCTACTGGAGATCAGGTAGATGAAGGAGGAATTGAACGTGCGGATCGCCATTGACGCAATGGGCGGCGACCATGCTCCCAGCCTCATCGTACAAGGAGCGCTGGAAGCGGCGGCGGAATGGAAAGATATTCAGTTGGTTCTAGTAGGTGACTCGACTCAAATCACCCCGCTTCTGCAAGGTCAGTCATTAGCCAACGTCTCGGTCGAGCATGCAGAAGAAGTGATCGGTCCTGATGAAGAGCCGGTTAAAGCAGTACGCCGCAAAAAAAATTCATCGATGGTTATTGCGGGACAGCTTGTTCGGGACGGGCATGCTGACGCGATGATTTCAGCAGGCAATACAGGCGCTTTGATGACGACAGGATTGCTTGTTGTCGGCAGAATGGCTGGAATTGAACGACCAGGGCTAGCGCAGCTAATGCCGACGATGGATGATGTTGGCGTGCTTGCTCTTGATCTTGGTGCGAATATGGATTCGAAGCCGGAGCATTTGCTGCAATATGCGAGAATCGGCAGCATCTATCGGAATAAAGTAGACGGGATCAGCGCCCCTAAAGTCGGACTTCTTAATGTAGGAACGGAAGATCGGAAGGGCAACGAGTTGACAAAGGCGGCTTTCGAGCTGCTGGAGGCTTCTTCGCTTAACTTTATCGGCAATGTTGAAGCGCGGGATGTTTTGCAGCGGAACTGCGATGTGCTTGTATGCGACGGATTTGCCGGGAACATTATGCTTAAAGCGATGGAAGGCACGGCCGGAACGATCATGAGAACGCTGAAGGCCGAGTTTAACCGGAGCATGCTGACGAAAGCAGCAGGCGCTGTTATGATGAAAGGATTGCGTCAATTCGGCCGTAAGATGGATTATAAGGAGCATGGAGGCGCATTACTGCTAGGCGTCAACGGTCTTGTAGTCAAAGGACATGGCTCATCTGACGCGAGGGCTATCAAGAATGCGATACGTCAAACACGCAACGCATTAATTAGTAATGTTACGACGTACATGGCGAACGAAATAAGCGGGAAGTGAGTGAACCTTTGGTGAATACGAAATCGGTCGGTATTGTAGGGATTGGCAAGTACGTGCCGGAACGTGTGCTAACGAACGCTGAGCTGGAGCAAATGGTCGAGACGAATGACGAATGGATCGTTACGCGTACCGGTATTCGCGAGCGCCGGCTTGCGGCACCGGAGCAGGCGACATCGGATCTGGCTTTTAATGCGGCACAAGAAGCGCTGCGATCTGCAGGCTTGACTGCGGAAGATATCGATCTGATCGTCGTGGCGACGATTACGCCGGATATGTTTTTTCCGTCAACCGCATGCTTGCTTCAGAACAAGCTCGGAGCCACCAAAGCAGCTGCGTTTGATTTGTCAGCAGCATGCTCGGGATTTATATATGGCTTAGCAACAGCATCCAGCATGATTGCTTCAGGCTTGTATAAGAATGCACTCGTTATAGGCGCGGAATGCTTATCCCGGATTACGGACTATACAGACCGTAATACATGTATCTTATTTGGCGACGGCGCAGGCGCTGTCGTTCTTGGCGAAGTGCCTGAAGGACGCGGCTTCAAATCGTTCGAGCTTGGCGCGGACGGAAGCGGCGGTGAGCTGCTTAAGGTGTGCGGCGGCGGCTCGCGTATGCCTTCATCGGCGGAAACGGTTGCAGACAAGAAGCATTACATTCATATGGCGGGTAATGATGTATTTAAATTCGCAGTCCGTATTATGGGTGGGGCAGCTGAAGAGGCGCTTCGTAAGGCGGGGATGGAGAAGGGTGATATCGATCTGCTCGTACCACACCAAGCGAATATACGGATTATTAATTCCGCAATGAACCGTCTTGATCTGCCAGAAGATAAGTGTATGGTTAACATCGATAAGTACGGCAATATGTCCGCAGCTTCGATTCCAGTCGCGCTCGCGGAGGCGGTCGAGGAAGGACGTATTCAAGAAGGAGATACGCTTGTGCTGGTCGGCTTCGGCGGCGGCTTGACATGGGGAGCTTCTGTACTGAACTGGTAGCTTAGTCTGCAGGTGCGAAGAATTGGATTGACGAATGTGGAGTTGAAGCTTGTATATTAAATGCATCCTCGCCGGATCCTTCCTCATAGGGGTTGGACGCGTTGGGATGGGATTGGAGCTGCAATGGCAAATAAAGTAGCATTTGTGTTCCCAGGCCAAGGTGCGCAAGCCGTCGGCATGGGACAAGACGCTTATGATAAATATGAAGTGTCCCGCAACGTATTTAACCAAGCGGACGAGGCGCTCGGTTTTAAGCTTAGTGACATTATTTTTAACGGTCCGAATGATGACTTGAAACAGACGGCGAATACGCAGCCAGCGCTGCTAACCGTAAGCGTCGCACTGCTGGAGGCGCTCAAAGGCCGTGGTCTGTCGCCTGATTATGTTGCCGGTCATAGCCTTGGCGAATACAGCGCTTTGGTTGCCGCGGGAGTGCTCTCTTTTCAGGATGCTGTACGCACGGTGCGGGCACGCGGAGAATTTATGGAGCAAGCCGTGCCAGGCGGAACTGGTGCCATGGCCGCTGTGCTTGGCGCAGAGCGCGATGCTCTTGCCGAGCTGTGTGCAGCTGTCTCTGCCGAAGCCGGTGAGGTCGAGCTTGCGAACATTAACTGCCCGGGACAAATCGTCGTATCGGGTACGGCGAGCGGAGTTCAAGCTGTCATCGAGCGGGGCAAGGATGCAGGGGCAAAACGCGTTATTCCGCTTGAAGTAAGCGGGCCGTTCCATTCTTCGTTAATGAAGCCTGCTGCAGAGAGATTGAAAGCCGTGCTCGAGCAGGTGACATTTGCAGATGCGACAGTACCAGTCGTAGCGAACGTAACGGCTGAACCGGTAACGACAGCTTCTGAGATTAGCAGGCTGCTGGTAGAGCAAGTTTATTCCCCGGTCCTATGGGAGGACAGCGTTCGCAAGCTGATCGAACTCGGCGTCGATACTTTCGTTGAAATTGGCTCGGGCAGCGTGCTTACAGGCTTGATTAAGAAGATCGACCGCGGTGTTACTGTGATAACGATTAATAGCGTGCAATCGCTAGAGGCGGCGCTTACGCCAGCGGGATAACTTTCAGTTAGTAGAGTAGAAGGTGAAGGATTCCGAAGTGGAGGGGACAGCTCAATGTTTGCAAGCTTGGAAGGTAAAACGGCGCTTGTGACGGGCGCATCTCGTGGTCTTGGCCGCGCAATAGCGATCGCGCTTGCTGAAGCTGGCGCGGATGTAGCCGTAAACTATTCAGGCAGCGAAGCTGCTGCGGTTGAGACGGCGAAAGCGGTAGAAGCGTTCGGACGCCGTGCGATTATTGTGCAGGGCAACGTCGGTAAATCCGACCAGTTCGAGACGATGGTCAAAACGACGATCGAGCAATTCGGCAAGATCGACATTCTGGTGAATAATGCCGGCATTACTAGAGATAATTTAATCATGCGTATGAAGGAAGAAGAGTTCGACCAAGTGATTGAGACGAACTTGAAAGGCGTCTTCAACGGAATTAAGGCTGTCACGCGTCCGATGATGAAGCAGCGCTTCGGCCGCATTATCAATATATCGTCCGTCGTTGGCGTCCTAGGTAACGCTGGACAAGCCAACTATGTCGCAGCTAAGGCCGGCGTAATCGGCTTAACCAAGTCGTCGGCAAGAGAGCTCGCATCTCGTGGCATTACGGTGAATTGTATCGCGCCAGGATTTATTGAAACCGACATGACGGATAAGCTGTCCGATGAGGCGAAAGAGCATCATATCGCGCAAATTCCGCTTGCTCGACTCGGTCAACCGTCTGACATTGCAAGCGCGGTACGGTTCCTTGCTTCAGATGCAGCGAGCTACATGACAGGCCAAACGATTCATGTTGATGGCGGCATGTATATGTAAGATAATACAATAGGTTCAATTGGTCTAAAGTAAAACGGTTACGCTGGCATTTTGCCTGCGATTCTCGTATAATACCATGGAGGAGGTGAACCGGATGTCCGATGTATTGGATCGTGTCAAACGCATCGTCGTTGACCGCCTCGGCGCAGATGAATCGGAAGTTACGCTGGAAGCTAGCTTTAAGGATGACCTCGGCGCTGACTCGCTCGACGTAGTTGAGCTTGTAATGGAGCTTGAAGACGAGTTTGACTTGGAAATCTCTGATGAAGATGCAGAGAAAATCACGACTGTGGGAGAAGTAGTGAATTACATACAATCTCATACGTAAGATTTGTAAGTCCCGTTATTACAACGGGACTTCTCTCCATCATTAGCCGTTTTTTGGTAGTACAAGCATGGTATACGAGCGTTATTTCGTTACATATACATGACACAGATGGGTTACACATGCCATCCATTTTGCTGTCCGTAGAGGTGAACAGAATGAAGCAAAGAGTTGTCGTTACAGGCATGGGGGTCATTACCTCGCTCGGCTCCGATTTGGATCAGTTTTGGGGCAATCTGATGGAAGGGAAATCTGGCGTATCATATATTGATTCGTTTGATGTATCCGAATATCCAACACGCATTGCTGCAGAAATTAAAGACTTTAATCCAGAAGATTATATGGAGAGAAAAGAAGCTCGCAAAATGGACCGTTTCGTACAGTTCGCCGTCGCGGCTTCGAAGAAAGCGGTTGAGGATGCAGGGCTTGTTATCGGCACCAATGTAGATCCAGAGCGTGTAGGCGTTATGATCGGCTCTGGCATCGGCGGACTCGGGACGTGGGAAGATCAGCACAACGTACTATTGGAGAAAGGCCCTAAACGGGTAAGCCCATTCTTTATTCCGATGATGATCGCGAATATGGCGTCTGGCCAAGTATCGATGGCAACAGGAGCAAAAGGTCCGAACAGTACGGCTGTTACGGCTTGTGCGACCGGTACTCACTCCATTGGCGATTCGTTCAAAATGATTCAACGTGGCGATGCCGATGTGATGCTGTGCGGCGGTGCGGAAGCGACGATCAGACCGACAGGGATGGCCGGTTTTTGCGCCATGCGCGCGATGAGCGTACGGAACGATGAGCCGGAGAAGGCGAGTCGGCCGTTCGATGTCGACCGCGACGGCTTCGTCATGGGCGAAGGCTCCGGCGTACTTGTGCTTGAATCGTTGGACAATGCGTTGAAGCGCGGTGCTCGCATTTATGCCGAAGTTGTTGGATATGGTATGAGCGGCGACGCTTATCATATGACAGAGCCGGACCCGGAAGGAGCAGCTCGTTGTATGAAGCGTGCGCTGAAGGATGCGGGACTTGCGCCTGAAGATATCGATTATATTAACGCGCATGGAACGTCTACGCCGGTCGGCGACCGTTCAGAGACGCTGGCGGTGAAGAAAGCGTTCGGCGACCATGCATATAAGGTCGCAATCAGCTCGACGAAATCGATGACTGGTCACTTGCTTGGTGCCGCGGGCGGCGTTGAAGCGGTTATTCTCGGTCTTACGATTAAGAACGGTATCATTGCTCCGACAATCAATCTCGATAATCAAGATCCAGAGTTAGATCTCGATTATGTACCGAACACTCCACGTAAGGCGAACGTTCGAACTGCGTTGTCGAACTCGTTCGGATTCGGCGGACATAATGCGACGATCGTGATGAGAGCGTATGAGGCATGATGCGTTAGATCAATTGCAGCAAAGACTGCTTATCCGGTTTAAGCAGCCTCGGCTGTTGAAGCAGGCTTTTACACATACGTCATATGTGAATGAGCATCGCGGCAAACCGATTGAAGATAATGAACGTCTTGAGTTTCTCGGTGATGCAGTGCTTCAGCTGCTTGTCTCGGAGCACCTCTTCCTAACCTATCCGAATCGGCCGGAGGGTGAACTGACTCGCATGCGCGCGTCTATCGTGTGCGAGCCGTCGCTTGCGCGGTTTGCTGATATGCTCGGTCTAGGCGCAGCTGTCATGCTCGGCAGAGGGGAGGAGCAGCTCGGCGGACGTCAGCGTCCGGCGCTGCTCGCCGACTTGTTCGAATCGTTCATCGGTGCTTTCTACTTGGATCAAGGGATTGAGCAAGTCCGTTCATTCCTAAAAGAGCGGATATTCCCTCATATTGAGGAGAATGAATCGCTGCTCGTCAAAGATTTCAAGTCGAAGCTGCAAGAGAAGGCTCAGCACGGTTCGCTCGGTGCGGTTGAGTACCGGATTGCAGAAGAGCGTGGACCGGCGCATGATCGTGAATTTGTCGTAGAGGTAAGAATTGGAGACCGTCCGTACGGTGTCGGAATCGGAAGGACGAAGAAGGAGGCCGAGCAGCGCTCTGCTGAGGCGGCATGCTCGCAGCTAGAAGGCAATAAATAATGGAAACGATAGGCGCTGCGCAGCGGATAGGTTAGACCGCGGCAGCGTTTTGTCGTGTCGTGGGCAGCATGAGCAGTGCTCGTGAAGGGCGCTGCAGGTCTTCAAGTATAATCCTGATCTTTCTTTCTCAATATGGTACAATACTCGTTGAGGTGAACCCGTAGTCATGTTCTTGAAACGGATCGAGTTATCTGGTTTTAAATCGTTTGCCGATAAAACGGAAATGGACTTCGTGCGCGGCATAACGGCTGTCGTTGGACCGAATGGCAGCGGTAAAAGTAATATTTCGGACGGTATCCGCTGGGTGCTTGGCGAACAAAGTGCTAAGAGCTTGCGCGGCGGCAAGATGGAGGATATCATATTTGCGGGCAGCGATGCGCGTAAAGCTGTCAATTTTGGCGAAGTGTCGCTTACCCTCGATAACGGTGATAACGCGCTGTCGCTTGAGTATGATGAAGTAACTGTAACAAGACGCGTGCATCGCAACGGTGAAAGCGAGTATATGATCAATAAACAGCCTTGCCGGCTGAAAGATATTACCGAGCTCTTCATGGATACCGGTATCGGCAAAGAAGCCTATTCGATTATCGGACAAGGACGAATTGAAGAAATATTGAGTACGCGCTCGGAAGACCGTCGCGGCATCTTTGAAGAAGCTTCCGGCATCGTTAAATTTAAAGCGCGTAAGCGAGAGGCACAGAAGAAGCTGGAGGAGACAGAGCAAAACCTGCTGCGGATTCATGACCTCGTATCGGAGCTGGAGGATCAGGTCGAGCCGCTTCGCGAGCAATCCGAGAAAGCGATCAAATATAAATCGCTTCGCGAGCAGCTGCAAACTCAGGAAATTTCGATGTACGTCCATCAGATTGAGACGGTGCATGTATCATGGAATGAACTGACTGCGAAGCTGGAAGAGCTGGAGCGCCAACGTCTAACCTATGCATCGGTCGTCAGTAAGCATGATGCGCTGCTGGAGAAGGATCGTCAGCGTCTGCGCGAAATTGAGCAAGAGCTGGATCAGCTTCATGGATCGATGCTTCAGTTGAGCGAAGATTACGAGAAGTGCGAAGGCTACGGCGAAGTGTTGAAGGAACGCAAACGCAATCTGGAACAGAACAAACGGCAGGTAGACGAATCGGTTCTCTCTCTCGATGAGCGGATTACATCGCTTGTGAAGGAAGAAGCGGATTTTCGCGCGAAGGTTGCAATATTAGAGGAAGAATTGGTGAAGCATCGCCAGCGGCTGGCTGAAGAGGAAGCTCAGCTGGCTGGTACGGCTGGGGAAGCTGGGCAGGAAGCAGAGGAATCGCTTAAGACGGAGCTGCTGGATGTACTGAGTGCCATGGCGCAGGCCAGGAATGAGATTCGATATACAGAGCAGCAGCAGGAGCAAGTCAAGCGGCGGATGGACCGTCTCGGCGACGAGGAAGCCAAATGGATGCAGCAGCAAGAGGAGCTTTCAGCTCGGAAGAATGAACTGTCGGAGCGGCTTGCTGCTGTGATGACGACTCTTGCTGAGCTGAAAGAAAAGTATACGGAAGAAAGCGAGCAGTCTCGCGCGCTGTATAAAGTATACGAGGATACGCAGCAGATGGTGCGCAAATGGGAGCAGCGTCTGGACGCACTTGTTTCCCGCCGCGATACGATGAAAGAAATGCAGGATGCGCTGGACGGCTTCATGCAAGGCGTTAAAGAAGTGCTGAAAGCTTCCCGTAAAACGCAGGGCGGCTTGAGCGGCGTTCACGGGGCGGTTGCTGAGCTTATTCGCGTGCCGCAGCGAATCGAGACTGCAGTTGAGACGGCTCTAGGCGGCGCACTACAGCACATTGTGATGGAGAATGAGTCGACGGCACGGGCGGCGATAGGTTTTTTGAAGCAGCGTCAGCTCGGACGTGCGACGTTCCTGCCGCTTGATGTCATTCGACCGCGTAACATTTCGGAAGCGGATCGGCGTCAAGTGTCGGAGGTAGAAGGCTTCGTTGGCGTTGCTGCAGATCTCGTTGGTTGTGACCAACGTTATGAGGCTGTCGTAGGAAGCTTGCTGGGTAATGTACTCATTGCAGAGACGCTGGAGCAGGCTAACCGGATTGCATCCAGATGCCACTATCGCTATCGCGTTGTTACACTTGAAGGCGATGTCGTGAACGCAGGCGGCTCTATGACCGGCGGCAGCCTGCAGAAGAAAGGGGCCAGTCTGCTCGGAAGGCAGCGTCAGATCGAGCAGATGGACGAGGAAATAGCGGATAATCAGCGCCAAGCGGACAAGCTGCGCGACAAGCTGGCTGACCTGCGCAAGGAGCAGTCGATTCGCAGCCAGAACGTCGAGGAGCTTCGCGAGCAGGGGGAGAAGCTGCGCATTGAAGAGCAGCAGTTGAGAGCGGAACTGCTGCAGACCGATAAGCAGCTTACACAGTTGTCTGAGCAGCTTCAAGTGTATAACGCGGACCGCTCGGGGCAGATGATGGAGCAGCGCGACTTAGAAGCGGCGGCTGAAGCGGCTCGCTTGCGGCTGGAACAGCTGTCTGCGCGTGAGACGAAACTGCAGGCCGATATTCAAGCGGCCGAGGCACGGCGCAAAGCGTCAGAGACGGCGCGTGAAGAGCTGCAAGGTCAATTAACCGATCTGAAAATAGCGGCAGCCAAGACCGAGCAGGAAAAATTGTCGATGGAGGAGCAGGCTGCTCGTATTCGTTCCGACATTAATCGTGCTAAATCGGAATTGTCTTCTTTGCGCAGCATCCAAAGTCAGCTGAAGGAAGACGAGGAGCGGCATGCCGAGGAAACGGCTCGGCAGATCGAGCAATTAAACGACCTAAAGCTGCGCAAAGACAGCTGCGCCGAACGGACAGACTTGAAGCGATCTGAACGAGCAGAGATGATCAAGGGGCTTGAAGATGGCGAGAGCGAGACGAAGGAGCAGCGCACCTTGCTGCGGGAAACCGAAGACAAGATGCGTCAAACTGAAATCGCGGTTAACCGTCTTGACGTTGAACTGGATAACCTGCTGCGTAAGCTGAGCGAGGAATATGAATTAAGCTTCGAGCTTGCGAAGGAGCGCTATCCGGTTCCGGAGGATGTTACGGCGGCGCAAAATGCGGTACGGGACCTGAAACGTCAGATTGCGTCGCTTGGTGAAGTGAATCTAGGCGCTATTGACGAATATTCGCGCGTGAAGGAACGGTTTGAGTTCCTTGATGCTCAGCGCGTTGATTTGATCGATGCGAAGACGACGATCTATCAAGTTATTCGTGAGATGGACGACGAGATGTCCAAGCGGTTTAAAGAGACGTTCGAAGCGATTCGGGGCCACTTCGTTGTCGTATTCGCGAAGCTGTTCGGCGGCGGTCGCGCGGACCTGATTATGGCCGAGCCGGACCGCTTGCTGGAGACGGGTATCGATATCGTCGCTCAGCCTCCAGGTAAGAAGCTGCAAAATTTGCAGCTGCTTTCCGGCGGCGAACGCGCCTTGACTGCGATCGCGCTTCTGTTCGCGATTCTTCAGGTTAAGCCGGTTCCGTTCTGCGTGCTCGACGAAGTCGAGGCAGCGCTGGATGAAGCCAATGTAGCGCGTTTTGCCCAATATTTGCGAGAATTCTCAGACCTAACCCAGTTTATTGTCGTTACTCACCGCAAGGGAACGATGGAAGAGGCAGACGTCTTATACGGTGTTACGATGGAGGAAGGCGGCGTGTCCAAGCTTGTATCAGTACGGCTGGAGGACGACGATTCATTCATTGATGACGGCACCGCCACCGCATAACCACATTGATTCGCGATGAAGAAAGGAACGGCATGATATGAGTTTTTTTAAACGGCTGAAAGAATCGATCGCAGCGAAGACAGAGGCGGTCACGAATATTTTCAAGGAAGGCTTGGCCAAGACGCGGGATGCGATCGTCGAGAAGGTCGAGGAGCTGATTACTCGGCGCAAGAAGATCGATGAGGCTTTCTTTGAAGAGCTGGAAGAAATTTTGATCGGTGCTGACGTAGGCGTCAATACCGTTATGGAGCTGATCGACAAGCTGCGCGCAGAAGTGAAGGCGCGCAAAATTGAGGATGCTTCCGAATTGCAACCGATTCTATCGGAGCAGCTCGTTAATATTCTGAAAGGCAATGATGATCCGAAGCTTCGAATGTCGGACAACGGGATGACCGTTATCCTGTTTGTCGGTGTTAACGGCGTTGGCAAGACGACGACGATCGGTAAGCTTGCGCATAAATTTAAGTCAGAGGGCAAAAGCGTGCTGCTTGCAGCAGGCGATACGTTCCGCGCAGGCGCAATTGAACAGCTTGAGGTGTGGGGGCAGCGCGTCGGCGTCGACGTCATCAAGCAAAGTGCAGGCTCTGACCCGGCAGCCGTAATGTATGATGCTGTGCATGCCGCTAAGCAGCGGGGTGTAGATGTGCTGCTGTGCGATACGGCGGGTCGTCTGCAGAACAAGTCGAATCTGATGGACGAGCTGAACAAAATATTCCGCGTCATTCAGCGCGAAGTGCCGGATGCGCCGCATGAGGTGCTGCTCGTGCTCGATGCGGCAACGGGGCAAAATGCGCTCAGTCAAGCGAAGCTATTCGGCGAGAAAAGCGGCGTAACGGGACTCGTCTTGACGAAGCTGGACGGAACGGCTAAGGGCGGCATTGTAATCGCGATCCGTAACGAACTGAATTTGCCGGTTAAGCTGGTCGGCCTCGGTGAGAAAATGGGCGATCTTCAGGAGTTTGACTCTGAGCAATTCGTTCATGCCCTGTTCGCAGGTTTGATTCAGTCGAAGGAGTCGGATGAAGAGACGCAGCAACAATGACATTGGATGCGGCAGCTCTTTTTTGTAAGCTGACAAGGAAAAAGACTTGACACCTGCTTGAACGTCCTGTAACATAAGGGAAGCTAAGAAGGTGTCAAGTGATTGGTCTTGACAGAGGGGGACGTGCCCGTGACCAATACTCAACCGGATGCGCTGCAGAAGACGAACCGGATTAATTTACTGTTCGATTTCTACGAGCCGCTGTTGACGGATAAGCAACGGACGTTTCTTACACAGTATTTTATCGAAGATTTTACGCTTGGTGAGATTGCAGCCGACTTCGGCATCAGCCGCCAAGCGGTATATGAGCATATAAAGCGTGCGGAGAAAGTGCTAGAGGGGTATGAGTCCAAGCTAGGACTGCTGTCTAAGCACGAGGCGCTGCGTAGCGCAATGGATCAATTAGAAGCATGTGTATCGGCTATGCCGGACGATGGCTCCTGTAAGAGCACTCTTCGGAGTATCGCGGAGTCTCTCCGCCAAGCCGAGCAAGGAAGGAACAAATAGCGAAAGCGGGTGAATCATCATGGCGTTTGAAGGTTTGACGAGCAGGCTGCAGAACGTGTTCGGCAAATTGCGGGGCAAGGGCAAGCTGTCGGAGGACGACGTTAACGAAGCGATGCGCGAAGTACGTCTAGCCTTGCTGGAAGCGGACGTTAACTTCAAGGTCGTCAAAGATTTTGTCGCCAAGGTGAAGGAGCAGGCTGTCGGCGCAGAAGTGCAGAAGAGCTTTACGCCGGGCATGGTCGTTGTCGACATCGTCCATAAGGAGCTTATTGAGCTGATGGGCGGAACGGCTACGAAGCTGGCGAAGGCTAGTAAGCCTCCTACTGTTATTCTGATGGCGGGCTTGCAAGGTGCAGGTAAGACGACTTCGACAGCTAAGCTGGCGAAGATGATTATGAAGAATAATCAGAAGCCTCTCCTTGTTGCCTGCGATATTTATCGTCCGGCTGCCATCAAGCAGCTGCAGGTGCTCGGCGAGCAGGTTAATGCGCCGGTGTTCACGCTTGGTAATGATGTGTCGCCAGTCGAGATCGCGCGGCAAGGCTTGCAATATGCGAAGGCGAACAGCATTGACTATGTAATCGTCGATACGGCTGGCCGTCTGCAGATCGACGAGGCGCTAATGGAAGAGCTGAAGCAAATTCATCAAGTAGTCGAACCGGATGAAGTGCTTCTCGTCGTCGATGCGATGACAGGTCAAGAAGCGGTCAACGTTGCGAAGAGCTTCCATGATCAACTGGAGCTGACTGGTGTCGTTCTGACGAAGCTCGACGGCGATACGCGCGGCGGTGCCGCTCTATCGGTTAAGGCTGTCACTGGCTGCCCGATCAAATTCGTCGCTATGGGCGAGAAGATCGAGCCGCTGGAGCCGTTCCATCCAGAACGGATGGCATCGCGTATTCTCGGCATGGGCGACATGCTTTCATTGATCGAGAAGGCGCAGTCGTCGATCGACGCTGAGAAGGCGGCCGAGATGGAGCGCAAGATGCGAAATGCCGAGTTCACGTTCGAGGATTTTCTCGAGCAGATGGAACAGGTTCGCAAGCTGGGACCTCTGGATCAGCTGCTTGATATGCTGCCGGGCATGAGCAAGGTTAAAGGCATGAAGGAAATGAAGGTCGATGATAAGCAGATTGGACGCGTCGAGGCGATTGTTCGCTCGATGACAACGGAAGAGAAGCGTAATCCTGACCTGCTGAACTACAGCCGCCGCAGACGGATTGCAGCGGGCAGTGGTACCCAGCTCGCGGATGTTAACCGGCTTATCAAGCAATTCGACGAAATGCGTAAGCTGATGAAGCAATTTTCCGGCATGATGGGTAAAGGTCCTAAAGGTCTGAAAGGGCTCAAAGGCTTGAAGGGCATGATGGGCAAAGGAATGAAGTTCCCACCGGGCTGATCGCCTGATGTTACGGAATAGAAGTTGATTCTTGTAAGGAGGTGAATGTCAATGGCAGTTCGTATTCGTCTGAAACGTATGGGTGCTCACAAAGCTCCATTCTATCGCGTAGTCGTATCCGATTCCCGTTCCCCACGTGACGGCCGCTTCATCGAAGAAATCGGCACGTACAATCCGGTAGCTCAACCGGCACAAGTGAACATCGATGAAGAGAAAGCGCTGAAATGGCTGCAAACCGGTGCTCAAGCATCTGACACGGTTCGCAATCTGCTTTCCCAAGCAGGCGTCCTGAAGAAGTTCCATGAGCTTAAGCAACAGAAATAACTGTTGAACAGCGGAGGGCCTTGAGATGAAAGATTTAATTCTTGTCATAGCGAAGGCTTTAGTGGATCATCCAAGCGACGTTCGCGTCAGCGAGAAGGAAGATGCACGAGGCAATCTTGTATACGGCTTGTCCGTGCACCCTTCTGATGTCGGTAAAGTAATCGGCAAGCAAGGGCGGATCGCGAAGGCGCTTCGAACGGTCGTTTCGTCAGCCGCAGTGAAGTCCGGTCGCCGTGTTATGATCGACATCGACTCTTAATACATTAAGCGTGAAGGGTTAGGATGAATGTCCTAGCCCTTTTTCGATACATACTATTAAGCATGTGCTGCTGCAAAAAGTCGCCTATTGAACACGAGGTCATCTTCTGGCGCTCAATAGCCGACTTTTTGAATCAGGCGTTGCCTGATAAGGACGGGAAAGGCGGAATCGAACAATGGCAGAGAAGTGGTATACGGTCGGCAAGCTAGTTAACACGCACGGCATTCGAGGCGAAATTAAGGTATGGCCGCAAACGGATTTTCCGGAGGTTCGCTTTGCGAAAGGCAGCAAGCTTACCTTGTTCGATGAGGAGAAGGGCGGTCGTGTAGAGGTTGAGGTTGCCGGTGCGAGACTTCAGAAGAATGTATATATTGTAAAGCTCAAAGGATACGACAACATTAACGATATCGAGAAGTATAAAGGCTGGACGCTCAAGGTGTCCGATAATGATCTTGTTGATCTCGAAGAAGGCGAGTACTATTATCATCAAATTATTGGATGTACGGTCGTGACGGAGGAAGGCGAGGAGCTAGGCACTGTAACCGACATTTTATCGCCAGGCGCGAACGATGTATGGGTCGTGAAAGGCAAGGGCAGTAATGGACGGCCGAAAGAAATACTGCTGCCAGTCATTGACGATGTGCTGCGTAAGGTGGACGTTGCCAATAAGACGATTACGGTGCATCTACTGGAAGGATTGATTTAACGCCGTGCGAATCGACGTATTGACGCTGTTCCCGGAAATGTTCGAAGGTGTATTTAACGCCAGCATTCTCGGCAAAGCGCGGGATAAGGGCATTGTCTCCTTGTCGGCTGTCAATTTCCGCGATTTTGCGAATAATAAGCATAGCACGGTGGATGATTACCCGTACGGTGGAGGCGGAGGGATGGTGCTTAAGCCGGAACCGATGTTCGCAGCCGTTGAGCATCTCGTGCCGAAGGAAGGACCACAGCCACGAATTATACTCATGTGCCCGCAAGGCGAGACGTTTAATCAGCGCAAGGCGGAGCAGCTGTCGTCCGAGGAGCACCTCATCTTCGTATGCGGCCATTATGAAGGCTACGATGAGCGTATCCGTGAGCATCTTGTGACAGACGAGCTGTCGATTGGTGATTATGTGTTGACAGGCGGCGAGCTGCCGGCAATGGTTGTCATCGATAGTGTCGTAAGACTGTTGCCTGGTGTTCTAGGCAACGAGACATCTGCTGTAACGGACTCGTTCAGCACAGGACTGCTGGAGTATCCTCACTATACACGGCCAGCCGTATTCCGTGATTGGGAAGTGCCGGAGGTGCTGCTGTCCGGCCACCATGGACGGATCGAGACTTGGAGGCGAGAGCAAGCATTGCTGCGCACGCTGCGCCGACGTCCAGATCTGCTCGAGAAGGCAGAGTTGACGGAGAAGGAGCGCGAATGGCTGAAAGGGATAGCGGAACGAGAAGCGGCTGATGGTGCACCTTAACAGTAAGACGTGAAAAATTCGGATTACTATTGTGTTTTTGTTCGCAATATGATAAAATTTCATGTGTTGTGTGAAAGTCGGACGGTCCTCTATCAGCCATGACCTGATTCGGTGCAGAATCAGCGAGCTTATAAGAACGTCTGTTGGGGAAGGAGTGAATAAGATGAACATTGTACAAGCGATTACGCAAGAACAACTGCGCAAAGACATTCCTAGCTTCCGTCCTGGCGATACGCTGAAAGTTTACGTTAAAGTCATCGAGGGTTCGCGCGAGCGTATCCAGCTGTTCGAAGGCGTCGTAATTAAGCGTCGCGGTGGCGGTATCAGCGAAACGTTCACGGTTCGTAAAATTTCTTACGGCGTTGGCGTAGAAAGAACGTTCCCGGTGAACTCGCCTAAAATCGATAAAATCGAAGTGGCTCGCCGCGGTAAAGTTCGTCGTGCGAAGCTTTACTACCTGCGTAGCCTGCGCGGTAAAGCAGCGAGAATTAAAGAAATCCGTTAATCGGATGTTCAAGAGGGGCTTGCCACAGACAAGCTCCTCTTCGCGTTTTCCCCGAAAGCTTAACTGCATGAAATGCTATGTTTACATTGCTGGATTTTAAGTGTATTAGGTAATGGATAAGCTGATGGAGGCGGGTGATGGTGTGGAGCATAATCGAATAGACGATCAAGAGCCGGAGAAGGAAACGGTTCCGACAGCGGAATCGGACGTTGTACCGACGAGTCCAGCTAAGAAAAGCGGCATCGGTAACGAATTGAAGGAATGGATTAAAGCAATTGCGATCGCCGTCATTCTGGTGCTTATCATTCGCTGGCTGCTGTTTATGCCATTTATCGTAGACGGCCCTTCTATGGAACCGAATTTTTTGTCTGGTGAACGCGTCATTGTTAATAAAGTATTGTATAAGTTCCGTGAGCCTCATCGCGGGGAAGTTATTGTGTTTCATGTGCCCGAGGAAGGCCGGAACTTTATTAAGCGCGTTATTGGCGTGGCAGGAGATAAAATCCGATACGAGGGCGACGATTTATACGTAAACGATCAGAAGGTTGAAGAGACATACTTGAAGGAAGCGATTGAGGCTGCGCATGCTGAAGGCCGCTTGTATAATAACAACGGCGATAGCTCTTCGAACTTCCCAAATGATCGGTTTACGGAGTCTGTCGTTCCGGAAGGACATATTTTCGTGCTAGGTGATCACCGGAACAACAGTAAAGACAGCCGGATGATCGGCTTCGTCGATCTGGATGAAGTCATTGGCCGAAGTGACGTTATTTTCTGGCCGCTGAACAAGATCAAAATTATCGAACATAATTAAGCGTTGCATGCCTCGTGGATGTCTGCACGGTCAGACGTTGACGAGGCATGTTAGCAATGAGGTGAAAGTATGAGTATTCAGTGGTTTCCTGGACATATGACAAGAGCCCGCAGACAGATCCAAGAGAAGCTGAAGCTAATTGATCTTGCCGTCGAGCTGCTGGATGCGCGAATTCCGTTATCGAGCCGTAATCCAATGGTTGATGATATATTGTTGAACAAGCCGCGGCTCATTGTGCTCGGCAAGAGCGATTTGGCCGATCCGAAGGAAACCGAAGCCTGGATCGAACGTTTTAAATATGAGGGACACGAATGTATTGCCGTTGATGCGTCGACGGGCACGCGTGTAGGCGAGATTCCAGGGCTGGCACGAAAGCTGCTCCATGAGAAAATCGCCCGGCAAATCGCCAAAGGAATGAATCCGCGTGCCGTTCGTGCGCTGATCGTCGGCATACCGAACGTCGGGAAGTCTACGCTGATCAATCGACTCGCTGGCCGAAATATTGCGGTGACTGGCGATAAGCCGGGCGTAACGAAGGGACAGCAATGGATCAAATGCGGTACGGAGATGGAGCTTCTCGATACACCTGGTATTTTATGGCCGAAATTCGAGGATCAGCTTGTCGGCTATCGGCTTGCGATGACTGGGGCGATCAAGGAGCAAATATTGGATATAGAGGATATCGCATTCTTCGCGACGAGAGAGCTGATTAATCGTTACTGGGATACGCTGGTTGAGCGTTACGGCATTGATGAAGAACGTCCGACGGATACGGAGGAAGCGAGTGAGATCGTTCGCATTATGGAAGCGATCGGGCGCAAACGGGGTTGTCTTATTAGCGGAGGACGAGTGGACCTGGAGAAAACGTCCGGCATTATATTGCGCGAGCTTCGTGCAGGCAAGCTGGGGCGGCTGACGCTGGAGTCGGCGTCGACGTATTAAACCGTATGGGAGATTCGAGAATGCTGGATTATGAGAAGACTCTCTGGGACAACGGCTGTGATTTGGTTGCTGGCATCGACGAGGTCGGCCGCGGTTGTTTGTTCGGCGATGTTGTGGCGGCAGCCGTCATTTTACCCAAAGGCCTAGTGATTGAAGGGATTAACGATTCCAAAAAGCTGTCGGAGAAAAAAAGAGAAGAGCTTTACCGCGTAATTACGGAGCAAGCATTATTCTGGTCGATATGCCGAGTTGATGCGGGGGAGATCGACAGGATCAATATTAAGCAGGCATCCCGGCTTGCAATGAAGCGGGCCGTCCTAACGCTGGGCGGGGAGCCTGATCATTTGCTCGTCGATGCGGAGAAGATTGACCTTAATATTCCACAGCAAGCGATTATTAAAGGCGATGCGGTCAGTCAATCTATTGCAGCAGCTTCGATCATTGCGAAGGTGACGCGTGACCGTCTATGTATGGGGGAATGGGAAGCGATGTATCCGGGATACGGTATTGCGATACATAAAGGCTATGCCACGAAGCTCCATCGCGAGAAAATTATCGAGCTTGGCCCCACGCCGATGCACCGCCGGTCGTTTCTTGGCAATATTATGGCGGAGATCGAGCAGCAGGTTCTGTTCTAACTTCACGTTGACTATAGGCATCAGCCCTTATGACACGCTGCAGAAGCTGCAGCGTGTCATAAGGGCTTTTTTTTTGGGAAAATGTATGATGCACATTGGTAAAGGCGATGGGATTTTTTAACCGAACCATGTAGGGATACAGCGATGATGCCGATATAGGATATATAGACAGAGTGGACGACGTATAAAGGGGAATCACATATTGAATATTAGCCAGATGATGAGAAGCTTGCTCGGCGACATACAAAGTGGCGAGAGCAAGAAGCTGGAGCTGAAGCCTGGACAGATCGTACGGGGCGTTGTTACGCAACTGAAGGGTGATCAAGAGGCTGTTGTCCAAATTAATGGCGTTCAGGTGCGCGCAAAGCTGGAGGCGCCGATTACAGCGGGACAAGCAGCGATGCTGAAGGTGCAGCCGGAATCAACGCCGGAAAATATCGTGTTAAAGCCGGTCGATATCGGTCAAGCGCAGGTGCAGGATGATACGGCGCGACAGCTTGCCAAGGCTGCAGGGCTTCCGGATACGGAATGGGCATTGAACCTGGTCAAGCAGCTGAAGCGGGACGGTATCCCGATGACGCGTGATGTCGCGCAAGCGCTCAAGCAAGCTTATTCGTCGATGCCCAAAGGCGTCGACCCGCAGGAGTGGATGCAGGCAGCTGCGGCCGCAATGAAGCGGGGAATGCCGATGACGGAGCAGACGGTAGCTGGAATGCGGCAGGTGATGTTCGGCAAGCCTTTGCACGAGCTGATCGATGCTCTGAATAAGCAGCTTGGGGATATGACGGTAAGCAAAGAAGCTTCGGCAAGTGGCACAGTCGGACAGGCTAAAGGGGGCAAAGCTTCGGACAATGCATTGACGGCAGCGCTTCGTGTGAAGGAGCTGTTGACGCAGACGATTGGACTGTCGAATAAGGCAGCAGAGGGCGCGCTTCGTCATGTAGCTAATCAGACGACATCTGCTGCAGCGGAAAGTACTCCGTTGGAGTCAGCAACGTTGAAGCAATCCGGCGGTTCGGTGGAGACGAAGGCATCTTCTGCTAATACCAGCTCCTTAATGGCTGGCGCCTCAGCACAGCCGAAAGAGGGAATGAACGTCTCGCCGCAAGCAAGAGGGAACAGCCAAGCTGGAGGCTCTGCCAATGCATATACAGGGGGGACAGCCCCAGCAGGCGGTACAGCGGATGGCGACGAAGCAGCGACAAGATCGGCTGCATCTAATATGACAACCCACGCTAGTGAGGAGCACGAGCTGCCAGGATGGATCGGAAGGATGCTGACTACGCTAGGGGTAAGTCATGAGAATAAGCTTCTGCAGGCAGCAACTCGTCCTGCAGTTAATCCTGCGCAGGTAGCGGAAGGGGATGGAGATGCTTCAGTCGTTTCCAATAAAACAGCTGAATCAGTTGAAGCTGGCGCGACGGGAAAAGCGACAGAGACCGTGCGTCAACAGTCATTGAATGACAATCGCGCGGCTGCGACTTCGGCGGCAGCATCGTCGCTGAATGCCTCGCAAGCAAGTGAAGGATCGGCAAAGGAAGGGCAGGCTACTGGTGTCGTAGCGTCAAGAGTGAATGGTCAGAACGCTGCTGGCACGAATATGAATGCGCCGTTAATGGCTGACGGCAGAGGGAACGCAGCCGTTATGCCGCTGCAGGGTATGGCGAATGCGGCTGAAGGTATGGAGTCGCTTAAGAGTGCGCTGCTGTCCTTGGCGGCGATGGACGATATGCCGGCTCCCATACGTGAGACAGCGCAGCAGCTTATTCAACAGATCACGGGCCAGCAGCTTATGCTTGCTCCGGAGAGAAGCGGTACGATGCTGAGCCATGTAACCTTGTTCATTCCGATCTACGATCAAGATGGTGGTCAAACTGCATCTGTGCATGTGCAGACGCGCAGAGGAGCGAATAATGAGCTTGATGCATCCAACTGCAGGCTGCTGTTCGATTTGAAGCTGAATGCGATCGGAGATACACTCGTTGATGTACATGTTGTTGATAAAATCGTCAATTTGAATGTTTGGAACGATCATCCGGTCATGCAGCAGCTGGCAGATGAAGAGCGGGGTGCAGTAGCTGAGGCGCTTCAGCAGGCGGGCTATCAGCTGCTGACGTTCAAGGTTAAGCCTATACCTGCGGTCGATCAGATCGAGACCGGAACGATTGTGGTAGGCCATGACGGTGAGAAGGTTGAGCTGCCGCCAATTGTACCGCCATATGGCGGAATTCCGTACAAAGGGGTCGATTATCGCATATGACACGACGGAATTCGCTTGGGTCGAAGGCGAATACAGAGCAGCCTTCGGTTTCAGCACGCAAGGCGGTAGCACTTAGGTATGAGCCTGGAGAGCGGTCGGCGCCTGTCGTTGTTGCGAAGGGTAAAGGGCATCTTGCAGATGCGATTCTAGCCAAAGCATCGGAGTCCGGTGTTCCGATTCAAGAGGATGCTTCGCTTGTCGAGGTACTTTCTAAGCTGGAGGTCGATCAAGAAATTCCACCTGAGCTGTACGCGCTTGTAGCTGAGATTTTAAGCTTTGTTTATCGGTCAGACAAGAAGGCGGGGGGGATGGAATGACTAGCCGGCCTAGGGCCAGTGGCGGAGATCGTATGGAGAGCGGCAGCAGCCATTGGAAGGGCAACCGGAGCCCAAAGGGTAGAAGCCGCGTGGAGACAGGCCGTATAGGCGAGGAAGCGGCCGCTGCTTACTTGCAAGCAGAAGGCTATACCATTCGGTCACGTAATTGGCGTTGCCGTGCAGGAGAGCTTGATATTGTTGCAGAGCATAATGGTGTTATCGTAATTGTCGAGGTGCGGACGAGAACGGCTGGCTCCTCTGCAGCTTTCGGCACAGCAGCGGAGTCGATAGATGCACGGAAGATTCATAAAGTAAGAACGATGGCCGCATTGTACCTGCAGTCGAATGGATTGCAGCATGCAGCCGTTCGCTGTGATGCTGTACTCGTTATTCTCGGTCAAGACGGAAGCGTTGAGGATGTAACCCATATGCAGAATGTGTTTTAATAATAATTACGCCGCGATTTAAAGATCGCGGCGTTTTTGAATAATTATAGTCCATTAGCCTCTCGTAGTACTTTATTCCTAGATATTATCTGTTGGTTGTGTCTCCCACGCGACGATATTGAATTGCTTCTGACATATGTTCCCCTCTGATTTCGGAAGAACTTTCGACGTCAGCGATCGTGCGAGCGAGCCGGAGCAGACGGTCATGCGCACGAAAGCTGATGCCAAGTGAGTCGAACGCTTGTCGAAGCAGCTTGGCTGCATCCGTTGACAGGCTGGCTGCGCGGTGCAGTGCAACGCCTGAAAGCTCGCCGTTCCATAAGACGCCAGTATCCGCTGCTCGATGCTGCTGCCGTTCGACGGCAGCCATGACGGCGGTCAGCATCTCTGAGCTTGTCATGCCTCGTCGAGCAGAGTTCAATGATGAGGGCCGCGGGACTTCGAGCATTAAGTCGATTCGGTCGACAAGTGGGCCTGATATTTTGCTGTGGTAACGGACAACTGCCGTGTCAGAGCAGCTGCAGCTTCGATCGATGGAGTCGTAGCCGTAATAGCCGCACGGACAAGGATTCATGGAAGCAACCAGCATAAAACGGGCCGGGAAGCGAACGACAGCCCTTGTACGGGCGATCGTCACCTGGCGGTCCTCGAGCGGCTGCCGAAGTACTTCAAGGGAAGATCGTGTAAACTCAGGCAGCTCGTCTAGAAATAATACGCCGCGATGGGCAAGCGTCGCTTCGCCCGGCCTCGGAATTGTACCGCCACCGATAAGTCCGCCTGCAGATATTGTATGGTGCGGAGCACGGAATGGCCGAGATCGAATAAGGGAGGATGGACTGTGGCCAAGCTTGCCAGCAACGCTGTAAATTTTGGTCACTTCAAGAGCCTCTTCATCGGATAATGGAGGAAGAATGGTAGGCAGCCGTTTGGCCAGCATCGTTTTGCCCGTGCCGGGAGGCCCGCTGAGCATAACGTTATGTCCGCCGGCTGCTGCTATGAGCAGAGCCCGTTTGGCACCGTGCAGACCGAGCACGTCTCCGTAATCGAGCAGCGTTTGATCTTCGGATATCGATCGGTTACATTCGAGCTGTTCGTCGTTACAACCGCGTGAATAGAGGAATGATCGCCATTGTCCGTCATCTCTCCATGCCGCTAATTCATTCAGATGGCGGATAGCATACACATCGATACCGCTAATAAGCGATGCTTCCGCAGCGTTGCCGTAAGGCAGAATGACACGGCTAAGGCCGCGCTTGTACGCTTGCTCCACCATCGGCAGCACACCAGGAACGGGGCGCAGCTCGCCATTAAGCGCCAGTTCTCCAATGAGCAGTGAGTTATGAAACGCTGTGCATGGCAATTGGGCACTCGCTGTTAGAATGGCACCAGCAATTGACAGGTCGAATGCTGAGCCTTCCTTGCGTAAATCTGCAGGAGCAAGATTGACCGTTATTCGACTCATCGGAAACACAAATCCGCTGTTGCGAATCGCGGAGCGTACACGCTCGGCAGACTCACGAATGGCGCTGTCGGGCAAGCCGACGAGACTCATCTGAGGGAGTCCGTTGGATATATCCGCTTCAACTGTAATAAGTACACCTTCGATCCCAATAACGCTTGCTCCTAACACCTGGGCATACATACAAAAAACACCTCCGTCATATTCGGACGAAGGTGCTTCCTTACTTTTCCGATTCTATGATTAATTAGATAAATCTATGATAATAGCGCATCATTAACGTGTCAATCCATAGGTAATCCCGGCGTGCTGAATGATGCTGAATCGCTAGAAAACCGCAGTAAATATTGGATTTAGAACGTAATAGACCGCTATTCACGTTTCATCTCAAATCTAGATGAATTTCATATCAAAAGAGTAGTTTATATTTTTATTAAAAATGAGGTAAGAATGACCGTTTAGTGATAAGATATAATTGTTTGTTCACATTAAACATTGCTTGATTCAGTTTGCGGATTGGAGGATTTCGTTAATGAATATCCATGAGTACCAAGGCAAAGAAGTCCTGAAGCAATACGGGGTCTCAGTGCCGGAAGGTAAAGTAGCTTTCACCGTTGACGAAGCAGTTGAAGCAGCTAAAGCGCTCGGCACTTCCGTCGTCGTCGTTAAAGCGCAAATCCACGCAGGTGGCCGCGGTAAAGCGGGCGGCGTAAAAGTCGCAAAAAATTTGGATGAAGTGAAAGCATATGCGAGTGAAATTCTCGGCAAAACGCTTGTCACTCACCAAACAGGTCCAGAAGGCAAAGAAGTAAAACGTCTGCTCATCGAGCAAGGCTGCGACATTAAGAAAGAGTATTATGTCGGCGTTGTTGTCGACCGGGCTACGGGCCGCGTCGTAATGATGGCATCTGAAGAAGGCGGTACGGAAATCGAAGAGGTTGCCGCTCGCACGCCTGAGAAAATTTTCAAAGAAATCGTTGACCCTGCAGTCGGCCTTCAGCCTTTCCAAGCGAAGCGACTCGCATTCAACATCAACATTCCGAAAGAGCTCGTGAACAAAGCTGCAAGCTTTATGCTCGCGCTGTACACGGCATTCGTGGATAAAGATTGCTCTATTGCAGAGATCAACCCGCTCGTCGTTACCGGCGACGGCAACGTTATGGCGCTCGACGCCAAGCTGAACTTCGATTCCAACGCGCTGTATCGTCATCCTGACATCGTTGCTCTGCGCGACCTGGATGAAGAAGATGAGAAAGAAATTCAAGCGTCTAAGTTCGACCTGAGCTACATTGCACTCGACGGCAACATTGGCTGCATGGTTAACGGTGCAGGTCTAGCAATGGCGACGATGGACATTATCAAATATTATGGCGGCGACCCAGCTAACTTCCTCGATGTAGGGGGCGGCGCAACGAAAGAGAAAGTTACCGAAGCATTCAAGATCATTCTGTCTGACGAGAAGGTTAAAGGCATCTTCGTTAATATCTTCGGCGGCATTATGCGTTGTGACGTTATCGCTGAAGGCGTTATCGCGGCTGCAAAAGAGCTCGGTCTTGATCGTCCGCTCGTCGTCCGTCTCGAAGGCACGAACGTTGAGCTCGGCAAAAAAATGCTTAACGAATCCGGCTTGAACATCGTGGCAGCCGATTCGATGGCAGACGGCGCTCAAAAAATCGTCGCGCTCGTGAAATAGGACAACCAACCGGCTAATTCCGAATTTCTTTAGGGGATGTGAAATTTCGATGAGCATTTTGATCAATAAAGATACAAAAGTCATCACGCAGGGCATCACGGGTAAAACCGCGCTGTTCCATGCAAAAGGCGCGCTCGATTACGGCACGCAAATGGTCGGCGGCACGTCGCCGGGCAAAGGTGGCACGACGGTCGAGATCGCATTGGAGAACGGTACGACGGCTTCTCTGCCAGTATTTAATACCGTATCCGAAGCAGTAGCAGCTACGGGCGCAACAGCATCGGTTATTTACGTACCGCCGGCTTTCGCTGCAGATGCAATTCTCGAAGCGGTTGATGCTGAGCTTGACCTTGTAATCTGCATTACGGAAGGTATTCCGGTGCTCGATATGGTTAAAGTACAGCGTTACATGGAAGGTAAGAAAACGCGTCTGATCGGCCCGAACTGCCCAGGCGTTATTACGCCGGATGAATGTAAAATTGGTATTATGCCTGGTTACATTCATACGAAAGGTCATGTAGGCGTCGTTTCGCGCTCCGGTACCCTTACGTACGAAGCGGTTCACCAGCTTACGACACGCGGCATCGGCCAATCGTCTGCTGTCGGTATCGGCGGTGACCCAGTCAAAGGAACGGAGTTCATCGATGTGCTGAGCATGTTCAATGAAGATCCAGACACGTATGCCGTCATCATGATTGGCGAAATCGGTGGTACGGCTGAGGAAGAAGCAGCTGAATGGATCAAAGCGAACATGAAAAAGCCTGTTGTTGGCTTTATCGGTGGTGCTACAGCTCCAGCTGGTAAGCGGATGGGACATGCTGGTGCGATCATTTCCGGAGGTAAAGGTACGGCAGCAGAGAAAATTTCGACGCTTGAGGCTTGCGGCATTAAAGTTGCGCCTACGCCGTCCGAAATGGGCTCGACGCTCGTATCGGTTCTTGAAGAAAAAGGTCTGCTTGAGAAATGCATTACGCGCAAATAAGCGGATTCTAATATCGTAAATAACCGTCGTGCATAACGGCAAATGTACGGTTATACCGAATAGACAAGCAGTCTTTCGGCCCAAATTCGGGGCGAAAGACTGCTTTTTTGTATTTATATGGAGCTGGCGGCTTGCATTCTCGGTCAGCCTAGAGCAAAATAGGTAAAGGAATGCAGGCCTCCATCAAGGAGGCTGTTAGAATGTATAATGTTGACAAGAGAAGGCTCGTTATTACGCTTCATGACATACCAGGGGTCGGATGGAAGACGATTAAGAAGGCCGTTGACGCTAAGCTGTGGAACCGCACGACGCTTGGCACACCAGAGCCATGGCTGTCGGCGGGTTTTCGCCCAGAGCAAGCGAGTGAAGCAGCGAAACGTTTCTCAGGTGTCGGATCAGGGTATGATTCGATTATATCGAAATATAAGCAGCAGAATGCTTCGGTATTGATGATCGATGATGATAACTATCCGCAAGCGCTGCGTAACATTCATGAGCCGCCATGGGTTTTATATGCGATCGGTCGATTAGAGCTGCTTAAGCGGTATGCGGTTGCCATTGTCGGAACACGAACGCCTACCGCTTATGGACGTCATATGGCGAAGGAATTGGCAGCCGGCTTTGCAATGCGTGGACTAACAGTTGTTAGCGGGCTTGCAAGAGGCATAGACGGCATTGCGCACGAAGCGTCGGTTCATTATGAGGGCAGCACGATCGCCGTGCTTGGTACGCCAATAGATCGTGTCTATCCGCCGCAGCATGCTTCCTTGTACCGGCAAATTGCCGCTCAAGGGTTGTTATTGTCGGAGGCACCGCTTGGGATGGCGCTTCATCCCGGTCTGTTCCCGCTTCGCAATCGAATTATTGCCGGCTTATCGGCAGGCACAATCGTCATTGAGGCGGCTGAGAAGAGCGGTTCCCTCATTACGGCTGAACATGCATTCGCATTCAACCGCGAATTGTTCGCCGTACCAGGCTCTGTCACGTCTCCAAGGAGCAGCGGGACGAATCGTTTGCTTGTCGAGAGGAAAGCGGCAGCAATTACATCGGTTGAGGATTGGTTCGATCAGCTTCCTTATATGCGAACTGCAGACGATAATAATAATAGTAAGGCAGCAGAAGAACCTGACGAGCCGCTGGCTGGCGATGCCCGTATCGTGTACGAATTGCTGCTTGATCGGCCAAGTACAGCAGATGAGCTGCATGAACTGACGGGTCTCGCTCTTGGACATTTGCACGCCGTTCTGATAAATTTATGTATAACTCGTAAGGTTCAGCTTCAGAACGGCTCTACATATTCCGTTATTTAAACATGCTGGGAGAGGAGGACGCTTAATGGCGGATTCGCTCGTCATTGTCGAGTCGCCTGCCAAGGCGAAGACGATCGGCAAATATCTAGGCAGTAAATATATCGTAAAAGCGTCCATGGGTCATATTCGAGATTTGCCAAAAAGCCAAACCGGAGTTGAAGTCGAGAATGGCTTTACTCCGAAATATATTACGATTCGCGGGAAAGGCAGTATCCTGAAGGAATTGAAGGATGCCAGCAAAAAAGTGAAAAACGTATATCTCGCAGCCGACCCCGATCGTGAGGGAGAGGCGATCGCTTGGCATTTGGCGCATTATCTTGAGCTGGATGAAGCGAACAGCTGCCGCGTCGTGTTCAACGAAATTACGAAACAGGCGGTTAAAGATGCTTTCAAGCATCCAAGACCGATTAATATGGATCTTGTTAATGCTCAGCAGGCGCGTCGTATTCTAGACCGTCTAGTCGGTTACAAGATTAGTCCGCTGCTGTGGAAGAAAGTGAAGAAAGGGCTGTCGGCCGGTCGGGTGCAATCGGTTACGGTGAAGCTGATTATCGATCGGGAGAATGAGATCTCAGCATTCGTACCGGAAGAATATTGGACGATAACGGCAAAGCTACGCAAAGGCGATGCTTCCTTCGAAGCAAAGTTTTATTCGATCACAGGAGAGAAGCGAGAGCTCGGCAGCGAAGCTGATGTGCAAAGCGTGCTCGCGGCGACGAATGAAGCGCCTTTTACCGTAAGTGACGTAAGAGAGAAGGAACGGCTTCGCAATCCGGCACCGCCCTTCATTACAAGCTCCTTGCAGCAGGAAGCGGCACGTAAGCTTGGCTTCCGTGCCTCGAAGACGATGTCGGTTGCGCAGCAGCTCTATGAAGGCGTCGATTTGGGCAAAGAGGGTACGGTTGGTCTTATTACCTATATGCGTACCGACTCTACGCGTATTTCGCCAGTTGCACAGGAAGAAGCAAAAGAGTTTATCCAATCCAAGTACGGGCCGTCTTATTTTCCTGATGAGCCGCGAATTTATTTGAGGAAGAACAGTAACGCGCAGGATGCGCATGAAGCGATTCGTCCAACCTCAGTGCTGCGAGAGCCTGAGCTGATGAAGGAGTTTCTAACGCGCGACCAGCTTCGGCTCTACAAGCTTATTTGGGAGAGATTCGTGGCGAGCCAGATGGCATCGGCTGTGCTAGATACGATGACGGTGGATTTGAAGGCTGGGGAGACCGTATACCGTGCGGTTGGATCTAAAGTGAAATTTCCCGGCTTCATGAAAGTTTATGTCGAAGGTAATGACGACGGCAATACGAACGAGGATGAGAAATTTCTCCCTGCGCTTGCTGTTGGAGATACGATTACGACGGATAGCATTGAACCAAAGCAGCATTTTACGCAACCGCCTCCTCGGTACACGGAAGCTCGTCTTGTCAAGACGCTTGAGGAGCTTGGCATCGGCAGGCCAAGTACATATGCGCCAACGCTGGAAACGGTACAAAAGCGCGGTTATGTTGCGATCGAGGATAAGAAGTTTATTCCGACGGAGCTGGGCGAGCTGGTTAGCCAATTGATGGAGCAGTTTTTCCCGGAAATATTAGACGTGGAGTTTACAGCTCAGATGGAAGAAGAGCTTGACCACGTTGAGGACGGCTCGGAGAACTGGGTTAAAGTGTTGTCTGACTTCTATGAATCGTTCGAGAAGCGGCTAAAAGTTGCTGAAGAAGAGATGAAGGAAGTCGAATTGCAGGATGAGGTGTCCGACGAGCTGTGCGAGAAGTGCGGTCGCCCACTCGTATATAAGATGGGGCGATTTGGCAAGTTTCTTGCTTGCTCCGGTTTTCCGGAATGCCGCAACACGAAGCCAATCGTTAAGGAGATCGGCGTCACTTGCCCGAAATGCGCTAAAGGAAGCATAATCGAACGCCGCAGCAAGAAGGGACGAGTGTTCTATGGCTGCAATCTGTATCCGGAATGCGACTTCGTTTCATGGGATAAGCCGTCAGGCAAGCAGTGCCCTTCATGCAGCGGCATGATGGTTGAAAAAAGAAGTAAGACTGGTATCAAGCTGCAATGTACGCAATGTGATCATAGCGAGCAGGCGGACGATTCCGATCACGAACAAGAGCAGGCGTAGACGTCTGTATGTATGCATGATTGTTAACGCGCTGTCCGTCCTCTATGGGCGGCAGCCGTTTTCATTGAGAAAGGTAGGTCTATCCATTGTCATCTACACCGAAGGTAACGGTCGTCGGCGCCGGTCTGGCCGGCAGCGAGGCCGCTTGGCAAATTGCCTCACAAGGAGTACAAGTAACGTTATATGAAATGCGTCCGGTTACGAAAACGCCGGCTCATCATACCGATAAATTCGCTGAGCTTGTATGCAGCAATAGTCTGCGCGCGAACGGTTTAACGAACGCGGTTGGTGTATTGAAGGAAGAAATGCGAATGCTGAACTCGCTCATTCTAGGCTGTGCGGACCGCAATGCGGTGCCAGCAGGCGGAGCGCTTGCGGTCGACCGCGACGGCTTCTCGGGCGAAGTGACGCGTTCGCTTCGTGAACATCCTCTAATTGAGGTTCGCAATGAGGAGCTGAAGGCGATTCCAGAGGACGGAATAGTCGTAATTGCTACAGGACCGTTGACGGCGCCTTCATTATCGCAGCATATCCGGGATTTGCTTGGTGAGGAATATTTTTATTTCTATGACGCCGCTGCGCCAATCATCGAGAAGGACTCCATCGATATGAGTAAAGTATATCTGGCCTCCCGCTATGACAAGGGAGAAGCGGCGTATTTGAACTGTCCGATGACAGAAGAAGAGTTCAATGTCTTCTATGAAGCACTTATTACGGCAGAGAAGGCAGAATTGAAAGAATTCGAGAAGGAAGTTTATTTCGAAGGCTGCATGCCAATTGAGGTTATTGCATCCCGCGGCAGGCAGACTGTTCTATTCGGACCAATGAAGCCTGTCGGTCTTATTAATCCACATACCGGCAAACTGCCATATGCGGTCATTCAGCTGCGTCAGGATAATGCAGCAGGTACGCTCTACAATATGGTTGGCTTTCAAACGCATTTGAAGTGGGGCGAGCAGAAGCGCGTTTTCTCGTTGATCCCGGGCTTGGAGAATGCAGAATTTGTTCGTTATGGTGTTATGCACCGGAATACATTTATTAATTCTCCACGTCTGATGAGACCGACTTACCAGTTCAAAGGCCGTGACACTTTATTCTTCGCCGGTCAAATGACAGGAGTAGAAGGTTACGTTGAATCGGCGGCCTCAGGTCTCCTAGCTGGAATAAATGCCGGTAGACTGGCGCGCGGGCTGGAACCGCTCGTTTTGCCGCCTGACACGACATTGGGAAGCATGGCGAATTATATTACAACCGCGGACTTCAAGCACTTTCAACCGATGAATGCGAATTTTGGGCTATTCCCTCCACTTGAGAAGAGATTGAAGAGCAAGAAGGAGAAGAATGACGCGATTGCGAATCGGGCGCTCGCATCGCTTGAGCAATTTAGACGTGAGCAATTATTATAAGAACCTTGTAATAGGTTTAACATTGTTAGCATATAACGATGGGCGATGGGCAAAAAAACGATCCAATGCTGGCAGTACATCGACATAAGGAGGTTCCCACATGGAAATGCAGTTTCATGCGACGACGATATGTGCGGTGCGACATAACGGACAGGGCGCGATAGCCGGCGACGGACAAGTAACGTTCGGCAATAGTATGATTATGAAAGGTACGGCGAAGAAAGTGCGTAGACTGTACCGCGGACAAGTCGTAGCGGGATTCGCAGGTTCAGTGGCAGATGCGATTACGTTGTTTGAGAAATTCGAGGGGAAGCTGGAGGAGCATCATGGCAATCTTCAACGCGCTGCGGTTGAGCTTGCGAAGGAATGGCGCTCCGACCGTGTGCTGCGCAAGCTAGAAGCGATGCTGCTTGTTATGGATGCGACCGGCTTGCTGCTCATATCGGGTAATGGTGAGATTATAGAGCCGGACGATGATGTACTGGCGATCGGCTCCGGCGGCAGCTTTGCATTGTCAGCAGCAAGAGCGTTGAAGCAGCATGCACCGCATATGGAAGCGAAAGATATGGCGAGAGCGGCATTAGAGATTGCAGCGGACATTTGCGTCTTTACCAATCGAAGCATTATCGTCGAAGAAGTATAGCATCGAACTTTATTGTTGAACTCAGAATCGGCAGAGGACAGAATAATTGCTTAACATATTAAGCCAGCGGAGGGATGCCAATATGGGTAACGAGTCGATGACACCGCGACAAATTGTCGCAGAGCTGGATAAATATATTGTCGGTCAGAAGCAGGCGAAGCGGTCCGTAGCGATTGCGCTGCGCAATCGTTATCGGAGAAGCCGGCTTGCTGAGGAGCTTCGTGATGAGATCGTACCAAAAAATATTTTAATGATCGGACCGACCGGCGTCGGTAAAACAGAAATTGCCCGTCGGCTTGCCAAGCTTGTACAAGCGCCATTCGTTAAAGTTGAGGCGACAAAATTTACAGAGGTTGGATACGTAGGCCGAGATGTAGAGTCGATGGTGCGGGATCTTGTCGAAACGGCAATCCGTATCGTCAAGGCTGAACGTACCGAAAGCGTTCGTGATCGTGCGGAAGTGCTGGCAAATGAACGAATTGTCGCTTTGCTTGTGCCTTCTCCTCATAAATCTAAACCGCAAAAAAATCCATTTGAAATGCTGTTCGGTGGCGGCCAGCATACGAAGGAGCCGGAGCAAGAGCCGGAGCACGATTCTTCAATTGCGGAGAAGCGTAAGGCAGTTAAGGAGAAGCTGGCTGCAGGACTGCTTGAGAATGAGATCATAGAGATTGAAGTCGAGGATACGACGCCTAGCATGCTCGACATGCTATCCCCGCAGAACGGGGAAGGGCCGGGCGGGATGAATATGCAAGAGCTATTCGGTCAGTTTATGCCCAAGCGGACGAAAAAACGTAAGCTGAGAATTAAAGAGGCACGCAAAGCGTTAACGCAAGAGGAAGCGAATAAACTGATCGATATGGATGATGTCATTTCGGAATCGGTGGCACGCGCAGAGCAGTCGGGTATTATATTTATCGATGAGATTGACAAAATTGCAAGTCCGTCAAGAGGCGCAGGTCCCGATGTTTCACGGGAAGGCGTACAACGTGATATTTTACCTATCGTCGAAGGCTCGACGGTCATGACGAAGTATGGTCCAGTCAAAACCGATTACATATTATTCGTAGCTGCGGGTGCATTCCACGTGGCGAAGCCTTCTGATTTAATTCCAGAACTGCAAGGGCGGTTTCCGATTCGGGTCGAGCTGACGAGCCTCAGTCTGGACGATTTCGTTAGTATTCTGAAAGAGCCTAAGAATGCGCTGATTAAACAATACGCTGCCCTTCTCCAAACAGAAGGTATCGAAATCGAATTTTCGGATGATGCGATTCGCGAGCTTGCCTCGATTGCAGCGGAAGTAAATAAGAATACCGAAAACATCGGCGCCAGAAGATTGCATACGATATTGGAGAAGCTGCTCGAGGATCTGTCGTTCGAGGCGCCAGAGCTTAATTTAGAGCGCATCACGATTACTCCGGAGTATGTCAAGGAGAAGCTGGGCAGCATCGCGCAAAATCGTGATCTAAGCCAGTACATTTTGTAGCGGCGTCGTTTTGGGAGGACATGAGCATGACTTTATTGTCGAAGACAAGAACGCTGAATCGGCTGCTCCAGCGAGCAGCCGGTAAGGCGCTTAACTTCCGAGAGATGGCGGAAGTGTTAAGCTCGACGATGCAAGGAAATATTTTCGTCGTAAGCCGTAAAGGCAAAATATTGGGCTGTGCGGCAATCGGAGCCTATGAGCACGATCATATGCGCACAATGTCAATGGGTGAGATCCGCTTCTCGCCAGAGAGCAACGAGCGGTTTCTGCAGCTGCAGGAGACGGTGACCAATGTAGAGCCGGACCCCGGCGTGACCGAAGTCTTCCCTCTCCTAACCGGACAACGAACGATGACTGTCGTGCCGATTATGGGCGGCGGGGATCGACTTGGCACCTTGGTGTTGACGCGTGACGGTCAGATGTTTGACGATGAGGATCTTATTCTAGCAGAGTACGGCTCAACTATCGTCGGCATGGAAATATTGCGTGAACGAGCGGAAGAGGTTGAGATGGAGGCTAGAAGCCGAGCGGTCGTTGCGGTTGCTGTCGGCTCTCTTTCATTCAGTGAAATGGAAGCCGTTGAGCATATTTTCGAAGAGCTGGATGGGAAAGAAGGACTGCTTGTTGCATCCAAAATCGCTGATCGAGTTGGTATTACTCGTTCAGTCATTGTTAATGCGCTACGAAAGCTGGAAAGCGCTGGCGTAATTGAGACGCGTTCACTTGGAATGAAAGGGACTTACATTAAAATTCTGAATCCGCAGCTGCTTGTAGAATTAAATAAATTAAAAGCATAATTATGGTATAAAGTCGCATACTTATCAGGATTAAAGCCCTGTCTTTTTCGGAAAAAGATAGGGCTTTTTTCTTATTGTATATGACATGGAAATTGATGAATATAAACATGTCGGCAAAACTCGACAGTTAGCCCTCATTTTTTTAACAAAATGATGTCGAATCAAGAAGGAATAAGTCACCATGGGGTTGAATTAATTTAAGAGAACATGAAGCGAAAGGTGGGGTGCAAAACGTGAAGTTGCTAAACGGTACTGAATTTAAACGACTGGAGACAGCGGTGCAGTCAGCTGAGTTAAGACAACAAGTAATTTCGAACAACGTAGCCAACGTCGATACTCCGTATTTTAAGCGATCGGAAGTGCTGTTCGAGGATTTGCTGACCGAAGCAATGAGCAGCGGTGAGACGATTTCGGGAATTAGAACCCATTCGAGGCATATTCCGATTGGGCAATCAACAGTAAGTATACCTGCCCCTCAAGTCGTATCGGATGAGAGCAGCTCGATGAACAACAACGGCAACAACGTGGATATCGAACGTGAAATGTCGCTTCTTGCCAAGAACCAGCTTGTGTACAGCCTTTATATTCAACAGGTTAATCACGATGTGAAAATGATGAGAACAGCAATCGAAGGGAGGGCGTAACGATGAAGCTTAGCGGCGGTTTTGATGCGAACGCATCAGCACTGACAGCTCAGCGGCTGCGAATGGATGTAATATCCTCGAATATTGCGAATGCTGAAACGACTCGTGCTAAATATGTGAACGGGGAATTCGTTCCATACTCCCGTAAGATGGTTGTGATGGAACCGACAAGCTCGAGCTTCTCGGATATTCTGTCTAATAAGCTGAGTGGCAGCAGTAGTCGAACGGCAAGCCCCGGCGTTAAGGTAACTCAAATTGTAGAAGACCAAACACCATTCAAGCTTGTATATAACCCGACTCATCCAGATGCGGATGCAGATGGATATGTCAAATTGCCAAATGTCGATATTGCGAAAGAAATGATCGACATGATATCGGCATCGCGGGCATACGAGGCAAACGTAACGGCGCTTAACGCATCGAAAGGCATGTTCGCCAAGGCACTTGAGATTGGCCGTTAATCATAATGGGGGGGTATGAAGCTTGATACAAAAAATTTCGTCGATACCAGTGCAACCGATTCAAGTCAATAGTATACAGTCGGCGGGAGAGTATACGCCTTCTGAGGTGACAAAGTCGTTCGGCGACTTTCTACAGCAAGCAATCGAGAGTGTAGCTGCTCAAGAGCAAGTGGCACATACGACAACCGCGCAGTTCATGGTCGGCGAAGCCGACGTATCGCAAGTGATGATCGCGTCAGAGCAGGCTCAGTTAAGCCTTCAGCTCACCACTCAGATCCGCAATCGCGTAGTTGAAGCGTATCAAGAAATTATGCGAATGCAGCTGTAGTCAGACAGGTAGGAACGAGTAGAGCAATAGGTGAGGTGGCACTGTGAATGAGACAATCGCCCGGTATCGACAGCGGCTCACGGAATGGTGGAGTCAAACGGGCAAGAGACAAAAGATTTGGCTAGGTGCAACGGTAGGTTTAGTCCTATTATCAATTGTACTTTTGACGTACATATTTTCTAGAACGGAATACGAGGTTGCCTTTAAAAATCTGGATGCGACCGATTCCGCTGCGGTTATGAATTACCTAGACAGCAGTGGCATTAGTTATAAGCTGTCGGCTGATGGACACAGAATTATGGTGCCAAGCGCTGTAGCTTCTAGAGTTAAGATCGATGTCGGTTCGCAAGGACTCGTTCGTAACGGGTCGATCGGTTTTGAATCCTTCAATGAATCATCCTCGGGATGGGGTACAACAGAGAACGAGTTTAACGTCAAATACCGCAATGCGCTTAACGGTGAAGTGCAGCAATTGCTGAATAACATGCAAGGCGTTGAGTGGTCGAAAGTGCTCGTAACGCTACCGGAAGAAAGTGTGTTCTCGAATTCGGAAAGCGAGCATGCAACCGCTTCGATTACGATCAAATTCGCTAATGGCTACCGACCAACACAAAAAGAAATCGACGGCTACTTTAATCTCGTCAAAACGGCGGTACCGAAGCTCGCAATCGAAGACATTACAATCGCAAGTCCTGAAGGCCAATTGTTATCATCGCAGCAAAGTGGCGGAGTTCAAGGTAATGCCGAGTTGGCTGATCTGCAGTTCCAAACTCAGCGGAAGTATGAGAGCGAACTGAAAAAGAACATCCAGCAATACTTGAGCACCATGATCGGTGAAGGTAACGTGGTCGTGTACATAGCAAGTAATTTGAACTTCGACAAACAAACATCAGAACAGAACTTGATTAAGCCGCTCGATAATAACAACAATAACGGCGGTTTGGTTAGCACACAGGAGTCGTCGAAAACGACAACGAATGGGGATTCGGCAGTAGGCGGCGTTGTGGGGACAGGTGAGACTGATGTACCGGGCTACCAATCAACCAGCGGTACCGGTAACTCTTCCTCTGAAGAGACGAACAGCATTCGAAATTATGAATTCAATCGGATTAAGAACATTATTGAGTCTAGTCCTTTCATGATTAAGGACTTGAACATCAGCATTGGTGTCAACAAGTCGGCGCTGCAAGGCGACGCACAGGAACAAATTACGAATTATGTGAAACAAATTATCCGTACACAACTCGCACAATCCGGTCTTGACGTAACGAGCGACGCTGTAGTCAGCCAACGGGTTTCGGTGATGGCGAACGATTTTGTCAACGGCACTGCTCCATCGCAAAGCTCCAAATCGAGTACGGCTTGGTTGATCGGCATCGGCGCCGCAGTAGTAGCGCTCGCGGCCGGCATCTTTATCGGAGTAGCGCGTAAACGTAAACGGAATGAAGAAATGATGGCAGCTGCAACCGTGGAACCGGTTCGTGTAGAATTCCCGACCCTCGACCTGGAAAATGTGACGAATGACCATCAAGTACGCAAAAATCTTGAAACGTTGGCCAAACGCAAGCCTGAAGAATTCGTTAATCTTCTTCGGACTTGGCTCGTGGATGAATAGAGGGGATCGGCATGGCGAAATCATACGGCGGCGGATTGACCGGCAGGCAAAAAGCAGCCATTCTGCTCATTACACTCGGTCCGGAAGTGTCGGCTGAAATCTTCAAACAATTACACGAAGATGAAATCGAACAGCTGACGCTTGAGATCGCAAATGTTCGAAAGGTTGACAGCACAGAACGCGAGCAAATTCTGACCGAGTTCCACCAAATCTGCATGGCGCAGGAGTATATCCAGCAGGGCGGTATCGCTTATGCAAAGGATATTTTGGAGAAAGCGCTCGGCGAGCAGAAAGCGCTCGAGGTTATTAACCGGTTAACAGCAACACTGCAGGTCAGACCGTTCGACTTTGCACGCAAAGCGGAACCGACGCAAATTTTGAACTTTATCCAGAATGAGAATCCACAGACGATAGCGCTTGTACTGTCTTATCTTCAACCTGAGCAAGCTTCTCATATCCTTTCATCGCTTCCGCAAGAGAAGCAAGCGGAGGTAGCAAGAAGAATTGCGTTAATGGACAGTACATCACCGGAAGTATTGTCGCAAGTGGAACGGGTGCTCGAACAGAAGCTGTCTGCAACCGTAACACAGGATTACTCGACAGCAGGCGGCATCGAGTCTATTGTTCACATACTGAACGGTGTTGACCGCGGTACGGAGCGTACGATACTCGATGCACTAGAAATTCAAGATCCAGAGCTTGCTGAAGAAATTAAGAAGCGGATGTTTGTCTTCGAGGACATTGTCAACATCGACAATCGTTCGATTCAACGTATTATCCGCGATCTCGAGACATCGGACCTTCAGCTCGCACTCAAGGTTGCCAGCGAAGAGGTTCGCGAGGCAATCTTCCGCAATATGTCGAAGCGGATGTCCGAAACGTTCAAAGAAGAAATGGAATATATGGGTCCAGTCAGGCTGCGTGATGTCGAAGAGGCGCAAACTCGCATCGTAGCGACGATTCGTAGGCTCGAAGAAGCTGGTGAGATCATTATCGCTCGCGGCGGAGGAGATGATATCATTGTCTAATTTGATAAAGTCTTCCCATGTTATTTCATTAGAAGACTTGCGCAAATTGGAATGGATCAACCGGTATGTTCCTCCTAAATCGGATACTGATGAAACTTCACCTGAAGTAGAGAGGCCCGATGCTAGCACAATTTCACTTCGAGACGAAATTATTCGGGACGCTCAACAGTTCGCGGAGCAGCATATACAGGACGCGGTTACTCAGCATAATGCGATGCTCGAGGATGCAGAGCAACAAATTATGCAATGGTGGCAATCACGCCGCGAAGAGGATGAGGCGATCATCCGACGAGCGCAGGATGAAGGGTTCAGCATCGGCTACGATGAAGGTCGTGCTCAAGCTGTTGGCGAGCTGCAGCAGGAATGGCAGCAGAAGATCGAAGAAGCGCAATCGCTGCTCAGTGAAGCTTATAAGATGCGTGATCAGATCATTCAAGAAGCCGAGCCTTTCCTAGTCGAACTTAGTATTGCAATCGCAGAGAAGCTGATTGGCCGCCAACTAGAGCTTAATCCGGATATTGCAATCGAAATGACCCGTAAGTCGCTCGCGAGAAGACGAGAGCAAGGCGTCATTACATTGTGCGTAGCACCAGAGCATCTTGCCTTCATGCAAGCGGCCCGGGAAGAACTAACCTTATCCATCGATTCGCAGGCGGAGCTGCACATCCTACCGGATGCAACGGTTCAAGATTTTGGCTGCGTTATTCGTTCCAACTTCGGCAGTATCGATGCTCGAATCGATACGCAGTTGACGGAAATTAAACGCGAGCTGATGCAGCTAGCGCTGGACAGCGACGAGTGGAGGAACGCTCATGATTCTTCCGAAGCTTAACGCGCATAAATATATTGAGCATCTGCAGCCGATTGATCCGGTTCGGGTTAACGGCAAAGTTACCCGAGTGATCGGATTGACCGTTGAATCCGAGGGGCCGGATGCGAGCATTGGTGACGTATGTCATATCTATCCGACCAAAGGTGCGAAGCCGCTTAAAGCAGAGGTTGTCGGGTTTCGTGATAATAAAGTCATACTCATGCCGCTTGGCGAGCTGCACTCGATTGGTCCTGGCTGTGATGTAGTTGGAACCGGCAAACCGTTAACTGTGCAGGTCGGCTCGGAATTGCTTGGCAAAGTGTTAGATGGCCTAGGACAACCGCTTGACGGTTCTTTTATGCCTAGTCGAATGCCTCACAGCTCGACGAACAACACACCAGGCAATCCGCTCGCGAGACCTCGAGTGAAGGAGCCTTTAAGCATTGGTGTACGTGCCATCGACGGACTGCTAACCGTTGGCCGTGGCCAGCGTGTCGGTATATTTGCTGGCTCCGGCGTCGGCAAGAGTACGCTGCTTGGTATGATAGCCCGCAACACGTCAGCGGACGTTAACGTAATCGCGTTAATCGGCGAGCGCGGACGCGAGGTTCTCGAATTTATTGAGAAGGATCTTGGACCTGAAGGTCTAGCCCGATCTGTCGTCATCGTTGCGACATCCGATCAGCCGGCACTTATCCGGATGAAAGGTGCACTGATAGCAACGACGATTGCAGAATATTTCCGTGATCGCGGGTTGAACGTCATGCTGATGATGGATTCCGTCACTCGGTATGCGATGGCACTTCGCGAGGTCGGACTTGCCATCGGCGAACCACCGGCGACAAGAGGCTATACACCGTCTGTTTTTGCTGCACTGCCCAAACTGCTTGAGCGGGCGGGGACAGGTCAGACCGGATCGATTACTGCCTTCTATACTGTTCTAGTTGACGGCGATGATATGAACGAACCGATCGCGGATGCAGTGCGCGGCATATTGGACGGTCATATCGTTCTAAGCAGGGAATTAGCTCATCAGGGACATTTTCCAGCGATTGATGTGCTTGCTTCCATCAGCCGTGTGATGAAAGAAATCGTGACGGAAGAACAGCAGGATGCAGCGAATACGCTCAAAAGCTTACTCGCTACATATAGAAGTTCGGAGGACCTTATCAATATTGGGGCGTATCAGTTCGGTTCCAATGAAAAAATTGATAAATCGATCCAAGCTATTGATGATATTAACGCTTTTACAAGACAGAAGACGAACGAGAAGGTCGGATTGGAAGAAGCACAACAGCTGCTCATTCAACAATTTCTCGGGAGATGACTGATAAGTGGTAAAGTTCCGGTATGCATATGACAAAATTGTAGGACTTAAGGAAAGCGAAAAGCGCCAAGCCGAATGGCTGCTGTCCGATGCGCTCAGCAAGCTTCAGATGGAGGAAATGTCACTTCATCAGCTGCAGCTTGAGCGTAAGCAGTGGGAAGATAAGCTTGCTGAATTGGCATCATCTGCAGTGCCGCTTGGCGATTTAATGGCCGTTCAGCAATATATCGACCACTTGGACAACTGCATCGCGAGCAAACTGGCGGAGGTCCGTCAGGCTAAAGGGGTCGTAGAGGTAAGCCGCAATCATCTGTCCGTCAAGATGAAAGACGAGAAAGTATGGCTGCAAGCGAAAGAGCGCGCATTAAGCCGTTTCCGGCAAGCAATGATGCAGCAGGAGCAGAACGAGCTCGACGAAATGGCAACCGTTCGTTTCATGGTCGCAGCCCCTTAACCGACGCTGTAACAATGTGAACCGGGACTGCGGGGAGGGATGAAATTGGCGGATATGGAAGTTGAAAACGAGCGTTACAGCGGATTTGAACGATTTATGTTCTTCTTAACGCCTATACTGTTTACGATCATTTTGCTCGGTATTTTCATGGCACTGTTTAATCAAGATATGCGCAATAAGATGCTCGATATCGGGAATAAAGTGCCATATTTGGAAAAAGTGCTGCCTGATCCGACGAACGATGAAGGTTCGGCAGAAGATAACGAGTTAAGTGCAGAGAAATCTAGAGCTAAGCTCGATGAGCTTCGTAAGCAGCTGAATGATAAGACAGCTGAAGTGACGGCGGCTCAGGATAAAGCAGCTCAGGCAGAAGAACAAATCAAAGCGCTGCAGGAACAAATCGACCAACTGAAGAAAGCGAATGAGCAGAAGCAGTTGGATGAAGAGCAATATGCAGCCAAAATTAGTGAAGTAGCTGCAATGTATACACAGATGACACCGAGTAAGGCTGCTCCAATTTTGCAAAGCATGTCAACGGAAGAAGCAGTACTTGTACTAGATGCGATGCCGGCGGAGAACCGGTCACGTATATTGGAGAAAATGAACCCGCAAAAAGCGGCGAATATTTCCTTGATGATGAAGGATGTTACTACCGCTAAGGATCGTCAGATCGCAGCGCTGCAGGCGCAGCTGAAGCGTCAATCTGAAGAGGCTAATACTCCGGCACAATCTTCAACGCTGCTTGATACAGAACAGCTGAAGCAAACGTTCGGCAGCATGGCTCCGAAGAGTGCCGCTGAGCTGCTCATCAAGATGGCCGATATTAGTCCAAGCAAGGTACTTCGTATTCTGAATGCCGTAGACGACAGCACGCGAGCATCGATTGTAGCAGAGATGTCCGAGTTGAGCGAAGGCGTTACGGCACAGCTTGTATCGAAGCTGATGGCAGGAAAATAATAGGGGGGTTAAGACGAACAACTAGATAAAACACAATCTCGAACTCTAACATGAAAGGGGGTGAAATGACTTAATTCTGCTGCGGCGACAGCGTTTGTTAAGTAAGGAAGTTCGAAACGAAAAATGAAGAAAGGAAGATGGAGATGAGTAGAAGAAAACGGTTATTATCCATTGGTCTGACTGTAGCGTTGCTTTTTGCCGGTACCGCATTGACACCTAAAGCTGAAGCTGCATTTGTCACCACTCCAAAGGTTGAGATCGGATTTAATAATACTATCGCACTTAAAAGTGACGGTACAGTTTGGGCCTGGGGCGATAACGCATCAAGTAAGTTAGGAGACGGTACGACTACGGACAGAGTTGTACCTCAGCAGGTTAGCGGACTTACGAATATTAAAGATATCGCTGCTGGAAGCAATCATGTGCTTGTGTTAAAGGAAGATGGCACAGTGTGGGCATGGGGCTCCAATTCTGCTGGGCAGCTTGGGGATGGAACCAAAACGAGCCGTAAAGTACCGGTACAAGTATCTGGCCTAAGTTCAGTGAAGGCAATCTATGCAGGAGAGGGAAACAGCAGTTTTGCAATAAAAAATGATGGAACATTATGGGTCTGGGGTTCTGACAGTTATGATCGTTTAGGCTTAGGAGGTACAGGCAGCAGAACGCTCCCGACGATGGTTACGGGGATAAGCAATGTAAAATCCTTATCCATCGGAATGAAAAATGTTGTGGCAGAAACTTCATTAGGTACTTACTGGACTTGGGGGAACAATGGTAGTTTTCAAATCGGCAACGGTGTGACTACAAGTCAGAAAACTCCTTTGCAGATTGCGGGGTTGACAGACGTTGTTAGTTATTCCTCTGGTGATATGAATGCAATGTTCGTCAAAACTGATGGTAGTGTATTGAATCTCGGAGATGGATTTACAAACGGAGTTTCTTCACCTAGAGGCGTTGATTATAAGGTTCCGACTTTAGTTCCTACAATCTCGAACGGTAAATTGGTTACAACACATGCCCAGCGAGCATTTGTTGTTAAAGATGATGGTACGCTCTGGGGATTTGGATATAACATTTCGGGTGGTCTTGGACGCGGACATAGCGCAGTTAATAGTGATCAGTATGTGCCGCAACAAGTTGTCAAAGATTTAGCTTCCACTCCGTTAACTGATGTGATCTATGTTACATCTGGACAAAATCATTCTGCTGCGATTACGAGTGATGGTACCGTATGGTCGTGGGGCGGAACGAATGCAACGGGAGCTATGGGTGATGGTACGAAGGTCGCAAAGCACTACGCAGTACCAGCAGTAGGACTAAATTTATTGTCTGATCAAGCCGAATCTATCCAACTTAATGAGACTAAATATATCTCATTGGGACAAGGCGAGACAAAACGGTTTCAGTTCATTCCTGCCCAAAGCGGAATGGTTACGATAACAACGGGGCCATGGCAATTTCCTACAGATCCCGTTATTACGCTGTTAGATCAGAATAACACTATTCTTGCAGTAGATGATGATAGTGGTCCGGATCTTGAAGCTCTAATTACGTATTATGTTATTGCAGGTCAGAAATATTATATTGAAATTAATGGTTATATTGGTGGTCAAGTAAACGGAACACTCACGGTTACTATGTAATTGTAGTTTCTACATCGAAATTGACGGCAGGGCAGTTGGGTATATTGAAGACTGCTCTGTCGGTTCCTTCAATAATATTGCTTGAAAGGAGGTGAAAAATACATGGATATGACGATCGTATCTGCTGCATCAGCATCATCTGCTCCATCTAATACAGCCTCATCATCAACTGGAAATGCATCAAAAGTAACAAACGGTGATAGCAGCTTCCAGAAAACTCTTGCTGGCAGCTTGCAAAGCTCAAACGATGCAGAAGCCGTTTCATCCGTGGACGCAGCAACACGATCTTCCGCTCCTCAAGCGGAGACGGGGGCAGCGATGACGGAACTGTCGGCTGAACAGCTTCATTTTATTCTTGGTTCGCTTCTTGTGGACCTCCAAAATGAAGATTTCAGTAATGAACCCGATCAGGGTGAGCTGCAACAGCAATTGCAAGACTTTCTTGATCAATTAAATGCAATGATCACCTTGTTAGGAGGTCAACAAGCACAACCACTGCCTGTAACGCCAGGGCATGTAGTAGAAGATTTGAAAGCTGACGTTCAGCAGGCATTGATTCAATTACAAGCCATTTTAGGTGATGAGCAAGCAGGTTATATGAGGCATGGTATTTCGCTTGATGTAATTGGATCACAAGTAAAATCGATGCAACAAAACTTTGAGATTCGTCAATTATTAGAATCAGCTGTCAATACCGATTCGGATATTGAACAGTCAACTGAACTGATCAATAAACAGACGGTATCTCGTGTAAGTGATTCTCAGCCGGAGATCGAAGGAATCCACAACGTACCCGCTGCGGATAAGGCATCAGTCATGTTGAATCGACTGAATCAACAAGCTGTAAGTCCTCATCTGCTGCAACTGATTGCTTCTCAGCAAGGCGAAGGTGAGATCGAAACGACTCAGGGTGCTTCAGAGGAAGGACTACTTGAGCTGAATGTTAACACGGTATCGCCTAATGAGCTGAGAACTTCTACGGTGCGTGCTGTATCCGTCACTACGCCAGTATCAGCGCAACAATTTGCTGAAACAATGGCCGATCTAATGGTTAATAAATTCGAAGTAAAAACAACAGCTGGAATGTCGGAAGCAAGGCTGACGCTGACGCCAGAACATCTTGGTCAAGTGGACGTTCGTATATCGGTACAGAACGGACAGCTTACCGCTTTGTTCGTAGCGGAATCGAGCATTGCCAAAGATATGCTCGACAATCAGCTAGCCCAACTTCGTTCCACTCTTCAATCACAAGGCTTGAATGTTGAAAAGCTGGAAGTAACGCAGCAGCAATCGATCGATAGCCAAATGTCACAGCAGCATCGTGAAGGCTCTGGCAGACAACAACCGAACAATGGCATCACCATTGGTGATCAATCCGAATCGGAAGAAGCAGCATTCGAAGCAGAGCTAGCCCAACAGAGCGCTATTCGCGAATTGGGATATGGAAGAAGCATTAATGTGAAAGCATAGCATGCATGAAGCCTATCGGATGGGAGGTGACATGAATGGCAGGGGAAGCGATTAACAACAGTGCCGTGTGGCCGAATTATAGTACATCAAACGTGCGGAAAGCGGCCGCAACGCCCAAAGATACGTCATTAGGCAAGGACCAGTTTCTAAAAATATTAGTGACACAGCTCCGTAATCAAGACCCGAGCCAGCCGCTGCAGGACCGTGAATTTATTGCCCAGATGGCTCAATTCTCGTCCGTCGAGCAACTAATGAACATGTCGGAACAGATCACGATGCTTCGTCAAAATCTCGGAACCGCTTCGACATTGATTGGTATGACGGTCGAATGGAATGGCATGTCTGACGCAGGAGTCGGAACAACTTTCTCCGGTGTTGTTGAAGCAATCAGCATCAGGGACGGCGAGCAATATGCGAAGGTTGGCAATAAGACGGTTAAGGTGGACGAGCTGACGACGATTACATACGTGCCGGCATCCGCACAGCAGACTTCTGAACAGGAAGCAGGCGGCGAGTATGTCTAATGTCATGAAGATCGGAACGCTTTATCCGCTACCGGCTAGACCTGGGAGTGTCAACGCTAATACGAATGGTAGCATGATGGCTAGAACGGAAGATAAGCCGTTCAGCGAAATTTTACAGCAGCAACAGCAATTGGTCAGGTTCAGTTCGCATGCAGAGCAGCGAATAAAGCAAAGAGGTATTCAGCTTCAGCCGGATACGATTGCGAAAGTGAATCAAGCGGTGAATCAAGCAGCCTCCAAAGGAGCCGTTGATTCCTTGATCGTGCTGCGAGATGTAGCGTTGATTGTCAACGTACCGAACCGTACTGTTGTTACGGCGTTGGATCATTCTCAAATGTCGGATACCGTATTCACACAAATCGACAGCGCTGTTATTCTTCATTAATTAACTATTTCGGGCCGGACCTGAATTAGAGGGAGCCCAGCTGCCGTGGACCGACTGAAGCGGCGGTACTAAAACCATTATCCCGAGCGGGAGGCGGATTAATTAGATGCTTAGATCGATGTACTCCGGTGTATCCGGTATGCGCGGTTTTCAAACAAAGCTTGATGTAATCGGCAACAACATCGCGAACGTAAATACGGTTGGTTTTAAAGCCGGTCGCGTTATGTTCAAAGATATTCTGAGCCAAAGCGTAGCAGGTGTTACTGCACCGGTAGAAGAGACTACAGGTGGTACGAATGCAAAGCAGGTTGGTCTTGGCGTATCCATCGCAGCGATCGATACGCTGCATACGGCGGGCAGCGCGATGACAACTAACGTTCCGACGGACGTTCGGATTGACGGCGACGGATTCTTCGCTGTAAAAGCGAACGATGATCAAGAAGCACCATTCTTGACGCGTGCCGGAAACTTCTATCTGGATGCCGCACGTCAGCTTGTCACGGCAGACGGATATTTTGTACAAGGGGTTGGCGGAGTAAATATCATCCTAAATGAAGACGTCACATCTTTCTCGATTTCGCAGGATGGCACCATTGTCTCGATTAGCGCGGACGGCACAGCCGAGCCGACCGAATATAAGATCGGCGTCGTTAAAGTGACGAATCCAAGCGGTCTTGAGAAAGTTGGCAGCAACATGTATCGGGTAACGCCAAACGCAATTCTAGAGGGAAATGACTTCGATGTAATTGAAGCGAACAGTGCCTTGAATGGTACTGGTGCTATTATCGCTGGCCAGCTCGAAATGTCGAACGTCGACCTGACGAATGAATTTACGGAAATGATCGTAGCACAGCGCGGATTCCAAGCGAACTCCCGCATTATTACGACTTCCGATGAAGTGCTGCAAGAAGTCGTTAACCTGAAACGATAAGCTTGGCCGCGGAGGAGGTTAATCATCCGCCTTCTCCGCGGATCTAGCCAATGCTTACGAAGCCTGCTCTGGCGTATATACCGGAGTGTGTGCAGCATAGGAGGAAGCGTATGATTGGCTTAACTCGATTGAATGGAACGAGCTTCGTTATTAATGCATTATTAATTGAGACGGTTGAAGAGACGCCTGACACGCTTATTACGCTAACAACTGGCAAGAAATTACTTGTTCTCGAAAAGTCTTCGGAAGTGATTTCGCTCGTTCAGAGCTATCTTCAAACAATTGGCGTCGTTGCGGCGACCACAAAGAGCGAGCAAACGGAGGGACCCTCGACATGAAAAAAATGTTACCGTGGTTAATCTCGATCCTATTAGCGATTACGCTAATTGCGATCGTCGCCATCATATTGTTAAACTCGATGTTTGACGACTCCGGCGACAAGAAAACCGTTACGGAGCCGGCGAAAGTAGAGGCGTTGTCTGCCGATGAGCGAGTAGAAGTCACTTCTGAATTGAAAGATATTAAACGCAATACGTTGGACAACGATTACATACTGATCGCGAACTTCGCGTTCCAATTGGACAGCAAGAAATCGAAGGAAGCGTTCGAGAAAATTAAAGATATTCAAATTCGTCCAATCGTAAACCGCGTCATCGCGGATATGACGGTCGACCAGCTGAACGGCTCGAAAGGTCAAGATCTGTTATCCTCGAAGCTGCTCAACTTGATCAACCAAGAGCTTCCTGAGAAACAAAAACTGGTGAAGGTCGATATTACCTATTTCCTCTTGAGCCAAATTTAATCCATTGACCGGTATACCTGTAGGGGGGTGAGAATGTGGTTGATGTGTTATCGCAGAATGAAATCGATGCGCTGCTTGCAGCTCTTTCATCAGGCGAGATGGATGCCGAGGAGCTGAAAAAAGAAGATACGCAGAAAAAAGTACGCGTATACGATTTTAAGCGGGCGCTTCGATTCTCGAAGGATCACATCCGCAGCTTAACGCGTATTCACGAAAACTTTGCGCGATATTTGACAACCTATTTCTCCGCGCAGCTGCGGACATTCGTCCAGATCAGCGTCGTGGACGTCGAGCAGCTTCCGTATGATGAGTTCATCCGTTCGATTCCGAAGATGACGATTCTGAACATCTTCGAAGCGGAGCCGCTCGAAGGACGGATGGTACTGGAGGTTCATCCGAACGTCGCATACGCCATGTTAGACAGGCTGCTTGGCGGCCAAGGTACAGCACCTTCCAAAATGAACGCTCTGACTGAGATTGAAATGACGGTCATGGAGCGGATATTTAGCCGGGCATTCGACAGCTTGCAAGAGGCTTGGAAAACCGTGCTTGATATTTCTCCTCGTCTGGAGGCGCTGGAGACGAATCCGCAGTTTATGCAAATTGTATCACCGAATGAAACGATAGCACTGATCTCATTAAGCACCAAAATCGGGGATACGACGGGGATGATCAATCTATGTATTCCACACGTCGTTATCGAGCCGATCATGCCGAAGCTTTCCGTGCATCACTGGTTCGTGTCGCAGAAGAAATCGCGTTCACCTGAAGAAGTGGACGTGCTGGAGCAGCGACTGAATCGAGCGCAGCTGCCGATTACCGTCGAGTTAGGAGAATCGGAGATTAACATCCACGAATTCCTTAACTTGAATGTAGGCGACGTTATTACGCTAAACAAGCCGGTAGGCGAAGGACTAAACATAAAAGTCGGCAACAAGCTCAAATTTATCGGAAGTCCTGGCTCGATCAAAGATCGGGTGGCCGTGCAGGTTGACGAAATTGTCAGCGAAGGAGTAGAGGAAGAACATGACGAGTAAAGACTACTTGAGTCAGGAAGAGATCGATGCTTTGCTCCGGCAATCGTCAGGCGATTCGGAGCCTGAACAAGCCGGTGATCTTGAGGCCGGTGATCTTATTGAGGGAATTGAAAAATATTTAAGCAACATCGAACAGGATGCTCTCGGTGAGATCGGTAATATCACGTTCGGCAGCGCGGCGACTGCATTGTCTACGCTGCTTGGCAAGAAAGTTGATATCACGACACCGCAGGTGACGCTCGTAAAGCGTTCTGAGCTCAAAAAGGTGTTTCCGAAGCCGCATGTGGCTGTGTCTGTCGAATACGTGGACGGCTTCCAAGGCATTAACTCCCTCGTTATTAAGACGCACGACGCACAGGTTATCGCCGATCTGATGCTGGGCGGCGAGGGCAATGTACCTCCAGGAGAGTTGAATGAGATTCATATAAGCGCTGTTCAAGAGGCAATGAACCAAATGATGGGGTCCTCGGCAACATCGATGTCGACGATCTTCAATCGTTTTGTTAACATTTCACCTCCGGGCATCAATATTTTGGACGTAGAAGGCGGTAACGGCGTTAATTCACTGCCGCAAGAGGACGTGTTCATTAACGTCTCGTTCCGACTGATGATTGGTGACTTGATTGATTCGACGATTATGCAGCTGCTGCCAATTTCGTTCGCGAAGCAAATGGTTGCAACACTCATGGGAGGTATGGATGAAGAGCCAGCCGCCGCTGCTGCGTCTACGCCAGCTGCTACGGCAGTACCTGAAGCAGCTGCAGCGGCTCCAGTGCAAGATACGGCTTCAGTACCTCCTGTGCACGCACAACAGCCGCCAGCGTATGCACAGCAGCCACCGGCGTACGCACAGCAGCCTCCTATGTATTCGGAGCAGCCGCCGATGTATGCACAGCAGCCGCCGATGTATGCGCCGCCTCAAGGGCCGAATACATACGGACAAGTGCCAAATCGTAACGTTAATGTTCAGCCTGTCCAGTTTGCAAATTTCCAAGGAGCACCATATGTTCAGTCAGACGACACAAATCTAAATTTGCTTCTCGACATTCCGCTCAAAGTAACGGTAGAATTGGGTAGAACCCAAAAGCAGATCAAGGAGATTTTAGAATTGTCGCAAGGCTCGATTATTGAGCTGGACAAGCTCGCTGGTGAACCGGTTGACATTCTGGTTAACAACAAGCTGATCGCGAAGGGCGAGGTCGTCGTCATCGACGAGAACTTTGGTGTCCGCGTTACGGATATCGTAAGTCAGTGGGACCGCATGCAAAAAATTCAATAACATCCTAGGGGGAAATTTGAACGATGGCAAACCGTATTTTGATCGTAGATGATGCAGCATTTATGCGTATGATGATCCGCGATATTTTGACGAAGAACGGATATGAAGTTGTCGGAGAAGCGCCGGATGGCTCGGTAGCTGTTGAGAAGTTCAAGGAGCTGAAGCCGGACTTGACGACGATGGATATTACGATGCCGGAGATGGACGGAATCGTCGCTCTGAAAGAAATTAAGAAGATCGATCCGAACGCTAAAGTTATTATGTGCTCCGCAATGGGTCAGCAAGCGATGGTTATCGATGCGATTCAAGCAGGCGCAAAAGACTTTATCGTGAAGCCGTTCCAAGCAGACCGGGTAATTGAAGCCATTAAGAAAACACTCGGTTAGGCCATTCTTATTATGAAGAAGAACCAGATTCGAATCGCGGCGCTCGCGACAGCCATAATGCCTATGACGGCATTGAGGGCTGCCGCGGCGTCCGAAGGACTGGAGAAATCGGATACGGTACAGCCTGCGACTTATGGCAGTATGACAGGGAATCTCGTAACCGTACTGATCGCACTTGCAGTCGTTATCGGACTTATCATTTTTGCAATCAAGTTTTTGGCACGCCGTAACAGAGGATGGGGGACGAATCGAGCGCTCCGCGCACTCGGTGGAATTCCTCTAGGACAGAACAAGTCCATTCAAGTTGTTGAGTTAGCCGGCAAGGTTTATGTCGTCGGTGTTGGCGATGACGTCAAATTAATCGACCGGATCGATGATGCGGTGGATGCGGCTAGAATTATTCAAGAGATGGAACAAACGAGCGGCGCGGGCTGGAATTCAGCGGCGTTCTCGGATCTGATGAACCGATTCCGCAATCGTGGCAATCAAGCAAGCTCCGAGTCGAAGGGATCGAACGAAGGGCCAGATTTCGAGCTCATGCTGCGCCAGAAGCTGGATGAGCAGTCGCAGCGCAAACAGCAGGTCGAAACACTGCTTCGCTCCTCAAATCAAAGCGATCGGTTGATGGACGATGAATAAAAAATGGATAGTTGCAGCCGGCGTTGTGCAGCTCGTGTTGTGGGGCTTGTTTCAATCCCATGCTTATGCGGAACCGCTGCCGAATATTAGCATTGATATTGGTGACGGCTCTGATTCAGCGACGCCAGGCACTAGTGCAATATCGATCCTGCTGCTGCTGACCGTACTTAGCATCGCGCCGGCAATTCTCGTACTGATGACAAGCTTTACCCGAATCGTCATCGTGCTTGGATTTGTTCGGACGTCGCTCGGTACTCAGCAAATGCCTCCTAACCAGGTGTTGATCGGCCTTGCGATGTTTCTTACCTTCTTCATCATGTCGCCTACACTTGCCCAAGTGAACGATGTTGCTCTTCAACCGTATTTGAAAGGTGAAATCACTCAGACACAGGCGCTTGAGAAAGCGGCAGAGCCGATGAAGAAGTATATGTTCTCGCAAACCCGTGAGAAGGATTTGCTGCTCTTTATCAAATATACGAAGACGGAGAAACCGGAAAGCTATCAGGATATCCCGATTACGGTTCTCGTTCCTGCATATGCGATAAGTGAGCTTAAAACAGCGTTTCAGATGGGCTTTATGATTTTTATCCCATTCTTAATTATTGATATGATCGTTTCCAGTACGCTGATGGCGATGGGGATGATGATGCTGCCACCGGTCATGATCTCGCTGCCGTTCAAGATTTTGCTGTTCATCCTCGTCGATGGATGGTACTTGGTCGTCAAGTCGCTGCTAATGAGTTTTAATATGACCTAGCGGAAAGGAACGAGCATGCGATGAGTGCGGAATTTATTATCGGGTTGGCTGGTGAAGCGGTATTCATCATTTTGAAGACAAGCGCACCAATGCTAGTCATCGGCCTTGCAGTTGGCTTGATTGTCAGTATCTTTCAAGCGACGACACATATTCAGGAACAGACGCTTGCGTTCGTGCCGAAGATCGTAGCTGTATTCGTGGCCATGATTTTCTTCGGACCGTGGATACTGAATACGCTGGTCGACTTTACGTATAACATTTTGAATAACTTGTACAAATACATCGGATAGGCTGGTTAAAAGAATGGAGCTGATCGAACAGGGGTTCCCTATTTTTTTGCTAATCTTTTGTCGAATGACAGCATTTTTCGTCGTCGCCCCGGTCTTCTCTATGCGTGGAGTTCCAACAACCTTTAAGATCGGTCTTGGCTTCTTCATTTCGCTAATCGTTTTTCTTACTTACGGAGTGAAGGAAACCGCTGTATTGGATGCGACATATATATTGCTTGTTTTTCGCGAAGTATTAGTCGGTCTGCTTCTAGGCTTTGTCGTCTATTTGTTCTTCACGGTTGTCCAGACGGCCGGTGCCTTAATGGACATCTCAATGGGCTTCGCCATGTCTAACGTCGTCGACCCTCTTACCGGGGCAGCATCACCGATCATGGGTAATTTGAAGTATATGATTCTGATTCTGGTCTTCTTATCGATGAACGGGCATCATTACTTGTTGACATCCTTAATGGACAGCTATCAATGGCTGCCGCTCGATAACGACCTGTTCTCAGAAATCTATGACGGCAAAGTATCCAATTTCATCGCTGTCACGTTTACCGAAACGTTTATGCTGGCTTTCCAGATTGCATCGCCGATTCTAGTTGCGATGTTTCTGACAGACGTAGCACTTGGCTTCCTAGCGAAGACAGCGCCGCAATATAACGTATTCATAATCGGCATGCCGCTAAAGATCCTCTTAGGATTGTTTATGCTCGTACTTGTTCTACCGACGATGTCGGGAGTACTAGAGCATTTGTTCACGGCCATGTTTGATCGATTGAATAGTCTGCTTGCCATGATGAAGAGACCGGATGCCGGATAATGAACGGTCTGACTGAAGGCACCAGCGCCCAATGTAGGAGGTGACCGCATGACAGCGAGCAGACCGCAGTATCGATTGAAGCTCGATCTTCAGCTGTTTAACCAGGAGAAGACCGAGAAAGCAACACCGAAGAAGCAGCGTGAGGCTCGTGAGAAAGGGCAGGTCGCCAAATCCAACGAGTTGCCAGGAGCCTTCATCTTTTTGTTCGTATTCATGAGCTTTGCCATGATCGGTCCTTATTACAAGAGCAGGCTTCTATCGTTATTCGGTGATTTATTCGAGGATTGGCTGACGATGGAGCTGACGACCGGCAATGTGATGTCGCTGTTTACGGAACTGCTGACCGAAATGCTAATCATACTGGCGCCGGTGTTCGCAATTGCCGTCGTCGTAGCTCTATTGGCCGGTTATATGCAGGTTGGGTTCTTGTTGACAGGGAAGTCATTGGCGCCGAAGTTCAGCAAGCTCAATCCGTTAAAGAATGTTAAGGAAATGCTATCCCTGAAGACGCTTGTCGAGTTTCTCAAAAATATGCTGAAGCTGATTGTTATTGGTCTCATCGTATTTATAACCTTAAAAAGCGAATGGGGACGCATACTTCAACTGGATACGCTTCCTGTTACTTATCTACTCAGCTTTACAGGTGGTATAGCACTAAAGCTTGGTATTGAAGTTGGGGCAGTACTCGTCGTGCTTGCGATCGCAGACTACTTCTATAACAAATATGAGCATAACAAAAGCTTGAAGATGTCTAAGCAGGATATTAAGGACGAATTCAAAACGACCGAAGGTAACCCGCTGATTAAAGGACGAATTCGAGAACGTCAACGGAAGATGGCCATTCAGCGGATGATGCAGGAAGTGCCGAAGGCCGATGTCGTCATTACGAACCCGACACACTTCGCCGTCGCCCTGAAGTACGATGCTTCCAAGATGGAAGCCCCGGTCGTAATTGCCAAAGGTATGGATTACGTGGCACTGCGTATACGGGAAAAAGCCAAGGAGCACGGCGTCATTACGATGGAAAACAAGCCGCTCGCCAGAGCGCTGTACGACCGATCGGAAATCGGCGATTCGATTCCTTCGGATCTGTTTCAAGCGGTGGCTGAAGTGCTGGCATATGTATATAAGCTGAAAGGTCGAGTGAAATCATCTTGAAACGGGGGAACACTTCATGAAACCAAGGGACCTGGTCATCCTGATCGGCATCATCGGCATCGTGCTCATGATGGTTATTCCCGTCCCAACGCTCCTAATGGACGTGCTTCTCATCATTAATATTTCTGCAGCGCTCATGATTTTGCTCATATCCATGAATACGAAGGATGCGCTGCAATTTTCGATCTTTCCATCTGTACTCTTAATTACAACACTATTCAGGCTCGCTCTGAACGTTTCGACGACACGCAACATATTAGCCCGCCATGAAGCGGGCGAGGTCGTCGAAACCTTCGGCAATTGGGTGGCAGGCGGGGAGATCGCAGTTGGATTTATTGTCTTCCTCATTTTAGTTGTCGTCCAATTCATCGTTATCACGAAAGGCTCGGAGCGCGTTGCAGAAGTGGCAGCAAGGTTTACGCTCGATGCGATGCCCGGCAAACAGATGAGTATCGACGCCGATCTAAATGCCGGACTCATTAACGAGCAGCAGGCGAAGGACCGTCGTTCCAAAATCGAACGGGAAGCTGACTTCTACGGCGCAATGGACGGCGCAAGTAAGTTCGTCAAGGGTGATGCCATTGCCGCAATCGTCATTTTGTTCATTAACTTAATTGGCGGTTTCATCGTTGGTATGGCCATACACGATATGGACTTCTCTGATGCTATGCATACATACTCGATTCTAACGATCGGCGACGGTCTCGTCAGCCAGATTCCGGCATTGCTTATTTCGACAGCATCCGGCATGATCGTTACACGTGCTTCGTCTGAGGGTAACCTAGCGGATGATCTATCTGGTCAAATGCTAAGATATCCAAAGCTGCTTTACATCGTTGCAGGAACGATTGCGCTTCTCGGCTTCTTTACTCCAATCGGCTGGTTCCGTACGCTTCCGATCGCTGCGATACTCGCGTTTGGCGGATGGCGGCTGCAGAAGAATCTTAATAAGCAGCAGGAGGAAGAGGAAATGCTTGTCGAGGAGCAGCAAATCGAGGAAGTGCGAAGTCCGGAAAGCGTCATCAGTCTTTTGCAGGTCGATCCGATCGAATTCGAATTCGGCTATGGTCTTATTCCGCTGGCAGATGCGCAGCAAGGCGGCGATTTGCTTGACCGGATCATTATGATAAGGCGGCAATGTGCTCTAGAGTTGGGGCTCGTTGTACCGGTAATCCGGATACGGGATAATATTCAGTTAAAGCCGAACGAATATGTAATAAAAATTAAGGGCAACACGGTTGCTCGCGGCGATCTGCTGCTTAACCACTATTTAGCGATGAGCCCAGGCTTTGATGATGAGTCCATTGTCGGTATCGAGACGACCGAACCTGCTTTTGGTCTTCCGGCGTTGTGGATTGACGAAGCGATGAAAGAACGTGCTGAGCTGTCTGGTTATACGGTTGTCGATCCACCATCGGTCGTAGCAACACATTTGACCGAAATTATTAAGCGCCATGCACATGAGCTGATTGGTCGTCAAGAGACGAAAGCGCTGGTCGAGAACGTGAAGGAGAACTATCCGGCACTTGTCGACGAGCTTATACCGAATGTGCTTACGATCGGCGATGTTCAGAAGGTGCTTGCCAAGCTGCTTAAAGAAAAAATATCGATTCGCGATCTTGTCACAATATTCGAAACTCTTGCGGATCAAGGCGCCTATACGAAAGATACGGACGTGCTGACCGAATATGTTAGACAATCGCTCTCGCGTCAAATTACGCAGCAGTTTTCGCCGAACGGTGAAATGCTTCGCGTCATTACGGTCGGACCGACACTCGAGAAGAAAATTGCCGAAGCCGTGCAGCAGTCTGAGCAAGGCAGCTACTTATCGCTCGATCCGGTTGCAACCCAGCAAATTTATCAGAAGCTCTCTGAGCAAGTATCGAAGCAAATTCAATCTGGCAATCAACCGGTTGTACTTGCCTCTCCTACGATTAGGATGTACTTGCGGAAGCTGGTAGAGCGGACGATGCAGGATATTCCGGTATTGTCCTACAGTGAGCTGGAGCCGAATATTGAAGTACAAAGCGTCGGGGTGGTGAATCTGTGAGAGTAAAGCGTTACTTGGTTAACGAAGTATCCGAAGCGCTACCACTTATTCGCAGTGAACTAGGTAAAGATGCCGTCATACTAAGCACGAAAGATATTAAGACTGGAGGCTTCATGGGGATGTTCCGCAAGCGAATGACTGAAGTTGTCGCTGCGGTCGAATCTGGAGCTTCTAAGCCTAATCCTGTCAAGACTGCTTCCGCTGCTTCAACGAAAGCAGCAGCAGTTCCAGTACGTACGGCTAGTTCAGCAGCTGCTGCATATGCCGGCAAAGCAAGGAATGTAACCAATAGCGGAAATTCTGCTGCCGCTTCAACAGCGGTTTTGGACCGGCCCGATCCGAAGCTTCATGCGGAGCGGGCAGCGGCGCTTTTGCAGGGAGCGGCGTCTCAGGCTAAATTGCCCGGCGAGACTGGCGAGGCTGTGCCAGTGACTACTAATCCGTTAGTCAAGAAGGACAACCCGAGAGCGATAGAAGCAGCATTAATTAATGAAATAAAAGATATGAAAGAATGGATCATGAAGCTGTCTCGTCAGAAGGAGCAGGATATGCAGCCCGAGACGGTTCAGCAGCTTCGTGCACGGCTGGAAGAGCAGGAGGTTTCGGCCGTATGGATTGACAAATTAATTGATCAGCTTATACAGCAGGCTGAAGAGGGACTCGATTTAACAGATGCTAATCAGCTTTGGCAGCGTGCAGCAGCAGTATTGACCGGCTGGCTTAAGCCATACGAGCATCCTGGCATTGAACAGTCGGATCGTGCTATTTACTTCGTTGGACCAACTGGCGTTGGCAAGACGACCACGATAGCGAAGCTGGCAGCTGAACAAACATTGAAGAGAGGCCAGAAAGTCGGTTTCATTACATCGGACACGTACCGAATAGCGGCGGTCGATCAGCTGCGAACGTATGCGAATATTTTGAACGTTCCGATGGAAGTTGTATTCTCACCGAATGAAGTTCCGCGTGCGTTCGAACGCCTTGAGGAATGCGACCTTATCTTTATGGATACGGCGGGCCGAAATTATCGGAGTGAGCTGCATGTATCCGAAGTGAACAGCCTGTTAAATACACACCACTCGGGTAAAGCATTTTTAGTCATGAGCCTCACAGGCAGAACGAGCGATATGGCTGTCATTGCACAGCGGTTTATTCCATACGGAGTACGGCTGGCCGTCTTCACGAAGCTCGACGAAACGACTGTGTATGGTTCGTTACTGAATATCGTGATGGAATATGGCTTACAGCCCGTATATATCGCGAGCGGGCAGACTGTTCCGGACGATATCGATTTGTTCCGTGCTGAGGACTATATTGCATTGCTGCTAGGGGATTCGACCGATGCATGATCAAGCTGAGACGCTGCGTAACCTGGTACGCAACAGAGAGAAGCTGCAAGCAGGACGAGGAACGCGTATCTTGACGGTAACGAGCGGCAAGGGAGGCGTAGGCAAATCAAATTTCAGCTTGAATTTTGCTCTTGCCTTACAACAGCTTGGTAAAACCGTGCTTGTGTTCGATGCCGACATCGGCATGGCAAATTTAGATGTATTAATGGGGCATAACGCTACGTATTCCATTTATCATTTGCTGCAGCAGGACAAAACCATATGGGATATTATCCAGCTCGGTCCGCAAGGCTTACATTTTGTAGCCGGAGGATCTGGGTTGAAGGATTTACTGCAGTTATCGGATATGCAGCTCAATAAATTTATTGAGCAACTCGACAACCTGCAGGGCAAATATGATTACTTATTGTTCGATACAGGCGCGGGCTTGTCCAAAGAAGCCGCCGCGCTAATTGCGGCGGCGAACGAGACGATTGTCGTCACAACGCCCGAGCCTACCGCCATAACCGATGCTTATGCACTGATGAAGATGGTTCGTTCCTTCGGACATGAGCCAGCATTCCGCCTTGTCATTAACCGTGTGATGGACGCGATGGAGGGAAGGCAGACAGCGGACAAAATTGCGATGGCTGCGCGTAAGTTTATGGGGATTGAGGTTCCACTGCTCGGTGTAATTGCTGATGATCCGAATGTTAGCAAAGCCGTGAGGCAGCAAACTCCATTCACCATTGCGTATCCGACGTGCAGTGCATCAAAAGGAATTCAATCAATAGCAAGAACTTTCCTCGATATGCCGGCGCTTCGTGAACCGACAAACGGTGGTATCAAAGGATTTCTGCACAAGATGGTTAGGCTGATGAAATAATCCTTTGGATTACGGGAGGGCTTCCATGATGCCGTATCGCGTACTTGTAGTGGATGATTCTCCTTTCATGCGGGCTATCGTATCTGATCTCGTAACGAAAGATGAACAGTTTGAGGTCGTCGCCACTGCTCAGAATGGCAAAGAAGCTATCGATGCGATCGAAGCTTTTAAGCCGGATGCCGTGACGATGGACTTGGAAATGCCCGTCATGAATGGACTCGAATCTTTGAAACAAATTATGAGCTTTAGACCGCTTCCCGTTATTATGTTGTCCGGGATTAGTGAAGAAAACACGCGGGATACAATTAAAGCCTTGCAAAGCGGCGCTTTCGATTTTATCCGTAAGCCGGCGATTGATGGTTCTGTTGATATTGATCAAGTCGGCGAGCAGCTGCGTGATAAGCTGAGAATTGCAGTGTTAGTTGGACGTAACCGTCTGAAACCGGAAGCAAAGAAAACGTCACGCATTGAGGAAGTCGTTCCGCTTAACGAAGAACGGCTTCGTCCGAGGGATAATCCTTCGGTGAAAGCCGAGCTACCGGGAGCTCCACCTCGAAGTGGGGGTGGCAAGAGTATAGCTAAGCCGGTTAGTAAAAATTCAGGCGTATCTGCTGCACACAAAGGGCCTGCCGCGCAACCTGTAATTAAGAAGCTTCCACCAGCAGATTCCAGCGGTCCGGTGCGACGAAGTAAAGAAGCACCGCCACCGGTGGAGCCTGCTGCAGCACCTTCTGCAACGAGTAAGCCTAGAGGATCTACAGTATTCGACAGTATCGTACTGATCGGAACATCTACTGGCGGACCGAAGGCGCTCCATGAGGTGATCAGCTCGTTGCCGCCGCGGCTTAAAGCACCAGTACTAGTTGTGCAGCATATGCCGCCTAATTTTACCCGCTCGCTAGCCCAACGGCTAGATGCATTCAGCGCTGTACGCGTTACGGAAGCTGTACAAGGGGAGAGAGTTGAGACTGGCAGCGTATATATTGCTCCGGGCGGCTATCACATGGAGTTGGCTAAGGATCGAAACGGCTACTACGTGAAGCTTACACTTGATGAAGCGCGAAATGGTCATCGGCCTTCCGTCGACGTATTGTTCGAATCCGCTGTTCAGTTTCCGGAATTGAACCGTCACGCAGTGATCATGACGGGAATGGGCAGCGACGGAGCGAAAGGGATGAAGGCGCTTCGTGACAGCGGTGCGAAGACGACGGTGGCGGAGTCGGAGCAAACGTGCATCGTATACGGTATGCCGCGCTCGGCTATCGAGCTCGGCGCAGCTACCAACGTGCTCCCGCTTCCTCGAATTGCAGGCTTTGTAGTAAACGCACTAAGCAAGCAAGGACAGCATTAAACAGGCAAGTACACGATAGGCGAAGTAACTAACGGAGGTGTCGGGGCATGGACATGAACGCATATTTATCAATGTTTATTGATGAATCGAATGACCATCTGCAAGCGCTCAACGAAAATTTGCTTAAGCTAGAGAACGATCCTGGTGATATCAGCATCGTTCAAGTCATTTTTCGTTCAGCACATACACTCAAAGGGATGTCCGCGACGATGGGATTTGAGGATCTCGCATCGCTGACTCACGAGATGGAGAACGTACTGGATCTTGTACGCAATAGCAAGCTCGCGATGGACAGCTTTATTTTTGACACATTGTTTAAAGGATTGGATGCGCTCGAAGCGATGGTTCAGGATATCGTTGGCGGCGGAACAGGTAAAGCGGATGTAAGCAGTATTGTGGCTGCTTTGCAGTCGATCGTGAAAGGCGATTATTCAAAGGACTCGCAGCCGTCTGCAGAAAGTTCAGCGCCGACGAGCGGTGGAGTAAACACATCCAGTGGCGCACTGCTCGACGTTTTCCAGCAATCCGTCTTGAAGCAGTCGATTGAATCAGGTAACAGCGCTTTATACATAAAGGTGACGCTGCGTGAAGATTGCGTTCTGAAAGCAGCTCGTGCCTATATGGTATTTGACGTACTTGAAAACAACGGAGAAGTGGTGAAGTCTGAACCGTCCGTACAAGACTTGGAGCAGGAGAAGTTCGACCGCTCGTTTATCGTCTTCACAATCTCCAATACGAACGCTGACGAACTGAAGAAGCTGATTGAATCGGTTTCTGAAGTTGAGTCTGCAGAAGTCGTGTCACTCGATGCCGAGTCGCTGCAAATGTACGGGCCGGGGGCAAGCAGTCAGCAGCAGAAGCAGGCTGCCACTCAGTCTGCTCCTGCACCAGCTCCAGTAGAGAAAGCTAAAGATGATGCCGCACGTCCAAAGCCCGCCGCGAGAACACAGACCGCTGCAGCGGGAACGGCCGTCGCGAGCCGAACGATTCGCGTCGATATCGACAGGCTTGACTCGCTGATGAATCTGTTATCCGAGCTTCTAATTGATAGAGTCCGGCTAGAGCAGCTCTCGAGCGAAATCAAACGAAGCGATCTGATTGAGACGGTCGAGCATATGACTCGCGTCAGCTCGGATTTGCAGGATATCGTATTAAAGCTGCGGATGGTGCCGGTCGAATCGGTATTTAACCGTTTCCCTCGAATGGTACGCGACATTGCGAAGCAGCTGGAGAAGAAAATTGATCTTGTCATTACCGGGGCTGAAACTGAGCTTGACCGGACGGTTATTGATGAAATTGGCGACCCGCTCGTTCATTTGCTTCGTAACTCACTTGACCACGGGGTTGAGATGCCGGCCGATCGGGTCGCTGCAGGCAAGTCGGAAACAGGTACTGTCAATTTGCGTGCGTTCCACAGTGGTAATCACGTCTTTATAGAGGTCGAAGATGACGGCAATGGTATTGATGCAGCCAAAGTAAAACGAATTGCTGTGAAGAACGGCGTTCTGTCAGAGGAAGAAGCGAACAAGTTAACGGAAGAGCAAGCACAAATGCTTATCTTCGCACCAGGCTTCAGTACCGCTGATAAAATATCGGATATATCCGGTCGCGGTGTTGGTCTGGACGTCGTCAAAACGAAGATTACATCGCTTGGCGGCCATGTAACCATTCGTTCGCAGCAGGGTAAAGGCACGATATTCTCGATCCAGCTGCCGCTTACACTGTCCATCATCTCGGCGATGCTCATTCAAATGGGCTCGGAGAAATACGCAATCCCGCTCTCGTCGATTGTTGAGACCGGTATTATTAAGCGAGACAGCATCGCTACCGTTCAAGGCAGTAAGATGATTGAATTCCGAGGAACCGTTATCCCTGTCGTTTCGCTTGCAACTGTGCTGGACGTGCCGGATTACCGCGAGGATGAAGAGGAAGAAACGGAAATCGTTGTTATTCGCAAGAATGATAAGCTTGCCGCACTCATGATTGATTCGTTTATCGGTCAGAGTGAAATCGTTTTGAAGTCGCTCGGTAACTACTTGCCAGCTATTAAGGCGATATCAGGAGCTACGATTCTTGGCGATGGCCAAGTTGCACTTATTATCGATCCGAATGCTTTCATTAAATAGAGGAGGGAATACGCATGGGAGAAGAATTGAAAGTAATCGTTTTCGCGCTTGGTGAGGAACAGTACGGTATCGAGGTTGATAAAGTACGCACAATTGAACGGATGCAGCCGATTACAAGAGTTCCAAAGGCGCCAGGTTTTATTAAAGGGGTAATTAATCTTCGTGGTATCGTTGTTCCTGTTCTCGATTTGAGAGGCCGCTTTGGATTAGAGGAGACGGCAGCAACAGAAAATTCACGCATTATTATTGTTGCAGCTAACGAACTGGAGGTTGGCTTTATCGTAGATTCGGCGAATGATGTCATTGATATCGACTCCGATATGATTGACAGCCCGCCGGAAGTTATTGGCGGTATTAAAGCTAAATATTTGCAAGGTATTGCGAAGATTGGAGACAGTCAGCTGCTCATCATGCTTAATTTGTCGGAAGTATTGAACCGCAAAGAAATTATTCAGCTCGAACAGTTAGAGGTATAGACCGTGAGCGGGGTGTACGGTATTGGAGCCTTCAAACTGGACGTTCTGAAGGAAATCGGCAATATCGGGGCGGGCAACGCAGCAACTGCGTTGTCCCGTCTGCTGGACAAACCTGTTGACATGGCGGTTCCGCAAGTTTCGCTGCTTCCTTTCGAGCAAATCGCCGATATTGTCGGTGGATCTGAACAGATCGTGATCGCTGTCTATTTACGAGTAGAAGGCGATGCGCCTGGCAACATGTTCTTTATTATCGAAGAGCCTTCGGCAAAGCGAATCATGCACCAGCTTATGTCGTTCGAAATTAGAGAGCAGGAAGGATATTCTGAGATGGAGCTGTCCGCGCTATGTGAGATTGGCAACATCTTGGGCGGTTCTTATTTATCGTCTCTGGCTGATTTCACTGGTTTATCGCTAATGCCGGCTGTACCGGCCGTAGCAGTGGATATGGCAGGTGCTATATTATCTTACGGTTTGCTGCAATTTGGCGAAATGGGCGATTCTGCACTGCTGATCGAGACATCCTTTTTAGAGGGCAGGGACTTGCTGGAGGGGCATTTTTTCTTCATACCGGATCCTGATTCCTTCAACAAAATATTCCGAGCGCTAGGGGTTACGGCCGAATGATGCAGCAAGTAACGGTAAAGGTCGGTATGGCTGACATGAATATTGCAACAGATGGCGCTCTAATAAGAACGACAGGGTTAGGATCGTGTGTTGGTGTAACCTTGTATGATTCAGTTGCCGGCATTGCGGGAATGGCTCATATAATGCTTCCCTCTTCTGAAATTGCTAAGGAGTCATCCTTCAATGTTGCTAAATATGCGGATTCCGCTGTACCTGCTCTAATCGCTCGTATGGAAGAAGCCGGAGCATCCGTAAAGCGAATGGTAGCCAAATTAGCTGGAGGAGCACAAATGTTCGCGTTTGCTTCACAGAGCGACACGATGCGGATTGGACCTCGTAACATCGAATCTTGCAAGCATGCGCTGCAATTGACATCTATCCCAATTCGGGCGGAAGATACAGGAGCGAATTACGGGCGTACAATCGAAATGGACAGCCGTACCGGCATTCTAACGATTCGAAGTGTTCAGTTTGGAATAAAGGAGATTTAACATGATTGGAACATGGCGCTGGAATATTGGTTTCGGAGCGGCAGGAAGTGTGCTGACATTGTTGTTCTCATTGAATGGGAACACGCTTGCTGTTAGTTGCATGAGAGCTGTGTATGCGTTTGGCGCATTTTTCTTGGCGGCTTATTTGTTCAGGGCGATCTTGAAGCTTGCACTAACGCCGCAGCCTTCTATTCCGGTGAGCCGTTCCGTTACGCAAGACAACCAGTCGGGACAAGCTAGTGCATTCGAGGCGGTTACGCCTGACGAAACAGAAGCGCTGCACGACTTGCTGAAACCGAACTCGACAAAGTCTGCTGCGGCACAGGCGGATACCGGATCGAACGGTTTTCAACCGTTGAATCCGCCTAAGCTTGTGTCAACGCAAAATAAAGAACCGGAAGAACTAGCCAAAGCAATACGTCACATGACGGGAGGCTGAGACGATGATTGAGCCGAAAACGCCTCATTTGTCTAACATCGAGAAATGGCGCAAATGGAAATCGGAAAAGGACATCGAAGCGAAGAAGCAACTCATTGAACAATATTTGCCACTGGTTGATTATGTGACAAGCCGAATGGCGATTGGACTACCGAAGACGGTATCGAAGGATGATTTGTACAGCAACGGTGTAATGGGGCTGATCGATGCGATTGAGAAGTTCGATTACGAGCGCGGATTGCAATTTGAAACGTATGCGTCCTGGCGTATTCGCGGTGCAATCATTGACGGACTTCGTCAAGGAGACTGGGTGCCTAGATCAGTTCGGGACAAGGCCAAAAAGATTGAAGAAGCGTATCAGCATTTAGAACAACAATATTTGCGTTCGGTTACAGACGCGGAGATTAGCAATTATTTGAACATCACTGAGAAAGAGTACAATGTCATGCTGCAAGAAATTGCCGTGACGACGATATGTTCGTTAGAGGACCCGATCCGCGAGGAGGAGTCTGAGACGAGACTGTCTTTATTAATTGACGAGAAAGCGAAAAACCCGGATTATAAAGTACATGAGTATTATTTGAAGGAATCGCTTGTGAAAGGTATCGAACGTCTGACGGAGAAGGAACGGACGGTCGTATCTCTATTTTATTACGAGGAATTATCGCTCAGCGAAATTGCAGAAGTGATGTCGTTATCGCCTTCTAGGATATCACAGCTTCACTCGAAAGCTATACTGCGGCTTCGCGGAGCTTTAGCTAAACATAAAGATCAATTGCTCCAAAATACTTAATTCAAGGAGGAGCCGTCGTGGCTGAGGCATACAATTTGGAGTCGTTCATACGGATCCAAATCGCGCCGGATAAACTTTCTGCTTATTTGCAGTTTAACCGTGCCGATGATACTTTCGAATGTTCGCCCGAAGCTCTGGAACGATTTGTGAAGAGCAACGGTGTCGTGTATGGATTGCAATATGATGTTATTCATAAAATTGCCAAAAATCCGAAAGACTACTTATATAATCAGACACTTATCGCTTCCGGAGATCCGCCTCAGCAAGGAGAGGACGGCTATATACGTTTTGTTATCGACTTGGGCGATGAGCAGGGCCATCGCCCGGTTGAAGCATCTGACGGGACCGTAGATCTAAAGGAAGTGCAACGAATCAATAACGTTAAGCGAGGGCAGTTGATCGCTGAGAAAGTGGAAGCGACGATGGGACGCGCGGGCATGAGCGTAACAGGCGTTGAGCTGGCTGGACGTAACGGCAAGGAAGGACGCTTTAAGGTTGGCAAGAACGTTGTTCTTAATGCGGAGCAGACGGCAATGTATGCCGCTATTGATGGTCAGCTGACGAAGACAGAGAATGATAAAATCAATGTGTTTCCGGTCTATGAAGTCAATGGCGACGTTGATTATCGGACGGGCAACATCAATTTTGTCGGGACGGTCGTTATTCGCGGTAACGTGCTGACTGGATTCCGTGTTAAAGCATCCGGTGATATTCGTGTAATTGGCGGTGTGGAAGGGGCGGAAATTGAGGCAGAAGGTTCCATTGAAATTACTGGAGGCGTTATGGCCGGGGATAAAGGTTATCTGAAAGCCGGCAAAAATATTAAATTATCTTTCGTTCAAGACGGTAAGCTGATCGCTGGCGATACGATCACTGTTTCCCAGAGTATTATGCACTCGCAGCTCAAAGCAGGGAAGCAGGTGTTATGCACCGGTGCCAAAGGATTAATTGTCGGCGGATCAATCCAGGCTGGAGAGCGTGTAGTGGCACGGACTATTGGCAATACGATGTCAACTGCTACGTCCATTGAGGTCGGCGTACGTCCGGAACTGCGCGGTGAGCTGCAAGATCTAAAGATGTCGCTTCGTCAGATGACAGATTCGTTAGATAAGACGGAGAAGGCTCTTGGCCTCTTGGACCAACTTGCGCTAAGCGGACAGTTATCCGAGGATAAAATGGCTCTTCGCATAAAGCTTAATGCTACTAAGAGGAAGACGATGGAACAGATCGATGAAAGCCGCGAGCGCATATTCGAAATTGAGAAGACGCTTGAGGAAACGGACATTGCCCGAATTGATGTGGCCAATACGTGTTACGCTGGGACGAAGATCGTAATCGGCCGCTATACACGATTTGTGAAGGATTCGGCGAATCGAATTTCGTTTCGTTTGAAGGACGGCGAGGTTGCAATGGTTTCGTACTAGGAAACCGATGCATAACGCATGAAGAGAGGAGAGTGCGAGGATGACCTATCGTTCCATCGATCTTCAGACATCGGTAGCCCGGATACCTGAAATGTCGGTTAGTCACAGTCATACGATGCATAAGCCGACTACCGATCAGCTGTTCGTTGCAGACCAAGCAGCACGAGAACAAGCTCGTGCACGCACCCGTAATGAAAAGCTGGAGAAAACGTCGGAATCAGCTATTCGAGATGGGGGCGCCAAGCAATCGAAGAATAATAAGGAACGTAAGCGGGAAGGCGATCCCACCCATCAAGAGCTGTCTGATCATATCCAGCCTGCCGTCCATCCGTACAAAGGCAAATCGATCGATCTATCGATGTAAATAGCAGCATGCTGTAGCTATTCCGCTGCAGCAAGAAGCAGGTGAAATGATATGAATATGGCGCCATGGGGCTATGTTGTTTTGTTAGGCGCGTTTATCGTCGTATTCGGCTTAACCCGGCCGCGTCCGAAGCAGGACGAACCTTCAGCCAAATCAACGATGAACATGGAGATTGCGCTAGAGCAATTTATGGAAAATATGGAGTCGGATAACCGTGAGCTTGTTGAGCTCGTTAAGCAGTCCCAAGAGGACAATGCTCGCCAGTTGGCGCTACGTGAGAAGCGCATAGCCGACTTGGAAAGCCGCTGTGCCGATCTGGAGATAAAGCTCCAGCAATCGCTCGTTCAGGCGGCTTCCGGCGTTAATGTGCCTGTAGTCCCGCAGCCGGAGACAGCACCCGCATCTGCTGCAGATGAACAGCATGGGACAGCTGCTGTGGAGCCGGAGCTGAATCGACCATCAATTCGCAGTCGTTATCCGGAGCTGTTCGAATTGTATGATCAAGGCAAATCGATCGAAGCTGTTGCACGCAAGATTGGGAAGAATAAAGGTGAGGTTCAGCTAATTATTCAGCTCGCGAAGCAGGAGGAGGGCGCACATGCTTAAGGAGCGTCGTTTTCTTGTAGGCTTCGGATCTGGCATCATCGTCGGTGGCTTGCTGCTTCAGCTCATGATTACCGGTCAGCAGGAGCCTTCTGAGTATTTGAATTCGGATGAGAAGCTGTATACCGAGCAAGAAGTGCAGCAGTTAATCGACGAGGCTAAGAAGGAGGCTGCTACTGAGAATCAGGCAGAGCAGTCCAGTGATATAGATGAAGCTGTTGAAAGCAAGACGTCTGAGAATCCGTCTGAGCCTGCCCAGCCGAAACAGCCTTCTTCGCCGGAACAACCGTCTGAGCCTACTGCTCAATCTAGTAATGAGAGTGCAGCTGCACCTGAAGAACCGACTTTGCCTGCTTCTGGAGCGGCTACTAAGCCTGAGCAGCCTGCATCCGATCAAATAGAGGAGCCGTCTCTTCCGGAAGCGGATGAGAAGGCAGCTGCGATCGTCATTCGGATTGAGCCGGGGATGAATCTTACTGAGACAGCCGAACTGCTCTCCGACAAAGGTATTATTACGAGCGAAAGCAAATTTATCAAGCAGATGAAGAACAGCAAAAAGCTTGTAAGGGCCGGTTATTTTGTGTTCAACGGACAGCCGACGCTCGAAGAGACAATTAACACGATCACAAGCCAGCCGCTGACTGAAGCACAGGCGAATCGAATAAAGTCGAAATCTTGATAAAAAACACGTCATGCTCGCTTGCATGGCGTTTTTATTTGTGATATATTAGTTGACGGTGTTAAAACACACGCCCTGTTAATTCCATCAACGGTGCTTGCCGGGACGGTAAGTTTTGATGGGAGATGCGACGGGCGGAGGAAATTCCAAAACCATTTTATAGGAGGTGTAGTGGATATGGCGGTAATCTCCATGAAACAGCTTCTCGAAGCTGGTGTTCACTTCGGTCACCAAACTCGTCGTTGGAATCCGAAAATGGATCGTTATATCTTCACCGAAAGAAACGGCATTTACATCATCGACCTTCAAAAGACGGTCAAAAAAGTTGACGAAGCGTACAACTTCATTAAGTCTGTTGCTGCAGAAGGCGGCACGGTACTGTTCGTCGGTACGAAGAAACAAGCTCAAGACTCTGTTAAAGAAGAAGCAACTCGTTGCGGCAACTTCTACATCAACCAACGCTGGCTCGGCGGCACGCTGACGAACTTCCAAACGATTCAAAAGCGTATCGACCGTCTGAAACAGCTTGAGAAATGGGAAGAGGACGGCACGTTTGAAGTTCTCCCTAAGAAAGAAGTTATCATTCTTCGCAAAGAAAAAGACCGTCTCGAGAAATTCCTCGGCGGCATCAAAGGTATGAAAGGTTTGCCAAGCGCGCTGTTCGTTATCGACCCGCGTAAAGAGCGTATCGCAGTAGCGGAGGCTCGCAAGCTTGGTATCCCAATCGTAGGTATCGTTGATACGAACTGCGATCCGGACGAAATCGACTATGTCATCCCAGGTAATGACGACGCTATTCGTGCAGTTAAGCTGCTCACTTCGAAGATGGCTGACGCTATCGTGGAAGCGAACCAAGGCGAGCAAACGACAGCGTAACGTATACTCGGCATACAACAAGAAAGGGTGGTCAGAAGGTGTTACGCCTCCTCACCGCCCTTTTTTCGAACATGAATGAAGAACGTATATTCAGGAGGTAATAGTATGGCAGTAAGTGCGAGTGCAGTTAAAGAACTGCGTGAAAAAACGGGCGCAGGTATGCTCGATTGCAAGAAAGCTCTGGACGAAGCGAACGGTGATATCGAAAAAGCAACAGCGCTTCTTCGTGAGAAAGGCTTGGCGGCTGCAGCTAACAAAGCAGGTCGTATCGCTACGGAAGGTGTAGTCGAATCGTACATTCACGCAGGCGGCCGTATTGGCGTCCTCGTCGAAATTAACTGCGAGACGGACTTCGTTGCGAAGACAGACCAATTCCGTGAGTTCGCACGCGACATTGCAATGCAAATTGCAGCGGCTAATCCTAAATATGTTCGCCGCGAAGAGGTTTCGGCTGAAGATCTTGAGAAAGAACGCGAGATTCTGAGAAACCAAGCGCTTAACGAAGGCAAACCAGCCAACATCGTTGAGAAAATGGTTGAAGGCCGTATTGGCAAATATTACGAAGAGTTCTGCCTCCTCGAGCAACCGTTCATCAAAGATCCGGACAAAAAAATCTCGACACTGCTCAATGAAAAAATTAGCACGATCGGCGAGAATATTTCGATCCGTCGCTTTGCTCGCTATGAGCTCGGTGAAGGCTTGGAGAAAAAAGTTGACAACTTCGTAGAAGAAGTTATGTCGCAAGCTAAACTGTAATCGTACTTACAGCGGCGGGGCGGGGTATTGGCCCCGCCCTCTTGTATGCCCGGCGATCATGGCACATAATCTCATCAATTGATGAGGAGCAAGATGGAGGTTATGAATAAGATGGAACAACCGGTTTTTAAACGCGTAGTACTGAAGGTGAGCGGCGAAGCGCTGGCCGGACAGGGCGGATATGGAATTGAAGCCTCCGTTATTTCTTCTATCGCCGAGCAAGTGAAAGAAGTTGTTGAGCTGAATGTCGAAGTTGCCATTGTTGTCGGAGGCGGCAACATTTGGCGGGGCATCGCTGGAACAGCTAAAGGCATCGACCGCGCTACGGCTGACTATATGGGTATGCTGGCGACGGTAATGAACTCATTGGCGCTTCAGGATGCACTGGAGCAAATTGGAGTACCTACCCGCGTTCAGACGTCGATTGCAATGCAGCAGATCGCGGAGCCTTATATTCGTAGACGGGCTATCCGTCACCTGGAGAAAGGCCGTGTCGTCATTTTTGCAGCAGGTACAGGCAATCCGTTCTTCTCGACTGATACGACGGCTGCGCTTCGCGCTGCTGAAATAGAGGCGGAAGTCATTCTCATGGCGAAGAACAAGGTGAATGGTGTATATTCCGCTGATCCATTTAAGGATGCAACTGCTGAGAAATACGACCAGCTTACGTACATGGAAGTGCTTAACAAAAACTTGGGCGTAATGGATTCTACCGCTTCATCACTCTGTATGGATAACAATATTCCGCTTATCGTATTCTCGATTACGGAATCCGGCAATATTAAACGTGTTATTCTTGGCGAGCGAATTGGAACGATTGTGAAAGGAAGTGTCAACTAGTGCCTCAAGCGATTAAGAAGGATGCAGAGGAACGGATGGAGAAAGCGATCGGCGCTTTAAGACGTGATCTGTCTACGCTTCGTGCGGGACGCGCGACGCCTGCGCTGCTTGATCGAATTCAAGTTGAATATTACGGTGCTATGACGCCGGTAAATCAATTGGCTAACATCAATACGCCTGACTCGCGTACGTTGCTGCTGCAGCCATGGGATAAATCATCTGTCTCGTCGATCGAGAAAGCGATTATGAAATCGGATCTTGGTTTGACGCCATCGAACGATGGCAGCACGATTCGACTGTCGATTCCGCCGCTTACGGAAGAACGCCGTTCGGAGCTTGTGAAGCTCACGAAGAAATATGGCGAAGAAGCGAAGGTTGCTATCCGTAACATTCGACGCGATGCGAATGATGACATCAAAAAACTGGAAAAAACATCGATTTCTGAGGATGAATCCCGTCGTCATCAGGACGATATTCAAAAGATGACGGATCGTTTTGTAGCCGAGGTTGAGAAAGTGCTCTCCGCTAAAGAAAAAGAAATTATGGAAGTCTAAATAGATGCTGCTGCCCCTCCGACAGGTGGGGTTTGTTGTATCATAGGAGGAGTCCCGGATGATCGATCGATTGTGGAGCAAGTTCGTCAAACCGTCATCCGATACGGATCATAATTTGGCGGCTGACAATGTGCCAGAACATGTTGCCATTATTATGGACGGCAACGGACGTTGGGCCAAAAGCCGCGGGCTGCCCCGTATCTCAGGCCATCATTCTGGCATGAAGGCTGTCAAACAAATTACGATGGCTGCCGATCGTCTTGGTGTCAAATATTTGACGCTATATGCGTTCTCGACGGAGAATTGGAAGCGTCCGAAAGCAGAAGTCGACTTTCTAATGAGGCTTCCACAAGAATTTCTGGCGATTGAACTAGATGAGTTAATTGCTAACAACGTGCAGGTACGCGTAATGGGACATCGTGAAGCACTTCCTGAATATACCATTGCTCCGTTAGAAGAGGCGATTGCAAAGACCGCGAGCAACACAGGACTAATCCTTAACTTTGCTCTTAATTATGGCAGTCGTAAGGAAATGACCGACGCAGTTAAGCTAATCGCTGAAGCAGTACGGGATGGACAATTAACACCAGAGCAAATTGACGAATCGATCATCGAGGAGCGGCTTTTCACAAGTGGAATGCCCGACCCTGATCTGCTTATCCGCACGAGCGGTGAGCTGAGATTGAGTAACTTTATGCTTTGGCAGTTGGCATATAGCGAAATGTGGTTTACAGACGTCTATTGGCCTGACTTTTCGGAAAATCACTTTTACGAAGCGATCGCGGAATATCAACGCCGCGCGCGCAGGTACGGCGGCTTGTAACGAATAATGGAGTGAACAAGGTGAAACAGCGGATCGTAACTGGCGTTATAGCCGGAGCCGTATTTGCGTGCGCGATCGTGGCCGGTGACTGGATTTATGCCGCGCTTATCGTTCTGCTTGCGTTGATTGGTTATCGAGAATATGTAACGATGAACGGAATCAGTCTATTCCACCCTGCGTCTCTGCTTGGGTTCGCAGGGGTAATCCTTATCGTACTGCCTTGGGAGCTGTTCAATGTCAATCAGCCGAATCTTTTAACGGTCATCTGGGTGCTCATGTTTGCGCTGCTATCTGTTACCGTATTGACCAAAAATAAATTGACGATCGACGGCGCATCGCTTCTGCTGCTTGGCTCGCTTTATGTCGGATTCGGCTTCGACGCTATGCTGACAGTCCGTTCTAGCGAATCGCACGGACTGTATTTGTCGTTCTTGGCGTTTGGCTGTATATGGGCATCTGACATAGGTGCCTACTTCGTCGGACGAGCAATCGGCAAACATAAGCTGTGGCCGTCGATCAGCCCAAATAAAACGATTGAAGGCTCCATTGGCGGCATTGTATTGTCGCTAATTATTGGTCTAATTTTTGCATGGTGCGCTCCGAACTGGATCAATATCGGAACGGCGATTGGCATCGCTGCAATTAGCGCAGTAGCTGGTCAACTCGGTGACCTGATTCAATCCGCCTACAAACGGGTACGTGGTATCAAAGATTCTGGTACGCTGCTGCCGGGACATGGCGGCGTGTTGGATCGTTGCGACAGCTGGATTATCGTCTTTCCTTTGCTCGTCATAACCGAAATTCTTCCCGGATAACCAGGGAGTCAGATTAAGCTACCGAGCTATGTATTCAGTATGGTGAAGCATGATCCAGTAGTCTAGACGGAGGATTAAGAACATGACAACAATTGTAACGATACTCGGATCGACAGGCTCGATTGGTACGCAGACGCTTGATGTTATTGCACATGATCGAGAACGGTACGAGGTCGAGGCGCTGTCAGCCGGAAACAACACGGCATTGCTTCTGGAGCAAGTGAAACAATTCCGGCCGAAGAGAGTATGTGTCGCGACCAAAGCTGCAGCAGACGAGATTAAGCTGTATCTTCCGTCGGGAACTGAAGTGTTATATGGGGAGCAGGGCTTGATCGAGCTTGCTGCCGCAGGCCAATCGAACATGGTCGTAACCGCTATCGTCGGCAGCCGTGGACTAAGCGCTACATTAGCGGCGATTCGTGAAGGAAAAGCAATAGGGCTCGCGAACAAAGAAACGCTCGTTACGGCTGGCCATCTAGTCATGTCGCTTGCTGAGCAGAATGGCGTCCCTATCTTGCCGATCGACAGTGAGCATTCAGCGATTTTGCAATGCTTGAACGGAGAAAGCCGCAAGTCTGTTAAACGGATTACGCTGACCGCGTCCGGTGGCTCGTTCCGTGACCGTTCAAGAGATGAACTTACAGCTGTGACAGTCGAACAAGCGCTTAAGCATCCGAACTGGTCGATGGGCGCTAAAATTACGATTGACTCGGCGACCATGGCGAACAAGGGGCTTGAAGTTATCGAAGCCCGCTGGTTATATGATATCGACTATGATGATATTGGCGTTGTTATCCATCCGGAGAGTATTATTCATTCCTATGTGGAGTTCAAGGATCACAGCGTAATGGCGCAGTTAGGACTGCCCGACATGCGCATTCCAATACAATATGCACTTACATATCCAGAGCGGCGTGTCACCCCGACAGAGCGGCTGGATCTCGCGAAAGTCGGAACGCTTCACTTCCGCGAGATGGACGAGAAGCGATACCCGATGATGCGGCTTGCTTATGCAGCCGGTCGAACAGGGGGGACCGCAACAACGGTGTTCAACGCAGCGAATGAAGTGGCTGTCGCCCGCTTCCTGAAGAAAGAAATCGGTTTTCTAGATATTGAACGTATTGTAGAGACTACGCTGGAGCAGCATGATGCGATTAAACAGCCGGATGAACAAGTGATTGCGGAGGCAGATGCTTGGGCACGAAGGCATTCGTCTACAGCTTAGACCTAGCTGAATGGGTTCTCTTGTATCGGGTGGCAGAATAATGATAAATTAAGAACAAGCCAAACCGATAGCGCTATAGATAGGACCAGGAACAGGAGGCTCCAAGCTATGCATATGATTCAGGTCATTTTTTTGACCGTTCTCGTGTTTTTCGTTATCGTAACGATTCATGAATGGGGTCACTTTTATTTCGCTAAGCGCGCAGGTATCCTTGTCCGTGAGTTTGCGATTGGATTCGGACCAAAGCTAATTTCGTTCAAGCGCGGAGAGACCCGTTACACCTTACGCTTGCTTCCTGCCGGCGGCTTCGTCCGTATGGCGGGCGAGGATCCGGAGATTGTCGATGTCGCTGAGGGTCAGACTATAGCGGTGAAGATTACTGGCGATTCTGTGACCAAGCTGTATCTGGACCGTCTGGATGAGCGAAGCGGTGTTATTCGCGGCGAGGTCGTCGCAATCGATCTTGAACGGAAACTATCGGTTACATTGGATGTGGACGGCGAGCAGGAGACGTATCGCGTTCATCCTCAGGCGCTCATGATTTCAAAGGGCAGGGAAACGCAAATTGCTCCAATTGACCGCCAATTCGGCAGCAAGACGATTGGACAGCGAGCGCTTGCTATTTTTGCCGGACCGTTTATGAACTTTGTGCTCGCGTTCGTACTCGTTGGCATTTACATTCAGCTGTCGGGTGTGACAGTAGATAATCCGGATAAGATTCTGATCGGAACAGTCGAGAAAAATATGCCGGCCGATGACGCAGGATTGAAGGTCGGCGATGAAATCCGCTCCATCAACGGCGAAGCTATTGGCATCGATACAGAGAAGGTCAGAGCGATTATAACAGCTTCTTCAGGCAAGGCAACGACTTGGGAAGTATTGCGTGACGGGGAGCTTCGAACTTTATCCGTTACGCCGGAGTTAATTAAGCTGGATGGAGAGGAAACCGCTAGCTATAAGGTAGGGATCTCGTACGCTTATCCGACCCGTCCTGCCAAGTTCGGTGAGACGATTACGCTGTCCGGCGAATATATGAAATCAATGACGATTGCAATATTTGACGGGTTCAAGAAGATAGTATTGGGACAGTTCAAGATCGATGATCTTGGCGGGCCGGTACGAACAGCAGAAGTAACAGGTCAGATTGCAGCACAAGGGATTACGAAGCTGACAAGCTGGGCTGCGCTGCTCAGCCTTTACTTAGGTATCTTCAATCTGCTGCCGATTCCGGCGCTGGACGGAAGCCGGTTGGTTTTCCTCGGATTAGAAGCAGTTCGGGGCAGACCGCTCGATCCAAGTCGTGAAAGTCTCGTTCATTTTATCGGCTTTGCGATGATCATGCTGTTAATGCTGGTCGTAACCTATAATGATATATTGCGATTGTTTAGAGGGGAGCATTAAGATCGTTTATGGCGAAGGAGAAAGGTTTTGTAACGGAAATTACGCCGCAGAGCGAAGATTTTTCCCGTTGGTATATCGATGTCATCAAGAAAGCGGAGCTGATGGATTATTCGCCAGTTCGCGGTTGTATCGTATTCCGTCCCGAAGGCTACGAGCTGTGGGAGAATATTCAACGTGACCTCGACCGTCGGTTCAAGGAGACAGGACACCGTAACGCTTATTTCCCGATGTTTATACCGGAGAGCTTCTTTCAGAAAGAGAAGGAGCATGTTGAGGGCTTTAATCCAGAGCTCCCTTGGGTAACGGAAGCGGCAGGCGAGAAGCTTGAGGAGCGCCTTGCTGTACGTCCGACGTCCGAGACGATGTTCGGCCACATGTATGCGAAGTGGATTCAATCGTACCGTGATTTGCCTCTGCTAATTAACCAATGGGCGAATGTGGTCCGTTGGGAGAAGCGTACGCTACCTTTCCTGCGGACGAGCGAGTTCCTCTGGCAGGAGGGCCATACCGCGCACGAGACGGAGCAGGAAGCGCGCGAGGAAACGATGCGAATGCTCAACGTTTACCGTGATTTTGTACAGGATTTCCTGGCTATTCCAGTCATCGTGGGGCAGAAGACGCCTTCGGAGAAATTCGCAGGTGCAGTGGACACGTATTCGATTGAAGCAATGATGAAGGATGGTCGTGCTGTTCAAGCCGGTACGTCTCATTACCTCGGCACGAACTTCGCAGTAGCGTTCGACATCAAGTTCCTTGACCGTGAGAACCAGCTGCAGTTCTGTCACACGACTTCTTGGGGTGTCAGCACGCGTCTGATCGGTGCGCTTATCATGGTACACGGCGACGATCGCGGCTTGGCACTGCCGCCGAAGGTTGCGCCAACGCAAGCGATTATGATTCCGATCGGGCCTCCGAAGACGCGTGACGTAGTTATGCCACGAGTCGACGAGCTGTTCGCGCAATTGAAGCAAGCAGGCGTTCGTGTTCGAGTGGATGACCGCTCTGACGTTAGCCCGGGCTGGAAGTTCAATGAATATGAGATGCGCGGCGTGCCGCTTCGTATCGAAATCGGACCTCGTGACTGCGAGAACGGACAAGCGGTGCTCGTCTCCCGTATTTCGGGTGAGAAACGCGTCGTTTCGCAAAGTAATCTGGTCGAAGAAGTACAGCGGATGCTCGAAGAAATTCATAACGATATGTTCGAGCGCGCGAAACAGTTCCGCGAGGACAACTTCAAATCGCTCGATACGCTCGACGATATGAAGGCGTTTCTTGAGAACAAGCGTGGCTTCGTCGAAGCGGGCTGGTGCGGTTCGGCTGCATGCGAGAAGACAGTCAAGGAAGAAACGGGCGCAACAAGCCGAAACATTCCGTTCGAACCGACTTCTCACAAATCGATTTGCCTCGTCTGTGGCGAGAAAGCCGAGCATACGGTCGTATTTGCAAGAGCTTATTAATATGTAACGAACTGAACGCGAATCCTCTGCAGCAGCAGAGGATTCGCGTTTGTTTCTTTTATGTCGGCGGAGTTCCTCAATCTTCCTGTTTTCAACAAATTGTAAGTAACGCAAAACATCTTTCATTTATTCCTTCGTCCCCAAACGGATTACAATCGAGTATAATTAGAAACGATGAGCACAAGATTCGACAACGAAGGTCGAAATAAGGTTTTAGAATGAAGCAGTTATTTTGTCTTTTTAGCTAGACGAAGCTCGGCAGGAGCCGGAGCGAAGTTACAGGTCGAGCGGTAAAGGAGAGCGTGTCCCGAAGGGACGATAAGCGGCTCTATACACCTGACCAACTAGAGAGCGTCCTTTGGGAGTCCAGAGGGCGAAGCCATCTGGGGCCCTCCCTCTGGAAGAGGGAGGGTTTGGGAGGGAGCGATATATATAGGAAAGGAGCGCACTATGGACACCAATAAGCGTCAGCGATTTGAGCTTCTAATGCGTCAGGCGCAGGTGCCTGACGAGCTTGTTCAATCGTATTTTCAAGACGGACATATCGAGCGTGTAGTGGTCAGCGAAAGCAATAGGCACTGGACGCTTCATATCCATAAATCGACAATCGTTCCGAGTACGCCGTTTTCACTGTTTTGCCGAACGATTGCGGATAGACTTGCTCATATCGCCGCCATTGCTGTAGTGATGCATTACGACGAGCATATCCCGACAGCGGAAATAGCCGAGCAGTATTGGCCGTTATTCGTTGAATACGCGCAGCGGGAGATGGTATCGGTTAATGGCTGGCTATCGCGTGCGTTAATTGAATCAGCAGATGATCGGCTGACCATTAAGATGATGGACTCAACGGGTCTTGAGCTGGCGAAGAAGAAGGGGATCGATGAGGCGGTTGCCCGTTTTTATGACGAACGGTTCGCCAGAACGGTTCGCGTACGACTCAGTACGAGCAAAGGGCAAGAAAGCCGTCAAGAAGCGTACGAGCAGTTCGCCAAGAAGGTGGAGCAGGAGGAACGCGAAGCGATTCAACAAATTATGGAAAGCTCGGTGCCAGAATCGTTTGACGATGCAGCAGACGAGGGCGAGCTTCCGCTTGCTATCGGTTATGATATCCGCGAAGAAGCTGTCCCAATTATGAACATCCGCGAGGAAGAGAAAAAAATAGCGGTGCAGGGCACTATATTCGGACTCGAATCGAAGGAGCTACGCAACGGCAGTACACTGTTCACATTTAACGTGACGGATTTCTCTGATTCGATCGCGATGAAGATGTTCGCCAAGACGAAGGAAGATGTTAAGATACTTAGCAAGCTCGCGAACGGCAAATGGATTAAAGCTCGCGGCCGCGTCGAGTATGACCGGTTCATGATGGAGCCTGAGCTCGTCATGATGCCTAACGATCTGCATGAAGTGAAACCGCCTGCGGAACGCAAGGATGAAGCACCTGAGAAGCGGGTTGAGTTTCACCTGCATACGTCGATGAGTACGATGGATGCGGTCACATCGATTAGCGACTACGTGAAGACGGCGGCCAAGTGGGGGCATAAGGCGATTGCCGTTACGGATCACAGCAATGTTCACTGCTTTCCGGAAGCAGCCAAAGCAGCGAAAAAACACGATATTAAAGTGTTGTTCGGAGTCGAGGCTAACGTTGTGAACGACGCCGTTCCGATGGTTATCCATCCACGGGAAGAGCTGCTGAGTGAAGCCGAATACGTTGTATTCGATATCGAGACGACAGGTCTATCGATTATTAATTGTAAAATTATCGAGCTGGCCGGGGTCAAAATGCGCAAAGGACAAGAGATTGGCCGATTCTCGACGTTCATTAATCCTCATGAGAAGATTCCTTATCATATTCAGCAGCTGACGAATATTACGGACGAGATGGTGCAGGATGCTCCAGAGCTTGAGCCGAAGCTGCGTGAATTTGTTGAATTTATCGGAGATGCCATCCTTGTTGCCCATAACGCTAGGTTCGATATCGGATTTATTCAAGCGAATTGCAAGGCGATCGGAATACCGGAGGTCACCAATCCGGTGCTGGATACGCTCGAGCTTGCCCGTTTTCTTCATCCAACGATGAAAAACCACCGTCTGAATACGCTCGCAGACAAATATAAAATAAGCTTGGAGAACCATCACCGGGCAATCGACGACTCGATCGCGCTTGGCGGGGTGCTGTTCGGTCTGATCAAAGATTGTAATGAACGGAATATTACCGGGCTTCATCAATTGAATGATTATGTCGGTCTTGATTTATCTAACAGCCGTCCATTCCACTGCGGCGTGTATGCTCTTAATGCTGCAGGCAAAAAAAATCTGTTCAAGCTGATCTCGTTGTCGCATACCGATTATTTCAAGAAAGTAGCATGTATGCCGAAGAGCAAGCTGACGGAGCTGCGGGAAGGATTGCTTATTATCTCAGGATGCGAGAAGGGTGAGTTTTTCGAGACGGTACTGAACAAGACGGAGGAAGAGGCAGAGGATGTCGCTCAGTTTTATGACGTGCTCGAAATTCAGCCGGTCGATTTCTATATGCACTTGGTCGAGAAAGGTCTTGTCGGAAGCCGCGCGGAGATCGAAGACGCTCTCCGTCGAGTCGTTAGAATCGGCGAAAAGCTGAACAAGCCGGTTATTGCAACGGGTAACGTTCACTATTTGAATCCTCGGGATAAGGTGTTCCGCGACATTACCATTCACGGTATTACCGGCTTTAGCCCGCTTAAAGGAATGCGTAAGCCAGACGCCCATTTCCGCACAACGGACGAGATGCTTCGCGAGTTCGCTTTCCTTGGGGAAGAGAAGGCGTATGAGGTAGTTGTCCGCAAAACGAATGAGCTTGCTGACCGGTTCGAGAAGTACGATATGTTCCCGAGCAAGCTGTTTACGCCAATTATTGAAGGCGCGGAGGAAGAAATTCGTTCAACATGTTACAATACGGCGAAGTCGATATATGGAGAAGAGCTGCCGGAAGTTATTGTCGCTCGGCTAGAGAAGGAGCTAAACCCTATTATTAACTACGGTTTCTCTGCCAACTATCTCATATCTGCCCGACTCGTGAAGAAATCGAATGAAGACGGCTATCTCGTCGGCTCTCGTGGATCGGTCGGCTCGTCCATCGTAGCAACGTTTCTCGGTATATCAGAGGTTAATCCGCTGCCGCCGCATTATTTGTGTACGGCGCCGGAATGCAAGCATAGCGAATGGTTTCTTGATGGGAGTGTTCGCAGCGGATTCGACCTGCCTAACAAAGCATGCCCGAAATGCGGTGCGAATATGAAGGGTGAGGGACAGGACATTCCATTCGAAACGTTCCTCGGCTTCAAGGGCGATAAGGTTCCAGATATTGACTTGAACTTCTCCGGTGATTACCAGCCGGTAGCGCACAACTATACGAAGGTTATGTTCGGCGAGAAATGCGTATTTCGTGCCGGTACGATCGGTACGGTTGCGGAGAAGACGGCATATGGCTTTGCCAAAAAATATGAGGAAGAGCAAGGCAAGAAATGGCGCGGCGCTGAGCTGAGTCGGCTTGCTTCTGGCTGTACGGGAGTAAAACGCAGTACAGGACAGCATCCCGGCGGTATCGTAGTCGTCCCCGATTATATCGAGGTGGAAGACGTAACGCCGGTGCAGTATCCAGCTGATGATGTCACCGCCGAGTGGAAAACGACCCATTTTGACTATCACGCCTTTGAAGACAATCTGCTTAAGCTCGATATTCTTGGACACGATGATCCGACGATGATGAGGATGCTGCAGGATTTAACCGGAGTTGATCCGACGACGATCCCGATGAATGATCCGAAGGTGATGAGCATGTTCAGCTCGACTGAGGCGCTCGGCGTGCAGCCGGAGCAGATCCGATCTGCTGTTGCGACCTATGGTGTACCGGAAATGGGAACGAAGTTCGTCCGCCAGATGCTGGAGGAGACGAAGCCCTCCACGTTCGCTGACTTGCTTCAAATATCGGGACTGTCACACGGAACCGGTGTATGGCTTGGCAATGCGCAGGAGCTTATTAAGAACAATACATGTACGATCAAGACCGTTATTGGCTGTCGTGACGAGATCATGCTGTATCTTATTTATAAAGCTGGCATGGATGCGGCGCTCGCGTTCAAAATTACGGAAAGCGTTCGGAAGGGCAGAGGCTTGACACCGGAATGGATCGAGGAGATGAAGCGGTGCAAGGTGCCGCAATGGTATATCGATTCCTGCTTGAAGATTGAGTACATGTTCCCGAAAGCACATGCTGCCGCATATGTCATTTCCGCCGTACGTACTGCTTTCTTCAAGCTCTATTATCCAATCGAGTTCTATGCGACTTATTTTACTGTTCGCGCTGAAGACTTTGATCTGGATCTGCTTTGCCAGGGCTACGATGCTATACTGCGCAGGCTCATTGAAATTGAAGAGAAGGGCTTCAATGCGACGCCTAAGGAGAAGAACAGCGTATCGCAGTTGGAGATGTCGCTAGAGATGACAGCCCGTGGATTTACGTTCAAGCCGATCGATCTGTATCGGTCGGATGCGACTAAATTTATCGTTGACGGAACGTCTCTCATTCCTCCGTTCTCGGCAATCGCAGGTATTGGGGAGAATGCAGCGAAGAACATTGCAGCCGCTCGTAAGGACGGTGAGTTCCTGTCCATCGAAGACTTCCAGATGAAATCGAAGGCAACGAAGACAATTATCGAAGTATTGAGCAGCATGGGGTGCTTCCGAGGACTGCCTGAATCGAACCAGCTATCGCTGTTTTAGTCGAATTACTGTGGCACATCTCATATAATGGCGGTTGTCACCTGACATATGGTTATGTTATAATTTTTCTGGTAAAGATGTGGATAGGCTGACTAACGAAGAGTGGGGAAACCCACTCTTTACGTTTTGTCCCGCCATTTTTCCATTGTAACATTCGGGAGGTCCATAACATTTGAGCAATTCTAAAATCAAAGACATCGTTGAAGAAATGGTAAAGCCCTTCATCGACGAGAATGGATTCGAGCTTGTCGACGTGGAATATGTGAAAGAAGGCAGTAACTGGTTCTTGCGCGTATTCGTTGACAAAGAAGGCGGCATTGACATCGACGAATGTGGACGTGTTAGCGAATATTTAAGCGAACGGCTGGATGAGAAGGATCCGATTTCGGATGCTTATTTTCTAGAGGTGTCTTCACCTGGTGCGGAGCGTCCGCTGAAGAAGCCAGGGGATGTGCACAAGGCTGTTGGTAAGCATGTCTACGTAACCACATACGAGCCGATTCACGGGAGAAAGGAATTTGAAGGACTGCTGCAGTCGTTCGACGGTGAAACGGTATCGATTCGTGAAGGTCAGCAAAATTTCGAAATCCCATATGCTAAGCTTGCCTCGGCTAGGCTCGCGATCGTATTCTAGCACGTATGTTATCGTATGAAAGGGGGAGCTCATTCCAATGAGCATGGAGTTTATTGAAGCTTTAGGGGAAATTGAGCGCGAGAAAGGGATTAGTAAAGATATCCTGATCGATGCGATTGAAGCTGCACTCATTTCCAGCTATAAGCGCAATTTCAACACGGCGCAGAACGTGCGCGTCGACGTGAATCGTTTTACGGGCGTAATCAAAGTGTATGCGCGTAAAACGGTTGTCGACGAGGTGCTCGATCCGCGTTTGGAGATTTCGCTTGAGGCTGCGCGCGAAATTAACCCACATTATCAGTTAGACGATATCGCGGATATCGAGGTTACGCCGCGCGATTTCGGACGCATTGCGGCGCAGACGGCGAAGCAGGTCGTTACGCAGCGGATTCGCGAGGCGGAGCGTGGACTCATCTATAACGCGTTCATTGATAAAGAAGAAGATATCGTGAATGGTATCGTACAACGTCAGGATACCCGTAATCTGTTCGTCGATCTCGGTAAAGTCGAAGCGGTGCTGCCGCTGACTGAACTGATGCCAACGGATAAATTCAAGCATGGTGATCGTGTTAAATCGTATATTACGAAAGTTGAGAACACGACTAAGGGACCACAAATCATTATGTCCCGGACGCATCCAGGCTTGCTGAAGCGGCTGTTCGAGCTCGAAGTTCCGGAAATATATGACGGTGTCGTCGAGATTCGCTCCGTTGCCCGTGAAGCAGGCTTCCGCTCTAAGATTGCGGTTTATTCCCGTAACAGCGAGGTCGATCCGGTCGGCTCTTGCGTCGGTCCGAAAGGTATGCGCGTCCAGACGATCGTCAGCGAGCTGAAGGGCGAGAAGATTGATATCGTCCGCTGGTCGGAAAATATCGAAGAATACGTCGCGAATGCGCTCAGCCCGTCCAAAGTGCTGGAGGTTATCGTGTTCGAGCAAGAGAAGATGGCTCGTGTTATCGTTCCGGATTATCAGCTGTCGCTTGCGATTGGAATTAAAGGACAGAATGCACGTCTTGCAGCCAAGCTGACGGGTTGGAAGATTGACATTAAGAGCGAGACGCAGGCGGAGCAAGAATTTGGCCGTCCGAAATCGCCCGAAGGCGATACGATGCATCAGGATTCTGTATCCATCGATTAATCGCTTGTAGTGACAATTCTGCTTCAGAGAGGGGGGTTGCACGATGAGACCGAGAAAAGTGCCGCTGCGCAAATGCATTGCTTGTCAAGAGATGAAGCCGAAGAAAGAGTTAATTCGGGTCGTACGGACGCCTGAAGGCAGCATATTGATCGATTTAACGGGTAAGAAGGCAGGCAGAGGCGCCTACTTGTGCGGACAAGTCAATTGCTTCCGGCTTTCTAAGAAGACGAGGGCGTTCGATCGAGCGTTGAAAGCGCAAGTAGAACCGGCAATCTACGACCAACTGGAGCAGGATTTTATCGCTGTAGAAGATGAGTTTATCGCTGGTAAAGAGCGTGCAGAGAATGATGAATAAGGCGTTGTCACATTTAGGCATGGCCATGAGGGCAGGTAAGCTCGTTACCGGCGACGAAACGGTATTGAAGTCGATAAGGCAAGGCAAAGCACATCTAGTCATCGTTGCGGGGGATGCTTCGGACAACACGAAGAAAAAGTATCGCGATAAGTGCGGCTTTTATAACGTCAAGCTTGCCGAAGCGTTCGATCGAGTGGAACTGGGCAAGGCGATCGGCAAGGAGGCTCGCGTGTTGATTGCAGTAGTCGACGCGGGATTCGCCCGAATGATTGCATCTCAGTTAAGCTCATATTCGGAGGTGGACAATATTGACTAAACAACCGGACAGCAAAGATAACAATAAAGATAAGCTTCGCGTATACGAATATGCCAAATCGCTCAACATGAGCAGTAAAGAAATCATCACGATCTTGAAGCGGCTTAATTTACCAGTCAACAATCATATGAGCGTTATGGAGAACGAAATGGTCTCCAAGGTCGAGCGATTTTTTCAAGACATTAAGCAAAATGCAGCAGTCAAAAGAGCATCTGAATCGACGGCGTCCGTTTCGTCGGCGGCAACACAGCGTCCGCAGGATAACCGTAAGCCGGCCGCTGCATCCGAGAAACCGGCAGAACGGCAGTCATCCGATTCAAATAAAAATCATTTACAGGACAGACAGGGGACTATGAATTCTATTAAAACGACAATGAACAATTCCAACCAACAACAAGGCGAAAAGCAGGAACATCGCAGCGAGCAACAAGCTTCGCGTCCAACTAATCAAGGCGGTCAAGGCAGACCAGCAGGTCAAGGCGGCGGTGGAAACCGCGGCCAAGGCGGTCAAGGTGGCGGATATCGCGGCCAAGGCGGCGGTCAGGGTAGACCAGCAGGACAAGGCGGTCAAGGCGGCGGATATCGCGGTCAGGGCGGTCAAGGCGGCGGATACCGTGGTCAAGGCGGCCAAGGCGGTCAAGGTAGACCAGCAGGTCAAGGTGGTCAAGGCGGCGGATACCGCGGCGGCCAAGGCGGCGGCCAGGGCGGTCAGGGTAGACCAGCAGGCCAAGGCGGCCAAGGCGGCGGATATCGTGGCGGTCAAGGTGGCGGCCAGAGCGGACGTCCATCGTTCGGCGGTGGAGCATCAGCTGGAGCAGGCAGAGCAGCAGATTCTCGTGCAGCTCAAGGTTCCGGTTCCACGAACTGGGCTTCAAGAAAATCAAAGCCGAATAATAACAATAACAACAGCAACAGACGATTTGATGACGGCAAGCACGCCGCGAATTTCAGACCTAACAATGGCAAAGGCGGCAAAGGCGGCAAGAACAATCGTGGTGCATCCCAACCGGTTCAACGTGAGAAAATTGATAATACGCCGAAGAAAATTATTGTTCGCGGTTCAATGACGGTTGGCGAATTGGCGAAGCTTCTGCATAAAGATGCTTCGGAAGTCATTAAGAAGCTCATTTTCATGGGCGTAATGGCAACGATTAACCAAGAGGTTGACATCGATACGATTCAATTGATCGCAGAAGAGTTCAAAGTCGAAGAGGTCGAAATTAAAATCCGTGTCGAAGAGGACCAATTTGAGACGTTTGAAGAGATTGACGACGAGGCAGATCTTGAGACACGTCCGCCGGTCGTGACGATTATGGGGCACGTCGACCACGGTAAGACGACGCTCCTCGATGCGATCCGCCATACGAATGTAACGGGCGGTGAAGCGGGCGGCATTACGCAGCATATCGGTGCTTATCAAGTTGAAATTAACAATAAGAAAATTACGTTCCTTGATACGCCAGGTCACGAAGCCTTTACGCTTATGCGTGCACGCGGCGCTCAAGTAACGGACATTACGATTATCGTCGTTGCAGCTGATGACGGCGTCATGCCGCAAACGGTAGAAGCTGTCAACCACGCGAAGGCAGCTGGCGTTCCGATCATCGTAGCTGTGAACAAAATTGATAAACCGGAAGCCAATCCGGACAAAATTAAGCAAGAGCTCACTGAGTACGGTCTCGTACCGGAGGAGTGGGGCGGCGATACGATCTTCGTTAACGTATCGGCGAAGCAACGTATCAATCTTGAAGGCTTGTTAGAGATGATACTTCTCGTCGCAGAAGTGAACGACTACAAAGCGAACCCGAACAAGCGGGCTCGTGGTACTGTTCTCGAAGCTGAGCTGGACAAAGGCAAAGGACCGGTTGCGCGTGTACTCGTTCAGCACGGTACGTTGAAGGTTGGCGATGCGTTTATCGCAGGCACGAGCTTCGGCCGTGTTCGCGCGATGGTGAATGACAAGGGCCGCCGTCTGAAGGAAGCAGGTCCTTCTACGCCGGTGGAAATTACCGGTCTTACGGAAGTTCCGCTTGCCGGTGATCCGTTCCTCGCATTCGAGGATGAGCGTAAAGCTCGTCAAATCGCAGAAACGCGTGCAACGAAGGTCCGTCAATCGGAGCTTACGACGAATACCCGTGTAACGCTTGACGATTTGTATAAACATATTAAGGATGGCGAGATCAAGGATCTTAATGTCATCATTAAAGGCGACGTTCAAGGCTCCGTCGAAGCGCTGAAGGGAGCACTTGGCAAGATCGATATCGAAGGCGTCCGGGTGAAAATCATTCATAGCGGCGCAGGTGCGATTACAGAGTCTGACATCAACCTAGCTTCCGCTTCGAATGCTATTGTTATCGGCTTCAATGTTCGTCCTGAGCCGCAGGCAAGCGTTGCCGCGGAGCAAGAGAAGGTTGACGTCCGTCTGCATAACATCATCTACAATGTCATCGATGAAATTGAGCACGCTATGAAGGGGATGCTCGACCCGGTATTCAAAGAATCGGTTATCGGTCATGCAGAGGTGCGCAACCTGTTCAAAGTGACGAAGGTCGGTACGATTGCCGGATGTATGGTAACGGATGGCAAAATTCAGCGCAATGCCGAAGCGCGTCTTCTCCGTGGCGGCGTAGTCGTATATACAGGCAAGATCGACTCGCTTAAACGGTTTAAGGATGATGCTAAGGAAGTCGCTCAAGGTTACGAGTGCGGTATTACACTTGATAAGTTCAACGACATTCAAGAAGGAGACATCGTCGAAGCCTTCGTGATGGAAAAGGTAGAGAGGTGATCGCGTAATGGCTAAAGTCCGAGTGGGACGGGTCAGCGAGCAAATCAAGAAAGAGCTAAGCCAAATCATCCAAACCGAGTTGAAAGAACCTCGCATCGGATTTATTACGGTCACCGGCGTTGAGGTGTCGAACGATTTGTCACAGGCGAAAGTATTTTTGAGCGTTCTCGGCAGCGAGGAGCAGAAGGAAGAGACGCTTAAGGCAATCGCTAGAGGCACCGGCTTCATCCGTTCCGAGCTCGGTAAAAGAATGCGGCTTCGTCACACGCCGGAGCTCATCTTCAAGTTCGATTCAAGTATCGAGTACGGTAGTCGCATCGAGGCTTTGCTGGAGCAAATTAATCGAGGAGAGCGCCAGCTATGATCGGTAACACGATGTTCACGCCGTATGAGGAATTGCTTGAGCAGGCCATACGTTTTATTAACGAGGGAGACGACTATTTAGTCGTCTCCCATGTGCAACCGGACGGTGATGCGATAAGCTCTACCGTTGTTATCGGTTGGCTGCTTGAGAAGCTCGGTAAGAAATATACCCTTATTAATGAAGGAGTATCTCCTTCACGGCTTCATTATCTTCATTTATCCGATACGATTATTAATTACACTGCTGTTAAGCCAAACCGCACCTTTAAGCGGGTTATCGCCGTCGATTGCGCCGATTTCCGGCGCATCGGCGATGTGGAGGCTTGCTTTGCAGAAGGCTACGAGCTGCTAAATATTGATCATCATCCGACGAATGATCTGTACGGCGCGGTAAATGTTGTTCACTCGAGCGCAGCAGCAACGGTTGAAATTTTGTACGAGCTGATTGTCCAGGCAGGCTTGACAATCGACGAGCCTGCGGCAACCGCTATCTATACAGGACTTCTGACAGATACGGGCGGCTTCCGTTACTCTAATACAACTCCGCGTGTAATGGAGATTGCTTCAGAGCTTCTGAAGCTTGGCGTGAATGGGCATTGGATTGCGGACCATCTATTGGAGCGCATGACGATGCCTCAGCTCAAGCTGCTGCAGCTAGGATTAAGCAGACTTGCATTCTCAGACGATGCGAAGATCGGCTGGTTGTTTATTGAAGCGAACGATTTGTCTGCAACGGGCGCGGCTCCTGAAGATTTAGAAGGATTGGTCAACTATGCGCGCAATGTTGACGGCGTTGAGGTCGGCATCCTGTTTAAGGAGTTAATGAACGGACAAGTGAAAGTCAGTCTTCGTTCTGCCGGCATGGCGGATGTGGCTGCTATTGCCCAATCGTTCGGAGGCGGCGGGCATGTACGTGCAGCAGGCTGCCGCTTGGATGGACCGCTACAGCAATCGATGGAGCAAGTCGTGGAAGCGGTAAGAAAGGCGTTGAACGGATAATGGAAGGCATTATAGCGGTATGGAAGCCAGCCGGCTGGACGAGTCACGACGTCGTGGCCAAGGTCCGGGGGATCACGAGGGAACGTAGAATCGGCCATGCCGGTACTTTAGATCCGCAAGTGACTGGCGTGTTGCCGCTCTGTATTGGCCGAGCGACTCGGGTCGTCGAATATTTGCAGGAGCGGCCAAAGGCATATGAGGCGGTGCTTCAGCTTGGTATAGCGACCGATACGGAGGATATGACGGGTAATGTCATAGAAGAGGCCGATTCAGTCACCGTTACGAAGGAACAGGTTGCAGCCGTTCTAGCCTCGTTCGTTGGGGAGATCGAACAAGTTCCACCTATGTTCTCAGCCGTTAAGATTGACGGTAAGCGGCTGTACGAGCTTGCCCGTGAAGGGGTGACGGTAGAGCGCAAAGCTCGCAAGGTGACTATTTATGAGATTGGGCTGCTTGACTTCGAGCAGGATGACCACCGTCCGACGCTCCGCTTCGAGGTTCAGTGCTCCAAAGGGACCTATATACGAACCTTGTGTGTGGATATCGGCAAGAAGCTAGGCGTCCCTGCTGCGATGGCGGAGCTAACTCGTACCGTATCGGGTGGATTTACCCGGGAGGATTGTTTGACAATTGAGCAGATCGCTCAGCTGCAGCAGGATGGTCATTTGCAATCCCGCATCATGTCTGTAGACCGAGCGCTCTTGCATATGCCGGAAGCGATAGCGACTGGCAGAGCGGCAGAGATGGCGCTCCAAGGTCGAAAAATTTCGGCCGAGAGATTGTCCGGAGCAAAGTCTTTGCTGCCGCATCAGCCTGTTCGGTTGTATGATAGTAATAGACGTTTTCTCGGCATATTCGAATGGAACGATGAGCAGCGACTTCTGTCGCCGGTCAAAGTTTTTAATTAATATGTGGTATGTGCAGCTATAACGCCGTGCACCGCAGGCCAATTGAAGACGGTATTATTGAATAGATTGCGGGTGTTAGTGTTATGAAACGGATATCCATCAGCTATCCGCTGACGGCATCGCCGATTGCGGAGATAGGCGAGGAGCTGTCGATTGCGATCGGTCATTTCGACGGTGTTCATATCGGGCATCAGAATGTAATCCGCCGCGCAGTGGATGCGGCTAAAGCACAGCAGCGGAAATCGGCTGTTATGACTTTTCATCCCCATCCGAAGGCTGTTCTTGGTCAAGGTGAGCAATATGTGAATTGCTTAACGCCGCTTGACGACAAGCTGGCACAATTCGCTGCGTTAGGCGTTGATTATGCCTTCGTCATCCGGTTTGATCACTGCTTCGCCGATGTATCGCCGGAACGATTCGTTAAGGATATCCTCGCTGCGCTTCATGTGCGGCATGTCGTCATCGGTTTCGACTTTCGATTCGGCCATCGTGGAGCGGGTAATGCGGAATCGCTTCGCAAGCTAGGTGTGGAAGAGGGGATGACGACGGATGTTGTTGAGCCTCTGCTCTATCAGGACGAGAAGGTTAGCAGTACGTATGTTCGTGAAGCGATTGCCGAGGGTGATATGAAGCTAGCAAGCCAGCTGCTTGGCCGTTCATATGAGGTTAAAGGTACGGTTGTACACGGTCATGCCCGAGGTCGAACGATTGGATTTCCAACGGCTAATGTCGGTCTGGAAGAGCCGTACGTCACGCCAAGGCTTGGCGTATATGCTGTGCAAGTACAGCTCGATGGACATTGGTATCCTTCTGTGTTAAATTACGGCATTAAGCCGACATTCAAGGACGGAGAAACTGCGCCGGTGCTCGAAGCGCATTTGATTGGCTTTGCTGGAGATCTATATGGGAGAACAATTCGTCTTCGCTTCATCGCATTCCTGCGGTCGGAACGGAAGTTTAACGGCATTAACGAGCTAATCGAACAGATTAGCCGGGATCGCGATGAAGCGGCAGAGCTGCTGGCTTCGCTTGAAGCTGAAGCGGCAGCGCCGGCTCGACCTGTTCAATAACGCCGATGTATTTCGTTCGAGTTGTCGTGCGGTTTACACAGGCTGTGTATTTATGTTATACTGATTGACGTTGCTGCTGATATGGAATGATGTCTTTGCAGCTTCAGGAACCTCAGCTTGGTTGTTCGCTCTCACCGGCGGCGACGAGGCTGACGGCGATTATTTGATTAGGAGGTGAACATAGGATGGCAATCACGCAAGAGCGTAAGAATGAAATCATCGAAGCGCATAAGAAGCATGCGAGCGATACGGGCTCACCAGAGGTTCAAGTCGCTATCCTTACGGAGAACATCGTTAATTTGACAAGCCACCTGCGGACACACAAGAAGGACCACCACTCCCGCCGCGGTTTGCTCAAGATGGTCGGTCAGCGTCGTAAGCTGCTGGCATACTTGAAAAATAACGACGTTAATCGTTACAGCGCATTGATCGAAAAACTCGGCCTTCGCCGATAAGCTTGGGGAAAAGCAACCTAGCCTTTTATCCGTCCGGCATACGGACGGAGAGCGGCGGGTTGCTTTTTGTAATGTCATATATTGCAGAATGAATTGTTAATGTAGTTAAATTCAAACAATTTGACAGGAGGGATACGATGTTGAAGCAAGTAGAAATGACGCTCGGCGGAAGACCGCTCATTCTTGAAACAGGCCGATTGGCCAAGCAGGCGAATGCAGCTGTTACCGTTCGATACGGAGAGACAGTCGTTCTCTGTACAGTAACCGCTTCTTCGGAGCCGAAAGATCTTGATTTTTTCCCGCTTACCGTTAACTACGAGGAAAAATTGTATTCAGTCGGTAAAATTCCGGGTGGTTTCATTAAGCGGGAAGGTCGTCCGAGTGAGAAAGCGATTCTGGCAAGCCGTCTAACGGACCGTCCAATTCGTCCGTTGTTCCCGGAGGGCTTCCGTAACGATGTACAAATCGTAAACCTCGTAATGAGCGTCGATCAAGATTGCTCACCAGAGATTGCGGCGATGATTGGTACATCTGCTGCGCTCTCGATCTCCGATGTTCCATTCAACGGTCCAATCGGTGGTGTAGTGGTCGGTCGTATAGACGGTCAGTTCATTATTAATCCGACTGTTGAGCAAGAAGCGGCAAGCGATATTTATGTCGTCGTTGCAGGTACTCGCGACGCGATTATGATGGTTGAGGCTGAGGCGAACGAAGTTCCAGAGAGCGTCATGCTTGAGGCAATTATGTTCGGACATGAAGAGATTCGCAGCATCGTGAAGACGATTGAGGAGCTGCAATCCATCGCGGGCAAAGAGAAAATGGAAGTGAAGCTGCATGCTGTCGATGGTGCCGTTAATGAAGCGGTACGGGCATACGCTGCGGAACGACTGAAGGAAGCGATCCGTATTCCGGAGAAGCATGCTCGTCAGGATGCGATTGATGCGATCAACGCGGAGACGGTAGCTCACTTCGAGGAAGTATATGCGGAGACGCCGGAGCTGCTCAGCGATGTGAAAGAAGTGCTGTACGACATCGTGAAGGAAGAGGTTCGCCGCTTAATCACACATGACAAAATTCGTCCTGACGGTCGGGCGTTGAACGAAATTCGTCCGATTGAGTGCGATACGTCGCTTCTCCCTCGTACACATGGTTCGGGATTGTTTACTCGGGGTCAGACGCAGGCGCTTAGCGTTTGTACGCTTGGTGCACTTGGTGACGTACAAATTCTTGATGGTATCTCGCCGGAAGAATCGAAACGTTTCATGCATCACTATAACTTCCCGCCGTTCTCTGTTGGTGAGGCACGTCCGCTTCGTGCGCCAGGCCGTCGCGAAATCGGACATGGTGCACTTGGCGAGCGCGCACTTTCTAAAGTAATTCCACCTGAATCGGAATTCCCATATACGATTCGTCTCGTATCTGAAGTACTCGAATCGAACGGTTCCACGTCGCAGGCAAGTATTTGCGCCAGCACACTAGCGATGATGGATGCCGGCGTACCTATCAAGGCGCCAGTTGCAGGTATCGCGATGGGGCTGATCAAGGACGGAGAACATTTCTCGATTTTGTCTGACATTCAAGGCATGGAAGATCATCTTGGTGATATGGATTTCAAAGTTGCAGGTACGGCTGCAGGCGTTACAGCAATTCAGATGGATATTAAGATCGACGGCATCGACCGTGCGATTTTGACGCAGGCGTTGGAGCAAGCACGCGAAGGCCGGATGTTCATTCTGGGCAAAATGATGGAAGTAATTAGTGAACCGCGTAAAAACTTGTCCAAATACGCTCCGAAAATTTTGACGCTTCGCATCAACCCGGACAAGATCCGTGATGTTATTGGTGCTGGCGGCAAAATTATTAACAAAATTATCGAGGAGACAGGTGTCAAAATCGACATTGAGCAGGACGGCATGGTATACATCGCTTCTTCGAATGAAGAGATGAACCAGAAAGCGCGCTCGATTATCGAAGGCATCGTCAAGGAAGTCGTCGTCGGTGAGATTTATCTTGGAACGGTGAAGAGAATCGAGAAGTTTGGTGCATTCGTCGAAATTCTTCCGAACAAAGATGGTCTTGTGCACATCTCGCAAGTATCGACGGAACGGATTGCGAAGATTGAGGACGTCCTAAAGATCGGAGATCAAATTACGGTTAAAGTTACGGAGATCGATCAGCAAGGTCGAATTAATCTGTCCCGTAAAGCCGTCCTGACACAGCAATCAGAAACAGCTTCTCAATAATCGGCCTGCGTGGGATTAACGGCTGTTAGCCGGACTCACGCAGTGTCATTTTCGAACAATATTGCAATACGCGCCCATGAAGAGCCAGATGCTATCTGTCTCTTTTTATGTTGCGGAGACTACCGAATAATCTCGTCCAGCTTCTCATACATATGTGATGGAAGGGTGGGTGGACGGGATGAAGGTCGGTAAAGTGATGACCATGGCAGGCTGCATGCTTGCGGTAGTTGCGCTGGCGCAGTGGAACGAGCCTTTTGCTCAATATATTGACGCTTTAAAGTCGTCAGACAGATCAGCTGAATCGGTAAGCACGCTGGCAGCGGCAGTAGTGGATGAACAGCTGCTAGGCGTAATTCAAGCCGAAGCAGAGAAACGGCGTATTCCGCCGATCGATGCAAAGGTCGACCGAGTCTGGAAAGCGATCCCCGGCTATAATGGATTAGAAATTGATATTGACCGTACATATGAGGCGAATGCAGGCAGACCGGCAGGAGAGCCTCTTCAATTATTTTATAAGGAGACCGTGCCTAAGATCGGACTTAACGATCTTGGAGCGCAGCCGACGTATCGGGGAAACCCAAACAAACGCATGGTGTCTTTGATGATTAACGTTGCCTGGGGCAACGAGTACATAGAGCCTATTTTAAATACATTGAAGCGGGAAAAGGTGAAGGCAACCTTTTTCCTTGATGGAAGTTGGTTGAATAAGTATCGAGATCTTGCCCAACAAATTCAGGAGGCTGGCCACGAAATGTCCAACCATGCTTACAGCCATCCGAATATGAGCCAGTTAAGCAGAAATGCTCAGCTCCGGGAAATTGAAAAGACGCAGCAGCTGCTTGAGTCGGTGCTTGGCGTAAAGGATAACCGGTGGTTTGCTCCGCCTTCCGGCGATTTTAATCAACTGACGGTACAGATTGCGCATAATCTCGGACTCCGTACAGTCTTATGGACGATTGATACGATCGACTGGCGTAAGCCTTTGCCGTCTACGATCGTCTCGCGTGTGCGCAATAAATTGGAGCCTGGCGCCTTAATATTGATGCATCCAACTGCATCGACGCGTGATGCGCTTGCGGATGTTATCTCCGTCATTAAGTCGAAGGGCTATCAGCTTGGTACAGTTAGCGAGACGCTATCGTCAGCTAGAGTGGATTCTTAAGCAGGGGGGATGTGGCTCCCTTTATTTGTTTCCCTGAATTTGTTATAGTGTTTACTAATCATGATCGAACGGCGAGACAACTGATCCTCAAGTGATACACGTCTATGCTCCGTCCAGAAGAAGGAGGATTCCGAGTGAATAAATATACGCTTAGCAATGGCCTTCGCGTCGTCGTAGAGACGATACCAACCTGCAGATCGGTATCGTTAGGCATCTGGGTCAAAACCGGCTCGCGACACGAATCGATGCAGGATAACGGCATATCCCATTTCATTGAACATATGCTGTTCAAAGGTACTGAGCGACATACGGCGAAGGATATCGCCGATCTGTTCGATGGAATTGGCGGCAACGTTAATGCTTTTACGTCGAAGGAATATACTTGTTATTTCGCCAAGGTGCTGGATAATCATCTGCCGATTGCTGTTGACGCGCTTGCGGATATGTTCTTTCATTCCAAGCTGGATGAGGAGGAGCTTGCGAAAGAAAAGAACGTTATATTAGAAGAAATTGCGATGTACGAAGATACGCCGGATGATAAAGTGCATGATGATGCTGCGCGTGCAGCATACGGCGACCATCCGCTTGCCTATTCGATACTTGGATTGCAGGATCGATTGAAGGCTATGACAAGCGACGATTTGCGCTCCTATATGGGAAGACAATATCGAATAGACAATGTCGTGATCAGCGTCGCAGGCAATGTGGAAGAGCAAAGCTTGCTTGAGCTGCTGGAGAAGCATTTTGGATCGTTCCAAAATAGTGGTACGGTAGAGACGCTTGAATCTCCAAGATTCGATGGCGGCTATTTGTTTTTTAAGAAGAAAACGGAGCAAAATCACATTTGCTTGACATTCCCGGGCTGTTCGATTGCTGATCCAAAATTGTATGCTATGGTGCTGCTTAATAATGCGCTTGGTGGAGGGATGAGCTCACGCTTGTTCCAAGAGATTCGCGAGAAGCGCGGTCTTGCTTATTCGGTTTATTCTTATCATACAGCGTTCGCGGATACGGGACTGTTCACCGTATATGCCGGAACGGCGCCCAAGCAGACGAAGGAAGTGCTTGACATTACGATGGACATACTGGGAGAGCTTTCGGTTAAAGGCTTGACGGAAGCGGAAGTGCAGCGCGGTAAGGAGCAGTTGAAAGGAAGCTTAATTCTAAGTCTTGAAAGTACGAGCAGTCGGATGAATCGGAACGGGAAGAACGAGCTGATGCTTGGTCGACATTACACGCTCGATGAATTGCTGGAGCGGATCGATGAGGTGACGATGTCCGATATCGCCGATATGACGAGACGGATGCTCAGCGTCCCATTTGCAGCTGCGGTAGTTGGAACGAATGACAATGCGGCGGCTAAGCTGAGGAGGGACCAGTTTGTATAAGGTACTGTTTAAGCGTCTGCCCGGCAATGAGGATGTAAAGCTGCCGGAACGGATGTCGGAATGGGCGGCAGGGTTCGATTTGCATGCGGCTGTCATCGAGCCGGTTACAATCTCGCCAGGCGAACGTAAGCTGATTCCGACCGGCTTCGCTATGGCCATGCCCGAGCAATTAGAAGCGCAAATCCGCCCGCGAAGCGGGTTAGCCTTTAAACACGGCATCACCTGCCTGAATTCGCCCGGAACGATTGACGCCGATTATCGCGGTGAAGTGAAAGTGCTGTTGATTAATCTTGGTCAAGAACCGTTCGTCATTACTCGTGGTGAGCGTATTGCCCAGATGGTGTTTCAGACCGTCCCGGCTGTATCCATCTCCATTGCCGACGAGCTGCCGGATACGGTTCGCGGTGCAGGCGGCTTCGGCCATACAGGTGTATAAAAAAGATCATAATGCACGTTCCGTTAAATATTCGGAACGTGCTTTTTTTTATGAAAGTTTGAAAGGGACTCTTGGGTTTGGCCAAGTGTAAATTTTGGCAATATGTGTCTGGGGATACACCAATCAAAACAATTTCATTCACCCCCTTATAGGCGATCGCATAAGATGCTCTATATCTTATGAGCGCAGAAAGGAGTGAGGCCTTCATGCTCACCGGCGTTCAAGTGCTGCTGATCGGAGGCGACGCCCGGCAGCTGGAAGTAATCCGTAAGCTAACGGAGCTTGACGCCATGGTTACGGTGGTCGGCTTCGAAGGTTTGCATACGTCTCTGGATGGAGCTGTCCATGCTGAGCTGCGCGACGAGCTGTTCGATACAGCAGACGCGCTGCTGCTGCCTGCTGTCGGGACCGATGACAACGGTCTGATCACGGCTGTATTCAGCGACAAGGAATTGAGGCTGACCGACGCACAGATCGCTCGATTGCCGAAACATGCAGCCGTATATGCGGGAATGGCGAAGCCATATTTGGTTCAGCTTTGTGCAAAGCACGACATTACACTGTTCGAGCTGTTCGAACGCGATGACGTTGCAATTTATAATTCCATTCCGACGGCTGAGGGTGCCATAATGATGGCGATTCAGAATACGGATATTACGATTCACGGCTCGAACTGCATGGTGCTCGGTATTGGCAGAACAGGCATGACGCTGGCCCGAACGCTTCAAGGATTAGGTGCAAAAGTAAAGGTCGGCGTAAGACGTGATGAGCACTATGCGCGCGCTTGGGAAATGGGTTTTATCCCGTTTTACACTGACCGGCTGATGCATGAAGTTGGTAACATTGACTTGCTTTTTAATACAATTCCGACTATGATTATCACAGCGCAAATTATTGCGAATTTGCCCTCCAGGGCGGTCATTATCGACCTTGCCTCGAAGCCCGGCGGAACGGATTTTCGGTTCGCTGAGAAGCGTGGCATGAAGGCGATGCTGGCACCCGGTCTCCCGGGCATCGTCGCGCCGAAGACGGCGGGACGAATCATAGCGGATTGCTTAAGTCAGCTTATTATGGACAATGCGAAGCTATGGGGGGAGAGACCATGAACTGGTCGGGGAAAACGGTCGGGTATGCTTTGACGGGGTCTCATTGCACGTTTGCTGAAGTGATGCCGCACATTCAACGTTTTGTCGATCTTGGAGCGAATGTTATTCCAATAGCTTCACATACGTTGATGACGACGGATACGAGATTCGGCACATCGGAGCATTGGCAGTCGGAATTGAAACGAATTACCGGTAACGAAATTATTTCGACGATTGTTCAAGCTGAGCCGCTCGGGCCGTCGAAATTAATCGACGTGCTTCTGATCGCCCCATGCACAGGAAATACGACAAGCAGACTTGCGAACGCACTAACGGATAGTGCGGTGCTGATGGCTGCCAAAGCGCAGATGCGCAACGGCCGGCCTGTCGTGCTTGCGATTTCGACGAATGACGGTCTTGGATTGAATGCGGCTAACATTGCGAAGCTGCTTGTGGCGAAGAATATTTATTTTGTGCCATTTGGTCAAGACAATCCCGAACAAAAGCCGAACTCCCTTGTTGCGCGTATGGATCTTGTTGTTGAAGCCTGCGAAGCTGCGCTTAACGGCAAGCAGCTCCAGCCGATGCTAATTGAACGTTTTCAATATGGTGTATAAGTATTGACCAATTCAGGTTATTGAATATTCGTTATGTGTGCCGTTATGAATGCTATCGTTCCAGTACGTTGCTGAACGTTCGGTTCGCTGCATGATGGGCTGAACCCTAATGGAACGGTTGATGAGACTCCTGACAAGATGATTGTGTTTGTCGGAGGCTTGCCCTACTAAGCATTTCATATCGTTTGACATATGTTTTATTCGTTAACAGTACAAAGTTGGAGTTAAGTACGACTCGAATACAGCAATAAGCTCCCGTCGCTAAGTTGTCCTGTTCTATTACTTCAATGGGGGACAGTCATCATGCGGATACTCGTCCAGAAATTCGGGGGCACCTCGCTTGCTACAGAGCAAGCGAGGGATTTCGTCGTTCGTCACATTATAAGAGAACGCGAGTTGGGTTATGCAATCGTAGTTGTCGTCTCCGCAATGGGGCGAAGCGGTGATCCGTACGCAACCGATACTCTTCTTGGGCTAATAGGCGATAACGTAGATTCGCTGCCTGCAAGAGAGAAGGATATGCTGCTTTGCTGCGGAGAATTAATTTCGGTAGCTGTTCTTTGCAGCAAGCTGCGTTCACTCGGAATTCCGGCATCTGGATTTTCCGGCGGAGCAGCCGGCGTTGTAACGGATTCATCTTTCGGGCAGGCGAGAATTGTAGACGTTAGAACCGGTTCGCTGCTTGATACACTTAAACAAGGCGAGGTTGCCATCGTGGCTGGCTTTCAGGGCCGGACGGAGCAAGGCGAACTGACGACGCTCGGAAGAGGTGGCAGCGATACGTCTGCTACAGCGCTCGGCGCTGCGCTGCATGCGGAGCGAGTCGATATTTATACCGATGTGAATGGTATTCTGACGGCGGATCCTCGCATCGTATCGGATGCGAAGCCGCTTTCAGTGGTTGGCTATGCGGAGATATGCAATATGGCAAGGCAAGGCGCTAAAGTGATTCACCCAAGAGCGGTTGAGATTGCCCAGCAGGCACGTATTCCGCTACGTGTTCGTTCCACCTTTTCTGAAGAAGAAGGGACACTCGTAACAGATGAACGGTTGCCTGCTGGCGGTACTGTTCATGATAAACATGTGACTGGCATTGCGCATGTTGCAGGCGTCACCCAAATATCCGTTTATGCCCAAGAGGGGCAAGCGGATGTTCAGCTTCAAGTATTTCAATCGATGGCTCGACACGGCATCAGCGTCGATTTTATTAATGTGACGCCGGGGGGAGCCGTTTACACGGTATTTGACCACGATGCACCGAAAGCGGTGCAGGTGCTTGGAAGTCTAGGGTATGTTCCAAAAATTATTAGTGGTTGTGCGAAAGTATCAGTAATCGGCGGAGGCATGAACGGCGTGCCTGGCGTCATGGCAAGAATTGTAGAAGCGCTTGCCGAGTTGAGTATTCCGATTCTGCAATCAGCGGATTCGAATACGACGATATGGGTTCTTGTTCGGCAAGAGGATATGGCTGCAGCTTTACGAGCACTGCACGCCAAGTTTGAGTTACATCTATAGCGACAATGGCGGGACGAGCGAATTAGCCGCAAGTCCCGATTATACATTCAAATAAATTCGCGGTTTCAACGGAGCAGGAGGAATCGTCATGGACTTTGGCAGATTAATTACAGCGATGGTAACCCCTTTCGATGCGGAGGGCGCAATCGATTGGGAAACGACAGGCCGACTCGTCGACTATTTAATTGATGTACAGAAATCCGACAGTCTCGTTGTGTCAGGAACAACAGGAGAGTCACCAACGTTAACGGAGACGGAGAAGGAGCAGCTGTTCCGTTTCGTCGTCGAACGCGCAGGCGGAAGAGCTCGGATCATTGCCGGTACGGGCAGCAACGATACCGCTCACACGATCCACTTGACGAAGCTCGCCGAAACGACTGGGGTAGACGGTATTCTGCTAGTAACGCCGTACTACAACAAACCGAGTCAAGAGGGCTTGTATCAGCACTTCAAAGCAGTGGCGCAGTCAACCAGGCTTCCAGTCATGCTCTATAACGTACCTGGACGTACCGGTATTAGTATGACAGCAGCGACGACGCTTCGCCTAGCAGAGCTTCCAAATGTCGTTGCAACAAAGGATTGCGCATCACTTGAGCAGCTAACAGAGATTTCTTCGAAAGCTCCTGCTCATTTCCGCGTATACAGTGGCGATGACAGCGTTACCTTGCCAGCAATTGCAGTCGGTGCATATGGCATCGTCAGTGTTTCCAGCCATATTATCGGCAGTAAGATGAAGGATATGATTGATGCTTACTTAAATGGAGACGTTCGTAGGGCAGCCCAGCTACACGCTGAATGTCTGCCTGTATTCAAAGGCTTATTCGATTACCCGAGCCCAGCACCGGTCAAATACGCTTTGGCACTTAGCGGCCTGCCGGTCGGCGGCCTCCGTCTACCGCTCGTCGCATTGACGGATGCGGAAGGCGAATACTTGCGCCAACTTGTTTAATCGGCAGTCATAAGCCGATCTAAAGAGGGATTAAAACCGGTGCATCAGCCTCAAGCTTTGCTTGCTGGCTAAGCATCGGTTTTTTGTTAATGGGGAAGTCTATAGCATAAGGCAATATTCGTTCACTTGTATTCCAGCTTTTGCATCATGTATAATGAAGTACAAGTGACTCGGTGCGGCAATTTAATAGTAATAAACCGAATAACGTGAGAGCGGCGTTCCACCTATTTCACCATATATTTGCTTACGAAGCTGATTACGCTTACGCAGAGCTTTAGGAGGTATAGATTCATTTGTCGAAGAAGAATAATCAAGATAAATTGTTGATCTTTGCGCTAGGTGGCGTTGGGGAGATCGGCAAGAATATGTATGCCATTCAATATGGCAATGATATCGTCATCGTTGATGCGGGCCTGAAGTTCCCGGAAGAGGACATGCTTGGCATCGATATCGTTATACCGGATATCTCATATTTGCTCGAGAACCGTGACAAGGTTCGCGGAATTCTCGTTACACATGGTCATGAAGACCACATTGGCGGCTTGCCATTCGTATTAAAGAACTTGAACGTACCGGTATTCGGTACGAAGCTGACACTCGGCTTAATTGAAGGGAAGCTGAAGGAGGCCGGCTTGCTCGGCGAGACGAAACGTATTCTCATTAATGCTGATTCGGTAGTGCCGCTCGGCTCGATTACGGCTACGTTCTTCAAGACGAATCACAGTATTCCAGATTCGCTTGGCGTCTGCTTGGATACGCCGGAAGGGCGAGTCGTACATACGGGCGACTTCAAGTTCGATCACACGCCAGTTAACAACGAATTTGCTGATCTGCAGCGTATTGCTGAGATTGGAAGAGAAGGCGTTCTGGTATTGCTATCGGATAGTACGAATGCGGAACGTCCGGGATATACGCCTTCCGAAAGCATTGTAGGCGCTAACTTGGAAGAAATTTTCAAGAAAGCCACCCAGCGTGTCGTTATCGCGACATTCGCGTCAAACGTGCACCGTGTCCAGCAAGTCATTAATGCCGCAGCTGCAACTCGCCGCAAGATTGCAGTCGTAGGCCGCTCAATGGTGAACGTCGTATCTATTGCCGGTGAATTGGGTTACTTGAACATTCCAGAAGGCATGATCATAGAGCCGGAGGAAGTAAACAAAATGGCGGCTGACCGCGTCGTCATTTTGTGTACAGGCAGCCAAGGTGAGCCAATGTCCGCTTTGACACGGATGGCGCGTTCGACTCACCGTAAGATCGATATTTTGCCGGGCGATACGGTAATTATCGCTGCAACGCCGATTCCGGGTAACGAGCGACATGTAGGCCGTACAGTGGACGAGCTGTTCCGTCTCGGTGCTAACGTAATTTATGGACCAGGCTCCGTGTCGGGCGTTCACGTTTCGGGTCACGGCAGTCAAGAAGAACTGAAGCTGATGCTTAACCTCATTAGACCTAAGTTCTTTATTCCGATTCACGGGGAATACCGGATGCTTCGTTTGCATGCGCAGCTGGGTGAGGCTGTAGGTATTGAGCGTGAGAATATTTTCATCCTTGATAATGGCGACACGGTAGAATTCCAGAACGGAACCGCACGCAAAGGCTCGAAGGTACCAGCAGGTAATGTGCTGATCGATGGACTTGGAGTAGGCGATGTAGGCAACATCGTGCTTCGCGATCGTAAACTGCTGTCGCAGGATGGCATTCTAGTCGTCGTCGTTACATTGAGCAAGCAAGACGGAACGATTTTGTCCGGTCCGGACATTATTTCCAGAGGCTTCGTCTATGTACGCGAATCGGAAGGTTTACTGGATGAAGCGAATCGCATTGTCACCTCGACGCTGCATAAACTGATGAGCGACAATGTAAATGAATGGGCATCATTGAAGACGAATGTGAAGGATGCACTTGGCCGCTTCCTGTATGAGCAGACGCGCCGTCGTCCGATGATTTTGCCAATTATTATGGAAGTCTAACCTATTCCGAGCTATACGGATTCGGTTCCGCATTGACAGTAATGCTGAGCCGAATCCTTTTTTGTGCTTCCGGATGCAGCCTAAGTATATTCGTCGTCTCTTTTACCATACTATGATGAGCCCCATCTAGTGCATGTAAAGGAGTAAAGCACAATGAATGATGAGTTTGATGATATGAGATCCGAGCAGCCAGAGACGACTCCAGCAGCAGACGAGAAGAGAAAAGCGGCCTCAGTCGTTGATACGATTACTCAGCTCGGGCAGACGTCTACACCGACGCCGAACGAGTCGAATATTTACTGTATGACGATCATTGGTCAAGTGGAGGGCCATCTCGTGCTTCCTCCGCAAAATAAGACGACCAAATATGAGCATCTTATCCCTCAGCTTGTTGCAGCAGAACAGAATCCGAAGATTGAAGGCATTCTAATCGTGCTTAATACAGTAGGGGGTGACGTTGAAGCGGGTCTTGCTATTGCCGAGATGATATCGTCGCTGACGAAGCCGACGGTGACGCTTGTTCTTGGGGGCGGGCATTCGATTGGTGTGCCAATTGCGGTGTCGGCGAATCGTTCTTTTATAGCTGAAACGGCTACAATGACGATTCATCCGATTCGTTTGAACGGACTTGTCATTGGCGTCCCTCAGACATTCGAATATTTGGATAAAATGCAGGAACGGGTCGTAAGATTCGTGACTTCTCATTCGAACATATCGGAGAGACATTTCAAGGAACTGATGTTTAAGACGGGAGAATTGACCCGCGATATTGGCACAACCGTCATCGGGCCTGATGCTGTAAAATACGGGTTGATTGACGAGGTAGGCGGTATCGGTCAAGCGTTAGCTGCTCTCAATAAATTGATGGATGAGAGACGTACGCGTACGGGAGTTATGCCGAAGGGAGCGCTTCCTTCATGACTCTATATACGAATATGCCATTAGAGCTTGTGCTTGAAGGGATGAATGAGGAAAGAGAGCCATACGTTGAGATGGAAGTAGAAGGAGCCTTGCTGCAACTCGTACCACTAGCTCCCGGTATCGGCCGGGTTGTCAGGCTTGTACATGCACCGCTCCAGCATTATTTGAATCCTCGATTTCAGCCAGGGTCTATGATCGTTTACAGCCCGGCCTCTCCTTAAGAGGTCGGGTTTTTAGTCCTGTCGTTCAATAGGAACAATTGTCCACCTATGATATAATAATATATTAGAGGTGAGCAGGATGGCGAAACGAAAACATAAACGTAGACGAAGCAAATCGATCGGCGAAAGCTTAAAGTATGAGATTTACGGCATTTTGCTCATTACATTGTCTGTAATTGCTTTATCTGGGGAAGCGGCAGTTGGCAGATCGCTGTCGAAGCTGTTCGGACTCATGCTTGGTAAATTTTATTTTGTCATAGCGCTTGTCGGCATTTATGTAGGGCTTGCCGTCATGGTGAAGAGAGCATGGCCTAAGGGCTGGTCGAATCGTAAGACAGGCTTGCTGGTGCTCGTATTGGCGTTAACATTATCAAGCTCTATAGCCGAAATTGGCCGCAAATTCGATCCGGTTGAAAGCGCAATCGATTTGAAGGCGAGTGATATTCTTCATCAATTGGGTAGCGATCTTCAAGGTCAATTGCTGTCTCCTGATGCGCCAAGTGGTCCTATAATGAATAGAGACATCGCTGGCGGATATGTGGGAGCCGTACAATATACGATACTGTATACATTGTTCGGCAACTACGGCTCGAAGTTTATAATGATTGTCATGTACTTGATTGCACTTATGCTTGTTACAGGGCGTTCTTATGTGGATATACTCGGTGCTGTACGTAAAAGCATCGGTCGATTGATAATACTGCTCAGAGCTAAATATGCAGGGCGGCGTCCGCGTACTGTCGCAGTCTCATCACGGTCTAATGGTCACGCAGCGACTAGCTCGTCCCTTGCTCGAAGAACGATCGATGATATGGATGAGGATGAAGACTTCGATGAAGAAGCAGCAGTGTCCAACCGGCGTACGCTTTTGTTCCCTTGGATGAGAGAACAGCCTCTAGCGCCGAATCATCAGCCGTCAGAAGACAACGAATGGACCTTGGATTACGAGGAAGAAGAGAAGCACTCGCGTACGAGAACACCTGTTGTTCGGCTGCAGTCGAATCGTCGTGCGGAAGAGCAGGAGACGGATGACGAAGCTGCTTCTGATTCACAGAATGAATCGCTGCTAAGCCGTATGCTTCGCCGAGCTGGTAAGCCGGGTGCGACAAGAGCGGCTGAAGCTGTGCAAGGGAATGAGAGTGAAGAGCAAGCGGCATCTCAACTAGCATCGCATGATATGGACCTGCATAGCGATGATAGCGAAGAGGCTACTCCGTGGATGCAAGAGCATAGCGAATTTAATGAAGATGCGGATGTGGACGATCAGTTGAACGAAGCTCTCAGCGAGAGAGGGCGGGTATCTCCATCTTCCTTGTCTCCCGCTTTTGAGGACGGAGATGATGAGATCGAATCGTCGGGACCGCCAAATACTGCTGATTCGGAGTTGCTAGAGGATGTTGCGGAAGATGAGGATCATGCTGCTATAGGCATGGAATCTGATGTCGGTACAACCTCGTTATTACAAAACGAAGCAGATGAGCAAGCGATTCCGAAGCCGAAGCCGTATAAGCTGCCTCCGCTGTCGCTGCTTGCTAAGCCGTCAGGCGGTTCCAAAGGAGCAGACGGTGCAGACCGAATCGAGTCGCAGCGCAAGCTGGAGGCGACGCTCGAAAGCTTCGGCGTACGAGCGAAAGTGCTCGATGTCGTACAAGGACCAGCGGTTACGCGGTACGAGGTGCAGCCGGCCACGGGTGTTAAGGTCAGCAGAATTGTCGGTCTCCAAGACGATATTGCACTTGCGCTTGCCGCCAAGGATATTCGGATGGAGGCGCCTATACCTGGTAAGTCGGCTATCGGCATCGAGGTTCCGAATTCAGAGGTATCGGTCGTTACAATGCGGGAAGTGATGGAGTCAGCGGCTTTTCAGAATTCGAGCTCCAAGCTGTCCATCGCGTTCGGACGGGATATATCAGGCCAGTCGATTGTCGGTAATTTAGCCAAAATGCCCCATTTGCTCGTAGCAGGTGCAACCGGCTCAGGCAAATCGGTCTGTATCAACGGCATCATTACAAGCATTTTATTCAAGGCGAAGCCGGATGAAGTGAAGTTTATGATGATCGACCCGAAGATGGTCGAGCTTAATATGTATAACGGCATTCCGCATTTGCTGGCGCCGGTTGTAACCGACCCTCGTCGGGCGTCACTGGCGCTAAAGAAGATCGTCGTCGAGATGGAGAAACGATATGAGCTGTTCTCGAAATCGGGTACTCGCAACATCGAAGGCTATAACACGTTGATGGAATCCAATCCAGCAGCTGTACTTCCGTATATTGTCGTAATCGTCGATGAGCTTGCCGACTTAATGATGGTTGCGGCGAATGATGTTGAGGATTCGATTACGCGGCTTGCCCAGATGGCGCGGGCTGCTGGCATTCATCTTATTATCGCGACACAGCGTCCATCGGTTGACGTTATTACAGGCGTCATTAAGGCGAATATTCCTTCTCGCATTGCCTTCGGCGTCTCGTCCCAGGTCGACTCCCGCACGATTCTCGATATGGTTGGAGCGGAGAAGCTGCTTGGGCGGGGAGATATGCTGTTCCTGCCGGTCGGAATGTCGAAGCCAATTCGGGTTCAAGGCGCATTCTTATCGGATCCTGAGGTGGAGGCGGTAGTTTCATTTGCGCGCTCCCAGGGTGAGGCGGAGTATAAGCCGGAGCTTGTACCCGAGATTGAAGAGTCAAGCAGCGATCATGATGAAATGCTTGACGAGCTGTTCGATCAAGCGGTTCAAATTGTCGTCGAAGCGAAGCAGGCATCCGTTTCTTTGCTGCAGCGCAGAATGCGGGTAGGATATACGCGAGCTGCACGTCTCATTGATCAGATGGAAGCTAAAGGTATCATTGGCCCCTATGAAGGAAGTAAGCCTCGAGAGGTGCTTATATCTCAGGATTACCCTGGCAGTCGTACGGGCGGATAAGACCCACTTGAAGTCTGCTGCAATTTATTCAATGGTGGTGTCAGGAGTTCACTCCTGCATCACCATTTTTGTTGCTCGGCCGTCCCATTGACACATTATGAATGCACTCGGTTTCCGTGAATAGAATATCCTTCCGTTTCTCATACTACCGACAGGATACGCTTGATAAGCGAACTAACTAGCATGAGAAAGGCAGATCCGACCTATGAGAAATCGCTTGATTTGGATGACGGTAGTGATCGTACTGCTGCTGTTCGGCACTTACTCGCTGCGGTTCTCGGACCATGGCAAAACCGAAGAAACGTTCAGCAGCGCGACGATCAAGCTAGGCTCCTCCGGCAAGGATGTGTTAGAGCTGCAAGGAAGACTGAAATATCTCGGCTTCTATAACGGACCCGTCGACGGTCAATTCGGTTCAGCTACGCTTAATGCCGTAAAATGGTTTCAATGGAAGTTCGGTATGAAGGCGGACGGTATTGTCGGGGCGAAATCGAAGCTCAAGCTGTGGGAGGCGACGAAGAAGTGGGCACCGTCGGGTAATACAGCTCCCGCCAAATCGTCCGGCGGAGAGAAAGCAACATCTGCCGGAAGCGCAAGCGTAATTGGTAAGTCTAACAAGCTTGGGCTGACGGCTAACGATATTAAAATTATGGCCAATGCCGTATATGGTGAAGCACGAGGCGAGCCTTACGAGGGACAAGTAGCAGTCGCTGCTGTCATACTTAACCGGCTGAAATCGCCTAGCTTTCCGAACTCTGTATCAGGCGTTATCTTTCAACCGGGTGCATTTACGGCTGTAGCTGACGGCCAAATTTATTTGACGCCGAATGCGAGAGCGCAGCAGGCGGTTCAGGACGCCATTAACGGCTGGGATCCGAGCGGCGGATGCATCTATTATTTCAACCCGTCGACGGCAACGTCCAAATGGATTTGGTCGAGGCCGCAGGTGAAGACGATTGGCAAACATATATTTTGTATGTAACAACGATCAGCACAGTCAGAAGCAGCCCGCCGTATTAGGCGCAGGTTGCTTCTGCCTTTTCCAATCCGGTAGAATGGTATTGAATAAGGCTGCTTGGAATAGATTGACTATTGGACACCGTTGAATTTAGCTGTTGATAGGGAAGGGGCTGGAAGGATGAGTTCCACCAAATTCGAACGCGGACAGGTGAACCGAATCCGGTTGCATGTCATGCCGACCAAAAGGTTCAAAACATTCGCGATTTCGTTGTACGCCGGCATTCCACTGGAGGAGAATCGTGTCACGGCAACAGCGCTGCTGCCTTTCGTGCTGCGCAGAGGTACGAGTCGGACACCGGAAACAATCGCCCTGCGTGAAAGGCTGGACGATCTGTATGGCGCAGGCTTTGGGTTTGACGTATTTAAGCGGGGCGACAATCAATTTATCCAGTTCCGAATGGATGTTATTAATGATGTGTTCGTTAAAACCGACCAGTCGCTGCTCGCCGCTTCGCTTCGGTATATGGGAGAGGTCGTGACTGAGCCTGCTCTGGAGAATGGTCATTTTCTAACGAAGTATGTGCAGTCGGAGCGTGATACGCTTCGCAAGCGTCTGGAATCGATTATTAACGATAAAATTCGTTATGCAGCAGAGCGGTGCGTTGAAGAGATGTGCGAGGGTGATCCTTATCGGCTGCATGCGCTTGGGAATCGCGCCGATCTGCCTAGTATTACGGCGGAATCGTTATATGAGAGATATCATGAATGGATGAATGAAGCGGTATTCGATTTGTATGTGGCCGGAGATACGACTTACGAGGAGGTCCGGTCGCTCGTTGAGGAATCGTTTAAGCTCCCTGCAGGTGAGACTGGCACTTATAAGGCTGCGCCGGTTCGGGCCGAGGCGGGTCAACTGAAGACGGTTGTTGAGAAGATGGACGTTAAGCAAGGTAAGCTTAATCTCGGTCTTCGTACGGGTATTGCGTATGCGGATGATGATTATGCGACGCTGCTTGTTTATAATGGCGTGTTGGGTGCCTATCCGCATTCTAAGCTGTTTATTAATGTTAGGGAGAAAGCGAGCTTGGCTTACTACGCGTCGTCTCGTCTTGATGGCCATAAGGGATTAATGACGATTCAATCGGGCATTGAGATCGACAAGTACGAGAAGGCAGTAGAGATTATTCGTAAGCAGCTAGAGGATATTAAGGCTGGTCAAATTAGCGAGCTTGAGGTCGATCAGACGAAGGCGATGCTTCTTAATCATGTGCGGGAAATACAGGACTCCGCTTATGAAATGATCGGCTACGATTTCAACGCTTTATTCTCTGGAAGCACTCGTACCAGGGAGCAGCTAATCGAACAGGTGAAATCGGTCACCATTGACGATGTTGTACGGGTTGCGAAAGGGATTCAGCTTGATACGATTTACTTTTTGCGCGATAGGAAGGAGGCTTAACCGATGCCAATTGAAACCTTGTCCTACCCGGGCGTTCAAGAAACGCTGTATCGGGAAGTGATGCCAGGCGGCTTAGAAGTATTCGTACTGCCGAAGGAAGGGTTCCAGAAGACGTATGCGACCTTCTCCACGAAGTACGGCTCTGTCGATATCCGCTTTGGCGTCGAAGGGACTCCACTCATTCGCGTACCTGATGGTATTGCCCATTTCTTGGAGCACAAAATGTTTGAAGAACCGACAGGCGATATCTTCGCTACGTTCTCAAAGCAAGGGGCATCCGCTAACGCTTATACGAGCTTTGACCGCACCGTATATTTGTTTTCAGCTACAGAACAGATTCCAGCTAATTTGGAGACGCTGCTCAATTTCGTTCAGAACCCGTATTTCACGGATGAGAACGTGGAGAAAGAGAAGGGGATAATCGAGCAAGAAATTCAAATGTATCAAGACAATCCGGATTGGCGCGTATATTTCGGCTTGTTCGATGCAATGTATCACGCACACCCGATCCATATTGATATTGCAGGAACGGTTGAGTCGATCTACAAGATCGACAAAGAAACGTTATACCGCTGTTATGAAACGTTCTATCATCCGACGAATATGATTCTATTCGTGGTCGGAGGCGTCAATGCGAAGGAAGTGCTGGAGCTTGTACGTCAGAACCAGGCGCGCAAGTCGTTCCCTCAACAAGGGAGGATTATTCGTTCGTTCGACCCTGAACCGGCTTCTGTGAAAGAGACAAGAAGAGTCATTAACTTGCCGGTCTCCCTGCCGAAATGTATGTTCGGCTTTAAGGAGACGAAGGTCGGGTTTACAGGAAAGGTTCTGCAAAAGCGAGAGGCCGTTACTCGTATTATGCTCGATGCGGTGCTCGGAGCCAGCTCTCCGATCTATCAAGCTTTGTATGACGATGGATTGATTTCGGATTCATTCTCGCATGAATACAACGCTTCTCCTGAATACTCGTTCTCTGTTATTGGAGGCGAGACCAAGGACCCGGATGCGCTTCTTCAGAAAGTGCGCGAAGCAATCGACAAGCTGCTCGCTTCCGGCATATCAGAGGCTGCATTCGAACGTGCACGCCGTAAGAAAATTGGTGGTTACTTACGTATGCTTAATTCCCCTGAAGCAATAGCTGGAGAATTTACTCGTTACCGGTTTCGCGGCGGAGACCTGTTCTCTCAGCTGCAGCATTATGAACAGGTCACGCTTGCTGAAGTTAATGATCGTCTTCGGGAGCATTTTGACTGGAACCAGCTGGCTGTGTCTATCGTTGAATCGAAGGAGCAGCAATCCAGTTGAGCAAGCCGCTTCATGAGATGACGGTGCTCATCACAGGGGGAAGCCGTGGAATAGGCGCTGCGATCGCGCAGCGCTTCGCCGCGGAGAGGATGAACATTGTGATCCATTATTTGCAATCCCATGAATCCGCGAACGAGACGGCGCGCCGCTGTATGAGGCTCGGCTCGAACGTGATGACCGTATCGGCAGATTTGCGCTCGAAGGAGCAGCTTATGCGTATGAAGGACAAGCTGGCAGACCACGGCATGATTCCGGATATTCTCGTCAATAATGCGGGAATCGCCCATTATGGTATGCTGTCGGATGTCACGGAGCAGGAATGGGACGACGTTATGAATGTCAACCTGAAAGGAATGTTTCTAACAACACAGTTGTTCATGGGAGACATGATTCGACAGCGGTTCGGGAGGATCATTAACGTTTCTTCCGTATGGGGAATGTCGGGCGCTTCATGCGAGGTGTTGTACTCCACAACCAAAGGAGGCATGAACGCTTTTACCAAAGCGCTTGCTAAAGAGCTGGCTCCATCCGGCGTAACGGTAAATGCTGTTGCACCGGGAGCTGTCGATACCGTAATGCTGGATAAGCTAGACGAAGATGAGAAGCAGGCACTGGAACAGGAAATTCCGATAGGAAGATTCGCTCAGCCTAATGAAATCGCCTCGCTCGTCTATTTCTTATCCTTACCGGAATCGGCATATATCACCGGACAGATCATCAGCCCTAACGGCGGATGGATGACTTAAGTGAATCGATTCGCGGCGCAACTGGTTCAAAACTTTACAAATCGTTTAATCGTCGTATAGAAGGGCGAATACTTACGCACACTACAAATGTTGTTCACGAACACCAAAGGTGATTCAACAATTGAAGGAGGCGTACAACCGTGTCAACCGTCCTTTCTAATTTCGAATCGTGGAAACAGTTTCTAGCCGCTCGTTTGGAACAAGGTAAGAAAATGGGACTTTCGGAGGATACGATTGCGAATCTCGCTTATGAGATTGGTTCTTTCCTTGATGAACGCGTCGATCCGAAGAATGAGGAGCAGCGAGTCCTGAAAGACTTATGGGACGCAGGCGACGAGAATGAACGCAAAACGCTTGCACGAATTATGTGTAAGCTCGTAGACAAGTAAACGCAAGCCAGAGAGGCTCCCTTCACGGGGGCTTTTCTGCGAATCGTTTTTTGGTTCCGTTTTCGGTGACGATCGCTTGCACTTCCTGATTTATTCTTTTCAATATTACGATAGTATACTTGCAGGAAAGTGGCGAAAATTGTAGAATTAAAATTTGTAGTACGAAAGGCATAGGGGACGGTGGAATGATGGAAAAGCGGCAGTGGTATTTGGAGTACAAGATACATAAGAATCGTCCCGGTTTGCTTGGTAACATTGCTTCTCTACTCGGGATGATGAGCGTTAACATTTTAACGATTAACGGTGTTGAGGATCGGACTCGCGGTATGCTTTTGGAGACAGATGACGATGGAAAGATCGATCTTCTCGGTAAAATGCTGGCGAAGATGGACTATATTACGGTCAATAAACTACGCCCTCCGACACTTCTCGACATCATCGCAGTGCGGCATGGACGGTTCATCGAACGAGATTCGGACGATAAGAAGACGTTTCGGTTTACGCGTGACGAGCTTGGAGTACTTGTTGATTTTCTTGGGGAAATTTTTAAACGGGAAGGTAATCAAGTCATTGGGCTTCGCGGGATGCCTCGCGTAGGCAAGACGGAATCCATTATTGCGGGCAGCGTATGCTCGAACAAGCGCTGGACATTCGTATCCTCCACGCTGTTAAGACAGACGGTGCGCAGTCAACTATCTGAAGAAGAGATGAATCCGAATAGTATATTCATCATTGATGGTATCGTCAGCACAATGCGCTCCAATGAGAAGCATTATGCCCTGATTCAAGAGCTGATGGCCATGCCGTCAACGAAGATTATTGAGCACCCGGATATCTTTGTTCAAGAATCCCATTTTGATTACAGCACTTTTGATACAATTATCGAATTGCGTAATACGCCGGATGAAGAGATATCGTATGAGGCGATCACGAACAGCATACATGATTTTTAGGATTATAGATACTAAGCAAAGGTCGGGCAGATGAATAAAAGATGAACATCAGGAGGTGAAGGTATGTCTGAATTGGGTGAATTGCTTAAGAAGGCTAGGGAACAACGCGGACTTTCGCTCGATGATATACAGGAAGCAACGAAAATTCGCAAACGGTATTTGGAAGCGATTGAGTCAGGTGATTATAAAGTGCTCCCGGGCACCTTTTATGTTCGTGCGTTTGTGAAGACATACGCCGAAGAGGTCGGTCTTGATCCTGATGACGTGCTTCGACTGTATAAACACGAGATACCTGAAGCTGCGCCTGAGTCTGTAGTTGAACCGATTGTCAGACAGCCGCGGAAGGCGTCGCAAACATCTTCGGACCGCTGGAGCAAATTCGGATTTACAGGCATCATGCTGTCATTCATTGTCGTCATTGCGGCTGTCGTATGGATATATGCGATCAAGAACAACGATGGCGATGACGTATCGAAGGCAGATGATCAGACCAAAATTACCGATTCGACAGAGCTTCCTAAAGAACCGGAGCAGCAGCCATCCGCTCCAGATACGACGACTCCAGACAATAATACGCCTACGAACGATCAAGTAATCGACACAACCCCTCCGCAGCAGACGACGGTTACGCTGTCGCATAAGTCTGGCCGAGTTGACCATTATGATGTTGGACCTGCTGGAGCACATACGTTGAAAATTTCGATCAAAGGCGGCACGAACTGGCTGGAGGTTCGCGAGAACAGTAATCAAGGCAATAAGCTGTTTTATAAAAATGCGACGGATGGCACAGAACAAACGTACACGCTTGATAAACCGCTATACGTGAATGTCGGCCGTGCCGATCTGGTTGAAATTACTATCGACGGTGTTTTGGTGGAAGATGGTAACCGTACGAGCACGAAGAAGATGCAGTTTAATCCAGTAACAGCTGAAGCGGGAACGACGGGCAATGCCAGCGGTACTGAAGGTGGCAATACAGGAACGGTTAACAGCAATGAAGGACTTTCTACTAATTAACATAGCACAACCGACAAGGCGTACGCCCGCGAAGGAGCGCACGCCTTTTCTTTGCCGTACGTTTCAGTTATAATACGGCACAAGAAATAGTGTAGGTCTTACAAACGTATGAAGCTAATGTTAAACGTTATAAGGAGCGATGACGGACATGAGTAATGAGAATGCATTTGATATTGTCTCGAAAGTAGACATGCAGGAGTTGAATAATGCCATTACGCAAGCCGAGAAGGAGCTTGCTACTCGTTTCGACTTTAGGGGCAGCAAGAGCAGCATTGCACTCGAGAAAGAGGAATTGGTCGTTGCTTCTGACGACGATTTTAAGCTGCAAGCGTTGATTGATATTTTGCTTGCGAAGATGGTTAAACGCGGTGTGCCGATCAAGAACCTGGAATACGGCAAGATCGAGCCTGCAGCCGGATCGACGGTTAGACAACGAATTAAGCTTAAGACCGGGATTGACCAAGACGTTGCGAAAAAAATTAACATTCTTATTCGCGATTCCAAGCTGAAAGTTAAAAGCCAAATTCAAGGTGATCAAATTCGTGTAACCGGCAAGAGCAAGGATGATCTTCAAGCGGTGATCGCGATGCTTCGCGGTGCGGACCTGCCTTTAGAGCTTCAATTTACAAACTTTCGTTAATGGGATGAGCGCAAGAGTTGAGTTTGATGGCGTGATCGTCTGATTTTGACACGTCATAGGGTATGTATTATACTTTATTCGATAGCTTGTCGCAGTCAGATTTGGGGGATAGTCATGAATTTAGCGAACCGAATTACGTTGGCGCGTATATTTCTCGTGCCAATCATTATGTTTTTTCTGCTGGTGAATATGGATGTAAAGCCAATCCGCTTTGAAGATTTTTCGATTACATATAACCAAATCGTGGCTGTATTAATATTTATTATCGCTGCCAGTACCGATGGGTTGGACGGTTATATTGCTCGCAAGAACAAGATTGTAACCAATCTAGGAAAGCTGCTCGATCCGCTTGCCGATAAGGTGCTTGTAGCCGCTGTGCTAATTTCACTTGTGGAGATGGACAAGCTGGATGCGTGGATTGCAGTTGTCATCATTTGCCGCGAGTTTGCGGTAACAGGCCTTCGTCAAATCGCTTTGCTTGAGAATCAAGTTATTGCGGCGAGTAAATGGGGCAAGTGGAAGACAGCTGTTCAGATTACGATGATCATCGCTTTGCTGCTCAACAATTTCCCATTCACATTCATTGATGTGCGGTTCGATCTGATTGTCAGCTGGGCTGCGGCTGTTATTACCGTGTATTCCGGCATTGACTACTTCATTAAGAACAAGAATCTGATACCGATTGCTTAAATAATGCGGACATCTTCCTATTGGAAGATGTCCTTCCTTTACTATGCAGCTTTACATGGAGTACGTGAAAGGGGCAACCGAATGAAAGCAGAATTGATTGCGGTCGGAACCGAACTGCTGCTTGGACAAATCGTCAACACGAACGCGCAATATTTATCCCGCCGCTTGGCGGACCTTGGGATTGATGTTTATTATCAGACCGTTGTTGGTGATAACCCGCACCGTATTCGCAGCGCCATCGAAACTGCGCGAAGCCGTGCTGATCTGCTCGTGTTTACGGGAGGTCTAGGACCGACACAGGATGATTTGACCAAGGATGTGCTGGCCAATTACTTGGGGCTGGAGCTAACTTATGACGAGCCTTCGATGGCGAAGATCGTGGCATTCTTCGATTCACGCGGCGTTCATATGGTCGAAAGCAACAAAAGGCAAGCGACGACCATTACTGGTGCGCAAGCTTTATTTAACGATGCAGGACTGGCGGTCGGCAATGCAATTAGCGTGGACGGAACACGGTATATTTTGCTTCCGGGTCCACCACGCGAGATGAAGCCGATGTTTGAAGGTCCGGCGCTTACGTGGCTTTTGAATGAGCTGGGAGAGTCTATACCTCTATATTCGCGACTATTGAAATTCGCAGGGATTGGCGAGTCAACGCTGGAGGACAAGCTGCTTGACCTTATTGACGGACAGACGGACCCGACAATCGCTCCTTACGCGAAGGAAGGTGAAGTGGCGATACGCTTGTCAACTAAAGCATCTAACGGATTAGAAGCGCAGGCTAAGTTAGATGCAGCCGTTGCAGAGATTCGGCAGCGTGTAGGGGAGTATTTGTATGCTCAAGAGGATATTCCGCTCGAAGAAGCGGTTGTTCGCCTACTACGCTCCTCTGGCCGCACTGTCGCATCCGCTGAAAGCTGCAGCGGCGGATTGTTCGCGCAACTCATTACGAATATTCCGGGAAGCAGTGGTGAATACGCGGGTGGAGTCGTCACCTATACGAATGCAATGAAGCATCGGCTGCTTGGCATTCCGATGGCACAGCTCGAAGGGCAGGGGGCGCCTGGTGCGATTAGCGAATCGACCGCAGCGCTAATGGCGGAGCGGATAAGAGAGCTTGCGGACGCGGATTACGGCGTTTCGATAACGGGAGTTGCCGGACCTGCTGAATCAGAGGGTAAGCCGGTCGGGCTTGTCTATTACGCGATTGCGGAGCGCGGCAAATCAGCAGAGGTGCATACGATGCATTTAAGCGGTTCAAGAGAGATTATTCGGATACGCGCCGTAAAGTCGGCGCTGTATCGGTTGTGGCGTTTGCTTCGTAGTGTTGATCAATCTAGACAAGTATGATACAAGCATGATATAGTAGAAGAAGTTGACGGAAGAACCGTGGCGAATGGATCATTTGCTGCGGTTTTTTTATTTTCTGAATGACTGTCTGCTGGGCTTGGAAATAAAAAAGCGAATGTATGTTCGAAAAAATGCTTGGCAACCGATTCGAAATAAGCTATTATAAATCTATAAATAGTAAAGGGATGTGAGTTAGTTGTCAGATCGTCGCGCAGCGTTAGAAATGGCACTCCGTCAGATTGAGAAGCAGTTCGGTAAGGGCTCCATCATGAAATTAGGCGAATCGACGCATATGCAAGTCGAGGTCGTTTCGAGCGGCGCACTTGCTTTAGATATTGCCCTCGGCATCGGGGGATTTCCTCGTGGTCGTATTATTGAAGTGTATGGACCGGAGTCTTCCGGTAAGACGACGGTTGCACTCCACGCAATCGCTGAAGTGCAGAAGGTTGGCGGACAGGCAGCTTTCATCGATGCGGAGCATGCTCTCGATCCGCTGTATGCGAGCAAGCTTGGCGTCAACATTGATGAATTGCTCCTATCGCAGCCGGATACAGGTGAGCAGGCGCTTGAGATCGCGGAAGCACTCGTACGGAGCGGTGCGGTTGACATTATCGTTATTGACTCCGTAGCAGCGCTCGTCCCGAAGGCGGAGATCGAAGGTGAGATGGGCGATTCGCATGTTGGTCTGCAAGCACGACTCATGTCGCAGGCACTTCGTAAGCTGTCCGGTGCGATTAGTAAGTCGAAGACGATTGCGATCTTCATTAACCAGCTTCGCGAGAAGGTTGGGATTATGTTCGGTAACCCTGAGACGACGCCGGGCGGCCGCGCATTGAAGTTCTACTCCAGCGTTCGTCTTGACGTTCGCCGTGTAGAGTCGATTAAGCAAGGCAACGACGTTGTCGGTAACCGCACGCGGGTTAAAGTTGTAAAGAACAAAGTAGCGCCTCCGTTTAAGCAAGCAGAGATGGACATTATGTACGGCGAAGGCATATCCCGTGAAGGCAGTTTGATCGATATCGGTACTGAGCTTGATATCGTTCAGAAGAGCGGTGCTTGGTTCTCGTATAACGGCGACCGTCTCGGTCAAGGCCGTGAGAATGCGAAGCAGTTCCTGAAGGACCATCCGGAAGTAGCGGCTGCGATCGATTCGCAAATTCGTCAAGCGACGCAGCTGTCGGAGACGGTTCTTAAGGCTGCTGCTGAAGCTGCCGAGCGTGAAGAAGAGGAAGAGCCACTTTTTGATGAACTGGTCTAATATAGTTTGTGTCCATGGGTTAGGAATGATATGGATACGGATATAGATATGGCACCTTGTATAAGGTGCCTTTTCTACATTCGCAAGGAGGATGCAGTGAACTACACGATTACATCCGTCGAACTGGACAGCAAGAACCGGAAACGTTATCTCATCTATGTGGATGGCAGAGTGGAGCCGGCTTTGTCTATCCATGAAGATTTGCTGATCCGTTATCGATTGTTCAAAGGTACGGAGCTATCGCCCGAAGCAGTGGCCGATATTATCCGGGATGATAACCGTTATCGTGCTTATGCACTTGCTGTATATTATTTAGGTTTTAGTCCAAAGACAAGCAAAGAAATTGAACGTTACTTAACTCGTAAAGAGCTCGAAGAAGAATCGATTGCATATGCAATCGAGCGGCTCAAGCAGGAGAAGCTTATCGATGATGCGGATTATGCAGACCGATTCGCGAGGAGCCGTGTAAGAGCCGGAGGGAAGGGCAGGCTGCTGATTAAACAGGAGCTTACGCTGCGAGGAGTGGACCGAAGAACAGCGGATTCCGCAGTCGCAAATATTGATCAAGAAGCAGAGCAGTCGGCCGCCGATCGGATTGCAGAGAAGCGTTGGCGTTCGATATCAGGTGAGTCTTCCGATAAGTACCGCAAAATAACACAATTTCTGCTTCGGCGCGGATTTCCTGGAGAAGTTGTAAGACGAGCTGTTAAGCGCGCGATGAAGGCAGCGGAGGCCGAACTCGATGACGATGATTCAGTTTGGCTTGACAATTGATTTTGTCAAAAGATAAAATGATTTTGTATTCTTTCTTTTTGAATCGATTTTCCTTCCAAAAATTGATTCGAACAGATTATTTCAACTAAGTTTAGTCGATTATTCGGTATGGAACCGGCTAAGAAAACAAAATATCATCCCAAGCGTTGAACTTGGTATGCAACGAGGAGGTGAACAAGATGCACACGGCTGTATGGATCTTGATCGTTCTCGTTGTTGGTGCGATTTTCTTTGGGATTGGTTATTTCATTCGCAAATCGATCGCCGAAGCCAAAATTCAAAGCGCTGAGCATGCCGCAACTGTCATTATTGACAGTGCTAAGAAAGAAGCGGAAGCGCTGAAGAAGGAAACTGTGCTTGAGGCGAAAGATGAAGTCCACAAGCTCCGTTCCGAAGCTGAGCGTGACATCCGCGAACGGCGCAGCGAAGCATCGCGTCAGGAGCGTCGTCTTCAGCAGAAGGAAGAGGCGTTGGATAAAAAGTTAGAAGCGCTTGAGCGCAAAGAAGAGCAAGTAGCCAACAAGGAGAAACGTATCGAGGAAACACAATCGCAGATCGATGTTCTCTACAAGCAGCAAGTGACCGAGCTCGAACGAATCTCTAACCTTACGATGGAGGATGCACGCAGTATCATCTTGTCCAACGTCGAGCAGGAAGTGCGCCATGAAACGGCGCAAATGATTAAAGAGATCGAGCAGCAAGCGAAGGAAGAAGCGGATAAGAAGGCGCGCGACATCATTTCGCTGGCGATTCAACGGTGTGCGGCGGATCACGTGGCGGAGACGACCGTGTCGGTTGTTGCGTTGCCGAATGAAGAAATGAAAGGCCGTATTATCGGTCGAGAAGGTCGAAACATTCGCGCTTTGGAAACATTGACCGGTATCGATCTCATTATCGACGATACGCCGGAAGCGGTCATATTGTCGGGCTTTGACCCGATCCGTCGAGAAATCGCTCGGACTTCCTTGGAGAAGCTTGTAGCTGATGGACGAATTCACCCGGCACGTATTGAGGAGATGGTCGAGAAATCCCGTAAGGAAGTGGACGAACGTATCCGCGAATATGGGGAACAGGCTACCTTCGAGGTTGGTGTACATGGGCTGCACCCGGATTTGATCAAAATTTTGGGTCGATTGAAATATCGTACAAGCTACGGTCAGAATGTGCTTAAACATTCGATGGAGGTCGCTTATTTGACGGGTCTGATGGCAGCGGAGCTCGGCGAAGACGTTACACTCGCCAAGCGATCTGGCTTGCTGCATGACATCGGCAAAGCGCTCGACCATGAGGTTGAAGGCTCGCACGTTGAGATCGGTGTTGAACTAGCGAAGAAGTATAAAGAGCATCCGGTAGTTATTAATAGTATTGCCTCCCACCACGGTGATTGCGAAGCGACCTCGGTCATCGCAATGCTCGTCGGAGCAGCTGACGCGTTGTCAGCAGCACGTCCAGGAGCACGTCGTGAGACGCTGGAGACATACATTAAACGTCTGGAGAAGCTTGAGGATATCTCCGAATCGTTCGAAGGTGTTGAGAAATCGTATGCTATCCAAGCTGGCCGAGAAGTACGTGTCATGGTTCAGCCTGATAAGATCGACGATACGGAAGCATTCCGCTTAGCACGCGATATTACGAAGAAGATTGAGAGCGAGCTCGATTATCCGGGCCACATCAAGGTTACGGTAATTCGAGAAACGCGCGCGGTCGAATACGCCAAATAATTGAATCGGTGCAAACGACGAAAGTGGCTGCTAACCAGCCACTTTCGTCGTTTGTATGGACGCTTGTTCGTACATACTAGCCTCAGGTGTTGCTAGTAGGAAGCTTTGTCTGAGGGTAGAGTAAGGAGTTTAAGGGGACCCATTCCCTAATATTTATGGAGGGATTTCCAAGTGAAAATCTTGTTTATTGGAGACATCGTCGGTAGTGTAGGACGAGCTGCAGTCAAAAAAGTGTTGCCTGCGTTAAAGACGAAATATAATCCGCACATTATTATTGCTAATGCGGAAAATTCGGCAGCAGGGAGAGGTATTACAGCATCTATTGCGAAGGAACTGTTCGATTCAGGTGTACATGGCATTACAATGGGTAATCATACATGGGACAATAAAGATCTGTTCGAATGGATCGATGACGAGCCGCGTCTAGTCCGCCCGGCTAACTTTCCTCAAGGAGCGCCGGGGCAAGGTGCCGCACTCATTAAAGCTAACGGCAAATCGCTTGCGATCATCAATTTGCAAGGCCGGACGTTCCTGCCCCCAATCGATTGTCCGTTCCGCAAGGCAGACGAACTGATCGAGGAGATGCGATCGAAGACGAACCATATTCTCGTCGATTTCCACGCTGAGGCGACATCAGAGAAAATTGCAATGGGCTGGCATTTGGACGGGAGAGCGACGCTCGTTGTCGGTACGCATACGCATGTACAAACGAATGATGACCGGATATTGCCGGAAGGGACAGCGTACTTAACGGATGTCGGAATGGTCGGCCCTCGAGACGGCGTGCTCGGTATGGAGCGGACAGCTGTGCTCCGTAAGTTTTTGACTCAGCTGCCTTCACGCTTCATCGTCGATGAAGGGGATTGGCATTTCCATGCCGTGCTTGTAGAGACGGATGAGGCGACCGGGAAAGCGACATCGATTGTAAAGATACGCCAGACAGAAGAAACGCTAATGTTTTTTTAGTTCAATCTGACAATTGTCTAACAATTCGGAATACTTTGCAAAGTGCAAGCCATAAAAGAAGGAATCTTTCTGCCTCCCTCGAATATTTATAATTAGTGGAATCCATCCATCATTCCCGAGGAGGTACTTTTTCATGGAAGTATTAAAAGTTTCAGCAAAGTCCAATCCAAACTCTGTTGCTGGCGCGCTGGCGGGTGTGTTGAGAGAACGTGGCGGCGCCGAACTGCAGGCTATCGGGGCTGGTGCGTTGAACCAGGCGATCAAGGCGGTGGCGATAGCAAGGGGCTTCGTCGCGCCGAGCGGGGTAGATCTGATCTGCATTCCCGCTTTCACAGATATCGTAATTGATGGAGAAGACCGGACGGCCATTAAATTGATTGTGGAGCCAAGATGAATAGGTAGTCAATAGAGTTGGATGGAAGTGGAAGTGTGATGGATGAACCTGTTTACGTACGCTGTAAGCAGGTTTTTTGCATGTATGACAATGCGCATATCGCATATTAAAAAGGAGAGTGCCGTATGACTACCCAGAGCAATCCGCAGCTGCCTGTCGTCGATTTTCATTGCGATGCGCTCTGGAAGCTGCTTGAGCATGAGGAGCTTGATTTTGTGACAGATGAGAACGGTCTGCTGGATGTAACACCTGATCGGCTGATTGCTTCAGATACGGTGCTTCAGACGTTTGCCATCTTTGTGCCTGATCGACTTGCGGATAAAGAGTCGATCTGGAAAAGCGTTGACTTATTTTATGGAAAAATATTAAGAAATCCGCATCTTACGTTAATTCGAACAGCCTCTGATTTGAAAGCCGCAGTAGCTGGCGGCCGTATCGGCGCGTTATTGTCATTGGAAGGTGTCGACAGCCTGCAGGGCGATCTTACGATGCTGCGGCTGCTATACCATCTGGGGCTGAGGGCGCTCGGCTTGACCTGGAATCATGCCAATTGGGCAGCTGATGGCGTCATGGAGCCCCGTCAGGGCGGCTTAACGGCAAAGGGGCGCAAGCTTGTTGAGGAATGTGAGCGGCTTGGCATTATTTTGGACGTTTCCCACCTTTCGGAGAAAGGGTTCTGGGAGCTTACCGAGCTGGCGGAGCGCTCATTTATTGCTTCTCACAGCAATGCGAGATCGCTTTGCGCGCATCCTCGTAATTTGACCGACGATCAGATTCGAGCGCTTATCGCGATAGACGGACGAATTGGGGTAACCTATGTTCCGTACTTCGTGAAGGATGGTGGAGGGGCAGCGATTGATGATGTTATCCGCCACATGGACTATATCGCGTCGCTTGGTGGGGCTCGTCATCTCATGCTTGGCTCTGATTTTGACGGAATTGATCAATACGTGGATCATCTTCGCAGCCCCGGTGATGTGTCCAAGCTTATTGATGCAATGCTTCGAGCTTTTCCGGAAAGCATGGTACGCGACGTTACATCCCGTAATGCGATTCGTTTTCTTGAGGACCGATTGCCGCACGGATAAAGGGAGTGATGGGCAAGTTAGATGTCGAATCCATATGAACAGCATCGAAAAGAATGATAAATTAATTCGAGTGCATAACTTGCATTTTCATTCCACCTCTCATAAAATTTAAATGATATTCATTATTAATAAACAATTTTTTTGAACTTTTTGAATGCAGTTGCGTTCTTAACAAAGAGGAGATGGACGTTTTGATTAGTCAATTGTCTTGGAAGATAGGAGGACAGCAAGGGGAAGGCGTTGAAAGTACAGACCGTATTTTTTCCACAGCGCTTAACCGCCTTGGCTATTACCTGTATGGCTACCGCCATTTCTCTTCGCGTATTAAAGGTGGGCATACGAACAACAAAATTAGAATCAGTACACAGCCGATTCGTGCCATTTCCGATGATCTTGATATACTTGTCGCATTCGACCAAGAAAGTATTGATCTTAACGCGCATGAGCTTCGCTCGGGTGGTGTGGTCGTAGCGGATGCGAAATTTAATCCTGTTATACCTGAAGGCATCGACGCGCGCTTATTCGCGGTGCCGATTACGGCTATCGCCGAAGAGCTCGGCACTTCGCTTATGAAGAATATGGTGGCCTCTGGAGCGTCATGGGCGTTGCTTGGGCTGCCGCTTGAAGTGTTTAATAAAGCGGTAGAAGAAGAATTCGGACGCAAGGGTCAGGCAATCGTTGAGAAAAACGTTGAGGCAGTAAAGCGCGGCGCTGAGTTCATACTTGAGCAAGCGGGCGGACCGCTGGATGAATTTAAGCTGGAGGAAGCAGACGGTAAGCAGAAGCTGTTTATTATCGGTAACGAGGCGATTGGTCTCGGCTCGATCGCAGCAGGCTGCCGTCTTATGTCTGCTTACCCAATTACACCCGCTTCGGAAATAATGGAATATCTAATTAAGAAGCTACCTAAATTCGGCGGCACTGTCATTCAGACAGAGGATGAAATTGCAGCTGTTACGATGGCAATCGGTGCGAATTATGCCGGCGTACGGACGATGACGGCTTCGGCTGGTCCTGGTCTGTCGTTGATGATGGAAGCGATTGGTCTAGCCGGCATGACGGAGCAGCCGCTTGTCATCGTCGATACGCAGCGCGGCGGGCCTTCGACGGGCTTGCCGACGAAGCAGGAGCAATCCGATTTGAACGCGATGGTATACGGAACCCACGGCGAAATTCCGAAGGTCGTTATCGCCCCAGCGTCGATCGAGGACTGCTTCTATGACATGATTGAGGCATTCAACGTATCGGAGCAATATCAAGTGCCTGTTATCGTCATGACGGATTTACAGCTATCGCTCGGTAAGCAATCGTGTGAAGTGTTTGATTATGATTCGATTCATATTAACCGCGGCAAGCTCGTAACGAATGTGCCCGTGTCTGAAGATAACGCACTGTTCAAACGCTATGAGCTGACAGAGGACGGAATTTCACCTCGCGTGCTTCCGGGTGAGAAGGGTGGTCTTCACCATGTGACCGGCGTCGAGCATGACGAGGTCGGACGCCCTTCCGAGAGCGCGGTTAACCGGAAGAAAATGATGGATAAACGGCTTAACAAGCTGAATGGTCTGCGTATACGCGATGCGATTCGGGTAGATGCAACGCATTCGAATCCGGATTTGCTGATCATCGGGATGGGCTCGACGGGCGGCACGATTGATGAAGCACGACGCAGACTCGAAGCGGATGGCATTACGTCAAACCATGTGATGATTCGCCAGATTGCACCATTCCCGGCTGAGGAGCTGTCTGCTTATTTGAACGGCGCCAAACGGGTAATTGTCCTAGAGAATAATGCTACGGCGCAGCTCGCTTCACAAATTAAGATGCATGCCGGTTACGCTGACAAAATTCATAACCTTCTTAAATATGACGGTAATCCGTTCCTGCCGTCTGAAGTGTATAAAGCATGCAAGGAGTTGAAATAGATGGCAACATTCAAAGACTTCCGTAATAACGTTAAGCCGAACTGGTGCCCAGGCTGCGGCGACTTCTCGATTCAGGCTGCAATTCAGCGGGCGGCGGCTAACGTTGGCTTGGAACCGGAAAATCTTGCAGTTATTTCAGGGATCGGCTGCTCGGGACGGATTTCAGGTTACATTAATGCATATGGCTTGCACGGCATACATGGTCGGGCTCTGCCAATCGCGCAAGGCGTGAAGCTGGCAAATCGTGATCTTACTGTAATCGCGTCTGGTGGTGACGGTGACGGCTTTGCTATCGGGATGGGTCATACAATTCATGCGATCCGTCGTAATCTTGACATTACGTATATCGTCATGGATAACCAAATTTATGGCTTGACCAAAGGTCAAACTTCTCCGCGCAGCGCAGAAGGCTTTAAGACGAAGTCGACGCCGGAAGGCTCAATCGAGTCCACGCTGTCGCCGCTTGAGATTGCATTGTCTGCAGGCGCAACCTTCGTCGCACAGTCGTTCTCCAGCGATTTGAAGCAGCTGACCTCGCTTATCGAGCAGGCTATAGCGCACAAGGGCTTCTCGCTGATCAACGTATTCAGCCCTTGCGTAACGTTTAACAAGATCAATACGTACGATTGGTTTAAAGAACATATCGTTAATTTGAATGAATTCCCAGATTACGATCCGTTGAACCGTATTGCTGCCATGACGAAGATTATGGAGACGGGCGGCATGCTGACTGGACTGATCTACCAGAATAAGGATCGTAAATGCTATGAGGACATGATCGTAGGCTTCAAGGAAGAGCCGTTGGCACACCAGTCGCTTAATATTAGCCGTGAATCATTCGATCAGCTGGTTGCCGAGTTCAAATAATTATCAGTATAATAAGGCATACGGCCATTTACGTTGGGCGTATGCCTTTTACTTGTATGAGGGCGAATATGGATGAAGAAGGTAGAAAGAAGGCGATAACTATGAGTAAGCAGGTTCCAGTCGGCGTATCGGCAAGGCATATTCATTTATCACAGGAGCATGTCGAGCTGTTGTTCGGTCAAGGCTATCAGCTGACGGAGTTGAAGCCGCTGTCACAGCCAGGACAATATGCCGCGAATGAGACAGTAGCGGTCATCGGACCAAAGGGATCTTTCCCGAAAGTACGTATTCTTGGTCCAGCACGTAAAGCAACGCAGCTCGAAGTGTCCCGCACGGATGCCGTTGCATTAGGTGTGAAGGCGCCATTACGTGAATCGGGCGATACGAAAGGCTCGGCCGGCATTACGATACAAGGTCCAGCGGGAGAAGTGACGATTGAAGAAGGCGTTATCGTGGCAGCCCGCCATATTCATTTTCATACGAGCGACGCGGAGAAGTGGGGCATTGCAGATAAGCAAAAGCTACGTGTCCGTGTTGGGGGAGATCGTGGAGTCGTGTTCGAGAACGTCATCGCGCGCGTATCGCCGGATTTTGCATTGGACATGCATATCGATACGGATGAAGCGAATGCAGCTGGTGTAGAGAACGGACAGATGGCGGAAATTATCGATTAGCACGATACATAGAGCAGCGAACCTGCCGCATTAACGGTTATATGACCTTAATGCGGCTTTTTTTGATTGGACACTGGAAAGAGTTTTACAACTGTCATTTAAACTTTATGGATATTCCTTTGTCGTAATGGTATAATTTCATGATGGTGAATCCGTTTATCATATTCGTAATTTATGATTGTATAGATGAGGAGAAGTGAATCCTACCATGACGAAGGAGACGACGAAGGACTACTCCAAATATTTTGATTTCAGCAACGCGAAAGTTGTGAACCGGGACGAGCATTCGACGACTTATCGAATTAACGGCCGCAATATTCAAATTAACTCGGCGCCGAACTATCGTGAAGAGAAGAAGCGGGGCAAAGAGGATATTCTCGTGCACCGTGATTTCACTATTGCGGAGGAAGTAAGCGGACTGGGTGCAGGCAAGCGTTACATGATTACAACCTATGGCTGCCAGATGAACGAGCACGATACTGAGGTCATGAAAGGCATGCTGGAGCAAATGGGGTTCGTGGAGACGGACGACCGTTTGCAAGCCGATTTGATTTTGCTTAATACGTGTGCGATTCGTGAGAATGCAGAGGATAAAGTATTCGGCGAGCTCGGACACCTGAAGACGCTGAAGCGTGAGCGTCCGAATTTGCTGCTGGGCGTATGCGGCTGCATGTCTCAGGAAGAGTCTGTCATCGGCAAAATACTCGAGAAGCATCAGCACGTCGATATCGTGTTCGGAACGCACAATATTCATCGACTTCCTTACCTGCTGCAGAATGCATATTTCAACAAAGAGATGGTCGTTGAAGTATGGTCGAAGGAAGGCGACATCATCGAGAATTTGCCGAAGAAGCGTGAAGGGCTGAGGGCTTGGGTCAACATTATGTATGGTTGCGATAAGTTCTGTACGTATTGCATCGTGCCGTATACACGAGGTAAGGAGCGGAGCCGCCGTCCGGAGGACGTGATCGCCGAGGTGCGCGAGCTGGCGCGCGAGGGCTATAAGGAAATTACGCTGCTTGGGCAGAACGTGAATGCGTATGGCAAAGATTTCGAAGATATCGAGTACCGATTTGGTGACCTGATGGCAGACATCGCGAAGATCGATATTCCGCGCATTCGGTTTACGACAAGCCATCCTCGCGACTTTGACGATCATCTGATCGAAGTGCTGGCAGGTCGCGGCAGCTTAGTGGAGCATATTCATCTGCCTGTACAATCGGGCAGCACAGCCATACTTAAACGGATGAGCCGGAAATATTCCCGTGAGACCTATTTGGAGCTCGTGAAGAAGATTAAAGCTGCGATCCCGGATGTTGTCTTAACAACGGATATCATTGTCGGTTTTCCTGGAGAGACAGATGAACAATTCGAAGAGACGATGTCGCTTGTCCGTGAGGTTGGCTTTGATTCGGCTTACACCTTCATTTATTCGCCGCGCGAAGGCACGCCGGCAGCCGGTATGGAAGATAACGTACCGATTGAAGTGAAGAAAGAGCGCTTAACCCGTCTGAACGATCTGATGGCGGAGCTCGGACGTAAAAGTAACGAGAAGCTTCGCGGTCAGATCGTAGAAGTGCTCGTGGAAGGCGAGAGCAAGAACAATTCCGCGGTTTTGTCGGGGCGTACCAGAACGAATAAACTCGTTCACTTCGAAGGACCGAAGGAATGGATTGGCCAACTGATCCATGTTCGGGTGACGGAGCCGCAAACTTGGTATATTAAAGCTGAACCAATATTAAATAGTGAAGCGGTGTCCTAATACGACACACGACGATAGGAGCGATTATCAATGGCAGAGCAGCATGCGCATCAATGCGGGGGCCACGACCACGAACACAGTGGCGGATGCGGCATTCCAAGCTTTCATACGCGGGATTTGATTGTCCGTAAGGACGTGATGGAGAAGGCAAAGGAGCTTGCCGATTTGATTTATTCGTCTGAGGAAGTAACGCGTTACCGTAAAGCGGAAAAGCTCATTCAGGGTCACGAACGCGTTCAAGAAATTATGGCGCTCTTGAAGAAGAAGCAGAAGGAAGCTGTTGCATTCGAGAAGACGTTCAAGAATGAAGCCATGGTGAAAAAAATTGAGCAGGAGATGGAAGAACTGCAGGATGAGCTGGACGGCATTCCGGTCGTTGCCCAGTTCCAGCAATCGCAATCGGACATTAACTACCTGCTCCAGCTTGTAATCGGCATCGTTCGTGATACGGTGGCGGAGAAGCTTGAGGTCGAAGGTGCAAGCGCTGCGGAAGAGCCAGCGGACTGCAGCAATTAAGCACAAGATTACTTGACGAGTTCTATCCGAGGACCTTCCTTTGGAGCAGGACTTGTCTTTTTTATAGGGTGTAGAATTTAGAACGATGAGTGTAACGCTTGGGCTTTTCCGAGCAATTCGTATATAATGGAAGTTGATTTGAGCTTTCGATATGGAGAGGAGCGAACGATCAAGAATGAAACCTTTTGTCTTTCATAATCCGACTCGATTGTATTTTGGAGCGAACACGCTTAGATACCTCGCGGATGAGGTTGAGAAATATGGTAAGAAGGTGCTGCTTGTCTATGGCGGCGGCAGCATAAAACGTAATGGGTTGTATAACGAAGTAATGGCGCAGCTCGAGCAAAGCGGCTGCACTGTTAGTGAGCTGGGAGGCGTAGAGCCTAACCCGCGTCTATCGACCGTTCATCGGGGAGCGGAAATAATTCGACGTGACGGTATTGAATGGGTGCTCGCAGTAGGCGGCGGCAGTACATTGGACTGCGCGAAGGCGATTGCAGCCGCTGCTCATTATGATGGTAACTTCTGGGATTGTGTTACGCGTAAAGCACCGGTTAAGTCAGCGCTGCCGCTTGGTACGGTATTGACGCTTGCGGCAACCGGCTCGGAGATGAATTTAAACTCCGTCATTACGAATGAGGAGACGGTGGAGAAGGTAGGCTGGGGAAGCCCGCATGTATATCCGGCATTCTCGATCCTGGACCCTAAGAATACCGTCACGACGCCGAAGGATCATACCGTCTACGGTATGGTTGATATGATGGCGCATGTATTCGAGCAGTATTTCCATCATGACAGCAATACGCCGGTTCAAGATGGTCTAGCGGAAGGGATATTGCGTGCAGTAATTGCAACAGCGCCGAAGCTCGTTAACGATTTGGGCAATTTAGAGTACCGTGAAACGATTCTCTATTGCGGTACAATGGCGCTGAACGGTATTTTGGCGATGGGGACAGTCGGCGATTGGGCGAATCACGATATGGAGCATGCCCTATCTGCCGTATATGACATCCCGCATGGGGGCGGACTTGCGATTTTGTTCCCGAACTGGATGCAATATGTACTTGACGATAATGTTGCTCGGTTCCGGCAGTTCGCTGTTAACGTATTTGGTGTTCGTGAGGACGGACGTTCCGACCGGGAGATCGCAGAAGAGGGCATTAAGGCGCTTCGCAGCTTCTGGAATTCGATCGGCGCGCCATCACGATTGTCCGATTACAATATCGACGACAGCCGTTTCGAAGAAATGGCTCTTAAAGCGGTAGGCGAAGGTACACGCGGTAATTTCCGTAAGCTGACAAAGGAAGACGTCATGAACATTTACCGGATGTCTCTGTAATTCGGCACCCGGTATATAAACAAACAGGGAGAGCCGGTTAGTGGCTCATCCCTGTTTGTTTTTGGTAAGGAATTGGTTCGTATGAATTACGGGGACGTATCATCTTCACGACGGGCAGCAGTGACATGGTGAGCGCCGTCGCCAATACGGATTTGATAGCATCGCCAGGTAAGAAAATAAAGCAGCCCTTGACCATTGCTTTGTTAAAGGAGTACGTCTCAACTGTATGCATGAGCCAAGGTATAGCCGGTACATAGCATAGCAGCGAGCCGCACACCTCGAAGATAAGGAACAGACCGACCATCAGAGCTAAGCGATTGCTGCTGTATCGGCTATTGAGCAGCTTGCCGACAAGCCAGCCAATCGTAATGGTGCTAAGCAGAAAACCGACTAAATAGCCGCCAGTTGGTCCAGTTATGTAGGCAATTCCACCTTCGCCATGCAGCAGATGAAGTCCGGCAGCTGTTAAGAGCAGGACGATGAAGATGCTGGCAAAGCCGAGCCGGGGACCTAGAAATGCGCCGGCAAGCATGACGGCGAGCATCTGGAGCGTGATGGGTACGGTGCTGAAGCTTAACTTGAATGAAACAGAGCTTAAAGCGATGAAGAGTGCAGAGAACAGGGCTGTGTAAACAATACTACGAATCGATCCGTTTTGCATGACGCACCTTCCTCAGTATCAAAGTATATGTTAACCTATTTATTATATTGTTGGTTAACAAAAAGAATCATAGCACACGTTTGCTTATATAGGAAGAGGCTAGGTGAATTTTTTTGTACGATTTCCGATGGCAATTGGAAGATGTCGATTTATTCGTGCATGCACCGTCCCTAATAGAGGGTTCTATTCCGAATGCTAGAATAGAAGACGCGGACAGAAAGCCGGTAGAAGAACGACAGCTTTTGCATCAAATCAACTTAACGATTAAACCGGGCGAGTGGGTGTTTCTTGTTGGTGCGAACGGCAGCGGCAAAAGCACGTTGGCGCGGCTGCTCGCTGGTTATGGCAGCTGGCGAGCGACAGGCTCGATTCGCGCTCGACATCATGCATACGAAAGCAGTAAAGCTGTTTCCTTCACTCCGCTTGTAATGCAGAACCCGGAAGCATCATTGGTCGGGATGACACCAGGCGAGGATGCGATGCTGTTATTGGAGCAGTTAGGGGTACCGGCAGAAGAAATAGCCCCTCGTGTTCAGGCTGCGCTCCGGAGGACAGGAATAGAGGCGCATCAAGCATCGCCCATTGCGCGATTGTCCGGCGGACAGAAGCAGCTGACCGCGATAGCCGGGTGTATCGCTAGCGGGGCTGATGCGCTGCTGCTCGATGAACCGACCTCGATGCTCGATCCCGATGCATCTGACACGGTCTTGAAGGCCGTTCGGGCGCTTCATCACTCGGGCACGACCGTCATATGGGTGACGCAGCGGCTTGAGGAGATTGGCCCGGGCGATCGGATCGTCTCGCTCAAAGACGGACGAATAACCTATGATGGTTCGGCCGAACAGTTCTTCATCCGTCCAAGCGTGAACATGCCAAGCGCTTGCGAGCAGGCTGGGATCGAAGCACCTTATATTGTAGAAACGGTATGGGCGCTTCAGGCCGAGGGTATCGTTCTGCAGCCGTCAATGCCGCTTACGGCATCCGAGCTAGCGAAAGCGGTGAAGAGCTATGGTCAATAACAGCTGGCGCATAACGGGTCTTCGGGTCCGAGCAGGCAGCACTGATATTTTGAACGGAATAGACGCTTCATTGGATTACGGAACGATATCGCTACTAATCGGTCCGAATGGAGCCGGCAAGACGACGCTGCTTGAAACGATTGCCGGTCTGCGAAGAGTAGAGGAAGGGACAATAACGCTTGGCGGGCTGCCGCTTATACAGGGACGCCGAGTGAACCGAGACGTATTGCTCCGAACAGGAATCTCATTCCAGCAATCGTCGTCGCAATGGTTTTTGCCGACTGTAGCCGAAGAATTTCGGTATTCGCTCCGCCCTTACCGTCTGGCTGCGAAAGAGCCAGCATTGCATGAGCGAATGATGAAGGCACTTGAGGCAGCCGGTTTGGAAGCCTCTTTGCCGTTCTTGACCCGTGATCCGAGGACGCTGAGCGGCGGGCAACAGAAGAGGCTGGCGCTCGCTATGCTGCTCGCTACGGAGCCGGAATGGCTGCTGCTGGACGAGCCGACAGCGGGTCTAGATATGGCCGGCGTAACACAGCTGCGATCCATCTTATCCGCCCACCGTGCTCGTGGAGGCGGTGCTTTAATCGTCACCCATGATATCGAAGCGCTGCTTCCACTTGCGGATACCGTTATTATTGTGGAAGCGGGACGAATTCGCGCGATTAGGACGGCTATCGAGCATGCTAAGATTATAGGTACAGCAGAGTCCTGCATGCCCCAGCCACTTGCGGTAGCCCGACAGCTGCGCGAGTCAGGGATTGAAGTTCACGGAGGAGGTCCGCCTTGGGCGGCGCCCCGTGAGCTAGCAACAGCGTTAGCGTCGAAGCTGCACGGAAACCAAACGTGTACAGCTTCATCTGAGAAGCTATATATCACGAAGAATGAAACATCACTAGATGAGCACTCCATGGAGAGTTTCGTTCCGCCCGCCGAACCTTCGCAAGCTGCCAAGGTCATACCAGATCGGGGAAGGAGTATGTGGCGATCATTTTGGTGGCCGTCTGCTCCCGTTCGGGATGACCGGTATGATCCGAGAGCGATTATTGTTAGTTATTATTTATTCGCAACCGGAGCGCTGCTTCAGCAGAGCTGGTACGGTTTGCTCGCTGTCACCCTTATCGCTTATTTATTCGTATGGAGGCCGCTCTCATCAGCGATTGCGCCATGGCGTGGAGCCGTCGTCATGTATATTCGGATGATTATGATTTTCGTGCTATTCGCTGGTATTAACATTAATCCACTAAGCTTTAGCGTTGACGCCGCTCTCATCACCGGCTTCCGGCTTAGCAAGCTGTTCGTCATTATGGTGACAGGGCTTCCGATCACGGCAATGGTAACGCCGCTACGGCTTCAGCGAGCGCTGGAGCAGACATTTGGGTGGCTGGAACGGTTCCGCGTTCCGGTTAGACAAGCCGCTTTGACGATTGCGCTTATTTTTCGGTTCGTACCGATGCTCATTAACGAATGGGATCGATTCGTCCGGATTGCGCTTGCAAGGGGGAAATTGGCGACTAGACCTGGCAGACTGCCGGCGCGGATGATTTATACCGTATTAGCGCCATTCCTGCATGGGATGCTTCGTAGTGCGGATGAGCTGACCAATGCGCTGGAGGCAAGAGGCTTCGGACGAGTAGGCATTACGCCGACAAGAGCGCTCATCCTAAGATGGACGAAAGCTGACTATATTATGGTGGTATTGTTTACTTTATTGTTTGCTTTCATGTTCATGCTTCAAACCGTAGTGTCTTAAACACAAAAGGACCCGATAAGGCAGTCGCCAGCCTTTGCAGATCCTTCTGTTATGGTTGGATACGTGAATCTTTGCTGCTCTATTCGGCTCGTATTGCCGTCTTGGCTTGCCGATGTGATGCGATCCCCCAAATGAGGGATAGAACTGCGGCTGCGGTACCTGCTAATCCGCCCAGCCAAAACCCGCTATTGATCCCCCATTCGTCGTTGATCCAGCCGGCGACGAACGGACCGGCGAACATGCCGATCGAATAGACGGCTTGATAGAAGCCCATCGCTGTAGCCCGTTCACGAGGATGTGCATCCCGAATCGCAAGGCTGAGCAGCATCGGCAGAATGAGACCTTGCATGAAGCCATTGATTGCTTGCGTCGCGGCTAGCCATCCGAGAGAAGGACTGTACGAGATCATAATAGTGGCCGCTGCGCCGAATAGAAAGGAAAGCTGCAGCAGACGCCATTCTCCGAGTTTAACGGATAGCTTCTTCATCATGAGCGAAGCCAAAGCGTGCGGGACCATGAATGCGAATACTATAGCCGTTAACAGCCAGCCGTCTGCTTCGAGCTCCTTCGCTTTAAGCGGCGTAAAACCGAACATCGAAATAAACAGCATCATATGCACCAGAATGGAAAGAATCGAAGCGCGCACTAATGTAGGCTCACGCACGACATTGCCTAGCAATTGGAGTGACATGGGCGGACGTTCATCCGCCGATACCGGTTGTTCACGTATGCTCCACACGAACGGAAGAGCAACTAGAGCTGCACCGGTTCCGACAAGAAATGGTACGGACCAGCCGACACTGTCCGCTAGCGGAGCGCTTAGCGCCATCCCGGCTAGCTGGCCTGTCACTGTCATCGCGCTTATTTGGCCCATTGCGGTGGATGATTCGCCAGGCTCGAACATTGAAGCGTACATAATGGTGAACGCAACCCAAGTCGATGCGCATACCCCGGCAGCTACTCGGCCTGCCAGTGGCCAGCCATATCCCCCGGGAATAATAAACAGCAGGCAGCTCAATGCGCCGGCAGCGAGTCCAAGCACGATAAACGGCTTGCGTCGACCAATCGTATCCGACCATAATCCAATTGGGAAACGGACGAGCATCTGGACAAAGCCGTAGCTCCCTAGAATGATGCCGGTAATGCTGAGAGATAGGCCGAGAGATGACAGATATGGGGATAATATCGGAACATACATATACATGGATGTCCAATATAATACCGTCATTATGCCGAATAAAATCCGTTGTTTTGTATTGCTGCTGCGATTACCGGTTGTCATCTTAAATGAATGCCTCCTGCCTAGTGTTGATCTATCCTATACTTTACAACGGAAATGGCAGATTGTCAGGAATAAATGAATCTTTTCGCTCCTGCCTTTCGTATATGGGGTAGCTTAGATAGTAATGAAAGTACTGGACAGCAGAATCCTATCGATTAAAGTCGAATTGGAGCGTGTAGTATGCCATTTACGTTATTCCACCCTGCCTTCGCAGTGCCATTTCGCAGGCTGTTACCGGGCAAGCTGGTGCTGCCAGGCATCGTGCTCGGGAGTATGGCTCCCGATCTGGAATATTTCGTGAGGATGGAGGCTGTCGGCAAGATCGGACATCAACCGCAGGCTTCGGTACCCATTTATTTATGGATGCCTGGTCCCATCGGTCTGGCTGGTTCGTCCAGCATATTGTATGGCTAAGGCAACCTATTATGGGGGATTACATATTTCAATGGCTTCAATATCTGACTTCCGTTATCGGGGCGGGATTAATTGGTGCATGGTTGTATAGGGACTGGATTCGCTGGCGAAAAGAATATTGGAGCCGAGTCGATACATACAGGACGAGAAAACTCGATCTCCAATATGGATGGATCGCTCACTGGGCGGGAGTCGGTATCATCGGGATTACTGTATTGATTGTTAAGCTAAGCAGCATGTGGTCGCCATATCTGTTACATGTATGGGCTGTTGCACCATTTTCGGCAGCGGCTGCCGGTGTGGCGTCAATTTCGATCATGGTGTTAACCCATAAAGCGCAGCAGTTGAGCCTCGGCTTGATACTTGTTACGCTAATGCTCACTTTGATGTGGGCATTAAAGCTTGATTTTCTTTCATTAGCCGCTGCTCGTTTCGGTTTAGTGTTAACACCAATTGAACACTAGATCGGTATTAACTGGGCATTATCTCTCTGTTGTTGTAATATTCGTGTCCTTACTTACGAATCGAATCGTTAAGAAAGTTGTAAGAAATGTGTTGGAAATTGCTAATCAATGAACGTTATGATATCAGTAGATTTATTCGTTAGACTGATATTATGTCGATTCATGTAAAAACAGAAAAGAAAAGGAGTGGAAGTGTTTGTCAAGTATCATCCGTTTTTCACTAAACAACAAGTTTGCATTATGGATTATGACGATTATTGTATTGTTTGCTGGTATTTATTCCGGAACAAGGATGAAGATGGAGATCCTTCCGGACATTACAATTCCGATCGTCAGCGTAACGACGGTTTATCCTGGAGCTTCGCCAGAAGAAGTGATGAACGATGTGACGAAGCAGATCGAACAGCGTACACGCAATCTTAACGGAGTCGACCTCGTAACGTCTACTTCCATGGAGAATGCGTCGTCGGTCGTTATTCAGTATGACTTCAGCAAAGATATGGAGAAGGCGAAAGCTGAAGTCACTGAGGCGCTAAGCGGGCTGAAATTCCCAGAAGGGGTTGAGCAGCCGGAGATTTCCCGTCTCAGCTTAAATGCGTTCCCAGTCTTGTCACTGTCTGTTTCCAACAAAAACTTGACGCTTGAACAGCTAACGAAGCTTGTCGAGTCGGAGGTGCTGCCGAAGATCGAAGGGGCTGAAGGCGTAGCATCGGTACAAATCTCAGGTCAGCATGTGAAATCAGCCGAGCTGACATTCAAGCCGGATAAAATGATGCAATACGGGTTGACGCAGGAGACGGTTCAAGGTGTCATTCAAGGCTCGGCAATGTCCGCTCCGCTTGGATTGTTCACATTCGGCAGCGAAGAAAATACGGTCGTTGTCGACGGTAACGTCTGGACGGAGGAACAACTGAAAGCACTTGAATTTCCGGTTACTGGTGGAGCGGGAGATGGGCAGCAGGTAGCTTCTTCGACAGGTCTTCCAACGGTGAAACTTTCTGAAATTGCTGATCTGGACATCATTGGCAGTGCGGAGTCGATTTCCCGTACGAACGGACAAGACGCAATCGGCATCTCCGTCGTGAAAGGCGCGGATGATAATACGGTTGATGTCGTGAACAACGTGAAGGACATCGCGAAGAAATTGATGGACGAGAACGAAGGGCTCGAGATCGTTACGGCATTCGATCAAGGCGAACCGATCGAGGATTCCGTTAACACGATGGTGAGCAAAGCATTTGTCGGTGCGGCGTTCGCCATTGTCATTATATTGTTGTTCCTGCGCGATATTCGTTCTACGATTATTGCGGTTATTTCGATTCCGTTGTCGATCTTTATTGCGCTGTTGTTCCTGAACAGTATGGATATTACCCTTAACATTATGACGCTCGGTGCGATGACGGTCGCAATTGGCCGCGTTATCGACGACTCGATTGTCGTAATCGAGAACGTCTATCGCCGGATGTCGCTCGTAAATGAGAAGCTGAAGGGTAAAGAGTTGATTCTGTCCGCGACGAGAGAAATGTTTATTCCGATTCTGTCGTCAACGATCGTTACGATTGCAGTATTCCTGCCAATGGGCTTTGTAACGGGCGTTATTGGCCAGATCTTTATGCCATTCGCGCTTACGATCGTATTCTCGCTGCTTGCCTCACTGCTTGTTGCAATTACAGTTGTGCCGATGATGGCTCATATGATGTTCCGCAAAGGGCTCAAAAATGTGAAGCATCACGAGGATAGACCGGGTCGCCTTGCCCAAGGTTACCGCAGCTTGCTTCGCTGGACGCTAAATCATAAGCTGATTACGTCATTAATTGCAATCGTGCTCCTTGTTGGCAGCGGCTTGCTAACACCGCTTATCGGATTTAGCTTCCTGTCTGACGAAGAAGACAAATCGATGATCATCACCTATAACCCGGCCCCTGGTGAGACGTTGGAGCAAGTGGTTGAGATGACCACGAAGGCGGAGACCGAGCTGCTTAAACGTAACGGAGTTAATTTGGTTCAATACACGGTTGGCGGCAGCAATCCGATGAACCCAGGTGCATCGAAGCAGGCGCTCGTATTTTTGACCTATGATGAAGATACACCGAAGTTCGACGATGAGAAAACAGCGGTCATCGATATGCTCCTCGGTCTCGGCGGCAAAGGAGAATGGAAGCAGCAGGACTTTAGCGGGACTAGCTCGGTTGGCGGCAGCGGAATGTCGCTCATCGTATACGGACCAGACATGGAGACGCTGCAAACGGTTGTTAGTTCAATTGAGGAGAAGTGGAGAAGCAACCCAGATTTGACGAACGTCGATACAAGCTTGGCGAAAACTTACAAGCAGTATAAGCTTGTCGCAGATCAAGCGAAGCTGAGTCAATATGGTCTCACGGCCGGTCAAGTTGCTATGGCATTGTCTCCAGTTCGTCAACAGCAGCAGCTCACGACGATTGAGAAGGATGGCGAGAAGCTGAACGTTTACATTCATGTTGAGCAGAAAACGTATAACGGCATTGAAGATCTGAAGAACGAGACGCTTCAATCGCCGCTTGGCGTTCCGGTTGCACTGAAGGATGTTGTAAAAGTTGAAGAAGGCGAGTCGCCGAACACGATTACACGCCGTGACGATAAAGTGTATGCGGAAGTAACGGCTGATGCGGTGAAAGCGGATTTGACGAAGGTGGCGAATGCACTGCAGAAGGAGCTCGACGCCATGGAGCTTCCAATTGGTGTTACGACGGAGATGGGCGGTGCGACAGAAGATATGATAGAAGCGTTCACGCAGCTTATCCTCGCGATGTTAGCGGCTGTTGCGATCGTATATCTCGTGCTTGTCATTACGTTCGGTGGAGCGGCAACACCGTTCACGATTCTGTTCTCGCTTCCGTTCACCATTATTGGTGCGTTGGTCGGTTTGTTCATTGCTGGTGAGACGATTAGCGTAACGGCAATGATCGGCATGCTTATGCTGATCGGTATCGTTGTTACGAACGCAATCGTCTTGATCGACCGCGTTATCCAGAAGCAGAAGGAAGGTCTGGAAGTACGCGAAGCGTTGATCGAAGCAGCCGGAACGCGCCTACGTCCGATTCTGATGACGGCAATTGCCACGATTGGGGCTTTGCTGCCGCTTGCGCTTGGCTTCGAATCCGGCGGCCTCATCTCCAAAGGTCTTGGCGTTACCGTTATTGGCGGTCTGGCAAGCTCGACGCTGCTGACGCTCATTTTTGTACCTATGGTTTATGAGCTCATTAACCGCAAACGGAAGTTTAAGGATAGAACGGCAGATTAATAGTTGTATATAGAATCACAGTGAGTGGATTGCATAGTCCAATCCGCTATCAACATGAAAGGCTATGGGTGACTAGGAAGGTCATTCATAGCCTGTCGGTATGGAGATATGGAAATGACGGAGATTAAAAAGAAAAACATGCGGTATGAGCTTGTGTCGCATGTAAAGCAAGTTCTTGCGGAGCATTATATAAAGCATTATGAGCAGCAAGGTATGAAATATAGTGATATGTATGAGGATATTGCGGAGTATTGTGGAGTATCACCGTCGACAATTTCACAGATGAAGCTGAAGAATACAGCTCCATCCTATATTGTTGCGGTAAAGATGGCTGAGTTTGTTGATCGACCTGTGTCGGATATATTTAGCATTGTGGAATCTGAGAATTACGCTAAACTTGAGAAAACACTATGCCGTGTGTCTGGATGTGATCGAGTAGCGACGACTAGAGGGTATTGTCTGAGACATGTATACTTCACAAGGTACGACAATAAAGAGTAAAACAATGCGACAAAGAAATACTGATCTAGTAGCAAGCCGAAGGAGAGATGAGCATGTATACAGAAATCAGCACAGACGAACTGCGGAGCAAGCTGGAGCAAGGGGATAAGCTGTACCTGATCGATGTCCGGGAGCCGGACGAATGGGAGGGCGGCCATATCGCAGAAGCGGTCAATTTCCCGTTGTCGCAGCTTCCAGTTAAGCTGGGCGAGCTGACGACAAAAGGCGAAGAGCCTTATATTATCATATGCCGGAGCGGTAATCGAAGCAGCCGCGCATGCGAATATTTGGCGGCACAAGGCTTCGAGGTTGTGAATGTCAAGGGCGGCATGCTGAATTGGAATGGAAGTGTCGTTGAAGGCGAATAGTATGATTAGAAATAAAGATCTTGATCAGCTAAACAAGCGGATCAAGATCTTTTTTTATGGGGGAGAACTGCTGCTTCTTTCGATAACGTGCTTCTTTCTATTGGACAGGATGGCATGACCGCTCTCTGACGCTCATACAATGGTTGAAGCGGATTAGATGCACCGTAAAGCCATAAAGGAGGTTGGCCTCCATGACGAAACAGATGCTCGAGGCGCCTGCCGATTTGCATCCCGATCAGGGCTCAGATATCGAAGTAGAGAGTATGCAGGGCGGAGGCTTATATGAACCAACTGCGCTTCACCTGCGGATTGGAGGGATGCACTGCTCAGCTTGTGCAGTCCGGATCGAGAAGGCGGTCGGGAGACTGCCCGGCGTACTGCAGAGCGCAGTCAGCTATGCTTCACGGTCGGCTTGGATCGTCTATTGGCCTGATCAAGTGACAGAGACTGCCATTCATGCAACAATCCGCAAGCTTGGCTTCCACTGTGTATCAGGGACGAATTCAGCCTTTGACGAGCGGGAGAGGCGTATGCTGCTCACCCGCGTTCTGCTGTCTGTGCTGTTCACTGTTCCTTTACTGCTACCGATGGCTCATCATTATGAAGCGTTATCGTTCATTCCTATTCCCACTTGGCTGATGAATGGTTGGGTTCAACTTGCACTGGCGACAGTTATTCAATTCGTACCTGCTGCGCCATTCTATTACGGAGCTTACTACGCAATAAAGCAAAAATCTGCCAATATGGACGTGTTGGTCGTCACGGGCACAACGGCTGCCTATTTGTATAGTCATTACATGATGTTCCATGGCGGCGCCAATGGGCTATATTTTGAGACTTCGGCTGTCGTCATTACTGCTGTGCTAATAGGCAAATGGATTGAAGCCACGGCGGCAGGCAGGACGGCTGCGGAGCTAAGCGGATATACTGCGCTTCAGCCGAGGACGGCGATAATAGTTCGAGGAGAGACCACGGCTGAGATAGCAGCCGATGCCCTAACGCCTGGTGATCGGGTTGTGGTCGCCCCTGGTGAACGATTTCCAGCTGACGGTACGTTATGGAGTGATGATGCGGAGACGGACGAATCGCTGCTGACCGGAGAAAGCAGGTCTGTGCTTAAGAAGCAAGGTGACAAGGTTTATGCTGGCTCAATGAATTTACGAAATTCGGTAATTGTCATCGTTGAGTCTAGCGGCTCATCGACAGCGCTTTTTCGTTTGAACGCGATGATGCGGGAGGCGCTCGCCTCCAAAACATCGATACAGCGTAAAGCGGACGCACTCGCCGGAATTTTTGTTCCGATTATGCTTATGCTGGCAGCTATCACGTTTGTCATAAATTATTTTTGGTGGACTGGCTATCAGAGTGAAGCATCGTTCCTGCGAGCGCTTGCTGTTCTACTCGCAGCATGCCCATGCGCACTTGGGCTCGCAACGCCGCTGTCGCTTGCTGCAGCAGCAGCAGCAACTGCTAAGCGGGGCGTTGTGATCAAACAGGCGGATGCGCTGGAGCTGCTGGCTCGATTGAAGACTGTCGTCTTCGACAAAACGGGTACGCTAACGGAAGGCCGTGCAGAGGTGTCCGCCGTATATTCACCGGTGGTGCACTCTGCGGCACTGCTTCGGCTTGCTGCTGCGGCTGAGGCGAATGCCTCGCATCCGTTCGCCTCAGCCGTACGGAGCGCTGCGGCTAAGTCAAGCGGCGATCGAGGAAGCGGTTATGGGACTAGGCCGAGCCGAGCGCATCGATTGGATTTAACTTCATATGCGTCTGCAAATTTGAACGGTCGAAATATTGTGGTCGGTGGATATGACTTAGTCAAAGAGCGAGGCTGGAGCATATCCGAGGAGATTCGCGGCTTTGCTGAAGAGAGGGAGCGGAAAGGGGATACGATCTGGTATGTATTTGATGAAGCGCATTGCGCCGGAGCAATCGCGTTAACTGACACGATTCGGCCGGAAGCGGCCGCAGCTGTCGCCAGCTTAAGAAGGCTCGGCATTCGAGTCCTGCTTGCTTCAGGTGACCGAGCAGCGGCTGTTAATGCGGTTAGTGCAAAGGTGCGGATTCATGAGGCACATGCATCGTTGAAGCCGGAGCAGAAGCTTGCGCTCATACGGTCACTCCAGCAAGCGCGTGGAGCCGTTGCGATGGTTGGCGATGGCTGGAATGATGCGCCTGCATTGGCGGCCGCCGATGTCGGTTTTGCCATCGGAGGCGGGGCAGACGCCGCTATGGGAGCCGGTCAAGTCGCACTTGTTCATGGCAGATTGACCGGTGTAGCGGACACGTTGATGGCAAGCAGACATGCAATGCGCAATGTAAGACAAAATCTTGCTCTGGCCTTCATCTATAATGCCGCAGTTATTCCGAGCGCGGTAATTGGTAAGTTGGAGCCTTGGATGGCCGGAACCGCGATGGCGCTCAGCTCACTGTCTGTCGTTAGCAATGCCATCCGGCTTCGTTGGAAGCTGAGAATGATTGGCCAATAGCCGAGCAGGCTTAGCTATGACGCTTCTCAGCTGTAATGTCGATCCGATCACCGTTATAGAAGACGGTCGCCCGTTTGAGATATTGATTCCATTCGATCTTCGCACCGAGCGCTTGACTGACGAACCGGAGCGGAACATAGGTTACACTGGAACGTTGTACGAGCGGCACATCAATAGTCATCTCCATGCCGTTGATGTACACGGTGTCGGAATTAACCGTTAGCTCGATCATTGCATCTCCTTTGAATATCGTAACCGTTTTGGTAGAATTGTTCCAGTCGACATTAGCGCCTAGCTGTTCAGCAACTGCGCGAAGCGGTATGAGCATCCGGTTATTTTGCAGCAATCCATTGTTAATAGCTGTATACTTAACAGCACTGCTGTGAGCAGGCATAACGGGCACAATAAGGGCAGCGGCTACCGCCAGAGATACAATACTTTTCGCAATTTTCATATTCGTCCTCCTAAGAAGTGCAAGTTAAACGTATTACCCTCGTAATAAAGATATCAAACATAGTACGTTTCGTAACCTGCGAATATATGGAACGATTGGGCAGGAACATGATGGACAAATCCGACAAACTGGTGGTATATTAACAAAGTCAAAAAATGAATAGCATATTCGAGCAGGTGCTTTGCAAGCTGGCGATTGCTCCAGCCATGCAAGCTTAAAAGGGAAGTCCGGTGTAAATCCGGCACGGACCCGCCACTGTAAGAAGCGCTTGTCTAAAGCTTAGACGAGCAACCGCTTCGGCATTTGTCACTGGTTTATACTGGGAAGACGCCGGCTGCGGGCTTTAAGTCAGGATACCTGCCTGCCTCGATAACACTGCTACCTACGTGGAATTAGGGGAGGAGTTGGATAAGCGTTAAGCACGTACGATTGTTGGCGTCTGCCGATATGCCGGCATGGGCGGCGAGTCGTCATCCAGCATTTCCGATCTATAACGACGGGAATGCTTTTTTTGTTTTGGGTATATTTATTATGGTCTAATGAAAGGAAGAACATATCATGAACAACCTTGTAATGAGAACAGAGAAATGGCTGAAGCTGCTCGGTCTGCTGGGAGCGGTACTCCTGCTCGCTCTGTTAGCGGCATGCGGCAGCAGTGATACAGCAACGACGGAGAAGCCGCAGGACGAGCAGCAGCAAACGACGGACAACAGCGGAACCTCGCAGAAAGATGACGGCCAGCCAGCAGCAACCCAATACCCATTGACCGTTACGGACGATTCAGGTGTGACGATCACGCTCGAGAAGGCTCCAGAACGTATCGTTACGCTTGCGCCGAGCGAGACGGAAGCAATCTTTGCAGTTGGAGCGGGCGATCGAGTCGTCGGTGTTGATTCGAACAGCAATTATCCAGAGCAGGTCGCCTCGATTGAGAAGATTGGCGATATGACGGTTGATGTTGAGAAGGTAGCCGCGTTAAAGCCGGATCTGATTCTGGCTTCCGTCACGATGAACGGTCAAGCCATCGAGCAGTTGCGACAGTTGAAGTTGAACGTATATGCATCGGAGCCGAAAACGTACGCAGCCGTAATGGACAAAATGACTCAGATCGGCGTGCTGACCGATACACAGAAGCAAACAGCGGAAGTGGTGGCGCATATGCAGCAAGTGAAGGACGAGGTAGAAGCGAAGGTGAAGAACGCAGACAAGCCGAGCGTATTTCTTGAATTTTCGCCAGGTTATACGGTAGGCAAAGGAGAATTTCTAGATGAGCTGCTGACGATTGCCGGTGGGCATAACGTTGCAACGGGCAACGGATGGTATGAATTTGACGCCGAGCAGATTATTACGAGTAATCCAAGCGTGATTATCTATCCGTCTTGGTTTGAGGAGCCGAATGCAATTCTTGAAGGCATTAAAGCACGTCCGGCATGGAAAGAGATCGACGCTGTCAAGAACAATCGACTCGTCGAGGTTGCGAATGACCCGCTTGTACGTGTCGGACCAAGACTATCCGAAGGCTTGATGGATTTGGCTAAGGCGATCCATCCGGACCTGTTCCAATAACCGATGAGACCAATGTCAGCTGTATATGGAGGAGTATCGCTGCTCCTCCTGCTCGTTTCTGTGGGCTTATGTGTCTCTATCGGTTCAGCCGGATTGTCGCTGTCCGACGTGTGGGGCATTCTGCTGCACGAGGCGACTGGCATAACGATAGGCGGACATTGGTCGCCGAGCGATGTTGCGATCGTCATCGAGCTCCGATTGTCACGCGTCGTGCTGGCGCTGCTCGTCGGCGCCTGCCTTGCTGCAGCTGGTGCGGGCTTCCAAGGCGTGCTGCGCAATCCGCTAGCTGATCCTTATACACTTGGTGTTGCTTCCGGCTCGTCAGTCGGGGCTGCATTTATCATTTTATTCGGCTTTCAATCCTTGATCGGGCTGTGGACAATTCCAATCGTCGCTTTCATAATGGGTGCGGTAACGCTATTCGCTGTATTTGCGCTCGCACGGTCCAAAGGTGTGATGGCGATTGAAACGCTCATTCTAGCCGGTGTTATTGTGCAGTCGTTCTTTGGAGCATTCGTTTCGTTCATGGTGTCCATGTCGCAAGGCGTCGTGAACCAAGTGTTATATTGGCTCATGGGCAGTCTGGCGCTTCGAAGCTGGGAGCATACGTATATGCTGCTACCTTTTGCAATGATCGGAATTCCCCTTATTATCTATCATGCGCATCGGCTCAATCTGTTTGCTTACGGAGAAAGGCATGCAGCGCATCTCGGTGTTCATGTGGAGAGGACGAAGCTTATTGTATTGATTGGCGCGACGCTGCTGACTGCAGCGGCTGTGTCTGTAGCAGGTGTTATCGGCTTCGTTGGGCTTGTCGTTCCGCATTTGCTTCGATTGCTGATCGGTTCGGACTATCGGCGTCTGGTTCCGCTGTCTGCAATAGGCGGGGGAATTTTCGTCCTATGGGCTGATACGCTGGCACGTACATTGCTAAGTCCGCGGGAAATTCAGCTAGGCATCGTTACGGCGATCGTCGGTGCGCCTTTTTTTGCTTTGCTGCTGTATCGCCACAAGTCGGGACGTGGAGGCTTGAAAACATGATCGAAACAAAGCGGTTAGGCCGGACGATAGCTGGCTCGGTAATATTACATAATATATCGATAGCATTCTCGAAACCGGGAATGTATGGTATTATCGGACCTAACGGAGCGGGCAAAACGACGCTGCTGCGGCTGCTCTCCGGTGTAGAACGCCCAACGGAGGGCGAGGTGCTGCTCGACGGCAAGTCAATCAGCGTATGGCCGCGGAAACAGCTTGCGAGAACGATGGCAGTCGTGCAGCAGGGCGGACTGCCGCCGGCTGCTTATTCTGTTCGGGACACAGTTGCAATGGGCCGGTATCCGTATCAAGGCTGGTTCGGTGACGAGAAGGAAGACGCTGGTCTGATAATTGAAGAGGGATTGCATCGAATGAAGCTTATGCATCTAAGCAGCCGAACATTGGACACTCTTAGCGGCGGCGAGCGGCAAAGGGTGGCATTAGCTCAAATGATGGTTCAAAATCCACGGATCGTCCTGCTTGATGAACCGACAACATACTTAGATGTTGGGTTTCAGCTGCAGCTTCTTGAGGCTGTGCTGGAATGGCAGCGAGAACGAGATTTGATCGTCATTACCGTCCTTCACGACTTGAATCTCGCTTCGCTTTACTGCGACGAGCTGGTAGTTATGAAGGAAGGGGCGCTGTATGCTGTTGGCAGTCCGGAGCAGATCGTAACGAGCGAGCTCGTTCGCAGTGTATATGGCGCGGAGGCTGACGTTATTGCTCATCCTGATGGGGAAGCTCCGCAAATCGTGCTCCGTCGTTCCCCTGCAGCTTCGTTCATGCGTCAGCAAGCGGAACGTGCAGTCCAGCTATCCATGATGAGATGAACGGAGAAGACGGATGTCTCTTCCGTTCTTCTTGTTTTAATCGTTCAAGTTACATAAGAGAGGAAGTTTAAGATGACACAGATTAGCGACAATTGTTTATTACTTGCCAATATAATCGGACGAATCCGTCCGTTGGACGAGGACGCGATGAACCTGGCGGACATCCATTTGGGCAATTTGACCAAGCCGCCAGGAAGCTTGGGCAGACTGGAGGCAATTGCACGCCAAACGGCAGGCATTACAGGTGAAGTTCATCCGGATTTGTCGAGGAAGGCGATTATCGTTATGGCGGCAGATCACGGTGTCTGCGAGGAAGGCATCAGTGCGTTTCCAGCCGAAGTAACGCCGCAGATGGTAATGAACTTTTTGTCGGGCGGTGCGGCCGTTAACGTCTTGGCCAGACATGCAGGAGCCGATGTCCGATGCGTCGATATCGGTGTTAACGCAGAGCTTGACCATCCGGACCTGTATAAGCGCAAGCTGATGTACGGCACGAACAATATGGCGCATGGTCCGGCAATGGACCATGCAACGACTGTGCAGGCGATGCTTGTCGGCATCGAAGTCGTCGATGAGCTGTATCGTGAAGGCTACAGGCTGTTCGGGACCGGTGAGATGGGAATCGGCAATACGACGGCAAGCTCGGCGGTTATGACGGTGCTGACTGGCTGCTCGCCCGAGGATACGGTTGGAAGAGGCACCGGTATTAACGATGAGAGACTGGCACATAAAATTAACGTCATCAGCCGCGCGATCGATACGAATAAGCCGAATCCGGAAGATCCGTTCGATGTGGTATCGAAGGTAGGGGGACTCGAAATTGCTGGTCTTGCTGGCGTCATTATCGGAGCAGCGGCGAAGCGTTGTCCGGTCGTAATTGACGGATTTATATCGTCTGCTGCTGCATTAGTAGCAGCGAGGATGTCGCCGGATTCGGTTCATTATATGATCGGATCGCATCTGTCCGAGGAGCAGGCCCACGGACAACTGCTAGACGCAATTGGACTGTCGCCGGTTATCCATATGCAGATGCGTCTAGGGGAAGGAACCGGGGCAGCACTTTGCTTTCATCTTATCGAGGCTGCACAACGGATCATGAAGGAGATGGCGACGTTCGACAGCGCTGGCGTATCGCGAGGCTGAACTGCTGAACTACTGGAGGCTCATGAATAAGATGGCATTTCTGATTACAGGAGGCGCAAGAAGCGGCAAAAGCTCTTTCGCGGAGCGTTATGCCGCGCGATTGGCCAAGCGAGGATTCTATGTGGCTACGGCGACGGTGGAAGACGACGAAATGTCGGAGCGTATTGGTCGGCATCGGCAGCAGCGCGAATCGTCAGGCTTCCAGTGGACTACGATCGAGGAGCCGAGGCGGCTGGCTGAACGATTGAATGCTCTTATGTGTGATATCGATACTGCGGGAGGAGAGCCGCCCGTCGTTCTCGTTGATTGTTTGACGCTATGGCTGACGAATTATTTGCTTGCCTATGAGCATGAACCGATCGAGAGGCTGGAACAGGAAATCGATAAGCTGGCTCAAGCGGTTGCGGCTTACCGCTATCCGCTGCTGCTGGTTACGAACGAGGTTGGCAGCGGGATTGTGCCAGCTTATCCGCTTGGCCGGACGTTCCGAGATGCGGCTGGCCGGATGAATCGCATCATGGCTGACGCATGTGAGCGGACTTTTCTCGTTGTAAGCGGCATTCCGGTCGATCTGAGCCGGATTGCGGTGTCACTGGACGAGCTATGATCGGTTGGATGTACAGCTGGCAGGAGCTTCTCTGGATGGCTGCGGCAGCAATACTCGTCGATCTGATCGTCGGTGATCCTAGATGGCCTACTCATCCAGTTATCCGAATCGGCCAGCTCATTAAGCTGCTGGAGCGATGGCTCTATAAAGTGGAGCAAGGTAACAGGTATACCGGCCGCGGCCTGCGACTGCGTGGTATCATATTGACAATCGCGACTGTAATAACGGCTTATACGGTGCTTGCGATTATCGTATTCACAGCGGATGCTATACATCCGTGGCTTGGTTACATCGTTAATGTCTGGTTTATTTCTACGACAATCGCGGTAAAGGGGCTGAAGGATGCGGCGATGCTCGTGTATCGTCCGCTTGCTGCCGGCGATTTGGCACAGGCACGCCAATATACAGCATATATTGTCAGCCGGGATACGGATCAACTGAGCGAATCGGAAGCAGCGAGGGCGGCCGTAGAGACTGTCGCGGAGAATACGGTTGACGCGTTCTTATCGCCATTGCTGTTCGCACTACTCGGCGGGGCGCCTCTTGCTATGGCATATCGGGCAGCGAATACGCTTGATTCCATGGTTGGTTACCGCAATGAGAGATACCGCTTTTTTGGCTGGTGCTCGGCGAGGCTGGACGATGTGTTAAATTATGTTCCAGCGAGACTAAGTGCTATTATGTTACCGCTTGCAGCATTGCTGCTTCGCGGCATGTCGGGAAAGCGTGCGATACATGCTGTATTCGTATTCGCCCGTAGGCATCCAAGTCCGAACAGCGGCATTCCTGAGTCTGCGGCGGCAGGAGCACTTGGCATCGAGCTCGGCGGCGTCAACCAGTATTTCGGGCAGGTAAGCGAGCGGGCACGACTCGGTTGGCCGCTGCGTCCGCTTACAGCGGACGATATCGTGAAGACCGTCAGGCTGTTATATCTGACTTGTATTCTGACGCTGATAGGAGTGCTCGCGTTATGGTGGCTTGTATGTTAAGAAAAGGATTGAACGGTCTAGTAGCTGCCGTTCAATTGTTAAGCAGAGTTCCGCTGCCGGTGCAGGTTCCATTCGATCCGCCGACGCTTGCAGTCAGTTTGCTCTCTTTTCCGCTCGCGGGTCTGCTGATTGGCGTGTTGACGGCGGGGGCTTCGGCACTGTTTCAACTGCTGGACATGCCACTGCTGGCTGCAGCGCTCACTCTCGGCTGGTGGATTGCGCTCACGGGCGGACTTCATCTGGACGGCTGGATGGATACGGCGGACGGTGTGCTCAGCGGTCGTCCCCGCGAGCAAATGCTTGAGATTATGAAGGACAGCCGCGTCGGGGCGATGGGCGTCATCGCTGGTTTCATGCTTCTGCTTGTGAAATTCGCCGCGCTTGTCACACTGTTCGAGAGGACAGACAGCACCTCTGTATGGATGATGCTCGCGCTTGGTCCAGTATGGAGTCGTTGGTGGATGACTGCGGCAATCGTTATATGGCCAAGTGCTAGAGAAGGCGGTATGGGAGCGATGTTTCGAGCCGCTAGCTCGAAGCATGCAGCAGGAGCTGCCGTTATGGCAATTGCCGTCTCCGTGGCGGTGGCTGCAATGTTAAGACTGGAAGTGGTTCAAAGTGTGGTGGCTGTTGCCGTTATCGCAGGTGCGGCAGCAGCAGTAGGTCTGCTGCTTGCGATATGGCTCGGCCGCAAGCTTGGCGGCTTGACTGGCGATACGTACGGGGCCATGAATGAAGCGTCAGAAGCGGCTGGTCTTATAGCCATATGTTTGTTGTGTACAAGCTGGACGTTATAACGAACTCGTCCAGCGATGCACATCTCTAACAGCAGGAGGAAACGATAATGCTAGAGCGATATGGACATGGCGGAGATTTGGTAACGGCGTCAGGACTGTACGGCATTCCTGCCGATCAATTCATCGATTTCAGCTCGAATATGAACCCGTTCGGACCGCCAGATGCGGTCCATTCTGTTATCGAAGCGAGATGGCGGGAGCTTGAACGATATCCAGACCCTGCAGTACGAGGCTTGCGCAGCAAGCTGGCCCGAAAACACGGGCTTTACGAAGATCGAATACTGTGTGGCAATGGCGCGGCGGAGCTGATTGAGCTGGCGGTTCGAACAGCACCTCTTGGAAGCGGAAGCGTCATCGGGATTGTCGTACCTGGATTTGGTGAATATGCCGAGGCGGCGCACAAGTTCGGCGCCCGGACGATACGCGTACCGCTGCTCGAAGAGGAGGGCTTTCGATTATCGGAGGAGCGCATCATGGCTGTGGCTCATGAGGCTCATCCGGATTTATGGCTGCTTGGCTCACCGAACAATCCGACAGGAATGGCGGTCGACCGTGAGCTTGTGATGAAGCTGCTCGATACAGGTGCACTCGTCGTGATCGATGAAGCGTTCCTAGACTTTGACCCGGATGATGAGAAGCGAACGCTTATGAGAGAGGCAGCGGAGCGGCCTAATCTGCTCGTTATTCGGTCCATGACGAAGTTTTATGCCATTCCCGGGATCAGGCTCGGTTATGCGGTCGGCTCCGCTAAGACGATCGAATCGATGCGCTCGCTGCAGACGCAGTGGAGCGTGAATTCGCTGGCGCAATGGATCGGCGAGGCGGTGCTCGATGACAAGCTGTATGCGAAGCGCACACGACAATGGTTAGCAGAAGAACGTCCTTGGCTGTCAGCGGCGCTTAACCATTTAGGCTGCAAAGTATTTGAAAGCCGGACAAATTATTTGCTAGTGAAGCTGCCGCAAGAGTATACGGCTAACGCTGCCGAGCTGCAGCGTCAGATGGGGGCACGCGGTGTACTTATTCGCGATGCTTCGCATTTCGACGGCTTGAATGACCGGTTTATTCGTGTTGCGGTAAAGCTAAGGGATCAGAACGAACAGCTGTTAAGCGCTATGTCTGATTGCTTAGGTGGATAAGCAGCTGGAGTGGTTCGAGAAGGAGAGAGGCTTTATGCAGCCATTTCGGGTAATGAACGAGTATTACAGCAGCTGTTGGACGGGGCTATATGCTAGGCTGTCCGACGATGGCGAGCGGATAATGATCGAAAGTCCTGATCGAATGCGGACGCTCAGCAGCGCGATCTATCGTGGAGGGATGTCGAGCGCTGATCGGTTCATCAATTGGAGAGTACCGTTGACATACAATAACGACGATCCGCACACCGAAATATTGGATAGGCTGGAACAGTGGGGGATCGAGCACGAGCGTGCTATCGTCCTCATGACGGCAGCCAAACTGACGCATGCTTCCGTCGCTGAATATATGGACGACCGGTTCAAGCTCGTATGTATGACGACGGCAGGAACGCGCAATGCCGCACGGGCAGGCAGCGAGCGAACGATTTATGAATCGTGGCGCCCTGGTACCATTAACACCTTCCTATTATTTGACGGACAGTTGACAGACGCTGCTATGGTTAACGCAATGATGACAGCCGTCGAAGCGAAAGCAGCTGCCCTACAGGACATCGGCTTACGCGATTCAGATAACGGCCTTGCAGCAACGGGTACGACAACCGATGCAATCGTGCTTGGTGTAAGTGGCAAAACAATCTATCATGCCATACATGAGTACGCAGGCACTGCGACGACTGTCGGAGCAGCGATCGGCCAGCTGGTGTATGACACGGTATATGAATCGGTTGTGACTCAGCATGAGGAGTGACGGGAGCGGAAGTCTCGTGTACGAAGTTCTGGTTATGATGAGTGATTGCTGCTTTACGTGTTCAGAGCCTGCACATTGTGCAGGCTCTGTCTGTTAGCTCGTACCTTACGGAGCAACGTCAGCGCCGAGCATTCTCAGCGCTGCTTCGTCAACGACGACAGGGTTGCGGGGGACGAGGTTCATATGAAAACGAGGGATGAGCTCGGCTGCCGAGATCGGTTCAGCGCGGTCGTGCAAGCCGCTCCAAGCGGCCATCGCGCCGATAACAAGCTCGGGTGCGATGCCGCGCTCCCGGATGGACGCGAGTGACACCGCGCCATGACGCTTTGCAAGCCTAGTGCCATCTGGGCCGAGCAGCAGCGGCACATGCGCGAAGCGCGGCGGCTTCATTCCGAGAGCCTTATACAGAAGAAGTTGACGAGGCGTAGAGTCGATCAGGTCCCAGCCGCGCAGTACGTCGGTGATTCCCATCGCGTGGTCGTCGACGACGACGGCGAGTTGGTAACTTATAATGCCGTCGGCTCGCTTGACGACGAAATCACCGCCTGCTCCGGGCGGAAAAGATTGTTCGCCAGCCGCCTCATCGACGAACGTAATTGCTACATCCGGCATAGCGAATCGGAGTGAAGGCTGCTTTACAGCTTCACGGACCGATCGCTGCTCCTCCGTCAGATGACGACATAGTCCGGGATAAGCGGGACCTTCCGCTGATAAGCCATGCGGCGCGCTTGCAATCGCCTGAAGCTCGGCTCTGCTGCAATAGCATGGGTATAATACACCTTGGTCATTCAATTTGCGCAGTGCTGCTTCATAGAAGAACTCACGTTCGCTTTGTATATAGGGTGCATATTGGCCGCCGACATCGGGGCCTTCATCCCAATCGATGCCGAGCCAGCGCAAATCTTCTATCGCTTGCCGGGCATAATGCGGCTTCGATCTCGGCTTGTCGATATCCTCGATACGGAGCACGAATTGTCCGTCCGCGCTGCGAATTTGCAGCCAGGACAGCAGCGCGGTGCGGGCGTTGCCGATATGCATATATCCGGAAGGCGTTGGTGCGAATCTGCCGCGCTTCACTATAACCACCTCGTTCAGATCGAGCGGAGCCGTCAGCGCCGTTCGACGCATTTTGACCAATAGAAGGGAATCGATAAAAGACAAGCCATATTCTAGCACGGGGACGAAAAGGGAAGCAACTGGGCATGAGCTATCTAATCATGCGCGAAGACGGAGGAAGATTGACCATTGTTGAAGGCGTCGTGATACAATGGATGCGTTCGATTAACGTTAAGCTGCGCTGGAGGAGTTATATGCTTTCGATCTATGCCTTGACGAAGCAAAATGAGAAATTATTAGATTTAACGATGGACGACATACGCAGCAACGCTGATAATTACATATGGTACTGGGTCGATTTCAACCAACCGACTGAAGAGGAGATCGAACTGCTGGCGTCCTGGTTTCACTTTCATCCGCTAGCTATTGAGGATTGCTTGCATCAGCTGCAGCGACCAAAGATGGATCATTACGGAGATACTCATTTTTTTGTTCTGCATGCGCTTCAACCGGAAACCTTGTTCGTTCATGAAGTGAATTTGTTCGTTAATACGAGCTTTCTAGTCACCTTTCATATTCATGAATCACCGGAGGTCCGCAATGCGGTTGCGAAGACGTTCGCCGCTCACGAACTGAACAGACTAACTCCGCTTCATGCGGCTTATCATGTAATGGACGAGCTGGTTGACCGATATTTTCCGGCAGTATATGCTCTTGATGACCAGCTTGCGGAGAAGGAAATCGATGATACATCTTCCTTCGGCAGCGAGATGTTGAACGAGCTGTTCACGATTCGCTCGAAGCTTTTACATATGCGTAAAACGATTATTCCAATGAGGGATTTGCTCTATCGGGTGCTTAGCTCGGAGAAGCTGTTAGGGCTGCAGGAAGAACGTGCCTTCCTGGCGGACGTTCACGACCATCTGTTGAAGCTGTCGGAGATGATCGAAGCAAGTCGGGAAATGACAGCTGATCTGCGGGACAGCATCATCTCATATAATTCCAATCGAATGAACTCGATTATGAAGACGCTAACCGTGATTACGACGATATTTATGCCGCTGACGTTTATTGCTGGGTTGTACGGGATGAATTTCTCCCGCATGCCAGAGCTGGAATGGCGGTATGGTTATTTTACAGTGCTGATCGTAATGGTGCTGGTCGGCGTATCGATGTATATGTGGTTTAAGCGGAAGGGTTGGTTTGATTAAATTATAAGCAAATATGCGGAGGGTGAGACGTAGTTTGGATACGGCAGTTCATACGGAGATGGAACCTAACAAGCCGAATCGGCGTGGACGGGCGGTCAGCATTCTGGCAGTTGTCATCGTTGCGGTGTCATTGTCGCTTGCCGCTAGTGGAATAGCTATCTGGCTGACGCAGGGCTCGTCGAAGCAGCAGGACGTCGGTCATAAGCTTTATGATGGGTACACCTATGAGAGAAAAAATGTGAACGGTATCATGCTGCATGCGATCGTTACGGAGCCGCAGAAAATAACGCTTGATGTTATACACGGCAATGTATCAACTTCGCCGTATTACGGGATTAACGGAGGATTTTTTTATAACGGAAGTTTGCTTAGCATCGCGGTTATTAACGACCAGCCGGTTGGTGGTAAGCCGAATGATTATGGCTCGGGCTATGTCAACATGAAAGTGCCTCGCGGGACGCTTGTATGGGACGGGATAGACAAAACGTTAAGCGTTCAAGTCGTGTCGCGTGCGGATGAGTTGAAGGTGAGCGACCGGGACCATTATTGGGCACAGGGTGGCATCAGTATGAGCCTGTCCGATGAGCAGCTGTGGCGCAAGCAGCTCGAGAAGGAGCTGGCACCGATGCCAGACGAGGAGCGGCTGCGAAGCGCTGCTGTCTATGATACGAAAGGTACGTTATATTTAATCGTTTCGCAGACGAAGACGACGCTTGCGAATTTCCGCAGCGCAATTAAGGAAGCGTTCGGTCCGCTTGAGGACGGCATTTTTCTAGATGGTGACGGCTCTTCCCAGCTTCATGCGTACGAAGCGGCGCTGCCGGGTGACGGCCGCCCGGTAGAGCAAATAATCCGATTGAAGAAGCCGGATGAGAGCCGGTAGCTGCGTTGCATGCGCCGGTCGGTTGTCTGTGAATGAATAGGATCGAGAGTTATTCAGCGGCTTTTGGAAGCTGCCGTTCAGATATAGAAGGAAGGGGTTCATTTGATTCGATTACCGATTGAAGATGTTCTGCCGACACTGCGGCAAACGCTGTCGGAGCGGACGAACGCGGTGTTGGTCGCTTCGCCGGGCGCAGGCAAGACGACAAGAGTACCGCTGGCGCTGCTGCAGGAAGAATGGCTAAACGGCCGTAAAATCGTCATGCTTGAGCCACGAAGGCTTGCGGCTAGATCGGCGGCTGCACATATGGCTTCACTGCTTGGCGAGAAAACAGGCGAGACTGTCGGTTATCGTGTCCGGCTTGATACGAAGGTCGGGTCGAGGACGCGAATCGAGGTCGTAACCGAGGGCGTATTGACGCGGATGCTCCAGTCCGATCCTTCCCTTGAGGAGGTCGGAGCCGTACTGTTCGATGAGTTTCATGAAAGGCATTTGCATGGCGATCTTGGTCTTGCTTTATGCTTACAAGCGCAAGCGCTGCTGCGGGAAGATTTGCGGCTGCTTGTCATGTCAGCGACGCTTGAGGCAGCTCCGGTGGCCAAGCTGCTCAACGATGCGCCGGTTATTGAGAGCGGCGGCAGAGCTTATCCGGTTGAGACGATATATGCGGACAAGCCGGCTAGGTTCATGAGTCCTGTGGCGGCTAAGGGCCCGGATCCGATTGAGGAGAGAACTGCTCGGGCAGTGATATCGGCGCTTGCACAGCATGAGGGGGATTTGCTTGTATTTCTGCCCGGCATGCGGGAAATGCGCAGGGTGGAAGGGCTGCTTCGCCAGCAGGGCGTAGGCGGAACGGACGGTGTTCGCATCGCATTGCTTCATGGCAGCATGCCGCTGGAAGAGCAGGGGCACTCGATTGAGCCATGCAGGATGGGCGAACGCAAAATTGTGCTCGCAACGTCGATCGCGGAGTCATCGCTGACTGTTGAAGGGGTTCGAGTCGTCATCGACAGCGGGCTGATGCGGGTGCCGAGGTTCTCGCCGCGCACGGGGATGACGAGGTTGGAGACGGTGCCTGTCAGCGCACCTTCGGCCGATCAGCGGTGCGGCCGCGCCGGCCGTACGGCGCCGGGGGTATGCTACCGGCTGTGGACGGAGGAAGAGCAGCGCATGCTTGCGCCGCGTAATATACCGGAGCTGCTCGAGGCGGATTTGGCGCCGCTGGCGCTTGAGCTTGCAGCGTGGGGCGTTCGCGAGCCGGGCGAGCTGTCGTGGCTCGACGAGCCGCCAGCCGGCGCATACGCCAGCGCATGCGAGCTGCTGCAGCAGCTCGGCGCGCTTGATGCCGAGCGGCGGCTGACGCCGCTCGGACAGCGAATGGCTGCGCTCGGCGCTCAGCCGAGGCTCGCGCGCATGCTGCTCGCCGCCGCCGCGCTCGGCCCTGCCGCGGCGGACATCGCATGTGAGCTGGCCGCACTGCTTAGCGGCCGCGATCCGCTGCGCGGCGAACGCAGCGCCGACATTGCGCTGCGACTGCGGGCGCTGCGCGAGCTTCGGCGCAGCAGCGCGCATGCGCAGCCGCCTGCGGCGGCAGGCGGCGGTGGCCTCGATGAGGCCGCCGCACGCCAAGCGCTCGCGGAAGCGCGCCAATGGCAGCGCGCGCTCGCGGAGTATGCTGCCGCCGGCTCCGCCTCGATGGCGGCAAAGCTGCCGTCGCCGGGGGCGCTGCTCGCCTACGCGTATCCAGATCGCGTGGCGCAACGGCGCAGCGACGGCCGCTTTCTGCTCGCCAGCGGAAGAGGCGCTGTACTGCAGCCGCTGCAGCCGCTCTCTCAATCCCCTTATATCTCGGCTTGCGAGATGGAGGATGGCGACGGCGAGAGCCGCATCGTTCTTGCTGCTGATTTAGAGGAGAGCGAGCTGCTTGCATATCATGGAGACCGGATAGTAGACACCACGTCCGTCGTCTGGGACCGTACGGCACAAGCAGTGCGTGCCCGGAGGCGGACGATGTTCGGTGCCCTCATTCTAAAGGAGGAGCAGACAGCGAATCCGGATGCGGACCAGGTGGCAGCTGCGCTTCTCGAAGGCATTCGGGCAGAAGGGCTAAGCATGCTGCCTTGGAACAAGCAGGCGGGACAGCTGCGTCATCGGATGGAGCTCATGCGTAAATACGAGCCTCAGCTGCCCGACCTGTCGGACTCAACGCTGCTCGCCACGCTAGAGTCGTGGCTGGCGCCGCATTTGACCGGTATTCGCAGCCGCGACGGATTGCAGAAGCTCAATATGATGAACGTATTGGAAACGATGATTACGTGGAATGACAAGCAGCGGCTAGATGAGCTGATGCCGACGCATATCACTGTGCCGAGCGGCTCTCGTATCCCGGTTGATTATTCGAACCCGGAGCAGCCGGTGCTGGCCGTTCGTCTACAGGAGTTGTTCGGATTGCGAGAGACACCGCGCATCGCGAACGGGAAATTGCCTTTGACAATGCATCTGCTGTCACCGGCGCAGCGGCCAGTGCAGGTGACGCAAGATTTGGCCAGCTTTTGGCGGGAGACATATTTCGAGGTGAAGAAAGAGCTAAAGGTACGCTATCCGAAGCATTACTGGCCGGACGACCCGCTTACCGCTCTCCCTACCAGCCGTGTGCGGCCAAAATCGTAGGGAGTGCGAGCCTTAACGTCTAAGCCTGCAGCAGCACCAGATTTGCGGCGAGAGCCGCATAGATGAGCGCCTCGATCCAAGCGAGGCGCTTGTTCCACTTCTCCGACCTGCGCGAAACCGCTTCTCCGAGTTTGCCTGCAGCTAGCGATGCGATCGAGAAAATAACGATGGCTTGGACGATGAACAGCATGCCTAGCTGGATCATTTGAAGCGGTACGCTTCCGCGGTCGGTGGAGACGAACTGCGGGAGAAGTGCTAGGAAGAAGAGCGACACTTTCGGATTGAGCACACTCATCCAGATGCCACGACGGTACAGCATACCCGGTGTCAGGTCGTCGTTCTGACGGCTATTCGTTGACTCCGCCTGTGCGTCTGCTTCATGAAGCATTGGATCTGTGCCAGTGTCATTCGTATTGGACTGGGAGACGCGGCGTCTAGGCCACGTTTTCCATGCCAAATAGAGCAAATAAGCGGCGCCCAGCCATTTGACGATGGCGAAAGCGGCCGGAGAGGATAACACAACAGCTGACACGCCAAGTGCGGCCAGCGACGTATGAACGAGCAGGCCGGTACATAAGCCAAGTGCGACGAGGATGCCGCTTCGTGCTGATCGGCTCATGCTTTGGGCGATGACGAACAGAATGTCTGGTCCTGGCATAACCGTTAGTGCGGCAGCAACTCCGATAAAGGTTAAAGCGGTATGTAAAGTAAGCATATGAAAGTCCTCCATAATAAGGTACAGGCTGTTGATGGTATATAATCAAGTCTACAATTGTTTTACGTGAGGTGGCTAGTATAGCCAAAGGAGTGTATATATCATGACAATCGTCGTATTGGTCTATTATATCGCGGTAAATATCATTCTATGGGGAATGATGAAATTCGACAAGGAGCAGGCGCGCCGTCACGGACGCCGCATCCCGGAGCGAAGGCTGCTTTCGATCGGCTTGATCGGCGGTGCATTCGGCGGCATTGCCGCGATGCGAGCGTACCGCCATAAGACAAAGTATGCCACATTCGCCCTCGGCTTCCCTGTTATGGCACTGCTTCATGCTTTGTTGATCTGCAGCCTGTTTGGGGCAGATTGGCTTGGAATGTTGGGCAAATAAGTTAGGAAGCATCGTTCTAAAGAGGCCCATTATTATCCTTTTAGGTTATTGACTTCATACGAAGCGAGTGGTACTCTAATATTCCTTTTTCGAATCGGTGTCCGTTTTGCCCTGACGAGGGCTTAGGCGATGGGAAGAGATCGAGATGGTCATATCGCCGTTATGCAGCCGCTTGCAGCAGTAGCCGCTACCTTTGCTTTACCTCTACATGTACATGCAATGCTCGAAACAGACTACCGGAACGAATTCTATCCCTGCGGCAGCAAGCCGCAGCTTTACAGGAGGATTCCATGGCGGAAACAGCGTTACAAGAGGAGGAAGGTCGGCTGCAGCGCACGCTTGCGCAGATCGATCAAATGTTGAGCGGCATCGGGCCGCGATATACGGGTAACGATTATACCGAGCAAGTGCTGGATATGCAGCGGGAGGAACGGAAGCAAAAGCTGCAAATCGCCGCGAGGGAGCCGTATTTCGGCCGAATCGATTATAAGACGGAGCAAGATCCGGAGCCGAAGCAGCTTTATATTGGCAAGGCTGGCGTTGGCAGCGATGAGGGCGGCGATCCGCTCGTTATCGATTGGCGCGCACCGGTGGCCAGCTTGTTTTATTCGTTCACCGGCGGCGACGGCCCTGCATCTTACGAATCACCTGAAGGTGAAGTAACCGGCGATGTGTTCTTAAAACGGAACATTCTGGTGCGACAGCGCGAGCTCATCAGGGTCGTCGACAGCTATGTGCGCGGAGAAGATAACGTTGGAGCGGCCGATGAGTTTCTGCTGTATCGTCTGGGCGAATCGAAGGACAATAAGCTCCGCGATATCGTCTCGACGATTCAGGAGGAGCAGGACAATATTATTCGTGCAGAGCGTTATAAAGCGCTGTTCATCCAAGGGGTTGCCGGCTCGGGCAAAACGACAGTCGCCCTACATAGACTCGCGTTCCTGTTGTATCATTACGAAGGCCGGATTGCAGCGAACCGGATGATCATATTTGCGCCGAATACGATGTTTCTTGACTATATTTCAGGCGTTCTGCCGGAGCTCGGTGTTGGCGATATTGCGCAGACGACGTTCGCGGACTGGTCGCTCGAGCTGCTTCAGCACGAGGTGTCGCTTATAAGCTCGGCTGATACGCTGGAATATTGGTTCGAAGAGCGCCGTACCCAGGAGGAACGCGATGATGCGTCAGGACGCTGGAAAGGACGTGCCGCGTTCCGAGCGCTGCTGGATGAGAAGCTGGCTGAGCTGGAAAGCAAGCTTGTGCCGGATATTCCTTTTGAGCCGTATCCAGGCATGACGCTGAAGCCGGAGCAAATCCGTCAGTGGCTGACGACCGATTACGGTGACGAGCCGCTTATGAAGCGGCGTGAGCGGCTCGTTAGCCGCGTGAAGCGCTGGATGGAGTCGGAATGGAAAGATCGGCGCATAGCGGATAAGACCGCGAAATCGAAGGCGAATACGAAGCTTAATGCCTATGTGAAGAAGATGGCGTCTGTCACCGCTCCGCAGCTGTACCGAACTTTGTTTGATCCGAAGACGGCTCACCCGGACGTGCCGAAGCCGATTGCGAAGCGAACGGTGCAGCAGCTGAAGGCTGGCGTAATCGATCCCGAGGATTTGGCGCCGCTCGTCTATTTGCATATTCAACTGTATGGGCTTGGCACGTCACCGTTCGACCATATTGTCATCGATGAGGCGCAGGATTACTCACCAATGCAGCTGGAAGCGCTGAAGCTGTGCCAGCGCATTCCGTCGTTAACCGTGCTTGGCGACCTGCAGCAGGGGATTCATGATTATGCTGGCATTCGCCGCTGGGACGAGCAGATGGAGCTGTTCGATTCGGCCAGCCTCGGTTATTACGAGCTCGATCGCAGCTACCGGTCGACAATGGAAATCATCGAGTTCGCGAACCGTGTACTCGCCGGTATGGATGGCGGTGTGAAGCCAGCTGTACCGGTATTCCGCAGCGGCGAGCCGGTTGATCTGATTTCATGTCAGCCGGACAACTGGGAGGAGGAGCTTCTGGCACGCGTACTAGGGCTGTTAAAGCAGGGGATCTACCAGACGGTTGCTGTAATCGGCAGAACGGCGGCAGAATGCGAACAGGTACATGCTCTGCTGAAGCAAGCTGGGCTTGAGCCTTCACTCGTTCAAAGCAAAGAGCCGGCCTATCAAGGGGGACTTACAGTCGTGCCCGTGTATCTGTCCAAAGGACTGGAATTCGACGCCGTCATTCTCTCGAATGCCGGAACGGATGCTTACGGCGAGCTGGATGCTAAGCTGCTGTATGTTGGCTGCACCCGTGCGCTGCATAAGCTCATCTTGCTGCATCAGGGAGCGCTGACTTCGCTTGTTCAGCCGCCTGCTAGCCTGGAAAGCTAACGCTGGATTTATACATGATCGACAAGCGCGCAGACGAGGGAGCTAATGCCTTATGCGCGCGTTTTTTGTTAATTGTGTGATAGGAAGTCTCCGACGTGGAATTAGCATGTTGATTGATGTATCGTTATTAATTAGAACAGTAATCGATACATAAGATGAATCGGGGGCACAACATTCAGATGACAAGTCGAACGACCATAGCAGAGCAAAAGCTCGCCAGTTCAGCCGAGGCGTTCATCCGTCAATGCTATAGCGAGCTTGCACTTAGCGAACAGGAAACGATGCGAAGAATTGCTGAAGTCCGGGAACAAATTCGGCTGACCGGTACATACCGTCACACCGGGGAGGAGCTGAAGCATGGCGCCCGAATGGCTTGGCGCAACAGCAACCGCTGTATCGGCCGGCTGTTCTGGCAATCGCTCACCGTATTTGATGCACGCCATGCTCTCTCGGCAGACGAGTATTCGGAAGCGGTGTTCCGACATATCGGCTATGCGACAAACGGCGGCAAAATTAGACCAGCAATAACCGTGTTCTCGCCAGAGCGCAAGCTGCGCATTTGGAACCATCAGCTCATTCGGTATGCTGGTTATGAGCAGCCGGATGGCACGATGATCGGAGATTCTCACTCGGCCGCATTCACACAAGTGTGCAAGCGGTATGGCTGGCAGCCTCAGCCGTCTCCGTCTCCATTCGACGTACTTCCGCTTGTTATCGGCGAACCAGGCGGGACGCCTAAGCTTTATCCTTTGCCTCGCGAGCTCGTGCTGGAGGTGCCGCTCGTTCATCCAGAGAAGGAGAGGTTCGCCGAGCTTGGCCTTCGCTGGTACGCCGTTCCGTTCATTGCGGATATGGCGCTCGTCATAGGTGGCATTCGATACAGCTGCGCACCTTTCAACGGCTGGTATATGGGCACGGAGATTGGAGCACGCAATCTGGCGGACGAGCACCGGTACAACATGCTGCGTCCAGTAGCTAAGCTATTCGGCCTTGACCTGTCGACTAACACATCGCTGTGGAAAGACCGGGCGCTCATTGAGCTGAATACGGCTGTCCTCTATTCGTATAAGCGGGCAGGAGTAAGCATCGTCGACCATCATACGGCCGCGGAGCAGTTCGCTACGTTCGAGAAGCAGGAGCGGCAGGCGGGGCGTGGCATCACAGGCCGCTGGTCGTGGCTTATTCCGCCGATGTCTCCGTCGACGACGGCGATTTGGCATCGCGGCTTCGACAATACGGAGTATGATCCGAATTTCGTTCATCAGCAGCCATCTTACGAGGTTCCATAAACCTTAGAGTAGCTGTATGTTCATCGTGCGCAGATGAAGAGGACTATGATATTCTATATAGGAAAGTAATGGCCGATTGGCCGAAGCTGCTGTGTGGTAAGAGGAAAGGGGACACTTTCGTGGACAAGCTGTTTTTTATTGAGATTGGCATGGGAGCCGATCTGCATGGACAGAACGTGACGAAGGCGGCGATCCGTGCCGTTCAGAATGCGATCCATCATAATTCGATGCCGGGCTTGCGCTCGGTGCTTCCCGACGGAACGCTGGACAATATGAAGGTACGGGTTCGGTTAGCGGTTCCTTGCGATCGGGATAAGCTGGACATCGAAGCCGTTAAGAAGGTACTGCCATACGGACAAGTGACGGTAGAGGTGATCGACGGAGGTATGCTGACGACAAGCGGCGTCGTGCTTCCGGATAAGGATGATAAGAATGATCTCATTTATATCGTGAATGCTGCGGTGGAAGTCGGCTATTAATCTTGCTTTGTTTGAATCTGCATGTCCAATACAGGTATAATAAACCAAAATGGACTTATCATCGTTGATAATGGCAGAGGAGAGAACGAAACATCATGGGGCTGAAGATATCGTTAGTCGCGGTGCTGATCATACTAACCGCATTTTTTGTGGCAGCTGAATTCGCATTGGTGAAGCTGAGGTCGAGCCGGGTTGAGCAGATGGTAGCAGAAGGGTATAAGAATGCGAAAGCTGTGAAGACGGTCACTTCGCATTTGGATGACTACTTGTCGGCTTGCCAGCTCGGTATTACGATTACAGCGCTTGGACTTGGCTGGCTAGGGGAGCCAACCGTCGAGGAGCTGCTGCATCCGATGTTCCATGCGATCCATATGTCGGACAGTATGAGCACATTCCTGTCATTCATTATTGCGTTCGTCGTTGTTACTTATTTGCACGTCGTTCTGGGCGAGCTTGCGCCGAAATCGATCGCGATCCAGCAAGCGGAACGGATCAGCCAGTTCACTGCACCATTTCTGATCTGGTTTCACAAGGTGATGTATCCATTCATCTGGGTGCTTAACGGCTCTGCGAGACTGTTTATTCGGGCATTCGGCTTCCGCGCCGTGTCTGAGCATGAGGAAGCGCCTTCGGAGGAAGAGCTTCGTGTTATTTTGTCCGAGAGCTATGAGAGCGGCAAAATTAACAATACTGAATTCGGCTACGTGAATCGAATTTTTCGATTCGACGATTTGCTAGCGCGAGAGATTATGGTTCCCCGTACCGATATGATTTGCCTTTATGCAGACAAGACGCTGGAGGAGAATCTGGAAATCATTAAGCGCGAGCAGTATACGAGGTTTCCCGTCGCGCTCGGAAGTAAGGATAATCTCGTAGGCTTTATGAATACGAAGCAGTTCTTCCTTGCATATGCGGACAATCCGAAGCATGAGTTCAAGAAGCTGCTGCACCCGATCATGACCGTGCCTGAGGCGATGCCGATTAAGCATCTCCTTCGCAAAATGCAGACCGAAGGCGTACATCTGGCCGCGCTGCTGGACGAATACGGCGGTACGTCGGGCATTATTACGATCGAGGATATACTGGAGGAGATCGTCGGAGAAATTCGTGACGAATTCGACCAGGATGAGCAGAAGGAAATACAGGTTGATCAGACGAACCGATATGTGGTGGACGGGAAAGTACTTATTCGAACGATTAACAAAATGCTTGGTACTGAACTGTCCAGCGAGGATGTTGACACGATTGGCGGTTGGATGTGGTCGAACAATCCGGATATCGTCATCGGCGATCAGATCATCATTGACGGATATACGTTTACAGTAATGGAGCAGGAGAACAATCGAATCCGCAAAATCGAAATCGTAAAGCGGAGCGAGGGAGTAGAGGCTCTTAGTACATAGCATGCTGGGCATTGAACTTACCTCTAACTAGAAGCCGCAAGTCTTTCGGAAGCATTCATTTATAGTTTGATTGAAGATCTCGGCCGGAGCGGGATCGATTAGGAGGATTCAAGTGGACGATTTAGTCAAAGCAGTCATATTAGGTATTGTGGAAGGGTTGACGGAATTTCTTCCGGTGTCGTCGACAGGTCATATGATCGTAACCGGTCATCTGCTCGACTTCGTAGGAGAGAGAGAGAAGACGTTCGAGGTCGTCGTTCAGCTTGGTGCTGTAATGGCGGTTCTGGTACTCTATTGGAAACGGTTTTTGAATTTATTGAAGTTCGACTTGAAATCACCGGGACTGAACATTTTGCATATTGTGCTTGGCATGTTCCCAGCAAGTGTGCTTGGACTATTGCTGCATGATTTTATTAAGCAATATTTGTTCGGCCCGAAGACCGTCGTTGTCAGCTTGATTGTGGGCGGCTTACTGCTTATCGCAGCTGAGAAGTCTAAGAGGCAGCCGTCGTCGCAGACGCTCGATGACATTACGTACAGGCAGGCGTTCGGGATAGGGTGCTTTCAAATTTTGTCGCTCTGGTCCGGCTTCTCCCGTTCCGGCTCGACGATGGCGGGCGGTATGTTCCTCGGCGTGAAGAAGGAGGCAGCGGCGGAATTTACGTTTCTAATGTCTGTTCCGATCATGCTCGGTGCAAGCGGCGTTGATCTCATTCAAAGCCGTGAATATTTATCTTGGGATGATACAGGACTATTCGTGACAGGATTGTTCACCTCGTTCGTTGTGGCGATGATTGCGATTGTGACGTTCCTGAACCTGCTGAAGCGGATTAGTATGACTTGGTTCGCGTATTATCGCTTCGCATTGGCCGCGGTTGTTTTCTTCCTGTTGCTGTAGTGTTATGGTAATGGATAAGTGGCTGTTCTTGCTCATCGCGCGGCGATGATGTGAGAGCAGCCTTTTTTCGTGATGCGTGATGCGATAAAAAAATACCTCAATTCGTTAAAAATTTATTGTAAAACGATAAATGGTGTGATAAATTCAAAACTGACAATAACGAATTGGGGTGCGAGTTATGGAAAGAGGAACAACACTCTTTTTGAAGGTAACGTTGTTATTAATTGGACTTCCGATATTAGCTTTGTGCGTATGGGGGCTGCCATCGGTCATTCAGGAAGCAGCAGAGCAATATAAAGGCTATGTGGTATATCCGCTGTTCGGCATCATGTATGCAGCAGCTATTCCGTATTTTTTGGCCTTGTACCAAGCCTATAAGCTGTTAAACTATATTGATAAGAACATTGCGTTCTCGGAACTGTCTGTCCGCGCGTTAAAAACGATTACTTATTGTGCGATTGCGATTAGCATACTGTTCACAGCAGGACTGCCTTTCATCTATTTGATCGCGGATCAAGACGACGCTCCTGGATTGATCGTGCTCGGGCTGGTCATTATTTTTGCGTCTTCAGTTATTGGGGTGTTTGCAGCGGTCCTCCAAAGACTGCTCAAAAACGCGATCGACATTAAATCTGAGAATGATCTGACGGTCTGAGGTGAGCATATGGCCATTATTATAAACGTAGATGTGATGCTGGCGAAGAGAAAAATGAGCGTGACCGAGTTGTCAGAGAAGGTCGGCATAACGATGGCCAACCTTTCGATTTTGAAGAATGGTAAGGCAAAAGCGATTCGGTTCTCGACGCTTGAGGCGATCTGCAAAGCATTAGATTGCCAGCCTGGTGATATTTTGGAGTATCAGGTAGATGAGGGATAACTGGTTATGCGAAGACAACCCCCGCCATTAGTGGCGGGGGTTGTGCTGTTATAACTTTACATGACTGCAACCTTAGTGGACCCGTTTGCGTCAGGTTTACAAACTAGCAAAGGAAAGAGAGGATGTTCAATATTGCGTGAGGCTAGAAGGTTAAAGGGTGGGATCATGTCATTGGTCATTCTGTGGATGACTATTGTTGCCGCACCGATTATCGATCCAGAGCGTGCTTATGCTTGTTCGTGCGCCGTTGCTTCGGACATTGAGGAGGCGCTGGACAATCATGCCGCCGTATTTGCTGGTAAAGTAACGAAATTGGATAAAGGCAGCTCGGTTCAGAGAATACAATCGTCTGCTGATAAAGTAGAGGTCGTTTTCCTTGTAGATAAAGTATGGAAGGGCGAGCTGTCGGAGGAGACGAATGTATCGACGGTTAGAAGCGAAGCAAGCTGCGGCTATACGTTCTCGGACAACATCTCTTACCTCGTGTTTGCGTATGAGGATAAGGAAGGGAATTTGCACACTGGCTTATGCAGCGGGAACATGCTATTGTCAGAAGCAAGTACGCAAATTCAGCAGCTGGATGCCATTCACGCTTCATATGAGCCTATTGCTGAAGCCGCAGCAGCACCCGGCGAGCCTGCTGCGATATCTGTGCAGAAGGATGGAGGAGTCGATTCGATTGTGTATTGGATTGGTGCAATCGTCGTCATTATGATCATATTGGGCGGAATTGGATTAGGGTTAGTGAAGGGTAGACGTAGAAAGGATTAAACAAGAAATATTGCGACGATCGTTGTGACGACTAAACCAATTAACACTGGCTTCAAATTGCGGCGGGCAAGCTCGAACGGACTAACGCCACAGATGGCCGCTGCAGGGATGAGCGCCCAAGGCACAAGCGTTCCTCCTCCCACCCAGATCGCGGCTACTTGACCGAGAGCGGTTAGCGTTGCCGCGCCGTGACCAAGCGCTGCTGCGAATAGATGAGCAACCGAGCCTGCCAGCGAAATGCCAGAAAACCCTGAACCGTCAAGACCGGTAATCGCCCCGACAGCCGTCAGCGTCCCGGACGCAACTACTTCGTTCATATTCGCTTTGTTGGCCAGTGCAATACCAAGATCGTTGACGATGCCCTGTGAGCCATGCGGCAGCACATCGCCGAAGACGGCTGTTAAGCCGGAGTCGCCTAAATAGAAGAAGGCTGCAATCGGTATAACCGGACCGAACACTCTAAAGCCAAATAAGAAGCCGTCGATCAAATAGCTTGTGGTTTGCTCAAGCCCTTTGTTCCGGTGAGCGAACATCGATACGAGCAGCAGAATTAGTATTGCGGTACCGCCGACAAGCGCCGTAGCATCACCGCCCTGCAGATCAAGTACGAGCATTGCGGCTACATCGGCTGCGAATAGAATTGGCACGAGGATAGCGAACCATTGGCGGACGACCGGGGACATCCGAATGCTCGAATCTGAGTTAGAGTCGGAGCGCGTACTTTTGTTCAAGCCTTCATCAGCCGCTGCGATAAGGCCGTCCCGCCATCGTCCAAGCCGCATATCGCGCCGCATGAACCAGAAAGCCGTTATTGTTGTGACAAGACCCATAATGATTACGAGAGGAATGCTTGCCTCCATGACAGCGGATACAGGCAAGCCCGCTGCATCTGCTGTCAGTTTAGGCGCTCCTTGAATGATATAATCGCCGGATAAGGCAATTCCATGTCCGAACAGGTTCATTGCCATTGCCGCTCCAAGTGCAGGCAGACCTACACGAACTGCAACTGGGAGCAGCACAGCGCCGATCAGCGCAACACCCGGCGAAGGCCAGAAAAACCACGACGTCACAAGCATAATGATGCCGATTCCCCAATAAGCAAGCCCAGGTGAACGAAGAAACCGGGTTAGCGGTGCAATCATCCTCTCATTGATCCCCGTATCGATAAGTACGCGGCTCATCGCAACGATGACAGAAATGATAAGAATCGTGCCCAGCAGCTCCCTGATCGCATAGATGAAGCTGTTAAAAATGCCGCTGATCGAGCTGTTTAATGTCTCGGTTGCGATTAGCCCGATGATGAAGACTCCTGCAATGCAGATAGGCGTTGTATCTCTTCGCATCAGCATAAAGCCGATGATGCTGATGATAAACGCCATATAAATCCAATGAAGCGCCGTAAGCTCTATTACCATCTCGATACCCTCCCGTGTTGTACGGTAATGTATCGTATGTATGGCTGACCGCAGGCGTTCGTCTAGGACGTAAGCGCTTTTAATATTTTTGTGTTGTAATTAAATATGTGCTGTCACTTATAACTATGGAAAGATCTGAGATGAGGGATGTCAATGGAGATACGTTTATTAGATTCGCAGGATGCTGGAATCTATCGTGAATTAAGACTGAAATCCTTGAAGGAGAATGCTGAAGCGTTCTTGACCACTTATGAAATCGAGAAAGAAAAGCCGATCGAGCAGCTGGAACAAAATTTGAAGGTGACGGAGGATCGGTTTACTTTCGGAGCTTTTGTAGACCATGAGTTGGTAGGTATCGTAACGTTCGTACGAGAGTACCACCCAAAGCTTCGGCACAAGGGCAATGTATACGGGATGTACGTTGCCTCAGATCGCCGCGGCAAGGGAATAGGTCGAGCTTTACTAGAGCTTTTGATTGCGAGAGCGAGACAGTGCATCGGTCTTGAACAAATGAATCTAGTGGTCATGTCGGATAATATAGCGGCTATACGATTGTATGAAGCAGTCGGCTTTGTCAGATATGGTACGGAAATAAAGGCGATTAAATCCGGTGAACAATATTGGGATGAGGACTATATGTGCTTGCGGCTTACTTCTTAACTTATATGATTCGAATCGACTGTCGTCATGAAATAATACACCGCGCGCCGAGAGCTGCGCGCGGTGTTAGGGGTGCAGGGAGTTTGATTGTATTCAAGCCTTATCATACAGCTCTGAATCGATGCTCATGATGAACGGCGACCATTCTCTTCCAGGAGAATAGAGGCGAAGGCGATGCATCGGACGCGTGCAGGCCGTGTAGAACAGCTTGCGCTCGGATTCGCGGCTATAGCATTGATTCGAGGCGTCATAAATGAGTACAGCATCGAACTCGACACCCTTCGCCAAATAAGCCGGGATGATGAGCAGGCCGTGCTCGAATTGTGGCGTCTTTTTATTTACGAGTCGAAGTGAGGCTCCCTCCAGAACGAGCGGCAGAAGCTTCTCATATGCAGCGTTTGCTTCCGCCTGCGACTTCGTAATGATCGCAATGGAGTTGAAGCCGTCTGCTTGAAGTGCTGCAATGTCCGCTAGGATTTGCTTATCGCGGTCTTCGGTGCTGCTGCATGAGATGGCGATAGGCTTGCCGCCTGACCGGTCGAACGGAACGATCCGATCACCGTCTGGCAGCATCGCACGAGTAAACTCGACAATTTCACGTGTGGACCGGTAGCTGCGGTTCAAGCTAAGCCATACGGTCTCGTCAGCTCCGTACAGCTGCTCAAGTGGTGAGTTGCTTTGCTCATGCAGATCGCTGGCTTGTGCGAAGATCGCTTGGTTGAAATCGCCGAGCACCGTCATGCGGGCACGCGGGAACAGCCTTTTGACGAATTCAAATTGAAATGCCGAATAATCCTGCGCTTCATCCACCAGCACATAGCGGATTTGATTATTCATTTGAAACCCTTCGATCAGCTCTTTCAAATATAAGTATGGCGTCGCATCCTCGTTAGCAAGCTTGCCCTCGTTGAGCAATCGGATCGTCCGATCGCATATTCGCTTCCAGTGCTCTGGTGCTGGAATTTCCGATTCGTCGAGCAGCGAGGGGATCATCGATTCATTCTCGAACAGCTGCCGATAAAGCGTTGTCGTATCGACGAATTTGAGCGCTTTTACTTTCCGATACAAAGGCTTGAAATGTTCCCTTACGACCATTTCTCTAAGCAGTGCTTCCTCTTGCTGCGCATCATCGAATGCCGGGCTTTTACCTTGCTGCCGCTTCGGCAATTTATTGTACGCCTCCTGATATTGCTCCGGGTCCAAATAATCCAGCTCATCCTTTACCCACTGCGCGGATCGTTCTGCTCGTTCGAGCTTGCGAAGCTCCTTTACGATCCATTCCTTCAGTTCATCAACGCGGTAGGAGAGGGAGGCGGCAGACTTACTATTATAAAATTGCGCAGCAATCGCTTTGCGGGACAGCAGCGTTCTGCCGCGGAATTTTATGCCTCGGAAAGCCATGCCCTCCTTCAGCAATCGATCCCTGTAGCGGCGAATCGCATGAAGGAAGCGGGCGGACGCTTTGAACGCAATTCCTGCGATTACGGCGTCATAATCGGGATCATCTTGCTGAGTCAGCACATATTCCATCTGATCGAACGGATCTTCAACGTCGAAGGCTCTGCTTAGCCGTCGGTCTAAATACTCTTGAAATGTCGTCTGTTGAATATTATCCTCGCCTAGCTCTGGAAGCACCGTTGCGACATAACTGTTGAACATCGGGTTTGGCGAGAACAGCACCATTTGCTCTGCGGTCAAACGATCCCGGTGTTTATATAATAAGTAGGCTGCCCGCTGAAGCGCTGCAGATGTTTTGCCGCTGCCGGCTGCACCTTGAACGACGAGCAGCCGGCTGCTGTCGTTGCGGATGATCCGATTCTGCTCCTGCTGGATCGTTGCTACGATGGATTGCATTTGTGAGCCGGCACCTTTACTAAGCACACTTTGCAGCAGCTCGTCTCCGATCGTCATACCTGTATCGAACATCGTTTTAATGACGCCGTCGCGAATCGCGAATTGCCGCTTCAATTCCATTGTTCCCGAAATCTCGGTAACTGGCGTCGTATATGAGGCAGGACCGGGCGGAAAGTCGTAATACAGGCTTGCAATCGGCGTCCGCCAATCATAGATCAGAAACGTTTCGTCGTCTTCAGCTAAGAAGGATGCGACGCCGATATATATCTTTTCCACTTCTTCCGCTTCTGAATCTTGAAAATCGATACGTCCAAAATAAGGTGATGGAACAAGTCGTCTCATCCGCTTCAATTGCCCTAGCAAATGGCGATGGCTGTGCTCGCGCTCCGACAGCACCTGCGCCTGTTGTTTCATGCTCATATACGTTTCTAGAATATCGTCATCGTTACTAAGATTGACGGTGACGTCGTCCCAGAAGTGGGTGCGGAAATCGACGACCTCCGAACGCAGCTCTCCGACAATGGGCTCGTATTCGGCTATCCGCTGCCGCAGCGATTTGATCACTTCTTCGACACGACGCTGCTCTGTCATCCATTCATTCGACCATTGACTCATTATCCAATCGACCTCCGTCAGCGTAATTTGGGCCATGCTGATATGCAAAATGATGTACATATTTAACTTGACTTGGCATTAAAGGGCGTGGTATAATTTAATTAGAAAGGTAACATGGGAAATTTATGCTCGAGACTATAATATCAGCACTTTTTCCATTGTATCATTTTGTGGCTGGACTCTGCAATATGAAACGTAATTTTTAAGCCGACAAGCTTGCTTGTCGGCTTTTTCATTTTTCTCATTCGGCTCTAATGTTGTCGAAATATCCAGTGGTCAATCAAATTAGCAAATTGATGTAATTTACGTTAAACGGTTCAAAAACGAAAACAGGCTGTGTTACAATCAAACCCATGCAGCGGGCCGACCACCGATTAGAATTATTAGGAAGGGGAGCTCACAACATGAACCATAGCATTTTCAAGAAATGGATTTTAATCGCAGCAGCTTGTATCATCACTTACACGACAGTATTGCCGCAGTTTACAGAAGCTGTCGCTGCACCTGCATTACGCTACGGCAGCTACTCGGTCGATGTACCTGATCTTCAATTTCGACTGAAGGTGCTCGGATATTTCAAATCCGATGTAACAACATATTATGGTAAAATGACTCGCGATGCCGTAGAACGGTTCCAAGCGGATTACGGCTTAGTGCCGGACGGTGTGGCCGGGTCTAAAACGTGGTCGCTGCTCAAACGTGTTTCCGTCAATCAAGCGGAGCTGGATCTGCTCGCCCGTATTATTTATGCGGAGTCCCGCGGAGAGCCGTATAAAGGACAAGTCGCAGTAGGCGCGGTCGTCATGAACCGTCTGCAATCGAACCTGTTCCCGGATACAGTGAAGGGTGTTATTATGCAATCTGGAGCCTTCACGGCTGTCAATGACGGACAGTTTTATTTACAGCCAGATGCAACGGCGTATAAAGCCGCGCTCGATGCCGCTGCAGGCTGGGACCCGACGGGTAATGCGATTTATTACTTTAACCCGTCGACGGCTACATCCAAATGGATTTGGTCGCGCCCGCAAACGGTACAAATCGGCCGTCATATTTTTGCCAAGTAACAAATAAACAGGCGCTCTCCGGACCCTCTTGCAAAGGTTTCGGACAAGCGCCTGTTTGTTTTATTCCTTCGATTACATATAAAGTACGTAAAGCCATGCGTAAAGTCCACACAGCGTAATGAACAACACGGGAACGGTAAGAATAATGCCAGTCTTCATATATGCTCGCCAAGAAATCGTAACGCCTTTGCGGTGCAGCACGTGAAGCCATATTAATGTGGCAAGTGATCCGATCGGCGTCATTTTAGGCCCGAGATCGGAGCCGATTACATTCGCATAGACGAGCGCCTCGGCGATGGCGCCAGACGTTTCGGTGTCGGCAATGGCAAGCGCATCGATCATTACAGTCGGCAGATTGTTCATGACCGAGGATAGAATTGCAGCAATGAATCCTCCTCCGACGGAGGCGGCGAACAACCCATGGTCTGAGAACCATTGAAGTAATTCGGTTAATCGGTCAATGAAGCCTGCATTACGTAAACCGTAGACGACAATGTACATGCCAATGGAAAAAATGACTATCGACCACGGGGCTTGTCTAACAATTTCGCCGGTCTTTATATGAGGGCTTCGCCTTGCGGCAATAAGCAGTGCCGCCGCTGCTAATAGAGCGATGACGCATACCGGTATAGCCAGCCACTCACTTGACAAATAAGCGACCATCAGAATCGATAAAATAATCCAGCTCAGCCGGAACAGTCGAACGTCCTTGATCGCGCTCATCGGGGCAACAAGCTGCTTGTCGTCGTAACGTTTCGGTATTGACCTTCTGTAATACAGCAGGAGTACCAGTAAGCTTGCACCAATCGCAATTAGACCTGGAACGATCATTCGCCCTGCATATTCAGCGAAGCCAACGCCGAAGTAATCGGCCGCCACGATGTTGACCAGATTGCTAATAATTAACGGTGTCGAAGCGGTATCGGATATAAAGCCGCTCGCCATTACGAAGGGCAGCACCAGCCGTTCATCAAGCCTGAGAGCTCGTACCGTTGCCAGCACGATTGGCGTGAGAATTAGCGCTGCGCCGTCGTTCGCAAAGAAGACGGACACGGCGGCCCCGAGCAGTACCATATAGATAAACAAGCGATGACCGCTGCCGTGTGCGAGCTTTGCCATATGCAGCGCAGACCACTCGAAAAAGCCGATTTCATCTAATACAATGGATATAATAATTATACCGATGAACGTAAATGTCGCATTCCATACAATTGATGTGACTTCTACGATATCGTTCCAGCCGACAATACCAAGCAGGACGGCAAGCAGCGCGCCCCCGCTTGCAGACCATCCGATGTTAAGCTTGCGCGGCTGCCATATGACTAGACTGACGGTTAGAACAAATAGAAGCAGTGCGATAATCCCCATGTTGTATAAATCTCCGTTCTCTATGAAGCAATTAATATAGAATCTGTATGTTAATTATAATGATTTTGAGCAGAACGTAAATCACTACTCGACATCGATGGTGGCGAGAGCCCAATAGTCGATGGTATGATTAAACATGATTGTGGAAACTGACAGAAGTATGGAGGTTAATGACGAATGAAAATTAGCATATTGAAAAGCGGAATGACGTATACGGAAGAAGACGGCTATGTTGGTTTCGTTCATTTTGAAGTCGAAGGTCATGTTCGCAAGTACGAAATGGCGCTGCAGAGCAAGAAAGGCCGCGATTGGGGCTACAGTCTGTTCTTCTTGGACGGTTCGGGTCCGGAGGAGCAGATTAATCAAGTAGAGGAGCAGCTTGAAGAGGATGATGAGTTGTACGATCGACTAATCGATGCAGCGCGACAATCGCTAGAATCGAAAGCGGTGGAATAATGATCTTCTAATTGCTATAGATACATACTAGACTTACATAGTACTTGCAGCTTAGATCGAGCTGAAGACGAAGTCCGTTCGATGGATTCCGAAGGGAGGTGCTCGGTTGAAAGTCGTCGTTGTATCGGATACGCATATGCCCAAAATGGCGAAGCAGCTGCCAGACAGACTGCTTGCAGAGCTGGAACATACAGACGCGATCATCCATGCGGGAGACTGGACGGATTCGTCTGTTTTTCATGCGCTTCGTCAATATGCTCCGGTATATGGGATATGCGGTAATAATGACGGACCGGGGCTTGTCCGGCGGCTCGGCTTCCGAAGGATCGTCCAGATCGAGAAGGTGAAGGTTGGTATCGTTCATGGGCATGGTCCAGGCCGGCGGGAAGAGACGGAGACACGGGCTATCCGTTCATTCGCATCGAATGAAGTCGATGTCATTGTGTTCGGCCATACGCATATTCCTTTGAAGAAGACAAAGGAAGGGATCCTGCTGTTTAATCCCGGTTCGCTGACGGATAAACGCAGAGCGGGCTGCTGCACGTTCGGCATCTTGAAGATCGAAGGAAGAAGACTGTTCGCCGAGCATGTCGTTCTCCCTAGCAAATGAAGCTCAAATTGTAATTAGAAAGGGAAGAATCGGGATGCACGAAATTAGGCATTATTTTTTTGATATGGATGATACGTTATATGATCAAATGGAGCCTTTTCGAATGTCGATTATCCGTGAAGGGATGTGGCAGGATAAGAGCAGAGCGGAGTTCGATCAGCTGTTTAAACGAGTCCGTTACCATAGCGACGAGCTGTGGGACGAATACTGCGCAGGGACAATGACGCTGGAACAAACCCGGCGGCTGCGTTTGTCGCTTGCTTTTGCGGAATACGGAATCACTGTGTCGGATGAACAAGCGGACAGGCTGCAAGAGGCATATGAGCGGGAGCAGCAGTCCATTCAACCGTCCGAGGGCATTATTCCGCTGCTGCAGGCAATTCGGGAACGGGGTCATGATATCGGTATTATTACGAATGGTCCGGTCGCTCATCAGCGGCGCAAAATCGATGCTCTTGGCGTGGAACGCTACGTCAATGAAGGGTGGACGTTCGTGTCCGATGCGGTCGGTATCGCGAAGCCAGATCCAAGGTTGTTCGATGCAGTGAACCGCGCGACTGGCACGAAGCCGGAGCATTGCATCTATATCGGCGACAATTGGCGCAATGACATTGTTGGTGCCTGCGAAGCGGGCTGGCGGTGCGTCTGGTTGAATAACCGGGGGCGGTCACCGGAGACCGAGCATCGGCCGCTCCATGAATGCGTCGACATTGACGATCTTACCCGTAAGCTGTTAAGTGTTAATCACATATAGGCTCATAAATATTGTGTAGCCGGCTCATCGATGATGGGCCGGCTTCTGTCATTGTGACAATTTCATTAGGATAACCTCGCTAAACCATTGCAGATTGCCGCTCGCGAAACCATATTTACACCGATTTTAGAATCGATGACCTCTTTAAGAGCATCTCTAATTTGTTCTTCACTCATTTGCCTTCACGTCCTTAGGCTTTTATTCTGACATTATTCTGCCCTAATCATAGATATGGGTATGAGCTGCAATTACTGGTATGGGCTGCTGCTTGACATCTGAATATTTTCGATCTGTTCTGCACAATCTTTGATTTAACTTCCCGGAAAGGATGGATGAAGCTGTGACCGATCTCAACAACATTCATAACGAGCACCGTCGTACCGATAACAACGGACAGCGGCACAATAAAGTTCATGGCGGCGAATTTCGAAATGGTCGTTTAAGCCAAATTAAAAATAACAATCCTGATGGTGAAGAAGTGCCCAATGAGTATTTAAGTCAAAAAGAATAAACGATTCAAGGTTTCTGACGATCGGGCTATTTGGGAAAAGTGATCAAAGGAGAGATCATCATATCTGCTCCTTTGATCGTTAACAACCGAGCTATTGCTTTCAATTAGAGGTGACAGTGATGATAAAATTTGTTTTAAAATGGATCGTTATTGGAGCTATTGTCGTATCATTATTGATGTATTATGCTGATGTTTCTTTCACCAGCGCCGCAATTACAGCAACTGCTCTTACTATAATCGCCTATCTCGTAGGGGATCAGCTCGTCCTTCGGCTTACGAACAATACGGTAGCCACTATTGTAGATGCGATATTGGCTTATGCTTTCTTATGGTTTGTAGCCGACCGAATGGACTGGGATCTTAGCAGCGGAGAGATATTGGTTATGACTGTGATCATTGGTATTGCAGAATGGTTTATCCACCGTTATATTTTGCGTGAACAATTATCCGTAAAAGGATAGAGAAGTTGTTAAGGGCGAGCAGACTTTGGTTAATAACCAGGGTCTGCTTTTTTTATCTGGAAATCGTCCCAATCAACCTATTGCCAAAACTAATGTTATTAGTTAAAATAAAACTAATGGTATTAGTTTTTGTATATGAGGGAGGCTAATTAAATGAAAATAACGTCGTTCGGTAAGGTTCATCAACTGTCGTTCATGCCTTCGTTGTTTCCGGTCAACTGTTATTTAGTTGAAGAGGACAACGAGCTGACGCTGATTGACTGTGCATTGCCATACAGTGCCAAAGGAATTATGAATACAGCAGCGGCCATCGGCAAGCCGATTACACATATTGCGCTTACTCATGCACACGGCGACCATATTGGAGCATTGGATGAGTTGAAACGGCAGCTTCCGGAAGCGAAAGTATCGATTTCGGCACGAGATGCTAGGCTGCTTCGCGGTGACCGCTCATTGGATCAGCATGAACATCAGCAGCCGATTCGGGGCGGCGTACCAAAGCCGGGAGCGATTCAGACGGTGCCCGATCTGCTCCTGTCTGAAGGAGACCGAGTCGGTTCATTTGAAGTCATCGTTTCCCCAGGCCACACACCAGGCTCGATCTCGTTCTGGGAACCTAACAGCCGTATTCTTATTGCAGGGGATGCTTTCTCGCTGCGAGGAGGAACGGCAGTATCCGGTAAAGTCGTACCGTTATTTCCGTTTCCGGCTATGGCAACGTGGAGCAAAGAGCAGGCCGTTATGAGCGCTGAACGTCTGCTGCAGCTGGAGCCTGCTGTGCTGGCGGTAGGGCATGGAAGCATGCTTCATCATCCGCAGCAATCCATGTCAAGAGCAATCGCGCAAGCGAGACAGGCTCTTCAAGCATAGGGGGAAGCACTATGTCACCAAGGGTTGGATTGGATTATGGAATGATCGTTCGGGCTGCAGCAACGATTGCTGATGAGTCAGGCCTGTCAGCTGTAACGCTGGCCTCACTTGCACAGAAGCTTAACGTTCGTCCTCCGTCATTGTATAACCATGTCGATGGTCTGCCGGGTGTGATGGCAATGCTAAGGCTGCATGGCTTGCAGCAGCTGCTGCAGACTATAGAAGCTGCGCTTCAACGTAATAATGAAGAAGAGGGCGAAGCGCTGCTGCAAGTTGCAGAAGCCTATGCTGCTTTTGCGCTGCAGCATCCAGGCTTGTATGAGGCGACCCAGATATTGCCGGATGCGGAAAATCCGGAAGCGGCAGAAGTGTCGAAACGAATTGTGGAGCTGGTGTCCCGCTTGATTCGTCGTTATTTACCGGTGTCCGTAGATGAAGAGGAGGTTATACATGCTGTAAGAGGGTTTCGAAGCTTGCTGCACGGCTTCACTTCACTTAGTAATACGGGCGGATTCGGGTTGCCATATTCAACGAATGAGAGCTTTCAATATATGATGCGAGCGTATTTGAACGGCATTAACTACACGTAACCAAACCTGTAAGAGGGGGTAGCTCTGAATTAATGCTAATCCAAACGTCGAATAATACTGAGCGCGAAGATGCGATGTTACCCCGCCAGTCTGCGAAGGAAGCTGGACTGGAATATAAGCGGCTGGACCGGATGCGTCAGCAGTTACCTGCTCTTGGTATGAAGAGCGTAGTCCTTGTATCGAACGGTTCTCTCGTTTGGGAATGGCACGAGCATGGGGAGGATCGGCCGCTGTCGCTTTATTCATGTACGAAGAGCGTAATATCGCTGCTTATTGGCATTGCGATTGGCCAAGGACTTCTGTCCGGGATGGAGGAACGGGCGGCGGAATGGCTCGAACCGCTCCGCCGTTCGGCTGATAGTCGGAAGCGGGAGCTTACAATCGGTCATATGCTGACAATGACAGCGGGCTTCGATTGGCAGGATTTCGATAAGCCGTATTGGGCGATGAAACGGACAAATGATTGGGTGGCATTCGCGGCAGATCGTCCGATCATTCATGAACCAGGTAAAGTGTTCTGCTACAACAGCGGCTGCTCTCATATGCTGTCTGCTGTATTGACTGCCGCGGCCGGCAAGAGCGCAATGAGCTTTGCTTCAGAGCATTTATTCGGACCATTAGGCATTAAGCGAGCGGCCTGGAGCTCACGCAACGGGATCAATGACGGCGGTACGGGGCTGCACTTAAGCTCGCGCGACATGGCGAAGCTCGGCTTGCTTTGCTTGCAGCAGGGGCGAATGGCTGGAGAACAGCTTGTGCCGGCAGATTGGCTGGACATAACGACTAAGCCGTACCATAAAGCGCTGTCTCATTATGAACCACATATATACGGTTGTTACGGTGGGCATTGGTGGGTCGATGAGGGCGACGGGGCTAGCGGACCGTTTTATTTCGCCTTCGGCTACGGTGGTCAATATTTGATCGTCGCGCCAAAGCTGCAAGCTGTTGCAGTTATTCGTAAGAAGCCCGCCGGTCGCAACCAAGCAATCATATCACGGGATTTATTTCATTATGTGCTTGTTCCTTCTCTTCCCCGTTGATCTAGACCTGCCGTTCCCTACTCATTCTCGCTTACATACTCTATTTAATAGTAAGTAAGCAAGAGGTGAGGTTATATGGCTGTAGTTATCGATCCTTCCGCACGAAATCCGATTATGGGAAGCAGCAAATTTACTAAGGATGAGCTTACTCGTTTCGTTCGTACTGTCAACCCTGCGTTCAAGCCGGAGATTGCCGAGGCTTTTCTGAGTGTAGGAGCTAAATACGGGATTCGAGGCGACGTTGCGCTCATGCAGTCGATTCATGAGACGAATTGGTTCCGTTTTGGCGGTGACGTCTCAGCTAACCAGCATAATTACGCCGGCATCGGAGCGACAGGCGGCGTTCCTGGAAATTCTTTTCCATCGATTACAGCAGGAGTTACGGCACAGATTCAGCATCTGTATGTTTACGCGGCAACGACAGCGCTTCCTCCTGGAGAAGTATTAATTGACCCGCGTTATTCGGCCGTAAAACGCGGTTCGGCTGTGAACTGGGAGGACTTAGCCGGCAAGTGGGCGGTACCCGGCTACGATAAGACGAAATACAGCTCGCTAGATGCCGCATTAAAAGCTGGAGACAGCTATGGACAACATATTATGAAGCTGTACGCAACGATGAATGAAACGATTAAGGCGGAAGGACCATTGGTTGTACTTGATGCCGGACACGGCGGCAGTGATCCGGGGGCCAAAGGCTTCGGAATTGTTGAGAAGGATCACGCACTCGCGATCGCATTGAAAGTCCGTGAGAGGCTGTTAGCAAGGTTCGCGGTACGAGTTCGGATGACGAGAGAGTCCGATCTGTTTATCCCGTTGCTGGAACGAGCGTCGTTTGCTAATGGCTGGGGAGCGGATTACTTTGTATCGCTGCATCATAATGCCGCAGGAGGCAAAGGGTTCGAAACCTACGTCTACACGGGCACGAGGCAGAAGGAATCGGGCAAAAGACAAGATGTTGTACATGCCGCCATTATGTCCGCGCTGCGTCCCGTTGGAGTCGTAGACCGAGGGAAGAAGGAAGCAAGCTTCGCCGTTATTCGCGAGACGAGGATGCCTGCCATTCTAATTGAAAATTTGTTCGTGGACAATGCAGAGGACGCGGCGCTCTTGAATAATCCGAATGTGATTGATAAGCTGTCTGATGCAATTGCTGAAGGAATAGCCCAGGCGCTTAAGCTGCAAACGAAGCTGGTTCCGGAACCGGAGCCTGAACTACCGCTTTCCGCTGAGTATCCAGAAGGAACACCGCAATGGAAGATTGACGCTGTAGAATGGATGTACGAACAGGGGTTGCTGACGGATAAGAGGTGGAAGAAGCAGCTGGAGCAGCCATTGCCTCTCTGGGCTGAGGCTGCAGTTCTCAAACGGCTGTACGAGATGCTGTTGAATTTGTAGAGGATAAAGGCTGTGCATTGCTCAGTGAGAGTGAGCGTCGTGCAGCCTTACTTATTTGATTTAAAAATCGCACCGATGACGTAATGTCGTACTTACGCAATAATAAGCAAAGCTGTCTCTAAAGTCGTTAGAGGATAACCTTAGAGACAGCTTCTTATGTACATTTAGAATATTAATGGCTGTTTGACTCGCTGTCGTTCATTAGCTTCAGCCGGTCGAACAGATGGAACAGCAGGCTGAGCACAATCGCTGCAACAGTGGCGAGTACCATACCTTTCAGCTCCAGGTTGCCGAACTTTAAGGTCGTACCGCTCAAGCCGATGACGAGCACGATCGTCGTAAGCGCGATATTGCTCGGCTTGCCGTAGTCGACCTTCGTATCGACGAGCATTCGAATGCCTGCTGCCGCGATAACGCCGAACAGCATAAGGGAAACACCGCCAAGAACGGCATCCGGTACAGCGTCGATTAAGGCGGACAGCTTCCCAAGGAAGGAGAGCACAATCGCGAGAATGGCTGCACCGCCAATGACAAATACAGAGTATACGCGCGTAAGCGTCATTACGCCGATGTTCTCGCCGTACGTTGTGTTAGGAGTAGAGCCTACAAAGCCGGACAACATCGTGGACAGTCCGTTACCAAGCAGCGAACGATGAATCCCAGGATCACGGGTAATGTCGCGCTCAACGATTTTCTCGGTAACAAGCAGATGTCCAATATGTTCAGCGATGACTACGAATGCAGCTGGAAGAATCGTCAATATAGCCGAGCCGTTAAATTCTGGCGCCGTAAAGGTCGGAACTGCAAAGAAGCTGGCTTCTTCCACTTGTGTAAATTCGGTCAATCCGAGCAGCCAGGCAAGCAAATAACCGAGTACGAAGCCGGTTAGAATCGGAATGATTTTCATAAACCCACGAAATACGACGGAGCCGATCATGACGATGAGTAATGTCGTGACGGATACGATAATCTCCTTTGAGTCCGGAGACCATCCCTCAGAGCCGTCTGTTATCCATCCGGCCATCTGAGCAGCTGTCGGAATGAGCTCCAGTCCGATAATGGCAACAATGGCACCCATCGCAGCAGGCGGGAAGACGACATTCAGCCAGCCAGTGCCTGTCCATCGAAGCAGCAGCGCGAATAAAGTGAAGATGAGGCCAACGATAACGAAGGCACCCAGCGCCTTCGGATAGTTGGCAGCGGTATTGTCGTTAAGCACGACCGCGACCGGTGAAATAAATGCAAAGCTTGAGCCTAGATAAGCTGGAATTTTACCCTTACATACTAGTAAGTACAGCAGTGTGCCAATCCCGTTCATGAGCAAAATGGTTGAAGCGTCCACGTTAAACAGAGCCGGTACGAGCACCGTCGAACCGAACATAGCAAATAAATGCTGCAAACTTAGCGGAATGCTCATTAGAAGAGGAGGCCGCTCATCTACATGAATCATACGCTGCATGAAGGTTCCCTCCTTAAATATTGATTCAAAGCCATCAGTCATCATCCCTAACGTTAGAAATATAATGCGGGATTATTTTACCCCATTAGGCATGAATTTTGCACTAGTTATTTCAAAGCGGACAACCAAAACATAAAGAATCTTTAAAATATCCATTATTTGATAGATATATGATCCGTAAGTTACTATAATCAGTTTAGTGAGAAATGTGGTGTGATCTTTAATCACATCGATCATCCAGTGGAGAGCAGCTTTTAGCATAACCGGCTGCAGCTTATTATACTGCCATATACAACAGGAGGACAGCTATTCATGAGGAAAGGGGCAGTCGAATTTGGCCTCGATTGATATGTTTCAAATTAACGGAACGGCGAAGACAATCGATGAAGTACTTATGAGATTGGATCGGATCGTGCAGCATTCCATCGATACCGGCAGCAGAATCGGTTATTTCGCCGCGATGTATCGAACGGTTACAGCTCGAATGAAGGCGGAAATTGAAGCCGGGAGATTCGAAGATAATCCCAGGATGGAGCGGCTGGACGTATGCTTTGCTAACCGTTTTCTCGATGCATACGCAGCTTATATGAGCGGAGGTCGGTGCAGCCATTGCTGGCGTATCGCATTCGACGCTGCGGAGCAATCGAAACCGCTTATTTTGCAGCATCTGCTGCTTGGAATGAATGCACATATTAATTACGATCTCGGTATAGCAGCGGCAGATATTTGCGAAGGCGATACAATCCATTCCCTTTATCATGACTTTAATAGCATTAACGATATCCTCGTATCGATGATCGATGAGGTCAAGCATGATCTAGATACGTTATCTCCGTGGATCAGTTGGCTTGATGAACAGGACGGCCGTGCGGCGGATACGATCATTCATTTTAGTATGAACAAGGCGAGGAGCTGCGCTTGGGAATTCGCTCAGCAATTGGCGGCTGCCGATGGTCAGCGCAAGCTGGAGCTTATGGCACGTAAAGGCATGGATGCCGCGTTGCTGGGGCAAGAGGTTCTTCGGCCGCCAGGAATGATATTCAAGGCGATCCTTTGGCTCGTTCGTCTTCGTGAGTCTGACGATGTTGTCCGTAATATTATACAATTGTTTGACTCAACGAAAGCTCTTAACGGTCCTCATCATGACGGAACGATATCGCTATAGCATCATAGATATAGGCGACATGTAGATGCTGAACCGTTGTTTCGGCGGTTTTTTTATATAGTAGGGTTGAATAAAGGAGAGGAGAACGGATTGTGGACAACATCATGGCGATGGCCATTAACGCAAAAGAAGGCTCGAGGGATGATTTTGTCCGCATAATTCGTATGTTCGAGACCATGATGTATCGCATTGCGTTCGATATTTTACGTTCCGAAGAGAAGGCGGCGGGCGTCGTGCAGGATACGATCATTGCAGCATATCGACAATTTCACTTGCTTCATGAGCCAAGATACGTACAGATGTGGCTAATTCGAATATTGATGAACAAGTGCGGCGGAAGCCCATCTAGTATGATGATGGAGCGGAATTTATATGGTGCGATTGACATGCTTCCTTGGGAGTTGGGAGAGATTTTACTGCTTTATTATATTGATAATTTGTCGCTTCGAGCTATTGGTGAAAGACTGCAGCTTACAGAGGTTGAGGTCAAAGCTAGACTGCATCAGGCAAGAGAGCAGCTTACACTAATTTTGGATGAGCCTGCACAGGATTAGCCAGTATTCAGAATTTATCTTATTAGACATAATAAACGAGTGTTGTCGATTGACTGTTTGCATCGAATAGAAAATAATGTTACATTATAAAAGTTAGTTACAAACACTTCATGGAGGTGCATTATTTTTTATGTCTTCACAAGCGTTCTTTTCGGCAGTAAAGTCCCGTCGTTCAATTTATGGAATTAGCAAGGAGAAAGTCGTCAGCAATGAGCGCGTTCAAGAAATTATCGAGGACGCACTGAAATATACTCCAACCTCGTTCAACTCGCAAAGCGGCCGGATTGTGCTGCTGTTCGATGAGCAATCCGACAAGCTGTGGAAGTTGGTGACAGAAGTGCTGCGCCGCAAAGTAGGAGATAGTGATTCGTTCAAAGCAACAGAAGAGAAGCTGGCGGCATTCGGCAGCGGCTATGGTACGGTTCTCTTCTTCGAGGATCAATCGGTTGTTGAAGGATTGCAGAAGCAATTCCCGTCATATGCGGATCACTTCCCAGCATATTCCCAGCATTCCTCCGGCATTTTGCAATTTATCGTATGGACGGCGCTTGAACAAGAAGGTCTCGGTGCAACGCTTCAGCACTATCAGCCGTTGATTGACGCTGATGTACAGAAGGAATGGAACGTGCCGGCGAACTGGAAGCTTGTCGCGCAAATGCCTTTCGGAAAACCGACGGTGCAACCGGGCGAGAAGCAGTTCCAGCCGATAGAAGAGCGCTTGAAAGTATTCAAATAATATAATCACAGCTACAATATGAAGTCCGGATGCTTCACGGGGATTGTTTGTCCACTGCGAGCAGCCGGACTTTATTATTTTTAAATGAATAGACATTTCTATGAAACAATTTCTGAGGCTTATTCGTCATATATAAGGAACGGATAACTAAGGTGAAGGGGATAACCGCCATGAGAACAATCATCACACTCGGAGCTGCAGCAGCAGCCGTATGGATTGTACTCACTATAGGACTGGACGGTCATGGCAAGGAGTCGAAGCCATTTGCTGCACCGGAAGTCAGCGCAGCCGAAGCGACGAAGACTGCATTCGTAGAAGGAATTGAACAGCATAATGGACGATATGTGCTGACGCTGGATTACATCGATTGGTTTGAGGGCGATGCAGCGACGCAGATTTTCCGAGAGCGGGAACCGGACCCCGAAGTGACAGAACCGCCAGACGGCTATTATATCGTCAATGATGATACTACCTTAGAAACAGTAGTGCTGAGTGAGAATGCGCATATTCTAATGCAAATATACGACCGTCCAGATGAAGAGAGCGGAGCAGATATCGTTCCAGATGAGCCGATTACAATTGAACAGTTCGCCGAGCTGATCGAACAAGGAGAAGAAGCGATGATTAACGTCAAAGATTTTCCTTATCATATCACGCTTAAGGATGGTCAGGCGGATGTAATCGTTCAACAATTCATCCCCTGAGTAAGATTGCTGGAGACTGAGGATGAATCTGGTTAGACTGGTGAAGCATAACTGTATTTTTCGATGAACGTGGGGCTATAATATTCGGGTTAATGAAATCAAGAGGAGCATGAACATGACAGAAGAAGCAAAACCCGAATTGATCGCCACCAAAATTTACAAGTGCAAAAACCCGGAGTGCAAAGCCTGGGTAAGAGAAGAGTTCGGTTCCGAAGGGCAGCTCTGTCCGATATGTAAAGGTCCGATGATGCGAAGCATGAGGCATTTGCCAAAGGTGCAAAATAAAATAAAACGTCAACCGAAGAAGAAGGATCCGTACGCTTAAGGAGTTCGTACTTGTTCGATCAATTAAATATCAGGTATTCATAAGACTTAGGAATCGGGACATTCCCCCGGTTCCTTTGTTGTTTAACTTTCTTGCATGGACTTTAACGCGAGTAAAGGCTATAGTATAGTAAGTGGAGCTGGGTTATCGGTAACCCTCCAATGAAGAGATTCGAACGTTCGGAGGCGATCTTGTGACAAGAAATAATACAACTCTTTGGTATAAACAACCCGCCAATGAATGGGTCGAAGCGTTCCCGATCGGAAACGGCAAGCTGGGAGCTATGGTATTTGGGCGTCCATATCACGAAAGGATTCAGCTGAATGAAGATTCGGTATGGCTTGGCGGTCCCCAGCAGCGCGGCAACCCGGCTGCACTTGCGAATATGGCCGAAATACGCAAATTGCTGTTCGACGGACAGCCGGAGCAAGCGCAGGAGCTCGCATATCGCTCGATGGTATCGCAGCCCGAAGGGATCGGGCCCTATCAGACGCTTGGTGAATTGAATCTATCGTTTATTGAAGAAGAAGAGAGCGAAGGTGACGCCTGGAAGGAGCCCGTACAATATGAAAGAGCGCTTGATCTGACGACCGGCATTGTTCATGTAGAATATGAAGCACAAAGCATTCAGTATAAACGGGAGTCGTTCGTAAGTGGGCCTGATTCGGTTATTGTCTATCGCTTGAGTGCGGACCGTTCTGGCTCAATCTCCTTCGAAGCCTCGCTTACTCGTGAGGGGATGGAGCCGATTGTTCCATATGGGGATAATGGGATGGTTATACAAGGGCAATGCGGAGCGGATGGCGTTCGGTATGCGGCCATTCTGGCAATTGAAGCAAACGGCGGCAGCGTGACGTACGAAGGCAACCGAATGTCGGTACTAGGTGCCGATTCGGCTGTTATTTACGTAGCGGCAGCGACAACATTTCGGGAGGAGAATGCTGCGGAAGCGTGCGCTGCGGTGATTCATGATGCACTGGCAAAAGGGTACGAGCGCATTCGGGCGGATCATATCGAGGCACATAGGCAGTTGTTCGGCCGTTTTGAGCTGGAGCTGTTCGGTCGCTCGGGCTCTAATAACGAGCTGTGCGAGCTGCCTACTGATGAGCGGCTGCGTCGGTTACGCAGCGGAGAGGAAGATCACGGCCTTATCATATTATTCGTACAATATGGACGCTATTTGCTAATTTCAAGCTCACGTCCGGGCAGTTTGCCAGCGAACCTGCAAGGCATCTGGAATGAGTTTATGACCCCGCCTTGGGAGTCGGATTTTCACACGAACATTAATGTTCAAATGAACTACTGGCCTGCGGAAGTAACGAACCTGTCGGAATGTCATGAGCCGCTGTTCGACTTTATCGACAGGCTGAGAGTGAACGGCCGGAGGACTGCGCGTGAAATGTATGGCGCACGCGGCTTCTGCGTTCATCACGCAACCAACCTGTGGGCAGATACTTCGGTCGTGTCAAGCTGGCTGCCAGCTATGTTCTGGCCAATGGGCGGCGCTTGGCTGACGCTTCATATGTGGGAGCATTATTTGTACAGCCAAGATCTTGCGTTTCTGCGTGATCGGGCTTATCCCGTGATGCGCGAATCAGCTGAGTTTTTTCTCGATTTTATGGTGCAGGGACCTGATGGCCGCTTTGTAACGGCGCCGTCGGTATCGCCGGAGAACAGCTACCGGCTGCCTAACGGCAATGAAGGCGCGTTATGCGTCGGACCTTCGATGGATACGCAAATGATTCGGATGCTGTTCGAAGCATGCTTAACGTCGATCGAGCTGCTTGGACTGGATGATTCTATCGCAGCTGAGCTCCGTGATCGGCTTGCTATGATGCCGGAGCAGGGCATTGCGAGCAATGGAACGCTGATGGAGTGGTCGGTCGAATACGAGGAGCCGGAGCCGGGCCATCGTCATATTTCGCATCTATTCGCCCTCCACCCAGGCGATGCCATCTCACCGGATGTCACTCCAGAGCTGGCTATGGCAGCCCGTAAGACTCTGGAGAGAAGATTGGCACACGGCGGCGGTCATACGGGCTGGAGCCGGGCGTGGATCATCCACTTCTGGTCGCGCTTATTCGACGGCGAGCAGGCCTACTCGAATTTGATCGAGCTGCTTGCGAAATCTGTTCATCCGAATCTATTCGGCGATCACCCGCCATTCCAGATCGATGCGAACTTTGGCGGCACTTCGGCCGTAGCCGAAATGCTGCTGCAATCGCATGCTGGATTGATTCGGCTGCTGCCAGCGCTGCCGAAGGCATGGCCTTCCGGCAGCGTAAAAGGCTTGTGCTTACGCGGCGGTGCGGAAGCGAATCTAGAATGGGCAGCTGACAAGCTCGTGAAGGCGGAGCTGCGCTGCAGCTGCAGCGCTGTGCTAAAGCTTAGAATCGACGGTGAGTGGACGATCGAACAAAGCGGAGAAGCCGCTTCAGAACGTTTTCATCCAGGAGATGTAGCTGTATTGAAAGCGGATGCTGGCGATATTTTTACGATTAAAGGTAAATAATAGAGGCATTAATTCAAGCACAACAGTCGGATATTCCGGCTGTTTTGTTTGTTAACCAGTCCTTTCCTCCGATATGCTTATCTTCCTGTACGTTGTGATAGGTTGTCGAATGCTTTATAATTCGATCGAGATTATAGAATGCGCGTTGAAAATTTTGTTCAGCAGAAAGGGATGAGAGGCACGGCCTATGTTCTTAATTCGCAAATATAGAGCCCGTTATGGGAAGTCCTTCGGCATCGCAATCTTGTTCCTGATGCTGGAGGCGTTGGCCGACTTGCTGCAGCCGGCGATTCTGGCTCATATTATCGATAAGGGAGTCGTACCCGGCGATATGGAGGTTGTATATCGAAGCGGGGTTATCATGCTGCTCATTACTTGTATGGGCGCAGTTGCAGCAAGTACAAGAAATGTGCTGTCAAGCCGTGTGTCTCAGCGGTTCGGGGCTGAGCTTCGAGGCGATTTGTATCAGAAAGTGCAAACGCTGTCATATGCGTCGATTGATAAGCTGGACAGAGCATCACTCATTACGCGATTAACGAACGACGTCACGCAAATTCAGAACTTTGTGAACGGCTTGATGCGAATATTCGTAAAAGCGCCGCTGCTCGGTATCGGTGCGGTTATTATGGCTGTTCGGCTCAATCCGCCATTGTCCGTCGTGCTGCTCGCCGTCGTACCGATCGTCGCATTTTTAATAATTATGAATCTTCGTATCGGCTTTCCAAGGTTCGCCCGTGTTCAGCAATCGCTGGACCGGCTGAACGGCTATACGCGTGATTTTTTGTCCGGTATTCGGGTTGTAAAAGCGTTCAATCGTTATGAGGATGAAGCAGAGAAGTTTGAAGCCGCCAATGAATCGTATCGGTCGGCTAACGAAACCGCGATGAGAGCAATGGCGTTATTCAATCCGCTTATTGCGCTTACCGTCAATATAGGGATTGTTGCCATACTGTGGGTTGGCGGCGTCCGAATCGATGGCGGCCATATGCAGCCAGGGCATGTTGTAGCATTCATTAACTATATGCTGCAAATCTTGTTCTCTCTCATGACAATCTCGATGGTGTTCAATATGTTCGTACGAGCTAAATCCTCAGCAGGTCGCGTTATTGAAGTGTTCGACAAGCCGGAACGTCCATCGGGCAAGTTAATGCTGAAGCAGGAAAGAGCGGCGGATTCTGTTCCTAATGGCGAGGCGGTAAGGTTTGACCGCGTAAGCTTCTCGTATGACGGACCAGGTGGAGAGGCCGTGCTGCACGATATTTCGTTCCACTGCAGGCCAGGTGAAACGGTCGGTATCATTGGCTCTACCGGTTCTGGTAAAAGCACCCTTGTCAGCCTCATCCCACGTTTCTATGAAGCCACTTCTGGCAGCATCTATGTTCAGGGCAGAAATATTGCGGATATTGATCCTGTATCCCTGCGCAGCACAATTGCGATCGTACCGCAGCAGGTTGTTCTGTTCTCTGGTACGGTAGAAGACAATATCCGTTGGGGCAATGAGCAGGCGACGGAGGAACAGATTTGGGAAGCAGCACGTGCCGCGGCGGCAGATGAATTTATTACAGCGCAGCCAGACGGCTACCGCTCACTCGTCGGGCAGGGCGGTGTCAATTTCTCGGGCGGTCAGAAGCAGCGTCTGTCTATTGCGCGGGCGCTCGTACGTAAGCCGGACATCCTAATTCTCGACGATTGTACGAGCGCGCTTGACGTGTTGACGGAAGCGAGAATCAAACAATCGCTTAAGCAGATCAGCGGTCATACGACTTGCTTGCTTATTGCTCAGCGAATAACGTCAGTCATGGATGCTGATCGGATTATTGTGATGGATAACGGTAGAATCGTGTCAATCGGTGTACATAGTCAGCTGCTTCAGCAGTGCAAAGTGTACCAAGAGATATTCCGTTCACAGTGGGGAAAGGAGGCCGACCAGCATGCCGCAGCAGCCCAATCGTAACAGCAGTTCAGTACATAAATCTGAGGTGAACATGCCGATCGGTCATCGCCCTGGCGGCTTCGGAGGTCGTCCTGGCGGCCCGGTTGCAAAACCGAAAAATATGGTTGGTTCACTTAGAAGGCTGTGGCAATTCATCGGTCATGAGCGAGGTAAGCTATCGGTCATTTTTTTGCTCGTTATCGTCTCAGCCGGAATTGGTCTGGCTGCGCCGTACTGGATCGGACGGGCTGTCGATGCGATGGAAGGGGGCAACACTCATGTTGACTTTGAACTGCTGCGAATGGTTCTTATCGCATTAGCAGCTGCTTATGTGACTGATGCATGCATCGGCTTCATTCAAGGCCGAGCAATGGCAGGTATTGCACAGCGAATTGTTCTTCGGCTTCGTCGGACGTTGTACCGGAAGCTTCAGAAGCTGCCTGTTGCGTATTTTGACAGCCGTCGTCATGGAGATGTAATGAGCCGGTTGTCGAACGATATTGATAATGTTAGCAATACGATTTCGCAATCGACGATACAGCTGATGGCGGGAGTACTCAGCATCGTTGGTGCGCTCGTCATGATGCTGATACTAAGTCCAACGCTTACACTGGCTAGCTTGATAACGGTTCCACTTGTCTTTGGTCTGACAAGAATGATCGCCCGCCGCACGCGGGAGCTGTTCAAGGCGCAGCAGACACAGCTTGGTGCGCTTAATGGGCATATTGAAGAGACAATTACTGGTGTGCAGATCGTACAAGCGTTTAATCAAGAGCAGCGTGCAATTTCTGAATTTAATGAGATTAATTATAAACTATGTGAAACGAGCACGAAGGCGCAAATTTGGTCAGGGCTGCTTATGCCGCTTCTTAGTGTAATAAGTAATATCGGTTTTGCATCCGTTGCAATCGTCGGTGGTATTCTTGGCGTCAAAGGGCATGTATCGGTAGGTGTGATAGCGAGCTTCATGACGTATTCCAGACAATTTGTCCGTCCATTGAACGATATCGCGGCGACATTCAACGTGCTGCAATCGGGTCTGGCTGGTGCGGAACGGGTGTTCGAAGCGCTTGATGAACAAGAAGAGCAGGAGGATGCGCCTCATTCGGTAGAGATGAAGTCGCCCGCAGGCCGAGTGGAATTCCAGAACGTTACGTTCGGGTATAAGCCTGAGGAGCCAATTCTAAACCAAATCAGCTTCGTAGCAGAGGCCGGTACTTCGACGGCGATTATAGGATCGACCGGCGCGGGCAAAACAACAATTATTCAATTGCTAACCCGGTTTTATGAACCGACGGGCGGGAAAGTGACGATCGACGGACGAGAGCTGACGGAGTATACGCGTGACAGCCTTCGCCGCAGCTTTGGCGTTGTGCTGCAGGATACGTACTTGTTCTCGGGGACAATCCGCGATAACTTAAAGTATGGCAATCCGGAAGCGACCGATGAGGAGATGATTGAAGCGGCCAAGCTGGCCAACGCTGACGCATTCATTCAGCGGCTGCCTGCACGATATGATACCGCGTTGGCTGAGAATGGCAGCAGCTTAAGTCAAGGTCAGCGGCAGTTACTCGCAATCGCAAGAGTAATGCTGGCGAAGCCGTCAATGCTTATTCTGGACGAAGCAACCAGCAGCATTGACACGCGAACGGAGCTTCACATTCAGGAAGCGTTGGCGAAGCTGATGAAGGGCCGAACTAGCTTTATCATTGCGCATCGACTTAATACGATTCGCGACGCAGATTGCATTATGGTCATCGACAAGGGAACAATTGTGGAGCGCGGCAGCCATGATGAGCTGATGGAGGCGAAAGGCGCATATTACCGGATGATGAGCAGCATGCCTGTGAAAGGTGAGGCATCCGCTGAACTGGCGAACGGGTGAAAGCAGTGAGCATGGGTGCCGTCGAGGGCCGTAACGACACGAAAGTGTGTCGTAAGGGAGGACAGCGAAGCCGTCGAGGGCTGTAACGACACGAAAGGGTGTCGTACGGGAGAGTCGGCGAAGCCGGTAGGGGCCGTAACGACACGAAAGCGTGTCGTAAGGGAGAGCCAGCGAAGCCGTCGAGGGCCGTAACGACACGAAAGCGTGTCGTAAGGGAGAGCCAGCGGAGCCCGCCGGGTCGTAACGACACAATAAAGTGTCGTAAACGAAAGCCAGCGGAGCCCGCAAAACCAGTTAGTGAAACGGATTGCGAACCGCCGCTTATCTCTACTCACCTTAGGACGGCATCGGTGTCGGCGTCGGTGCGGCGTAGCCAGTTTTATAGGAGTCGTCAATGGAAATGCGAATTTCCTTCACTGATTTTCCTTCTTTAAGCATTAAGGCGGTTTGGAAAGCCGTCTCTATGCATACGTCGCATTTGGTGCCGTGATCATCCCACACGACGGAGCCGTCATCATGAATCTCGTGAATAAAACAATCCAAATTGCTCCTATGACCGGCGCTGCCGCCGCAGCCGCAATAGCAAGGAATCGATTCTAGCGTACTGCGTAAAGTAGCCGCCGTTTGATAGGCCAAACTTACTTCATCCGGAAGCCCGCTTAGAAACGAAGGGAGTACGTCAAGCGATTCGGTCGTTTCCTGCAGGTCACCATTAACGGCATATTGAATATGACCGTGTTCATGCTCTTTTGCTTCATGGTCATGACCAGCACTTCGGTCCGATAACGATTGGGAATCGGTACCGCATCCCGTCAGAAGAATGGTGCCCACGCATAGTGTGCCGGTTATTGCTGCGGCAAGCATTGCTCGGTGAAATCGTTCTCTATATATAAATGCCTGCATGTGAATCCTCTCTTTCGAGTCAGATTATTTCATAGCCAATAATGGCTCTACCTTGCTAATCCATTTGCCCTCAACATCGGCAAGAAGCGTGGACCATCCGAACAATTCTGCCTGCTGTAAATTCGTTGTTGAATCGTCTACGAATAGTATGGGGGCTTCTATTCCGATTGATTGCTCTGCGATTCGGTAAATGGCTTCATTCGGCTTAAAGCATCCGGACTGGCTTGAGATGGTAACGGTACGAAACAGTTCAATATAATCCTCCAGTTTGGGCAGCAGCCATTCATGCCGGTGGTTGCTTAACAGATGGAGATCCGCAATCCGGCTCCATTTATGGAGGTACGTGAGTGCGGGGAGAGGGACGAGACAATCCATCAGCAGAGCTTGTCCGGCTTCAGGCGATATAGAAGGGCAATAGAATGCGATCCAGCTCCAAAATTGTTCCTCCGTCAGTACACCTGACCATAGATCATCCCGAATTTCAGATTTATAGCGTGCTCGAACTACCGCATAATCCACACCGCTTCTTGTCACTGCCTCGGTCCAAAAAGCGGGCGTCAAGTTCGAAAGCAGCACGCCGCCAACATCGAGCACGAGCTGCGGACGCAGGGCAGGCGATACGGTACTTGATAGATTTGTCATTTGTATTCACTGATCCTTTCCGGCATTCATCATACCACGATCAAGGCGAACAAAGAAGACGATACGCTGCTCATTGTGTTTAGACGGACAGTGCCTATATAATCTAAGAGGATAGAAGTAAGCGCTAGTACATAGCTTTTAGGAGGAGAAATGATGACGAACGCCACGAACCGGATGCTCGTATTTACGGGCTCGTATGCCGATACGACAGGAAGCGGCCTATATGTGTATCAATTTGATGAAGAGAAAGAGCAACTGACGCTGCTTCACGAATACGGCGGCCTTAAGAACCCGACGTTTTTGAACGTTGACCTGCAGAATAACCGGCTGTATGCGATCACGGAAGGCGTGTCGGAAAGTGGGGCCAAGACCGGCGATGCAGCAGCATATGACATCGATCCGGTATCAGGAGCGTTGACGATGCTGAACCGCGGCCAGACTGTTGATTCGACGACGTGCCATATTGCGCGCGATAAGGACAGTAAGCATATTATTGTAACCAGCTATCACGGCGGTATGGTTGGTCTAGTGGGATTGACGGAGGATGGACAAATTGGTGAGCGTCTTGATTCCAAGCAGCACGATGGCAAGGGGACTCATCCAGAGCGTCAGGACCGACCGCACCCGCATTCGTCAACTTTCAGTCCAGACGGACGGTTCGTATATGTGCAGGATCTAGGTCTCGATGTAATTGTACAATATGCGATCGACAACGATAAGCTAGTACGGATCGGCGAGACGGTGCTGCATCCTGGAGCAGGTCCGCGTCATATGACATTCCACCCGAACGCGCCGTATACGTTCGTCATTAATGAAGTCGATTCGACGGTGACTGTATTTAAACACGATGCACAGTCCGGCTCGCTGACCGCAGTGCAGACGATCTCGACTCTTCCACCTGAAGGGTTCGACGGCGAAAATACTTGTGCGGAAATTACTGTCTCCCGCGACGGCCGATTCGTATATGGCTCTAACCGAGGACATGACAGCATCGTTGTCTATTCGTTTGATGAGGCAGCAGGGACTCTTGCTGTCCTGCAAATCGTGTCCGTTGAAGGCCGTCATCCGCGCCACTTTGCATTGACGCCGAGCGGCAATCATTTACTTGCGGCGAATAAGGACAGTAACAATATTACTGTATTCCGAGTGAATCGTGACACCGGCGCAATCGCGTATACGGGCAGCAGTGCTGCCTTATCGATGCCGGTATGCGTGCTGCCGTGTTACTATTAAAAGAAAAGAAGCTGAGCTGCGACAACCGTCGCGGCTCAGCTTCTATTATTTCACTCGCTTGAAGCCCTCTTCCTTCAAATACTCAACGGCTTCAGCCATCGTCTCAAAGGCGGAGTCGAGCGCGTCTAGTGCCCATACGTACCATAAATCTGCGTCATCCTCATATCGAAGCACTAACGTATTGCCCTGCTTATCTTGCCACAGCTGCTGCTGTTGAACATCGGCTGTTCCTTGAGTTAGAGCAGCTTCTTCAGCATTTCCGCTTGCGGCGGGAGCGGGCTTTGAAGGATCCGGTACGCTCAGTGAACTAATCGAGCGCTCCAGCAAAGATCGCAGCTCGGCTTCATCTAAATCGCGGATGTTCACCAGTCCTTTGGCATCCTTACGTTCGTCATCAAGCAGCCCGGCATATACATAACCGTTACCGTTCGGATGAAGATGGTAAACGACATTTTTCCTCTCGTGCAAGCTTTCTTCATATTGAAAATTGATGCGGCCAAGCGATACGTCCTTGCGCTGCAGCTGCGGGAACGATTGAATGATGGATAGCTTCTGTTCGAAAGTTAGCATAGTTCCTCCCGGTCGTTGAACCGTTATTGAATTGCCTGTCATTATAGCACAGGTGAAGCGGTTCGTCCAAGATATGGAGCCATAGCTCGTCATGAGAAAGTCACGCCAGCGTTAGTGAATAGGTCACCAGAATGACGTTGATGCTATCTGTTTTGAAGCTATAATAAAAACCGACCCCCTTCCTCCCCTCCCTATAGAGTTATAAGTGTTGTCCCAACGGCCTGTGGATCGTCATGAAGACGGTCTACGGGCTGTTTTCTTTATCTATGAACTTCGGCTAGCGGTTCGCTAACGTAGTTACGGTTCGCTGCCAAATATGCTAGGATGAGGATGGTGCTATCTATTATTGCATTCGACAATCGGAGATAGGATGGTCATATGCTGTACTATATGTTTGCACTTCTTACAGCTTCGCTTGTCGTCATCGTACATGATCCACGCAAGGAAGCGAACCGGTGGGCCTCATTATTTCTTCTGTTCGCCGCTTCTGGCGGGAGTTCAGAGCTGCTTACGCAGCATGGATATGATGGGTGGGCAGCTGCGGTCATGTTTATTAATCAGACCTTAACGCCTTATGGACTACTTGTCTTTATGCTCGTCTATACAAACAGAATGAAAGAGCTCCGGACAAGAACACAGTGGCTGGTCAAAATCGTGCTGCTGCTGCCTGTCGTCATCATGGCTGCGGTTACACCATTCACGCCGAAACCGTCATTTGACTACACCTTCATGCTCATATGGACCGGCCCTTATTATGCAAGCGCAATCTGGCTGCTCCTATCTGCTTACCGGAAGGAGACGGACCGTGAACGTAAACGTTCGTTGTTCTTAACCTCGTTAATTATGGTGCCGACACTGGTCGCGGTTATTTTGTTTATTGTAATCGCGCGGAGCATCTACCCGGAATTTGATTTTTTCAAATATATGGCTGGCTTTTTAACCTATTCAATCGCTGTGGCACTGCCGGGCGTATTCGTATATGGGGTGCTCGGTGTGAAGCTGAAGTTCGAGCGGGATTCGATGGAGACGGCGATGTCGGCTATGGGCTCCGGCGCCTCGCTGCTGCAGCATACTGTTAAAAATGAAATCGGTAAAATAGCAATAAGCGCTGACATATTGAAGCACGTGATCGAACAATATGGCCTGCCCGCTGAAGCGGCGGAGCAGCTTCGTATTATAGAGAACGCCTCGGATCAAATGATGGCGATGGCGCAGCGGATGAGAGAGCGGATGAGCATCATTACTTTCTCGCCTCAGCCTTGCCGTCTTGACCGGCTGCTGGATACTTTGCTGGACACCTATAGAAAGCGATGCATGGAACAACAGATCTGCATCGAGACCGATTATGCCATCCGTCCCATTATTCGCTGCGATGCTGTCCATGCTCGAGAAGCCATAGGTAACCTGCTTGCGAACGCCATGGAAGCGATGCCGGGAGGAGGGCAACTGAAGGTGTCGGTACATAGTCGAAGGAGAGGCGTCGTCCTCGCTGTGCAGGACTCGGGAGCGGGCATAGCTCCAGCGCAGCTGTCGCGTGTGTTAGAGCCTTTCTACAGTACGAAACAGCGGGTCGGCAATTACGGGTTAGGTTTATCGTATGTCTACCTGGTCATGCAAAGAAGCGGAGGGTCGGTAAATATGATGAGCCGGCCTGGAGTCGGGACGACGGTTCAGCTTTGGTTTCCGCGTTCGACTGTCATACGAATGAACGAGCACAGAGAGGTGACTTGCGATGCTTGATGATACACAAGGAGCACATATTATTCGGATATTAATCGTGGAGGATGATGCCGATTGGATTCGTTCGATTACGACGCTGCTGCACCAGCAGCCGGATTTACTTGTCGTTGGCGCTGCAACGAATGCTGAGGAAGCGATTAAGCTTTCCGCCTCTATCGAATATGATATTGTGCTGATGGACGTTCTTCTAAGCGAAGGTAGCGAGAATGGCATCTATACGGCTCTGGAGCTCCGTTCGATTCGTCCGCAATCACGGGTAATTATGCTGACGTCACAGAACGATGAGCGGACGATGACCGATGCCTTCACGGCTGGCGCAAGCTATTATCTTGATAAGACGCGGTTCCGCGAGCTGGCTTCTACGATTCGTTCCGTCTATTATCATCCGGAAGCAATGGATGCTCTGCTTAAGGAGCTGAGCCGACTGAAGCGTGAGGAGCAGCTGCAAGGTCTGACCGCCGCCGAACGTGAAGTGTTCGAGCTAATGGAGCAGGGCCATACCCATGCCCAGATTGAGAAGAAGCTGTTCAAGGCGGAAAGCACGCTGAAAAACCAGATCAACAAAATGCTCAAAAAGCTCGGCGTACGGAGCAGCAAGGAAGCGATCGAGAAGGTGCGCCGTAATGGACTTCGATAGAACCCGTCACGGAACAACAATAATGACCTGACCCAGAGCCTATACACGATGAGGCTCTTTTGTTTTCTACTTAGGTGGGCGATTAGCGGGCAAGTACTACAGTTTTTAGTACCGTGCTGTTTTACCGTACTATGAAAGTCCCAACTGCAGCATTCGCATGAATCAGATTACAATACAGACAGGAAGAGGGAGATGACGATGGTAAGACAGGACAAAATGCAGGAGCAGCAGCTGCCGTACCGGATTTTGCTCGTAGATGGAGAGTGCGCACTATGCCATGGAATGACGAGGTTTACGGTGCAACGAGATCGGAGGGGACAGTTTCGGATCGCTGCTCTTCAATCGGTAATCGGTAGGAAGCTGCTGGCGGATGCGGGGCTGTCTGACCGGCATCGTTCATCCATGGTACTGCTGGAGCAAGGTCAGGTCTATGTGAAATCGAGCGCAGCGCTCCGCGTGCTTCGCAGACTAGACGGTCTATGGCCGCTGCTTTATGCATTTATCATCGTTCCTCGGCCGATTCGAGACCTCGGCTACGATCTAATCGCCCGCTTCCGCTATAAGCTGTTCGGAAAATCTGACATCTGTATGCTGTCATCGTCAGTCGGTTCGGATCGGCTGCTGCACGGTGGCGAGCAGGTAGGGAGTGTTCGAGATGCAAATGAAACGGACGATAAGAGACGGTTCAGCGATTAATCTAGTTCACTACAAGCCGAAGCCGATCTATGTGGAGACGTTCATTCAAACCGACATGGACTCGTTATGGCATCATACTCAATCGCCCAAGCTGCACCAGCAGTGGGATTTGCGGTTCAGTGAAATTCATTATTTACCGAGAAATAGTGACGATCTGCCGCAATTGCTTCATTATAAGACCCGCATTGGCTTTGGTCTTCACATTGAAGGAACAGGAGAGACGATCGCTAGCCGTCCCTCGCGCAGCGGAGCCAGAACGTCTGCATTAATCTTCAGGTCAGAGCAGCCAATATCACTTATCCGCAGCGGCAGTGGCTATTGGCAGTATACGCCGGAGCAGGCCGGTATCCGGTTTGCAACGGAATATGACTATACTACACGGTTTGGCCAGCTTGGCAGGTGGTTTGACCGGTATGTATTCCGACCGATGTTCGGCTATGCGACGGCATTGAGCTTCGATCTGCTGCGGTTATGGCTGGAGAAGGGTTTGCGTCCGGCAGCGATTATACGGACAACAGCAGTTCATTATGTCAGCATTGCCATGATAACGATGGTGTGGATATGGATGGGCCTCGTACCGAAGCTGCTTGTGCCGAACGGAGGCGATCTGAAGCTGATGGAATCGCTCGGGTTGTTCGCTGGGGCTGAAGAGGAGACTTTAACGCTGCTAGGCTTTATAGAGGTGATCTTCGGTGTAGCTGCTATCGGGTTTCACCGTGTTAAATATAATTGGCTGCTGCAGATCGGAATGCTGACTATACTGACGGTGGCTGGCCTCGCAGCAGACCCGTCGCTGCTAGCTGCACCATTCAATCCGCTTCTAGTTAGCATTCCGATGTTTGGCTTAATCGCAGCAGTCTGGCTGACGATGGATGTTGTACCTAGTGCAAGCAGATGCATCCGAGTACGAAACCAGATTACGCCCGATGAACAACAGGAAGGGAGTAAGTAGTTATGGCATCGATTTATGAGCAAGCGCTAGGGGAGTCTTACCACCGATTGCATCCTCGTATTCGTGAGCGATTCGGCTTCTCAAGCCGTGATAAGATCGCATCGATCGGCACTGGCATCATGAATCGGGTATGGCATAACCGAATCGTTTCGCTTGCGCTGCGATTAGGTATGACACGGCATATTATGTTTCCCAACAGCGGTCGAGATATACCGTTTACGATTGAAAATTACGCTTTCGTCGATCGTTACGGTCGTGAAACGGTTAGCTGGATACGTAAATTTAAATTTAAGCGGGCCATCCGCCATTTTGATGCGACGATGATCTATAGCAGCGAGCGCCAAGGAATCGTTGATTATCTTGGCAACAAGCAGCATTTGGCCGTAGACCTGCACATTTCGGCAGCGCCGAACGGGGGCATTCGAATCGTATCAGGCGAGCAAAGGTTTTATGAAGGACCGTTCGGCTTCCGGATTCCGCGGCTCTTGACCGGTACGGCTGAAGTAATCGAATGGTTCGATGACGCAATAAACCGTTATCGTATCTCGGTCCGCGTCCTTAATCCGATTATTGGAACCGTGTTCCGGTATGAAGGTACGTTCGAAGCACGTATGGTTGATGCTTCTGCAGCGGATATTCCGATTGATGTAAAGCCGCTGCGAGAAGAAGCAAGAGAATAGCCGCCGGATAAGAGAGACAGACGAATTATTTTATGGATTGAGCGATCCTGTTTTATCCATTATGCTTAAGACTTAGTCGAATGCGTTAATGGTATGATAGGGAGGAGCTCGGCATGATGGTATGGATGATTATACTCTTGATCGTTGCAGTCGCAGCGTATGTGCTCTTGATTGTCCCGACACGTTGGCTTCGGATCGAGCATGTTCGATACCCGGAAGCGAAGCTTGGCATTCGAATTCTTCAGATCAGTGATATCCATGTGGAGAGAACGAGAATTACGCCTAATAAGCTAAAGCAAGTCATCGATACGCTTCGTCCTGATTACATCTGTGTAACGGGCGATTTTACAGAAAAATTGGCCTACATCCCGAAAGTGAAACGGTTCGCCGAGGCGCTCGCATCGTCCGGCATTCCGGTCTACGCCGTATTGGGCAATCACGATTATCGACTGAAACATAATCTGCCAAAGCTGGTGAACCTCCTAACCTCGTCCGGTATTAGAGTACTGGTTAACGAATCAGTACTCGTGGAAGGGCGATTTCGGTTCGTCGGCATCGACGATTACTGCACAAGAAGAAGCAGAATCGGCGCCGCATTCCAGGAGGTAGAACCCAATATGCCGACCGTCATTTTGACGCATGATCCGAATGTCGCTCTCGTAATTCGCTTGCCTTTCACGTATTTAATGGCGGGTCATCTGCACGGGATGCAGTTCAACATTCCGCCGCTGTTCCGGTTCGTTAACAAGGGCGGGCTCGTCGGAGCAGGTATTACGAAGGGTCTGCATCACACCCGATATGGGGCGTTCTATATTTCCAAAGGAATCGGGCAATCCGGCATTAACGCGCGGTTTCTTGTTCGCTCTGAGGTGACGCTGCATGAGCTGTGAGCTCCGTCGTTTCAGCTAATTCGGCAATACGCTCCTTTAGATCGGGTGCATCATACAATCCGCCGTGATAACATACAACACGTTCAATATCGTAGTTTGCCAAAACCTGGAGTGATTGGACCGCTTGTCCGTAGTCGACGGCAAGCTCGGGTGCTGGCAGCTTTAGCTTGCCGTCTGAAACGACGAGCGCGTCTCCAGCAATAAGCGTCTTCGATGAGAGATGATATAGGCTAATATGTCCAGGGGTATGCCCAGGCGTATCGATTACGACAATGCCGCCACCATACGGCAGCTTGTCCCCGCCTCGGATGATGCGGTGTACTTCAGTACGCGGAGGAGATTCGAGCAGTGCTTTGAACGCACGGCGCCATTGCTCTGGTACCTTGGGCGGGAACATATGATCAATTCCTGCAAGGAGCTCGTCAGTTATTTTGATCAGACGCCGCTCTCCTTGAATGTAAGGCTTCTCCAGCTCGTGCGCGAGCACGTTGACCGAACGTCCAAGATGGCGAAGCAGGCCAGGCATGCCTCCGATGTGGTCGATATCTTGGTGAGTGAGAATAACGGTTGACAGAAGCGTCTCTTCCACGTTTGCATTTGCAAACCCTTTGATTAGATCTTCAAGCCGCCCGGGATATCCTGCATCGACCAGTACGGCTTCCTTAGCATTCGATAGCAGCACCGGGAATACGTTATCCGGCTTGCCCATAGCCATTGCCGTCACCGGCACCAATTCCAATCCACTCGCAATCTTCACGTACTCATTCCTCCTTAAGTACTTATTAGTTCACCTGCAGCTGCATTGTGCAATTGCGAATCTAATCTTACTAAGTCAGAAACCATTCGTCAACAAACAAATATTTTATTATATCACATAAAATTATTTTTGTCAATAGTTATTTTGGTTCAATTGATTAACCTTGAAAACGGTTTATTTGTTCGGTTCATCTTGGACACAGCCTTGCAAAAATATGATATCGTTAGCTTATCTCCTCGTATTACTAACGAAATTACACTCATAATTGGAGGCTGCTATGATGACACATTTGACTCGACTGCCGCGTACGACGCCAGAAGAAGCCGGCATTCCGAGCCGCGCAATTGAAGCTTTTATTGACCAGCTCGCTCAAGATCAGTTTGAAGCTCATGGATTTATGATCGTACGCCATGGCCGTGTAGCTGCAGAAGGCTGGTGGAAGCCATACTCGCCGGAGCTGCCCCATTTGGTGTTCTCGATAACCAAATCGTTTACGTCGACAGCCGTTGGTTTTGCGGTTCAGGAGGGGCTCTTGAGCCTAGAGGATCGCGTCGCTTCATTCTTCCCGGACGAGCTGCCGTCAAGTCCGTCTGATCGGCTGCTTGCGATGACCGTACAGCATTTGCTCGCAATGGCAACCGGTCATGATGGAGATCCGACGGAGCAGGCAGTCATGACTGGCGGAGATTGGGTGCGCGCATTCCTCGAAGCGCGGATTCCGTATGAGCCGGGTACTCATTTTGTATATAACAGCGGAGCATCCCATATCCTTGGCTTAATTGTTGAACGTGTATCAGGCGTTGGTCTGCAGACGTTCTTGTCCTCGCGGCTGCTTCAGCCACTGGGCATTCATCCAGCGGATTGGATGACGCTCCAGGGCGGGCACGAGGCTGGCGGCTTCGGGTTATGTCTGAAGCTCGAGGATGTAGCGAAGCTGGGCATACTATATGAACAGAAGGGAATATGGAATGGGGAACGTCTGTTAGAGGAGAAGTGGATTGATGCTTCTGCGGCACTGCAGGTGAGCAACGGAGATGATCCAAATTCCGACTGGTCGCAAGGCTACGGCTACCAGCTGTGGCGCTGCCGCTATGGAGCGTACCGGTTCGCAGGCTTGTTCGCTCAGAAGTGTGTCATCATTCCTTCGCACCATGCAGTTATTGCGGTCAATTCGGCGGATTGGAATGAGCAAGCGCTGCTCAATGCGATATGGACACATTTGCTGCCGGCAATGAGTGAACAGCCGCTGCCAGTGGATGAGTCTGCTAACGCTAAGCTGAATAGGCGGCTATTGACGCTGGATACGATTGCAGCAGATGATCGGCCTGTACCTGTACAATCTGTCCTGCTCAATAGGAAATATCGGCTTGAACCCAATAAAGCAGAAATATTGGAAATGACCATACACGAGACCAACAATGGTATTACTGCCGTTCTGCAAGGAGCAGGCGGTGAGAAAATGCTCCACTTTGGAATTGACCGCTGGACATATGCCGGTGAAGGTCTAAAAAGTACAGCTGCTAGAGCTCAGTGGCTGTCAGCAGATGAGCTGCGTCTCGTACTATACGAGGTATGGACGCCATTCAAGCTGACGATTACAATTCGTACTGCAGCTGAAGGGGCTGAGCTTCATATCGTTCGCAATGTGTCATGGGAAGTAATAGGATGGCCGGACTGGAATGAAACAGTACGCTGTGTCGGTTAAGCTGTTACAACGTATTTGTGATCGGAGGAATCATCATGAGAGGAAGGCTGGCTCCATCATTGGACCGAGCGTATATTTTAAATATGCTGGATAAGCTGCTTCGGACGCCAAGCCCGAGCGGCTTCTGTATGGCGGTCATGGAGCTTGTGACAGAAGAGGCTGCAAAGCTTGGGTATTCAGTCGAACGAACGCCCAAAGGCAATGGTATAATCGTCATTCCAGGAGCTTCTGAAGTGGATCCGATCGGATTAACGGCTCATGTCGACACGCTTGGTGCGATGGTTCGTTCGATTCATGCAGACGGAACGATCCGGTTTACTCCGATCGGCGGCTATGCTATGCATACGGTTGAAGGCGAATATTGCTTGGTTCACACTCGCAGCGGCCGAAAGGTGGAAGGTACCGTCCTGTCGACGAAGACGTCGGTTCATGTGTACCCGGATGCCCGTGATTGGAAGCGAGAGGAAGCAAATATGTGCATCCGTCTTGATGAATTGACCTCGTCGAAGGAAGAGACCGAGAAGCTGGGCAGTGCGCCGGGTGACTTTATTTCTTGGGACCCTCGCGTTCGGATGCTCGATAACGGTTGGATTAAATCACGTCATCTCGACGATAAGGCGAGTGTTGCAGCGCTGTTCGGTATATTGGAATGGCTGAAGCGGGAAGGTCGGACGCCGTCGCGTAACGTGACCATCATCTTATCCACGTACGAAGAGGTTGGTCATGGCAACGCCTACGTGCCGGATGACATAACGGAATTAATTGCAGTCGATATGGGGGCAATCGGCGATGATCTGTCGGCGACGGAGAAGGATGTGTCCATCTGCGCGAAGGATTCGTCCGGGCCATACGACTACGGGATGACGACGAGGCTGATCGACCTTGCCAAGCGAGAAGGACTGCCATATGCGGTCGACATCTACCCCTACTACGGCTCTGATGCATCTGCAGCGCTCCGTGCCGGCAGCAACATCCGGGCTGCATTGATCGGACCGGGCGTACACGCGTCCCATGGAATGGAGCGGACGCATATCGATGCGATCGTCAATACGGCGGCGCTGCTGCTTGCTTACATGATGGAATAGGGAACCGGGCCAAAAGAAACCCGCGATTGCAGTGCTTCGTATGAACGAAAGCTGTAATCGCGGGTTTCTGGTCTGACATAGAAAGGATCGTGTTATGCGTTGACCTGCTGTTGGCGTTGAATTTGAATCCGCAGTTCATTTCGCTCCGACTCCGTAAGCTTGGGACAAGAGTAGCACTTGACCCCATTCTCCCGCCTGTCGTAAAAGCAGCAGGACGATTTCATCATCATTCGGCTGTTAGGCGTTGGATCATAGGGGTTATCGATATAATGCGGCTGATGGACAAACGGGCTGCGGCGCAATCCGAATACTTCGGCAGGCACTCCCTCGGTGATGGCACGGAACCCGAGCTCGAATGCTTCGATTACTGATGGTTGAGGAACATAGGTTTGAACATATTCTCTCACGTAAGCTATAATGCCGCCGAATTGCTGCCAGATCGCCTGCGGTTTCATACCGGACGCATTCGCAATGGACGACACGGCAGGCTTAACAGTCTGCTCGATATATTGGGTAAAATATTGACCTAACCATTCAAAGGTGTTGTCGGCTGGAGGCTCCGTCGTAAGCACTTGCTCGATTCTATAGCCGATGTGAGCGTAATTGTCATGCTGCTCGACCTGGAACGTTAAGTTCGGCAACGATAGATCGAGCACGACGCCATGCTGTGCGATCATGATGAGCTGTAATGCGCACAAATTGCAAATCGACCTACCGATGAATGAGGCAGGCAGTTCATGACCCAGAGCATGCAATAACCGTCCCGCTTGTTCACAAGCATGTCTTGCCTGCTCTGCATCAAGCAATTGCTCGGCCTTCATTTCGAATGAAGGATGTAAAGCGCCGGTGGGCGATGTATGGAAGTAGAGCTCTGCTAATGAGAAATCGAGTTCACGCGTCATAATAACTGCCTCCGAGATTTTATAATTTGAGCTTGATTAATTGAGGCTGCTCAGTATGCTTTGTGCTCATCAGGGCAAGAAATAATCTGATTATAAAGACCGTTAACACGAGGTGTCAACAGCAGCCGATCATACTGTTATCCGAATCCTTGCGCGGTTATAATGAATGTACAATCGTATGAAAGTTAGGTGTGATGGTGTGAACGAACGGATAAAACAGTTAGTCGGCTTAATGGAACAGCAATCGCTGCGGGCGGCTGTTATAACAGATCCGAAGCATGTGTATTATTTGAGCGGATTCCGTAGCGATCCGCATGAGCGGCTGCTTGCCCTTATTATATGCGCGGACGGACAATCTAAGCTGCTTGTGCCGGAGCTGGACAGAGCAGGAGCCGAAGCGGCTGCTGTTGTTGATGCCATTGAGTCTCATCGTGATACGGATGACGCGTATATGATATTAGTGCGGATGCTCGGAGCGGATGCCAACGGGGTAATCGGTGTAGAGAAGGATAAGTTATCCGTTACTCAATATGAGCGAATAACGGCTATGCTGCCAGGCTCGGTCCTGGCTAGCGTAGACCAAATTCTTCTGATGATGCGCGCTGTCAAAAACGCTGACGAAATCGCTCGAATTCGTCATGCGGTAAGGCTGGTTGAGCAAGTGCTGCAAGAGACATTGCCGCTTGTTAAAGTCGGGGTAACTGAGCTGGAGCTTGCCGCAGATATCGACTACCGGATGCGCCGGATCGGCGCGGACGGACCGTCGTTCGATACGACCGTTCTGGCTGGAGAGAAGTCGGCGCTGCCGCATGGAACGCCGGGCACGCGTAAGATTCGCTCTGGTGAACTGCTCTTGTTCGATTTGGGTGTCTATGCCGATGGATACGTGTCCGACATTACCCGAACCTTCGCAATAGGTGAATTATCTGACGAGCTGAAGAATGTATATGAGACGGTGCTCAGAGCGAACGAGCTTGGCATTGCTGCCCTTCAGACTGGCGTTCCGATGTCTCAAGCGGACATTGCAGCACGACAGTATATCGAAAGCAAAGGCTACGGAGCGCAGTTCACGCATCGGCTCGGACACGGCATTGGGCTTGATATTCACGAATATCCGTCGCTGCATGCAGGCAACCATGATGTACTGCAGGCGGGCATGACGGTTACGGTAGAACCTGGTATTTACCTCCCGGGTATCGGCGGTGTAAGAATTGAAGATGATGTATGGATTACCGCTGGAGGACCGGTGACACTGACCACTTTTCCGAAGCAATTTACCATTCTGGCAGACTAGTAACATGACAACCGCTTATCGTTTAGCTGGTAAGCGGTTAATTGCTTGCGGCCTAGCAGTTGCCAGATTCGCCAACTCGTATTATGCTGATGACGACGATTAAGCTGCTTGGGGAGAGAAAGATCGATGAACAGTAAGCATCCATATTTTGATGTGAAGATTGATTTGTACAGAGATTGGCTGAATACGGTGAAGGAAGTGTTTCGCGGCTCCGGTGTTGAACTGCCAGAAGCGGTAACGGACGATGAGCTTGCTCTTGCATATTTTGAGCAGACGGCGAAGTCTGTTGAGGAAGCGGAGCGGCAAAGCGTCGATAACGAGCAGCGGCTGTACGCCATCCAACAGAAAATTATCGAGCGGCTGGACGATGTGATCGTACCGGATATTCGGAAGCGCACCGGATATGAGGGTAATCAGTTTCACTTCCAATGGGTGTATCAGCAAGGAGAGCATATCGTTGAGCATCACTCGAAATATCGAATCCCTCTATAGTATGAGAAAAGGTTGGGCCGCTCGGAAGAGAAGCTCAACCTTTTGTTCGATTATGAAGCTTAGCATGATGCATCGCATTTGTATGACCGGCCGTCAAACGAAGCAAACGCTGCTTAATTGGGCTAAACCGCTGTGAAGTGTAAATGCCGGAATGCCATGATGCAGCATAAGCGATTACACATCCGAGCAGTAGATAGCCAGCAGCGTCGAATCCGAACAGCTCGATGCCCATAATGGTACAGGCAATCGGAGTATTCGCTGCTCCGCTGAAGACACTCACAAGCCCCATGCCAGCTAAGAACGGAACCGAGATGTGGAGCAGACCGGCTAATGCGCTGCCAAGTGTTGAACCGATGACGAACAGCGGCGTAACCTCTCCGCCTTGAAACCCTGCGCCTAATGTGACGGAGGTGAACAACGTTTTAAGTGCGAATACGGCCGGTGATACGGCCTCGGTGAACGATTGCTCCAGCAAAGGAAGTCCAAGTCCGATATAATCTCTCGTTCCGACGATATAGACAAGCGCAATAATTACGGTTCCTCCGGCGAATGACCGCATTGCAGCATGGGGAACGATATAAGCGAACCACTTCTTTAAGTTATGAGTTAGTTCGCTAAAGAGCATCGCAGCTAATCCGAACAATAGTCCAGCTAGGGCGACTTGAGCAAGCAGCAGCCAGGAGAAATCCGGGACAGCACCAATTGCATAATGGGAATGCTTTATTCCCCATGCCGTCGTGACCCAATCGCCGAAATATGCGGATATGATGCAGGGCAGCAGGGCGGCATAACGGGCAATGCCTCCAGCCGCTAATATTTCAACACCGAACAATGCGCCGGCGGCCGGAGTTCCGAACACGGAGCCGAAGCCGGCGCTAATCCCGCACATAAGTAAAGCACTCCGTTCTCTAGCGCTGAGGCGCAATCGCCGTCCAATGAGTTCGGATAAACTTCCGCCCATCTGAATGGCGGTGCCTTCACGTCCAGCCGATCCGCCGAGCAGATGGGTTGTCCAAGTGCCTATTAGGACGAGCGGGGCCATACGAAGCGGAACGACGACATGTGTACCGCCTCCGTAAGCTTGATCGATAATTAGATTGTTTCCTTTGGCTGCTTCACCACCATATTGAGCATAGAGCCAGCTGATAAGTGCACCGCCGACGGGAAGCAGCCATAGCAGCCACGTATGGTTCATCCTTGCGTCCGTTACGGTGGACAAACCATACAGGAATAGAGCTGAGGCGGAGCCAGCACAAGCACCAACCGCAAGACTTAGCAGCAGCCATTTGCCCATCAGTATCCAAGAAGGTTTTGGTTGTTTCAAGGTGCAAATTCCCCTTTATAAATCCAATAATAAAAAACTTCTATATAGTATAGCATGATTTTTTAGATTGACGAGTGAATAGGACGGGGTGTAAAATGTTTCGCATGCGAATTATTTGTATGGTAACGATTAGCACAATTACGAAAGGAGAGGAGGCAGCGTCTTGAACAGTCAGAGCCGTCTGACGGAATTGTTTGCATCGTTGCGCGAAGTTAACAGAGCCTTCTATAGCCAGATCGATCACAATCTAGAGCAGCTTGGTGTGACTGCTGTGCAGTATATGGTGCTGAAAGTGTTACATAATAACCCTAGAATCGGATTGTCCGAATTGTCGGAGCTTATTTTGACCACGAACAGTACGACAAGCGGCGTAGTTGACCGAATGGTCAAGGCCGGATGGGTTTCTCGCAAACGATCGGACACCGATCGGAGGTCGGTCATCCTGATGTTGACGCAGGAAGGTGAAGCACTAAGAGAAAAAGCGTATGCGATCAGGCTTCGACAATCGGAGCCGCTGCTCGAAATGCCGGAATCGGATCATGCGGAGCTGATACGGATTCATCGCAACATTGTGAACATCTTACAGAAAGCAAAAGAGGGATATAAACATGAGTAATGCTGCAGCACCGCTCAAACGAGCACCAATCGTTGCCTCGTTAATTATTGCAGCGTTTGTTGCGTTACTGGCACAGACGCTGTTGAACGTAGCGCTTCCGTCGATTGAGAAAGATCTTAACATTAGCCATAACACGGTACAGTGGCTGGTAACGGGCTACATGCTCGTGAATGGTATACTGATACCAATTAGCGCCTATCTGATTGATCGGTTTACGACTAGAACATTATTTATTGTTGCAGTCGCTTTGTTTACGATTGGTACGTTTATGGACGCGGTCGCCCACGGCTTTGAGCTGCTGTTGGCTGGACGTATTGTTCAAGCGGCCGGAGCAGGTATTCTAATGCCGCTAATGTCCATCGTATTCCTAACGATTTTCCCCGTAGAAGAACGCGGTAAAGCAATGGGTATGATGGGGCTGGCGATGATTTTTGCTCCGGCCGTCGGCCCGACCTTGTCCGGCTGGATCGTCGAGCATCACTCGTGGCGTGTTCTGTTCTACATTTTGCTGCCGCTTGCGCTGTTCAGCTTGATTTATGGCGCATACGCGATGAAGAACGTTACGCGCAATTCGAAGCCGAGCTTGGATTATTTGGCCGTTGTTTTGTCTACGCTCGGTTTTGGCGGCTTGCTGTACGGCTTCAGTGATGCAGGTACAGACGGCTGGGACAATCCGCGAGTGTATACAAGCTTAATTATAGGCGCGATAGCGCTCATTTTGTTCGTATGGCGCGAGCTTGTTGTAGACAAGCCGATTCTCGAAATGCGTGTTTTCAGGTACGATATGTACTCGCTGACGACTGTTATCAACGTTATCGTGACGATGGCGATGTTCTCGGGCATGATTTTGCTTCCAATCTATCTACAAAATATTCGCGGCTTTACGCCGGTTGAATCCGGTCTACTGCTGCTCCCTGGTGCAATACTAATGGGCATTATGTCGCCAATTACCGGGATGATTTTCGATAAAATCGGCGCACGTTGGCTGTCCGTTATCGGTCTTCTCATAACCGTATATACGACATATGAGTTTACTACTTTGACGAGCGAAACGACCTATACGTTCATGATGGTTATGTATTCGATTCGTATGTTCGGGATGTCGATGCTTATGATGCCAATTCAGACGGCCGGCATGAACCAGTTGCCTCGTTCGCTGAACGCTCACGGCTCGGCGATGTCGCAGACGCTTCGTAACGTGGCAGGTGCTCTCGGTACAGCCTTCCTTGTCACCGTAATGACGAACAAAGCGGCTGACGAGACGAAGCATCTTATCGCAACGCAAGGTATTAATCCGGAGGATCAGGCGGCGATGGCAGGTGTTATACAAGAAGCAACAATTTATGGCATTAACCAATCATTCATCGTTGCAACCTGGATGACCGTTGCTGCGCTCGTGCTTGCATTCTTCATTCGCAAGGTGAAGCCTCATGAGGAGCCAGCTCCGCAAGTTCAGCCAGCCAAAAGCTAATAAATGATCGCAAAAAGCTGTCTCTCAAGTCAATATATTTGACCTGGAAGACAGCTTTTTTCATGTTAGCCCAATTATGCGTGCTATAATCGTATCATGTATGTATTGGCTTTCGGGGAGGAATCTGTATGATTCTGGATGTGGAAGTGCGGGATACGCTAATGAGTCGGCTGAACGATATTCAGCGGCATTATTTGACCGATGTGCTTGTGCGAGGAAGACGAACCGCATTCGCGAATGCAATGGCAAGACAGAAAGGGCATTATATTCCTGACCATACAGACGTAGCGCAGGTCGAGCAGCTGCTCGACGACTGGATCTATACCGGCTACATCGACGCTGGCAAGGTGACGCCGGAGCTGCGCTGTGAATGCGGTCGGCCGTTACGATATCAGCATCAGGTGGAGCATAAAGTGACGGGTCATCGTAAGCATTTCGGCATTGAGCATCTCAAGGAGCATCTGTCCATCGATGCTGCAGCCGTTGCAGCGATTAAGAAGGGCTTTGATGCCGTCGACTACGAGCTGGATGAGCTGCTCGTGAAGATAAGCAGCGGCTGGTCCATCGATCCAGAGCTGCTGCAGCTTGATCCGCTTCCGGACGATATAAGGAAGCATCTGGAGCTTGAGCTGCCTCTGCTGGACAAGCAGATTAGCCGTCTTCGCCAAATGCATGCTGCTGCAACTGCAGCTAGCCGTAACTATAGACAATCAGCGGTACATGAGCGGAAGCCTGTCATGATGTTGGACACAGCGGAAGAGACGTTCGATCTGTTCGATTGGCAGCAGCATATCGTGGAGGAGCCAGCAGGTGAGGAGCCGTCATCTTTTGAGCTTGACTATAAGTATCACAGCAAAGTAAAAGCGTATTTGCAAAGCGGCATTCAAAGTGCGAGAGTGATATGTGAGCTGTTAATCGAGGAGCATGGCGCTAGCAGTCGCCGTTTTCTGACTGGCAAGCCGAAGCTCTACATGGGCGTTTGCTTATTTATCGAATCGCTTAATGGCTATAAGCTGCTAAGTATGTCATCAGAAGACAGAAATTATGGAAGGATTCAAGCGTAAAAGGGAGCTTTTTTTCTTATCTTCAACCGGAATAATAGAATCAAAATAATTCCAAATTTATATTGACGGTCGGTTAGCACCGTGCTAATATCGTAATAGCCTATCGACATTGTCGGAATAATAATTGTATCGTACCTAATCGACCGGATAACCGGAGGCGGGCTGCAGTGATGCAGCCAATGTCTCCGGTTATTTTTGTATAGGTATGAATAAGAAGGGAGCCTATTTATGGAATATCGGAAATTTGGCCGTACAGGCTTAAAGGTGTCGGCTGTAAGCCTCGGAACGATGGCATTCGGCCGTTGGATAGACGAACAAGCCTCATCGCTCATTCTTGATGCGGCGCTTGATTATGGAATTAATCTGGTTGATACCGCGAATGTATATGGTGAAGGCGCTTCGGAAGATATATTGGGTAACCTGTTGAAATCCCGTCGGCATAACATAGTATTGGCGACTAAGGTACATGGCAAGGTCGGCGAGGGACCGAATGACGGTGGACAAAGCCGCTACCATATATTCCGGGCGGTTGAGGATAGCCTGCGCCGACTAAAGACTGACTATATTGATTTGTATCAAGTGCACCGTTTCGATCCGAATACGCCGCTGGAGGAAACGCTGCGTGCGCTCGACGACCTCGTTCGCCAAGGGAAGGTTCGCTATATCGGTGCGTCCAATTTCGCTGCGTGGCAGCTGGCCAAAGCTCACGGCATCAGCGCCCAGCGCGGCCTGGAACGCTTCGAGAGCTTGCAGCCGGAATACAGCCTAATTTCAAGAGAGATTGAGAGTGAAATTATTCCGTTCGCTCAATCGGAGCAAGTTGGCGTAATCGTCTACAGTCCGCTGGGCCGGGGCGTACTATCCGGTAAATATAAAGAGGGCGAAGCGCCTCCAGCAGGCTCAAGGCTGGCTAAAGGTGAGCCTCGTCTGGAGCAGCTGTTGAAGAAGAATGCGATCGCAGTCGCAGAGGCGATTAAGCCGCTTGCCGATCAGCAAGGACTGACCTCTGCGCAATATGCTCTATCTTGGGTATTAAGCCGGCCGGGCATTACGTCGGCTATTCTAGGCGCTTCGAAGCTTGAGCATATTACGGAGGCGGCCAAAGCATGGAACGTACGTCTAAGTGAAGAAGCTCTGAAGCAAGCAGATGAAGCAACAGAGCGAGTGCGAGTGAGCGATAAAGTACGATTATAAGAGTGTAGATCTCTACCCTGCCAAGGAAGATATCGTAGATAACCCTATTGATATCTTCTTTTTTTATTACATCAATCGGAGGGTGCACATATGGCAAGCGTCAGCATTAAACATCTATATAAACGATATGGCAAAGAAAAGCAAGCAGTTGTGCAGGATTTCGATCTTGAAATTATGGATAAAGAATTTATCGTCTTCGTCGGTCCTTCCGGCTGTGGTAAATCAACGACGCTTCGAATGATTGCGGGACTGGAGGATATTACGGAGGGTGAAATCTATATAGGCGAACAGCTGGTGAACAAGCTGCCGCCGAAAGATCGGGATATCTCAATGGTATTCCAAAATTATGCGCTCTACCCGAACCTGTCCGTCTATGAGAACATCGCCTTCGGGCTTCGAATGCGTAAGCTGCCGAAGCATGAGATTGATCTGGCCGTGAAGCAAGCGAGCCGAATTCTTGAGATTGAGCAGTATCTTCATCGGAAGCCGAAGGATTTGTCCGGCGGGCAGCGCCAACGCGTTGCTCTTGGTAGGGCAATTGTACGTAATCCGAAGCTGTTCCTAATGGACGAGCCGTTGTCAAACCTCGACGCCAAGCTTCGTTCGACGATGCGGATGGAAATTACGAAGCTGCATAAACGGCTTGGTACGACGTTCATCTTCGTAACGCACGATCAGGTAGAGGCAATGACGATGGCAGATCGGATCGTCGTAATGAAAGGCGGCGTCATTCAGCAGTGCGATATGCCGGAGGTCGTGTATTCGAAGCCGGCTAATCTGTTCGTTGCAGGATTTATCGGCTCTCCACAAATTAATTTGATCGAGGGCAAGATCGAAGAGAATGCGCTCGGTCATCTTGAGTTTAGAACGAATCGTCTACAGCTTAAGATCCATGAGACAACAGAGGCTGTGTTACGGCGAAATAACCAAGTAAATAGGTCCGTCATACTTGGGATTAGACCGGAGCACATCAAGCTCGAAGGATTATATTCGGAGACTGTTATTACTGGTATTTATAAAGATAACGAGCTTATGGGAGCCGATCGGTTTCTATATTTAGACATTGGGCAAGAGAAGCCGTTAGTCGTTCGAGTAGAGCCAGAAAATATATTCAAGGAAGACGAGAAGCTTAAGGTGGAGCTGGACTTGTCGAAAGCCCACTTTTTTCACAAGGAAACAGGCAACCGTTTGGCGGAATGACCGGTTGCGCGCAGCAAGGGAGGTGATTTTGTTAGATGAAGAACAGAAAGCTGCAAGTGGCATGGGTCATGTTAGGAGCTGCCGCTGTCGCGCTGCTGTCGTCCTGCGGGAATCATTCTACATTGGAAGCAAGCTCGTTGCCTTCCGTAGACGGACAGTTGTTCAAGAAGCTGGACGATGGGCTTGCTTTTGAGGTAGATCGCTATTACGGAGCTGTGCTCGCTGACTGGAAGGAGCAAGCAATTCCGGCAGCGCATTCGACGATTAAGGTACGTGGAGCGTCGCCTGCTCAGGTCTCAAATTCTGAAGAGATTCAAGAAGGCAGCTATGAAGGAAAGGACAACGTTCTGCTGTGGCAGACGAAGGATGTAGGCTGGGTCGAGTACGAGTTTGAAGTATCAGAAGACGCCTTGTACGAAATACAGGTGTTCTATAATCCGATCAAAGAAACGGGGAGCAAGCGGCCGGTGCAATGGGACGTGCTGATCGATGGGGAGCGTCCGTTCCGTGAAGCATCGACAGCGTCGCTGTACCGGACGTGGAAGGATGTTCGTCCGATCGTGACCAATTCCGACGGTGACCAAATTCGTCCGCGATCAGTCGATGTGTCCACTTGGAGCAAGAAGCCGTTAATCGATTCGGGCGGCGCTTACGACCATCCGCTGCAATGGCATTTGACGCCGGGTAAACATACGATTCGGCTCATTGGCTATGACCCGGTTGCGATCGACAGTCTGATTTTGCAGACACCTCAGCAAATTCCTTCCTATGAGGAAGTGCGAGAGCAATATGAAGCTGTACCTGCGATTGAAGGCGATCCGATTACGATCGAAGCCGAGCAGTTTACGTGGAAGAACGATACGGCAATTAAGCTATTCTCGGACAAAGATGATCGCACAGTGCCGCGTTATACGGGGCGTATCATTTATAACACGGTTGGCGGCCAGCGCTGGCTGGAGCAAAACCAAGAAATTACATGGACGTTCGAGGTGCCGGAAACAGGCTTGTATAAGCTGGCATTTCGAGCTCTGCAAAATACGATTGCACAGAAAACATCTTTTCGTACGATCAAAATTGACGGACAAGTTCCGTTCGAGCCGTTCCAAGCTTATGGTTTTCCGTATTCGGCATCATGGCAGGGTATTGAGCTGAAGGATCGATCAGGAACGCCATATCTTGTGAAGCTGGAGAAGGGAGAGCATACGCTGTCGCTAGCGGTGACGCAGTCGCCGGTCAAACCGATTATCGTCGATATCGAGAAGCTGCTGGCGCATCTGGATGCCATTGACTGGGATCTTCGCATGGTAACGGGCAATAAAGCGAACAGTAAACGGACATTAGACCGTAATCGTACCTGGAATATGGATCAGGACTTTCCGGGTATGACGGATAAAATATCTGTCGCCGCTGAAGCGATGGAACAGCTAGCGGTCCGCGCAGAACAGACGAACGGGAAGAAGGATTCGATTAGCCAAGGGCTGCATTCATCCGCGAAGGACTTGAGATCACTGCTTCGCAAACCGGAAGAAATTCCGTACAATATCGATCAAATTTCCTCGATGCGAGAAAAGCTGGCGACGTTTATGGATTCGTTATCGAAGCAAGCGCTGCAGTTGGATGAGCTGTTCATCGTCCCGGAGAAGACGTCTTTTCCGAGCATGGTGGCAGATGTATTCGACCGTATGTGGGGGACCGTTCAAAACTTCGGCTACTCCTTCGATACGAGAGACAGCTTGAAAGAGATGGATAAGCGGAAGCTGAACATCTGGGTACAGCGCGGCCGAGACTATGTGGATCAGCTACAGCAGCTCGCTGACGAATCGTTCACGCCGGAGACAGGGATTGAAGTGAAGGTTAATTTACTTCCGAATCCCGAGCTGCTGCTCATGTCGAACGCTGCAGGTGTACAGCCGGATGTTGCGCTCGGGCTGACGCAGGATTTGCCGGTCGATTATGCGATTCGCGGGACGCTGGTCGATCTGTCCAAGCAGGACGGGTTCGATAAGCTGTATTCGAGCTACAGCCCAGGCTCATGGCTGCCGCTCTATTACAATGGCGGTTATTATGGTGTGCCGGAGACGCAGTCGTTCCAAGTGCTTTATTACCGGAAGGATTTGCTGCACAGATTGAAACTGAACGTTCCCGAAACGTGGGACGATGTCTATGAGATGCTGCCGACGCTGCAGCAGAATGATATGAATTTCTATGTGAATCCGAAGGAATATGCGACGTACTTCTACCAACACGGCGTCGAATTTTATGAGCCGGGCGGCCTTAAGACCGGGCTCGATACGCCGGAAGCATATCAATCGTTCAAGCAATGGACGAATCTGTTCAATACGTACGCGCTTGAGCGGGAGGTGCCGAGCTTTTACCAGCACTTCCGCGACGGCTCGATGCCAATTGGTATATCGGACTACAACATGTACGTCCAGCTGTCAGCGGCGGCGCCGGAGCTTAACGGTCGATGGGGGATTGCATTGCTGCCAGGCGTAAAGCAGCAGGACGGCACGATCGTCCGTTGGGCAGGTGGAGGACAGCGAACGGGCGTTATTTTTCAAAAGTCTGAGAAGCAAGAGGAAGCGTGGAAGTTTCTACAGTGGTGGCTCTCTACCGATGTGCAGACCCAATACGGCTCGGATTTAGAAGCGATGAACGGAGTTGCGTTCCGCTGGAATACCTCCAATATAGAAGCGTTCAACAACCTGCCATGGAAAAGAGAGGATGCCGCTATCATTCTCGAGCAGTGGAAATGGTATAAAGATATACCGAACGTACCTGGAGGCTATTTCTTGGAGCGTGAATTGAACAATGCGTGGCAGCGTTCAGTCGTTCAGACTGCTAACTACATGTCTTCGCTGGAGGAAGCGGTGCGCGATATCGAACGCGAGCTGCTCCGCAAGCAGCAGGAGTTTGGCTTCGCAGACAAGAACGGCCATTCGATCAAGCCGCTCGACATTCCGATCGTTGATCAACCTTGGGAGGGAGGCGGCCGGAATGATAAGTAAAATATGGTCATGCCGTATTACGTATCTGTTTATCGCGCCATTCTTGATCTGTTTCATGCTGTTTATCGTTATTCCGATCGTCGCTGCGATTTGCTTAAGCTTTACTTATTATAATGGGATTGAGAAGCCCAAGTTTATTGGCTGGAGCAATTTTCAATATTTGATCTCGCAGGACATGCTGTTTTTAAAATACGCTCTGCCGAATACGTTCAAATTCGCCATCATCGTCGGTCCCGGGGGATATGCTGCGGCATTTCTTCTCGCTTGGCTCATTTCTCGGCTGAGGGGCAGCTATCGCAAATGGGTGGCGCTGGCGATGTATACCCCTTCGCTGACGATCGGTACCGCGATGACGATCATTTGGCTGCCGTTATTATCAGGGGATCGGATCGGTTACTTAAACAGCTTCTTGCTCAAGAGCGGCTTCATCGACGTACCGAAGCTGTGGGTGACGAAGCCGGAGCTGCTCATGAATTCAATGATCGTTGTTACGCTCTGGTCGAGCATGGGGGTCGGGTTCCTCGCCATGCTGGCCGGTATATTAAATGTAGATAAAACCTTGTATGAAGCGGGAAGAATTGACGGCATTCGTAACCATCTGCAGGAGCTGTGGTACATTACGATCCCGTCGCTGAAGCCGCAAATGCTGTTCGGCGCCGTTATGGCGATTGTAACGACGTTCAAGACGGGGGCAATTGGGGTTGAGCTGTCGGGACAGAACCCGACGCCGCAATATGCGGGCCATCTGATTGTGAACCATATTAACGACTATGGCTTCATTCGGTTCGAGATGGGGTATGCCGCAACGATTTCCGTCTTCCTTCTAATATTTATGTATTTTGCGAACAAGCTTAGCTGGAGTTTGTTCGGCTCGAAGGAGGAGTAGCTTCTGAGAACGTCTGGACTTGCGGCTAGAATCTGCTTCAATACGTTCATGCTTACCATCTCAGTGCTGATGATACTGCCGATTATTTATATTTTTAATAATGCGTTCAAGCCGTATCACGAGCTGTTCGTGTATCCGCCGACGTTCTTCGTCCGCGAACCGAGCTTGCAAAACGTGGTGGAGCTGATGCTCGTCACGTCGAATTCAATCGTACCGATCTCGCGCTATTTGTTCAACAGCGTCTTCGTTGCGATGCTTAGCGTCGTCGGCGTGACAATCGTTAGTGTGCTGTGTGCATACCCGCTCTCGAAGCATGATTTTCCAGGCAAAAAATTTCTGTTTTCTTCCATTATTCTTATGCTTATGTTTACTCCGGAGGTCATCCAAATTCCGCGTTATTTGGTCGTCAGTAGTCTAGGCATTCTAAATACGTATTGGGGGCATTTGCTTCCGGCGCTCGCGCTGCCGGTCGGCGTCTTCCTGCTAAAGCAGTTCATAGATCAAATCCCGGATTCGCTCTTGGAGGCCTCTCGGATCGATGGAGCGAACGAAGTGATCGTTCTTGTTCGTATTGTAATTCCAATGAGTATGCCGGCCATTGCTACTGTGGCTATTCTCGCGTTCCAGAATGCATGGGGTAATATCGACACTTCTGCTTTGTTCATGCAGGACGACGAGATGAAGACGTTCCCGTTCTTCCTCACGACCTTAACGAGCAATCTGGCAAACAACGTTGCTAGACAAGGGGCGGCTGCAGTAGCTGCACTTATTCTGCTCGTGCCGAACTTAATTTTCTTCGTCATTCTGCAAAGTAAGGTTATCTCGACGATGGCTCATTCCGGCATTAAATAACTTTAATAAGGAGGGAGGTCGCTTGAAAAGCAGGACGCTGCGGATGTTCTCGATCGGACTTTCCATTGCAGCTGCAATTTCCGCCGTGCTTCCGCTTCCTCAGGCAGCGGCATCGCAGCTGCCTTATGAAACGTATTATAAGGATGGCTTCGGCCAGCTTATCCATACGCAGGCAGCCTATATTCCGGCTGGCATAATTGGCTATAATGCGGCTATTCCGGATCAGGCAAAGACAGAGGAGAACGGCGCCGCAACGCTGCAGCTCAATCAACCGAAGGATTTATTCATCGATCGCAACGATCATCTGTATATCGCCGATACAGGCAATAATCGGATTGTAGAGCTGGACAGTAATGGGGAATATGTCCGCCAGATTAAGGTTGAGGAGAGTCCGCTCAAAAAGCCGAGCGGCGTATTCGTCCATACGAACGGCGATATTTATATCGCGGATACCGGTAATAACAGAGTCGTACGGCTGGATGCTCGAGGCAAGCTGCTGAAGCAATTCGGCCGTCCGGATACAGAATATATTCCGGCATCGTTCAAATACGATCCTGTCAACATGGTCGTCGACAAGCGCGGCTTTCTGTACATTGCATCGTTAGGTGCGTACCAGGGATTGCTGGAGCTCGATCCAGAAGGGGAATTCGTTTCTTTCTTTGGTCCGAATAAAGTATCGTTCTCAATGTTCGACGCGTTTAAGCGTTTCGTGTATACGAGGGAAATGTACCAACGCGAGCTGAAAAAGCTGCCCGGGGCGATTGCAAATACGGCGATTGACCACGAAGGCTTCATCTATACGGTAACTAAGGAAGTGGCAAGTGATCAAATTAAGAAGCTGAATATCGCGGGACTGGACCAGCTGCGCGGCAAAGGTGACTACGCCTCGGTCATGCCCGTGAGAACCTATGGTGAAGTGCTGCATCATCGTCAGACGGATATGAATCCGCAGCTGAGCGACATTACTGTCGATCAATCGGGTAACATGACGGTCGTCGATTCGGTGTGGAATATCATTAGTCAATACGACCAGAACGGCAATTTGCTGTTTTTCTGGGGTGGGGATGTCGTTCCGGCGACTTCTAAGATCGGCGTCGTTAAGACGCCGACAGCCATCGCTAACGACTCCAAAGGAAATTTGTATGTGCTTGATAACACGAACAACCTCATTCAAGTGCTTCGATTATCGGAATTTGGCGCTCTTGTACACGAAGCGAACGCTCTCACACAGGAGGGGAAATATGAGGAAAGCGAACCGATCTGGCAAGAGGTTCACCGGCTTAATACCCAGTATACACCGGCACTGATCGGGCTGGCGAAGGCGGCCTATAAGCGGCAGGACTTCAAGCTTGCGGCGCAGCTGTATGACCAAGCCGGCGTTGTTAACGGCTACTCCGATTCGTTCTGGCAGAACCGGCTTATTTGGTTCCAGAACAACTTCGGTCTTGTGATGAATGCGGCCCTCATTGCAGCGGTCCTGTTTCTTGCCTGGGGTAGATGGTCTGGGAAGCTGCTGCCGGCATCTGGCCGTATAAGCTGGACAAGAGTGGATCTTACGCTAGTGAGGCAGCTGGGCCATACGTTCACTATTATTCGCAGCCCGATAGATGGCTTTTATAGTATCCGATATGAGAGCAAAGCAGGTTTGCTCGGCACCTTAATATTACTTATCGCAGCAGGGGCGGCGTACGGTTATATGCAGGCAGGTACAAGCTTCATCTTTCAACCGGAAATCCATGACGGCGTTGACCTGCTGCCTAAGATGGTGCAGTTTTACGGCTTGTGGCTAGGCTGGGTCATTTCGAACTACTTGGTGAGCTCTCTGCTTCGTGGGGAAGGTCGATTCCGCGACGTATTTTATGGAAGCAGCTATGCATTATTTCCGATTATTCTTATTGGGATACCTGTAACCTATCTGTCTAATGCATTGACGCTGGATGAGTCAGCGATCTATCAATTTTTCCGGTTGGTCATGATCATCTGGGTTGTGTTACTGATTGTGTGGATGGTACAAGGAATTCATAATTATACGTTTATTGAATCGCTGTTCGTTATTGTTGTGTCGATTTTTACGCTTCTTATTATTGTTATTCTTATCTTCTTGTTTATCAGTTTAAGCTATGAGCTTGTTAATTTTATTAAATCGATTTATCAAGAGGTGATCATCCGATGAAGAGCCGCAAGCTTCCGGTTGCAACGATAGCGAAGACAGCGACGACGGCCTTGCTGCTGCTCTTGATCGGCTGGCTCTCGCTGCAAATATGGAATCCTTGGAGAGACAAGGAGACGGACACCACGTCGACATCCATCCAATTTGATGCGAAGGGGCAGCTGTATCAAGCTGTTATTCCACAGGAGACCAGCTTCCATACGGCTGCGGAGAACGACAAGCTTAAGCTGCTAGTTGACCGCTCTACTTCCCATTTTCAATTGGTGGACAAAGCGACGGGCAGCATTTGGCGATCGTACCCGAATCCGCACCAATGGCCGAAGGAGACAGCAACCGGTACATGGAAAAATCATCTTCTGTCGCCCATTCTAATTGAGTATGTGAATGCAAGAAATTATAAGTCATCCTCATTCACGGCCGGACTTATTGATACCGGCGGTTATTTGGAGCAGTTTCAGATGAAGGAAGACGGCTTCAACGTTACGTTCGCTTTTCCGAAGGCGCAAATGAAAATTCCGGTCGAAGTAACACTTCATTCGGATTACGTCGAGACGAGAGTCATTGACGCTGGAATAATGGAAGGTGAACTGAGCCTGTTGAATGTGAAGCTGTACCCGCTGTTCGGCGCTGAGCCTTCTGTCGGGCAAGACGGCTACATTATGCTTCCGGACGGTACGGGCTCCTTGATCCGGTTCAACGAAAAGCGGATCATGCCTCAGCTAACGTATGACGAGAGTGTGTACGGGCAAGATCTGTCGTTCTATAACGAGGAGACCGACAGACAGCGCATTACGATGCCCGTATATGGCATGAAGTCGGGTGATCAGTCGTTCTTGTCGATTATTACGGAAGGTGAAGCTTACGCGAACATCTACGCTGCACCAGGCGGTGCTGTCGGCCGATCGAATTGGGTGACGACGGAGTGGCAGTATAGGAAAAAGTTTTATCAATCGGTCAGCAGGAGCACAGGTGAAGGGTTCTATATGTATAGCAGCGAACGGTTCGTATCCGAGGGCAGGGCAACCAGATATTATCCGCTCACAGGAGCTGCGAGCGATTACTCAGGGATGGCGGCTGTGTACCGTAACTACTTGATGAGTGAACAGGGGGTGAAGCCGATCCCGTCCACCAAGGATGACATTCCTCTCTATTTGGACATCGTCGGAGCCGACATCGAGAAAGGGCTGTTTACCGATTCCTACTTGAAGGCGACGACGACCGACGAGGCAGCCGCGCTGCTTAAAAGTGTATATGATCTGGGCATTCATAACATTCAGGTTCATTATGCAGGCTGGCAGAAGGACGGTTACAGCTCGCAGGGCGGCTATTTTCCGGTCGATAAGAGAATTGGCGGAAACAACGGCATGAAGAAGTTCATCGATTATGCGCATTCGCTTAATATTCCTGTCTACCTGACGGCTAATTATACGCTTAATAATAATGGAGAAGATAGGTTTTGGTGGAGAAGGGATGGGCTACGCAATATGGCCGGTACAGTGCTGAAGGAGCAGAAGGAGCCGAAGAACGAGCAGGAAGAGGCCTATTATGTCAGTCCGGGCTTTTATGAGAAAGTCGTTCGCTCCGATCTGAACCGCTACAAGAAGCTGGGAGCGGACGGCATCTATTTCGAGAATGGCATCGGTGAGCAGTTAAATACCGATTTCAACAGCCGGTACAAGGACAGCCGAAGCGATACGGTCTCTATTCAGCGAAACATTCTGGAGCAGACGAGGAAGACGTTAGGCTCCGTGTCAACAGGTAATGTTAATTTCTACGCTTTAGATACCGTTGATCACGTCCATCAGCTTGCAAGCGATTATTCGTATGACGTATTCGTTACGGAGCCGATTCCGTTCGCAGCCATCGTACTGCATGGGCTGCGTACGTATACGCTGGAATGGTCGAATATTCGGGATGAATGGCAAAGCCAATTTTTACGCAGCATCGAGTACGGTGCTTCACCTGCTTACATCGTCAGCGGCGACAATTCGGACGATATGCGCCGATCATACTCATTATGGTATTACAGCCTGGATTATACGAATTGGATCAGCCGCATTTCGGATGAGTACAAGCAAGTGAATGCCGTGCTTGCGCAGGTGAAGGACTGCGTTATTACACAGCATCGTTTTATCGCTCCGGGTGTGAACGAAACGGTATATGACGGGGGCTATAGCGTACTGGTCAACTATAATGACGAACCGTATGATACAGGCAATCTGGTCGTTCCAGCGCATGGGTATGCGGTGAAGCAGGGAGGGGAGACGAGATGAGGAGACTAGAGGCAAGCACGCTGCGTAAGCTGGAGGGCTCACTGTTCATCGCGCCATGGGTTTTCGGCTTTGTGACGTTCGTCGCATTTCCGCTTGGCTATTCCCTCTTTATGAGCTTTCACCAGGTCAAAATTGAGGTGAATCGAACGCAGTATGCGTACATCGGCTTTAAACATTACCGGGAAATTCTCGTCGCCAATGGCAGCCTATTGTATGAGGAGTTAATCCCATTCCTGAAGCAATCGCTCATGATGATTCCAATCATCCTCGTTTTCTCCTTGTTCGTCGCTATACTGTTGAACTTAAAGTTTCGAGGTCGTACGCTGTTTCGGGTCATTTTCTTCTTGCCCGTTATATTCTCTTCCGGACAGATCGTGCAAGAATTTATCACACAAGGCGAAGGCTCGCTCAGCATGATGCAAGAGCTTCGTATTGATTATTATCTCCGGGAGTATATGCCGGCTGCATGGGCTTCGCCGATTGAGAATGTCTTAAGCTCATTCGTGCTTGTGTTGTGGTACTCTGGCGTTCAAATTTTAATATTCCTTGCCGGCAGACAGACGCTTCCGGCATCGGTGTATGAAGCGTCCCGCATCGACGGCTCTAACCCTTGGAATACGTTCTGGACGATTACGCTGCCCGGTCTAGTTCCTTACATCTTTCTGAATTTGATGTACACCGTTGTAGATCTGTTCACGTTCCCGTCCAATCCGATCATTAGCAAGGTGAATACGACGAACTATGGCAGCTCAAGTGCACTGGCATGGATTTATTTTTCGATTATTTTGATATTCGTCATGCTCACGCTCCTGCTCTATAGAAGAGTGGATAAAGCGCTGTCTGGCAGATGATGTCGATTAGGGGGGGACGAAGTGAAGATCGAGAGAGAACGTCCTGGTTTATCTATCGGTTGGCAGCTTAGTGCGAAGCTGCGCAGCCGCCTGGAGATACTGCGCTACCGGGTGCTCGGCACGGAGATCGACAAGGGCTTATTATTTAAATTGGTTGTTTATTCCATTCTCATTAATGTGGCCTTCATCTATTTGAAGCCGATTCTGTATATGGTTACAACGATGGTGAAGGATGCGAAAAATATTCTTGATCCGTCGGTTATTTGGGTACCGCGTTCGATTTATACCGGGCATCTGCAGGAAGCGAGCCAGATGCTGCATTACGGTAAGAGCTTCTTCATCAGCGTCTCGCTTGCCACTTCTGTATCGGTACTGCAGGTGTTCTCATGCGCTATTGCTGGGTATGCGTTCGCAAGACTAGACTTCCCGTTGAAGAAGCTGTGTGGAACGCTGCTTCTGTTCACATTTATTATGCCGCCGCAAGTGACGATTCTGCCGACGATTATGCTGTTTAAACAGTTCGGCTGGATGAACACATTCTTGCCAATGGTCGTTCCTGCTTTATTCGGTCATGGGCTCAAAGGAGCAATGTTCGTCATCATTTACCGTTCCTTCTATTCCACATTACCGAAGGAGTTGGACGAAGCGGCGCGCATCGACGGGGCTGGACCGTTCAAAATGTTTTTCCGTGTCATGTTTCCGATATCCCGTTCGGCGACTGTCGTTGTGCTGTTGTTCGCGTTCGTCTGGAACTGGAACGATTTCTATTTCCCGTCACTCTTCATGTTTACCGCAGAAAATGTACCGTTGTCCATCACATTGGCTCGAATGGCCGGAGAGATGGCGCAAGCGGCTGGAGCCGGTGAAATTACGGTATATGCTGAATCGATAAAGATGTCGGCGTCCTTTTTAATTATTATGCCGCTATTGGTCGTATATCTCGTTATGCAGCGCTGGTTCATTGAAGGGGTAGAGCGCTCTGGATTGGTTGAATAAAAAATGATTTGACAAATAAAAACAATAATGTTAAATTTTAAAGCATTAATCCTGATTAAGCTTATAAGATTTAACGGTTATAGTGCTTAAATCGACCGGATAACCGGAGGTTGCTTCATCAAGCAGCTTTCGGTTATTTGCGTTTAGGATTAAATATGATTGAGATTGAGGTGTATTTGAATGAGCGAGAACAAACGGAAAGCTCACTTGAACGTGTTTCTGAGAGCGACAGGCCATCATGCCGGGGCATGGCGTCACGTTGACTCCAAGCCAGAACTTGAGCTGGATATTGATTACTTGGCACAGCTGGCGCAGCTCGCGGAGCGGGGGAAGCTCGATTCGATATTTCTTGCCGATGGCTATGCCGGAGCGGGCAGCAAGCTCGAACCCTTCACGCTGCTTTCGGCGCTCGCTTCCGTTACGAAGCATATTGGACTGATTGCAACGGTCGGTACTGTCTATAACGAGCCGTTCCACGTCGCTCGCCAGTTCGCATCGCTCGATCATATTAGCGGCGGACGTGCTGGCTGGAATATCGTAACCGGTGCAGGCTCGGCGGCGCACAATTTCGGTCGGGATGAGCATCCTGAGCATTCCGAGCGGTACGATACGGGCGAAGAATTCGTCGAAGTGGTGAAGCAGCTATGGGACAGCTGGGAGGACGATGCGCTTATCTACGATAAAGCGAATGGGCGTTTGATTGATTCCAACAAGGTGCATGAGATTCATTTCAAGGGCCGCACGTACTCGGTGAAAGGGCCGCTAAATATTCCTCGTCCACCGCAAGGTTATCCAGTGCTCGTGCAGGCCGGTTCTTCCGAGCGTGGTAAGGAGCTTGCCGCGAAGACTGCGGAAGTGATCTTCACCGCGCAGCAGACATTCGAAGCAGGACGTGAATTCTATGCTGATGTGAAATCAAGACTAGCGAAATATGGACGGACCGTGGACGAGCTTGTCATCATGCCGGGATTTGCTCCTATCGTCGCGGACACGGAAGCGGAGGCGAAGGATATCGAGGCAGAGCTTCATTCATACGTCGATACGAAGCGGGCGCTGCAGAGCTTGTCCGAACGATTTACGGTCGATCTGACGGAATACGATTTGGACGATCCGGTACCGCTCGATAAAGCGAAGCCGCCCGAGCAATTTAACGGCATTCGCAGTCGTCAGGACGCGGTGCTTGATCCGGCAAGACGTGAAGGGTTTACCATTCGTCAATTATTGTACCGCAGTAACGGCGGACACGGGCATATTACGTTCAGCGGTTCGGTACTGCAAACGGCTGATTTTATTGAGAAATGGATCCGTAACGATGCGGCTGACGGGTTCAACGTACTGCCTCAGCTCGTTCCGACAGGGCTTGAGGTGTTCATCGACAAGGTTATTCCGGAGCTGCAAAACCGCGGCTTGTTCCGAACGGAATACGAGGGCACTACACTGCGCGATAGCCTAGGGTTGAAGCGGCCGGCGAATGTCCGGCGTTTGCAGCGACAATGACAGGCAAGGTTAGGAGGCCGTTATGAAGATGAGACCAAATAGAACCATTAATATGCTGTTCGTGACCGCAGCCCTATTAACGGCTTGCGGGGGCGGAAGCGGCAGCGAGATCGAGAAGGAACAGGGCACGGATCAAGCCGGATCCGGGCAGATAGTGGAAGCAAGCGCGAAGGAAGAGCCGAGTGGAAATATTAAGCGGCTGGGCGATGAGAAGCTTACGCTTACGTTCTATTCGAGTGGACCAACGTTTACAGATGTTGAATTCAAGACGATGATTGCCGATCCGATTCATCAGAAATATCCGAACGTTACAATCGAGAGAATATCACCGGCCGCGACTACGACACCGGAAGAAGTACTGTCGACGCAAACGCCGGACATATTGTTCACGAGTGTATCACAGCGGCTCATTCGTACGGGAGCGTTCGAGGATTTACGAGGACTTATTAAAAAGTTCAATTTCGATGAAAGCCGCCTTAAGCCTATTGCTTACAACTATATCAAAGACGCAACCAAAGGCCGAGGCGATCAGATTTACGCGCTGCCGTTCAACGTCAATCAGCACATTTTGTACTATAACAAAGACATCTTTGACAAGTTCGGCGTTCCTTATCCGACTGAGAAGCAAATGACATGGGAGGAAGCGGTTGAGTTGGGTAAGCAGCTGACACGTACGGAGAACGGCGTCAACTATGTTGGTCTTGTAGTGGACAACCTGCAAGGGCTTGGTAAGTCGCTCGGGCTGCCTTATGTAGATCGTGAAACGGGGCAGGCAGCGCTCGATACGCCGGAATGGCTCCGAGTATTCGAACTGCTGAAGCAAATCTACGAAATTCCGGGTTATGTTGCTCCGGACGGCACATGGAATTGGACTCGAGATCATTTTATGAAGGATCAGAACATTGCGATGCGTGCTGCTTGGCTGGCGAACATGGTCGGTCCGCTGGAGGAGCTGCGCCAGCAAGGGGTTGAGTTCAACTGGGATATAGCGCCAGTACCGAATTTCGAAGATCAGCTTGGTACGACGAGAGAAGCGCAAATCCATTCCGTATCGATTAATAGCCAAAGCAAGCATAAGGATGAAGCTTTCCAGGTGCTGGAGTATCTTTTGTCAGATGAAGGGCAGCGAACGATTGCGAGAAATGGCCGTGTGCCGGCGATCATTAATCCTGAGCTTGAGAAGGAGTATGGCGCGGATATTCCGGTTCTGCAGGGCAAAACAGTGCAAAACGTCTTCGTGGGCACACCAATTCAGGAGCACTATCAACATCCGTACGAGGCTGAGATTTCGATTCGATTAACAGAAGCGGCAGAAGGAATGGCCATTCACGGCCTTGATGTGAACTCGGCTATACGTCAAGCGACGGAAGCGATCAATAAAGATGTCGAAACATTAAAAACGACGATAGGCCAGTAATAGTCAGAAAGAGGAGGAATGACGATGAGTAAATCGAAACGTCAGCTGCATTTGAATGCTTTTCTATTCGGTACGGGCCATCATGAGGCGTCCTGGCGATTGCCTGAAGCGAGACCGGACAAAAATCTTGATTTTGAACATATACTTAGCATCGTGCAAACGGCCGAGCGCGGACTGCTGGATTCGGTATTTCTTGCGGATGGATATGTCGGTCGATCGAACAAGCTTGAGCCATTCACAGAACTTGCAGCGCTCGCGAGCCGGACGAAGCATATTGGCTTGATCGCCACAGTCGGAACGACCTATAACGAGCCGTTCCATGTCGCACGCAAGTTCGCCTCACTCGACCATATCAGCAAAGGACGCGCTGGCTGGAACATCGTGACAGGCGCTGGCTCAGCTGCACATAACTTCGGACTGGAGGAGCATCCTGCGCATGCGGAGCGGTATGAAGACGCTAATGAATTTGTCGAGGTCGTCAAGCAGCTGTGGGACAGCTGGGAGGACGATGCGGTGCTGAACGACAAGGTGTCAGGCAGACTGTACGATCAAAGCAAAATTCATACGATTAATTACGTAGGCAAGTATTACAAGGTGCAAGGCCCGCTTAATATCGCCCGGCCGCCGCAGGGCTATCCGGTGCTTGTTCAAGCGGGCTCATCTGAAAGCGGAAAAGAATTTGCGGCGAAGGTCGCAGAAGTAATTTTCACCGCCCATCAGAGCATCGAAAGCGCTCAGCTGTTCTATCATGACGTTAAATCACGTCTTGCGAAGTACGGCCGCACGAATGATGAGCTTCATATATTGCCAGGAATCAGTCCGATTCTCGCAGAGACGGAATCCGAAGCGCATGAAATTGAGAACCAGCTGTTCGAGTTTATCGATAAGGACATTGCGGTCCGCAATTTGTCAGAGCGTCTCGGCGTCGATCTGTCTGCTCGTTCAATTGACGAGCCGCTGACCATTGAAGGGCTGCGAACGACCGATGAGGTGAACGGCAACAAAAGCCGTCATCAGCTTATTCTCGACTTGATCCGTGACGAGCAGCTTTCACTGCGGCAGCTCATTGGACGTCTCGGCGGAGCGCGCGGACACTTCACGTTCACGGGAACGCCGATCCAACTGGCGGATAAAATTGAGGAATGGTTTGTTAATGGAGCGGCAGATGGCTTTAACGTGATGCCTCAAGTGTATCCGAGCGGACTTGAAATTTTCGTGGATAAAGTGATCCCGGAACTGCAAAACCGCGGACTGTTCCGTACCGCCTATGAGGGCACAACGTTGCGCGATAGGCTTGGCTTGAAGCGCCCGGAGAACGCCCGCCGCTGGGCGAAAGCTTATCAATAAATTCTAACATGGTCATCTAAGGGAGAGAGCATGAGATGAAGAAAGTAGCGAACAGCATTACTGCACTATTACTGCTGTCTATTTTATCCGCTTGCGGCGGTAATGGGGGAGGGGAGAAGGCAACGAACGCAGACCATACGGAAAACACGAATACAGGCACTAATATAAAGAATTCATCCACTGCTGATGAGCACAAGCTGGGCAGCAAGCCCTTGACACTGACGTTCTACAGCACGAGCGGAACATTGCCGGATACAGAATTCAAAACGTTGATTGCCGATCCGATTCATGCCAAATATCCAAAGGTGACGATCGAGCGGATTACGCCAGCAGCGACAACGACTCCAGAAGAAGTGTTGACGACGCATACACCTGACATTATATATTCAACTTCCACGACTCACCAAAGAATAAAGCGTACAGGCGTTTATGAAGATTTGCGCGGCTTAATTGATCAGTATCAATTCGATACGAGCCGCATCAAACCGATTCTGTGGAATTATATTGAGGAGCTTGGGGACAACGGGGAGATATTCGCAATCCCGTTCAATTCGAACCAGCACGTACTCTATTATAACAAAGATATATTCGATAAATTCGGCGTCGAATATCCGACCAGTGAGCAGCTAACCTGGGATCAGGTGCTTGAAACCGCGAAGAAGCTGACGCGGACCGAGAACGGTGTCCATTACGTCGGCTTGTCGGTCGATAACTTAACAGGCTTGGCCAAGGGGCTGGGACTGCCATACTTGGATCGTGAAACGGGTAATGCGGCGATCGATACGCCGGAATGGCATCGCATTTTCGAATTGAATAAGCAAATTTTCGAAATACCGGGTTACGTTTCGCGAGATGGTGTGTGGGAGTATGGACGTGATCAGTTTATGAAGGAGCAGACCGTTGCTATGCGCGTTACGTGGCTGGCTAATATGGTTGGCCCGCTTGAGGAGCTGCGCCAGCAAGGCATTGAGTTTAATTGGGACATTGCGCCAGCACCGAACTTTGAGGATCAATTGGGCAAGACGAGGGAAGCGCAAATCCATTCGTTATCAATCAATACTCAGAGCCAACATAAGGAAGAAGCGTTCCAGGTCATTGCCGAGATTTTATCCGACGAAGGTCAGCGCATTCTTTCACGTAATGGCCGGGTACCTGCTATTATAAACCCAGAACTGGTGAAGGAGTACGGGCTGGAGATTCCGGTGCTGCAAGGCAAAACCGTTCAAAACGTATTTGTCGGCGAGCCGCTTCAGGAGCATTATTTCCACCCCTATGAGACAGAGATTTCCGCTCGTCTGACCGAGGCGGCAGCAGATATGGCTGTTAACGGATTAGATGTCAATTCAGCGATCCGCAAAGCGACCGAAGCCATTAATAAGGATGTTGAATCGCTGCGGGCGACAATTGGCGAACAATAAGCAGTAGTCTAGGCTGGATATAATGATTACTGAATGATTATTCATATTGACAGTAGTGATGGATAATGGTAAATTTAGCTTGTTATAATTAAACTAAATTGATAGGAATTATAAGAATAATAGCCTGCCGGACCACCGGAGACACCGCTAATTGTGTCTCCGGTTTTTTATTGGATGCGGACTGCCGGCTTTGACAGGAGGAAGAAGGAAGAGATGAACGACACGATTCGCTTGCTGAGAGCACATCGGTCGATACGCAAGTACAAGGACGATGTGGTATCGGATGAACATTTGCAGGCAATTGCGTTAGCCGCCCAGGCTGCGCCAACATCATCGAACATTCAAGCTTATAGCGTCGTTGCTGTACGAGATGCGAAGCGCAGGCGAGTGCTGGCAGGGCTGGCCGGCAATCAGAAGCATATTGAAGAAAGTCCGTTGTTCTTCGTCTGGCTTGCCGATTTGAACAAGATTCGCGCTGCGATTCAGCTGCATGAAGAAACGGAACTGCAGCAGAATACAGAGCTGTTTCTGCTGGCGACGATCGATGCGACATTGGCTGCACAGAATGCTGTCATCGCTGCGGAATCGCTCGGATACGGCACCGTCTATATCGGCGGCATTCGGAACAATCCGCAGGCGGTCAGCGAGCTGCTGGAGCTTCCGCCGCTGGTGTATCCCGTATTCGGACTATGTGTTGGCGTGCCCGATCAAGAGCCGGATATTCGGCCTCGACTTCCGCTTCGCGCTTTTCTGCATGAGGAGACATATCATCATGATCGAGTTGTCGGTGCGATAGAGGAATATGACGAGACGACTCGCACGTACTATGCGACGCGCCGCGGAGGCGGCAAAGGCGGAGAGGTAGAGACGAAATGGTCGAGAGAAATGGTTCGCCGCTTTGATGGCGGACGCCTTCGCGGACATATGCGAAACTTTCTGCAGGATCGCGGCTTCGACCTGAGCTAGAGCTTTAGGGATGACTAGAGAAGAGGTGCGCAGCATATGAGTGGATGGAATCAACGCAAGCAGGCACATTTCAACGTGTTTATGAGAGGATCCGGACATCATTCGGCCGCTTGGAAGCACCCGGATTCGAATCCGAAGGCCGATCTGGAGCTCGACTATTACGTCGGCATTGCGAGAATTGCAGAGCGTGGGCTGTTCGACTCCTTGTTCATGGCGGACAACTATTCGGGCTTCGGCCGCAGGCTGGAGCCGTTCACGCTACTGTCGGCGATCGCTGCTTTAACGAAGCATATTGGCTTCATCGCAACGGTCAGTACAACCTATAACGATCCGTATCACGTTGCGAGAAAGTTCGCCTCACTGGATCATATTAGCAAAGGGAGAGCGGCATGGAATATTGTTACCGGCCATTCCCAAGAGGATGCCGACAATTTGTCAAGGCCTGAGCATCCCGATGTGTCGACGCGGTATGAGATTGGGGATGAATTCGTCGAGGTGACGAAGCAGCTGTGGGACAGCTGGGAAGAGGATGCGCTCGTATACGACAGAGTGAACGATGTAGCGCTCGACCGTAGGAAGGTGCATGAGATACATTTCAAAGGCAAGTATTACAACGTTAAAGGGCCTTTGAACATTCCAAGACCGCCGCAAGGTTATCCAGTACTTGTGCAAGCCGGCTCGTCGGAAGGCGGGAAGGAGCTCGCAGCGAAGACAGCCGAGGTCATCTTCACTGCACAACAGACGCTTGGCGCTGCACAAAATTTCTATCGCGACGTTAAATCCCGCTTGGCGAAGTACGGACGCAGACCGGAACATCTGCTGATTATGCCGGGTCTATGCCCAATCGTCGCCGACACGGAGAAGGAAGCTCGGGATATCGAGGAAGAATTCAACAGTCTTCTGAATCCGAAGCAGGCACTTCGCCGACTTTCTAACTATTTCACGGTTGATCTAACCGAATATTCGCTCGATGATCTGGTGCCGGTCGACAAGGCGAAACCGTATGGCTCGATTACTACTGGCATTACGAGCCGTCAAGAGGTCGTCGTTGACGCAGCTGCTCGGGATAAAATGACGCTTCGTCAGTTTATCGCCCGAAGCGCGGCTGCACACGGACATGTATCGTTCACTGGCTCGGTTATGCAAACGGCTGATTTCATTGAACGATGGCTGCTGGAGAACGGCGCTGACGGCTTTAATATTCTGCCTCACGTTTATTACAAAGGTTTGGAAACGTTCGTCGACAAAGTCGTGCCGGAGCTGCAAAACCGCGGCTTGTTCCGAACAGAGTACGAAGGCAAGACGCTGCGAGAGAACCTTGGCTTGGAACGTCCAGTTAATCGTAACCGAGCGAGATGGCTCGCATCGAGAGAAGGACAGAAGGCGCTGGCTCATAGCGACTGGGTTTAAACAAACGAATCTATGATTAGGAGGAATTTAAAATGTCTGTACAATATCGCCAATTAGGTGCAAGCGGGTTGAAGGTAAGTGAAATTAGTCTTGGCAGCTGGCTGACTTACGGAGGTTATGTTGAACGGGAGAACGCGGTGCGGTCGATTCGCAAAGCGTATGAGCTTGGCATCAACTTTTTTGATACGGCTAATGTCTATGCAAAAGGCGAAGCGGAGCGTGTCGTCGGGGAAACGCTTCGCGATTACGAGCGTTCGTCCTACGTGCTGGCGACCAAGGTGTACGGCAAGATCGGAGACGGTCCGAACGACCGCGGCTTATCGCGCAAGCATGTCATCGAGTCTGCCAATGCAAGCCTGAAGCGTCTCGGACACGATTATGTCGATATTTTATATAGTCACCGGTTCGATGCAAGCACACCGCTTGAAGAAACGCTCCGTGCGTTCGACGATCTGGTGCGCCAGGGTAAAGTGCTTTATATCGGCGTGAGCGAATGGACGGCGGCGCAAATTACGGAAGCGTTCGCGATTGCGGACAAATATTTGCTCGACAAAATCGTTGTCAATCAGCCGATTTACAACTTGTTCGAGCGTTATATTGAGAAAGAAATTATACCGCTCGGCGAGAAGAAAGGGTTCGGCCAAGTGGTATTCTCGCCGCTGGCACAAGGCATTCTGACGGGCAAATATTCCGCGGGATCCATTCCGGCTGATTCCCGTGCTGTGAAGCATGACAATTTCAAAAACAAGCTGACGGAGGATAGGTTGGCAAAAGTTGCAGAGCTCCAAGATATCGCCCGCGAACAAGGCATAACGGTCAGCCAGCTATCGCTTGCTTGGATTCTCCGCCAGCCGAATGTTGCAAGCGCCCTAATCGGTGCGAGCCGCCCTGAGCAGGTAGAAGAGAATGTGAAGGCTTCCGGCGTCGTCCTTAATGAGGAAGTGTTAAACCGCATTTCGAGGGTCATCAATAATGAACCGGTAACGGTGCGCGGCTCGTTCTAATCGAGTAGATTTCGTGCTTATGCCTGCATTGTGTGCAGTAATGGTCTTGCCTGCCGAATGGTTGAGTGAGACAGACTGCATATGATGCAGGCTTTTCGACCGCTAATTCGTTTATGATCGTCAGATCCGAACTAAATTGCTGCATGTATACAGAGTCAATCAATTGCAGACTAGCTCTACGCTAATTAGCCTACTCATACAGCGGGAAGTGATTGTCTTATTGAAATCAACGAAATTGATTAAAAGCTTCTTCATGACGACCTGGCCAGTATATTCAGCTTCTCTCACCCTTCATTTCGTATCGAATTGGATAAATGTTAATTTCCCGAAGGTGCTCGGACGGTTCACCGATCAGCTTGCCGCTGGCGTCCTTACGCATGACAAAGTCGTATCCTTCAGTCTGCTGCTGCTTGCAATCGGTATAGGACATGTCCTATTCAACGGCTGTGCAATGTATTTAGTTATGTATGTCGGCCGCAAGTTCGAATTTCACGTGCGGGGAAAGTTGTTTCACCATTTTACTTTAATGAGCGAACGTTTCTATTCTAACAATGGAGTTGGCAGGCTGCTCAGTTACTTCATGAACGACGTAACGGCGGTCCGGGAATCGATCTCGATGGGCTTCAATGCGACCGCGAACGCAACGATGCTGCTAGCTGCTGCTGCTGCGATAATGATATCAAGCGGCATCCCGTTTTTTTTGATTGCGGCCTCAGTGTTTCCGCTGCTGCTAATCCCATTTATTGTCATATATCTTGGTCCGCTTATCCGCGAGCGGTCGTTAGCCGTGCAAGAATCGTTAGGGAGAATGACGGAGCTGGCAGAAGAGCAGTTCGGCGGCGTTCGAGTAACGAAAAAATTCGCAGTAGAAGACGTAATGGAACGTCGCTTTAATGCATCGGTCGACGAAATATGCCGCAATCAGCGGCTGCTCGTTCGAGTATCCTCGTTATTTCAGGCACTCGTTCCGTATCTGGGGACGATTGCATTAATTACCGCGCTTGCATTCGGAGGTTATTTAGCGATCCACGGCCGAATTACGCTAGGTCATTTCGTCGCTTTGACACTGTATGTTCGGATGTTGATGAATCCGCTTCAGCAAATCGGCAACGTTATTAATTCGATTCAACGGTCGAGAGCATCGCTGGAGAGATTAAATAGACTGCTGTCCGAGCAATCAGAGATTGTCGAGTCGGCATCCGCGCGAGACGTTAATCTTTCGGCCGCTGTGCTCCGCATCCGTAATCTAACGTTCGCGTACCAGCCGTCCTCCCGTCCTGCTCTGCACAACATTCAGCTTACACTCAAGCCGGGGGCGACATTGGGCATAATTGGACGTACTGGAAGCGGTAAGACGACGCTAATGAAGCTTCTGTTACGGATGTATGATCCACCTCCTGGGACAATTCTGTTCGGCAGCACAGATATTCGTGAGATGACGCTTGAAAGCTTGCGCAATCAAATTGCATACGTGCCGCAAGACGGCTTCTTATTCAGTACGACGATTCGTGAGAATATCGCGTTCCATAACCGTGAAGCCAAGCTGTGTGCGGTGAAGACGGCAGCGAAACAAGCACGAATCTATGACAATATCGTCAATCTGCCGAGCCGATTCGATACACGCCTTGGCGAACGCGGTATGACGCTGTCCGGTGGGCAACGCCAGCGCACCAGCTTGGCGAGGGGACTCATTAAGAATGCCCCTCTATTAATTCTTGATGACAGTGTCAGTGCGGTCGATACCGTAACGGAGAAAGAAATTATTAGCACGATTCGGAAGGAAAGAGCAGGCAAGACGACAATTATTATTGCGCACCGGATTAGCGCGATTAAGCATGCCGACATTATTCTCGTCGTTGACGAAGGAGCAGTCGTGCAGCGTGGTACTCATGAGCAGCTGCTGCGGGAGCCTGGACTTTATGCAGAGCTTCATGCGATCCAAGAGGAGGGACAACAGCATGCGACCGGCACAGGCTATTCATAATTGGCAGCTGGACCAGAAGTCCGATCCGAACCTGCCGGAGCAGAAGCCACAGTATGTATCTGCATTTCGTGCCTTGTCGCGTTATGTTAGACCACATCTTGTATCGTTTGGCCTCGTGTTTCTGTTCACGATTATCGCCATTCTATCCGATTTGCTACAGCCTTATTTGATGAAAATCGCGATCGACGACAATTTGCTTGCCGGTCATAACGATTATAAAGGGCTTCTGGTGATTTGTGCTGCGTATTTTACTTTGTCGGCATCAAGCTTTCTCTTTACGTATTTGCAGAACAATTTGCTTCAGCGTATCGGTCAAAACATCGTCGGCTTAATTCGCAAGCAGCTGTTCAGTCATATTCTTAAGCAGTCGATGCGATATTTCCACCGGATGTCGAGCGGCAGCCTCATTACGCATATATCAAGTGATACGGAGGCGCTGAACCAATTTTTTAACCAGGTGCTGCTCAGTATGTTCCGGGATGGATTGACGCTTATGCTGATTATCGCGATGATGTTTCATCTTAATGCAAGGTTGGCTCTATATTGCTTAGTGCTGCTGCCGATTATTTCGCTTATTGCCATCGGGTTTCGATCGTTCATGCGCTCCACCTACCAGATAGCGAGAACGAGGCTGTCGCGAATGGTTGCTTTCGTAGCGGAAAATTTGTCGGGAATGAATCTTGTGCAGGCGTTCCATCAGCAGCGCGAGCAAGAGAAGCAGTTCAACGAACGTAACGGTTTGTATTTCCAAGCGAATGTTCGCGAGATTCGAACGAATATTTTGTTCGGCAGGACATTTGATGTGCTCAGCAACCTGTCAATTGCATTTGTGACTTGGGTAGGAGGCAGTGCTGTATTGGGCGAGCATCTTGCATTCGGAGTGTTGTACGCTTTTATCACTTATATCCGTCAGTTTTTTCAACCGATTAATACGATTACCCAGCAGTGGAATACGTTGCAGTCCGCCACGGTTGCTGTTTCTCGAATTTGGACCGTATTTGACAGCGAACCGGATGTTAAGGATCCGATTCTAATAAACCCGAATTGGAATGAGGACAACGTTCGCGGCCAAATCGAATTCGATCATATCTCGTTCGGCTATGAGCCAGGCGTACCCATCATAAGGAATTTACAGTTAACAATTACCCCCGGCGAAATGATCGGCGTTGTCGGAACGACGGGAGCGGGCAAAAGCTCCTTGGTCAGTCTGCTGTGCAGATTTTATGACGTACAAGAAGGGGCCATTCGAATTGACGGCTGCGACATCCGTCATATTCCCCAAGCTTCGCTTCACCGAATTGTCGGATTAGTTCAGCAGGATCCATATCTGTATTCCGGGACCATTATCGACAACATCCGTCTGTTCGATGAATCAATCAGCCGAGAGGATGTTGTAGCTGCATGCGAGTTCGTAGGCGCAAGCGCTATTATTGAGCGGCTACCGGATCGTTACGATACGAGGCTGTCGGAGCGGGGGAGCGGGCTATCGTCTGGAGAGCGTCAGCTAATCTCATTCGCGAGAATACTCGTATTCAAGCCGAAAGTGCTTATTCTGGACGAGGCGAGCGCGAACTTGGACTCACAGACGGAACAGCTCATTCAGCAAGCCCTTCATGCGGTGTCGCGTGATCGGACGACGATCGTTATTGCACACCGTCTGTCTACTATTCAGCAGGCAGATAGAATTCTTGTTATGAGCCGTGGAGAAATCGTGGAGCAAGGCACGCACGAGCAGCTCGTTAACTTGGGCGGACAATATCGTCAGTTGTATGAGAATTCAAGATAATACAGAGCGAAGGTGAAGGAGGAATGGAGACTTGAGCTTGGTCGTTCATAACATTACAGAATTAATTGGACGAACGCCGCTTGTGAAGCTGAACAATATCGTACCGAATACGAGCGCTGACATTTACTTGAAGCTTGAATATTTCAATCCTGGCAGCAGCGTGAAGGATCGGATTGCAATCAGCATCATCGAGGAGGCTGAACGATCCGGAAAACTAAAAAAGGGCGATACGATTATTGAGGCAACCAGCGGAAATACGGGCATCGGCATTGCGCTTGTTGCGGCGGCAAGAGGCTATAAAGCAATTCTCGTCATGCCGGAGACGATGAGCCTGGAACGGCGCAACCTGCTTCGCGCTTATGGAGCGGAGCTTGTCCTGACGCCTGGACTGGAAGGAATGAAGGGCGCGATTCGCGTGGCCCAGCAGCTTGCTGAGCAGCATCCGGAATATTTTCCGGCGGCCCAGTTCGATAATCCAGCTAATGTAAAAATCCATCGGGAGACGACCGGTCCGGAAATCGTCCGTGCCATCGAATCGATCGGCGGAACGCTTGACGGGTTCGTTGCCGGTGTCGGCACAGGAGGGACGATTACCGGGGCAGGCGAGGTATTGCGACAGCATTATCCGAACATTCATATTGCAGCAGTGGAACCGGCTGCATCGCCTGTACTGTCAGGAGGAACGGCCGGACCGCACAAAATTCAAGGCATTGGCGCTGGCTTCGTGCCTTCGATTCTCAATACGGACATTTATGACGAGATTATTCCTGTCAATAACGATTCTGCATTTGAGTTCGCACGCCGCTTAGCGAGAGAGGAAGGGATACTGGGAGGCATATCCTCGGGTGCAGCTGTATATGCGGCGCTTCAGCTTGGTGATAAGCTCGGCCCAGGTAAGCGAATCGTTGCTGTCATTCCGAGTAACGGTGAGCGGTATTTGTCGACGGTGCTCTATCAGCAGGATCAAGCCTTATAGTTAAAGGATGTAATACGGAGGAGTATCGATGACGGTTAGATTTTTGGCGAATTTTAAAAAGTATATTATAAAGGGGGACATCTTTGTTTCGCAGGCGGAGGAGAGCGATACTGCAGCCGTCATGACGCTGCTCGTGCAAACGGCTGAATGGCTTAGCAGCAAAGGCTCAGCGCAGTGGGGCGCGCTGCTCAGCGGCGAAGATCAGCATAATACGGCGCAGTCGATTAAGAACGGGGATGTCTATTTGTTCAGAGAACGCGATACGCTAGCTGGGACCGTAACCATACTGCGCCATCCGAGCGAATGGGACATTCGGCTGTGGGATGCGGAAGGTCATGAAGGTGCTGTATATCTACATCGTCTTGCTGTTAACCGTATGTATGCCGGCAGGCAGTTAGGGCGTCACATGCTGCAATGGGCTCATACAGGGATTCAGTTTGAGGGCTGTGACCGGATAAGGCTCGACTGCATAGAGTCTAACGCAGTGCTCAATCGGTTCTATCAAGAATGCGGGTATAAGTATGTCGGCGCAAGCGGCGGTTATAGTCGGTACGAGAAATTTATTAAAGCGGACTAGGCGCAATTTCCGTGTCACCGTCATACTGTATAGACGTATAACTAAGACCCGGGAGGTTAAAGTAAATGAATCGTGGTTTTGCACCGTTTGGAGGAGGGTTCGGCCGCCCGCCGTTTCGTCCGTTTCCGCATCCTTTTTATCCGCGCCGTGCTTTGTTTCCGTTCTTTTTCTTCTCGCCGTTCTTTTTTCCGTTCTTTCGTGAAGGCGAAGAATTAGGTGAGGATCGTAACACGGGCGTATTTGCTCAGCACCAAGCGGGGCAAGGTGAGACGCTTGCGCAAGTCGCTCATTCGTATAACATTCCTTATCCTATTCTGGAGGAAGCGAACCCGCACTTGACGAGCCCGGAAAGTCTGAGGCAAGGTGAGACGGTTGTCATTCCGCGAATCTCACATATGTACTGTCACAAAACCTATCTGGAGCGCGATGCGCAGCAAGGTCAGCCAAGCGCAGTTCAGCCCAGCGTCGTCCAACCGGGCCAATGGCAGCAAGCGCCACAAATTCCGCAAATGATGCAGCAGCAAAGGCCGCCTTATTCGTATTGATCTAAAATAAAGAGCACTGGCGAAGCAGATGCTTGTCAGTGCTCTCTAATTTTTCAGGCCGCTAGCGAAGAATAAGATTGTTTTATGAGATCCAGCACATGATAATGTTGAATATTGTTATGAAACAAAGTAGCGATTGTGAATACGAACAAGATGATGACTAAGCCGTTCTTAAGCTTGCCGCTGCGAAGCTCGATTACGAATCGACCTCCGAGCAGGAAGAACGCGAATAGGAAGTGTCCAGCGTACAGATACATGTCATATTGGAACGCTGCAAGACCAAAGCCCATAATAATATGCAGATAAATCGCTAATCCGATATAGAGAGCAAGCATCCACACTTCCCGACTTCTCCACAGCTTCAATAAACCGAGAACGGCGAGCCCGATCAGACTGAAGCCGATGGCTGAGACGTACCATGGATGCGGCGCATTCAGATCTGAAGCGAACGCAGCAATATCCGGATCAATAAATGATGTGACAGGGGTGAGAACAGGATTGATCAGCATCGAATAGACAATTTTCCAATGTGCGCTGAACGAGAACGGAGCGGTATAGCTGTATCCGCCATTGTGCAGACTGTTATTCCAGTTCGACAGCCAGCTTGTTCCGTTATTCGACCAGCCTTGGATAAGTGTTAATAGAATTAGGAGAATAAGTGCCGTGCTTCCTGTTAGAAGCGTTCTCTTCAGCCAATCCGCAATTGGTTTGCGAAACGTTTGGATGACGTAAGCTCCGATGAATGGGAGTACATTCGTTGCAGTAATGCCGAAGCTCGCGACGGCGAAACACGCATTCCAGATGATGCCTGAACGCTCTTGGGCCCTGCAGTATTGCAAATATAGAAGCGACAGTAGGATGACGAATTGAGCGTATGCATATGAGTCTGGAATCATAGCAGTGAACAGACTGTAGGAGCTGACACCGAACCATAAGGCCCATAGGACGGGGATGTAGACACTATTGCCGCTTCTGCGCAAATAATAGAAAACGATGACAGCGCTTGCCGAGTTCATGATGCTCTGTAAGGCTAAGTAGAATGTATTGCTGCCAGCATGTGAAGCGATTGAGGTGATCAAGCCGCTTAGCAGGCTCAATAGCGGATGGATAACCGTAACGTTAGAATAGCCGTAATACATACTCGGATCAAAATTAAACAGATTGAGCGTGAACGGGACATGATAAAATGGGGTATGCCTCTGAAGCACCGCCTCGTTCGCATTCATGTATTCGATGAACGGAACATTCAGTACCATGTATATGAATGCAAGGAAGAGCCATATGCCCAAGGCAGCGGCGTTATCCCTCGACGATTGAAAGACATAACGATAGAAAGACATATGTATAGCCCTCCATATGATTTGAACATTAGTTCGTAGTGAGAAGAACAATCCCGCTTATTATAAGTGCAATATCGGCTCAGCGCAGCGCTCGAATCTGCTCGCCGAAAACCCATTTAGCCATAAACATGGTCTATACGAAGGTTAGTGCGTTAGCCGGTACAACCAATGTATAAGGAAGAAGTCTCAGCAGGTAAATGTTTAATATTGCACCAGCAGCATAGCATGCTAGACTGAGCAACGCCCGCATAAGTATGCGGCTTGCGGAGATTAGTTTCAGAAGCGAGCTTTCAGCTGAGCCAAGGCCAATCGGATAATGAATCCGAGTAGACGCACGAATGGTCTGCATCGATCGTTAATCCACCATGCTTGTCCAAATATTGCGCTAGACGCCTCGCTTTCTCCTCACCTTTGTTAATCATTCCTTTCTATTGTGCTTGAATATCGGTTTTTCGATCGACGCAGGTTTGTTCCGATTACAGCATCGACGTCAGGCAGCTTGGCAAAATATTTCATATAGGCATAACCCTTCTTTAAAATAACGTTGACGTAACGGGTGCACGAATGATTATTCGAACACAGACACAATAGTTACGACACTGGCACCGTATAGAAGGACGGTGAACAAAATCGGTTTGTCCTCGAACAGCACACGATCTGGAGCACCGCCTTTTTTCTCAATATGAATCAAATATAAATAACGGAAAATGCCGAAAATGACGAAAGGAATCGTCCACATCAGATGTATTGTGCGGCCAGATGTGAAGGTGAACAAGGAATACGACATAATCGTAGCGGTTGTCACGATTCCGTTCATCTGATCGAGCAGAGCGAGTGAATAATGCTTTAGCACTTCGCGGTGCGTGTCTTTATCTTGCTCAAGCAGCAGCAGCTCGTGGCGACGCTTACCTATTGCTAGGAACAATGACAACAGCAGTGTGCACAGCAGGAACCATGGCGTGAAGGAAACCTCAATCATGATGGCGCCGCCGATTGCACGCAGTACAAAGCCCGCCGCAATAATCATAATGTCGATGATGACAATATGTTTCAGCCATAGCGAGTAGAAGAGGTTCATTAGAAAATAAAAAAACAGCAGGAGCCCAAATAATGGACGCATAGCAGCCGCTGTAACTAAGGAGCCAATAAGCAGCAAGACGCCAAATGTAAGTGCTAGTCCTGGATTCAGTTTGCCGGATGCCATCGGACGATAACGTTTGATTGGATGATTGCGGTCCGTCTCTCGATCTATGAAATCGTTCAGGATGTATACACAGCTCGAAACGAGGCAGTACAATATATACCCGGCAATCGTAATCAATACGTTATGGACGTTTATTTGCTCGAAAGTGAACAGCAGCGCCGCGAAGATTAGTAGGTTTTTGGTCCATTGGTGTGGACGCAGCTGAGACCATAACAGCCGCATGACAGAAATATCAGATGAATAAGCGCCCTGCGCCGAATTCATATTAGAATTTGATGCATGAATAATTATTACCACCTTAATCTAAAGTTTATAATATTGTGCATGAGTAGGAATAGAAGAGCAAGTATTAGTTTCTTCATATCATTAAAATAGTTAATAAGACCCATATTACTTTAGGATTATATTTTCTACATCTTCTGGATGTAAGTCGTGTTCAAGGTGAGGTATAATAGGACGATAGAATGAACTGACAAGGTGGAGGCTTAAATCGATTGGCTACTTATCCGTTTCAATTCGACCCCGGAAGCCCGTTCATACAGCAGGCAAGCGATTGGATCGCTGACGTATTTTATGAGCTTCTGCCCGAAGCGGGTTTCGAGGTGCGTGACGAACAAATTTATATGGCGTTTCAACTGGAGCGAGCATATTCCGAGAAGAAGACGATATTCGCCGAAGCTGGAGTTGGTACAGGCAAGACACTTGTCTATTTATTGTACGCCATTTGCTATGCACGCTATACTCGCAAGCCTGCTGTCATAGCATGCGCTGACGAGTCGTTGATTGAGCAGCTGGTGAAACCGGAAGGGGATATCGCCAAGCTAGCTAGGCATTTGGAGTTGACGATCGATGCACGGCTCGGCAAGTCACCAGATCAATATATTTGCTTAAATAAGCTCGATGAAATGAGAGCAAATGGTGACGACGCTGAATTGTACGACACGATCTATAATGGACTGCCGTCCTTCGTTCATCGTCCGGATACGATGCAGTCGTTCTATCCGTACGGCAACCGTAAAGAGTATCCGGACCTGTCGGACGAGCAATGGAAGCTCATCGGCTGGGATGTATTCCAGGACTGTCTCGTGTGCAGCCAGCGCCATCGGTGCGGGCAGACGCTGTCGCGAGAGCATTATCGCAAGGCGGCGGATATAATTATATGTTCGCATGATTTCTATATGGAGCACGTATGGACGTATGACGCGAGGAAGCGGGAAGGTCAGCTGCCGTTGCTGCCTGAGCACAGCTCCGTCGTATTTGACGAGGGGCATCTGCTTGAGACCGCAGCGCAGAATGCGCTCACGTACAAGCTGAAGCATTCACTGTTCGAAAGCATTATAACGCGGCTGCTAGATGGCGAAATTAGGGAATCTCTTGCTTATGCTATAGAGGATGCCATACATGCGAGTGAGTCGCTGTTCGAGCTGCTGCACCATAGCAGTGTACATGTGCCAGATTCGAGCCGCAAGGAAATCGTATTAAGCGACAAGCTTCAGCGAGAAATCAACCGGTTCAGCGGGCTGTTGTCGGTCATCGAGGAGGAGCTCGTCTTCGAAAGCGGCTTGCATACAATTGACGACTATCAATTAAAGATCGTTGAGGAGCATCTGGAGACAATTCAGCTCGCTTTGTCACTGTTCAAGCAGCCGGAGCTGCTCATCTCGTGGGTAACGGAAGATCCGGATGGCGGTGTAACGCTTGTCATCATGCCGCGGAAGGTGAAAGAAATTTTGGCCGATAAAGTGTTCGGACGACAAATGCCAGTTGTGTTCTCATCAGCGACGTTGTCGGTCGACGGTTCGTTCGACTACATCGCACGCAGCCTTGGCATTCGTGAATACTTGTCGTTTAGCGTGGCATCGCCATACGATTATGAGGCGCAAATGCAAGCTGTCTTATATTCGGAACCGGTCACAGCTCTAGATAAAACGGTGCATGTGCTGCAGCGATTGGCGCTGTCTGAGGGCGGTTCCCTTATTTTGTTCCCTTCGTTTGAGCAGCTGAATCAGTTCCGCAGCGAAGCGGAGCGGCTTCCTTCATCGGGACAGTTCCGGTTCCTTTATGAAGGATCAGCAGAGATCAGCTATTTGATCTCGCAGTTCCAGAACGATGAGAGCAGCGTGCTGTGCGCAGTGACGCTATGGGAAGGACTTGACATTCCGGGACCGTCATTGTCGCATGTCCTCGTCTGGTCGCTGCCGTTCCCGCCGCGTGATCCTGTCTTCGACGCAAAGCGGAAGGATGCAGTTGATCCGTTCCGAGACGTTGAGATGCCCCATATGCTTCTGCGAATGAGGCAAGGGATCGGTCGGTTAATTCGGACGCGCGAAGACCGAGGCATCGTGACGATATATGGCCAGCAGCTGAACCGACAGGAGGTCGCTGAGCAAATTATGCGTTTCCTGCCTTCAACCGTAGAAAGGGTGACCACATGATGTTAACGATTACCGAATACAGCATCGAACAAATTAAAGATCCGTTCGGCATTATTCCAGGTCAACGATATGAGTTCATTCTCGATCTCGACGTGCCGGAAGATGATGAGCTTTACTGCGAGAGCGGCGTGTATGCTCGTGTCATCTTCGGAGTCGAGGAGAGCAGCTCTCGTATTGTAAAATATGAGCTTCGCGAGCGTTCGACCGACCGCTATTTGGAGATTGACCTTGAGGATGAAGAGCTTGCCGGCTTCGCACAGTTTTGCCTCGAGCAGCTGGAGGCGGGAGCTGCGAACGAAAATTAGAATGGTCTTTTCATTAAGCTAGTTGTGGAGAGCCGCTGCTCGTGGCGGCTTTCTTATATCGCTTCGTCTGACGTATTTTCTCCCTTCCTACCGAACTCAAAGTAACCCCCCTCATAAAAGACGAATTTTGTCGAAAAAAACAATCCATAAAATGTTTATTATAGAAAATTTACTAAATGCATGATATGATATTCCTATGAATAGGCTGTTACAAGAGCGGCAATACGACCCTATAAAGGGCGATATGACCGGTCGAAATAGGTAGACAGTCATTCTATCTTCTCTCCCATAGTTTCGGCATAATACCCCCGTATTCGACATCAGTAAAAGTCACTTCTGCAAGATCCACTTACAGCAAGACCGTTCCTAACGAGATTGAAAATGAAGAACGAAGCACGCACGAGAACGATAGCACACGTATCGTTCTAATTCATGCTGTATTCGTGCGGCAGCTAATGATTCGTAATGACGAGAGGAGAAGGTGAATGACGATTCAAGCAGCAATTCGTCTCGGCGAAACGGCTAACCTGATTAGCGGCTTCGCAGCGATTTGGGACAGGAATGACGAGCACGCAAGGCCTTATTATGCTTCGCAGAAGCAAGCGTTACAGACAGTTGATGTTCCATTGCCGGATAATACCGGGACATGGGGATATCCGATCATAAGCTTACACGAGGACAACGCCAGCCTAATTAGTAAATTATATGACTATCAAGTGCTGCCTTACCGGAGCGATGATGCTTCGTTCAAAGTCCCCTCTGGATCGCTTGTGCTTGGAGAGAAGGATGAAGCCTCGATCCTGAAGCAAGTTGGCGCATATGTTGGTCTCGATCTAACCAAAGGTCAATCGTACATGCTTGTGCGGATCGAACGTCATGACGGTCAAGTCGATCACGAGTTTACTACGAATTTCGGCGCCGTTCACCGTGACGACTATTGGACGCCGGAAGCAAAGGCTGCCTATGGACAAGAAGCGGAGAAGCTGTCGACGCTCCCTGTCTTCACGCTGGAGCAAGCGCAATCAACACTTGCTTTCGGTTATGATTACGGAACTCACTTCGTATCGTCCGTATCGATTGGCGATGTCATCTTTCAAGTATTCGCGCTGGATAAGGCCGAATTCGGACAGCTGCAAGCTGCATTCAAGCAGGATGCGGACAGCAATGGCGAGGTTACCGACTTGAATGCTCTGAATTATCAATACTATACGACGCCTGTGAACGAAGTTTCGGGTCAAAAGTATGGCTTCATCGCTCAATATGGTTCTATTGTAAGCTTCAGTCAGGATGCGGCGCTTGCAGCATCGATAAAGAGTGGAGCGTGGAACGATGAGAAGCATAACGCTGGCAGCAGTATATTCATGGCCTACGATTATGCGAAGAACGGCGTAGGCTTCCTAAAGCCGTTCAAAAAGCAGACCGTGACCAGCATTTCACTGCTTCCGCTTGCGTCGCTAGCGACAGTAACAGACTGGGCAGCATTCTGGGATCGGATAACAAGCGGCGCCCTCCAGCACAAATACGGATCTACTGTACAACTGTCGTTCCCTTCTGAAACGACGCCTAAGGGCAGCCTGTTCCCGGATGCGTCCGGCGATTGGCTGTCTGTGATCGCAACGCCAACAATTGATCTGTATCAAGATTATGTCGACCTAAGCCAAGTGAATCTAGTCAATACGGAAGCGGTTGAATCGTTCCGGTTGTTCAGCCAATTGCTGAACATCGGAAGAGCGGGCACGAATCCGGTGTCGATTCCGGGCCAACAAGTGAGAATTATTAGCTACGCGGTGGATACGTCATCCTTGACGCCTGCGCCAATTTTGCGGCTGACGCCGAAAGCGTTCACTTCGCTGCAATTTGTCATTGGCAATATGACGGGCGCCTTAACCTTTGAAGCGGCAGATGGCAGCGGTCGAGCAGCTGTCCTTGATGGCCTGGCGTTCGCCGATGATGAAACGGGCTTGGATAGCGGCAGGCTTGCTGTGAAAATCGCAGCCGATTACCGGAAGCCTCCGGCTGATGATATTTTGGCAGAAGCGTCCGCGAATATCCACTTCTCGCTCGTTGCCGCGGAGTCCCATCTGTATGGACGCGGCGCGAACGCACAGTCGCTGCGGCAGTTTACCCGCTCTTACTTGACCTGGCTGGAGAGCTTGATTTCGGTTGAGACCGACAATGTCGAGCTGATCGCCCTGCGCACGCAAGCTTCGTATCTGGGCAAGGTGTCGACTCAGCTGGATGGACCAAGCGTAACGGTTCCATATTTGACATACGAATCGTATCAAAATTACGTTCGCAGCATGATAGACGTAGCGAACGAGCTGTCGGACACTCAACGAGATTATCAGATCAAGCTTATGTTCCAGAAGCAGGCCGATTTGACGATTAAGACGGCGCAGCAATTGAATGAAAATTTGAAGAAAACAGGCAGTGTCTTGACTGACTATGTCGGTAGCGTCGCACGTTATCAGTCTGATATGGCTAATCAGTATCAGCTTGTGATTGAACAGAAGAAGAAAGAGCTGGATAAGGGCATTACCGATCTGAAGAAGCTGGGCAATCTGCTGGCGGAACAACAAGATGTGGTGAAGGATAAAGTCTCGGACTTCAAGAAAGCGATGGTTGCCTGGGAAGTTGAGCAGGTCATTAAATTTTGTGTCGATATTGCTACCGATCTGTTCAAGCTAGGTACGTCATTCATGATTCCAGCCAGTGAAATCAAAGAAGTTCTGAAGCTCGGGGAAACGGCGCAGAAAATACAGAAAGTGCTGAACGTCATTAATGCGCTCATGAAGCTGGAGCAGGATATCGAGAAGAACATTTATCTATTCAAAGGCGTATCGAATGCACTGTCGATGCTAGGCAGTGAGCTTCAAATGCCTTCATCGCGCGAATGGCAGGAGCTCAGCATCAATTTCGAAGCATCCTTAGCTACTGTGCCGTCAGATCCGGGGCCGCAGAAGGCGAAGGCAGACCTCGTTGCTGCATTCAAAATTCTGGTACTGCGCGGTCAAGCATGGCTGGATGCGAGTAGCAAGGTGAATCAGCTCAATACCGATATTTTCTACAATCAACGGCTGCAGGTCATGAACCAGAAGCAGGCGGACCGGCTGAGTGAGATCTCGCGCTCGCTGCATCTGAACGACATTCAGACGCCTGAGATTAGCTCAATCGATCTGGTCGGCTTAACCGGACAGGTACAGTTCCAGATGAAGCAAGTCATGGCGATGCTTGCCCGGACGCTCATCATGCAGGATGCCGCCGTACAGTATGAATATCTCGGCGAGCCTGCCAATATTTCGCGCTTCGATCTGGCAAGTGTGAAGCAAGTCATGGCAGCTCAGCAGCAAAATATTATTAATGCACTGAATTTGCTGAATCCGACGCCGAAACCGGTTAGCGAGCCTATCGTATACCGGATCAAAAGCGTACCGGTCAGCTTGCTCACGAATGGAAGCATTTATTCTTTCATCATCCAGCCTAGTGCATCGGAGTTCCGTAAATATTCAATGGTTCGTATCGATAAGGTTGTCGCGAATATTGAAGGGATCGCGAGCTCAGATACGGGCGAATATTTGATCGAGCTCGACTACCAAGGCGATCCGTTCGAGGATCGGGACCAGCACGGACGAATGATCTCATTCCAGACGGTCCGCCGCTATATGGGACCTTATGATTACAGGATTAGAGACGGCAAGGCACTGTTCGGCGATCAGACGGGCGCGTTCGACCGGGGCATTACACATGTCACCCCGTTCTCGACCTGGAATATCAGCCTTCCGGATTCACCGACGAATGCGGGTCTTTGCTTCGATGGACCAACGGTTGATATCACGCTGACTTTCCATATTACCGCTTTGTTAACGGATCAGAAGAAGCCGATGCTGCTTGCCGATGCTCCGGGCTCAGGCGGTGGTGCTACGCTTGAGAATTTGCTCGATAACATGTATCAGAACCAAGCGGTTCTCAAAGGATGGGACGTCGTCTTCAATCTTCGAGAGGAGCCGGTTAACAAATTCTTAAAAGCGCAGTATGATGCCAAACACGGTACGGAAGGTATGCCGCCGATCGTAGTAGGCTTCTGTCAGAAGTTTCCGAATCCGGTTGACGACGGCTGGATCGCAGCCTATACGAAGGTGAGCGTCACGCTCGATACGCCGCTGCTGCAATTCGAGACGAATAACCATGATTACGTGACGGTGTTCCAGAACGTGCTGTCCGGTTATACTCAGTCGGGCTCCAAGGTTGTTGACGAAAGCTTCGACCCTGTGAAGGACTGCAATTTGGATGACCCAGAAATTCATTGGAAATCGCAGCAGCCAATTGATGTGTCGAACAAGCCGTATATTCAAGGGTCCGTAGCGCTTTCTTTCGTCAGCGGTCTCGTACAAAGCTCCAAAAATAACGATAAGACTTATACTATCGTGCTTGATTTCCGCAAAGGCAGCTTTACCGCTCAGCAGCTGAAGGTTAATACGAACAACGCGATGCTGAATCAGCAGCTGTCGAACTACTTCCAGACGACGGAGATTTTGTACCAGATCAATACGCTCGACTTGAATAATATTACGACACTTCCGTCGCTAACACCGACTAGCTTCAAGCTTAACGTTCTGACGACGAACTCGAAGCGCAATGTACTGCAAGTATTTATTACGACGAACGGTACGCAGCAGGATAATCTAACCATTAACGTGAACGAGCCGATTCCGGAAGCGTATGATTGCTCGCTCATGGTTAATACGAGAATTATGTTCCGTGATATATTTGTTCAAAGCTTCAATAAGGGATCAACGAACATAACCGTCGCAGCAGTGGATCCGAAGCAGGATTTCAAAGCATGGAGCGCGACCGCAACCGGCGGTACGGTCGTCGGCACGGTCGATTTCGGCGACGATTCCAAATCCTATCGGATGAACCCTTCAAACAACAACATCAATTGGGACATAACAGGCTTGACGTTCAGTCCGAACAAAATGAACGGCATTTCTCTTAACTATAGCAAACAACTGAAAATCGACTTCCAGCATCGTAACTATCACTATACCCAATACGGCGGTTATTGGGGCTCATGGAACGATCACAGCGTGAACGTCACTTTCACGATGACGGGTTATTACCCAATCAAGGTAGGGGGCAGCGGCAAGCTGCAGACGATCCAGATCGATTCTGAGCCGCCTAGCGTCGACATCGACAACTCGTCTCTCAAGCCGACAGGTCCGTGCGAATGTAACGACAATACGCTGCAGATTCGCGTGAAGGACGGTATGCGCAAAGATATTCCAGGTGCGATCAAAAATCAGATGGCCGGCATCAAGTTCCAGGCTGTATCGATCTTCGCATTGGAAAATTTGCTGTTCCCTGCTGAAAATTTCATCGAAATGGACAGCGCATATGTACCTGGCGATCTCGTCATTCTCGGACATTTCAAGCAATTTACGGATGACGAGCAGTAATCAGGTATGAGGGGGAGAGTGTCCGCTACGTGCGGGCACTCTTATTCGCTTATTCGGTCTTCGACTCTATAAACGAAAGAGAAGGGGGAAGCCGTTTGACACAATTGGAAGGAGTCCGGATTGGGGCTGCGGTCAATCTGCTTTATGGATTCAAGCCGTTATGGGACCGCTCGGAACCGGCAAGCACGCCATATTATTCGCCTCCTGTGGAACCGCTCACGACATTCCCGATCGAGTATTCGAACGCGGCTGAAGCTCGGTCAACTTTCGGATCTCCTGAAATTACGCTGCACGACAATGAAGAGAGTCTCTTGAGCAACTTGTTCGAGTATACCGTACACCCATTTAAAGGCGAAGAAAATTGCTTTGAGATGCCGTCTGGGCCGCTCATTCTTGGACACGCGGACCGCGAAGATGTCTTGAACCAGCTTGGAAGGTATCTGGGTGTTGAGCTAAGAGAAGGACGCCGTTATATGCTGGTTAAGCTTCGCCGTATCGACGGACGTGCCTCACATGCGGTCATTCGCCCTAGTGGCGAGGTTACATTCGATAAAGCGCTGCATTTGACGGAGGAAGGAAGAAAAGCGACGATTCGGCTCCGGCCAGGCGAACGGCTTCAGGACGGAGAACGTCATGATGCCCGGATTACTGCGAAGCAAGCCGAAGAGTACCTCGATTTCTTTTACCGATTCGGTACCCATTTCGTCTCTGCCGTGACATGGGGAGATGTGTTGTTCCAAGTGTTTGCTTACGAGGAGGATCACTATCGAATCGTCCGTAATGCTTATGAGAAGGATTGTGAGAATGGAGTTCTTAACGAACCGATCAGCTTAAGCTACAGCTATTACACACGTCCAGAATTCGTCTTAGCAAGCGGTCCTATCGTAAGCTTTAGCGGTGATGCGCAGCTCGAATCATCGATTCAGGAAGGGAGATGGATCGATCGCATCCATGCAGCCAGGGACAGCTTGTTCACCGCCTATATGGATGCAGACAGGCTCCCTTCTTCGTGGCTGGAGCCTCTCTCTCAATCAGTACCGATCGGAATTGAGCTGACGCCGATCAACCGGTTTATTGAGCTATTCCGGGCGTTCAATTGGCAGCGGGTATTGAAGGGAGCTTTGGTGTACCGATATTCTCATGCCATCAGACTTAAGCTTGACGGTATCGCTGCAATAGATCAGTGCTTCGAGCCGGTGGGCGGGTTACCTGCTTCCGAGCAAGCAGCAGTAATAGGGCGGGCGCGTTACACTTCCGAATATCGCGATCAATTAAAACTCGAAGAGGCTAATGCTGAGAAACCCGTGGATCGCTCATTCATGAGGGTCAGCCGTCTTTTGGATGTTCGAGGCAGTGAGGAAGGCATTCGAGAAATTCGTCTTCCGTACAACGATGTCATGCTGATCAGCCGTTGTATAAGGGGTGACTCGGACAGCCAACGGATGGCAGTCGTTCAAGTGCCGGATGAAGCTATGAAACGAACAAAGATACGTTGTGAGACAATGACCGGTGCCTTCATCCTTATGAACGAGTCCGGTACAGAGCGATATGCGGTGTCAGACGGCTTCTGCTTCACTGAAGGAGAGCATGATTCACATATAGGCCGATCCCGAGTAGCGCTTGATCAGCAACTGCTTGAGGGGGAGTCGCCGGACTGGGAAGCTCTTCTCCCTGAGCTTCGGTTGTCGCTGGCGGACGCGATGCTAATACCGTCAGCTTCCGCTTGGCGTGAGGTGGTTGCTTATGCCCGTTGGATTGAGCATCTGCTTCCAGAGGAGGTGACTATTCCCCAAATTGTTCGATTAAGGGAGACGGCAGCTTTATTGATGCAGCATATCGAGCTTAGCCTTACGGAGCAGAACAAAGTACCAGAGGCCGTAAGCCGGTTGTCTGAAGACGGTGTAATCCGAGTGATGAGCTTGCGTACACAGTGGAATGAGCTTCGTTGTCGGGTTAAGGAAGGTGCATACGATACGGCTGAACAACAGGCTGTTTATGGGGGTCAGCTCTTGAAATTGTACGATGAGCTGAAGGAGCTGGAGCTTAATGAATCAGCAGCTACGGGTACGGATTGGGATACGGAGCCTGCTCCCCGCCGTTTTGTAAATGAAACGATGGAATGGATAGCGGAGGAAGTATCGGCAATCCTTGCGTCCGGATCGTCGTCCAATTTTCCGCATGGAAGATTGAATGGTTATCTGAATTTCATTAATCGAATGATTGATACCATCTTGACTGAAAGAACAAAGGGGGAACAGAGGCCATGGCTAATGTGGCATCGGCTGCAACGGTCGACAATCTGATCGAGCAGATGCGTCAGCAGGGAAGCGTGCTGAACGGCTGGGATATCGTCTTCAATATGACCGAGTCCGCCGTCAACGAAATATTCGGCATGGTATACCGGAAGCTGCCTTCTGGACCTTGGAAGGAGCTGCAGCTTCGATATTGCGAGACTTTCCCTGATCCTTCGTCAGATGGAATACTCGCTTGTTATACCCGTGTCGAGATTGTGCTGAGTAGTCCGCAGTTATCTATCGTTCCGAATGCAAAACAGCTGATGCGAATCGATTTCAAGGCGAGCGGTCTTGTCCATACGGCAAGCACTTCAGTGGACGCCAGCTTTGACCCTTCTCGCGACGCAGACTTTGCTTCCCCAGCCTTGAAGTGGCATACGGTCGAAAATAGTAATACATCATTCTCGGCGATCGTGCCGCTGTCAGTTGTTGAAGGAAGCGTAATCGGTACGTCGGCAGCTTATGCATCGGTGCTTGATTTTCCGGCAGGCAGCTTCGAATCGCCGCTGTTTGCCGACATGGATCATGCCGATACGCTGCAAGTGCAGCTGAGGCTGTATTTTGCGACAAATAAAGTCCGTTATATGATACAAGGCATCAGTTCGTCGGTCGTGAACCAGCTGCCGGATTTGACGCCGCGTTCGTTCCGGATTGCAAGTCTTGCGACGAACAGCGGAAGACGTTTGCTACAGCTGTTCATTGCGACGACAGGACCGCTTCGCGATAATTTGACGATTCAAGTGAATGAGCCGGTGCCGGACGGATCGGATTTGAGCATTATGCTCGATAAGCGGATATCGGATGAGCTGGGCGGCGCCGATATATCGCTTGTTAATTTGTTTACAGCCGAGAATTTAATTTTTCCGGCTTCCGGTCTCATTCAATTGGGAGCCAACTATACACCATATGATCGTGTTATTCTGGGACGCTTTCTACTTGCCCCACATGTTACGATCAAGAGTGGCGATCAGCAGCATGTCACTCGGCAAGGGCTCGATATCCCGGGCGGCACAGCGAGGTTTGCTCCGCTTGCCGTCACTGTAACGGATGCATTCGGTTCGCCGCTTGCCGGGATACCTGTTCGATTTGTTGGTGTAGGTAGTCCGACGATGGCTGTACAATTGCAGCCAATCGGAGCGAGTGATGCGGTTGCTGTCACCGATAATACTGGTACGGCTGTATTGAATCAAATGGGAGGAAACAGCGTGGTCGCCTATTACAACGATGGGGTGCTCACAGTAACGGCCAGTACAGGAGACGGTGCTTCCGCAGTATTTCATTTGACCGTCGATCCCCAGAAAGCGCCACCGATATTGCCTGGTGCGAAAGTCAACATTGTTGAAGGCAACAAGCAGACGGTGGGCCGTTCGCCTGAGCGAGGAATTCCTTCCGGCGTAGCGAAGTTCGCACCGCTGAAAGTACAGGTCGTCGATGCGCACGGCGTTCCGATACCGAATGCGCTTGTTAATTTCTCGCCCGGTAATCATCCGTCAAGCATGGCAGTACAGCTCCATCCTAGCGGCGCCTCGCCGGTTACCGTCCTGTCAGATGCGCAAGGCATCGCTGTCTTGAATGCAATGTCGAGCAGCGGGGCATGGGCATATTACGCAACGGGAACATTCAATGTAACAGCATCCGTCGCTGGAGGAGCGCAGCAAGCGGTGTTCCAATTAACCGCTGTATAATGCTGCAAACGTGAATAATGATTGCGGTTAACTATCCAATTCAGGTATAATTAGATTTAGCAAAAGTTCATACGGTAGAAGCGGAGGAGCCTGTCATTTACGGGACTCCTCTGTCTTTATCGGGAGAGCCTGTATCTTACAGGCTCTTTTTGTGTTGTTTTCGGGGCTCGCCATGGGACTCTAACGACACATAAATGTGTCGTAACAGCCAGAGTGAAGCCCCTGGGCGGTCTCTAACGACACATAAATGTGTTGTTAGAGCCAGAGTGAAGCCCCTGGGCGGTCTCTAACGGCACATAAACGTGTCGTTAGAGCCAGAGTGAAGCCCCTAGGCGGGCTTTAACGGCACATAAATGTGTCGTAAGAGCCAGAGCGAGGCCCTTGGGCGGACTCTAACGGCATATAAATGTGTCGTAACAGCCAGAGTCAAGCCCCAGGTGAGCTTTAACAACACAAATTCATGGCGTTCTACTACGGGAATGGGGGAATGGAAATGGAATTTATTTTTTCATTAGCGATCATCATTGCTGCTACGAAGCTGGCTGGCGACTTGTCCGTTAGACTGGGCCAGCCTTCTGTGCTTGGGAAGCTGATTGCGGGCATTATAATTGGTCCGGCAGTGCTCAATTGGATTCTTCCAAGCTCGTTTATTGACAATTTCGCGGAGCTAGGTGTGCTGCTTCTTATGTTTATTGCGGGTTTAGAGACTGATTTGGATCAGCTGAAGCGCAACTGGAAAGCCTCTTGCGCCGTTGCTATTGGCGGTATCATCCTTCCCTTCATTGGTGGTTACAGTGCTTCACTGGCATTAGGACTGTCCCACTCGCAATCACTGTTCATCGGACTGTTACTTTGTGCAACATCGGTTAGCATCTCTGTACAAACGTTGAAGGAGATGGATGCGCTTGATACGAGGGAAGGGTCGACGATTCTTGGCGCGGCTGTCGTCGATGATGTTATTGTCGTCCTGATGCTTGCTGTGATGATGAGTATGCTCGGAACGTCAGAGGGGAGCGCGCTCGGTATCATCTTCGCCAAGAAAGCACTGTTTTTTGTTGCAATTCTCGTAGTTAGCGTTGTTGTCGTCCCATTCATCATGAAGAAACTGTCTACTATTCGTGTAACAGAGCCTGTCATGAGCACTGCACTAATTCTATTATGCTTCTATGTTTATTTTGCCGAGAAAATGGGGGTAGCAGGTATTATCGGTGCCTTCGCTGCGGGGATTGCCATTTCCCAGACGAGCTATAAGCATGAGGTGGAACGAAAGGTGGAGCCGATTGCCTATACGCTGTTCGTGCCGGTTTTTTTCGTTAGTATTGGGTTAAGCATTCAGTTTGATGGTATAGGCGGAGAGCTTGGTTTTCTGCTTCTGCTTACCATTATTGCCATAGCTACGAAGCTTCTGGGGGGTGCGCTAGGCGCTCGAATGACTGGATTCGGTACAAGATCCGCTGCTGCAATAGGCGCCGGTATGGTATCCCGCGGTGAAGTCGCACTCATTATCGCGGCTTCTGGCTTAGAATCTCAGCTGCTTAAGACGCAATATTTTACATCGGTTGTCTTGCTGGTCATCGTAACGACACTTGTCACGCCTCCACTTCTAAAAGCACTATTTCCAAGAAGGGGGTTAGATGAATCGAACGATCGGATGAAGGAAATGGTCGGAAAGCGTCAGAATTAAAGCAACCTTTTTCCATTTCAATCGTCCAATTAGGTACATGTAAGCGAGACAACTAAACTAGACGAAAAGAGGAATTGCGGATGAATAGAAAGTGGCGTCGAACGACGCTCGTCCTTATGAGTGCAGGACTTGCAGCCGCCTTGATGGCGGCACCATTAGCGGCTGCTGAGGGCAAGTCAGGGTCGAACGCAAGTTATTCAAGCTGGACGGACTTTAGTACATGGAACAAGGTTCCGATCGCCAAGCCGATATGGACAGCGGATATCGGACAGCCGAATGCGGATGTATATGATTATCCGGACGTTACAGCTGCGGGTAGCACGATACTTTATGTTAAGCAAGGCGTGTTGCATGCAAGAAATGCAGTCTCCGGCAAAACACTTTGGACGTATGGCAAGAAGTTGCAGCCGAATACGATTTTATCCTCCGGAAATTATACTTATGTTTATGACGAAGGAGGGGCAATCTATCGGGTTCAATTGAAGTCCGGAAAAGGAGAGCTATTCTACCAATTAACCGATGCGGCAGGAAAGAAATCGAAAACGATTAGCGATATTTCGCTGTCGACACAAGATAATGCTTTATACGCTGTTAGTACTGGGACAATGGTTTCGATTCGTCTTACTGACGGAAAGATTAATTGGCGTAATGACGAGTTGGAATTGCCGAGTGCACCGGAACGGATCGGAGACGCGCTGCTGTTCTACTCTGTTGAATCCGGAGCGATTATGGTAGGCACAACATACGCCATCGACCCTTCGACGGGTAAACAAAAATGGCGTCTTCAGGGCAGTCACTCGGAGTTGCTGGATGCTCAAGGCGGCGAGCTTTATTTTCAGGATCAATGGCCGGATCCCGACGGAGGAAGCTCGGTCAAAATCGATGTCGCCTCCCAGGCAACAGGTGAAATTGTTCGAACCTTGTCGTATCCTGCTCTGCAGAGCAATCACACTTCATCCGTGTTGTTCGATAAGATTGCCATTGACGGAGATAATTTGTACATCGGATTGAATGGAATCGGTGTGTACCGTTACAGTTTAAATGCTGATCCTGCGATTGCGAAGCCGGCGCTGCTGTCGGACAACGGCAGTTGGCTGGCCGGTCCATATGACGGAAAGCTTTTCTTTGCGGATTCGGACAAATTAGGTCTTCATGCACGTAAAATTTTCGATACGAAGCAGGTAAACTACGAAGGTGTTAACAATCCAATTAGCAGACTCGATATTATCGATTCCGGCATGTATGTGGGTCAAACGGATGGGACGATATATGCGCTGAATGTAACAAACGGTAAAGCGTTATTCCGTTACGAGATCGGGGCACGTAATTATGGTCCGTTCCAGACGGCAGGCAGCATGCTGCTCGTTCAGGCGGAAGGAAAGCTGTACGGCTTCTCCCTGCCAACTGAACTGAGTAAGCCGATTAGCAATGAAGCCTCTGTTGCGAATTCATTCACGAAGGCACAGGCGAAGCTAACGATTGATGGTGTGGAGCGAGCTTTCGAGCCTAGTATGATGTCTAGCGCCAATCGTATGTTTGTACCTTTCCGATCGTTGACAGAGGCAGTAGGTGCGACGATTGTATATGACAAGGAGTCGAAACAGGCAACCGTGACGTATAAGGAACGAAAATTTACGATTGCCGAAGGTAAGACATACGCATTGGTAGAAGAAGGACAACTAGAGCTGTCATACCCTCCTGTTATACTGAACGGCAGCCTGTACGTGCCAGTGAAAGATTTTGCTGATCTGCTAGGCATTAAAGCAGTCTGGAATGCGAGCAGCCGCACCGTAGAAATCAGTACGAAATAGCAGGACTAATGCCTGCTTACTAAGACAAACATCTATTTAACGATGTTAACAACATGGCCTGGGGCGAGTGCACTGATCAGCAGTAGAAGATTAATGGGATTAATAATCGGACGGACATCGTTAAGATTTTGAAGGAGCACCAAAGCCCGTTGGTTGCGATGGCATCGTTTATGTCTCATTTCGTCCCGTATTCGACGCGAATGGGCTGGAAGACGAGCTGGAATAAACGCAGCAGGCAAGTTACAGGTACGGATGAGCAAAGAAGTATTGTGTTGGCGGTAGGCTCAGGAAAGCATTGATTAATGACCTTAATAAAGGTGTGCCAGCGCCTATGTTATTAGAGAATGGCGTGGTCCTTATTCCGCTTTGATTCGTTGCTGAATCTAGCGGCGGCGTTAACTTTTTGGAGACAGACAACAGTGGATTGGTCGAGCTGTTAATAAGCTATATGGATATAGCGGGGGGAGTCCGAACAAATCCGATGATGCAAAAGTTTAAAAAATTTAATTTGCAATTTGAAGCTTGGTGTGTATAATAACGAGTATCATTTATATCGGAGCTTTAAATTCTATGACGAGAAAGAGTACGTTATCCGTCTGATCCATCAGAGAGTCGGGGCAGCTGAAAACCGACGTTCAGATGATAGCCGAAAGCCATCTCTGAGAAGCGGGCTGAATTCGAGTAGGCCTTGCCGCTATTCCAGCGTTATAAGGAACGCGTATTGATAGATACGTGAACAGAGTGCCGCTGCCCTCGAAGACAGCGGAACTAGGGTGGTAACACGGGTGTAGACTCGTCCCTTCTATGGGACGAGTCTTTATTTTTTTCTAATGTCGAAGGGGGAAAGGATCATGATCAGTTCAACAGTTACGAAGTCCAATTCTATAGAGGAGCTGCTGGCGCCGCTTGTACGGGATATGAAGCCATCGGGCATTCGCAAATTTTTTGAACTAGCTGCCGGTCAGTCGGATATGATTTCACTCGGCATTGGGGAGCCGGATTTCGTTACGCCTAAGCCAGTGCGCGACGCTGCTATTGCTGCGCTAGAAGAAGGACGTACGTCTTATACCTCGAATGCTGGTATGCCGGAGCTGCGCCAAGCAATCGCGGATTACGTCCAGCAAAGCTGGGGGGTGGGCTATGATCCGGATGACGAAGTGCTTGTTACGGTCGGCAGCAGCGAGGCAATTGATTTGGCGCTGCGAGCGCTTATTACGGCAGAAGATGAGATTCTAGTTCCTGTCCCTTGCTATATATCATATTCGCCCATTGCAGCAATTGGTTATGGCAAGCCGATTGAAGTAGAGACTGAAGCAAGCAACGGGTTCAAGCTGACGGCCGAAGCGCTGCAGCGTGCTATTACGCCCCGATCGAAGGTGTTGATCGTATCGTATCCGAACAATCCTACGGGAGCGACGATGACGTATGAGGATTGGCTACCGATTGCACGAATAGTGGAAGAGCATAATCTTGTCGTCATTTCGGATGAAATTTATGCAGAGCTTACATATGACAGCAAGCATGTCAGCTTCGCCTCGCTTCCAGGCATGAAGGAGCGTACGCTGCTCGTGAACGGCTTCTCCAAGGCGTTCGCAATGACTGGGTGGCGCGTCGGCTATGCTTGCGGACCGAAGCCAGTAATTGAGGCGATGTACAAAATCCATCAGTACACGATTATGTGTGCACCGATACTTGGTCAGATTGCGGCGTTAGAATCGCTGCGCATCGGGATGAAGGACATGCGAGCGATGATCGACAGCTACGATATGCGGCGTAGACTTATCGTAGAAGGGTTCCGGCGCATCGGACTGCCGTGCCATGTGCCTTACGGCTCGTTCTATGCGTTTCCTTCTATTAAGCATACCGGACTAACATCGGAGCAATTCGCAGAGCGGCTGCTCAAAGAAGGTAAAGTCGTTACTGTGCCTGGGAGTGTGTTCGGTCGTGGCGGTGAAGGATATATTCGCTGCTCTTATGCAACCTCCGTCGAGCAGATTGAGGAAGCTCTCATACGAATCGAACGTTTTGTGCATACACTGTAAAGCTGTATGATGCTGGACGTTCGGTGTGACAATAAGCGAAACATTCTATGGTCACGCTGATTAGTACGGCAGTATGGCAGGTGACGACAGGAGGAATCGCGTTGAATCGGAAGCAGGATCGTGTTCCGTTCGGGTACGAGCCGGCTGCAGAGCCGCGCAATGGAACGCTCGTCTATTATGATTGGTTCGAAGAGACGAGTGATGCGGAGCTTGAAATAGCCGCTGAGGCGGCAGCAAACCTATCGTTCCGTACATTGGTGCTGTACCCGCTTCATGAGGCAACTGCGAAACGGATGATGAAGCAGCCGATTAGTCCCTACTATAAAAGAATGGATAAGCTGCATGACTGGCGCCGTTCACAGGTGCGCACGAATATTCGAATCGATGGACTTGAAGGGAAACGAAAAAAATATACGCCGATCGACAGTGCATTCCGCCATCTTATCGAAACGTATGGCTCACCGTTGTTTCTTTACTTAACACCGAGCATGGCGAATCTGATCGCAAGCTTCGACTCATTCGAATCCTGGATTATCCGTATTCGGCTGTTGCTAGCCTCTGAACCGTCTGCTAGGGAACTTCACCCGAGGCTCGCTGCCTTCGCACATCGTTGGGATGTGTATGACAGCGGAGGTCGAAAAGCACCTCAAGTCCGAAGAAGAATACAATATTTTGACTAATGGAATGGTTGTAACGTACAATGTTATTACGCTTAATTGTCGGCCGCATGCTGATAAGCGGGGGAACCAGTCATTTTGGGGCGAATCGACGGACATCTTGTCTGTGTAGGGGACCATCTTACCCGAGCCCGTCAGCTAACCTCGTCAGCGATGGATGGGTCTTGCATTGTAACGATTTAGCATCCTAAGACCCTATGCTTATAGGGTCTTTTTTGCGTTCTTTCGGACCCCTCCGATTCATCAACTAAGGGAGAGTGAAGCCGAATGATTAGCGAAATGTTAGCCTTCAATGAGCAGTTCGTGCGAAACAAGAAGTATCAATCTTACGTAACCGATAAATATCCCGATAAGAAGCTTGCCATTCTGACCTGTATGGATACGCGGCTCGTCGAGCTGCTGCCTAAGGCGCTCAATCTTCGAAACGGGGATGCGAAAATTATTAAAAATGCAGGCGCGGTGCTGACACAGCCTTTCGGCAGCGCCATGAGAAGCTTGCTGATCGCTATTCATGATATGGATGTGCAAGAGGTGCTGGTTATCGGTCATCACGGCTGCGGCATGACGAACTTGGATGCGGATGCGATGATTAAGAAGTTTCTCGAGAACGGAATTTCGGAAGAGGTACTTATGACGCTTGAAAATTCTGGGATTAAGATGAACCGTTTTCTCAAAGGCTTCGAGTCAGCGGAGGAAGGCGTAATGCACAGCGTCAACATGATTCGTAAGCATCCGCTTGTACCGGCGTATATTCCTGTACATGGGTTGATCATGGATCCGACGACGGGTCAGCTGGAGCTAATTCATGACGGGTATAAGGCCCGCGATCTTAAGCAGGAACAGGTAAGAAGGCTTCCTGTTGTTCCATACGATTAACGATTGGATTTGACGAATTGATTCATGGTTCAGCGGGAAATGGGGAAACTATCCCGTATGAACAACCTTTCACTCTTGAAGAGTTCCGGCTCGTTCCGGGACGGCACACAACGTAAATTATTGTTAAGCGCCGGCATCAGCTGGCTGTTCGATGCGATGGATGTCGGCATGCTGTCGTTCATCGTTGCGGCACTTAAAGTCGAGTGGGAGCTCAGTGCGCAGCAGATCGGATTGTTGACGGCGACGAATTCCATCGGCATGGCAGCCGGCGCCGCCGCTGCTGGTGTACTGGCGGATCGTTACGGACGGCGGGCTATTCTGCTGTGGACGCTCCTTATTTTCTCGTTCGCAACCGGATTGTCCGCCCTTGCGGGCAGCTTCGTCGTTCTGCTCGCGCTGCGCTTCTTAGCTGGCTTCGGACTCGGCGGCGAGCTGCCCGTTGCTTCGACGCTCGTATCCGAGTCGGTCGCGCCTGCTGACCGAGGCCGCGCCGTTGTGCTGCTTGAAAGCTTCTGGGCAGGCGGGTGGATCGTATCGGCGATTATCGCATATTTCGTCATACCTGAATATGGCTGGCGAATCGGCTTCGCGATCGGCATCATTCCAGCGGTGTATGCCATATATCTTCGCAGGGCGATTCGTGATCCGAAGCGGTTCACGGAGAAGCGTGACGTCGCGATGTCGTACGGCAAGCGGCTTCTCTCGATCTGGCAAGCAGAGCACCGAAGATCGACATTGATGCTGTGGGTGCTATGGTTTACGGTTGTGCTGTCCTATTACGGCATGTTTTTGTGGCTCCCGACGGTGATGGTGCTCAAAGGCTTTGATCTGGTAAAAAGCTTCCAGTATGTTCTCATTATGACGATAGCCCAACTGCCTGGTTACTTCACGGCTGCCTATCTGATCGAGCGAGCAGGTCGGAAGTTCGTGCTGATCCTCTATTTGCTGCTCACGGCCGTATGTGCGATTCTGTTCGGCAGCGCTGAAACGACAGCTATGCTAATCGGCTCTGGGATCGGATTATCGTTCTTTAATCTCGGTGCGTGGGGGGCGATGTATGCGTACACGCCGGAGCTGTATCCAACGGCGATCCGTTCAACGGGCGTGGGCATGGCAGCCTCGTTCGGTCGTGTTGGCGGCATTATCGGTCCATACCTGGCTGGCTGGCTCGTGGCGAATAATACGGCTATAAGTGCGATTTTTGCGATTTTCTTCATCACGATACTAGTCGGCGCTGCGGCAGTGCTGATGCTCGGCAAAGAAACGAAAGGGCTTGAGCTCGATTAGCGATAAAATGAGGCGTCAGCGGGCACGATATAATCGCCGGACTTTCACTTATTTGAACTAAACGATCGGGAGGTGTGGCGATGGGCCGCAGCAAAAACCGTACGCTGGAAGGCAAGCAGCACGCATTACAGGTCAGCAGTCAGCAGGCTGAAGATAATTTGGCCGCGACGACAGAAGTTCATCGGAATCAGAAGGGGCAGTTACCGAACAAGCCTTCTACGGGCTGACTGCTTATATGAATTGGTTGTCAAAAAGGACATGTAGGCTTCATTGAAGCCTGCATGTCCTTTAATCGTTTAACCAGCCGTTATATGCTCTTCACATTCGGCCGAGCAGTAACCGTGATGAATATCGTCGCACGCTTCGCATACGAGATGCTGGCGATGACACGTGTCATCGGCGCAGTTAATGTACGTTTCTGCCGGGCCGCCGCAATGGTAGCATTTGCCGACAACGACCTGCTCGTCTGTCCGATTGATCGGCACGGAGATCCGTTCATCGAATACGTAGCATTTGCCGTCCCACAGATGGCCTTTCACGACAGGATCTTTGCCGTACGTCACGATACCTCCATCGAGCTGGTAGACGTTCGGAAATCCTTCGTTAATGAGCACGCCCGTCAGCTTCTCACAACGGATGCCGCCTGTACAATAGGTCAGAATCGGCCGGTCGCGGTATTCTTCGTTCATATTGTTGCGAATCCATTCCGGAAATTCCTTGAATGTAGCGAGGTTTGGACGAATCGCGCCGCGGAAATGTCCCAGGTCGAACTCATAGTCGCTGCGTCCGTCGAGAATAATGACATCGTCACGCTGCAGCATTTCGTGGAATTCGACCGGAGATAGACGTTTGCCGCTTACCTTGTTCGGGTCGAGCTCCTTCTCATAACGAAGGGTGACGAGCTCCTTCTTGTGACGAACGAACATTTTGCGGAATGTATGGTCTTCTGCCTCATCGATCTTGAACACCATATCGGCGAACAGAGGGTTCGAGTGCATATGACGCATATAAGCCTCGGTCTGCTCGATCGTACCGGATACCGTGCCGTTAATGCCTTCGGATGCAATCAGAATGCGGCCTTTAAGTCCAAGCTCTTTGCAAAATGTGAGATGCTCCGCCGTAAATTGCTCCGGATCGGGAATAGGCACAAATTTATAATAGAGAAGAACTTGAAAGGGAAGTCGGCTTGTCATGATCTATCGTTCCTTTCTACCTATATGGAAGCGGTAGAGAGCCTGCTTATCCCTCTACCGCAATAATTCAACGTTATTAAATCTGATAGTCAATCATAGAAGATTGCATCCGCAAAGTCAATATGAATCATATGACAGCAGTTAGCGCCAACGACATATATACACTGTAAGCATTGCTAATCTTCGTATGGTCGCTCATACTACAGAAGATAAAGGACGAGTATGGAAGGCAAGGAGTATCGAATGAAAAGCTTACTTGTAACCGGCTACCGGGCTCATGAGCTCGGCATATACGATCAGAAGCATAAAGGAATCCCGTATATCCGAAAGGCGATCGCTTCGAGACTTATTCCGTTACTTGAAGAAGGATTAGAGTGGATCGTAACACCTGGCCAATACGGAGTTGACCTATGGGCATGCGAGGCTGTCATCGAGCTGAAACAGCACTATCCTCAGTTAAAGCTATCGATCATAACGGCTTATATGAACCCGGAAGAGAAATGGAAGGAAGAGAAACAAAACTATTATCGCAGTATTGTGGCCCAAATCGATTATTATGGCATCGTTAGCAAGCAGCCCTATCAGGGCGTATGGCAGTTAACGGCAAGGGACGAGCTGCTGCTGCGCCGGACCGATGGCATTCTGCTATTCTATGATGAGGATGCAGGCGAAGCCAGCCCGAAGTTTATGAAGGAACGGGCGCTTAGACGGCATGAGGAGGACGGTTACCTATTCATGACATTAACTGCGGAAGATGTCCAGGCGATCGCAGACGAAGAGTTGAGAGACTATGATGAGCATTACGTGGAACATTCGTTAGACGGATAACGATGCGGCTGTACTAAAGTTGTCGCCGCCGTAATTTCAAATTGACAGGTGAATGGACAATCTGTTATCTTATTTGAAATTATTATTCGAGATTCCAAGCAAATATTATTCGAAGAGGAGTGGAGAACATTGGCACACTATTATCTAGAACCGTCTCGTACGTTCAGCGAATTTCTTCTAATTCCGAACCTGACGACAAAGGAATGTACCCCGGGTAACGTATCTTTAAAGACCCCAATTACAAAGTATAAGAAAGGCGAGCAGCCGGATATTACGCTTAATATACCGTTCTCATCTGCAGTCATGCAGTCTGTCTCTGACCATAACATGGCGACGGCACTGGCTCGATGCGGCGGTATTTCTTTTATTTTTGGCTCCCAAACGATTGAGGAGCAAGCGGCGATGGTACGCAAGGTTAAGGAATACAAAGCAGGCTTCGTTGTCAGTCGATCGAATTTGAAGCCGGAGCAGACGCTGCGCGATGTACTTCGCTTGAGGGAGGAGAATGGACACTCGACCGTCGCGATTACGGAAGACGGCACATCGAGCGGCAAGCTGCTCGGCATCGTTACGAGTCGAGATTACCGCCTCAGCCGTGATTCGCTCGATAAGCCGATCCGCGAGTTTATGACGCCATTCTCGCAGCTGATTTATGGACAAGCGGGCATCACTTTGCCGGAAGCGAACAATCTAATCTGGGACAACAAGCTGAATTGTCTGCCAATCGTTGATGAGAAGCAGCATCTGCAGCATCTCGTATTCCGTAAAGACTATGATGCCGATAAGGAAAATCCGCTCGGACTGCTCGACAGCAATAAGCGGTATATCGTCGGCGCGGGCATTAATACGAGAGATTTTCAAGAGCGTGTTCCGGCATTGGTTGAAGCAGGCGTTGACATTCTCGTCATCGACTCATCGGATGGGTATACAGAATATCAATATGATACGGTCAAATGGGTAAAACAAAACTTTGACGTCAAAATTGGAGCCGGTAATGTCGTTGACCGTGAGGGCTTCCTGTATCTTGTCGAAGCTGGCGCGGACTTTGTTAAGGTTGGCATCGGCGGCGGTTCGATCTGTATTACGCGCGAACAGAAGGGGATCGGGCGGGGACAAGCGTCGGCCGTTATCGAAGTGGCGGAGGCGCGTCAGCAATATTATGAAGAAACAGGTATCTATGTTCCGATTTGCTCTGATGGCGGCATCGTGCACGACTACCATATTACGCTGGCACTTGCAATGGGGGCTGATTTCGTCATGATGGGCCGTTATTTCGCGCGGTTCGACGAGAGTCCAACGAAGAAGCTGAAGGTCGGCAACAACTTCGTGAAGGAGTTCTGGGGCGAAGGCTCGAACCGTGCGCGCAACTGGCAGCGTTATGATACAGGCGGCAAGCAAGGGCTTGTATTCGAGGAAGGCGTCGATTCGTACGTTCCTTATGCGGGTTCGCTCAAGGAGAACCTGGATAAGACGATCAGCAAAATCAAATCGACCATGTGCAACTGCGGAGCGCTGACGATCGAACAGCTTCAGCGTACAGCGCGCATTACGCTCGTCTCCGCAACAAGCCTGGTTGAAGGTGGAGCACATGACGTCATGCTGAAGGACAGCACGTTGTCTGGTGAATAACTGAAGTTTTAACTTTTCTGTTACAAAGGCTGCCAGTCCCCGTCATAAACGGGCTTCCGGGCAGCCTTATTAGTTGGTTCGCTTGGTCAACGTATGTTATCATGATAGTTAAGGAAAACTATCGAGCACAGCTGAGCAATTTTTGGAGGGGTTTGTCATCACTAACGTCCTATTGAATAACGCTATGGTCATGCTTGAACAAACAAGCCGAACTTTTTATATTCCGATCAGCAGACTAGTGCCGGGCTTGCGCGAAGCGGTTACGTCCGGATATTTGGCTATGCGGGCCATAGATGAAATTGAAGATCATGAGGAGCTTGCAGACGATCGTAAAGTGGAGCTGCTAACCGGTGTACGCGATGCGCTTCACAGCAGCCAGCCGGTCGAAAAGACTGCAAAGCTGCTTAGAACGGCCGACTGCGGACTTCCCGCCGTATCGACGCAGCTGGACGATTGGCTGTCGCTTTGCCCGCCGACTGCGGCGCCGATTATAATGAAATACACGGCCATGATGTCTGAGCAGATGTCCGAGTGGGTCGTCACAGGGTGGAGCATTAAGACCGAAGAGGATCTGGATCGTTATACATACAGTGTCGCCGGCATGGTAGGTGAGATGCTGTCTGAGCTATGGCAATGGTATGACGGTACAGTATCGGATATGAAGAAGGCGGTTGCATTCGGCCGCGGTCTACAGGCTGTTAACATTATGCGCAACCGCGAAGAGGATTTGAAGCGGGGCGTTGATTTTTTCCCAGACGGCTGGAGCTTTAAGGATATGCTGCAGTATACGAGACGCAATTTGAAGCTGGCAGACGACTACATCGCGGAGCTGAAGGAAGGCCCGGCGATGCGTTTCTGCAAAATTCCGCTTGCCCTCGCTCATGCGACGACCAAACTGCTGGCGGCTGGAGGCAATAAACTGACCCGTGCAGCGGTATTAAAGATTGTTGGACAATTGAATTAACTATAACCAGCAGGACGAAGCCGCGTAGTTGAACGCGGCTTTTTGTTTTTTTAAAGATATTGTAAAAAATTGAAATATATTATAGTATATAAAAGTAAGTAGGTGTAGATAGATTAGTTGGAGGGATGACCGTGACCGATTCTAGACAACCTGCACATACAGCTGTAAATGTTCAGCCGCTGTTCACGAAGTTCAAGCTAGGCAGCTTGGAGCTGCCGAACCGTATTGTAATGGCTCCAATGACGAGAACCTTCTCCCCTGGCGGGGTGCCGGGTGAGGATGTCGCTGCTTATTACCGCCGCCGTGCGGAGAATAGCGTCGGACTTATTATTACGGAGGGAACCGTTATTAATCATCCGGCGGCGGCAGGCGATCCGAAGGTGCCAAATTTTCATGGTGAAGAAGCGCTGGCAGGCTGGGCGGAGGTCGTTAAGCAGGTGCATGCAGCGGGTGGCCGAATATTTCCGCAGCTTTGGCACGTCGGCTTGACTCGCCGGCTCGGTGATTTGCCGAATCCAAAGACTCTGCCGATCGGACCTTCCGGTCTTGATCTTACGGGCACCAAGGTAACGGAACCGATGACGAAGGAAGATATCGCGCAAGTCGTAGCTGCATTTGGTCAAGCGGCGGCGGATGCGAAACGGCTGGGCTTCGACGGCGTTGAATTGCATGGCGCGCACGGCTATTTGATCGACCAGTTTTTATGGGAGCGGACCAATCAGCGAACGGACGAATACGGCGGGGATAGACTGAAGCGTGCAAGGTTCGCAGTTGAAGTTATCGAAGCATGCCGACGTGCTGTAGGTCCGGATTACCCGCTCATTATCCGTTTGTCCCAATGGAAAGCGTCGGATTACACCGCGAAGCTGGCGAATACGCCGGAGGAGCTTGAACAGCTGCTGGCATTGTTCGTCGAAGCCGGCATAGATGGGTTCCACTGCTCGACGCGCCGTTTCTGGGAGCCTGAATTCGAGGGCTCTGAGCTCAATTTCGCCGGCTGGGTGAAGAAGCTGACGGGCAAGCCGGTCATTACGGTCGGATCGGTGGGCTTGGATTCCGACTTTATGTCACTGTTCACGGAAGGCAAAGGAGCATCGACAACGAATATCGACGGCTTAATCGATCGTCTGGAACATGGTGAGTTCGATCTTGTCGCTGTCGGTCGGGCGCTCCTCGCCGATCCGGAATGGGCTGAGAAGGTAAGAACGGGCAGAGTGGAAGAGCTGAAGCCATTCTCGCCTGAAGCGCTGCGAACGCTATATTAACGCATATTTGAGTGATGAAGGAGCGTCTCGAATGAGGCGCTTTTTATATTGTAAGGGTTAATTTGGTAATGAAGTAATAACGATGACAGTGGTGAGAAAGTGTGTTTACAGCTTGTGTCCTCTCTTGTCATCCTATTAATGCAACAATTTTTGGGAATGCACCGTTTGTTAACAGGGGTGTATTTCCATGATTAAGGCAGTCGTTAGTTTTATGTTGGTTTTGCTGGCAGGGTGTCAATCGTCGGAATTGGAAAATCCGAAAAACAAAAACTCCGTTCAGCCTGCTGCTGTCTCGATGAGCAAACAACATACCGATACCGAGTTGTTTGCCGTTCATCTGTCTGTTCCGGAGCAAGTACGAACACAAGAGACATTCACAATCGATCTAGAACTTCAGAGTAACTTGGAACAAGCGGCTGAGATAATGACGGGGAATCCCATCTTTTACTACGTCGTCTTAGACTCCAGCGGCAAGGTTATCAACACGATCGTAAGAACAGATGTTGGTATTGTCCGGCAAGCAGGAAGTCATGAGACCATCTCGGAGAAGCAGACCTATCGATTTAGACAACCCGGAACCTATGAAGCTTATGCCGTTGCAGAGATTTCACTTATTAACAACAATGAGGAAAAGCCTTTGCAGCTTGTAACCGCAAGGAAGAAGATCGTCGTCGAATAATCGTTATTAGGCGAGAACGAAAGTTAGAATAATGAATACGTTGATTCTCCAAGTGGCCAAGGTTACGCAGCCGTTTCTCTCCACATGCTAAATTATTAGGCGTGGTGTGACGCTTTCTATCGTTCCGATGACGATGGGAGGCTATTTTATTATCGACGGGCAAATTGTGCGTGAAATGCTCGTTTTCTAATTAAGAGTTGTCTTTTTTATTAAATACGAATACATTTGTATACAACGCCATTGATAAATGCAACTAATATATAGATAAGGAAGGTGATTGGATATGAGTAGAGAAGAAGAACGCGACCGCGGCAAGGGGCGGCGGGGCGGCGGACATCATCGCCATCGTGAAGGTGAGCATCATGGCGGCAAGGGTGCACAGACTTATCGCCGAGGACGTATTGTGCTGTTCCTCGATCAGATGAACAACAGACGGGCAACGCTTCAGCGCCAGCTGACGCAGCCTGAATTCGAGTCGATCAAGACGATTCTAGTTGGCGAGCTTAAAGCGCTGGAGCAAGTTATTGAAGATTATATTCAACTATTCGAACTGCATGAAGAATGCGGTAGGACGGAGCAGCTCGAAGACGATCAAGGGCTGCTTGGTTCTGAAGTCGATGAAGGAGAGTGAAGGGAAGTTGCTTCGTCGTTTTTTCTCATATTACCGCCCGTATAAGGGCCTATTTTTTCTTGATTTTACATGCGCGGTCATAGCTGGCCTGCTGGAGCTTGCTTTTCCGTTCGCTGTCAGCTCGTTCGTTAACGACCTTCTACCTAATGAGAACTGGGGTCTGATCGTGTTGGGCAGTGCAGCGCTGCTTGCCGTCTATGCGCTCAATACGGCTTTGAATTATGTCGTCACGTATTGGGGACATATGCTGGGCATTAACATCGAGACCGACATGCGCCGCAAAATGTTCGAGCACATCCAGAAGCTGTCGTTCCGATTTTTCGATAACAACAAGACTGGTCATTTGATCGGCCGGATGACCAATGACCTCAATGAGATCGGTGAAGTTGCCCATCATGGTCCGGAGGATGTCTTCATCGCCGTGATGACATTGATCGGTTCGTTCTCTCTGATGGCTTATATCAATCTTGAGCTGGCGCTGCTGACGTTTATAATTATTCCGATTATGTCTTGGCTCATCATCTTCTTCGGCGGGCGAATGACGAGAACTTACCGAAGACTATTCAGAGATGTCGGCAATTTCAATGCCCGCATTGAAGACAATGTCGGCGGCATTCGCGTCGTTCAATCGTTCGCGAACGAGGAGCATGAGAAGAAGCTGTTCGCCATTGACAATATGCGGTTCCGCGAGACGAAGCTGCTGGCGTACAAAACGATGGCCAAAAGCATCTCGGTCAGCTATATGATGATGCGTCTCGTTACTGTATTCGTCATGGTGTGCGGCGCTTGGTTCTTCCTGCACGACCAAATTAATATGGGTGAATTTCTTGCTTTCCTGCTCTTATCCAACATCTTTTTCCGGCCAATTGAGAAAATTAATGCCGTCATTGAAAGCTATCCGAAAGGGCTTGCCGGCTTCAGACGTTATATTGAGGTTATGGATACTGAGCCAGACATCGCGGATGCGAAGGATGCCGTTAATGTGCCTACGCTGTGCGGTGACATTCAATTCTCGAATGTAAGCTTCGGTTATGAGCCCGGACGAATGATATTGAATAACATTAATTTATCGATTCGTGCGGGAGAAACGATTGCTTTCGTCGGTCCTTCTGGTGCGGGCAAAACGACGATCTGCAGCTTACTGCCGCGCTTCTATGATGTAACTGAAGGCAGCATAACGATTGATGGACTCGACATTCGTAAGATGAAGCTGGAGTCGCTTCGCAAGCATATCGGTATAGTGCAGCAGGACGTCTTCTTGTTCTCCGGCTCGATTCGTGAAAATATCGCCTATGGCGATTTGAAAGCGACAGAGGAGCAAATATGGGAAGCTGCGCGGCGCGCCTCGTTGGATGAATTGATTCGCAGCTTGCCGGAAGGCATGGATACGATTATCGGTGAGAGGGGCGTCAAGCTGTCGGGCGGTCAAAAGCAGAGGCTTGCCATTGCGCGCATGTTCCTGAAGAATCCGCCGATCTTGATTCTTGACGAAGCGACCTCCGCGCTCGATACAGCAACGGAGGCGGCCATTCAGCAGGCGCTGAGCGAGTTGTCAGTCGGTCGGACAACGCTCGTAATCGCCCATCGTTTGGCTACTATTAAGAATGCGGACCGTATCGTTGTTATTAATGAGAATGGAATAGCAGAGCAAGGAGAGCACAAGGAGCTCGTCGCGGCTGGCGGAATGTACAGTCGCTTGCATGAGGCGCAGTATAGCTTGAGATAACAGATTCATATAATAAATCCATTATAATGAATGATTGCGTTTACAGGATTTGCAGTATTGCGGTAATGGACAAGAGAGAGTACGATGTAGACATAGAATTTGAATACTGAGCACTGGAGAGAAGAGCCATGAAGATTAAAGTAGATGCCGATGTTGCGCGCTGGTATATCAATGAGATGTCACTGAAGCCCGGTGACCAGATGCAAATATTCGTTCGTCTAGGCGGCTGCGGCAGTGTTCAGCCAGGCATGTCGCTCGGCATAACGAAGGAAGCCTCGAATGCTCCTCGTCTTAGCCAGGTTAGAGAGGGCATCGAGTTCTATATGCTGGAAGACCAGCTTTGGTATTTGGACAATAAAGATTTGGAGCTGCGATTCGAAGAGAATTGGGAAGGCGTAGGATTTGTAGTTGCTTAATAAGTTAGAATCTGGAAAGTCTCAATAATAATAGGTTGTGCAGAAAACAGGTTGTTTGTCTTCTGCACAACCTTTTTTCGTTTATCATTTCGGACGTCCTCTAGCTCATATACATGGGTATCCATGATTCCGTCGAATGGTATCCGAGTTGTTGATAGTTTGGGCATGGCCGACTCTGTGCTCTGTCTTCAAGCTTCGATCAGGGAGGGAGAAGCATGCGTTTCGAACTGCCGGAGGAGCTGGAAATGCTGCGGTTGGTCGTCCGGGAGTTCGCCGAGACGGAGGTCGCTCCTGGAGCGTCAGGAAGAGATGAGGAGGAACGGTTCGATCGGTCGTTGTTCACAAAGATGGCGGAGCTGGGGTTGACCGGCATACCCGTGCCGGAACGGTACGGCGGCTCCGCCGCTGGATGGTTAGCATATGTGATCGTGTTGGAGGAGCTGGCGAGAGTGTGCGTCTCGACGTCAGCTGTATTAGCTGCACATACCGCTTATACGGTATGGCCGTTATATCGGTACGGGAGCGATTCGATTCGGGATCGGCTGCTGCAGCCATATGCTTCAGGGGCACAACTCGGAGGAGCAGGACTATACGAGACGTCAAATTCAGCTGCTTCATCAGCTGTTGAGCTAGTCGAGGAGCAAAGGCTGAATGTCGTTGAGGAGGAAGCCGGAGGCCTCGTCCTGCAAGGTACCCATCCGTTCGTCTTGAACGCTGGAGAGGCGGACGGGTATTTCATACTTGCGCCTTCGAGGCAAACGCGGAGGCTTCATGCATTGTGGCTTAGTGCCGATGCCCCCGGATTGACGGCTGGGAATCGGCATAGCAAGCTCGGTCTACGGGCATTTGCGACCGGAGAGCTTCTCTTTCAAGCATGCCGTATAGAAAGTGGCGATACGGTAGGCCGTGAAGGCCGTGCCCGTGAAATGCTGCAGCCGATTAAGATGATCGCCGCACTCGGCGCAGCAGCACAATCGGTCGGAGCAGCACAAGGCGCTATGGCTGCGGCTACCCGTTATGCGAAGGAACGAAAGCAGTTCGGCGCCCCAATTGGACGACAGCAGAGCATCCTCTTCAAGCTAGCCGATATGTCGGTTGCTGCTGAGGCATCGCGCCTGCTCGTCTATCAAGCTGCATGGCGACTGGATCAAGGGTACAGCGCGGTTCGAGAAGCGTCGCTCGCCAGAACGTATGCTGCCGAAGCGGCTGTTCGCACAGCCTTGGAAGCGGTGCAGATTATGGGCGGATACGGTTATATGCGTGAATTTAAGCTGGAGCGGCTACTAAGAGATGTGAAGTGTTTGGAAACCGCTCTCGCCTTAGGCGGCTTAGAAGGGATATCTCCTATGCGAAGCAAGTCTAAGTCGTAAGGGCAGAAAGGAGCGACTTTATGGGCGGGTCGTTCATTGTCGGGGGAGCGAGAACGCCATTTGGCAAGCTCGGTGGCGTACTTAAAGAGGCAAGTGCAGCGCAGCTAGGCGCCGCAGCGATTCGTGGAGCATTGCATTCTGCTAGTGTCCATGGCGCACAAGTCGAGCAAGTGTTGATGGGAATGGGCATTCAGGCAGGTGCAGGGCAAATTCCGTCTCGGCAGGCTGCGGCAGGAGCGGGCATACCGTGGTGCGTCCCGTCCGATACGATAAATAAAGTATGCGCTTCGGGAATGCGCACCATTGGATTAGCAGACAGCATAATTCGCGCTGGTGACGCTGCAATCGTCGTTGCCGGAGGAATGGAGAGTATGAGCGGGGTTCCGTACGGCTTACGTTCTGCCAGATGGGGCATACGGATGGGCAACGCTGAATTGATAGACCTGATGCTGCATGACGGTCTGTTGTGTGCGTTCGATGGCGTGCCGATGGCAGTCCATGGCAGCCGGGCTGCTCTTCGATACGGAATCAGCAGGCAGGAGCAGGATGAATGGGCGCTTCGAAGTCATTCTCTTGCGATTAGTGCAGCGCTGCAAGGAAAGCACGCGGATGAGATGGTGCCCTATTCCATATCGAACTCGATGGAGATAACGGCAGATGAGTGTCCACGTAATGATACGAATCTTGTGAAGCTGGCTCAGCTCAAGCCTATTTATGTTGAAGACGGAGTTGGAACAATTACAGCGGGTAACGCTCCGGGCGTCAATGACGGGGCGGCAGCTTTACTGCTTATGTCGCAGGAAGCGGCAGACAATGGCGGGCATGACAAATGGGCAGAAATTATCGGTTACGCGTCGGTTAGTATGGAGCCTCATCAATTAGCGGAAGCGCCTGCATTCGCGATCCGAAAGGTGCTGAAGCAAACTGGGGTTTCATTGGAATCGATCGATTTGTTCGAAGTGAATGAAGCGTTCGCTGCTGTCGTTCTGTCCTGCGCGAAGCAACTTAATTGGCAGGACAATAAGGTTAACGTGAACGGAGGCGCGATAGCGATCGGTCACCCGATCGGTGCGAGCGGCACGCGTATTGTTCTGACATTGGTGAAGGAGCTGCAGCGGAGAGGCGGCGGGCTGGGCATTGCAGCAATATGCAGCGGCGGTGGGCAGGGAGATGCGCTACTCGTTCGAGTGGGCTGAATTGTACGATACTCGTCCCATTTGATTAGAAGAGGGGTGAGGTCAATGAACATCGAGCATGTGTTGGTCATCGGAGCAGGTCAGATGGGGAGCGGTATTGCAGAGACGCTGCTCAGCAGCGGCTATACGGTTACTCTGTACGATATTTATGAGGCAGCAATAGAACGAGGTGCCGCTGCCATCCGCCGCGGACTGACAAGGGCGGTCGCCAAAGGGCGTATGACGGAAGAGGAGCAGGAGGCTGCGCTGTTGCGTCTTACATGCCAAAGCTCGCTCGAAACGGCTGCAGAGCAGACGAACCTCGTGATTGAAGCGGCGCCGGAGTCGCTTAGCGTGAAGCAGCAGCTGTTCCGAACACTAGATGCTAGCTGCGCGGCGGGCGTTATTCTGGCAACGAATACGTCCTCTCTCTCTATTACAGAGCTCGCCTCGGCGACGAAGCGTCCGGATAAGGTGATCGGGATGCATTTTATGAATCCAGTGCCGCTTATGCCGCTCGTCGAAATAATTCGCGGTCTATCGACGTCCGACGATACGTTCGAGGGAATTGTAATGGTGGCGAAGTCATTGGGCAAAACGCCGCTGGCAGTCCGCGACTTGCCAGGGTTTGTGTCGAACCGCGTGTTAATGCCGATGATCAATGAGGCAGTCTATGCGGTATATGAAGGTGTAGCCTCTCCCGAAACGGTCGATAGCATTATGCGGCTCGGCATGAATCATCCGATGGGTCCGCTGGCATTAGCGGATCTGATCGGGCTTGATACTTGTCTGTCCATTATGGAATCGCTGCACACCGGCTTTTGCGACAGCAAATATCGGCCTTGCCCGCTGCTGCGTCAATATGTGAAGGCAGGTTGGCTAGGCAAGAAGAGCGGCCGCGGATTTTACGTCTACGAATAATAATCTCATGTCGTTCTTTCGTGCATACAAGGGGGGAGGGCGGTGGAGCTTCAGTTCACGGCAGAGCAGGAGGCGTTCCGGCAGCGAGTTCAGCATTTCGCGGAGACGGAGGTTAGAGACGCCATTCCGCGCATGGAAGCCGATGGTGAATACTCATTTCCTGCCGGACTGGTAGCGCGAATGGGTCAGCTCGGATTGATGGGTATCCCGGTGCCTACGGAGCTTGGCGGTGCGGGAGCGGATTTTATCTCGTACATTGCTGCCATACAGCAGCTGTCCCGTGTAAGCGCAGCGGTAGGCGTCATTGTGTCCGTGCATACGACGGTCGCTACTCTCCCAATTATGAAGCACGGTACGAAGGAGCAGCGTGAGCAATTCGTCCGCAAGCTGGCATCTGGTCAGTGGCTTGGCGCATTCGCATTAACGGAGCCTAACGCGGGGTCCGACGCGGCATCCATCCGAACGTCTGCTAAGTATGAAGGCGGCTGTTATGTGCTGAATGGAACGAAGATGTTCATTACAAATGCTGGTGCAGCGCAGCTGTATTTGACGTTCGCCGTGACTGATCCGGAGAGAGGGACACGCGGCATTACGGCTTTTCTCGTCGATAGCGGAACATCGGGACTTCGTATAGGACGCAAGGAGCGTAAAATGGGGCTTCACGGCTCTAACACTTGTGAGCTGTCGTTCGACAATGCACACGTTCCAGAGGCAAGACGGCTAGGTGCGGAAGGCGAAGGCTTCGCAATCGCGATGGGAGCATTGGACGGTGGAAGAATCGGCATCGCCGCACAAGCGCTCGGCATAGCGGAAGCGGCGCTGCAGCTTCTTGAAGAAGGCTTGCTCAAACGTACTGCGGCAGGCAGCGGAGGAGGGCGAGTCAGGCGTGCGGCCGAGCTTGCTGAGCTTGATGAATTGTCTGCCCGTGTAGAGGCGGCGAGATTACTCGTGTATCGGGCGGCCTATTTGTATCAGCGGGGCAATGCATGCACGAAAGAAGCATCAACCGCGAAGCTGTTCGCTTCCGATACAGCGGTTGAGGCATCAGGAGCTGCTGTTCGGCTGCTCGGGCGCGAAGGATACTCAAGCTGCTATCCGGCTCAGCGCCTGTTCCGCGATGCGAAGGTGACACAGATCTATGAAGGAACGAATGAAATTCATCGCATTGTGATCGGCAACCACCTGCTTCGTTCTTGAACTATGAAGGCCAAAAGGCTGTAAGATGAGTGCAACCGTTGATGACTTATTAAGTGAAGTAGGAGGTGAAAACGATGAGTTTGTCACCCGGTCAGAAGCTTCGTGATGCGGTTAAGGCGGAGCAGCCGCTGCAGCTTCCAGGCGTCATTCATGCTTACGCGGCTCTTCTTGCCGAGAGCGTTGGATTTCGCGCTTTATATATTTCCGGGGCAGGCATCGCGAATGCGTCCTTCGGATTGCCGGACCTCGGCATAACAACGATGAACGACTGCGTAGAGGAGGTCCGAAGAATAACCCATGTGACCAAGCTGCCGGTGCTCGTTGATGCAGATACGGGCTTCGGCAGCGCTTTCGCGATTGCTCGGACGATTAAGCAGCTAACTAGAGCCGGTGCCGCCGGCGTTCATATCGAGGACCAAGTATCGGCGAAGCGGTGCGGTCATCGCCCGAACAAAGCGATCGTTAGCGCGGCTGAGATGATCGATCGAATCAAGTCAGCCGTAGATGCTAGAGAGGACCCAAGCTTTGTCATCATGGCGCGCACAGATGCCATTGCGGTCGAAGGGCTTGCAGCAGCAATCGAGCGGGCTTGCGCGTTCGTGGAAGCGGGTGCAGACATGATCTTTCCCGAAGCGGTCACTCGGCTTGAAGACTATCGAGCTTTCGCAGATGCAGTAAAGGTACCGGTACTGGCGAATATGACGGAATTTGGCCGCACTCCGCTGTTCACCGTGGAGCAATTGTGCGAGGCAGGCGTCGGGCTGGTGCTCTATCCTCTGTCCGCGTTCCGTGCGATGAGTGCGGCAGCATTGAATGTATATCGGACCATTCGTGAGCATGGGACGCAGCAGTCGATCCTGAATACGATGCAGACGAGAGATGAGCTGTACCATCATTTGAATTATTGGAATTACGAGCAGCAGCTAGACCGATTGTTCGGACAGGAAAGGGGCGAAAAGTAGATGACGCTCAAAAAAGAAGGCGGTCTTGCCGACGTTGTCGCCGGCCAAACCTCGATCTCAACCGTTGGCAAGAGGGGCAAAGGCTTATCATACCGCGGATACGCGATTCAAGACTTGGCTCGCTACGGAAGCTTCGAGGAAACGGCTTTCCTGCTGTTATATGGAGAACTGCCGAATGAGGATGAATTGTTCCAGTTTCGATCTCGGCTGGAGAGCAAGCGGCGGCTGCCATCTGCACTATGTACGATATTAGAGCAGCTTCCCGCCGATTCTCATCCGATGGATGTGCTGCGTACCGGAATATCGGCGCTTGGCAGTCTTGAACCGGAGAACTACAGCTATGGCGCAGCACATATCGCGGAGCGGCTAATTGCTTGCAGCGCTTCAATCGTGCTTTATTGGCGGCATTTCCATATGAACCAGATTCGCGTGGAGACGGAGCTGGAAGGGAGCGTAGCCGAGCATTTTTTGCAGCTGCTTCATGGACGCAAGCCAAGCAAGATCCATGCGAATGCGCTTGATACTTCACTGACGCTGTATGCCGAGCATGAATTCAATGCTTCGACGTTCGCAGCGAGGATAACCGCCTCGACGCTATCCGACTACTATTCTGCCGTAACGACTGGCGTAGGGACGTTACGCGGCAATTTGCACGGCGGCGCGAATGAGGCAGCGATGGAGCTGATTGAGGCATTCTCAAGCCCAGAGGAGGCAGAGGCCGGTATTCATCAAATGCTGCTCCAGAAGCGGCTCATTATGGGGTTCGGTCACCGTGTATACACCGTTTCCGATCCGAGATCGAACCTCATAAAGGAACAGTCGCGTATTCTGTCTGAGCATGAGGACGACTGGAAGCTGTATGATATTTCGGAGCGGATCGAATATGTCATGCAGCGTAAGAAGAAGCTGTTCCCGAATTTGGACTTTTACAGTGCATCAGCTTACCGTCTGCTCGGCATTCCGAACAATCTCTTTACGCCGTTGTTCGTCATTTCTCGGCTTAGCGGCTGGACCGCGCATATTATGGAGCAGCGCAGCAGCAACCGGCTCATTCGTCCGAATGCGGAATATATTGGACGCGAACAGCAGCCATGGGTTCCCTTAAAGGATCGATTATAGGTGAGGAGGAGCGCTGATGTCGACGTTCATTCCTAACCATCGTCCAGAGCCGGACGATCTGCTGGTTCAGCTTGCGGATTATGTTGTCCAGCAACAGGTTGGAAGTACGGAAGCGTATGAAACCGCACACTATTGCCTCATGGATACGATCGGCTGCGGCTTGCTTGCGCTCTCGTATCCCGCTTGCACGAAGCTTCTCGGACCGGTAGTGCCTGGGACGGTCGTACCTCACGGAGCGCGTGTGCTTGGTACTTCCTATGAGCTCGATCCGGTTACCGCTGCGTTCAATATCGGCTGTATGATCCGATGGCTGGACTATAATGATACATGGCTTGCCGCAGAGTGGGGTCATCCGTCCGACAATGTCGGCGGCATTCTGGCAGCGGCAGATTATGTCAGCAGGAAGAGGAAGGCAGCAGGCGAGCAGCCGTTTCTTGTGAAGGATGTTCTGACGGCGATGATTCAAGCTCATGAAATTCAAGGCGTGCTTGCGCTCGATAACAGCTTCAACCGAGTTGGACTCGATCATGTCATTCTCGTCAAAATTGCTTCGACCGCCGTTGTTACAAAGCTGCTGGGAGGCAGTAAGGCAGATATTATTACGGCACTGTCGAACGCTTGGCTGGACGGCCATTCCTTGCGAGCCTACCGGCATGCTCCGAATACAGGGACGCGTAAATCGTGGGCAGCTGGTGATGCGACAAGCCGCGCGGTGCGGCTTGCAATGCTGACGCTGCAAGGCGAGATGGGTTATCCGTCCGCGTTGAGCACGCCGGTATGGGGCTTCCAGGACGTGCTGTTCAAGGGGCGGCCGGTGACGCTTGCTCGGGAGCTTGGCAGCTATGTGATGGAAAATATTTTGTTCAAAATAGCCTATCCTGCGGAATTCCATGGACAGACTGCCGTCGAATGCGCCATCAAATTGCATCCGGCTGTTAAGGATCGCTGGGAGGAGATTGAAGCGATTGAGCTGACGACGCACGAATCGGCTCTGCGCATCATAGACAAGAAGGGACCGCTTCATAATCCAGCTGACCGCGATCATTGCCTGCAGTATATGGTTGCCATAGCATTGCTGCATGGCGAACTGAATGCTGATCATTACGAGGATGAGGCGGCAAGCGATCCGCGGATCGATCTGCTCCGCAGCAAGATGAAGACGTTGGAAGATGTACGTTATTCTCGTGATTATCTAGATGAGAACAAACGTTCTATCGCTAATGCAGTGCAGATCCGTTTCACCGATGGTACCGTTACCGAACGGGTAGAAATTGAATACCCGCTCGGTCATCGTCGAAGACGGGATGAGGGATTGCCGCTGCTGAAGCGGAAATTCGAATCGAACGTGAGAAGCTGTTATGCACAAGAACAGGCGGATGCGATTATTCGGGCTTTCGCGGACCCCTTGACGCTACAATATATGCCGGTTGATTTCTTAATGAGTTTGCTTGCTGTGCCAACGGCATCGGGAATATAAGAATAACCCGGAATCCTTGTAACTGAGGATATCCGGGTTACTTTATTACGGATGAGGCGCCCAATCAGTAATATGACATGGTTTATGTGGAACAAACCGCTCGGAGCAGTTAAGATAGGAGGATGATCTTTTAAATATTCAAACGATAGTAGAAGCAGGAAAGGTGATCATACGATGTCGGTAAATTTTTGTACAGCATGCGGAGCTCCTATGGAGAATCGGATCATCGACGGGGTAGAGCGGCGTGTATGTTCGTCTACTGCTTGCGGTGCGGTGCATTGGGGCAACTATAGTATCGGTGTCGGTGCGCTTGTCCAAAGAGACGGTAAAATATTGCTCGTGCGAAGAGCTCAAGAGCCTGGCAAAGGCAACTGGACCATTCCAGGCGGCTATATCGAACAACTGGAACCGATCAGTGAAACTGTCGTTCGGGAGGTGCTCGAGGAAACGGGAATACAGTCAAGCGTCGTAGGAATCGTGGCGTTGAGAGATCAGCCTCGCAGTGTACATAACGTATATATTGCGTTCGAGATGACATATATCGGTGGGGAACCGGTGCCGGACGGTGTCGAGGTTGATGCGGCAGGCTTTTTCTCGTTGGAGGAGCTGCGTTCGATGAAGGTTGCTGTTTTTACACAATGGTTAATCGACGCAGTACTCAATAAGAAGAGTGCTGGATTGCTTAAAGATGAGCAGCAGATGTCTCCCGACAGCAAGAACGAATTTTTCTCGGCTCTATAATGCACTGCATGTCACACCAATAGGCTGTCCTTCTGCTTAGCTCATGGGCAGCAGAAGGACAGCCTGTTTGCTGTGTTCACGAATGAACGGATCGCGGGCCTACATCCGAACGATGACTGAACCGCCTCCGCTCGTGATGACACGGTTCTGCTGTTGTTCGAGTGTGCGCAGCAGCTTATTGTTCTCTTCCATCAGGCGGATCAAATAGTCCATTCGGCTTGCAAGCTGCATCAGTGCGAACGTATCCGAATAGGCTGCTCCGTATGGATTGGCCGACTCATGGTGCTGCGCTGACAATGCGGCAGCCGGTTGAATGCTCACAGGCTGGTTCAGATTCGACTGTTGTATGTGGGGCGGATAACCGCTGCTATGGGAATGCATGACGCTTGCACCTCCTTGCATCTGGACGAATGTACTGTATCATACGCCGAATTGGTCGCAATTGTTCGCCTTGCAGCAGAATATAGGATTCGATGCGGACAACAATGGAGCCAATCGTTTTCTACTAACCATATACTAGCAGGAAAAGGACTGCACGAATCTGCTGGATGGGGAGGAACAATGGCATGAAAGCGATCGTAACCGGAGGAGCCGGATTCATCGGTTCGCATCTCGTGCATGAGCTGCTGGAGAGAGGGATGGACGTTCATGTCATTGACAATATGAGCACGGGGAATCTCCGTAACGTGCCCAGCCATGCTGTTGTACATCTAGCCGATGTCGCATCGATGAAAGCTTTGGACATTGTAGTGAAGCACAAGCCAGATGTGTTGTTCCATCTAGCGGGGCAAGCAAATGTCGCACGTTCAATGACTGACCCTGCTGAAGATACGAGGGTGAACGTGCTGGGCACGGTGCAGATGCTCCATGCAGCTGTTCAAGCGAACGTATCGAGGTTCGTATTTGCCTCAACGGCTTCTGTGTATGGGGCGACTGTAAAGGAACGTCTATCAGAGACAGATCCTGTGGAACCGGTGTCATTCTATGCGCAATCCAAATGGACATCGGAGCATTATGTACGGTTGTTCGCAGGCCTGTATGGATTAAAGACGATTATTCTTCGTTTCTCTAACGTATATGGTCCGCGTCAGATGCCCCAAGGGGAGGGTAATGTCATTCCGCTGCTTCTAGCATGCCTTCGTGACAGGAGACCGCTAACCATCCATGGGGACGGCAATCAGACGCGCGACTTCGTCAACGTTCGAGACGTCGTCGCGGCGTTGATCGCGGCTGTTACTAACGGCGATAATAATCTGTATCATATTAGTACCGGCATTGGCACATCTATTAACGAGCTGGCCCGGCAGCTCGTGGCCATTCACCAAGCGGACGTGCCGCTGTTATATCTTCCGCCAAGAGCAGGCGATACGGAGCACAGCTGCCTAGATAATAGCAAAGCGAAGAAGGAGCTGGGGTGGGAGCCGAAAGTGACGTTGGCGGCAGGGCTACGAGAGGCATATACCGTATATATGAATCACAATCCGTAACGGTTGAACCAGGCGCGCACGGCAGCGGTAATCGTTATTTGACCTGGCGAAAGAGGGGTGACGGAGCTCGCTTTGAGAGCGGCTGACATCGGTTGAAAAGGCTGAGCCCTGTTCGGCAGCTCCCGCACTCGAACGGGTGTTGGCTGAATCGTGATCCCCATCGCATAGGCGATAGCACCCGCTTTGCTGATGGCGTTTCGGACCGCCAACGCTAGCGCCTGATTCTCATACAGTTCAGTATTGCTCAGAGTATAACGGATTCCAGTAACGGTATTCGCGCCATTCGTTACTGCGGTATCAACTAATATGCCTGCTTGGTTCATTCTGTCTGTCGTAATTTGAAGCAGATGAGTCACTTTGTACCCGCGAAACAGCTGCTTTCCGTCAATATAGTCGTACTCGGTTTCTACCCGGTAATCGACCGTTTGAATCTGTTCAGGCGGAATATTCAGCTGGCGCAGCGATTGGATGACCTGCGTCGTAATCGTTGCGTTGTCGGCTTGAACGGTGCGAAGCTCCATGCCTTCGCTGATGACGCCCAACGTAATGATTGCGCGATCCGGTTCAGCCGTCACTTGGCCTTCACCTTCTACTTTAATGGTATATGGCTGATGGTGATCTGCTTGAGTGTGCTGCAATTGCTTCGATTGATGGTCGTACATGGTTGGACAACCTCCTTCATCAGTCAAAGGCGAGGGAAAGCTTCTCTATTGGTTAAAATATGGCGCTGCGGCGATGTTCATGACCGAATTAAGGTGCGGATAAGATAGAGCTTGTCTGAATATCGCTGCACCAATGTTCGTCGGTATTACTTCTGGCTGGTCGCTTTCGACATTGGGAAATGAGAGTCGCTATGATATAGTGGAAGAAAGAATCGATAACGGATAAGCAGAAACGGAGCGTATCAGCATGAAGGCAAAGGAACCATCCCAGCAGCGCAGTCACAAACCTCGTGTAGGGGCGCAGACGAGCAGTTACAACGGACAAAATACGAGCAAGTTGGCTAAGCGCGGGGAGCGGGATATGCAACGAGCGAATAACAGTATAAGTACAGGAGAAGGACGGCGACGTTCCGGGGAAGTATCGGAGCCATCGAAGCAAACGGTGAATCGCAGTAGCCGTACGGCTTCGTCTAATTCAACGTTTAATCGAAATAACCGTAATGTGCAATCAACTACCGTAAAATATGGTCGCCACGGAGCCAAGGGACAGGCGGCTACGGCTGAGGATGTTCGTGTAGGAGATCAAATCGTCGTTACGATTAAGCGCGTCGGCATTAACGGCGAAGGAGTCGGCTACTATAAGCGGAAGGCGGTATTTATTAACGGAGCGCTGCCAGAAGAAGTGGTGAAGGCGAAGATCGTCAAGGTCGAGTCCGGGTATTTGTCTGCTGAATTGGTTCAGATCGAGAAGCGTTCGCCGGACCGGCAGCAGCCATCATGTGCCGTGTACGATATGTGCGGCGGCTGTCAGCTGCAGCACATGAAGTACAGCGCGCAGCTGAAAGCAAAGGAGGAAATTGTACGCGAATCGTTCCAGCGATATGCAGGAGTTCAAGAGCTTCCGATGCGCCCGATAATAGGGATGGAAGACCCGTGGGGATACCGCAACAAGGCGCAGCTACAAACAGGCCTGGCAGGTGAGGATATAATAACCGGATTATATGCGGCAGGCTCACATCGGCTTGTCGATATTAGCGGCTGTGCCGTACAGCATCCAACGATAAATCGTGTCATCGATCAGGTGAAGCAGGTGCTTAAGGAGCTGAACATTCCAATCTATAACGAGCGTACAAGAGAAGGCTCTGTTCGGACAATTGTAGCTCGGATTGGCCAAGCGACAGGCAATGTTCAGTTGACGTTTATCACAGCAACCGACCGGCTGCCTGACTCGAAGCGGCTTGCAGCGCGTATTCGCGAAGCCATCCCGGTTGTCACGACGATTGCTCACAATATAAATAACGGGAAGACTCCGCTTATTTATGGCGATAAAACGATCATCCTGTGGGGCAACGAGCGTCTGGACGAGAAGCTTGGAAACGTAAAGTTCGCCTTGTCTCCGAGAGCATTCTTCCAATTGAATCCGGAGCAGACGGTGAAGCTGTACAACGCTGCGAAGGAAGCCGCGCAATTGACAGGCTCAGAGCTCGTCGTCGACGCATACTGCGGTACGGGCACGATCGGCATGTGGCTGGCACCGGATGCGAGGGAGGTACGCGGAATCGAAGTTATCGCCGAGGCGGTGAAGGATGCGAGAGCGAATGCAGCCGTAAGCGGTATCGAGAACGTTAGATTTTACGAAGGACGTGCAGAGCAGCTGCTTCCGGAATGGGTCAAGCAAGGCATCCGACCAGACGTTGTCGTCGTCGACCCGCCGCGCACCGGCTGCGAGCGTCCACTGCTTGAAGCTTTGGCTGTCGCCAAACCGAAGCGGATCGTCTATGTGTCGTGCAATCCATCCACGTTAGCGAAGGATTGCAGAGTGCTGCTCGACAGCGGCTACCGTCTCGAATGGGTGCAGCCGGTGGATATGTTTCCTCAGACTAGCCATGTGGAGTGCGTAATATTGATGGAATGGAGGGGCGAGCCTAAATAGGCTACGCCCCCTGTTTTAGCGGGTTTTGGAAGTTGTAAGTAATTTCGACTGAACCGTCGGCGTGAATGTCAATACGGTTTATCATCTTGTGAATCATGTCTCGAAGAATTTCCTCGTTGCTTACGTCAAGAGCGGCAAATTTCATCAGTTCAGCCTTAAACGCCGATACTCTCGATTCCGTATCAAGTTCGTGGGCGATCTCAGTTTGAAGTCGAGCCATCCGTTCTTCTAATGCTTGGCGTTCGTTTTTAATTGCCCCGCAACAAGCATTGAACAACTCCTTATCGATCTCGCCGCTTGTCCATTTCCTCGTAAGCTGAACGATTTCTTTATCTAACTTGCCGATTTCTCGTTGAACTTTATCGAGTTCCTTAACTGCGTTATTTTTTCTCACTCCTGCTCGTTGAATGGTTACATCAACTAAAGACTGCATGTTAAGCGAGTTTTGAATCAGGTCTTTCAGGTTGTCTAGTACCACTTGTTTTAGGACGTTATGCTTGATGATGTGAGATGAACATTTTTTCGAGCCGTTCTTTTGATATGTAGAACATACGTATGATTGACGATCATTCTTAAAGTTCATCCCCGCACCGCAGTCTGCACAATACGCGACTCTTGCAAACAACGATTTTCGTCCTCTTCCCCTGAACACACGTTTAGACTTCTCCTTCATTTTCTCCTGTACCGCTTCAAACTGCTCGCGAGTAATGATAGGTTCATGCGCGTTAGGAACGACAATCCAATCATCCTCATCGATCTTATGCCTTTTCTTATAGCCCTTCTTTTGAAGATGAATTTTATCATTGCTGTCTACTTTGGAACGTCCTTGCACCAAGTCGCCCGTATAATGGCGGTTGGTTAGAATTAGTCGAAGCGAGGAGTCGTGCCACTTGGTTCCGTTCTTTCTGGAAGGAAGAATTCCTTTATCATTCAGATAATTGGCGATTGCCTGAACGCCCATTCCTTCGTTCAGATACAAATTGAAAATCAACTGAACGGTCGGGGCGTGAACAGGATTCGGAACTAATTTGCCGGGTTTTACTTTGTCGTAACCGAAGGGAGGCGTACCGTGAAATTTTCCTTCTCGCAATTTCACGGCAATGCCCCAACTGACGTTGTATGATGTATCCTCGCTCTGTCGTTGATTGACCGCAGAAATGACGGCCAACACCATTTCGTCGTTTATTTCCCCTTCTCTCGATGAAAACAAGGTTACATTATGGCTGTGAAGGGTTCGGACGATATGCAGGGTGTCTGCCGTGTCTCTCGACAATCTCGATAAGGCTTTAATAAGAACGACATCGAACAATCCTCGTTCTGCATCCCGCAACAACCTTTTTAGGCTTTCGCGGCGGGCTGTGCTTGTCCCGGTAATGCCTTCATCTGCATAAACGTCTACAAGTTCCCAACCTTTTTCTTTTATGTGGTTTTCAAAGTACGATACCTGACTTTCCAGACTATCCTTCTGGCTATCGAGGCTAGTGCTAACCCTTGCATAAATGGCACATCTCATGCGCATTCTCCCCCTCTGGAAGCATGTTTTTGAGATGTGACAGTATTCGCTTGTCCATTATCGTATGACTGCTCGATCAGCGTGTCAATACGTGCTTTCAGCAATTCAAGCATTAAGGTTTGCAGAGTATTGTCGCTAGAGAAATTGCGAGATACTTTCATGATTTTCCCCCCGTAGGATTTCTCGCCTTCTCTATCGCTGCAGGTGTCTAAATAATTGCGATGGACTGCTTAATTTTGATTTCCAAAAAGGGAGTGCAAAAGTATAACCCATCTAATGGCTGTAACAATCAGGAAAGAAGTTCATTTTTTCTAGGTGAAATCGGGCAATTTTCCATACATAAGATTACATTTTATCCTGAGAAACCTTAAAAAAAGGTAGCCTTCGTTCTGCCGCCCTCTCAGTTAAAGTAAGCCGCTTCATGGATTATTTTTCATTAGGAAAAATGTTGTGATTTTACAACGCTTTGTTAATATTGCGGAGCCTTTTCTTATATTGAGATTGCAACCAATTCAGACCGAAGGGGCGGTGCTCGATGGAACGTTTTTACACCATTCGAGAGGTAATGGAGATTTTGCAACTTTCTTATACAACCGTTTATGGAATGTGTGCGAACGGTACTCTCTCTAGCGTCAAGGTAGGCGGTTCAATCCGCATATCGCAAGAGAGTCTAAGAAAATTCATACTGGAAAACACGAAGGGAGGTCAAAAAAATGGATGACATGGAAAAGTTCTTGGGCCGCTTATATTCAGCCGAAGATGTCGCAACCCTTTTGAACATTGAAATGGTCACATGTTACAAGTGGCTTCGCGAGGGGCGAATTAAAGCCATGAAATTGGCTAATACCCTATGGCGTGTCAGAGAAGCGGATTTACGAGCATTTATTGAGCAGTCCATTGAGGAAGGGAGATGTTAGGCATGGAGAGATACTACACGCTATCTTCAATCTCTCGGAAACTTTCAGCCTCGAATAAATCCCAATTCGTGACCGAGGACACGGTGTGGAAATGGGTCAAGCAAGGAATTCTGAAAGCCGAACGAGTCCCAGATAATATTGGAGTTGTCAAGAAAAGTGCA
>NZ_BIML01000005.1 GCF_004001065.1 Paenibacillus xylaniclasticus
GCTGACTTGCTATTTGTTCGGATCGACGTGATCCATATGTTCAGTTTTCAAAGAACTTGTATCGTCGACGCTTTATCAGCGGCAACAGTTAATCATTATATCAGCATCAAACTTCATTGTCAACAACATTCTTCATTACTATTATTCCGAAGTTTGTTATTTTCTTTGTCGTCCGAAGCGACAAGAAATAATATACCACGCAGACAACTGAAATACAACTTGTAAAATTGACCAGTTACTCATTCAAAAAGACCTTCTCTCTGCTTACAGGCAGAGAGAAGGTCCTCTACGCTACAAAGCCTATTCTAAACCAATCAAATGTCGGAACAGCGTCTCGTCCTCAATGACCTGCACGCCAAGATCACGCGCTTTCGTCAGCTTGCTGCCAGCACTTTCTCCCGCAATGACGAAATCGGTCTTTTTGGACACACTGCCGCTTACCTTAGCGCCTAGCGCCGTTAGATGCTTGGCGGCTTCATCACGCGTCATCGTCGACAGCGTACCGGTCAAGACAACCGTTTTCCCGTTGAATATACTGTCTGCCGCACCTGCCGGAGCCGTACGCTGTTCTGCCTCAGCCTTCACCCCGCGCTCGCGCATCGATGTGATGCTCGCTTGTACAAGCGGGTCGGCGAAGAACGTCACAATACTATCGGCCACAATTCCTCCGATATCCGGCAGCTGTACAAGCTGTTCAACCGAGGCATGCAAGACAGCGTCCAAGCTGCCGAAATGGTCGGCCAGAAGCTTCGTCGTCGCTTTGCCCGTATTCGGAATGCCCAAAGCGAATAGGAAGGCCGCCAGATCGCGGTCTTTCGACTTCTCGATCGCCTCGAGCAGCTTGTTGGCCTTGCGCTCACCGAACCGGTCCAGCTTGATCAAATCGTCGTAGCTCAGTGCATATAGATCAGCTGGATCGCGTACGCCACATTCCTCATACAGCTGCTCTGCCGTCATAATGCTGAACGTCTCAATATCCATCGCATCGCGGGAAGCGAAATGCGTAATGCGTCCGATTAGCTGTGGCTTACAGCCCAGCTTGTTGTTGCAGAACAGATGGGCTCCACGCTGCTCCAGCTCCGTGCCGCATGAAGGACAGACGGTCGGAAAATCGATCTCGTGCCCTTCTTCATCATCCGCCTTGCCAAGAATCTCGGGAATGACATCATTGGAACGGCGGATGAAGACGCGCGTACCGAGCGCGTGCTTCAAATTTTTGCGCTCGATGTCGCCGATATTGTTCAGCGTACAATTCTGCACCGTCACGCCGGCCAGCTCGACGGCCTCGACTCGGGCAACCGGCGTTATTTTGCCCGTCCGCCCTACTTCCCAAGACACTGACTCCAGAACCGTCGTTGTTTCCTCTGCCTCGAACTTGAATGCGACTGCCCAGCGCGGGAACTTGTCGGTATAGCCAAGCGCCTCGCGCGTGCGCATATCAGTCAATTTCACAACCGCTCCATCAATGAGATAGTCGAGCGTTAGACGCATATCGGTAATACGGACCAGCTCGGCCTCAACTTCTTCTATTGTATTGCAATAGGTTACATACGGATTAACCTTAAACCGGTTCTCGATTAGGAACTGCTGCATCTGCTGATGGGTATCGAAAGAAACGCTGTCAGCGAAACCGACATTATAGAAGAAGGCATTAAGCTTACGGTCTGCCGTAATTCTAGGATTCTGGTTGCGAAGAGCTCCTGCCGCAGCGTTGCGAGCATTCTTCAATGGCTCTTCAGCCGTACGATTGTACGCCTCCAAGACCGACAGATTCATAATTCCCTCGCCCTGCACCTCGATAATTCCGTCTGTAAAAGGAATCGTAAGCGGCACCGAACGAATCGTTTTCACCTGCGCCAGAATAGCCTCGCCTACTGTACCGTTGCCGCGTGTAGCAGCCTGAACCAGCCGTCCGTTCTCATAGGTGAGATTTAACGTAAGTCCGTCAAACTTCAACTCGATGACATAGGCAGGGTTCGGAAGTGGTTCCGCTTCCGGATTCCGCGCATTCCAATCCGCGACCGCCTTCGTAACGCGCTGATTCCATGCTCTAAGATCATCTACAGTTTGAGCCTTATCGAGACTCCATAGACGCGCACGATGACGATGCTGCTCGAACCCTTTCAGCAGCTCGCCGCCTACCCGCTGTGTAGGCGAATGGTCGAGCACAACTCCGGTTTCCTTCTCCAACGCGACCAGCTCGTCGTACAGCTTATCGAATTCCGCATCGCTGATCGTCGGATTGTCCAACGTGTAATAGTTATAGCTGTGGCGATCGATCTCGTCAGCCAGCTTCCGCATCCGTTCCAGCTGCTGCTCCATAGACTTACTCCTTCCAGTAATTAATATCGTAATCGATAAATAGCCTGAACTCTTGATAGCCTAAAATATCAACGTCATAAGCGCTGTACCTGTTACTCCAACGGCGCTCTAACGGTACACTTTAAGCACGCTAACGGTACTTCAGTTACTCCCGCGGCGCTCTAACGGCACACTTCTAGCACGTTAGCCGCACTTTTGTTACTCCTGTGGCGCTCTAACGGTACACTTCTAGCACGCTAACGGTACTTCAGTTACTCCTGTGGCGCTCTAACGGCACACTTCTAGCACGTTAGCGGTACTTTTGTTACTCCTGCGGCGCTTTAACGGCACACTTCTAGCACGTTAGCCGCACTTTTGTTACTCCTGTGGCGCTTGCTACACCTTTGTAATAGGTGCAAAAGCCGCTAGCAGCTTCTTCAGGCCGATCGGAGCCGGGAATGCAATTTGCAGCTCAGTGTCTTTGCCGGCCCCCTTGACAGAGACGATGACGCCTACACCCCACGATTTGTGGGCAACTTTATCGCCCGCATTGAACGCGTCGCCGGAGCCGCCGGCTGCGGCTCCTGCACCCGCCGCCTTGGCGGCGGCATCAAGCGGCGAGCTGACTCTCACGCCGCTGCTTGCGCCAGGCGCGCCGCCTGCAGGGGCGCGTCCGGCGCTTGGGGCGCCGCCGCGGTAGCCGAAGCCGCCAGTCGGCTGGCTGGCTGGCGCTGCGGCGCCCCCGCGGCGCGCGGCGGCCCATCCGCCTGCCGCGCCGCCGCTGTAGCCAAGCCCGCCGCCAATTGTGCGGCCGGGCGAGGCTATTGTCTTGAATTCATCCGGAATTTCCTGGATGAATCGCGAAGGCGGGTTGGTCGCGGTACGGCCGAACAGCGTCCGCATGCGGGCACACAGCAAATACAGCTTCTTCTCCGCCCGCGTAATGCCGACATAAGCAAGACGGCGTTCCTCTTCAAGCTCCTCGTTGTCCATGAACGCCCGACTGTGCGGGAAGACGCTCTCTTCCATACCGATGATGAACACGACCGGGAACTCCAAGCCTTTTGCACTGTGCATCGTCATCAGAATGACGGCGTCCTGCGGCTGCTCCTCCTCGTCGTCCTTGTTCATCGTATCGATATCCGCAATCAGGGCTAGATCGGTCAAGAACGCAACAAGCGACTTGTCCTCATTGTTCTTCTCGAACTCCTGCGTCACGGACAGAAACTCCTCGATATTCTCGATGCGAGCCTTCGACTCAAGCGTATTCTCCCGGTGCAGCTCAAGCTTGTACTCTGACAGCTCAAGCACCTTCTCCGTCAGCTCCGTCACGGACAAATAATCGACCATACGCTGTAAATCGGCGATCATATCACGGAATTGAACGAGCGCTGTCCTTGCTTTGCCGCTAACTTCAAGACCGCCGAACTCGTCCAGCGTGCCGAGCGCTGCATACATGGAAATGCCGCGCCGTGCGGCTTCCTCCGCAATTTTACCAACGGTCGTATCACCGATTCCCCGCTTCGGCACATTAATAATCCGCACCAAACTAATATCGTCGTCCGGATTCGAGATAAGGCGCAAGTAAGCGAGAATGTCCTTGATCTCTTTGCGATCATAGAACTTAATGCCGCCTACGATCTGATATGGAATATCCGATTTGATCAGAATTTCCTCGATCACCCGGGACTGGGCATTCGTCCGGTACAATATTGCATGGTCCGAATATCGGCGCCCTTCCTTCACGTTCTTCGCAATCTCGCCCGTTACGAAGTAGCCTTCGTCATGCTCCGAATCCGCTTGATAGACGGTTACCTCATCGCCTGGACCTCGGTCCGTCCACAGACGCTTCGCTTTGCGGCCGGTATTATTGCCGATAACCGCATTCGCAGCGTTCAAAATGTTCGAAGTAGACCGATAGTTCTGCTCAAGAAGAATCGTCTTCGCTTCGGGATAGTCTTCTTCGAAGTTCAAAATATTCGTAATATCCGCACCGCGCCAGCGGTAAATCGACTGATCGCTATCGCCGACGACGCAAATATTATGATGCTTATCTGCCAGCATACGGCACAGCATATACTGCGCACGGTTCGTATCCTGATACTCATCGACGTGAATATAACGGAACTTGTTCTGATAGAACTCCAGCACGTCCGGCTCGTCCTTGAACAGCTGAATCGTCGTCATAATCAAATCGTCGAAGTCGAGCGAGTTGTTGGCGCGCAGCCGCTTCTGATAGGCCTCATAGACGTTCGCCGCGATCTGCTCGAAATAATCGCCAACCTTCGCCGAGAACCTGTCCGGCGTGAGCAACTCGTTCTTCGCACTGGAAATCGCCGACTGCACCGCTTTCGGCTCGAACTTCTTCGTGTCGATATTCTGTTCCTTCATAATGTTGCGAATAACGGACAATTGATCGGCCGAATCCAGAATGGAGAAGCTCGACGTAAAGCCGATGCGGCTAATATCTCTGCGCAATATGCGCACGCACATCGAGTGGAAGGTCGATACCCATATATCGCTGCCCGAAGGTCCGACTAGCTGGGCGACACGCCCCTGCATCTCACGAGCCGCTTTATTCGTAAACGTAATCGCCAGAATGCTCCACGGCGCTACACGTCTCTTCTCGATCAAATAAGCGATCCGGTGCGTCAGCACGCGCGTCTTGCCGCTTCCTGCCCCCGCCATAATAAGCAGCGGTCCTTCTGTTGCCTGCACCGCCGCCCGCTGCTCCGGATTCAGCTTCTCGACTGCAGCGTCAATATCCATTGAATTAAACATCGTATCGTTAACTCCTTTGCCATTCGGCTAGGCCTAACCGGCCGCGATGCTCAAACCTCGGCACGGCCAGCATTTCGGCACATCCATGCCGCGAAATGACCCGCTCCTAACGTCTTGTGTTCGCATCGTTGTTCGCCTTGTATGTCTAGTCTATTCAACCACCGAAGCGGTGTCAATTTTTCGTTCAGGCAGCACAAAAAAGACGGCTTTCCAGCAACAGGAGAAGCGCTTGACCGGCACGTCTTGGAGTTCCTTCGTCACTCTTCGCATCCACTTCAACGCTTTCTGTCTGAAAACCGTCTTGTCTTTATCGTTCGCGCGGGCTGCTCTCCATCATTCGCACGAACATTTGTCTCGTCTTCCTCTACCGTTATACAACTAAGCTTGTTTCCTTAACTGCCTGTACCGTTGCCAGTGCCGATTCCAGATCGGAATAAATGACGTTACCGACGATAACCGTATGTGCCGCTCGAGCTGCTTCAGCTGCCCGCTCGACGCTGTCGATTCCGCCGCCATATATGATTCTTGCCTGCGAGACGCTCTTCGTTGCCCGTTTCACGAGCGACATGTCTCCGAACGTGCCGCTATATTCAATATACACGATTGGCAGACGCATCAGCCGATCGGCTGCTTGCACATAGGCAATAGCTTCATCCTCCGTCATATCCGACCGCGCACCACTTACTTTCGCTGCTGTTGCTTCACCGTTCAGAATGAGGTATCCTTCCCCAGCTGTTATCTCCCACGGAATAAGTTGACCGAACTCGCGCACCGCCTCTGACTGTCTGCCGATAAGCCATTCCGCCTTCTCTGCATTCAGCACAAGTGGGACGAAATAATAGTCAAAGCCCGGCACAGCCGCCTCAAGACTCGTTACTTCAAGCACGCAATCTACCGCATAACGACGTATTCGCGACAGTAACTCAACGGTGTTGTCAAAGGTTACGCCGCTCGAGCCGCCAACCATAATAGCGTCTGTGCCTGACATGCATATCGCATCCAGCGCTTCATCCGATAGCTCACGATCCGGGTCGAGCTTGAATAGGTGCCGCCAGCTAGCATACCACGCCCCGTCCATAATGCCACTCTCCTGCCCATTGTTGATGTCATGTCATCAGTCTAGGACAACGGCCAGAGCGTGTCAAACGTACGACCCTTCACCTTGTGCATGGCATCCATTGCACAGTGTGATGAAGCCGGGCATGATCATAAGACGTAACCCGGCAATGCGTTGTTATTTCACCAACTGGCCGCGCGTAACGCCCAACTGATTAATGGCCTTCAGGCTGCGCCATACTTGTGTACCGCTGATACGGCCCGCAAGTGCATCCTCGTACAGCTCCATGACCTCGCGTACTTTCTCGGCTGTTTCTTCCAAGAACTCGATGCGGAACAAGCGGACGCCAAGGTCGATGAAGTTCGTCAAATATTCCGCTCCCGATTGCTCAATCGCATTATAAACCGTATTGCGGCAGCCTTCGTCCACGCGCACCGGATGTGACATGCCGATCCGATCCTGCAGCGATGCCCGCTTCTCTTCGCATGGACGGCCGCAGTTCGTATAGTTCGTGCCCTCGCTCATGAAGGTACAGTATACGCAATGCTCCGTATGGAACATCGGCAAATGCTGATGCAGCACAACTTCAAGCTTCGACGTATCCGCATAGCGGAGCATGTCAACCATCTGCTGAACGTTCAGATCGTACGACGGCGTCACAAGGTCACAGCCGACCTCCGTGAACAGGCTGGCCGTCTTATGATTCGCAATATTCAGCGAGAAATCGCCAATGATCCGCGGGAACGGCTCACCTGGCGCCTGACTAGCGCGGGCACGCAAATAATAGTAGAGCGCTCCAGTGTTGCGCACGAGAACGGCATCCGGCTTCAGCTTCAAAATATTCGCATGGTAGCCGTTCTCGCCCGGCATATGAATGCGCGGCGTCGCAAGCGCAATCGGCTTTCCGGCCTGCCGGGCAATCTCAATCGCAGCCGGAAATTGCTTAATAAATTCGAAGTCCGCATAGATCATCGCAGCGCTCGTATGAACCGCAGCCTGCACCTGCTCCAGCGTCCGGCAAAGCACTGTCAATTCCGGTTTCTTCGCCGGATCTGAATGACCCCGCTTCGCATCGGCAAAAATATCAACATCATATTTCGTATACATCGGAGGCTTCGGACGCTCCACCGTCAGCTGTTCGACCGCTGCGCGGCGAATCCGGTTCAGCTCGCGAACCGGCACGATCAGATCGCCTTCCAATTCGACCTCCAGAGACTCAAGCTGATACAGCGTGCCGCCTAAACGGCCGAACTGATCTTGAAGAAGCGCTTTATCCATAGGGCGCTTAAGAGCGGTCTCCAGCGGCATCTCGGATTCTACCGTAACCGTCGTGCCTTTCTGCACATCCGTCCATACCGTTACCATCGGCTCGCCCGCACGGCCGCTTACGCGAACGTGCATCGGGAACACACGGTACGGCTTGTCCGTCTCGAACGTAGCCCGCAGACGCTTATCGAGCGCGGGATCGCTCGTCTTCCATATTTTATCGCCAGCCTTTACGCGGCGAAGATCAACGTCATTACGTCCTGGCACAATCTCCAGCACGACGCCCTCCTGCGCCTCACCCTCAATCTTCACGCCTTGCCGACGCAGATCATAGACACGTCCGCCTTCTTCCTTCTTCGTCGGATCGCCGGCATCAAAGACGATACCGTCGCCGCGCTTAAGCGGCGCTTCGATCCGGCAAATGACAGCATCGCGGAGCACGCGCTCGACACGTCCGAGATAGACGCCCCGGCTTTTCGGGAACGTACCGTCCACAAGCTGCTTATTGTTCGTCCCATGCAGGAAGCCGTGCGTAAATCCGCGAGAGAAGCTTTGCTGCAGCTCGCGTACCTCTTCCTTCGAAGGCGTTGTATCTAGTCCGTCAAAATAGTTATCAATCACTTTGCGGTATTTGCTGACGACGTTCGCAACATACTCCGGGCTTTTGAGCCGTCCTTCAATCTTGAACGAAGTAACCCCCGCTTCAATCAGCTCCGGCATAATATCGATCGCAGCCAAATCCTTCGGCGACAACAAATAAGCCACATCGCCCATCGGCTGTTGTACGCCATCCACCATCAAATCATATGGCAGACGGCAAGCTTGCGCGCACTCGCCTCGGTTCGCCGAACGGCCGCCCCACATTTCGCTCGTTAAGCATTGGCCCGAATACGATACACATAGCGCGCCGTGCACGAATACTTCCATCGGAAGCTTCGCCTGCTCGCCAATTTTCTGGATTTGCTTCAAATTGTTTTCCCGGCCGAGCACGACCCGCTCCATGTTGAACGGTTTTGTAAACTCGACAGCCTCCGGCGACGTAATCGTCATCTGGGTCGAGCCATGAATCGGAAAGTCCGGTGACATCTCCCGAATCAGCTTAACAAGACCGAGATCCTGCACAATCACTGCATCGACACCTGCATCGATACAAGCCTCAATCAGCTTCTTCGCATCCTCTAACTCGTCCTCAAATACGAGAATGTTGAACGTCAAAAAGCCTTTTACCCCGTAGCTGTGCAGGAACGCCATAATTTCCGGCAGCTCGTCGGTTTGAAAATTGTTCGCCCTTGCCCGTGCATTAAATTTCTCTACGCCAAAAAATATCGCATCGGCTCCGTTGGCTACCGCCGCACGCATGCAATCCCAATCGCCTGCAGGCGCCAGCAGCTCCACGTCGCTGCGCTTCATCTGTTTCGTCATTGCTTGGCTTCGCCATCCTTTAAGCTTTCTATTGCTCTAAGTGTACCAGAGCGAACCCCCTGATTCCACCGGGAAAAATAAGCGCCGCCTTCGGCCTAAGACCGAGAGCGGCGCTTCATCAATAAATTAGATCATGATTTACTTCGTGAAAGTAAACGATTCGATTACTTTGGCAATTTTGTCGCGGTTAGCTTGCGTATCGTTCGCTTTTCTCAAATCTACGTTAATAATAATAAGGCCATCATCATTAGGATTGTCGACAATATAGAAGATATAATTGTACGGAGTTTCTGCTTTAAGCGTCTCCGTCTCTACTACATGATAGTTCAATCCATTAATCGTCTCAGTTGTTAACGATTTAACATTATCGCCAAACGAGCCGTCCGAATCATTACTGTTAACATACTTTTTGATCCCTTCCGCGTAGTCGCTGGAGGTATAATCAGTTGTAACCGCGCTAATACCGAAATAGCCATAAGGAGTCATATAACTTACGAAATCAGCGTCGAAATTAGTTTTAATCCCTGACCACGCCTTCGGAATAGAGATCGAATAACTATACTCTTTGCTCGACTTCTTCATTACAGCATTCTCGAGCTCGCCTTCGTCGTCCATAATTCCGAAGTTGTTATCGATATATGCCGTATCGAGCAATAGAGAGCTCGTAAGCGTATTGAACAGCTGCTGTTCTCTGGCAGGCTTGTCATTATTATAGCTGAAGTCGATTTCGAATTTATGATTACCGGAAATTAAATAAATTTCGTAATTGGTTATCCATTCCTTTTGATTCAAGCTGTATTTATATTTCAATACCTGGCCTTGACCGTTGCTCAAGTTAATGGTTGATTCAGTGACATCCTTCAAATACCCTTCCGCATATCGGTTTTCCAGCTTCGTACGTTCGCTTGCTCTCCATTGCTCAGCTGTCTCGCCTGCATTCACAGAATAAATGGATAGACCGATAAATCCCTCATCACTGTAGAAGAACGGACTCGTCGCCTGCTCCAGACGATGCCAATTCGCAGGCATCTTGATTTGCAGACCGAAATCTTTGTCGTGAATGGTTACCATGCCGTCAACGACTTTCGTCACATCTTTCAGTTTGCGGTCGGACGAATCGAACGAAAGTGTGAAGCTGTCTAGCTGCGCCTGGTATTTGTTCAGTGCTTCACGTGATTCCGCCTTTAATCCCGCCATCACGATGTAGATCCGTTTGCCCTTCTGAACGGCACGATATTCATAAAACCATCCGGAACGGCTTTTCGTCACATAACGTTCAAACGATGTGCCATTAACCGAGATCGTCTTTTTCTCCATCACAATCTCATCATTATCGAAGTAGTCTTCAATATACTCACGAAGCTCATCTGTCGACAGTTCCTCTTCGACATCTTCGATGCCGACGATCAGGTTCGGATCATCCGTCCCGGCCGTCCATGACGTCCAATCGCCATTGTCGGATTGGTACAAGAGCGTAAGATCGGTCGGATACTGCATGCTCCAGCCCCAATAGCTGTCCCCGATCTTCGTCTTTCCAGCATCCGAATCAATCGCTGTTGTGCCCTTCGTACCTTGGCTGGACTCACTTGCTGTCTTCCCGGTTATCGTAATCTTGTTGCCGCTTACGGCTACATCGGCACCGAACGCCTGCGCAATGACACGAACCGGAACCATCGTTACGCTATTCACAATTGTAGGCGCTGCCGGCAGCGTCGATACTTTACCATTCACTGTTACTTTATTGCTGCCGATCGTAAGCACGACAGTCGTCGAGTTGAACGTCAGCGTAATTTTTTTGTTGTTCTCCAGCTTCAGCTTAGCGCCGAATGCTTTCGTGATGACGCTGAGTGGAACGAGCGTCGTACCGTTCACCTTCACTGGTTTCTGGATCGTCGATGCTTCTCCATTAATTTTGACTGTCGAGCTGCCGACCGAAAGCTCGATTTTGACGCTTTGAGCCTCGGACGATGATGATGCTGTTGCTGCTGCAGATGCTGCAGTTAAAGGAATACTCATGAGCATGCTTATTACAGTCAGTATGACAAGCAGTCGTTTGGACATGAGGGACTCTCTCCTTGAACGTTAGTTCGTGTTATTGCTTCCATTGGCTAAGCTTCAATTTCTTCGTGACGAGATCCCCATCGGAAAGAAGCGTAACTTCGACAGTTTGCTCCGGCAAATACCCTTTAAGCAGCTCGTTCACTTCGACGATAGAAGATACCTGTACGCCGGCAACCGAATAGAGCTCGTCGCCAACAGCTATACCTGCTTTTTTGGCGGCATCGCTCACGACTTTCGTTACCGTCAATGGATCGGTCGTCGGCAGCCCAACGATTGCCGACCAGCTTTCTTCCAATTCAACTCCGAGTGAAGCACGGTTGACCTTGCCATATTTCGTGAAATGCTTCAACACATACTGCACCGTATCCATCGGAATCGAAAACCCAAGATTGTCAACATCATCGCTGACAAACTTCATCGAGTTGATGCCGATCACTTCACCTTTCATATTGACAAGCGGGCCTCCGCTGTTACCCGGATTAATCGCAGCATCCGTCTGCAGCAGCTGGTAATACGAGGACACCGAACGATTCATACCGCTCAGAATACCGCTCGTTGCTGTGTTTCTTAGAGAGAACGATACCGGCGTTCCGATCGCAACAACCTGCTCACCCTCTTGAATATTGAGCGGCAGTGAAGCGAATACAGCCGGCTTCAGCCCCGATGCGTTCACCTTGACAACCGCCAGGTCACTTGTTTCATCGATATACAACGTTTTCCCATTAAATTGTTTACCGTCGGCCGTCACCACTACAATGCTGCTTAAATCTTTGACGACGTGAGCATTCGTGACGATTTGCCCATCCGACTTCCATACGACACCCGTCCCATGCGCCAGTGCATTGCGATTGTCATAGCCTTTGACCTTGCCAATTATCGCTACAACAGAAGGCGACACTTTCTTCACGACGTCTGTTACCTGATTAGCCGGCGTATAGCTGTACTTGCCCGTCTTCGAATCGTATGTCCCTGAACCACCGAAAGTACTCGTAACCGCACTCGCCTTGACATAGACCTCACCGTTGATGATTTTGGCGTCAAACGATAATACATTGCTTGCCGAGCCGCCTGCAGCCCAGGCAGTTCCAACCGCAAAAATCATAACGGCGATTGCCGCTGCTGCCAGCCGTAGCAATACTTTTGACATTGGGTAATCCCCCCTTTATTACCTTAAGTTTAACCCGATAGTAGATTAATACAAATAGAACTTTACTATATTACCAGTTTCTCTACAATTCATTTCTTTTAAATTTATCCTAATATTTTCATTATAGGGAATAGAGAAGAAGTAAAGATAGAGCCTTGAAAGTGAAATTCAAAGGCTCTAATAGATTAAGCGGTTTACATTTTTATATTGCAAAAGATCAGTACGTGAACGTGAGCGATTGCATGACTCTCTCTACGTCATCGCGGAAAGAAGAAGTATCGTTTGCATGATTGATACTGAAATAGAAGTGATATGTGCTGCCGTTATGCTTTACCAAATATACCGTACTTCTAGCTGGCACTCCCTCAATAACATCATCATCCTTGTCCAAGCGGATAAAAGGAACGCCGTTAACCTCCACCTCTGTTTTACGAAAACCCAAGCTTAACAATTGTTGCACCCACTCATCAGCCTCCTCTTCAGGATCGACTGAAATTTGAAAAATTCCGTCGTGAGGAATTTGTACATTAACAAAGCCGATGTCCACATCCTCGCCAAAGTTATGCCATGTAGCAGGAATCTCAAGTGTATAACCGAACGCCTTACTTTTTATCTTTACGAACTCACCGTCACGAGCTGCCTTATCCTCGATATATCCCAGATTGTTATCCACGTAGCTTGTATCGAAGGTCATAGAGCCTGCAATAGCATCGAACAGCTTCTTACTTTTATCGATTTTACTGTTTACAAAGTTACCGATCGGAAAGGTCAGCAATGCCTCGTATTTATGATCACCTGAAATGTAGTAGATGGTATACGCCCGCACCCACTTCTCTTCCTCCACCTTATAATCGTATTGAAGCACGTAGCCTTGCCCTTTGTTAAAGGAAATAGAATACCGATCCACGTTACTCAAGTAGCCATCAACGTATTGATCGCTCAGCTTCTCTTCCGATCGAGCGCTCCACTGCATCGCCGTCTCGCCTACGCTTGCCGAAACGACAAAGACTTCGAGACTTCCGTCTTCCCCCTCAAATAAAGATTCGTCAGCATCTTTAGACCGTGTCCAACTCATCGGCAAGTCCACTTGCAGTCCATATTCCATATCTTCAAACCTAATCATGCCATTTCTGATTCTCGTAATATCCTTCAGCTTTTTATCCGACTTCGAGAAGGTTAGACGGAAGCTGTCGAGCTGGGACTTATACTTCAGAAGCGCTTCACGATTATTTGTTGTATTGCCCCCTGCCGAAAGGATATAAACGTTATTGCCCTTCTTTGTAAAACGATATTCGTAATAATGTCCAAATTGGTCTCGCGTCACCCATATATCGAAAGTCACGCCTTGTATAACGGTCGATGTCTTCTCTAATATTTTGTCATCGCCAATAATTATTTTTCGTTTATATTCCAAGTCAACCAAACCAACTACATTCAAATCCATTAGCCTATTTCCAATGCTGTCATACCAACCGACACTATCCCCCATGTCGGATAGAGATCTAATCTCCATCCCAATAGGATAGTTCATGCTCCAGCCGTAGTAGCTGTCACCGACTTGGGTATATCCGGAATTTTTACTTCCCTTTATTGTAATGCTGTTGCCTGTTAATGCGATGGCAGCACCAAAATATTGCTTGAATATGGTCACAGGTACCATGGTAACATCATTAACACGTTTAGGTGCCGACGCCAATTGTGTTTTCTCACCATTAACCTTTGCGACATTACTGTCGACCGAAAGAGCAACAGTAAGCGAGTCGTACTGGAGATTGATGTTATCCTTCTGCACAGATAGAACGATTCCGAACGCTCTCGCAACGGCATTCAACGGAACAAGTGTCGTGCCGCTTGAATTTACCGGCGGCTGTACTTTTGCAGCGGCACCATTAATGGTCGCCGAGATGCTGCCAATTGTCATTTTACATCCATTTAGCACCATTAGAATATAATCCCTATTAACGGATTACAATCTCTTTTTTCGAGTAAAATTGTCACAATTGTATAAGAGGTGTAGTTTCTCGACACAACGGCAAAAACCGTTTTCTATTTCCTCGTTCATCAGCATTTGCCCTGTTCCTATGTGATTTAGCCATCAGGGCCGTAAGCGCTTTCGGCCAATCATCAGAGCATGCTATAATGGGGCCACATTAGTAAGCTTGCTTATGGCGTGTTCATGAAATCATATTTTCGGGAGGTTATTTCATATGAAGCTTGGCGTATTCTCCGTCTTGTTCGCTAATAAACCATTCGAGGAAGCCCTTGACTATATCGCATCCAAAGGACTTGATGCCGTCGAGCTCGGTACTGGCGGCTACCCAGGCAACGCACACTGTGACCCCGACACGCTGCTGGCAGACGCAGGCAAACTGCGCGCGTTCAAGCAAGCAATCGAGTCGCGCGGTCTTATCATTAGTGCGCTGAGCTGCCACGCAAACCCGCTTCATCCGCAAAAACCGCTCGCAGCTGCCGATGACGCCGTCATCCGCAAAACGATCGAGCTGGCTAACCGTCTGGAAGTCCCTGTAGTAAACACCTTCTCGGGCTGTCCGGGCGACCATGAGGATGCCAAATATCCGAACTGGCCGGTAGCGCCATGGCCGAACGATTATCAAGAAATTTTGAAATGGCAGTGGGAAGCGAAGGTTATTCCGTACTGGACGGAGATTGGCAAGCTGGCTGAAGCAAGCCATGTCAAAATCGGTCTTGAGCTTCACGGCGGCTTCTCCGTACACAGCCCGGCAACGCTACTCCGTCTCCGCGAAGCGGCAGGCGAAGCGATCGGCGCTAACCTCGACCCGAGCCATATGTGGTGGCAAGGCATCGATCCGGTGCAGGCAGTTCGTATTCTCGGACGCGCCGGCGCGATCCATCACTTCCATGCGAAGGATACAACCATTGATCCGATCAACGTGAACATGCACGGCGTAACCGACATGCAATCATACACGCAAATGCTTGACCGCGCTTGGCAGTTCCGTACCGTCGGCTTCGGTCACGATCTGAAGACGTGGGCGGACATCATCAGCGAGCTTCGTCTTGTCGGCTACGACTATGTCGTCAGCATCGAGCATGAAGACGGCTTGATGTCCGTCGATGAAGGCTTCACGAAAGCCGTACACAATCTGCAGCAAATTCTTATCCGTGAGCCACTCGGTGAGATGTGGTGGGTATAATCGGTTAAACCTTACAAAAGGGCTGCCCCTTCAGCGTCATGACAACCATGATGCCTCAAGATGCAACCCTCTTTTATATGTTCTCCTCAATGAAAGAGAGCGAAGCTGCGTCAACCGCTGCTCCGCTCTCTTACCCCCGTAAATTCGGTTCCCTATGTAGACTGTACAAGGTCGACCTTACTTCATCCAGCTTTCCGTAATCATGATGAAATCGGAGTACAGGAATACAAGCAAGGAAATCGTCGCGAACCCAATTGCGAATACGTTTTTCTTCGGTCTTGCCGTTAACAGTCGAACCAGGCCAATCGCAATTAGCACCGTAAAAGCAAGCATAAACCAGTCGAACGTATTGATGTTACTCGACGTTGCGGCTGCTGCCGCCTCTTCTGCAAGATACATGGGATGACCTCCTTTTCGTCACACGTCACCTATCATATTCCTATGTTAGCGGCTAGCCCCCATTCATGCAAGTCCTACCAGCCAACCGTAACACTTTTGTCAACATTTTCCCTCAAATGCCAATCCTTAATACAAAGATGCATCCACAATCGACATATATTATTGCCAAAACCGCCGAAATGATGCAGTCACTAATAAGCCGCTCGATTCTTAGTAGATCAAGTCAATCGTAACGTAATCCAAGTTTCGATACAGCAGCATCTCGGTACGTCCGGTCGCTTCATCCATGATAATGACATAATCGCTGCCTGATGACACGATAACACCTTGGACCGTACGGGCATTCCATTGCGAGTTGTTCGGATAAGTCAAATAAAAGGTCGCCAAGTTCCCTTTAACAGACTTGATCCACCGCCGAAAGCTAGCATTCCGGCCTCCAGTCCGGTCTCGCCGTTTCCTCCGCCCGACGCAACCTTTTGCCTCTCCCATTAAACAGCATCCTCTCTCTTCCAATCTTTACGAAAGCTATCTCTTCGATAATAGGTTATGAGAGCTAATCGTTACTGGTATGGTCAAGTAAAGGGTAGCTGTGAACAAAAAAAGGAGATCAGTCACCTTCGACTAATCTCCTTATCGATTACTCCGCTGCACCCGCAGCGACCGATTGCTCCGCTTCCTGCCGCCGCTTGATGGTCCGTTCCCGGTCACGCTCAAGAATCGGCTTCAAATAACGGCCGGTATATGAGCCGTCCTCCTTCACGACGGCTTCCGGCGCGCCTGTTGCAACAATCGTCCCGCCTCCGCTGCCGCCTTCTGGTCCTAGATCGATCAAATAATCAGCCGTCTTGATAACGTCCAAATTGTGCTCTATTACGAGCACCGTCTCGCCGCTGTCGACCAAGCGATGAAGCACCTGCAGCAAACGGTCAATATCGTGGACATGCAGACCGGTCGTCGGCTCGTCGAGAATATACATCGTCTTGCCCGTGCTGCGGCGATGCAGCTCAGCTGCCAGCTTAACGCGCTGCGCTTCGCCACCCGACAGCGTCGTTGCCGATTGGCCGAGACGCATATAGCCTAGCCCGACGTCGAACAGCGTCTGCATCTTCCGGTGAATCTTCGGAATGTTCCGGAAAAACTCAACCGCATCCTCGACCGTCAAATCAAGCACCTCGGCAATATTTTTCCCTTTGTACTTTACTTCGAGCGTCTCGCGGTTATACCGTTTGCCCTTGCACACTTCGCATGGCACATAGACGTCCGGCAGGAAGTGCATCTCGATCTTAATAATACCGTCGCCCCGGCACGCCTCGCAGCGGCCCCCCTTCACGTTGAAGCTGAACCGGCCCTTTTTATAGCCTCGCACCTTCGCTTCATTCGTATTGGAGAATACGTCACGAATATCATCGAATACTCCTGTATACGTTGCAGGGTTCGAGCGCGGCGTACGTCCAATTGGCGACTGGTCAATATCGATAACCTTCTCCAAATGCTCAAGGCCGCGAATTTCCTTATGCTCGCCTGGGCGAACTCTCGCTCGATTCAAATCGCGCGCCAGCGTCTTATACAAAATCTCGTTCACGAGGGTCGACTTGCCGGAGCCTGAAACGCCGGTAACCGCCGTAAACACGCCGAGTGGAATCTTCACGTTCAGTCCGCGCAGGTTGTTCTCCTTCGCGCCGCGGATCTCGAGCCACTTATCAGCAGGCTTGCGCCGTTCCAGCGGAACCTCGATAAACTTCCGTCCGCTTAAGTAAGCGCCGGTGAGCGATTTCTCATCGGCCATTACTTCAGCTGGCGTGCCTTGCGAGATGACTTGACCGCCATGAATGCCCGCTCCTGGTCCGATATCGATAATATAGTCAGCCGCCAGCATCGTATCCTCATCATGCTCGACGACGATCAGCGTGTTGCCGAGATCGCGCATATGCTCCAGCGCCTTAATAAGGCGGTCATTATCCCGCTGATGCAAGCCGATACTCGGCTCGTCCAAAATATACAGCACGCCCATCAGACTGGAACCGATCTGTGTAGCCAGCCGAATACGCTGCGCTTCGCCGCCCGACAATGTGCCCGCAGCCCGGCTTAACGATAAATATTCAAGACCGACGTTCACAAGGAATCCGAGCCGGCTATTAATTTCTTTCAGGATAAGGTTCGCGATCATCTTATCCTTATCGCTAAGCTCCAGCTCACTGAAGAAACGCTGTGCTTCGCCGATCGACAGCGAGGTCACATACGCGATATTCTTCTGTCCGACCGTAACCGCTAAGCTTTCCTTTCTCAGACGATGACCTTTACACGTTCCGCAAGGCTTCGCACTCATATACTCTTCAATTGCTTCACGCATCATATCTGAAGCGGTATCGCGGTACCGACGCTCCAAATTGTGCACGATGCCTTCGAACGCAACGAGCGCTTCCTTCCGGTGGCCGAAGTCGTTCTCGTATTTAAATTTTACAAGCTCACCGCCGGTGCCGTACAACAGCTTCTTCATATGCTCGTCGCTCAGCTCGCTTACCGGTACATTGCGCGGAATGCCGTAATGCTGGCACACTGCAGCAAGAAACTGTGGATAATACGTCGAAGTGCTGCCTGCCCAAGCTTCGAACGCGCCATCCTCAATCGATTTCGACTTATCCGGAACGAGCAGGTCCGGGTCGACAATCATCTTCGCCCCGAGGCCGTCACACTCTGGACAAGCCCCGAACGGACTGTTGAACGAGAACATGCGCGGCGCCAGCTCATCGATGCTGAAGCCGCATTCCGGACAAGCCAGATTCGAGCTGAACATCAGCTCTTCCTTCTCCATTACGTCAACGATCACTTTGCCGTCCGCCAGCTTCAGCGCCGTCTCCAGCGAATCCGCGAGCCGCGTCTGAATGTCAGACTTCACGACGATCCGGTCAACGACGACCTCAATCGAGTGCTTCTTGTTCTTCTCCAGCAGGATTGGCTCGTTGCCCAGCTCTTGAAGCTCGCCGTCAATCCGCACGCGGACGAAGCCCTGCTTCTGGACTTCTTGCAGCAGTTTCGTATGCTCACCCTTACGACCCGATACGATCGGAGCCAATATTTGCAGCCGAGTCCGCTCTGGAAATTCCATGATCCTATCAACCATCTGCTCAACCGTCTGCGACGTAATTTCGATGCCGTGGTCTGGACAATGCGGCTTGCCTATTCTGGCGAACAGCAGCCGTAGATAATCGTAAATTTCCGTTACCGTTCCGACCGTCGAGCGCGGGTTGCGGCTCGTCGTCTTCTGATCAATCGAGATCGCCGGCGACAGCCCGTCGATCGAATCGACGTCTGGTTTCTCCATCTGTCCGAGAAACTGGCGGGCATAAGCGGACAGCGACTCGACGTAACGCCGCTGCCCTTCCGCATAGATCGTATCGAAAGCGAGTGATGATTTGCCGGAACCGCTTAAGCCCGTAAGCACGACGAATTTATCGCGCGGTATCGTGACGTCGATATTTTTCAAATTGTGGGCGCGTGCCCCCTTAATGACTATCCGATCGCTTGCCACTCCTGCTCCACCTTCTCTTCCCTCTATAGAATGAGGCCTATACCGCCCCTATGAGTCCATCTCCGCCTTAAGCTCCAGCAGCGCATCGCGCAGCTCAGCAGCACGCTCGAACTGCAAGTTCTTCGCCGCTTCCTTCATCTCCGCCTCCAGCCGTTGAATGATTGACTGGCGCTCCTTCTTCGTCAGCTTGCTGCCCGAGGTGCCCGTCAAATAATCGGCCTTCTGCTCGGCAACCTTCGTCGCCTCAATGACATTGTGGATCTTCTTACGGATGGTTTGCGGCGTTATACCATGCTTCTCATTATATGCAAGCTGAATCGCGCGCCGCCGTTCCGTCTCCTTGATCGCTTGATCCATCGAGTCCGTAATCTTGTCGCCGTACATAATGACGCGTCCGTCCGCGTTCCTTGCCGCGCGGCCGATCGTCTGAATCAGCGACCGTTCCGAGCGAAGGAACCCTTCCTTATCCGCATCAAGAATCGCAACAAGCGAAACCTCCGGCAAATCCAACCCTTCACGAAGCAGGTTAATGCCGACGAGAACATGGAAGGTGCCCAAGCGCAAATCTCGTAAAATTTGCATCCGCTCCAGCGTCTTAATGTCCGAGTGCATATACCGTACTTTGACGCCAACATCCTTGAAGTAATCCGTCAGATCCTCCGCCATCTTCTTCGTCAGCGTAGTCACGAGCACGCGCTCATCCTTCGCTACCCGATCCCGAATTTCTCCGAGCAGATCGTCGATCTGCCCCTTCGTCGGACGCACCTCAATCGGCGGATCGACCAAGCCCGTCGGACGAATAATCTGCTGCACCATAGTCGGACATTTCTCCAGCTCGTAAGGTCCAGGAGTCGCGGAAACATAAATCATCTGACCCGCCTTCTCCTCGAACTCCTCGAATCGTAGCGGTCGATTGTCCAATGCAGACGGAAGCCGGAAGCCGTGCTCGACCAGCACTTCCTTACGTGCTCTGTCACCGTTATACATAGCGCGAATCTGCGGCAGCGTCACATGGGATTCGTCGATCACGATCAGCATATCATCCGGAAAATAGTCCAGCAGCGTATACGGCGTCGAACCGCGCTCACGGAAGGTAAGCGGTCCGGAATAGTTCTCAATCCCAGAACAGAAGCCCATCTCCTGCATCATCTCGATATCGTAGCGCGTCCGCTGCTCCAGCCGCTGCGCTTCAAGCAGCTTGCCCTGGTCGCGCAGCTCCGCGAGCCTCTCCTCCAGTTCCTTCTCGATGTTGACAAGCGCCCGCTTCATCGTCTCTTCATGCGTAACGAAGTGAGACGCCGGGAAAATGGCCACATGCTCGCGCTCGCCTATAATCTCGCCGGTCAGTACGTCAATCTCGGTAATGCGCTCAATCTCGTCACCGAACAGCTCTACACGCAGCGCTCGCTCATTGTTCGCAACGGGGAAGATCTCGATAATATCGCCGCGAACGCGGAAAGTGCCGCGAATAAAATTGATGTCATTCCGCTGGTATTGGATATCGACAAGCTTATGCAAGATAGCGTCACGCGACTTCTCCATCCCGACTCGCAGCGACAGCACAAGGCTTCGATATTCGCTTGGCGAACCGAGACCATAGATGCACGATACGCTGGCAACAATAATAACATCCCGCCGCTCGAACAGGGAGCTCGTCGCGGAGTGACGCAGCTTGTCGATCTCATCGTTAATGCTCGAATCCTTCTCAATGTAAGTATCTGTCGAAGGAATGTAGGCTTCCGGCTGGAAGTAGTCATAATAGCTGACGAAATAAGATACCGCATTCTCCGGGAAAAACTCCTGAAACTCGCTGCACAGCTGCGCAGCCAGCGTCTTGTTGTGCGCGATGACGAGCGTTGGCCGGTTCAGCTGCGCAATCGTATTGGCGATCGTATACGTCTTCCCCGTACCCGTCGCACCTAGCAGCGTCTGATACCGTTTACCGCTCTGAACGCCTTCGACCAGCTCGCGGATCGCTTCCGGCTGATCGCCTTGCGGCTTATACTGGCTCACCAGCTTGAACGGCTTATTCAGCATTTCAACAGTCTCCATGCAGGCCGCTCACCTCCCTAACTTCTAATTTATAACGAAAGAAATAATGTTCTATTAATCTGTATGCCCAACAGGCCTGCCTCAATAGACAGCAGCCGATTGAAGTCGTCTCTCATCATTAAGAAACTCGAATGTGTGTTCCCATCCATTATATCGTTTTCCAGTTGCCGATGCAATTTGGAATATGCGGCACCTCGATGCCGCATACACGTAGGATTCGAACCTTCCCAAAGTCAGATGAACGGATACAAGCTGTATAAAGCCATCTGCTCAATTGCTTCGATTCCAGAATTCTGCATCCGCTGCAATAATAGCCGTTTGCGAACAATAGCCCGAAAAAGCCTGCACCTCGTGCAGTCTTTTCGCGCAAATAGCTCGTTTGCCCCGCATGTGAAAAAGGGCAGTCCGTCGGTCAGCTTTCACTGACTTTCTGGACTGCCCTATGAACGTATTATACCGTTGTATCCTGCGGTCGACCGGAGCCATGATGCCCGATTCCACCATGACGCTTAGATGATGAGCCTCCCCTGGAGGAATCCTCTGAGCGCCGCATGAATGGCCAATAATTCGCTTCGCCGAACATCCGAACCATGATTGGAATGAACAGCGGCAGCATAATGAGCGCGTACATGAACAAGCCGCACAGCACAATCGTCGCGATCTGCAGCAGCGACATGACACCTGACGGCAGCATCGCTGCGAACGTGCCTCCGAGGATGACCGCTGCCGACATAATGACTGTCCCCATCCGCCGCATCGCGAGCAGAATCGCTTCCGAAGGCGGCAAATGGCGGTACTCCTTGAACCGATCCATTAAGAAAATGCTGTAATCCACTCCGAGCGCCACCAGCATGACGAAGCCGAAGAACGGCACCGCCCAGCTGACTCCCGTATAGCCGAGCCAACGCACGAAGATAAGCTCCGATACCGCCAGCGAGGTATAGAAGGTTAGCAGCAGCGAGGCGATCACATACAACGGCATCACAATCGACCGGAACAACACGATTAGAATGATGCCGATTCCGATCAGCATGTACACGACCGTCTTGGAATAATCGGCATTCGAAATGCCGTTCAAATCGTGGTTACTGCTCGTTACACCCCCGACCGCGTATTCCACAGAAGCGTATGTCGTATCCTGCAGCCCGCGGGCTACCGCCGCTTTCAATGCCTCGATCTGCGACATCGTCTCCAGCTCATATGGGTTGCCGTTGAAGATGACATCGAATTTGACCGTCATCCGGTCCGGCGACATGTAAGCGTCAAGCGCTTGCGCGAACTGCGCATCCTCTACAGCCTCATCCGGTACGAACCAGCCGGTAATATCTTTGTTCGGCACGGAAGACAGCTCGGACAAATACCCTCTTGCCGATCCCAATCCGTCGGTCACCTGCTTCAAGCCATCGACGCTTTGCTCTAGACCGCCGGTCAATTCAGACAGCTGGCGGTTCAATTCTTGAAATCCGGATTGAAGCTCCTTCTGACCAGCCGCCAGCTCATCAAGACCAGACGTTACGCCTGGCAGCTTCGATACGATTGTGCTCTGGCCGATTGCTGCCTGCTCCAGTCCTGTCTTCAGCTCGCTGATCCCATTCGCCAGCGATTGCAAGCCTGCAGCGAGCGCCGCCTGACCGGCCGCCGCTTGGCTTAGCCCCTCATTCGCTTGACCGATTCCATCGACAACGCCGCCAAGCTGACCGTTCAGCATGCTTAGCTGCTCGTTCAACAATGTCGCATTCCTCTGTAGATTGTCGACAGTGCCCAGAGCGTTAGTGAACGCATCGTCATTGCGCAGCTCCGGATATCGGTCACCGAGTCCTTCCAGCTCTGTGCTAACCGCCGCAAGACCGTCCGCCAGCTTCGCTTGCTCTTCAGCCAGCTTCGAATAGCTGCCCTGCAGCTGCTGCAAGCCAGTACCCAGACCGCTATAGCTGTCACTCAGCTTCTTCGCAGCATCGGCAAGCTGGACTGCGCTCTGATGCGCTTCCTCAAGTCCGCTCTTCAACTGTCCAGCTCCAAGCGAGCCATCCTTAATGCCCTGCTCGATCCGCTTCAGGCCTGCTCCAAGCTCAGCGACGCCGGATTTCAATGCCGCTGTCCCTTCCGCAAGCTTACCTGCGCCGTCCGCTGCTTCTGCAAGCTTCGGCGCGTTCTCGTTCAGCGCTTTGCTCGCCTCGGACAATCCGCTTCCGATCGTTGTAAGACCGTCACCGCTTTGTCCCAGACCGTCCTCCAGCGTGCTCGCTTGAGAAGCCACCATGAAGTCGTCCGGCGCCGTCCCCATCGGTCTCGTAGCACTGCGCACCGTCTGAACGCCTTCGACCTTCACCAATTCTCGGCTAACCTGCTCAACCGCCGCAAGTCCCTCCGTCGTATCCAACGGCTGGTCAGCCTTCATGACGATCGTCGTCGGCAGCGTCTCTCCTGGTCCGAAGCTGTCCGCCACCAGATTAAACGCTTTGACCGAATCATATTTATCGCCGATCTCATCCAGCGAGTTGAACGAAATAGATCCTTTATACACCGTTAGTGCCGGCACCGTCAGCGCAAGCAGAATGACGAGCGCCCAGAGCGGCCGTCTGAGCGAGAATTCGCCGACCGCTCCCCACATACGACTTTCTTTGTGCTCCAGCGAGTCTTTGGCCGGCCAGAATAGCGCGTTGCCGAATACGGCCAAGAAGAACGGGACAAGTGTGAACAATGCAATCAGCATGACGGCCACACCTACCGCAACCGCGACCGCCGAGCGGTACAGCACGAATGTTGAGAAGCCGATCGCCACGAAGCCGACGAATACAGCCAGACCCGAGAACAGCACCGTGCGCCCTGCCGTCCGGTAAGTTTCGACGATCGCTTCCGTCCGATCGCTGCGATGAGCCAGCTCTTCTTTGTATCGACTAATTAACAGAATGCAGTAGTCCGTTCCGATACCGAACATAACCGCCACCATGAAGATTTGCGTAAAGTTAGACAGCGGGAAGTCCAAGTACTCAACAAGGAATGCAACAATCGATTGCGACACAAGATAACTGAAGCCGACGGCCAGCAAGGGCACGATCGGAGCTACCGCTGAACGGAACACAATAAATAGAATGACAAGAATGAAGCCGACCGTAATCAGCTCCGTCTTCTTCAGCCCTTCCTGCGAGCTCTGGACGACGTCTTCGCCAATGACCCACCCGCCGGTAATATAATGCTCGGCCTTCACGTCAGACATCGCTTTATAGAGAGCATCGCTCATTTCCTTCGGCAGTCTGCCCTCCGACTCGACACTCGCCAGTACAATGACGGTCTCCCCGTCCTCAGACACCATCTGATCCTTCAATTCTTCCGTTATAAAATGGGACGTAACCGACATTACGCCGTACTGCTCCCCATCACTCGACAACCGTTCAACTGCCTCCTGCACCTGCGCCATATCGTCAGCGTCAAGCCCGCCGTCACGATGGAACACAAGCACAGTCGAAAGCCCGGTATCCCCGCCTCCATCACCTTTCAACCCTTCAAGCAGCTTAGCCGCATTGGTCGAGCTATAGCCGTCCGGTACGTTAACCTGTCCTTTGTCCCTTACGAGCTGCGCCATATCGGGAGCGGAGAACAGTAAGCCTGCAAGCGCCGCGACCCATATAATCAGCACAAGCCATCGCATTCTTATAATCGTTCTCATCCTGCTCGATCCCTGCCTTCACGATTCTATTTCGATTCCGGTTGCCCTTGCGTATGAACAAGCACGGCAGCCAGCTTCTCAAAAGTCTCTATGAACGTGCGCACTTCCTTGTAATCGAAGAACACCAAAAATTGACTCAGCAGATCCCCCAGCTTACGGTCAAACAACCTTGTGATCTCCTCGCCCTCCGGCGTCAACGCCAAGTAGGTCACACGACGGTCCTTCTCGTCTGGTATACGGTCAATCAGCTTCTTATCGGACAGCCGGGTGATAATAGCTGTGATCGAGCTCTTAGCTACACAAAATATATCCGCCAGCTCCGATGAAGTCGTGCGGCCGTTCTCTCGCAAATAACGCAATGCCCAGCACTGATCAGGCGTAATATCGTCAGGGACGATATCCCGAATCAAGGCGTTCAGCCTCCGATTCACCGTGAAGGATGCCGCATTGTATCGTTCGATCATCTGATGCAGTGTCTCACTGTCCATCGTATCTCGCTCCTTTCTGTATCATTGATTTTCTCGATTATTCGACAATCTAACCATTTCACTATAAAACAGTTTCACTATCGAACTATAACAAAAATACCCAGTATGGTCAATCGAACAAAATGTGAACATAGATGATGAAAATTAGGTGCAAGGCTACGAAAAACAGGAGCAGTACAGATGCACTGGATGACGCGAATCGAAGATTGAGAAAGGTAAGGGAAGAGGTTTGAAGACAATGCAAGCGAATATAGGGCCGGTAGAATTAGGAAGCAGCAGAAAGAGAGCCGAGGAAGTTGAGCTGGGGGTAAGGAGTGCAGAGTGTGAGAACTGAAGGATAAGGGCTGAAGATTTTAGTCAGAGAGTTAAGGGGTGTAGGGTGTAAGCTGAAGGTTGAGATCTGAGGTGGGGGGGGTAAGGCGCGGGTCGAGGCCGAAGGTTGTATTGAGGAAGGTCGAAACGCCCATTCCTTCGTTATGAGCAAAGAGGAAGAAGAAAAAGTGGTCAAGGCCAGTCGATCACGTATGAAGAAGTAGGTAATAGAGGAGCCATATTAATGATCACCATTGCAAAAAGAGGGAGAAGCAGAACAGCCGCCCCTAGACCGGAGCGGCTGAAACTGCTTTCTATTCCGCGACAAATCGAAGCATAGCGCTGCCAAAATCGCGGTTAAAGCGCGGAGCGGCGATGCCGGCATACATCAGCTCGTCGCCGCCATAGATGCGGTCAGTGCCGATGAGGCGATAATCTCGCGAAGGATCAAGCCCCTTGAGCTTTAATCGGCCAAGAGGCTCATTCGGCTCGTTGAGCACTTGAACATATACGACCATCGATTCGGTCCGATCCTTAGATACGAACATCCATGACGTAACATTGCCCTCGAATGGACTGTGCAGGCGGTAGAAGTCGCCGAACTGAACGAGTGGGCGAATCGCCTTGTACTCCGCGATCTGATTCCGCACGATCGCTTTGTCTTCGTCGGAGAATTTGGTGAGATCAAGCTCATAGCCGAAATTACCTGACATCGCTACATGACCGCGCGTTTCAAGCGAAGTGATTCTGCCTACCTGATGGTTCGGCACTTCCGAAATATGCGCCCCCATCGCGCTGACCGGATACACGATACTGGTGCCATATTGAATGCGAAGGCGCGAGACCGCATCCGTATTGTCGCTCGTCCACGTCTGAGGCATGTAATAAAGTATGCCTGGATCGAACCGTCCGCCTCCGCCCGAGCAGCTCTCGAACAGAACGTTCGGGAATGCTGACGTTATCTTCTCCAGTACGTTGTACAGCCCGAGCATGTAGCGGTGAGCCGTCTCCCGCTGCCGCTCCGGAGGCAGAAGAGCGGAGCCGATTTCGGTCATGTTGCGGTTCATATCCCATTTGACATAGGAGATCGGAGCGCTGTTCAGCACCCCGGAGATCGTCTCGATAAGATGCTGCTGTACGTCCGGCCGGCTCAGATCGAGAATAAGCTGCTGACGGCCCTCCGTCCGGTAACGGCCCGGCACATGCAAGCACCAATCCGGATGTGCGCGGTACAGCTCACTGTCCGGCGACACCATCTCCGGCTCAACCCATAGACCGAAGCGCATGCCAAGCTTGTTAATCCGACCAGCCACATCCTGCAGCCCGCCCGGCAGCTTCTGCTCGTTCACGAACCAGTCGCCAAGCGAGCTCGTATCGTCATTGCGTCGTCCGAACCAGCCGTCGTCCAGCACAAACAGCTCTATACCAAGCTCACTGCCTACCGACGCAATAGCTTCCAGCTTGTCAGCATCGAAGTCGAAATAGGTCGCCTCCCAGTTGTTCACGAGCACCGGACGCTCGGCATCACGATATTGACCACGGCACAGACGTGTACGATATAGCTCATGATAGATCCGGGACATGCCGCCCAGTCCGTCCGGCGAGTAGACAAGCACAGCCTCCGGCGTTTGGAACGTCTCCCCTGCTTCTAGACGCCACCCGAAGTCGAACGGATTAATGCCAATGAATAGACGGGCGGTGCGGAACTGATCCACCTCCACTCCAGCCAGGAAGCTGCCGCTGTAAACGAGACTTACCCCGTACACACTGCCGGTATCTTCAGTTGCGCCATGCTCTAACAGAGCAATGAACGGATTTTGCATATGGCTGCTGGAGCCTCTTCTGCTCTCAATCGATTGCATGCCAGGGCGCAGCGGACTGCGATAAACGTCGCGTTCACGAGACCAAGCACCGGACAATTGCAGCAAATCATAGCGATCGTCCGGCATATCAAGGCTCATAGACAAAACGCGGCGCAGCTCAACCGCCTCACTCCCCTCATTCGATATCGACACAGAGCGCGTAATCGCATCCAGCTTCTCCATAACGGTATATGAAAGCGTAACCACAAGACCGGATAAACTGTCGCGAAGCTTGATGCGAAGCGTCTGCGCCTCATGATCCGACTCCACGTAAACGGCAGGCAGGCCTGGGAGAGCAAGCTTACCAGAAATGATCTCATGCGATTCATATTGCAGATCCGTTACACTCGACCCGTTATTGTAACGAGCCTCGAATGCTGGACTACGGTAATCCGAGTTACCGTAACCAGGATATTCGTGCGGCATCGTATCGAATGAAAGGTCATGCCGCCCCGGCACCGGAAGCGGCGAGAACGAAGGACGCATGCTGCGCTCAACCAGCCTATGCAGCTGTTGGCCGCGAATACGGCGTCCCCAGTAGACGTGGGAAGGATATCGCCCTTCAACAAGCTCGAAAGCATAGCTCGTCCCGGCCGTCTGAAGATGGAATAAGCGGTTAGAAGCATCATAATGTATCGCCATTGGTCCATTTCCCCCTTTGCATAAAAAAAGGAATGCTCATCATGAATCATTATGGCATTCCCGTCTTTATTTGAGTATGGAGGTTTCTCATGTTCATATGGACAAATGTAGCGCGGCGACCCGGAAGCCTTACTTGCGACGAGAGCGGCTGGGCAGCGCCGGTCCGCTATCGCCTGCCAAGGCATCGGCGGTTGTATCACGGTCAGCGGCCTCCACGCTAAGCGGCGAATCGGCGTTTCGCAAAGCTTCGACCGGTACAGCAGACTCAGATGCCGCAGCATGCTCGTTGCCGCCCATCGACTGCGCGAGTGCCGCCGCTTGCTCCATGGCGGCCGTTCCGCCGCCATGGCCGTATCCCGCTTCCCGCCGGTGTGCAGTGCGTCCGCTGAACAGCAGCTTCAGCAGCGATCCCGGAGCCGGCTCCACATAATAATCAGCACGGTCGTCCGGAGCAAGAATAACACCCAATTGATGATGCTCACCCGCGTATCGGGCCCGCTGCACAAACCGCTCATGACCTTCCCGATTCAGCACCTCCAGCTTACAAAATGCCGAATTGCGGTGCAGCGCATCGTACAATTCTTCCTTCGAACGCACTCTCATACCGTTAACCTTATATAAAATTTCGCCGCTCTGCAGCCCCATTTGGGCAGCTGGTGTTCCCGGTACGATGCCAAGCACCATAAGCCCCCGTCCATCATGTACGAACAACGGCGTTCCTTCCGATTCTCGGCGTCCGCTTGACCATATGAGCAGCTCATGCAGAAGCAGCGCAGCAAGTGCAGCAAGCGGAAGCAGCGCCGGCAACCACGCGGCGGCAAGCGCCGCAGCTGCAACCGCGAGACTATACCAGAGCAGCGATTTCGCGGTCTGCTTCGCCTTGTGCTCCGGCAGCTGTGATCGGGTCCATTCCGTAAAGCCGATCATCATGGGAACAGCCGCGAACGACCAGCCAACAGCGCCTCCATCCGTATATTCACCGGAAATAAGCGGCAGCAGCGGTGTCCATGGCAGCTCGATACCGCCAGAGCCGGCCGGAACAAGCAGCAGCAGCGGCACGGCCCAATAGCCCTGCAGGCGGTAAGCGCCGATCAGCTTGCCTCGCTTGCCTTCCATGAACAGTGGCGTAGCAAATTTCGAACCTTGCCGCCATACAAGCAGCGCCTCAGCTCCGTGCAGCAGCGCGACGAGCAGCAGCACCGATGGCATGTCAACTGCCAGGAGCGACGCCGCGACATCGCCGATCCAATCTCCCCGCTTCTCTAGCGTCCCGAACTGAAGCACCCACTGCAGCAGCGCCAGCACACCAGCCGCATAAGCGAAGCACAAATATCGCAGACGCAGCAGCGCCAGCACCACAGCAGTCCCCCACAGCCAGAGCACCGCGTCTGTCGTAAGCGATGTGCCCAGCAGCACGGACAAGCCGGACAATAGCAGCCCGGCCGCAAGCCCGGCTGCTATTGTCCGCCCGAATAACAGCGGCCACGCATGCAGCCGGACATGAAATAATTTGCGCTCCATATTCGTACCGCGTATATATATAACGGCAATAACAAATAACGCCAAATAATAAAAGGGCTGCGCCAGAGCATGTACTAATCCATCTCCGATCAAACGCAGCCACTCGTTCACCGCATCCATTAAATCATCCTTTCGGCCTGCAAGATAAGTCATCCTACTATAATGATAATAGACCGACTGCTGTATGATTGGAACCAACTTTCTTTATTTTCGACATCTGTAACGATATTCCTGCCATCCACACTAGATATCAAAAAGAGCGCCTGTCGGCGCTCTCGTTATAGCATTGGTGGGCAGGCATGCCCCGTTGCTATATAATAGGCGGCTAACTAGCCGCCTCTAATACCTTATCCCGCACGATGCTAAGCGCTTTGCTCAGCTGAGCGTCATTCCGTTCCTCGCGAATCCACTGAATAACATCCCGCTCGAGCGCATCCGCCGTTGCAGCGTCAACCGTCCCGCTAACCGGAAGGCCGGCTGCCTGCTGGTATTGCTTAACTGCTGCTTCCGTTCTCGCACTGAAATAACCGTCGCTCCGGTCCGTCTCGTACCCGATTGCGTTCAACATCAGCTGCAAGCTCTTCACATCATCTCCAAGCTGGTCCTTGCGCAGCGTCTCGGTCCGCGACAGCCTCGCCGCTTTATACACGGCCGGCGGATCGACCTTCACGTCAGGCTCGACTCCTGTACCGTGTACCCACGTCCCGTTCGGAGTTAGCCACTTCGCAATCGTCATCTTCACAATGCTGCCATCTCCGAGCGTCTTAAAGTCCGATAGCTGAACAGTCCCTTTGCCGAATGTCCTTTCGCCGACCAGCACCGCACCTGCAGACTGCTGAAGGGCGCCCGCCAATATTTCCGACGCACTAGCGCTGCCTTCATTCGTCAGCACCGCGATCGGGTAACGGCGTCCCTCACCCTCTGATTTCGTCGCCTTCCGTTGTCCGTCACGGGACTCGACCTGTACAATCGTTCTACCTTTCGCAATGAACGGCTCAACGACCTTCTCCACGACCGGCAGCACACCGCCCGGATTGTTGCGGACGTCGATGACCAGCCCCTTCATCCCTTGATCCTCAAGCTTCTTCAGCTCCTCCTTGAACCGATCTGCCGTATTGACGGAGAACTGCCGAATTTCGATCAAGCCGACGCCGCCTTCCTTCATCGAAGCATAGACTGTCTCGACGTCGATATCATCACGCACAAGCTCAAGCTTAATCGGTTTACCTACACCGGAGCGTTGAATTTCCAGCTTGGCCTTGGTTCCGCGGGGACCGCGAATTTTCGCCACGGCATCACTTAGCTTCAGCCCTTCCAGCTTCACACCGTTGACCGAAAGCAGGACGTCCTTCGGAAGAAGCCCCGCCTTCTCCGCCGGCGAATCCTTAATGGCCGAAATCACGACGACTTTACCGTTCTCCATCGTCACCTCAGCGCCAATTCCTGTGAAGGAGCCGTCGACCGACTCAGAAAATTGCTTCGCAGTCTCTTTCTCCAAGTAAACTGAATAAGGATCGTCTAACGAAGAGATCATGCCGGAAATCGCGCCGTTGATGACTTCTTCGCGCTCAACTTCCTTATAGTAGTTGTTCTCAATCAGATCCATGACCGCGCCGAGCTTCTCCGTCTCCTTCTCGCTCAGGCCGCCTTGCGGGGCTGCAGCCGTCTCCGAGGCCGACTTGCCACCGAGCCTCGTAATAACCCATTGTTCCGTCATCATAAGCGTCCCAATAACCGAGACCGCCATTGTAACTGCCACGAACGCTATGACCGTCCGTAACTTAAAATGCATATCGCCACCACCTTGTCTGTCCTTCTTCAGCCTTGCTGCCGCTGCATTAATCATTCCATGGCAAGCAACACAACGAGTAGTATATGACAAGCCCTTCCTTTTTATTTGATAAAATAGGCGGCGAATATAACGAAAGGAGCCACTTCCGTGACTCCGATCTTCGGCATTCGTTATCATGAACAGGCCGTATCAGCCAACGTCTATTTCAAGTAACCGTTCGGGTCCTTAGCTGTTCCGTTCAAACGAACCTCGAAATGCAGATGGTTGCCCGTTGAATTACCCGTCGAGCCGACCTCAGCAATTTTCTCTCCGCGTTTCACGTTATCGCCGACTTTTACTTTAATGCCGCCTTTCCGGATATGACCGTATAACGTCCACAGCCCGTTGCCATGATCCAATATGACCGTATAGCCATACCCGTTCGTCCAGCCTGCCGTAATGACGACACCCGACTCTGCTGCATAAATATTAGTGCCTGCAGGGGCTGCCATATCCAATCCCGCATGCAGCTTCTTCGTATGATAAATCGGATGAATCCGATAACCGAAAGGATCGCTAATCCGGTATGGATCCTTAATCGGAACTGCTAGCTTACCTCCGGTGTAGAATACGGTCTGCTTCTTCTGCTCCTCGCGCTTCTTCCGCTCAAGCTCAGCCGTCTTCTGCGCCAGCTCCAGCATCACCTTCTCCTGCTCCTCGCTTATATCCTCAAGCTCCGCCATTTTATCGTTCAATTGCGCAATAAGCTGCTTCTTCGCCTTCTCTTTCTCTTCGAGCATCGCTTCATAATTTTCGAGCTTCTCATACTTGGCGCTGAGCTCGTTGAACTTCTCTTTAATCTCTGCTTCCTTCTGGATGATAAGTGCTTTATCCTTCTTATGCTGCTCTAATATATCTTTGTCCTGATTCACGATCGACTGAAGCGCATCGAATCGATCAATGAAATCAGTAAAGCTGGTCGAGCTCATCAGTACATCAATGTAGGATACGACACCGTTCTGATACATAAGCTGCAGGCGGGAATCGAGCATCTTCTTGCGCGCCACGACGCGCGCCGAAGCCTCTTCCTTCTCCTGGCCCGCTTCCATCAGATCCTGCTCCGTTTTATCGATTTGCTGCTGCACATTGTTACGCTGCTGCCCGATCTCATCGATCTGCTTTGACAGCTCGTTCACGGATTGTGCCACCTCATTCTTCTGCGCGAGCACTTCCTTGCTTTCCTGTTCGGCGGAACGGCGTGTCGCTGCAGCCTCCTGCGCCTGCTTCTTTACTTGCTCCAATTGTTTGTTAATCTCGCTGATCGTGGAGGATGCTTCGGCTTCAGGAGCATCGGCCTTCGTCTGCCATACGGCAACCGTCACGACTAACGCCAGCAGCGCGGCGACGGATTTTTTCCAAATTCCGGACTTCTTCACCTGCAATATCACCTACACTTTCAAGTACTTTCGAACCGAAATCGTACTGCCCCATATGCCAAGCAACGTACCGAGGCTGACAAGAGCGACGGTCAACAGAAAAGCAACGTCATGATAAGAAACAAGCTTTATCATAGCCAGTCCAAGATCGAACTTGGTGGTCTCAATCAGCTTCGAATAGCCGAACAGCAGAACACCTGACGTCAGCAACGAGGAGAAAAACCCGATCAAAGCGCCCTCAATAAAAAATGGCCAGCGGATGAACGCGTTCGTCGCGCCAACCAGCTTCATAATGCTAATCTCACGGCGGCGGTGGATAATCGTCATCTTAATCGTATTGGAGATCAGGAACATCGCCGTAACGGACAAGCCTATGACAAGCACCATACCGATCGTCCGAACGATATCGGTCACTTTGAACAGCTTCTCAACCGTTCCTTGCCCGTATTTCACGTTCATAATCGGCTTCGTAGTATCCGATTTATTGATTGCCTTAATCTGGTTGGCGACATCGGCGATCGTCTTCGGCTCGAACACCTCGACGGTGAACGAATCCGGCAGCGGATTGTTCGACTTATCGAACCCTTCGAGCAAGTAATCGCCATCCTCACCTAGATTCTTGCGAAGCAGCTCCAGCCCTTCATCCTTAGACACGAACGTGATCGTCTTCACATCGACCATGTTGCCGATGTCGTTATTCAGCCGTTCAATCGTCGCCTTATCGGCATTCAACTGAAGGAATACGCGAATTTGCACCTGGCTTTCTACTTGGGAGGCGAAATTGCTAACGTTCAGCGACAGCAAAATAAACACGCCTAATATAAACAGCGAGATAAAAATAGAGGATATCGATGCGAACGACATCCAGCCGTTGCGCACGATATTTTTGCCTCCTTCCCGCAAATGTCTCAGAAAGGTTCTAAATTTCATAACCGTACTCCCCTCTTGCCTCATCGCGCACGATGGTTCCATCCTCGATAGCGATGACGCGCTTGCGAAGCGAGTTGACGATTTCACGGTTATGCGTAGCCATAACGATCGTGGCGCCCCGGAAATTAATTTCCTCCAACAGGTTCATAATGCCCCATGACGTTTCCGGGTCCAGATTACCCGTCGGCTCGTCCGCAACGATGACAGACGGATTGTTAATAATCGCGCGTGCGATCGCGACGCGCTGCTGCTCCCCGCCCGACAGCTGCGACGGCAAGCTGTTGTGCCTGCCCTTGAGGCCGACAAGCTCTATAACCTCCATCGTCCGCTTGCGGATCAGCTTCTTCGGTGCTTCAATGACCTCCATTGCGAAAGCAATATTTTCATATACGGACATCTTTGGCAGCAGCCTGAAATCTTGAAAGATGACGCCGATATTACGACGTACATACGGAATTTTGCGCGGCTTCAGCTTTCCTATATTAAAGCCGTTAACGAAGATTTGACCTTTCGTCGGAATCTCTTCCCTGTAAATCAGTTTCATGAACGTCGATTTGCCTGCGCCTGAAGGACCGACCAGATATACGAAATCATTACGATCTATTCGGACGGAGACGCCGCGAAGCGCATGTGTGCCATCAGCATACGTCTTCCAGATATCCTGCATTTCAATCACGGTATCACATCCTGTAAGTTGTCAACGCTACTATTTCGACAGGAAGACTCGAAATCCTCTATAAACCCGTCGCTTTCCTCATTTTTTAACAATTCTAATCCAAAATTTATTCGACAAACGAGCGATTCGAAGATTGTCGACCGTAACTGATACTCTGACGCAGCTCACAACTTTGCAGCAGCATTTCATTCATTGATAGCAAGTTTAGGCAGGTACCAAGCATATCTTTATAGGAGCGCCCAATCGAAAGTGAGCCATCCATTTATGTTCTCGAGGGATTGTGAAGGGAGGAGCTGAACTGGAATGAAACGGGTTCATATTACGTTCATCGTCGTAATTAGCGTGCTGCTTCTCGGCTCAGTCAGCTGGGGAGCAATATGGATCTATGCGAATGACTCTACCGTTCCACAAGGAACGACAGCCGGCGGCATTCCGATTGGCGGCTTGGACATCGATAATGCAGCTTCCCTCCTGTCTCAATACGCGGTCAATTGGGAGCAGCAGCAAGCAGCCATAACCGCTAACGATGCCGGTGCTAAGGGGGACACAAGATCTTGGACGCTGAAAGAGCTTGGTTATACCGTGGATATATCCGAAGCGAAGGCGGCGGTCGAGCAGCTGCGCGCCGGCGGCATCATCGACCGTGCCCGCTATCGGTATTCCTTCGACAAAACGCTGGACATCCGCTATTCATCTGACTCCTCGCTAGTCGATAGAGAAATTCGTAAGCAATGGGGATGGATCGACACCAGCGCTGCCGTGGATGCCAAGCGGATCATTACGGAGAACGATCGAATTGTGTATACTCCCCATCAGGTTGCCTATCGAATCGATGTCGACACCTTACGGAAGAAGCTCGACGAGAGCGTCCGCTCACTGCAGACGAATCCGCCTACAACAGCAGAGCAGCTCCGGAAGGTGCTGCAGCGGAGGATCACTGCCGCCCTGCCGATCAAAGTAGTAGAGCCAGCGGTCACGCTGGAGAAGCTGAAAGCAGAAGGTATTGACCGGATGATTATGTCATTCACAACGGACTTCACGACGAGCGCCGAAGGACGCGCATTCAACGTAACGGCAACAGCGAAAAGCTTGAATGATACGAAGCTCGCGCCCGGTGAGGTGTTCGATTACAGCAAGATCGTCAAAGCAACGGAGCGAAGCTTTGGCTATCGCGAAGCGCCGGTTATCCAGAACGGAAAGCTTGTGCCCGGCATCGGCGGCGGCATATGCCAAGTGTCAAGCACGCTGTATAATGCCGTACTTCGGGTCGGCATCGATATTGTCGAGCGGCGCAACCATTCGATTCCGGTCAGCTACTTACCGCTCGGTCAGGACGCGACGTTCTCGGAAGGGGGCATCAACTTTCGATTCCGCAATACGACGGGCAAGCATCTTATTATTCGCACCGTCGTCGAGAACAAGAAGCTAACCGTTAAGCTGTTCGGGACGATGCCTGAGAATGTACGCTATGACATCGAGTCAAAGACCGTAAGCACGATCAAGCCGACTATTAAAGAAACGGTCAACGATCGGCTCCCGAAGGGCAGTCGGATCATCGTACAGCAGGGTAAGCCCGGCTATGTGGTAGAGACATACCGCACAATGTATAAGGATGGGGTAGAAATATCCCGCAAACGAATCTCCCGCGACACGTACAAAGCGGAGCCGACGCTCGTCAGCGTGGGCAAAGGCGAGGAATCCGACAGCAAGAAGGGGCCCGGCACGCCTGCTGAGCCGAAAGAGGAAATCATTGAGGACGGCATCACCGCCCCGTAGGCTGACAGCGCACAAGGCGGCGTGTTACACTAAAACATAGTGAAAGGAGCGGTGGCCAGACCGCTCTTCCTAGGCAGCGAACCGTTGTAACGGCGGCTTCTGCTGGGCACTGATGCACCGGATAGACCGCGGCCTTCCAAGGGGGCGGTCTATTTCTTTTTGTGAAAGGCTAGCAGCGTTACAACCAGCATAGCGAACGATATCATCAGCGTTAACGCTTGGTACACTTCCATCCTATCACCCCCTTCCGAGGGCCTCAGCCTTGGCACCGGACTTGTTCGCTGTCCTATTGACTGTTCTCCAATTATAGCAACATTCCATCTATATGGGAACATACGTTCGTTAAATTAGTCCAAAATGACGCCTTCTGATCGATCGCGTCCTATGCCTTACATGACGATTGGCATTAAAAAAAACGCTTTGCCGTCAAGGGCAAAGCGTTCTTGAAATTGGTGTAATTAATGATTCACCCCGTTAATGGTTAACGGCTCTTCTCCGCGAATTCCGTCACCCAAGCGGCCGTTGCGTCAAGCTCGCGCTCCGCACGGGCGATCGCATCGCTTACTTGAGTGGACGCCGTACCGCCGTATACGTTGCGGGCGTTAACGACGTTCTCCGGCTGCAGCACCGTATAAATGCGGTCATCGAACAGCGGCGAGAACTGCTTGAACTCGTCCAGCGTCAGGTCCAGCAAATATTTGCCCTGCTGGATGCAGTACAGCACCGTCTTGCCGATTACTTCGTGTGCTTGACGGAACGGCAGGCCCTTACCAACGAGGAAGTCGGCAATGTCGGTCGCGTTCGAGAAGTCTTGGTTGACCGCTTGGCGCATGACATCCTTGTTAACCTTCATCGTCTTAATCATCGGAGCGAACAACTGCAGAGCGCCTTGCAGCGTACGAACCGTATCGAACATGCCTTCCTTGTCTTCCTGCATGTCCTTATTGTACGCAAGCGGCAGCGACTTGAGCACCGTCAAGAGACCGATCAGGTTGCCGTATACACGGCCCGTCTTACCGCGGACAAGCTCTGGCACGTCCGGGTTTTTCTTCTGCGGCATAATGCTGCTGCCTGTGCAGAATGCATCGTCCAGCTCAACAAACCGGAATTCTGTGCTCGACCAGAGGATGAGCTCCTCCGACAGACGGGACAAGTGCATCATGATGATGGACGCATGCGACAGAAATTCAAGAATAAAGTCGCGGTCGCTGACAGCGTCCAAGCTGTTCTCGTACACGCGGTCGAAGCCAAGCTGCTGTGCCACGAAATGGCGGTCGATCGGGAACGTCGTGCCCGCCAGCGCGCCTGCACCGAGCGGGAGCGTATTAATACGCTTGTAGCTGTCCTGCAGACGCTCTGCATCACGGCCGAACATCGACACATACGCCATCAGATGATGCGCGAACAGAATCGGCTGCGCCCGCTGCAAATGCGTGTATCCTGGCACGATTGTATCGAGATTTGCTTTCGCCTGCTCAAGCAGCGCGGATTGCAGCTTGTGCAGCAGATCGACGAACTCAACGACACGTTTGCGCAGGTACAAGTGCATATCCGTCGCCACTTGGTCATTACGGCTCCGGCCTGTATGCAGCTTGCCGCCCACCGGCCCAATATCGTCGATCAGTGCTTTCTCGATATTCATATGAATATCTTCGTCCGCAATATCGAACTCCCAGTCGCCGCGCTTAATGCGCTGAAGCACGCGATGAAGGCCGTCCTTGATCGTCTCGACGTCCGCTTCAGGAAGAATGCCCTGCTTGCCGAGCATCGTAACGTGCGCCAAGCTGCCCTGCACGTCCTCTTCTGCCAGCTCTTTATCGAACGTAATCGAAGCCGTATATTCCTCTACCAGTTGGTCGGTTTTTTTGGTAAAGCGTCCGCCCCACAATTTGCTCACTCTTGAAACACTCCTCTACAAATATTGACGGCAAGGCTGCTTGACAGACGGCGCAGGTCAGATGCGAACTGCTGTAGGAGATCAGTCGTCAAAGCTGCGGCGATTACTGTATCAAATACAGTAATGCGGGGAATACAGCCTTCCCGCCCCTTATACACAGAAATAAGAGTCCGGAACAAGACCCTTATCTCCATCCTTGCTGTTATGTTATTTACTCGCGCGGGGAGAGCCCGGATACGTAAGCTAAGAGCTTCATATCCGGCTATCCCCCCAGCATGCATGATCCATTACTGTTTATTCTGCGCTACGCCGGACGCTACTTTCAGACGAAGTGCGTTCAAGTGGATGAAGCCCGTCGCGTCATCCTGGTTGTATGCTTGGGACGGATCGGCTTCCATCGTCGCAATGTCTGGGTTGTACAGGCTGACCGGGCTTTGAACGCCGGCGCCGATTACGTTACCTTTGTACAGCTTCAGACGAACGACGCCCGTTACGTTCTTCTGGCTTTCTGTAACAAGCGCTTGCAGCGCAAGGCGCTCAGGAGCGAACCAGAAGCCGTTATAAACGAGGGTAGCGTATTTCGAGATCAAGCTGTCGCGCAGATGCATGACGTCGCGGTCCATCGTGAGCGATTCCATTTTGCGGTGAGCCGTGAACAGAATCGTACCGCCTGGCGTCTCGTACACGCCGCGGCTCTTCATGCCTACGAAGCGGTTCTCCACCATGTCGACACGGCCGATGCCGTGCTTGCCGCCCAGCTCGTTCAGCTTATTCATAACGCCGAGCGGGCTCAGCTTCTCGCCGTTAATAGCTACACAATTGCCTTGCTCGAACGTCAGCTCGACATACTCAGCCTGGTCCGGCGCATCCTCTGGGGATACACTCAGAACGTACATATCCTTGCACGAATCTGCACTTGCGTCGAACCAAGGATCTTCGAGCATACCGCTCTCGAAGCTGATATGCAGCAGGTTACGGTCTGTCGAATACGGCTTCGCTGCAGATGCCGTCACCGGAATACCATGCTTCTCGGCGAAAGCAATCATCTCAGCGCGGCCTGGGAACTCATTACGGAACTGCTCGCTGCGCCAAGGAGCGATCACTTCGATCTCCGGCGCGAGTGCTGCTGCTGCCAGCTCGAAGCGGACTTGGTCGTTACCTTTGCCCGTCGCGCCATGCGCAATAGCCGTTGCGCCTTCAGCGCGTGCAATTTCAACCATACGCTTAGCGATCAATGGACGCGCAATCGACGTACCGAGAAGGTATTGGCCTTCATACAGCGCGCCAGCTTGGAACATAGGGAAGATGAAGTCTTTGGCAAATTCATCCTGCAGATCGTCGATGTACACTTTCGATGCGCCGGTTGCGAGCGCTTTGGCCTCAAGGCCGTCAAGCTCTTCACGTTGACCGATATCAGCCGTGAACGTAATGATCTCAGCATCATACGTTTCTTTGAGCCATTTGAGAATAACCGATGTGTCTAGTCCGCCCGAGTAGGCAAGGACGATTTTTTGTTTTGCCATGATTGCTAACGCTCCTCTATGATCGAAATAATAATATCTCAATCGGCGCGGGTTGCGGCACTACAGGAGATGCCGACCGCATCCGATGCTGCTTACATAATGGCAGCCATAATGGCCTTCTGCGCATGCAGACGATTCTCTGCTTGGTCATAAATGATCGAATGCGCGCCGTCGATAACGCCTTCGCTCACTTCTTCGCCGCGGTGCGCCGGCAGGCAGTGCATGAACAGATAGTCTTTCTTCGCGTATTTCACGAGGTCTTCGTTCACTTGATAGTTCGCGAACGCGATCTCGCGCTCCTTCTGCTCCGCTTCGAAGCCCATGCTCGCCCATACGTCCGTGTAGACGACGTCCGCGCCTTCAATTGCTTCACGCGGATCGCGGCAAATCTGAATATCAGAGCCTGTTGCGGAAGCGACCGCTTTCGTCTGAGCGACGATATCCGGGTCCGCCTCGTAGCCCTCCGGCGATGCGACGGACATGTTCATGCCCAGCTTTGCGGCGCCCATGAGCAGCGAGTGCGTCATGTTGTTGCCGTCGCCAATGTAGGCGATCTTCAGTCCTTCAAGCTTGCCCTTGTGCTCCAGAATCGTCTGGTAGTCGCACAGCGCTTGACAAGGATGCGCTGCATCCGTCAAGCCGTTAATGACCGGCACCGTCGAGCTGCGCGCCAGATCGATGACGATTTTGTGCGCGAACGTGCGGATCATAATGCCATCGAGATAACGGGACAGCACTCGGCCCGTATCCCAGATCGGTTCGCCGCGGCCAATCTGCAGATCGTTGCGGCTAAGGAACAGCCCCTGGCCGCCCAGCTGATAGATACCGACCTCGAACGATACGCGCGTACGCGTCGACGACTTCTCGAACACCATGCCGAGCGTCTTGCCTTTGAGCGGTTGATACACTTCGCCGGCCTTCTGCTTCCGCTTAATCTCAATCGCTAGATCGATCAGGTAGCGAATCTCCTCCGGAGAGTAATCTGCCAAGGCGATAAAGTCACGTCCCTTGAGCGATACTGCCAATTCCTCATTCAATGTATGCTGCATCGTCTAATACCTCCTATAACGTCAGCAATGAGCCATTGCTGTCGATCGATATGCCGCCTATTTCAGCCGCTTGTTCAGCAGTTCTGCCAGAATCGTTACCGCCTGGTCAATCTCTTCCTTCGATACGAGCAAGTTCGGCAGCAGACGCAGCACATTCGGTCCTGCGGATAGCACGAGCAAGCCCTTCTGCTGCGCTTCCTCAATAATCGGAGCGACCGGCTCCGCACATTCAATGCCAATCAGCAGGCCAAGACCGCGAACGTCCTTCACAAAATCGTTATGCGCAACCTTCGAGCGAAGCTGGCTCTTCAAGTATTCGCCCTGATTCGCTGCACGCTCCGGCAAGTTCTCTTCAACAATCGTCTCGATCGTTGCTTTCACCGCTGCTGTCGCGATCGGAGTTCCGCCGAACGTTGAGCCGTGACTGCCCGGACCGAATGCCGAGCGAAGCTGCTCCTTCGCCGCCATTGCGCCAACCGGGAAGCCGCTTCCGAGACCCTTAGCCATGGTGAAAATATCCGGTTCAACGCCGTAATGCTCATGCGCAAACAGCTTACCCGTTCTTCCCATGCCCGTCTGAACCTCATCGATAATAAGCAGCGCGCCGCGCTCGCGGCAAAGCTTCACGAGCCGGTGCAGGTAAGCCGGGTCAACCGGGAATACGCCGCCTTCCGCTTGGACAAGCTCGAGCATAACAGCAGCCGTTTTATCGGTTACAGCTGCATCAAGCGCCGCCAAATCGTGCAGAGGAATGTAGGTGAAGCCCTCCGGAAGCGGAGCGAACCCATCCTTTACCTTCTGCTGTCCCGTTGCCGTCAGCGTTGCCAATGTCCGTCCATGGAACGACTGCGCGAACGTTACAATCTCATAACGACCGTTGCCCAGCACGCTCTGCTGGTAGCGGCGCGCGAGCTTGATCGCCGCTTCGTTCGCCTCTGCGCCGGAGTTGCAGAAGAAGACCGCATCCGCTCCGCTGTTCGCCGTAATCAGTCGTGCTGCTTCTTCCTGATTCGGAATATGGAACAGGTTCGAGACGTGCCACAGCTCGTCCAGCTGCTTCACAAGCGCTTCCTTCACCCGCTTCGGAGCATGGCCTAAGTTCGTCACGGCAATGCCGCTGACGAAATCGAGATATTTGTTGCCTTGATCATCCCATACCCAGCTTCCTTCGCCTTTCACCAGCGAAATTGGATATCTGGCGTATGTCGGCAGCAGCGCATCACCCGCCGCCGTTAGTCCGTTCTGAGCTGACGCTTTCTTCACCGCTTCGCTCATGTTCACTGCTCCTCTCACTTGCCCTAGCAAAATATAACCTAACGCACAATACGCGTCCCAATACCGCCTTCAAGCACGGCACGGGTTAGAACGCCCGGCTCGTCGCCTTTAACGATCACAACTTCACTTACACGCCCTTGAATACATTGAATCGCCGCCCGAACCTTCGGGATCATGCCGCCGTAAATTTCGCCGCTTGCGATCATCTCTTCAATCTCCGCCACCGTAACGGTTGGCAGCACCTGCTTCTCGCCATCGACCGTCTTCAGAATGCCTGGCACGTCTGTAACAACAATCATCCGCTCGACGCCGAGATGCGACGCAACCGCACCGGCCGCCGTATCCGCGTTAATATTGTAGCGCTGTGCTGCATCGTCAATGCCGATTGGAGCGATGACCGGAATATAGCCCATCGCCATCACGCCTTCGATGACAGCCGCGTTCACTTCCGTAACGTCACCTACAAAGCCGATCTCATGACTGTTCGCGACCGGCTTCGCTTGTATGAGCTTGCCGTCGACGCCGGATAGACCGAGCGCCTTCGCGCCATTTTGTCCGATTTTACGTACGATTTCTTTGTTAATCTTCCCTGCCAGCACCATCTCGACGACGTCGAGCACTTCATCGCTCGTCTTGCGAAGCCCGTTCACGAACTCCGTCTCGATGCCGAGCTTGCCGAGCGTATCGTTAATGGCCGGACCGCCGCCGTGCACGATAACCGGACGGACACCCGACTGTTGAAGCTCTCTAAGCTCTGCAAAAAAGCTGTCCGGCAGCGCCGCAAGCGTGCTGCCGCCGCATTTCATGACAAACCGTTGATCCATATTCGTCCGTTCTCCTTCGCCCTTCGCTTATGTCCGGTAAGCCGCATTGATCCGGACGTAATCATACGTCAGGTCGCAGCCCCATGCCGTTGCCGAGCCTTCGCCGTTATGCAGGTCGACGTGAATAACGACCGTGTCACCCTTCAAATATTCGAGTGCCGCATCCTCATCGAAGCCGACCGGACGGGACTGCTCCAGCGTCACGATGTCGCCGAGGCGAATATCAACCGTGTCTACGTTGACCGGCTGGCCCGCGCGTCCGACTGCTGCAATAATACGGCCCCAGTTCGCGTCTGCACCGAATACAGCCGACTTCACAAGCGACGAGCCAATAACCGTCTTCGCAATAGCCCGTGCCGAATCATCGCTTACAGCACCGCGCACTTGTACTTCGACGAGCTTCGTTGCGCCCTCACCGTCACGCGCGATCGCTTTGGCAAGCACCTCGCACACATAACGGAGACCAGCTGCAAAAGCGTCCCAGCCCGCATGGGCCGGCGTCAGCTTCTCATTGCCCGCAAGGCCGCTCGCCATCGCAACGAGCATATCGTTCGTGCTCGTGTCACCGTCGACCGTAATCATGTTGAACGTCAGGTCGGTCGCTTGGCGAAGCAGCTGCGTCAGCTCCGCACTGCCAATGTTCGCATCCGTGGTCACGAAGCCGAGCATCGTCGCCATGTTCGGGTGAATCATACCGGAGCCCTTAGCCGCGCCTGCAATATGCACCGTCTTGCCATCCAGCTCAAGCTTGACGCACGCTGTTTTCTCGACGAGGTCGGTCGTTAGAATCGCCTGGTTAAAATCGTTCGCGCCCGCCTTGTCAGCGGACAGCTTCGCCGGAAGCTGCTCAATGCCGCTGCGTACGCAGTCCATCTTCAGGTTCTCGCCGATAACGCCTGTCGATGCAACAGCGATATGTGCGGCAGGAACGCCGATCGCTTCCGCAAACTTCGCGCGCATCTCGTAAGCGTCAGCCTCGCCCTGCTTGCCGGTGCAGGCATTCGCGTTGCCGCTGTTGACGATAACGCCGCGCAGCAGCCCTTCCTCGCCAATGCTGTTCTTCGTCACGAGTATCGGCGCCGCTTGGAATGCATTCGTCGTATAGACGCCGGCTGCCGATGTCGGCACTTCGCATATAATAGCGCCCAAGTCATGACGCGTCGTTTTTTTGAGGCCGCAGTGCAAGCCGCCTGCTCGGAAGCCGCGGGGCGTCGTAACGGAGCCGTCCGCTACGATTTCGAATTGTGCCATCTTTCTTCTTCTCCTTTGATTGTGCAAATGGCAGACGTCCCATCATAGTTCGCCACTATCTGGTTCGTCGCATCTATGTTATAGAGAGTGGCTGCTCCCTGACTCTATGAGCAGGTCGCCACAGCCTTTTTGGAACTTATGGATAAACCGGAACAAAGTTAAGGCCGAGCGATTCGTCCCAGCCCATCATCAGGTTCAGGTTCTGAATCGCCTGACCTGCTGCGCCTTTGACGAGGTTATCGATGACGGAGATGATCGTCACCCGACCCGTACGCTCATCCACGCTAAAGCCGATATCGCAGTAGTTCGAGCCCCATACTTCCTTCGTCTTCGGCCATTGGCCGACGCCGCGCACCCGAACGAATTTGCGTCCCTCATAATATTGGCGGTACAGCTCGACGAAATCGGCATCTTTATATTTACCTAAGACCGTCGCATACATCGTGGACATAATGCCGCGCGTCATCGGTACAAGATGCGTGGTGAACGTCGTCGTCACCGGCTTGCCGGCAATGTCAGACAGCACCTGCTCGATCTCCGGAATGTGCTGATGCTTATTCACCTTGTACGCGCTGAAATTCTCGTTCAGCTCAGAGTAATGCGTACCGAGGCTCGCGCCGCGGCCCGCACCGGATACGCCGGACTTCGCATCAATAATGATCGTCGCCGGATCGATCCATCCTGCCGCTACAGCCGGTACTAGGCCGAGCAGCGTAGCGGTCGGGAAGCAGCCCGGGTTCGACAGCAGGTCGACGCCTTGCACGCGTTCGCCGTATACTTCGGCCAAGCCATAGACAGCCTGTTCGAGATATTTCTCGTCAGCTGGCGTCTTCTTATACCACTGCTCATAGAGAGCAGCTGATTTCAACCGGTGGTCGCCGGAAATATCGATCACTTTCAGTCCCGCTTCGAGAAGGTCCGGCGTCAGCTTCGCCGCAACGCCTGCAGGCGTCGCCAGAAACACGACGTCCGCCTTCGCGGCAATCGCCTTCGGATCGATCCCGTCCAGCAGGTCAGTACGGATCTCTGTCAAATGTGGATACCCTTCTGCAATAGGCGTTCCTTCACTAGAAGAAGAAGTAACCGACGTCACCTCGACATGCGGGTGGCTGGCCAGCAAACGGATTAATTCTACACCGCCATAGCCGGTCGAGCCGATGATCGCTGCATTTATTTTATTCGTGCTCATTAACGCCTCTCCCATCCGTTATCGAAATCGATAATCTAATTGTTATAGTATCGTATAGTCTGCCGCGATACAGTCAGCGCTACTGGTGACCGTGACAGGACTAAGACGTTTAGGGCTATTCCTAATTCCTCATTGTACCATGTTTCAGCTGCAAAGTGGAAAATCCGTTTCGATTCATTGTTTCGTATTATTATACATCCGCATTCATATAAATACAACGACAAAAACGCGGCGGAAGCCGCGCTGTTATCACATTTTTAGTTATTCCATTTTGAATCCTTGCCCGACCACTTCCGCTGTGTTGCTAATAATGACGAATGCTTTCGGATCGACCGTCCGTACGAGCTGCTTCAGCTTCGCCACCTCGTTCTGGCTGACGACGACCATCAGCACCATCCGTCTCTGGCCGGTGTAGCCGCCGTGCGCTTCCAGCTCCGTCAATCCCCGGTCAAGATCGGTCAGCACCGCTCCGGCCAGCTCCTCCGACTTGTCGCTAATAATAAAGGCGACCTTCGACAGCGCCAGTCCCGTCTGGACGAGATCGATCGTCTTGCTCGTTACGAATAAAGCGATCAGGGCGTAGAGTGCATTCTCCGGTGCAATAAAAATGCCTGCCAGCACGATAACGAGCCCATCGAAGAAGACGACTGTGATGCCGAGCGACAAGCCCGTATATTTGTGCAAAATTTGCGCGGCTAAGTCGGTGCCCCCGGTCGAGCCGCGCCCCCGGAATACAAGCCCCAGACCGATACCGACGCCTACTCCGCCGTATACAGCCGCGAGCAGCTCATTGCTGGTTGGCGGCGGCCATTGCGCTGTCAGCAGCACGAACAGAGGCAGCACAATCGATCCGAGCAGCGTCCTTAATGCGAATTTCTGGCCAAGCAGCCACCAGCCGGCGAAGAAGAGCGGTATATTGAGCGCCCATTGCGTATAGGCAGGCTGGATACCCAGCACTTGCTGAACAATGATAGACAAGCCTGATATGCCCCCGGAGGCGATACCATTCGGAACAAGAAACAAGTTGAAGCTTATGGCAATAATGAATGCACCAGCGAGCAGCTGAACGATGCTCTTGAGAGCTTGCGCGCGCGGATCGGACGGCCCGCTGCCAGTGAACCGGCGGCGCGGCTTCGATGAGGAGGTGGATGCAGGTTGTTTCATGATGTAGACGCCTCCTTGGTCGGGTATGTAGGACCATAATATGTGCCTCGTTCTATTATCGCTCGGCATACTGCTGGAAATGTATGCAGCAGTATAAAATAAAAAAGCCACATGCGAGCTGTTACACTCGCATGTGGCGAAAGGTTATACGTACGCCTACGACAATATAAGCGAATCATTTTGCAATAAAAAAAGTAACCCGCCACAGGTTGACCACCTGTCGGGTTACTTTCACTCCTAAGCAACTTCTTGGAGGTCGAGCCGCCCAAGAAGTTCTGTGCAGGGAGAGCGTTATACGCACTCCGTATTCTATTCCCCCGGCTCCTGCCTGATCTGGCTGCGCAGATAGCCATCGATGAAGGCGTTCAGGTCCCCGTCCATGACAGCGCCGACGTTGCCTGTCTCCACGCCTGTACGATGGTCCTTGACCATGCTGTACGGATGGAATACATAGGAGCGAATCTGGCTGCCCCAGGCGATGTCGGACTGCTCGCCGCGGATCTCGGCCAGCTGCTTCTGCTGCTCCTCGATCTTACGCTCGTACAGCTTGGAACGGAGCATCTTCATCGCGCGGTCGCGGTTCTGAATTTGCGAGCGTTCCGTCTGGCAAGCCACAACAATGCCCGTCGGAATATGCGTAATCCGGATCGCTGATTCCGTCTTGTTAATATGCTGGCCGCCTGCACCGCTGGAGCGGTACGTATCAACCTTCAGATCATCCGGCCGAATCTCGATCTCAATGTCGTCCTCGATCTCCGGCATGACGTCGCAAGACACGAACGACGTATGACGTCGTCCCGACGCATCGAACGGCGAAATGCGGACGAGACGGTGCACACCCTTCTCCGCTTTCAAATAGCCGTATGCGTTATACCCTTTGATCGAGATTGTAACACTCTTAATGCCCGCCTCGTCACCTGGCAAAAAATCGAGCACCTCGACCTTGAAGCCGTTCTTCTCCGCCCAGCGCGTATACATCCGGTACAGCATTTGGCCCCAGTCCTGCGACTCCGTACCGCCTGCGCCCGGATGAAGCTCGAGAATCGCGTTCAGCTTGTCATACGGCTGGCTGAGCAGCAGCGTCAATTCGAATTCGCCGATTCGTTCGACAAGCCCGCTTACGCTCTCCGCAAGCTCGGCCTCAAGCGATTCGTCGCCTTCTTCCTCTGCCAGCTCCAGCATCGTCATCAGATCCTCATGATCGGCCGTCAGCTTCTCGTACTTCTCTACGGTCGATTTAATTGCGTTCAGCTCCGAAATGACGGATTGCGCCTTATCGTTATCATCCCAGAAATCCGGCGCCGTCATCTTCTCCTCGAAATTCGCGATCATCTCTTGCTTAAGATCTAAGTCAAAGAGACCCCCTGAGCTCTTGGAGTCGCTTCGCCATATCGCGCAGGTCTTGCTTTACCTTAACGTCCAACATGGTTGCTTCACCTCAAAATCATAATTCCCGGACCCTCTACACGATATGCCGTGCAATACCGGACGTGAACAGAGGCGGACAGCGCGATCCTCTTCGCGCGTCCGCCATCTGAAAGTGCTGCTATACGCATTGCCATGCGGGATGATACCCGCAATCCGCTTAAGCTTACGCTTTGCCGTGGCAAAGTTTATATTTCTTGCCGCTGCCGCAAGGGCATGGGTCGTTCCGGCCGATTCGGTCCGCTTCAGAAGCTTTCGCCGGACGCTTCGCCGCCGGTTCGCCACCGCCGCCTGATTCCGTCTGCCCCTTCGCCACTTCTTGGCGCTCGAGATTGTTCTCAACATGCGCCTTCATAATATACTTCGCAACTTCTTCTTGGATGTTCTCGATCATTTCCTTGAACATCTCGAAGCCTTCGAATTGATACTCACGAAGCGGATCGGTACCGCCGTACGCGCGCAGATGGATACCTTGACGGAGTTGATCCATCGCATCGATATGATCCATCCACTTGGAGTCTACAGCGCGGAGCACGACGACCTTCTCGAACTCACGCATCGTCTCAACGCCGATCTGCTGTTCGCGCTCGTCATACAGTGCCTCGACCTTGCTGTTCAAGAGCTCAATAATCTCTTCCTTCTCTTTGCCCCACAGCTCTTCAGCCGTCAATGTACCTTCTTGGAGCAGGTTGTTATGCGCATAATCTACGATTGCCTGCAGATCCCAATCTTCCGGAATGTCCTCCGCGCAATGAACTTCGACAATACGTTCGATGACCGGCTTAATCATATCCGTCACGATCGTCCGGATGTTCTCGGAATTCAGTACCTCACGGCGCTGCTTATAAATAACCTCGCGCTGCTGGTTCATTACGTCGTCATACTGCAGGACAATCTTCCGCATGTCGAAGTTGTTGCCCTCGACCCGCTTCTGCGCAGACTCAACCGCACGCGAGATCATACGGCTTTCGATTGGCTGATCCTCGTCAAAGCCGAGACGCTCCATCATGCCCATTATATTCTCAGCGCCGAACCGGCGCATCAGCTCGTCCTCAAGCGACAGATAAAATTGTGATGAACCCGGGTCACCTTGACGTCCTGCACGACCGCGCAGCTGATTGTCGATCCGACGGCTCTCATGCCGTTCCGTACCGATAATATGCAGGCCGCCCAACTCGGCTACGCCTTCGCCCAGCAGAATGTCGGTACCGCGACCCGCCATGTTCGTCGCAATCGTAACCGCGCCCGCTTGGCCTGCGCGCGAGATGATCTCTGCCTCTTCGGCATGGTATTTCGCGTTCAACACCTTGTGAGGGACCCCGCGCTTCTTCAGCATTTCGGATACGCGCTCGGAGTTCTCAATTGATACTGTACCAACGAGCACCGGTTGCTTGTTCGCGTGGCGCTTCACGATCTCTTCGACAACCGCTTTGTACTTGCCGTTCTCGGATTTGTACACGACATCTGGCGCGTCCTTCCGAATGTTCGGACGGTTGGTCGGAATTTGAATGACCTCAAGGCCATAAATTTTCTTAAACTCTTCTTCTTCTGTCTTCGCCGTACCGGTCATGCCGGCCAGCTTGCGATACATCCGGAAGTAGTTCTGGAACGTAATCGTTGCGAGCGTCATGCTCTCGTTCTGTACTTTAATTTGCTCCTTGGCTTCGATCGCTTGATGCAGACCGTCGCTATAACGACGTCCAGCCATGAGACGACCCGTGAACTCGTCGACGATGACGACCTCGTCATCCTGTACGACGTAGTCGACGTCACGACGCATAATCGCATGCGCCTTCAAGCTTTGCTGGATGTGGTGATTGAGCAGAACATGGGCATGATCGAATAGATTATCGATGCCGAACGCCTTCTCTGCCTTCTCCACGCCGGCTTCCGTCAGCGTAACGTTCCGGAGCTTGATGTCAACCGTATAATCTTCTTCTTCCTTCAAACGGCTGACGAAACGATCGGCTGCAAAATAAAGCTCCGTCGATTTCGCAGCTTGTCCGGAAATGATAAGCGGCGTTCTTGCTTCGTCAATAAGGATGGAATCCACTTCGTCAATGATGGCATAATACAAAGGCCGCTGTACCATCTGCTCCTTATAAAGGACCATATTATCGCGCAAATAATCGAAACCAAATTCATTGTTCGTACCGTATGTGATGTCGCAAGCATAAGCTTCCTGCTTCTCAGCGTGCGACAGGCCATGAAGATTGCAGCCAACCGTCAAGCCGAGAAACTCGTACACTTGACCCATCAGCTGGCTGTCGCGCTGTGCCAAGTAATCGTTGACGGTAACAACGTGAACGCCTTTGCCCAGCAATGCATTCAAATAAACCGGCAGCGTACCGACGAGCGTCTTACCTTCACCTGTCTTCATCTCGGAAATCTTACCTTCATGAAGCACCATACCGCCGATCAGCTGCACGTCGAAATGACGCATACCAAGCGTACGCTTCGCCGCTTCGCGAACCGTAGCGAACGCCTCCGGCAGCAGATCGTCAAGCTCCTCACCTTTCGCAAGGCGCTCACGGAATTCTGCTGTCTTCCCGCGCAGCGCCTCGTCCGATAGCCCTGTAAATTGAGGCTCTATCGAGTTAATCTCTTCGACGACCTTCATACAACGCTTAATCTCGCGTTCGTTCGCATCGCCGAATATTTTTTTGACCAATCCGAGCATCAGCAACCGCCCTACCTTTCATCGTACCTTATTCAATACGCTTCTTCCTTGCAGACCGCCGACATCAATCGGATGTTATGAGGGCGGTTACGCTTTCTCTCAATGCCTAAATTGTAACAGTTTGAGAACCTTGTCGCAATCCGCTTGCATTAGTTTCCAGCATCCGACAGATGAATTTTGTCCTCTAAACGTAATGAAGCCCCTTCTCCTGAATGGAAAAGAGGCTGTCCATATTGTTCAGCTAGGAGCATGAACCCGACAATCAGCTCTGCTCGATTAGCCCATATCTGCCGTCGTTGCGTCTATATACAACGTTTACTTCCTTCGTATCCGCGTTAGCGAAGACAAAGAAGCTGTGGCCGATCATATTCATTTGCAGAATCGCTTCCTCGACATCCATCGGCTTCAGCGTCACCTGCTTCGTCCGAACGACCTCGTAGTCTTCTTCCTCATCCAATGCTCTTGCAGTCGAGCCCGATTCTTTGAAATACGATCTTAAGCCGCTTTCGGTACGGTACTTGCGATTCACTTTCGTTTTATGTTTACGGATTTGACGCTCCAGTTTGTCCACCACGCCGTCAATCGAAGCATACATATCCTCACTCTTAACTTCCGCACGGAGCATAACGCCCGGCAGCGGTATCGTAACCTCTACGGTGTGATATCCTTTGGTTACCGATAAGGTAACGCTGGTTTCGGAGGTGATCGGTGCTTCAAAATACTTCTCCAGGCGGGCAATTTTCTTCTCCACGTATTCGCGAAGCGCTTCCGTCACTTGGATTTGTTGACCTCGAACGTTGTATTTCATGGGGCACTCCTCCTTTACTTGACCTCATTATAACATATGAGCGGAGTCTCGAACACCAGTATTTTCTGTTAGTTGTGAATTTTCTGAAAATAATTGTAGAATACTCCATGCTGCATATGCATAAAAACACGACACTTCGTAAGCGCCGTGTTTTCACACATTTCATAAATTGCTGTATTAGTTCTTTAATAAAATGACCATTAACGCTAACGGGTTCAGCTTTAATTCCTCCACAAAGCTAACCAATTGCTTCAGGAAGCCCTCATTATGCTCTAACGATCGGCACAAAATCTGAATGATGTTCACACAATCTTCCGGACTCACTGTGCCGCGCTCTAAGCCTCTGCCGACAATATGAAATTTCATGATCGACAGGAATGATACTAATTGAATATAATTCTGGAACGGAGAGAGTCCCTTCTTATATAGAAACAGACTTTCAAACACATAATTAACTATGTAGTTCTCGAATATATATTCATGCTCATTCAGAATAGGAGCGAATACGATCTCTAGCCCTTCTTTATAGCGACGGAGAATATATTCCGTATCATTACTCCCTAGTTCGAACCCTCTAATTACCTCATCTAGAAGTACCTTATAGCGAGCAGCTAATTGCCCCTTTCCACTCCTTAGCTCAATCATTTTGCTTAACAAATGCATGGATATATGATGAGCTTGAGGCGTTTGCTTCAGGATAGACGCGAAGCTGTTATTGGCTATACTTCCTTTAAACTCCTCAATTAAGGAAGGTATGAGCGCAGTCTTGTTGCTGCTTATAATTCCATCCAGCTTCTCGCAGAATAATCCAAGAATCATCATCCGATCGTTCAACTTATACGTCCGGTTCTGGAGCAGCGAAATAACAAATATTCGGATGTCCCAAAAGTAGTTCTCAATCGTATCAATTGAGGTTGTTCTAACCTGATGATTAGTCGCTTTATATTTCCGATCGGAGTCAACGATATCGAACTCCATCGGATTGGGGTTCAGGAGAGCGAGTCTAGCTGTCTCTGGACATGACATTCTAGCGCTCTGCTCTATTGTGTCATCTACGATATTAATCGTTCGCGGATAATTCGCACAGGTCGGACTTAAATAACTCTCGCCCAGTGTTGCCTGAATACTGCAAAGCTTATCCTCCGACAGAAACGCGCACTTTCCATTCCCGTCCAATTTCATGACAGCATAATTCAGATCGGACGAAGACCCTTCAATACGTTTGACGTTCTGTCTCAATCGTTGCTTCAACGTCGGTTCCGACACTTTCTGGTAACTCTTATATGTATTCTTATCAACCAATATACTCCAACCTGCACAGCATGTATCTTCACATTCAGGTCCGGTACATGTAAACTGCCTCATATATTGCGGAAGCATTGTTCTCATGTCAAATCCCCCCCCTCCAGCCATCCTTCTGTACTTACTATTTCGGTTTAAAGTCTTTCTGAATGTACAGTGCTCTATAAAAAATTAAAAACCCTGGTTACCCAGGGTTTCGTCGTTCATGTCTGGTGATGACACCATCTATGAAGTTGGCCCGATCATCGAGCCGAATAATTACAGTTTTACTACGTTAGCAGCTTGTGGACCGCGTGCGCCTTCGACGATGTCGAATTCTACAGCTTGGCCTTCTTCCAGCGTTTTGAAGCCTTCAGCTTGGATCGCGGAGAAGTGGACGAATACGTCGCCGCCTTGTTCCGTCTCGATGAATCCATAGCCCTTCTCTGCGTTAAACCATTTCACTTTACCTTGCATGCGTAACATTCCCTTCATCTTCAAATGCTGTGACCGGCCTTGAGTAAGGCCCACATTTTGAATATAACTCGACTTCATATAATTGTCAATCACTTTTTTGAAAGCGAATTCATTACAGTTCTATTTGCAAATAACCCTCCATCTTACACTTTATGTATGATCCATCTAAATCATGTGAGTCTCGTCCGGTTTCCCCCGCCGCTGCAGCACGCACCTCGCTTGCGATAGACTGGCATGCCAATCACTGCACCTCGAAATTCTGCTACACTAGTACGAATGAAATACCGATATAACGATATATTAGCTGTTTATTGGAGGAACACTTCTTATGCTTATCTCTCTATGTATGATCGTTAAGAACGAAGAAAAAGTGCTTCAGCGCTGTCTTGATAGCGTACAGGGGCTTGTCGATGAGATTATCGTTGTAGATACAGGATCCACGGATCAGACCAAGCAAATCGCCAGACAATATACGGATAAGGTGTTTGACTTCACATGGACGAATGATTTTTCCGCAGCCAGAAATGAATCACTTCGCCACGCCGTCTCCGACTGGATTCTCGTGCTGGATGCCGACGAATACGTGCAGTCGTCTGACCATGAATCGATTCGTGAGACGCTTAAACAAACTCCCCTATTAAAGAGCTCGTTCACGGCATTCATTTTGCCTATTCATAACTTCATGGGTACATCGCCAGACCCTAACAATGTCATGATATCTCCTGGCGCCCGTATATTCCCGAATCATGATAAGCTCCGATACAGCAGTCCGATTCACGAGCAATTGACTCCCCGATCGGCTTCACTCTCTTTTGTCGATCTGCCATGTCCAATTTATCATGACGGTTATACCGAGCAGCGAGTTGTTAGCCAGAATAAGTCAGAACGCAATTTGAGTATATTAGAATCGATGAAGACCGAGCAAAAGCTGCAAGACCCCTATTACTGCTATACGCTTGCCAATCAGTACAACAGCTCTAATCGGCATGATGAAGCATTGCAGTTGTACAGAGCAAGCTGGTCGAAAACTGTCCCCTCCGACAATTGGTATGCCCACTTGATGGACAGCCTCACTGCTTCCGAGCTTCGAGCCAATCACTTTCCCGAAGCTTACCAATTAATTGAGACTGGGCTGAGGCTTGGAGCGAACTGGGTGGATTATCACTATTACAAAGGGGTATTGTTCGATCAATTAGGCATGCATGAGCAAGCGCAAGCTTCCTTGGAGCGAGCGCTAGCAATAGCTGAGGCGGCTTCACGACGTTCTGAAACCTACTGGAAGGTACGTCCGGCCTATGGAACCGTTATGCCGCTTCAGCTACTCGGTATGCTTCAGTTCAAATCGAAGCGCAGCGCTCAAGCGGTACGATATTGGGTTCAGCTGCTGCAGCTTCAACCGAACAATTATCGAATTTTACAGCATCTGATGAACCTTCTGCTTCAGCATGAACAGGATTCCGGTATCATCCATATTTTCGAAAATCTTTATCGCGGCAATAGTAACCGTGACACTTTATTGTTTCTTGCCGCTTTGCGCTCTGGCAGTCGGTCACTAAGTGAGCATTACTACAAGCGCCTGCCGATATCGCTGTCGCCGAACGATGCGTTAGCGTATGCGTTACTGCAGCATCAACCAGCGGGCATTTCAGTTGACCAGTGCCAAGGGCTTCAAGCTCCATTAGCGCTGACAGCCGCACTCATCTATGAGGATGCTTCTTACCTGAAGCAGACGGAGGATCGAGCAGAAAAGTGTCAGGCTCTATGGACTTTCTACCAACAATCACAGGCAAGCCCTGGCTATCAAGCAGAGCTTAACTCCGATGGCGCCGAACTGCTCAGTGAAGTGTTAATTCAATTGCTAAGATATGAGTATAACGAGCTCTACTCCAGCCTATTCCAGTCCATTGCCGATGCGCAGACGGTGAATAATCTGGCCAATCGACTATATGAGCTCGGCTACCGTGAGATCGCTATCGACTTGTATGCACTGCTGTTAGACAACCATGCACTCGCACCCGAGAGCTACTCTGCCGTTGGTCAATGGCACTTTCTTAACGGCGAGGTCGATCAAGGCCTGATGTTCATGGAGGCAGCTCTAGAGGAAGCTCCATCCTTCGACTTAATCGGCTGGGTGCTCAACTATTGCAGCCAAGACCAGGCACGACAGTTTACGCAAAAATATTTGCATGTATATCCGGAGATGAGCCCTATAGCCAACCTATTCCGCCTATAGTTATTTCATCCCTTTACGTATGAAAAGGACTGAGTCGCTAATCGACTCAGTCCTTTCTGCTGCTCATGTTACTTCATTATTGATAAGTGAAGGTCAGCGTATTGCTCTCTTGACCGTCTGGATTGACGACTTTCACATCAACAGCACCTGTATTGCCAGAAGGAACCGTTACACGTAACGTCGTCGAATTGACATAAGCGGTAGTTGCTTGTACGTTACCGAAGTAAGCTTTTGCACCGCTCTTGAAGTCTTTACCATAGATGTACATCGTTCCGCCAACTTTCACACTGGTTGACGAAAGACTCGTCAATGTAGGCGCAGCTGCTTTAGGCAAGTCGTTGTACGTGAACGTTGTCGTAGCCGTCTCACCGTTTGACAGCGTCACAACGAGCGGCACTTGTCCTACTGCTGTGCTCGCTGGCACCGTTACACGAAGCTGCTTAGTGCTTACATATGCTGTCGTTGCGTTTACTCCATTAATGCTTACAACAGCTGAAGTATTAAAGTTAGAGCCATTCACGTAGATGATGGAACCGCCCGCACGGCTAGCATTGTCTGGGCTGAGGCCCGTAATTTTAACCTGTAACGGCGTATATTCGAATCCGCCAGTCAACGTGTCCGAGCCGCCATCTTTATTCGTTACCGTTACATCAACCACTCCCGGAGTGGTCACTGCAGGCACTGTAACCCGAAGCTGGTTAGCATTCACGTAAGCGGCAGATGCTTTGACACCGCCGAATGTAACGGTTGCACCCGAAGCAAAGTTCTCACCATTAATATAAGCGAGGATGCCTCCGTTAATATCACTTTGACTTGGTGTAATTTCCGTAATCGTCACTTGCGAAATTTCCGGCACTGTATATTCATATGCCTGTGGCAGTACTGCTTCTTTGTCTTCGTTCGTTACCTTCACATCCACTAGACCGCCTGCATCTCCAGCTGGAACAATAATGCGAAGCGTTGTCGAGTTGACGTATGTCGTTGTTGCTTCTTTGCCATCAACAAAGACTTTAGAAACTTTACTTACAAAATTCGTACCATAAACATACGCCGTATTGCCGCCGGAAATCAATCCGCTTGTCGGAGCGATAGACGTAATCGTTGGTTCAGGATAAACGATTGCGTTGTACGTGTAGCTTTGCTCTAAAGTCCACAATACATCGTTAAGATCACGGACGGAAACATCTACTGTGCCCGCTTGGTCAGCTGCCGGAACCGTTGCCCGCAGTTGTGTAGTCGAGACGTAAGTTGTTACTGCTTCTTTGTCCCCAATAACAACCTTCATACCGGATTTAAAGTTTTTACCGTTAACATAGATCGTATTGCCGCCCGTAACGAGTCCCGAGTTAGGGCTGATCGACGTAATTTCAGGATCCGTCGAAGGAGCCGGATCATACGTATATCCACCTGTCAGCGTTACGCTCGTGCCGTCAGGGTTATTCACCGTCACGTCCACTGCTCCAGCCTCATCTGCAGTCGGTGTGACAACTTTGAGCTGATTAGCGCTGTTAGTCGAAACTCTTGCTGCTTTATCTCCAAACAGTACGGTTGCACCTTTCATGAAGTAGGTACCATTAATCGTAACCAGCGTTCCGCCGGCAAGTGGACCGTTCGTTGGAGTAATGGAGCTGATCGTCGGATCGATAATATATTGATAAGAGCCTGTTGCCGATTGACCATCAACGTTTCTTACCTTCACGTCAACCGTGCCTTGTGCACCGGCTGGTACAGTAGCCGTAATTTCAGTATCACTTACGACAACTACATCAGTGGCAGCAGTAGAACCAAACGTTACCGTTAATCCAGGGAAGAAGTTTTGACCCGTAATCGTGACCGTTTCTCCGCCTGCTGGTGAGCCAGACGACTCCGTTACGGAGGTTACGACTGGTGCCGGAAGCTTCACATCAACGTTCACAACTGGAATAGCTTTGGAACGATTTGCTCCTGCATAGTCCTTATACGTAATCATAGAAGTGCTTAACGAGGCAGGAAGCTTGCCTGTTTTCGTTTTGCTGATTGGACGAATCTTGTAATTGAAAGTAAGAGTGCTGTTCTTCAATTCATTAAACGTCCAAGTCAGTGTATTACCGTCAACCGTTGGCTTAGGAATGTTGTTATCATAAGAGCCTGGAATGATCTCGAAGTCGCTGCCTACGATATCCGTCACCGTTACATCGTATGCGCTTGCCATCCCGATCTCTTGAACGATCGCCGCATAGATATCACTCAATCCGGACGATCCAAGAACGAAATGGTGGTGACTTGACGTTGTAGCCATTTCTTTGAGCAGAATGTTCGGACCACTTGTATCCGGATTATCATTCGACCCTAGCAGAGCGATCGTGTAGAAAATGATGCCTGCTTCTTTCGCTTCGTTCGCTTTATCTTTAGCGTATTGGTACGGATTAGGAGTAGGAAGTGTAGCATCGCCGTCCGTCATAATAACGATAACCGGCTGTGCTTCCGGACGATGGTTCTCAAGCAGCGCTTGTGCAGCTACGATCGCATCCCCTGTTGCAGTGTTACCGCTTGCTTTAATCGTATCAATATATGTCTTAGCCTGCTGCTTATCGGCCGTAAAATCAAAGCTGCCAATCATATTCGTGGACGAATAGTCAACGATCGCTACGCGGTGAACGGACATATCCATCAAATCGATGAAGCCTTTGGCCGCTTCCTTCGCATTAGTCATTTTATCTTCGCCGTTGTTACTGCTTGGAGCCATACTGCCGGACTTGTCGATAATTAACACGACATCGTTCGGCACGATTACATTAGCCGGGGGATTACCCGTAATGTTGAGTTGGACATCTACTTCATCCAATGTTGTAATTGCTGCAGGGTTAACCGTCTTCGTGACCGTAACATAGTCACTTGATGCTGCTTCTGTTTGCTGCGGCTGCAACAATATTCCGCCGATAGCAAACCAGAGGGCAAACAAGAACATTATACTGCGTCTTGCTTTTACCATGCTTTTTCCTCCTCTAGTTTAATAAAAAAAAACAACAGCAGGATGCTATTGTTTTGGAAAACCAAATCAATGGGCAACCTGGCAATCTTCTCTAGGGCTATTGCCCCAAGAGTTAAGACCCATGGCTTTGCGTCATTACATTTCTGTAATTTTGCCATTATTTGATTGTTTCAATGATAATAATTAAATCATACTTTTATACTAGTGCAAATTGGCTAATATTACAACATATTTATTGTTGCTTATCAATAAAATATCCAAATTGTTGAATTTGTTCAGCTTGATACGCTTGTTTACTCTTTTTCCCTGCCGTTAGAGAGGACAGCTTGGCTCCTAACTCGGCTTGGAACTGCATCTTTCGAACCATACCTTGCTGCTCTAGCTGAAGGCATTCTTGAAGAATGGCAAGCTGCTCCGTTGTATAAGTCATTGGGGAGTTCGACAGAATCTCGTCAATTTGAGTTTGGATCTCAATCTGACGATCCTGAAGTGAAAGAAGCAAACCGAGGTTTGCTTCTTCATTCAAGTCAATCTTGAAGGCCGCCTGCGTTACTTCCCGCAATTCCGCTAATAATACATCAACGGTACTCATACCGAAGCCGCCATTCCGCCTTGTCCAAGCTCCTTCAACGCTTCAGCCCAGACGTCACGCAGCTCCGTCACGAGACGGATGCAATCTTCAGCCGCTTTAATATCTTGCTTTACATTTGCCTCTGCGAGCTTCTCATTAATAAAGGTGTACAGGCTGCTTAGCTGCAGCGATAGGTCATACTCCATATTCAAGGTTGATTGAAGCTCTTCGATTATATTTTGTGCTTTTACAAAGTTGACATGCTTGCCCTCATAATCTCGTTTCTCGATGCACATAATGGCAAGCTTAATAAACTTGAGGCATCCATTGTAAAGCATCAGCGTCAATTGGCCCGGAGTCGAAGTCTGAACTTTCGTCTGCATATAACTATTCTGCGCCTGCTGCATGATTTATCTCACCTTTTTTCGTCAATGATAGCTCCCACTGTTAATTCTTTCAGCTTTTCAATCAGTTCAATGAACTTCTCTGAAGGAATCTCATGCACAACCTCATTCGTGTTCTTATCGAGTATTTGCACGATCACTGCTTTGGTTGCTTCATGAATCTTGTAATTAAACGCATGCTCTGTACCCTGGGCGGCTTGATTGGCTTTCTCGATCGCTTTCACCAATGCCTGCTCACTAACGGACAGAATACTCGTTTTGCCTTTTTGCTTTAGAGTCTGATACTCTCCAGCTACACGTTGGAAGGAAATTTCTTCTTTGAATGATTGTGACTGTACTGGCTGCGTATGAGTAGATATTTCCATACCGATCACAGCCTTTCGTTATCCGAATTGTTGCATTAGCCAGCTCAATGTAGAGTTGCCTTTACTAACCGCAGATTCCATACTAGAAAACATTTGGTAGTAGTAATCCTCTCTTCTATACAAACGATCGTTCATTTGGTTAATTCGCTTCTCGATGTCGGAAATTTGTTTGTTCAGACTAGGAGCTGCACCGACCCCGCCATTGATTTTACGCGATATTTGGGTAATGGCTGTGTTCATCGACTCGTATACACGTTGAATGAGCCCCTTGGAGTCGCCGTCTCCCTGCTGGGTAAACAACGATACGACAGCATCCGGATTCGCCTCGATCGCTGCCCGAAGCTTATTCTCGTCAATCGTCAGCTTCCCGTTCTCCGTAGAGCCTCCAATAACGAACTTATTGGTCGTAATTCCAATCTCGCTCAAAGTATCATAGGAGGAATCAACTCCATCAACAACGGAGGATGTAATACCGCGAAGATCTGTGAGTACCTTGCGAAGAGTAGAATCGTTCCGCAGCATTCCTTCCTTCGCCTTAGCCTCCCAGGTCGCAATATCAGAGTCCTTCATGGCAGATTTCTGATCCGACGTTAATGGCGTATAATTCCGATCTGCCTTCTCCGTCAAATCGCCGTTCACTGCGGTAACAAGCTCGTTATACTTCCCTACAAAATCTTTCACCTTCGCAATGATCTCATCCGTACTCAGACGTACAGTGCCACCGTTACCGTCTGACTTCTTCCAACCGCTTGCGAAACGCAATGAGGAGACGGAATCGCGAAGGCTTGCAAATTTCAAGTTATAATCGTTATAAGCTTCAACCTTCCATTGATACGACTGTTTCTTCTGTCCCAGCTTATCAACAGGAATTCGTTCTGCTTTCATTAGATCCGATACTAATGAATCAATATCGAGACCTGAACCCATGCCGGTCAAACGAATTGGCATATATTTCCCCGCCTTTCTTCCCAATGTTCTTATCTTATATATCGAAATAAAAATGTCATAAATTTATAGTGTACAAATGAAATATATGAGTAGCTGCAATAAATCAATTTCATATCCCTTTTTAAGGAAAAAGAGGCCCACATTAATCGTGGACCCCTCCTTACCCTAATCCGAGAATTAACGGAGCAGTTGCAGTACGCCTTGTGGCGCTTGGTTAGCTTGTGCCAGCATTGCCGTCGAAGCTTGTTGCAGAATGTTGAACTTCGTGTAGTTCATCATTTCAGCTGCCATATCCGTATCACGGATACGCGATTCAGCTGCTTGCAGGTTTTCAGCGTTTACGCCGACGTTGTTATACGTATGCTCCAGACGGTTCTGGTAAGCACCCAGCGTAGAACGAGCCGTATTGATTTGCGAAATTGCAGCGTCAACTACACCATTCTCCGTACGAGCGGAAGCTTGGTCCGTCAGCGTACCGAAATTGATTTTCGCATCGATACCGGAGAAATCGAGAACGATTTGGTCCGTATCTTTACCAGCCGTTTGGATCGTGATGTTACCGCCGCTACCGTCAAGCAGCGTGATGCCGTTGAACGTAAAGTTCTCTGCGATACGGTTAATTTCCGAGCTGAGGTTGCTGTATTCGTTTTGAATAGCTGCAATGTCTTCAGCTTCCGTCAGCGTACCGTTGGATGCTTGCGTTACGAGCTCTTTCATGCGCGTCAGCATGTCGGAGATTTCGTTCATTGCACCCTCAGCAGCTTGTACCATCGAGATACCGTCTTGCGTGTTACGCATACCTTGGTTCATCGCACGGATGTCAGCACGCATTTTTTGGGAGATCGACAGACCAGCTGCATCGTCAGCTGCACGGTTGATCCGGTAGCCCGACGAGAGTTTCTCGCTGGATTTACCTTGTTGGATGTTGTTGAAAACCAGGTTACGGTGCGAGTTCATCGCGTTAAGATTGTGGTTGATAATCATGTTTGTTTTCCTCCCTGAAAATATGAATTGTCCACTTCCTTGTGGAGTAGCCGTTACCGGCTCACATTAATATCATCGGCAATTCATGAGGGAGAGTTTATAGCTATTCAATCATTTTTATTATTTTTTTCTTCTTTTTTGCGACTTTGTACCCACTTCTTTAGTCCATCTACACTCGCAGAAGTGGAGACAGCCTCCCGATTCGAGATTTTGACATCATCCATGACTTCCTTACGCACGATACTGTACTCTCTAGGCGCCTCAATGCCTATCTTCACTTGATCACCATCGATTGCGGTTATGATGATCTCAATGTTTTGATTGATGACAATCGTTTGTCCCCGTTTTCTGCTCAAGATCAGCATCTCTAAATTCCGCCTTCCTTATTGGGAAGTAAAGGAGAGTGAATGGAATACGTCACATTATTCAATATAATTTGCCGGCCATGACCACTCTTTATATTAATAACAATAGGGGCAATCAAATTAATGGTGGACCGATCAAAGGGCTGATTAACGGTTACAATACAGAATACGGCCACATCTTCTGTTTTCTCAATATTCAACCCTGCGATTACTTCATCGCTAAGCTTAAACTCATACTCCGGATAAAATTCGAAAGGCGATACGACAACGAAGCCAACGTTAGCATCCGCTTCACTTTGGAGCAGCACGAATGGCATTTGATCATCGATTTTTTCCATTCGAAAATAACGATGCTCTGTAAATCCGAGTATACTGTCCCCTAAATCCAGACGTTTATCATTCATATATTCCACTTTATTCCCTCCGCATTCACTTCATCGAAAAATATATTTAAAAAACAATGCTATAGCTTTCGCTATAGCATTCTTATCTATACCAGTCGTATGGAGTAACCTCGATTTCAATCGTGTTCTTCTGCCGTAAGTAAATTTCAAGATTGCCGCGCTGCACCTCAATATTCGGACGATGCGGGATATAATTGATTTGTACAGTTGTCGGCTCTATTGTCGTCTGGACACTGCCTGCTTCATAATCCAGCTTCACATTATCGTATCCGGGAGTTCCGACTTGATAATCGACCGGATTCTCACGGAACAGCGCATCCATTGCAAGATCGGCGAACGCGCTGCGCGGGTTCGTAATATCCGCCATCCGCTGCCCTTCCTCAACCTTCTTCGCCAGATGCTGCAGAAAGATTGATTGCATCTGACTGTAAATTCCGCTGCTCCATTCCAAATTCGGCCCTTTACCAAGCCCATGCCATGCCTCAGAGGAGTCAATCGACAGCTTGGAATCTGAATATTCGAATTCCATCGCCCCGTTCTGTGTTTCAATCGATTGCTCTCCTGACGGCGACTCCATAATTTGACGTGATGGCTCAGTCTGAATCCCTATTGCAGCATTCGTCTGCCTAATCGACAGTCTTAAATCAATCATCTCGTCCATCCGCCCCTAGTCATCTTATCTCAAATAATCAATAAGCGTTCTCTGAATGACTTTAGCACCGGTAGACAGCGACGCTTGATAGACGGCTTCCTCCTGATTGTAGCGCATAATGGTTTCGGCCATATCCGCATCCTCAACTTTACTCTGCAAATCCGTAAGGTTATAGTTCAAATCCTGCATGCGCTGATCGATGAGATCGATTCGATTCACACGCGCCCCGACCTCCGAACGGATATTAATAACTTGCTCATACCGGGAGTTCAAACGATTAGATGCATCTAACAATGCAGCTTTATCCGCCGTTGAGATCGAGTTCGCGATATCTTTTAATGTTTTGAACAAATTATTGGCATCAGCTGTTCTGCCGAACACTTCTCCGCCCGTCACATTCGTCCCCACAGTTACTCCTGCAGCAAATCGAACTTTTATAAGCTGATTGTCAGTGTCAACGGCATTCGGAGTAAAAGCAGTAGCTGCATCGTACGGCCTAATATCGGTCATTTGGCCGTTAAAAATATATTTGCCGTTCAACTGATCATTGCCGATCATGATGACCTGTTCATAAATTTGATTAATCTCAACCGCGATAGCGTCAAGCGCAGTTTGCGGGTTCGTATCGTTCAGAGCTTGAACCGTCAATTCCTGTGCCCGCTGGACAAGATCGCTTAACTGCCCCAGTACCGTGTCGGTATGATCGAGCTGCGCTTTCGCTTGAGCGATATTTTTATCATATTGTTCATTCATCGCCAATTCACTGCGATAACGCAGGGAATAAGTAATGCCTACCGGATCGTCAGACGGCTTGTTCAGCTTGCGTCCAGTCGACAATTGATTCTGCTGATCGGTCATCCGAGTCAAGTTATGGTTAATGTTACGCATCAATTGGTTATGCATCATTCCAGAGGTAACGCGTAATGCCATTCTAATTCCTCCTCACCGTTAACTATTAACGTCCTACAACACCCATACCATTAATGACTTTGTCGAGCGTCTCATCGATCGTCGTCATGAAACGAGCTGCTGCCGAGTAAGCATGCTGAAACTTGATCAGCTCTGACATCTCCTCGTCGAGCGATACTCCGCTTACCGCTTGACGGCGCGAGTCAACCTGCGTCACGATATCCTGCTGATTCGTCGCTTGACGTTCCGCTTCCTGCGTCTGCAGACCAAGCTGCCCAATCATCGAGGCGTAGAACTCGTCCAGCGTGCCTTCTGTAATCCCGTTCTGACTTGGCACTGGCGTAAATTTAAACGGTGTTTCCTTCAAGCCTGCCATCAGATTCGCCAGCGTGTTGTTTCCTTTGACCGTCTCAAGAGACCCGTTAATGACTGCAGTACGCATTGAGGTCGCAATATTCATCGGGTCGTTAATAATATCTTGGCTGAGCCTAATATTGTCGGCCGTAACTACACCTGTGTTGTCACTTGTGACAAAGATATCGCCCGCTAGAACCGGTGCGTTAGGCGGCGTATTAAACAGATAGCCCAGCTTGTGCAGTCCGTTAATACCTTTAACCGTAACCTCAGTATCCACAGCTAGCTGCGCCCCGTTATATGTTGATCCTGCAGGGATTGTGATCTTAATTTCACCATTTACTAACGTATCGGCCATCGCATCGAGCTGATTCTTGTAGTCAGCTACGATCCGATCTCGCGAGATCAATAGCCCTTCTATTTCACCGCCGACGACCCCGTTCATATTGAATTGAGCTTCCAAAGCCTGTACCGTCGTGCCCGGGGCATTAATTCCCGTTACGAGATCGATGGCTCCGACAGACACATTGTAGCCATCCGCTGTATTGACTACCGTGACGTTAACCATTAAGGACAGCTGATCAACCAAATAGTCCCTCTGATCCATTAGATCGTTCGGGTTATCGCCGTATGCTTCGAGTCTTTTGATCTCTAAGTTCAAATCAGCGATCGATCTAGCGAGCGTATTGATCTGCTCGGTCTTGGTCGTAATATTCGCTGTCAAATCGCTCCTTAAGTCGGTCAAGTGCTTGCTCGTCTCGTTCAATGCATCCACCAGAGCCAATGCGTTCTCACGGACGATTTTGCGTCCGGTAATGCTCTCCGGGTCTTTACTCAGGTCCGTCCAAGACGTCCAGAAATTATCCATAACTGTGCGGACGCCGGAATTCGAAGGCTCGTTAAACACCGTCTCGAGCTTGCTCAATGTATCGGACTGAATGGACCATTCGCCAAGGCTGCGGTTCGCATTGCGAAATTGATCGTCCAGAAATTTCTCACGAACACGTGTAATGGAAGTAAATTCAACACCGGTACCAAGCTGTCCCGGTATATTCGAACGCATGTAGCCAGGCGCTTCAATCGGACGGGATGCGACCAGATTCACCCGTTGGCGGGAGAAGCCGGGCGTATTCGCATTCGCGATATTATGGCCGGTCGTGTTAATATTGGCTTGCTCCGTGAACAGACTGCGCTTGGCGGTCTCTATGCTATGGAAGGTTGATCTCATCGGTTACACTCCTCTATTTTCTCGATTGGTATCGTCCGTAACCAAGCGTATCGTAACTAGGCTCTGTGGCCGGATTCTTATAGGTGTAGCTCTCATCCTCTGGCATAAGGATGACGTCGAGTGAGAACTGAACGAACTCGATGGATTGCTTAAGCAGCATCTGATTCGTCTCGTTCACCCGGCTGAGCTCGTTCACGACTTGTCCGAGCTGCTCGTGAAGCTGCTGAAGCTTAAGCCGATCTTCGACATCGAACACGACGCTCATGAGCTGCTTCTGCGTAACCGGTACGCGAGAGTATACTCCTTTGGCCGCCATGAATCGAGTCGATTCCATTCCGCGCTCGTTCTCAAGCTGAGCTATCCGTTTGACAAGTCGATTCTCCGCCATCATGAACTTCGTCAACTCGTTCAGTTCACCCGCGATAATCGCCTGTTTCTTGCTGTTAGCTGTCTCCAGCAGTTCCTCATGCGCCTCGACCATCTGCTCCAGCAGGCCAATAATGTTAGCTAGCTCCATATCGTCCCCCCATGCTTCCGATGATTAGTTCCGATCCTGCTGCCTGAGGTACGGAAGAAGCTTCTCCGCCACCTTACCTGCGTCTACATAATAAGTGCCTGTCGATACTTGATTCTTCAGCTCTTCGATTTGCTTCTGACGCTCAGGAGACTGTACGCCCTGCTGCGATTGCAGCATCTCTTTCGCTTCTGTTGAGATCTGAACATCGTCTCGTTTCTTCTTGCCGATGCTTTCAAATACGCGTTGTCCGTTGTTCTTATGATAAGGGTTAATAGCGCCAATACGCTGAGTTTCATTAATTTTCATCATCTATCGCTCCGATCGTTCCAGCCTGAAATAAAACAAGCCGATAATCAACTAATGTTATTATCGGCCGTCATATTGGAATTGTTTATAGAATTGCTTCATACCGTGAAAATGTGTGAAAATCTTCTTCCCGTCTCAATCCCTGCGGTCTTCTTCAGGAGTCTGATAAACAACGGTGCCTCGTTTCACGTTATGATCCGGTTTTTGGTTCAGGTTCAGCTTGCTAATATCCTTCTGCAAGCGTGTTCTGCACGAATCGCATATGTTGCCCTCGCGAATCATCTGTCCGCATGTCTCACATGGATAACCGAGATTCGGCGCATCCATAAGTGAGATACGTCCTTCCCGGATAAACTTTGTAATTTGAGGAATGCTTACCTCGGTTGCCTCCGATACCTCGTAGATCGTAGCCCCACGATTCTCGCGTAAATATTGTGCACAAAGCTCGTACATATGATCCGTCTCCTTAATACATACCGGACAGATCTCCTGCGGATTTTTCAAATACAGCCTGCCACAGCGTGGACAATTGTCTAAGTTCATTCGGTCCAGCCCCTTTGGCCCTCTCATGGCCGCTTCTAGTTTTATTCCTATTCTACCTTACTTTTGTCGATTTTTCATCGCTTTTTTTGCAGAATTCATCCTTATGTCATACATATTGTTACGATCTCGCCAATGTAATGGCATACACATAAACATTTCGTTCAGGTGCATATTGCTGTAACTTTGTCATAATAGCCTCCGAGCAAGCCTCGATTGTACTGCCAGTCGTATAAATATCATCGATGAGCAAAATTCTGATCGGCTGAGATACAGACATTTGCCGATCGGTTCGAAGGAGACCTTGAGCAGGCTTGCATGACATTCCGCGGTCACGACGCTGCCGCTGCATATTCAACCGAAGTCGGCTTATGAGATTGACAGACGCTTCAGAGGAAACAGAAGATCTATGCGCCCGTGCGGACATATCCTGCAAAAATGTATGCATGACCGCCTCATCTGCAACAAATAATCCCTTCGTGCTCTTTAGCCGTGCATGTCGTGATTGCAAGCTCTTCTTCTCCGAGTGCCGCGTACGAATGAGCAGCTTGTATAGCGGCAAGCCTCTTCTGTCACAAAGCTGCCCTGCGAGCAGCTCAGCCTGATTAAAACCTCTCTCCGCCAGACGTTCAGCGCTGACAGGCACCGGTATGATCGCATCCCACCGATGACTGGCGTCGCGGCTTTGGAGCGTCGCCTCAAGACGGCACCAGGCGATATCGAGCATGTCTGCCAAGGGCTGCGCCAGCCGTTCGTCTCCGCGGTACTTGAACTGTGCGAGCCACTCCCGAACCTGGTCATTGTATCGGACAGCGCTACGGCTGCATATGAAATTGGCATTGTCCCGCCTTATACAGTCGCCGCAAGGATCTGGCCGACCGCATACGACACATGCAATAGGTCCAATCCACGCGATTCCTAAAGCGCAGTCGCGGCAAATATCGTGAAGCACCGCTTCCTTCGGCAGCGTTATACGCACTTCCGGTAACAAATGCACGCCGGAAGCAGGCGTCCGGCATAACGGGCATGGACGGGCCGATTCGCTGAGCAGCCCGCCAAGCTGTACAGCTGCGGTACGGAGGATAGGAGTCAAATGCCGAATCAATCGCTGCTCACCTCATTCACAGGCTGCAACTTGCTAAATAAGAAGCCTTTGGCCTTCGCTTCTCTGTTCATACTCTTGATTTGTTTAATGGCGCTCAGCTGTGAGAGACTGCGCACCGGCGCGCAAAAATATACCCGTCCATCGGGATCGTCCTTGGACCTTCCGGCACGGCCAGCCATCTGCACAAGCGAGGCTTCATCGAACAATCTTCCGTCCGCATCCAAAATAAACACGTCACTGTGAGTGACCGTTACCCCTCTCTCCAAAATCGTCGTCGTCACCAGAACGCGAAGCTGCCGCTCGCGAAATGATTGAACATGATGGGATCGATCTTCATCCTTCGATGAGGTCGCACCAATCGGCACGCCGGGAAGCGCCGCCCGAAGCAGGCTTGCTGTCGGCTCGGCATGGCGAATCTGCTGAACGAACACAAAGCACTGAGCTCCGCGTTCAATGGACGCTCTTAACCGCAATAACAACGATGACGGGACGCGGCGCTGTGCGATGAGCTTGGCTACCTGCGGTATACGAACATATATCGGCACCGGCAGCGGATAGCGGTGATACCTGACTGGCACGCGAACGTATTCGAGCTTCTTCCGTCTTGCAGCTAGCTGTAGCGCTCTTGACGGCGTGGCTGTCAGCAGAATAACAGCCCCGCCCGGTACAGATGCCTTCGCCGCTGCATATTGAAGACGCAGATCTCCATGATATGGAAAGGCGTCCAGCTCATCAACGATGACCAGCTGGAAATATTCATGGAACCGAAACAATTGATGGGTCGTCGCCAGCATAATCTCGCCTTCGTCCCACCGCTGCTCGCTCCCCCCGTACAGCGTTACAACGCGTGCTTCCGGGAATGCCCGGCGAATTCGAGGATCAAGCTCCAGCACGACATCACGGCGAGGCGTCGCCACAAGCGCCCTCCCTCCTGAAGCAAGAGCCGCTTCAATGAGCGGAAACACCATCTCTGTCTTACCCGCTCCTGTTACTGCCCACAGCAGGAACGGGGTATTGATGCGCGCAGAAGCTTGCGTAGCGGTAAGCTGCAGCCTCGGAAGCGCATATTGCAGCGCGGCCGAGGCTGCAGCATGCTGCGCTGGGCTGAGCCCCCAGCGCGCATCCGGCGCCGCCGGCACGCGCCCGCCACGCCCGCGCGCCGCGGCGCTAGGCTGCGCCGCCTTCGGCACGGCGGCGCGGTGCGCGTATGCGAGACCTTCCATGCCTCCACCTAGGATTAGCAGCCCGCACTCGCGGCTGCGTCCCATGGTGAGGCATGCCTCGCAATACGCGCACGCGGATGAACCGCACGCTTCGCATGCGGTGCGGTTCATCCGCTCTTCGCCGCTGCCGCATCGCAGGCAGCGGCGGCCCCCGCGCCGAAGCGGCGCGGGCAGCAGCCGGCGCAGCGGCGAAGCCGCCGGCTGCGAAGCTGCGACTGCGGTCCGCAGTCGCAGCTGGCCGCGAAGCGCGGCCAGCTGGAGCGCGGCAGACAGCGCGCTCCAATCGCCGGCGGCCGCCCGGCATATAGGCGGCCCGGCGGCGAGCAGCTGCTGCGCTTCGCCAAGCAGCGCAGCCCGACCGTTCAGCCGTGCAGCTATGGCGCGCACCGCTTCTTCGCTGATCATCGTCGAATCCCTCGTCGATGATACACCAAGCTCGATCGATTCGATCGAGCCTGCCGCTCTGATCCCCTCTTCTCCACTACACACAGCAGCTTGACGTACAAGCAGCCGCATCGCTTCATGATCGCTCATTCTTCTATTCTTGCTTCTTGCCCTCCAACGTTCAACAGCATCTACAGCAATGCCTAATGGCAGCTGCGGCTTCCATAAATAAATCGAGCTGAACACTTCCCCTACCTTAGCTGCTGCACCACTAAAGCTATCTCCGCCTGCCAATGCTTCATGTCCTGACTGTACAGCTCGCCAGTAATAAATATCGGCTTGAATTGCAATTGTCCAATAGGCTTTCCAAATCTCTTTGCAACGAATAATGTAGAGCTGAACCTTCATCCTTAATGCCTCCTTCCCAAGGATATAAACCCAATAATCAATTTCGCTTCAATCCCCCCCTCGATTAACTCACAACAAAAAAAGCACACCCCTCGCTCTTAAGCGATAGGAGTGTGCTTCACATCCCAAATAATTAACAATAATAACCATACTAATCCATTGTAATCCAATTCCAACTTGGCAGCAAGCCCCTCATCCTTACTGTATCAGAAGTAACATCAGAATAGAGGCAGCTTTGCAAGATCCTCCCGCCGGTTCAAATCCACAATGACCGCGTGCCCGCTTCGGTACAGGCATTCCCCGGCATCAATACCCCGATCTCGGAAGCTTCCACGGGCTTCTCGAAAATGATCCAGCGATGATGCTTCAACAGGACAGCCGTCCTTGGCGGCGAATCGGCCGACGATCGCAAGCGTCTCCTCTGAAGCGCCGCAATCGACGACCGTAATGCGGACATCGATGCCAGAACGGTAGGAGAACCATCGAATCGAGCGGATGAACCATTCCATTCGCGTCTCATGATTGCGTGCGAACAAAATATAATGCCGGCTGCGGCTCGTATTTTTTCGTAAATCCAAATATCGAATTAAGTGCACCGACAACGCCGCAAGCACGTAACTGCCGAGCACAAGCACAATTAATGAAACTATTGCGGCCACCTCCTTATACGCCAATATATGCTCTGCACCGCCCATCGGTTACGGACGAACGGAATCAATAGTGTCATATAAGAGGGTAACCATATAACAAAAAACCGCCCACGGACAAATTGCCTGCCCGTGGACGGCTTCCGATACACCTTACAGCGTAACCCATCCGCATTTGATCGAATGGATAACAGCTTGCGTCCGGTCGTCAACTTCCATCTTCTGCAGAATGCTGCTGACATGGTTTTTGACCGTCTTCTCGCTAATAAATAAGTATTCGCCAATCGTCTTGTTGCTCTTACCTTCCGCCATAAGCCGGAGCACCTCTGCCTCGCGACGGGTAAGCGGATTATCCTCGCTTGCAACGAACTTGACGCCTGCTTCCTTGCCTGCAGCCGCGGCCGATACGGCTCCCATCTCGTCTAGATATGTCATGCGGCGAAGCTGATTAATGAGCTTGCCCGTTACCTTCGGATGAATGTAGGAGTATCCGTTCATAACAGAACGGATTGCATTAATGAGCGCCTCAGCCTCCATATCCTTCAGCAAATAGCCGGTTGCACCTTTACGCAGCGTCTCGAATACGTAGCTTTCATCATCATGGATCGATAAAATAATGACCTTGATTTCAGGAAACATATCGCGCAGTCGCTCTGTTGCTACGACCCCGTTCTCAATTGGCATATTAATATCCATTAGAACGATCTCCGGCTGCGTATGATTGCAGAATTCAAGCACCTGAATTCCGTTATGGCATTCTCCGATAACTTCCAAATCCTCTTCCATATTTAGAATCCGTTTCAGCCCTTCACGGAAAAGCTGGTGATCATCCGCAATAAGAAGCTTAATCCGGCGTTTATCGCCCGCTGCTTTCTGGTCCATCGTCAATTACTCCTTTCTTTCCTGTGCGTTTACGGGAATGATGATCGAAACCTTCGTTCCCTGATCTTTAGCCGATTCGATCTCAAGCCTCCCCTCCAACAGTTCGACGCGTTCTCTCATTCCAATCAATCCGAAATGGGAGCCTTGGTGCTGCGCAGCCAAGTTCTCGCTCGTCTCCACTTGGAAGCCGACTCCGTTATCTGCTACGACAATTTTCACCAATTGCGCCTGATACGTCATATCGAGGGACACATACGTTGCATTGGCATGTTTGATCACGTTAGTAAACGCTTCCTGGACTAGCCGGTAAATTCCTGCCTCCATCGCGGAAGGCAACCGAATTTCCCGCCCGATCGTTTCGAATTTCGTCCGAATTCGTGTTTTTTCTTCAAAGTCCTGCACGTATTTCCGCAACGTCGGAACTAATCCGAGATCGTCCAATGCCATCGGTCTCAGATTGAAAATAATTTTTCGAATTTCTTCAAGACCAGTGCGCACTTGTGCCTTCAAATCTTTTAATTCGTGCTGCACCATCTCGAATTCCTGCTTTACGATCATTCTTTCTGCAATTTCCATCCTTAGCACTAAATTCGCAAGCGATTGGGCAGGACCATCGTGTATGTCGCGGGCCATCCGTTTCCGCTCTTCCTCTTGAGCCATAATAATCTTAAGCCCGATCAATTGACGGTTCTTCGCAGATTCTAGTATTCGTGTCACCTGATTTAAGTCGCCAGACAAGTATTCCAGTACAACATTGATCTGAGAATGGATAGTTTGGGCCCTCTCAATAGACATATCGACATTTCGGACCCTTTTTTGCAGATCATCCCGCCGGGCTTTAAGCTGCTGCTCCTTCTCCATATACAGCATTTTCTCGACTTGAATTTGCGTTGCTTTATCATAAGCGTTCTTAATATCTTGCTCGTCAAACTTTACAAAATCACGGCTAACCTCCGTCAGTCGAATACGGGCCAGCCGATACTGGTACTCCAGCTCATCTGCCTTCTCAATGACTTCACCCGTCTCTTTCATTACGTTCTCCAGCTCAAGCTCCAGCGCTTGAAGCTCTTGACGAGCAGACTCGCAAATTTCAAAGATTTGTACCTTCGAGTCTTCCATAACCCGAATTGCATTGTTAATTACTTTATTAATATCATGCATCCGATTATCCATCCGCACCGGGGTCCTTTCTATGTAAAGGGGGGCTGGTTCTATTATAGCAAATGTGCCCCCCTCCTAGAAAACCATATAATCCCGTACGAAGGCAATCGTGCTCCGTACCTATTGTTAGCAGATTTATGAAATTATTTGATCGTAACGGTCTTCGTTGCTTGATCCCAGCCTACCGTCAAACCGAGTTGCTCGGAAATGAGACGCAGAGGCACTAACGTTCGGCCGCCTCGCACAATCGGCGCCGCTGCCGCAGGCTGGCGAACGCCATTGGCGACAAGCTCACTGCTGCCAATCCGAAGCTCCAGCATCGTGCCGCCACGTATAACCATTACCTTCTTCTGTACTTGATCCCAATCGACCTGAGCACCCATCGAGTCAGCAATGAAGCGGAGCGGCAAATACGTAACACCACTTAGTGCAATTGGAGATGCATCCAGACTAACCGAATTACCGTTAACCGTCGCCACCTTCTTATTAATCGTCAGCTTAATCGCAGGACGAGTGGTCTCGGGTACAGCCGGCGGATACAGCATCGTCATGTCGTCAAATACAATTGAGCCTTTCACCGCGCGTTCATCCTGCCCCTGCGCGATGTTGGCAACGTACAGCCGCTTAATCGTTATAGGCGCAGTTAGACCATAGCTCGACAGATCGACCTTAAGCGTCTTCCATCCTTTCCAATTAATCGATTTGGCCAGATCGATATAGTGAAGCTTCCCGGTAGCGTCCTTCACTTCCATGCGCAGCCAGTTAAAGCTCTGATCGCCATACACGTCCAGCTTCAACCCAGTCGGCGTTCCGCTTACCGTCCTGCCGCTATTGTTAAGCACCGCATATGCTGCAAGCGTCTTACCCGATCCGATACCGCTGCTGAAATCATACGACAGCTGCAATCCATGAGAAGCTTCCTTACCTGTAATACCCGTAACAAGTGACACGCTGCCGGACGCACCCTCCGTTCCTTGGAACGTAATACTGTAGCCGACCTTCTCGAACGTTTCCCACATCGTTTCCGATGAGCCCTTCGTCAGCGTCAGCAGCGCCGGATAACCATCATAACGAGCGATAGCATAGCCCGCAGCAGCGTTATCACTTACACTTTTAACCGTGAAGGAGCCTTCGCCTTCCTCGGCCGTAAACCCTTTATATTCCCACTCAACCAGTTCGGAAGGAATGGTATACGTATACCCGTCTTTAGTCGTCATTTTGACCACGGGCTTAATTTTCGCTCCTGGGTCTAAAGTCGCACCAGACGCTTCAATCGTCATGCTCGCGATTTGATCAGCGCCGATAACGGTTACGTTCTGTTCACCCGTAACGCCACCAGACGTGACCTGCACTTTGCCCGTGCCCGATTTAAGCGCCGTGAAGGTGTTAGCCGTAAACATGCCAAGCGAGCCTTCCGTTTTCCATTGTGTCTGCAGAGTAGAAGCGTCTACCGGATTATAATAGCTGTCATAAGCCTTCGCTGTATAAGTCACAGACTGACCGATGAACAGAACGGTTGGACCGCTCGGCAGCAAGCCAGCCAGCTTGCCCTGAGGCGCCGTGCTGAATACGCCGATGCCATTGGCAACCGGACGCAAGTAAGTGCCTCCCGTTGTCGGATGAGACGTCTTCAAATTAAACTCGCCAAGCGGTCGTTCGACCATTGTCGTCGAGCCGCCTCCATCCATATTTACGCCTTTCCAGACGCCTAGCGCAATCATGGCCTCCTGCAGCTCCTTCAATGACATACCGTTGCGCGTAGACGTCCCTTCCGCCGTCAGAATAAGCACTTTCTTGGCATCCTTCGTATAGCCGACAGCCGTCCGGTATACTGCGCTCGAGCCACTGACTCCGCTAATATCGCGAGAGAAGGCTGCCGCCTTGCCTTGGTCGACGAGAATTGTATGTCCGCCGACCATCATTTGGAACGATGAAGGATCAACCTTGCTGCCAGTCGTCTGCGATACGAGACTGTAATCGCTGGTCACTCGGCTGCCAACCTGTAAATGCTCGCGGACGTATTTGGCTCCCGTTCCGTGCGCGCGCAAGATGTAGCCATCCTCCGGAGGCTGCATAGGCAGCGATTGACCGTTGTCCTGAATCTGTTGAACGACGCCGCCCTGCACAAGCACCTCCGTCGGCGTCGATCCGCTGCTTTGCGGACGCTCCGCCGCGGTCCATGCGCTTGTATATACATAAATCGAATTGACATGACTATAGCCATTGTCTGGTTCCGTGCGATATGCCGACTCATTCATACCACGAATCGGGAACGTCGCTCCATCCTCAGCCGTCACGGTACCAGTGAAGCTGTACAAATCAATCGACGGCACTTTATCCTTCGATAACCCGAATGCATACATGCCCTTCAATTCCATCGGCCCGGACATCATGGTGCCGCTCGTAATTTGCGGACCCATCGGGGAATGCTCCGTAGTACTCCCCGTCTGGAATACGTCCGCATTCACAGCTGCGACGGCCCCTGTCTCCTTAGCCATATTCAATACGTTGTTCAAGTTAGCGACGGTGTTGTTCTTGCCGCTGAGCGCATTCAGCTGAACATACGGATTCGTCAAATCGACCTCGATGACATGTAAATTAACCGTCCCGCTGCCCGACTTCGGCGTCCACACATAATCCAGCCGCTTCACGCCCGATGCAATCATATGCTGCTGCTGCAGAGTCAGCTTGGCGTTCGCCGCCTGAATAACGGCTGTTGACGCCGTTGCAGCATACGCATGCCCAGCACGTACGATATCCGGGAACACAACCGACGAGCCAATCTGAAGCGTCTGCAGCAGAAGTGCTCCTCCCAATGTTACAATAATGAGCTTAGATGCTCCTTTATTCTTCGTCTGACGATTCTCGCTGCTGCCGAATTTCATTGTAATTTCAACACTCCCATCCTAGAACTCTACTTCATTATAGACTACCGTCTCGATAAAAAGTTACAGGTGATAGAATAACTCTATCACTCATCCGCCCAAACAGAGAAAACTCTATCGTACAAAAAATAAGACTATCGCCTTCTGTCAGCCGGATCGAAGCGACTGACGAAGAACGATAGTCTTTCATCTTGGTAAAACTAGTTATGCTATGACGAATTGAACTATGCTTGCAGGAAGCCTACGTATGTCAGCAAACGCTGGATCATAATCGCAGCCTCTGCGCGAGTCGTGTTGGCCAGCGGTACGAACGTTTTCGCGGTCACGCCGGTCATAAAGCCTGTGCTGACTGACTTCGCGACGTCCTGCTTAGCCCAGGTACCGATCTTCGCACGATCAACGAACCGATTCAAGTATGAATCAGCCGATTGCGGAAGCGTAATGTTAACGCCTGCATATACGGCAGCCCGGTTCAACATGGCAGCCGCCTCTTGACGAGTAATAAAGCTGTTCGGCTTGAACGTACCGTCCGAATTGCCCGTCACGATCCCAGCCTTCGACGCAGCGCCGATGTAGGCAGCAAGCGCCGTATTCTTGTTCAGATCCGTATAGGCCCCCGCTGCCGCTTTATCGCCGGACAAACCTAGCCCCCGCGCGATGAACATCGCGAATTCCCCGCGCGTTATCGGCTTATTCGGTTCGTATTTGGTTGTGGTACGCCCCTCGACAATGTATTTGTTCGCGAGCAGCTGAATGCTTTTGCGCGCCCAATGACTACTGATGTCGCTGTAACTGACGTTTCCTTTCACCACGGCGAAATCGCCGTTGTTCTTACGCATGAACGATATTTTGGAGCCTGATGTACCGCTTGCTGCCACTTTGGTCGGTACATACGATAACGCATTCGTCTCTGAATCGAACGTTACGACGGCCGTCTGCTCTGCAAGCATCGTACTCGGTGTATTGATGCTGATCGTTACATGTTTGTTGTACGGCGGCATTTCTTTCTCCGTACCTGCGACCATAACACTCGTCTCAAAGTGAATAGGGTTTATAAACGCAACCGTACCAGCCTTGTTCAGTGCGCTAGTTAATGAGTAGGTAAGATTCGTAGTCTTATCAATTTTGACGATAAGATAACCCGTAGTTCCACCAACGTTCAGCGTCCTTATGATTTGTGCGTAATCTAGCGCAGAGCATGGAATCTCGTAGGTTACATCGCCATACTGAATCACGAATACCGGATCACCGCCAGCATTCTTCGCATTCTCTAACGCCTGCAGTGGAATCGACGCCAAGCCAGCCTTCTCAGTACTAGGAATGGTGAGCATAACCTTCGGCGAATTCTTACTAATCGAGCGAGCCGCATCAAAGCCATTATTTAAGCTTTCTTCCTTCACCGTATATAGGTTAGCCGTCTGCTTACCTGGTGACAACGACGAAGCGACTGTGTAATGCGAAGGCTGGAGAACAATCGCTCCGTCGGGCGTCGCTTCAAAGCTGCCAGATACGCCCCCCGACTCACCCTGTGTAGAATTGACCGCCGTAATATTGCTGAACGAACTGATCAGCGTTCCCTTCTGATTCCGAAGCCCCCCGGATTCCGCAGCGTAGCTGACCGTAACGGTGCTGCCCGCCGGTACTGCAGTATAGAGCGTCAACACGGCCGTTGAACCATTCAACGTGACGTTCGCAACAGGGCTGGTCAATCCATTCGTCTTAACGGTGAACTGATTGACCTTAGGCACATAGGATGTATTCAGTGCTTCGCTGAACGTAAGCGTCAACGTCGCCTTGTCTACTGTCGCTGTAGGTTGACCTACCGTCGCCCCGCTTGTCCCTGCAACCGCTTGAATGCCACTGAACATGACCGCCAAATTGCCTGCCAAGTCACGAAGTGCATTCTCCCCAGGCACATAGGTGACAAGCACAGGACCAGCGCTCGTCGAGATTGAGGAGGACAATGTCAATATGACTTGATTATTTTTAACTTCTACAGTATTGATCGTCTTCGACGTTCCGTTCTGGACGACGGAGTATGAAGCTTTACCTGGCGCATTCGTACTGTCCAGACCCTCGTCGTACGTGAGTGTTATCGTATTGCCGCTAACCGTAGTGGATTGCAGCTTCGGTGCGATATTATCAGCAACGTTCCTGACATAATAATCCGTGAACGATTGCAGTGCATTGCCATTCACATCAACAATAGGATTAGAACCCTGTACATAGCTGACCGATACTGGAACGCCTGTCGTTATGTTCGTTCCAAGCGTCAGAACGATCATGTTTCCAGCCCCGTTAACTCCCAGAATCGGTGTAATAATTCCGTTAATTTTAACGGTAAATTGACTGATCGTATTCGGGTCAATCAGACCTAACGATTGATTCGTCAGCACGACGATGATATTGCCATTGATCGTTCCGCTGGTTGGTTTCGGCAGCGTTGTATCCAATGTGTTCGTCACGGTACGATTCGTTAAGCTGGATGCTGCATTGCCTGACGCGTCTTGAATTGGCGACAGCCCTTTCGTATAAGAGACCGTAACCGTTTGTCCGAAAATAACCCCTTTGCTTAAGGTCAGTGATACCGTCTTATCCGATATCGTAACCGACGTTACCTGACGTGCTTCGCCGTTCACGGTTACGTAGAAGCTTCCAGCTGACGGAACAGAACTCGGGTCCAGCGCCTCGTTATAGGTCAATACGATAGTTGAAGAGCCTGACATCGCAGCACCCGTCAGATTCGGGGCCGTCCGGTCCGTCCCAATTGTACTGAAAGTCCACTGTGAAGCATTCTGAATGCCAGCGAATGCATTCCCAGCCAAATCCGCGATCGCCGTGTTGCTGATCTCAACATAATAATTGGCGGACGCTGCTAGTGCCGACTTCGGAGTCAGAATGACTCGTCTATTGTCTGCCGGATCGACGGATAAGGTTGCATTGATCGCGCCGCTCGAGCTTCCCGTTCTGCGGAATACAGCGCTTCCTGTACTTTGTCGGACTTGAACAGGTTCGTTAAACGTAATTGACACCTGTGAGTTGACCGATGCATTGTTCACGCCGCTGGCAGGCGACAATGAACTGATGAGCGGTGCTGTCGTGTCTGTTGTTACGCGGAACGACCAATCCTTATTCAATATGCCCCCGTAATAATTTCCGGCTAAATCCCTGAACGCTTGCTGACTTACTTGAACATAATAAGAGCTATTCGTAATAAAGGCATTGTGATCGATTGTAATGGTATTCGTTCCGCCGCCCTTAATGTTCGGAGAGGTAATCGGAATGGTCTGGAATATAGAATCGTTCGCAGCGTTCATAATAACGATCGATCCGCTGCTTGGATATACAGGCTCGTCGAACGTTAAATAAAGGCTGGCCGTTGCAATGGATGCGGTGCCATTAGGAGCTGGGCTTAATGACAACAATTTGGGTACCGCTGTATCGATTCCGGACGCCGTCGAGAACGTCCATGTAGAAGCATCCGTTATTCCCTGATAGACCTGACCATCGGCTGTAAAGGTACCAGGATCGATCAATACATAATAGCTTTGATTGACCTCGAATTCGTTATGCTTAATGGTTATGACGTTGCCGGTCACGCTCACTTCGGCAGCTGTGACGTCCAGCTGTTGAAATTGCGAATTGTCCCCGACTCGCTTAATTGTTATTTTACCGACAGTACTCTTCGCTACGGAAGCAGCATTCGTTACCGTCAGCGTTAGGTCACCAGTACGGCTGGCTCCCATCGAACGGCTCTCAGGAGCCATAACTACTGCCAAATTAGCAGCCGCGGTCGTAAACTTCCAACCACTTATACCGGCATGGCTGTTACCCGCTCCGTCCTTGAACGCACCAGCTGGCACGTTAACGGTATACTCGCTGTTCGCTAGCAGCGGCGTATCCGGAAAAATCGTAATGACTCCCGTACCGCTGCCTTTAACCAATGCAGAGCCTACGTCAATGCTTTGTGTATCTCCGCCCGTTCTTGTAATCGTAATGTAGCCGCTGGAAGCGTATACGTTCTCGTTAAACTCGATCCTTAACGCTCCAATCGGAACGTTCGCTTCGTTCACTGCCGGCGATGTTGCCGTGATGGACGGCGGCGTCGTATCTGCCCCTTCCACACTAAACCGCCAGTTGGTCGCATCATTAATGCCTGCAAAATTCGCACCGTTCGATACGTTAACGAATGCTCCTTGATCAATACGCACATAGTAAGCAGCACCTGCTGTTAGCGCGTTCTGTAAGCTAATCGTCGCAAGCAATCCCCCTGCGCTCATGGATACCGCAGCTGACGCAGCCGAAATCGTCTGCACTTCTTCGTTCGTATCCACTCGACGCACATGAATGTATGCGGATTCAGCCCCTTTATTAACCGGCTCGTCAAAGGTTAGCTTCAGGCTCGTATTGCTTGGGATGCTGACGGCGCCGTTCGCCGGGTAGGTGCTTACGACGACGGGACCTGCCGAGGCAGCCTCTGCTTTATAATGAACAGCCGTCCATGGCGTCATTCCAGAGGACTGCAGCAACAGCGCAGCAATCGTAGCCGTGGCGATATATTTCGTAGAACGTTTCAATTTTCATTCACTCCCCAGCAAGACAGTCGTATATATTTTGTCGGTTAATGTAAGAGGAAAGTTTAGGCTGGATGCAAAAAAAGACCGATCCGCCATAAGGCGAACCGGTCCTGCTAACAAAATAATTTTATGCGAGTGCATCTGCTTTGAGCTTCTCCGACTTGTCGACGCGTTCCCAAGGAAGGTCGATATCGGTACGGCCAAAGTGACCATAAGCCGCCGTCTTCGCATAGATCGGACGACGAAGGTCAAGCATCTTAATTATACCTGCAGGACGAAGGTCGAAGTTGTTCTTAATGACTTCAACAAGCTTCTCCTCGCTTACTTTGCCCGTGCCATACGTATCGACGTTGATCGATACCGGATGAGCTACGCCGATCGCATAAGCGAGCTGAATTTCGCATTTATCAGCCAGACCTGCCGCTACGATGTTCTTCGCTACGTAACGAGCAGCATAAGCTGCCGAACGGTCGACTTTCGTTGGATCCTTACCAGAGAATGCGCCGCCGCCATGGCGAGCATAGCCACCATACGTATCGACAATGATTTTGCGGCCTGTTAGACCAGCATCGCCTTGTGGTCCGCCAATGACGAAACGTCCCGTAGGGTTGATGAAATATTTCGTTTCCTCGTCGAGCCATTCAGTTGGAACGACAGGCTTAATGACATGCTCACGGATGTCGGCTTGGATTTGCTCCAATGTAACTTCTTCTGCGTGCTGCGTCGACACGACGATCGTATCTACGCGAACTGGTTTGCCGTCCACATATTCGATCGTAACTTGTGTCTTACCGTCCGGACGAAGATAGTCGAGCTGACCACTTTTGCGTACTTCCGACAGACGACGCGCAATACGGTGCGAAAGCGCAATTGGAAGCGGCATAAGCTCTGGCGTCTCGTTCGTCGCGAAGCCGAACATGAGACCTTGGTCACCTGCACCGATATTTTCGCTCTCTTGATGCACGTCTTTACCTTCACGCGATTCCAATGCCGCATTAACGCCTTGCGCGATATCGGCTGACTGTTCGTTGAGTGAAGTCAGTACAGCGCAAGTGCTCGAGTCGAAGCCATATTTCGCACGCGTATATCCGATTTCCTTAATCGTACGGCGAACGATAGCAGGAATATCGACATAATCGGCACGGCTGCTGATTTCACCGATAACGAGTACAAGACCCGTTGCTACTGATACTTCACACGCTACACGAGCGTGCGGATCAACTTCGAGGAATGCGTCAAGAACTGCGTCAGAGATCTGGTCGCAAATTTTGTCCGGATGGCCTTCCGTAACCGATTCCGAAGTAAACAAATGTCTACCTTTCAACGACATTTCATCAACCTCCTAAACCCTTTACTTTATTATGCGCATAAGAGAGATGTGGCTACACAAAAAATGAACCTTTTCCGAGAGGAAAAGGTTGTCATTAGCAACTCTTCTAAAACAATATGATACCGGAATGACTACTATATGTCAATGGAGTCATGTTGAATAGCCGTTTAACACAGCCTCTGCCTGTTGAACTAGTCGTCTTGTAATTGCTCCGCCTACCGCTCCTGCCTGACGAGTCTCCAGCTGCGACCACGGGATATACGCACTTCCTCCTCCATTGCTTCCACCGCTTGCTCCAAGCTCAGAAGCAAACTCGGTATCATCGCCTTGTAATGATGATGTATACTGTACGAGGCCAAGCTCAGCAGCAATCTCATACTTCATTTGGTTCAGTGCTTGCCGGCTCTCCGGAACGACTTTCAAATTAGAACGACGACTCATGCTAACAGCACCTCCGTTAAATTAATATGTTTCTTGTGCTATTATCGTGTGCAGTTCGGCTCCAATTGAAGCGTATAACCTTTTGTTATAACGGGAAAGATTAGGAGCGTTTGGTATCGACTATAACGAACGACGGTCTCCAATATAGGGAGACCGTCGTAGAAATAATGTTATCATTACTACTTTAACTCATATTGTCCGCGTACGAGTACCGTAAGTCCGTTCTTCTGCGCTGGGTCTGGCATAACGCCGCGCCCGCCTCGCGGGAACAGAATGAGATGATTATTCGGAACCCGGTTGCCATTCGTAATATCTTGGCCGTCCGTAAGATCGGAAATACCGTTCGCATCCGCGCTGTACGCGACTGCCTTGCCTGCTCGAACGACGAATTCAGCTCCATCATTCGCAATAAGCGTCTTGCCATTCGGTACAGATACGATAACAACATCATCACTTGAGGAGCTCAGCTCTTCCCGTAATTGCTCTAGCATATGTTGTACCTGTTCGGATGTAATACCACCGCTCTGCTGCGCGACCGCTTGATCTACGTAGCTCTTCGTCACGACAGGATCGTTAACAGATCCTGGTGTCGGCTGATCTCCGTCGCCTAACGCAGTGCTTGTCCATTGCGTTCCCAGCAAAATTCCGCCGCCGAGAAGGACGACTGCCATCGTGAGCTTTAATACCGCTTTCTTCATTCAGTCAATACCTTCCTCTCGTATGCTATATGACTAGCATACTAGATAAAGAGCAGGTAGACTACCCTTTTATTGTTCCTTGAACCAAGTTAGTTCTTTCGTTGCGATCAACAGCTTCGTACCTTGGAATTCATCATAGATGTTAAGAGTATACTGTTTGTATTCATCAATTTGACTTTGAACATTATCAGCGTTAAATGGAATGGACAGCTCAATATTTGTCCCCGTCTTCAGCTGATCTTCTTGTGATTTCGAGCCGTCGCTTACAGATGACGGCAAGCTGTACGTCTTGGTGAACGTTGCTTGCTTACTGTCTCCATTCACAAATTCGAACGTAAGCTTGTGATCACCAGTTACATAATCATATTGGCTATCCTTCTCAAGCGTATAATAAGAGCGAACCTCTACACCTTCAATCGTATAGCTTCCACTTGTTCTTAATTGGGCATACAGCTTTGATAACGAGATGCTGTAACCAGCTACCGAGATGTTATTCAAGCTTGTATTGACACCTACCTGGCTGCTCTTCGTTAGTTGATAGGATACCATTCGGGCGATTGCACTACTGGATGAAGCAGCGTTCCCCTCCGTTCCAGTTGTTCCTCCGCCTGATCCATCTGTCGAACCAACGGCTTGTCCAAGATATAGTCTATAATCTTGATCGCTCGTGAAGCCGCTAGGGAGTATCGCCCACGCTGTTAGAAGCACTTTGCCATTCGGAAGCACTTTATTCTTAAGCGATGCGAATGTGATTGGCACAACTTGTCCTTGACTGTCCAGCAAATACCCTCCGAGATTGCCGATGTTAGCCATACGGCTCTCTTTGTTCTCAACCACAAATTCTGCATAAAATTGCTTATTAGACAGGCTGCTGAACACGGCATGCCGAATAAGCTTAACGCTCGATTTCTTACCTACGCTCGTAATCTCATAAGGTGTCGTAGTAGAATAAGATGGTACTGCGCTTAACGACTGTCCAGAGAACTGGTAAAGCACTTTCGCTGCTTTATCTTTTACGGGTTCAACTGCTACAAATGCAATTTTATTCACCGTTGTCGTATACGGAATTTTCGTATAGACAACCATGTTGTATATCTCACCTGGAGCAATTGATATCGTATCGTCCAGTGCGACAGCTGTAGCCTCTCCCTCTACTTTAACTCCATTAATTAGGAAGTATCCGCTCAGCGACGGTATTTTACGTGAAACCTTATCATTATTCGTAATGCTCAGGTCAGCCACGAGCATATCCGAATCTTCAAGCGGCGAACGCTGAATATTGTTCAGCTTGATGCTGTACTTGTCCAGCGTGAAGGCGCTTCCTAAGGAGCCTTCTTGAATCGTAGAATTCGTCTTGTACGTACCGACTACATATCCCAGATCTTTGTCGCTCGGTACCGTCCGTACGACGATTTCTGCATCCGCGACCTTCACACTAGATGGAATATCTCCCGTAAGCGTCAACGTTTTCTCAATACCTGGCAGAAGGTTGGTCTCATCCTTGGTGAACGTAAGCGGATAGTTCACGTTCTGCTTCGTTCTCAGGTAAATTTCTAGCTCTGGAAGCTTAATAGCTTCTGAACCGTTATTCACCAATTTATAATCGACTGATAGGCCTGATTCATCACCTTTATCCTCAAGAGACGCCTTCCCGATCGAGGTTGTCACTTGCTGGCCGGACAAATAAACCGAACGCTGCTTGCCGACTGCTGTAACAGGAGAGGATGTTAAAGCGGGCAGCAAGAATGCACCTGTAGGCAAAATAACTTTACTAGCTTCATCATTAATCCCCATAACTAACGATAACTTCTTACTCGCTACCGAGCTTGGCAGCTTAACGGTTAACGTCGTTATTTTACGCTCATTCGGCTGCAGAGACATTGTCTCCAGCTCGGCTGCACTTACCTTATAAACCGAGTTACTCTCCGTCTGTATATAGAAGTTGATCTTCGATAAATCGGCCGGCTTCAAGCCTACATTCTCCAATAAAAAGTTAACCGCAATGTATGCATTACCCTGATCTTTCGTAATGAAGGCTTGTTTAATCGCCGAGCGAATCTTCGTGCTGTTCACGATCATCACTTGAGCCTTGTATGCGGCCGCCTGATTCGTCTCTTTACTGGACGCTTTAATAACGCCCAGCGTTCTCTCGTAGTTGGCAACATTGAAATCCCATTTCACGACTTCAAACATCAGATCTGTTAATGTCGTTGCATTATCGACTACGGAGTAATATGTAATAAACTGACTTGTTTTAGGAGAGATCGTTGTAATCTCTTTATCCGATTCCTTAACGTTCGCTTTAAACGACTTTCCACTCTTCGTCTTAATCCGAAGCCAATAGTCTGTCAGATCAATTGGTGAAGAGCTGTTGTTCGTAATCGTAACTGTAAAAGCAAGCACTTTGCCTTTGTCCTGCATCAGAAACTGCGCATTACTAATCGAAAGCGTGCTCTTACTGTTCAATTTAACAATTTGAGAAGACAACGATTTCTCCGCTGTGGCAGCTGCGCTGGCGACAGGAATCTGATGCGTTACAATCGGTGCATTGCTCCATACTAATGCAGCAACGGCAACCGCTGCGGTTCCGCGTTTCATCCACTTGTTCTTCAATTTCAATCCCCCTATTCAATATTACTAATATGACGTATGAACCCTCTACTTTGTTTCGCGCATCACCTAAATTTTCCTCAAAACTATTGTAATCTAATATGAACGCTGTTTGAATAAATTACGGTATAAAAAAACAAGCAGAAGCCTAAGCTTCTGCTTGTTTGTGATGAGTAATTGATTAGTCAACTACGATCGTAGCCGTTACCGTCGTGTTGTTCGACGAGATGTACGTTACCGTAGCATAACCTTTCTCGTTACCCGTTACTTTGAACGTTTTGTTGTCAACTTTAACGATGCTAACAACTGCAGTATCTTTCGTCGTCAGAAGACCAGCAGGTTCGATTACTACGCCGTATTGGTCTTTAACTTCTACAGTCAGCGTTACCGTTGCACCTTTAGCAAGCGAGTACTCGTCTTTGTCAACGAATTTAGCCGTTGCAGCTACTGGAGCTGCATCGGAAGCCGTAACTTCAGCTTCAGCAACTTTGTCGCCGTCGAGGTATGCAACAACCGTTGCCGTACCAGCTTTCAGACCGTATACAGCGTTATTAACCGTATCAGCTTTAACGATTGTCTCGTCGGAGCTCGTTACGAACTCAGGAGCCGTATTTTTCAGAGCTACGGACGTACCGCCGGACGTTTTACCGTTCAGTTCAACCGTTTTGGAGTATTTACCGCCGGAAACATTGTCTTTGTTACCGTAGATCGTACCGATCGATTTGATTTCGTACGATTTGATGTCTTCGTGTTTAACCGAAGTCAACGAAATTTCGGACGATTTCAGACCGGATACTTTGGAGTCGCTGTATTCAATCGTCAGTTTACCCGTACCTACGGAGATAGCATTCAGTTTGCCGTTTTCATACTTGAAGCTGCCGCTTGCAGTGATCGAGTACGTTTTGCCCGTTACAGACAGTGCGTCGAGCGTTTTAACGCGACCGTAGTTGTCAACAACTTCGATGTTTTTCTCAGCGATCGTTACCGAAGCGCCGTTTTCCAGCGTCGTCAGAACGTCTTTCAGGCCTTTAACCGATTTGATCGTAGCTTCTTCTCTAACTTCGAACGTTACCGAAGAAGTCAGTGCATTATCAACAAATGCTTGAAGAAGAGTTGTACCTTTGCCGCTGAACGTGAACTCAAGTTCACCTTTACCATTCAGTTTGTACGTAGCGTCAACCGTAGAGTGAATTTTTACGTTGTCCAGCTTCACATCTTTAGGTGCAATTACGTTACCGAATTGGTCAACAGCCGTGTAAGGTACTACTACTTTCTCTTTTTGTACAACGAGCGATGCAGGAGCGTTCAGTTTCAGCTCTTTAACTTTAACTGCATCTTCAATTTTGAACGATACAGCGTCGTAAGCACCCGTTGCTGGGTTGCTTGCCGTCAGAACTACCGTACCAGCTTTCTTAGCCGTGAACGTTACTACGCCTTTGTCGTCAACTTTAATTTGGTCGATTTCGCCGTCTTGACCAACATAGAATTTAATGCCGCTCAGTTCGAATTGACCATTTTGTGGCGTCCAAGGACCGTAAGTAGCAAGCGTTACCGATTTACCAAATTGGTCCGTCAGCTCGATTGGGAGAACGATACCTTCTTCACCAACCGTGATACGCGTTTTGTCTTTCAGTGGAACAGGAGCGCCGAGTTTAATTTTCGTAGCGGAGCTAGCTGCCGTCACTTTGAAAGATTTAGCTTCGTTCAGCGCATCTGCAGAAGTTGCCGTTACAACGATTACATCATCGATTTTAGCGTTGTCGTCATGCGACAGATCGATTTTGTCGTCGTTTACCAGAGACGTCAGGTCTTTGGATTTCGTCGAGTTAAATACGCGAGTGTAAACCGTTTGACCAACAGACGTTTCTTCACCGAATTGGTTCAGTTTTTTAACGCCCAGTTTTTGGTTAGCTGCTTTTTGCAGGGATTCAGCTTCGATCACAATTTTGCTTGCTTTCTCAGCTTCAGCTTTTACCGTTACTTCTTCCAGATCGCCAACTTTAACGACAACGTCGCCTGCTGGGAGGTAACCAGCTTCGAGAACAACCGATTTCAGGTCTTCTGCGAAAGTTTTCGTTACCGACAGCGATTGCGCCAGATATTTAGCATCGATAGCGATGTTTTTATCTACCGCTTTGCTGAATTCGATCGTGATTTTTTTAGCGCCCGTTTGAGCAGCTTTCGTGATTTTCAGTACGCTGTTGTCTACTGCACCTACAACATACGTGTACGTTGCTTCAACGAGTTGAGCACGCGTAGCTGCTACTTTGTAGTTAGACAGAGCAGGGATCAGGCCAGCGTCCAGAGCTGCTTGAACATAACCAGCTGCCCATGCGCTCGTACCTGCTACCGTTGCGCCTTCAACTGGCTCAAGGCCTTTGGACAGTACCAGCGTTTTTGCCAGTGCTTCGATCGTTACGTTACCGTTAGGATCGAATTTGTTAGCACCAACGCCGTTCATCAGTTGTGCTTCCGTTACAGCGCCGATGAAACCTTTCGCCCAGTGGTTAGCTGGAACGTCTTTGTATTTCGATGCTGCAGCGTTTTCCGTCAGGTTATTGATGAGACCCAGAACTTTAGCGAATTGAGCGCGCGTCATGTTTTTGTCAAGACCTGCGCTACCATCTGGGAAACCTTCAAAAATGCCTTTTTCTTTAAGAGTGTCGAATTTGTCTTGCGTGCTCGGTTGTGCGTCTTCAGCTGCGAACGCTACGGATGCGAACATCGAGAACACCATAGCGATAGCTACGAGCAAGGATAAACTTTTCTTCATAACCTTTTTTTCTCCTCCTCTAAATTGCTTCGGTTGTTGAGAGTGTTGAGTGGATAGTGAATTGCTCGTTTCCCTCATTGGCCGATTCACCTCCTTTCCAGAGTAGAGCAGAAATTGTTATAGATGCAGTCTGCAATCATGTTAAACCCATTATGTAAAAACATGTCGCAGAAACTCGTAAACTGGCGAAGAAAATTCTGGTAGGAAAGCTAGGACACTATAACATTATACAGTAGTCTACTTCCAGCGTAAAGAGGACTTTGAGAATATGTACCACTTCTCATCATTCTAATCATCGCTGGTTCATCGCCGTCTTCCTAACACTTAGACGCATAGAATCACGAAAGGTTGCGCTTGAAGCGAAACTTTTTTTTTCAAATTCTACTGCTGCGATGCTTTCCAATACATTCTATCCTTTAATGACTTCTATAGTATAACTTGTCCGTATGGCACCGTCGATACTAAAGATTTACCAAAGCGTTGTTTGCTGAAAATGTTGTCGATTTTAGAGATATGAGTGTAAAAAAAGAGATTCCCGGATAAAAACGGGAATCCCTTCTCTATCGACTAGTTCAGCTTCGGAAGCTTCTTCAGATCGGCCATCATCTTACCTACAATAATCGCCGCATCCGAACGAAGAAGATTGGATCTCGGCTCGAATACGTAGCCCTTCTTCGGATCCTTAGTATCAACCGGCGAACCTTTAATATAACCTTTCTTCGCGATAGCAGCTACAGATGCTTTCGCATAGTAGTTAATGTTGCCATGGTCTTTGAACTGCTTTTCCAAATCCGCTGCTATTTTGTCCGGATCGGTAGCAAGCTTCAATTCTAGAGCCCGCGCCAAGATTACAGCCGCTTCCTCGCGAGTGATGTTACCGCTTGGATCAAAGGTTCGTGGCTGAGTGCCGCGAATAATCCCTTCCCTCGCTGCCGTCTCAATGTAACGGTAATCCCAGATCGCATCTGGATTCACAATCTGCGGCACATCGTCGAAGGACGGGTTGCCCAGCTCATAGTTCAGCGGAATATCAAGAGCCTTAACGATCATGCGAGCGAACTCGCCGCGCGTCGTATACATATCGGCACCGAAATCTTCATATCCAATGGAGTTCGAAATCCCCTTGGAGTAGATAGATTCCATGTAGTTACGTGCATATGGATGACCCGTTATGTCGCTGAAGGAATAGACCATCTTCGCTGCGACATAGTAACCAAACTTGGTGAATGGAACCGTGATCGTATTCTTCTTCGTATCTACGACGCCACCTAAGTTCTCCCAATATTTATTCTGATTGTCATAACGATATACGGTAATCAGCGTACCAACCGCGTCCTTCATGTTCGGATCGAAGGACAATGTCAATTTGCCCGATTTCGATGCAACGAGCTCACGGTCCGAAGCACGATCATTATAGGACGGAATGCCGCTATTAGGGAACTGATATGGCTCCGCGCCGTATGTCAACGGATCGTACAAAGATTTGGTCGTCGTATCGTCAGCCAGACCTGCATCAATCCAGTATACCGGACTAGCCTTCATGAATCGAGACGGGAATGAGAATTTAAATTGTTCCCCATACGACGTTATGATCTTATCAAAATCAGCTGGCCAACCGTCAAATTCATGTCGGTCGACAACTCCATCCTCAGAGTTTGCAATCGAATATAGCAGCGTGTGGTTCGTAAAGACTTGGTTCTTGAATTCTGCCGGCACGTTATAATCACTCCGGACCAGCGTCGTTCCTTTCGGGAACGTAAGCGTAAGTGCACCGTCAAATACTTTCTGCGAATTCGACATTTGCTTCATATACTGCGCACCTGGAATATTCGTCGGTGCATAAGTAATATCGAAGCTGCCCGATGTCTTATCGTTTGCGCTAGTAATTGTAAATTTAATCGTATTCTTGCCGACCTTCAAATCGGTGATTATTGCACGGTATGCATTATAATAATCGATTGTGCCATCATAGTCGGCATCGAACTGTGACTTCACCGCTTCGGTCTTATTGATGACGACGGATTCTGCCCCTTTCGCATCGATGACAACTTCGACGAAGTTCTGATTCACAATGCTTTTAGCAGGCAGAATAGGGCGTACAATGTCGTATGGCAATGCCGTAGGATCAACCTCGAGCCGGTAGCTTGCCTTTGGACCATAAATCCCACTGTTGTACACATAGAAGTTATAGACGCTCGAGCTTCCATCGCTGTTCAGCTCCTGCTCCTTCAAAATGAAGGAGAACGTCTGCTCCTTAACATCATAACGAACCACCAACAGGCCAGAAATTCCTTTATTATCCGGATCATAAATCATGCTTGCGCTCGGATCGTCGCTGTTCACGACAACGAAAGGCTGCGACAAGTTCCATTCATACTCTTTGGACGTAGAGCTTGAAATTTTCAAAATATAATCGCTTGGCGTTGCAGGCATGTTTGCCTTAATATCGGCTTCCGTCATACTTTGACCCAAATCAATGAAGTCGAATGTGCCATGAATGTTCATCTTCGACTTCGAGGTTGTATAAATCGAGCCGGAGAGCGGAAAGTTCGGATCGTTCGGTGTCGGAACAATTTCCGAGTCACTGACCGTTGGCACATAAGTGAATGGGAATACGCCGGATGAGCCTTCTACCGGAATGACCGGCAAGTTCGTCGGAATCAAGTTCAGCTTAACCGTACGCTCGTAGAACGTCGAAGTGCCTTGGAATACGAAACGAATCTTGTTCTCGCCGCTGAACATGACTGCAAATACATCATTGATATTTACACTAGAATCAAGCGTAAACTTCGTATCGTGAGCATCTGCAGCGTTTTTCTGCACCAGCGGGAATGCGACGTTGTTCACATAGAAATAGATAGATTGCGCACCATTAGCATCAGGCTTATATCGGATTTCATCCGTATTATTGACGTTCTGAATTTCGCCCGCGAACATATCCAGCGTAACATTAATCAAATCATAAGCTACGTTGCTGGATGTTGTGTCATATTTATATTGCATCGTATCATACAGCTTCGTATAACTTACATATGGTCCGAACAGCATCGTTACCGTAACTTTATGTGTAACCGATGTGCCGCTGGTGCTGCTCTTCACGCTAAATTGAATTGTCTGCTTACCCTCGAACGGAAGCTTGCTTACCTCTAGAATGATTCTTCTGTAGCTGCCGGTCTTGCCGTTAATCGTGAGAACTTCATCACTTTGATTCAGCACTGTCGTTGTATAGCCAGTCGTGGCTGATTTTCCTGCTGAATTCGTAATTTGATCAATATATAGACCGCTACCGCCTAGCCCTCCGCTTGTATCCATATTCGAATAATTACCTATGATTACCTCAACGCCAATCGGCATACCGTACAAGCTCTTGCCTTCCAGTTCATCGCCTGTCAACCCTAGATAATTGCCCGGCTCATAACCTGGCAGATAATTCACTTGCTCAATGTATGGCGTTGACGAGTCGACCAGCGTGAAATTGAGCGCATTGGTACCTTCTACTGTAGGCGTCGTGCCATTCGCAATGTTAACCTCGTTATTAGCCTGCATGCGGACGTTATAACGCTGGTTATATAACAACTGCGATCCATCGAGGTTAAATGTTAAATCGTAGACAAAGAATGCGTCCTTCACATCATATGGCTGTACGGCAGCAGAAGTGATGGTAGTATTATCGAAAGTTAGCACCGGCGTAGCACTGCCCTGCGCAAAAATTTCGCCCTTCAACGATTGGAGCGCAAGGGTCGGATTAGGGTGCGGAGCATCAGCTATCTCTGAGCCGACTTTGCCGTAGAAGTTCGGTACGATGACTCGTCCCGTTACAGTTAGGGTGCCGTTCTTATCCGTAACCAAGCTTGGACTATACTCCAGCGAGACCTTATTACTCGATGCGTCGGTTAACGACATATCATAGAAAGTTACGGAACCATTATAGAAAGCAACCTCCCTAGTCGTCTCTATCTTCTGGGTACCGTTGCCGACTGTAATCTTAATTAAGTTTTTACCTTTCTGAACCGTAACCGGCGATGCGATAAACGAATAATTGTTCGTGCTGTTCACACTGAACGTGCGGCTTTTACCATTCACTTCAACCGTTACGCTCTGAGCATTCGGAGCTTTACCGGAGATCGAAATGTCAGTTTGGCTTTTTCCTTTCGTTGCGGTCGAATGTACAACCGTCGTGGTCGACTCGTTCAACGGAAAGCTGTTGCCGTACAAGGATGCTTCAAGGTCATAAAGAGTTGGACCGTCATGATAATCGATATAAATGGAGTTCTCGACGATCCCTCCGCCCTTAACCCCTTGGAACTTAATCTCGTTGAGTCCAGAGAACAATTGAACATTGAACACTTGTATCGTATTGCCGTTAATATAGATGTTGCTCGTCAAATTTTCCCGCTTACTATTATTCTCATTCTGCTTTGGATCATTCGGGTCCGTGATCTGTAATACGCTGTAAGAGACCGTTGAAGGATCAACACCATTCAGCGTACCTGTAATGGTCACCATTCCGTTCGACGTCACCCGAGCGTTTTCCGGTTTATCAAATTCGCTAGGGAACGAGAAGTTGCCGGATGTCGCGGCTGTCACCTGCTCGCTTCCGGCAAATTGCAACAGGCCGATCAGGAGTGACAGGACAACGAACCAAATACCACATTTCTTAGCCACAATAAGCCTCCTCCAATAACCTTAAGTCTCGAATAATTCATGTACCTTAGTTATCGGAGACAAGAACGTAAAAGTTTAGTCCGTTCCACTAATTCATCCTTACCGCAAATCATTCCAGATCCAGCAGCCATCCGACCAGCATATAAAAAACTCCGGTTCCAATAGGAAGCCGGAGCTTGAATATCATGAAATATATGAATAAGAGCTGGATTATTTCGAACGTGTTTCCGGATGCGCCTTAAGTCGGTTGCGCAGCAGTAAGTCTAATATAGGCCGCTTTGTCTTGTCGACGATTCCGATAAGCTCAGCGCCGATCTGTAAGAAGAACATCAGCACACATATAACAGCGAAGGTTACCCAATTCGCCGCATGTGAGCTCGTAAGCGTCGATTGTACAATTGCGCAGCCTCCGAAGAAAGCAGCAATCGCCCAAATAATTAATACCGTACGGCGGTGGCTGAAGCCAAGCTCCTGCAAGCAGTGATGCAGATGGCCCTTGTCAGGCGCGAAGATCGGCTTCTTGTTGCGCCAGCGGCGTACAATCGCGAAGAACGTATCGGACAGCGGAACGCCAATGATGAGCAGCGGCGTGACGAACGATACGATCGCCACCTGCTTGAACCCGAGCATCGACAGCGTAGCAAGACAGAAGCCTAGGAACAAGGCGCCCGAGTCTCCCATAAAGATCTTCGCCGGATGAAAATTATAATGAAGGAATCCGATAATACCGCCGAGCAAAATCGTGCTTAACAATATAACCGGCACGAAGCCCATAATCGCAGCCATTACGAGAATCGTCGCAATCGCGATCCCCGATACGCCGGCAGCCAAGCCGTCCAGCCCGTCAATCAGATTAATCGCATTCGTTACGCCTACGATCCACAAGATGGTGAGCGGAATACTCAACCACGAAGCAATAGGCTGCATCGCTTCGCCGAACGGAATGTTCAGCAGATCAATCTTAACGCCGAAGCCGAATACGACAACACAGGCTGCGATGATCTGTCCGAGCAGCTTCACTTTGGCCGACAGCTCAAACCGATCATCCAGAGCACCGACGATTACAATAATTGTGCCACCGACTAGGATGGCGCGAATCATATTGTAATCGTAGCTGCGAAGCGTCCCTTCCGGAATGAACGGAAGCGCAATAAGAACAGCACCTACGAATGCGACATATATAGCAAGCCCGCCTAGACGCGGCATAATGCGTGTATGCACTTTTCGATAATTTGGTTTGTCAATTGCACCGACTGCGAACGCGAGCCGCTTCACAAGCGGCGTCATAACAAGCGCCAATCCTAATGCAATTACGAATGAAATGCCATAGAGAATACCCACAGGCGCATCCAACTCCTCTTATTTTCTACCGGAATGATTATACTCCGAGCCGAAAATAATCGCTATCCTCGATTTCCGCCGATTTAGCCGATTTTCAGCAGTTTTCATGAGTGGGGACTAGCTTTCGTCACCTTTTCTTTCTCGCGAATCACTTTGATGACGAATTTCGGCAAAACAAGCATCCGCTTATAGCGCGAGGGCTCCTGCAGAAGACGATAGAACCATTCGAGCCGCAGCTTCTGGAACAGCTTAGGTGCCCGTTTCAGCTTACCCGCAATGATGTCGAAGCTGCCCCCGACTCCCATTACAAGCGGAACGTTCAGTTCATGCTTATAGCGGGCAATCCACGGCTCCTGCGTCGTTGCCGAGCGTGCGACGAACAGTATATCAGGCTTGGCCTCACGAATTGCGGCGACCACCTCCGCATCCTGCTCCGGACCGAAATAGCCGTTGCGAACGCCGACAATTCGCGTTCGAGGAAACTTCAAGCGCAAGTTATCCGCTGCTGTATCAATCGTCTGCTGGTCCGTACCAAGCAGATAGACGCTCCAGCCTTTCGTCTGACCGACGTCCATCAGCCGATGCAGCAAGTCGAAGCCTGGCACCCGTTCCGCGACGGGCTCACCTACATACCCTGCGGCCCAGACGACACCCGTTCCGTCCGGAATAATAAGTTCCGCCGTTCGCATCATCGCGTGATAGCCAGGGTCCTCTACAGCTGTCATGACCATAATTGGATTCGCGGTAATGACGTGCGTAACAGAACGTTGCTCGATCGCATCTGTTAGATAGGCGACCGTGTCGTTCATATTTAATTTACTAAACGGCAGCCCGTAAATCGAAACAGTAGGAACCTGTTTCACACTTTCGGACGCAGCCTTATTCTTCGATATTGATGTCGTCATGCGAATGTTCACCTTCTTGTCGTTTAACGAAGCAGCGCGGCGATTTGCTGCGCCGGATGCTGCGATTCACGCTTTAGCTTATCGATTGCATCCCGGTGCTTAGTACGCCAGTCTTCCGGATCATCCAGCAGCGCCTCCGCCTGATCTGCGAATAGCTTCGGATTCAATTGCTCGGTTGTACCGATTGCTGTAAGCCCAAGCCGATTTAGAAATGCATCAATCTTAGGGTCATAAGACAGCCCCAGCATCGGTACACGCTGATTCGCTGAATAAATCAAGGCGTGCAAGCGCATGCCGAACAGCATATCGCACCGACTAACCTCCAGCAGCATTTGCTGCGGATCGTCGCCCGGCGATGCCAGCTCGATTCGGCTTTCGCCCGTTCCAAGCTCCTCAAGCCTCTTCATAACGATGGATGAAGCTTCATGATCATCCGGCGTATGGAACGGCAAGAAGCGCAGACACACCGCTCGTCTCCTTGCCAGTTCGGCAAGTGCAGACGCATAACGCTCTAGGTCGGCACCGTCCTTGCGCCAGTGGCGCAGCGATACACCGACAACAGGCAGCCCAGCTCCACCCGCAACGGGAGCAGGCGCATCCGGCAACGGCAAGCCCATCACCGGATCCGGCACTACCTCGATCCGCTCACGGGGCAAGCCCATCGAGGCAAGCAATGCTGCGGAGGTCTCATCCCGCACCGATACGTACCGGCTCCGCTTCATGACGCTGCGAATCGGCGCGAACAGCCAACGGCGATGAATCGGTCCAATGCCTTGAGCATAAATAAACGTTGGCTTGCCCAGCAGCTGAGCCAGCTTGAGCACTCCCGTATAGTACGGAACGGACTTCCAGCCCGTCGCGTCCTGCAGCAGGCTTCCTCCGCCGCTAATAAGGCCATCACATCGCCGAATTTCGCTCAGCAGCACCGACGGGCTCATCCGCGGTACCGCCTCGCAGCCGTACATCTTCGTCGTCCATGCCGGGTCGCCAGATAAGACGACAGGATGAATAGTAACGCCCTGCGCTTCGCCTGCTTCACGAAGTGCGATTAAGATTGATTTGAGCACTGCTTCGTCGCCACTGTTGCGGAAGCCGTAATAACCGGAGACGATTATTCGGCGGACGGAATGATTTTGGCGCGAGCCCAACGATGCCATACTACCTCTCCGATCTGCCATACAGCAATGAATACACAGCCGAATACTAATCCAATTCCGAGACCAAGCAGGTCGCGAATCGTCGAAATATACAGCGGCGTATGAATATGTGCGAACGTGTCAACCATCGACAGCTGTCCCATAACACCTACAATAACTAATACCCACGCCGCCCGGTAACGAAGCGACAGGAACAATCCGAGCAGCAGCAGCGGATGAGCGATCGCGAACTCCTTGAAGCGCGGTCTAACGCCAATTGTCGTCTCCAGTACGTTACGAATCACCATCTCGAGCGAAGACGCCTGACCTTCATTGCCCGTCCGTGACAAATAGTACATGCCTACAAAACCAAGCACTCCAGCGGCGACGACCATCAGAATGTTAATCCGAATCGACAGAAGCCGGCGCAGGCTCACCCATACGGAAGATCCCATATAGAGGAACAGATACACCGCGACGAGGAAAATTGGCGCAAGGTGCAGCAGGCTGACACCGCGGAACTGTTGAATGTAGAGTGTATACGTAATGTTGTTCAGAAGTCCAATGACAAGCGGTATAGCAAGCACCGAAATTAACGACGTTACAATGAACAGGACGATGGCGCTGCTGAACCGACTTCTAGCAGGCAACCCTTCGAAAACCCACTTCACACGGCTCGTGCTGAAAATATCGCTGAGCATAGCGCCCCAGCCTGGTACATTGTTGTCAGCGCCAGCTGCCGCATGCGTACGATTATTGTTCACCGTCCAATCCGAGCCGCTGACAAGTCGGCGGCTTCCTTCTGTCCGTCTGCGAATTACATGCAGCACCCAAATCACCGCAAGCGTTGGTGCGCTTATCGCTGCGCCAAGCGCCAGACCTTGTTCAAGGGTCGGCATCGACACGACATATAAGCCGGCGCTGCCAATCAAACCGAGTACAAACGCCGGTATCGTAAGCCAGCTTGCGAATGCGCCAATAAGCAGCGCAATCATGCTGATGGCTCCCAGGCCGACAATTGCTTTGGCTGCCTTCGTCCAACCCGGCTTGTCTACCTCGAACGGCTGAGCCGGTCCTGGATGGAAGCCCCATTCCTCCAGCTTCGCAATGGTGCCGTCTGGTCCTTCAAGCGCCTCCGCAAGCTTATCCAGCGGATGAACAACGCCGCCTTTGTCCAGACTGCGGCTTGCTCCGACGTTCAGATAGAACATCCGAATGCTGCGATCCTTAGCCGCGAGCAGGAACCGGTCTCTGAGCTTCTCCGGTGAAATTGTCGCCGCAAGACTGTCAGCAATCGAATGGAGACGCACGACGTTGTAATCTGTCAAATAAGCCAGTGTACTGAATCCAAGCTGCGGAGCCTTTAAGCCTTCAATCGCGGCAATTCCTACTCCTTCTTCCTTCAATATATCTGCGAACGAGATGAGACTGTTCATATCCGCATGGTCGTTATAACCTTTGACAGCTTCACCGTCAAAAAGAATGCGGTCGACACCATACTTCTCTTTCAACTGCTTAATGAGCGCATGTGTCTCTTCTTCGTTATACGGACGAATCCGATCTGACAAACGCGGTAATATGCGGAAGCCCGCTTGATGAATCTGTTCCAGCGCAATCGGATCAGGATTCATGGAGATTAAAGTTGCGGTCTCAATCGGAGCACTCAGCTTAAGACCCGGCCGACCGTTCAACGACCAAGGCTCAACCGCAATGCCGACGCGTTCGAACGCACTATTAATTAGCGGACTGAGCTGCCGTTCCTCCTCGGGGCCGGCGAATAATACGAACGTTTCGTTACGGCCCGGCACCGGCGTGCTGCCTTCAAGCAGCGACAGCTGCGAATTATTATACACATTCAGACGTTTGGCCATTACGAGCTCGTCCAGCGTCGTTTCGAAGATGGCCATCGTCGTCACGCCAGCCTCCTTCAATCGCGTAAGCTGCTGCTCGACGAACCCTTTAGGATCATATTGATAAGATGCGACCAGCTCGATATCCTTGAAATCCATTACATATTCAACTTGCTTGGATGATTGTTCCATCTGCCACCGCAAAGTGCCCAGCGGTATTGCGGCAATAACGCCAATGAGCGCGAGCGCCCACAATACGACTTTCAGCTTGCGGTTCCATAACTGCCATTGAAGCACGGATGTCCTCTCCTTACGCTTGTTGATCGACACGTTCCATTACGACGGTCGTTAGCTTATTGAGCGCCGACGAAGCATCCTGCTGCGATTGTCCACGAACGGCGAAATATATTTTAATTTTCGGTTCAGTGCCGGATGGTCGCAAGCAGAACCACGATCCATCGGCGAGCATGTATTTCAGTACGTTCTCCGGCGGGAGACCGTTCAGACCTGCGCTGTAATCAAGCACACGATCAACTTTAATGCCCGCGATTTCCTTCGGTGGATTGCTGCGCCAGTCTTCCATAATAGCGCTGATCTTCTGTACGCCATCGAGCCCTTTGAGCGTCCGGGACTGGAGGCCCTCCAAATAAGTACCGTACTGCGCGTATAGCTCTAGCAATACATCATACAGCGTTTTCCCTTGATTTTTATAGTATGCCGCAGCTTCGCAAATCAATAAGGAAGCGACGACAGCGTCTTTATCGCGTGCATAGGTGCCTGTCAAATAACCGTAGCTTTCCTCATAACCGAACAAGAACGTACGCTCACCCGTCGCTTCATACTGCGTCATTTTCTCCCCGATGTACTTAAAGCCCGTTAATGTGTTCGCAACGTCCACTCCGAAAGATTTCGCAATGTCCGCCCCCATCTCGCTCGTCACGATCGTTTTGACAACGATGCCGTTAGCCGGAAGCCGGCTTTGCTCCTTTAATTGGCTGAGTGTATAGTACACCATTATCGCTCCGGACTGGTTACCAGACAGAACGACATATTCTCCCTGATTGTTTTTCACGACGGCGCCCATCCGATCCGCATCAGGGTCCGTTCCGATAATGATGTCCGCGTCCGCTTGCTTGGCAAGCTCAATGGCTTTCGTGAACGCTTCGCGCTCTTCCGGATTCGGCGATTTGACCGTGCTGAAGTATCCATCCGGCTGTTCCTGCTCCGGCACGATATGTACATGTTTAAAACCCGCCTTCGCGAGAACCCCACGTACCGGCAAATTACCCGATCCATGCAACGGCGTGTAGACGATGGACACCCGATCACCTAATCCGCCTTTCAGCAGCTCTGCATTCAAGCTGCAAGCTGCCACAGTATCAATGTAAAGATCGTCTTCCGCTTGGCCGATCCAATGCAGCAGACCATTAGCTTCCGCTTGCTCGCGGCTAATTTTGCGTACTTGATCGAATGAAGTAACCTGCTGAATCTTCGCAATCGCCTGTTCCGCTTCATGCGGAACTAACTGGCAGCCATCCTTATTGTAAGCCTTGTAGCCGTTATACTCCGGCGGATTATGGCTGGCCGTAATGACAATGCCTGCTGTCGCCTTCAGCGCGCGCACCGAGAACGACAGCTGAGGTGTCGGACGAAGCGATGGGAACAAATAAGCTTTAATGCCGTTCGCCGCAAGCACAAGCGCTGCATCTAGCGCGAATTCCGGTGAATTGTTGCGGGAATCGTGTGCGATCACGACCGAAGGACTGTTCGCTCCTTGCGAGAGCACCCAATCCGACAACCCCTGAGTCGCTTTACCGACTGTATAAGCATTCAACCGGTTCGTTCCCGCTCCCATTACGCCGCGCAAGCCGCCCGTACCGAACTCCAAATCCCGATAGAACCGATCGACAATCTCCTTCTCATTGTCGGCAATTTGACGAAGCTCCTCCTTGGTCGTTTCGTCAATCGATGGATCGTTAAGCCACTCCTTATATTTTGCAAGCGCCGCCTCATTCACGGATATAGACATCTCAACCATTCCTCTCTCTATGTTTCTCACTTATCACGTTCTTATCTCTATCCGGCTCATGCCTTCTGTCTAAATCCAAGATGATATCAACGGATGCTTGAAATTAGATTCTAATGCGATAAGAGTGTGATAAGACTTAGGAAGGATCAGACAGGGCGAACATAATGCCGCCCTCAGCAACAACCTTATCATCCACCTTCGCAACTGCGTGGCCCTTGCCTACTTTGCCTTTCAGGCGTGTAATTTCGACTTCAAGCCGAAGCGTATCACCCGGCGTCACCTGTCCGCGGAAGCGGAACTCATCAATCCCTGCAAAAAAAGCAAGCTTACCGCGGTTTTCCTCGATTTTCAATATCGCTACCGCGCCGACCTGCGCCAACGCCTCTACGATCAGAACACCCGGCATAACCGGATATCCCGGAAAATGTCCAGCGAAGAACGGTTCATTCATCGTAACATTTTTGATTCCGACGGCGCGTACGCCTTCTTCTACCTCGACAATGCGGTCTACAAGCAGAAAAGGCTGACGGTGCGGAATAATTTGTTGAATTTCATTAATGTCCATCATTTGGAACTCCTCCTCCATAAAATTATGACCCGCCTTAAGCATAATCTCCCTGATCGGTGACAACATAAAACTATCCTTCGCGAAACTGCAGTTCGCGCAGGTTGAGATAAGGGGGCTCGAATGCCGTTAGCTGCAAGACGCTAGCGCATTCGAGCTTCTTTGAATTGCGATTAGCTGCCCGTTTGTTCTGTCGTCATCTCATTGCTGCCGCCTTGAGACTTGTCCCCGCCGCGGTTGATCGCAAAAATCTGAATCATATACATCATTGTCGTCACGAATGAGAAGATGACGACGCTCCAAAGGTAGCCTTGAGCGAAAGGCGCCTCAAAGAAGATAAACAATATCGCGATGTAATACAGCACCGTCGTTAGCTTGCCCATCCAGTTCGCTGGAACGGTCTTTCTCCCGCTGAAATGAAATACCGCCGACCCTATAATCATCCCCAAATCGCGAGTGAACATCAGGATCGCCGCCGCAAGCGGAATATGCCCCGTCAGAAGCAAGGACAAAATGACGGTAATGAGCATCAGCTTATCCGCCAGCGGATCAAGCATCGCTCCGACTGCCGTAATTTGCCCCCTCTTACGTGCAATATAACCGTCTAATACGTCTGTTAACCCGGCAAGCACGACAACACCGAACGCCGGAATCATTCGTTCTCCGCCCGCGAAAACAACGATATAGATCGGTATAAGCAGAAATCGCGATATTGTGAGCAGATTCGGAAGATTCAAACGTTCACGTCCTTTGCCGGTACGAAATGGATACTGCCTCAAAGTTACCCAACCATTATACCTCTACCTATTAAAAAAAAAAACTGTCCGCCTGCTCTCCGCCTCGTTGCATACGACTTTTACTGCTGCTTGTTCACCCTAATTAAACTGCCAAAAGTTTCTTTCGGTCTTCAATATCTCGTCCATGAAGCCGTTATTAGTAAGAGAACCTAATCAGCAAATGGAGAAAGCGAGGTACAATCCACTCTATGCAGCGACACATTTTGACTCCGAAGAAGAAGTCGGCGCGCTCTTTTATCGCCTTAGCGCTGGCCTTTATGTTGACCATCACATGGCTTTCGGACCGATCTTTCGCAGCCGACACAGTTACTAATCTTGAATTCGATACGACGGCGTCCGAAATTCTCGTATACGCCGCTGACGACGCGTACTATTTGAATCTGTACGCCACTATGTCTAATCTCTCTACGCGAGTAGATGTAACAGATTCTGCAACCTGGAAATCATCCAATACAGCCGTCGCCAAAGTAACGCAAGGCGCAATCGTCGGCGTTGCCAAAGGAAGCGCGAAGATCAGCGCTACCTATGGCGGATATACAAAGTCGATCAACGTGAAAGTCGAAGAGCTGTACGATGAAATTTCAATTCAATCCGGCGGAAGCGCCGCACCGGACGAAGCTGCCTATACATTAGATCAGAGCGTAGCATTTACACTCAACGGCACGAAGAACGGTACAATCACCAACATTACGAGCAGCGCAAGCTGGAGCAGCTCCAATACAGCTGTTGCTTCCGTTGATAAGGGTAAGCTTACCCTTAACAGCGCCGGCACAACAACGATTACTGCCAGCTACAAAGGCAAGACCGATTCCATCAAAATTACGGTAACTTCTCCTTATCAATCGCTTGTCATCTCCGGCTCCGACACGATCGAGCTGGCGGTAGGCGACGCCGCTGTATCATTATCGGCGCAAGTACAGCTTCAAGGCGGCGGTACGGAGTCCGTGACAGATAAGGCAGAGTGGACAAGCTCCGCTGCTTCTGTCGCAACGGTAGACAAGGGTGTCATCAAAGCTGTCGGCTCAGGTACGACGACGATTACCGCTTCGTATATGGGCGTTACAGACACTGTCACAGTTGCCGTCCGTCAAGGTGCACAGGATTTGAAAATAACGCCTGGAGCTGATTTAAATCTCCAGCTGCACGATCAGCCGGTCACGCTGACGGCGCAGGCTCTTAGCAATAACAACACCGTTATTGAGGTTACAGACACTGCGGAATGGTCGTCGTCGAATATTCTGGTAGCTACAGTATCCGGAGGCGTCGTCACGCCGAAAGGTCTAGGCACCACTACTATTAAAGTGACATACAAAGGTGCGAGCCGCTCCATTAAAGTAACAGTTTTGCCGTCGGTCTCGACTATGACCATCAGCGAGTCGGACAAAAAAGTTGAAACCTATACAGGTCAAACCGGAACGCTTCCACAAGTCCAAGCAACTTCGTTCGGCGGCGATGCGATCAGCATCTCATCGTTACTAACGTGGCAGTCTAGCAATTCGAGCGTTGTATCGATATCGAATGGCAAGTGGAAAGCAGAAGCAGCAGGCACCGCTGAGCTGAGCGCCTCCGTTAACGGACTGAAGGTTAGCGTATCGGTTACCGTTAATGAGAAGCCGCTTCTTCTCACAGCAGCTGTTGATAATCTAAGCATGATTATCGGCAAAGAATATAGCTTTCCGACCGTAACTGTTGTGAACGAGAACGGTACGGAGATGGACGTTACGGATAAGGTAACCTGGAAATCCTCTGCCGCTAATCTACTCGTTCAAGCCAAAGGCCTGAAAGGACTCGCAGCGGCCAACGCAACGTTGACCGGTACTTACTTGAACAAGATGGTGAAGGTTAACGTCTCGATCGAAGAAGAAGCTGTGAAGCTGGTCGTCGATCCGAAAACCTTGACACTTAATCCAAAGCAATCTAAGTCACTGAAAGTAACAGCCACCTACAAAAGCGGCAAAACAGCCGTGGTAAGCACGAAAGTAAATTGGAGCATCAGCGATGAGACAGTCGCCGAATTCTCTAGTAAAAATACGATTCGTGCAGTGAAGCAGGGAACGGCGGTCATTACGGGTACTTACCAGGACAAATCGGTTACCATATCGCTTAGTGTCGTACCGAAGCTGAAGTCGCTTGTCCTGTCCGATTCCAAGCTCAACCTTGCGATCGGCGCTTCGCACACAGTCGTGCTTAAAGCATTCTACAATGACGGCACGATGACGATACAGACGAATGCGGCGGAATGGACCTCCTCCAACACGAAAGTTGCAGAGATTGTTGATGGCGTCATCGTAGCGAAAGCGAAAGGCACCACCTCAATCAAAGCGAAGTTCGGCGGAAAGACAGCAACCGTCCGTGTAACCGTTAAATAGAGCAAACAAGCGTCTTCTCGAGAGCACTCTCGTGAAGACGCCTTTTATTTATTCGCTGACCGTTCCGTCACGGCCCGATCATACATGCTCACGCACATTAATCCGATATGCAGTCCAGCACAAATAAACAAGCCCGGTCCATAGACCAGGCTTGTCTTCGTTCATTATGACTTTGAAAACATAAGATCATACAAGTGCCTCCAGGTTTTTACCTGGTACACTTCGGCGCCGGATTGGTTACCGAACACACTATAGCCAACGTATAGTCCGGCAACAACTGAGCAGAGCAGCAGAATCGGCACGATGGTCATTCTCAATAACCTGAGCCATATGCTGCGCTTCTTCCGTCGCCGCGGCTTCTTGCTGGACGATGGTGACGAGCCGCCGCGTTCAGCACGCTTAGGCTCAATATGTTCGTTACCTTCTGCTGATGCATTCAGACGTCGATCGTCTGCATCCGGCGACGCGGCCGTTCTCGCGGTTCGACTGCCATGAACCGTCGATTGCTGCCAGTTCGTATTCATCTCGATTCATTCAACTCCGTTTATGCGCGCAAACTGTTGGCCAGTCCCATCATCGTATCGCTGGAGGTCAGCGCACGGGCGCTCAACTGATAGGCGCGCTGCACGTTAATGAGCTCCGTCATCTCGCTCGTCAAATCCACATTCGACTGTTCGAGGAAGCCTTGACGGACAGCGATGTCACTGCCTTCTCCGGCCGTTACGGTTCTCAACACATCTTCTACATTAACACCTTCTGCCACGGCATACAAGTTATCTGCAACTGTCGTAAGCATCGTCGGACGTGTAACCTGAAGCAGCTTCAGCTTGCCGATCGTCGTTACCGTATCATCCTGCGCGATTGCTTGAACCGTCCCATCCGTAGTTACTCGAATCGTACGGTTAGCCGGAATGACAATCGGCTGATCGTTCTCGCTCATAACCGGGTAGCCGTCGCTCGTCGCCAGCAGCGCTCTGCCGTCAGTCTGCAGCGACAGTTGGAATGCGCCGTTGCGTGTAAATGCGCTTCCTTCAGGCGTCTGAACCTGATACAATGCGTCTCCCTCAATAGCAATATCGAGTCCATTGTCCGTCGCTTTCAGCGTCCCCTGCGTCAAATCTGGTTGAATCGCCATCAATCTGGAGCCCCAGCCTTGTGTATAGTTCATCGGCGACAAACGCCCCGGCTCCTTGAACTCGTCCGACTGCACCTTCATATTCGTCAGCAGATCTTGGAACGACGCATCCTTGCGCTTGTATCCAACCGTATTCACGTTCGCGATGTTGTCCGCCAGAATATCGAGCTTCTGCTGAAGCCCGTTCATCGATACCATTGCATTAATCATTGAACCGTTCATCGAGCAACCCTCCGTCTCAGATACCGTTATGTCTTATCGTTCGTCAGCGGTTACACGCGTCCGATCTCGTTTACCGCTTTGTCCAAGCTTTTATCATAAAATTGTACGACCTTCTGATTCGCCTCGTAAGCACGCAGCGCCGACATCATATCCACCATCGACTGGGCAGCATCGACATTAGAACGTTCATAGTAGCCTTGACGCACTTCTACGCCATCTGCCGCCGTTACCGGTACAGCTAAAGTTTCGTCCCCTTCCAGACGGAAATTGCCATCTCCCTCACGTACAAGCATATTCGGATTGTTGATCCGAGTAAGCTGCAGTCCGCTTCCTATATCTGCTCCCGTAAGCCGGTCGACAAAACGGAAATCGTTCGTCAGCGTAACATCATTCAAGCTTGAGCCCGCAGGAAATTGAATCGGCTGTCCATTCGTGCCCAGGACACGCTGACCGCCTGACGTCACAAGATAGCCCTCTGCATTCAGAGCGAACCGTCCATCACGCGTATAACGAGGCTCCCCGTTGGCTCCTTCTACTGTGAAAAACGCTTGAGGCCGGAATACAACTTCTCCGTCCTCCGTCACCCCTTTGCCCGAGCTGTCAAACGTAACGCCCGGAACTTGAATGCTGGACATTAATGCAAAATCACCTGCCAGCCCTGATTCGGTCAAGTCACCTTGAACCTGTAAAGAGATGCTCTCCTCGGCGAAGACGCCTGTCGACATCCGTCCAATCGTCCGGTCGGAGTTATCGCTTGTGCCAGTCAGCGCCATCAGCACGTCCGGGAATGTACGCGTTACTTCGTTCGCCTGCTTATACCCCGGCGTGTTAATGTTCGAAATATTGTTCGTAATCGTGTCGTGGCGGCGTTGCTGCGTCGTCAATCCGGCGGCAGCTGTATACAGCCCTCTTAGCATTTCATATTCCTCCCAGCTTGTCCGATCCTACGGTCAGATGTTCTTCTACTCTATATATCGGCACAACGGGTCATACCATTAATAAATCTTTGGTATGACCCGCTTACAAGATTGCTGTTGCCGGCCTCAGCACGTCCCCCCCGAACGCCCTACCCGCCGAACTTGTCTATTTCTATTTGTAAGATGCTTTCTTCCCTCCGACGACTTTATCAAGGTTATCCAGCATAATGCCTGTCCCCTTCACGACGCAGTGCATCGGATCTTCTGCGACGAGCACCGGCACCATCAGCTCCTCCGAGAGGAGTGTGTCCAGTCCGTCAAGCAGCGCTCCCCCACCGGTTAAAATAACGCCCCGGTCGATAATGTCAGCCGACAGCTCAGGCGGCGTACGCTCAAGTACGGTCTTCGCAGCTGTAACGATCTGCATAACCGAATCCCACAGCGCTTCACGCACTTCCTCCGATCGAATCGTCACGGTCTGCGGCAGGCCGGTGACCATGTCGCGTCCGCGTATATCGATCTCACCGTCGCGGCCTTCCGAATTAACCGTACCAATCTTAATTTTGATATCCTCGCTTGTCCGCTCGCCGACAAGCAGCTTGTACTTACTTTTAATATACTTCATAATGGCGTCGTCAAACTTGTTGCCCGCCACCTTAATCGACGACGACGTCACGATGTCGCCCATGGATAGAACGGCGATATCCGTAGTGCCTCCGCCAATATCGACCACCATATTCCCGCTAGGCTGGTAGATATCCATTCCCGCACCAATCGCCGCTGCTTTCGGCTCCTCCTCGAGGTATACCGCGCGAGCGCCGCTGCGCTCCGCCGCCTCACGGATCGCCTTCTGCTCTACGGAGGTAATGTTGGTTGGCGCACAGATCAGAATACGCGGCTTGCCGTACCAGCTGCGGCCGCCTATCCGGTCGATGAACGCTTTCAACATGATTTCCGTAATCTCGAAGTCCGCGATGACGCCGTCCCGCAGCGGACGGATCGCTACGATGTTGCCGGGGGTACGCCCGACCATCCGATGCGCTTCATCCCCGACAGCTAATACACGCTTTGTATCACTTTCAATTGCAACTACAGACGGCTCGTCAAGGACGACACCTTTTCCTTTCACATGTATCGATACATTGGCCGTTCCCAAATCGATTCCGATATCCTTGCTGAACATAAGGCGAGAGTCCTCCAACGAATAAAGAATATATTGCAACGATCGCGTAAGCCCTGAATTTCCCAGAGACTTCTTACGATTTATTATTCGCTGAAATTCTCGAAATCCCTCTATTTTTGTAGAAATTTTTATTTCGATCAGCTTTTCGAAGCGGCGAACACCTCACGCTTCTTGCTGTTCTTTTTATACTTGATTTTGGTCGCCTCTCCTCCCCTCAAGTGCCGGATCGACTTATGGTATTCGAGAATGTGCTTCACCTGATCCGCCAGGTCGGGATTGATCTCAGGCAACCGCTCGGTCAAATCCTTGTGAACCGTGCTCTTCGAGACCCCGAACTCTTTGGCGATTGTCCGAACCGTGTGCTTCGTTTCCACGATGCAGCGGCCTATTTTAATGGTTCGCTCTTTGATGTAATCGTGCACGTTCCCGCCTCCCTACTCGAGATAGTTTGGTACATTATATGAGGGGGGCGGTTATATATTCTTTAAGGCCAAGCGTGACAAGCCGCAATAGCCAATTATTTTCAATATTTCGTATTTAGAGCAGGACTAACGTCCCACTAAGCAGCAAAACGCCCGCTCTTCATAAGAAGCAGCGGACGTTTCAGGTGACTTATTTTTTGATCAAATCGTTCGGATTAAGCACTTTACCGTTCTGGCGGGCTTCGAAGTGAAGGTGAATGCCTTCATCCTTCTCCAGATCATTGCGACCGGCTTTGGCGATGACTGTACCTTGCCGGACCTCGTCGCCTTCTTTGACGCTTATGTCGCTAAGGCTTTGGTAAATCGTCACCAGACCGTCGCCATGTGAGATCTCGATGGAGTCTCCGTTCGTCGGATGACCCTTCTCGACATGTGTTACCTTGCCGCTTAATGCTGCCAGTACATCAAACGTCGTATTGTCCGGCTTCGCCAGATCAAGGCCGACATGCGGCGCGAACGTGGACGTATTCGCCTGCAGCACCATGGAAGCTTGCTTCTCCTCTGCCGTGCCGTTAGCATCGTAATATTGGAGAGCCACTTCCATCTTGCTAAAATCGACGACAGGCCACTGCATTTCCTCGCCTTCTGTCATAACGGCAATCGTATCGTCTTGCGGCTTCGTCACGTCTTCACCTTGACTGACTTCCGTTTCGGGCGCTGTCGTCGATTGATCTTGCTGCTCTCCCCGATAGAGCCACATTAAGGTTACGATAATTGCCGCCGCTACCATGAAAGCCGCCGGTGTCACCCATTTGTTGGCGAGCAGTCTGCGTAAGCCTTTCGATTTGGCCGATGGACCTCCCGGAATAGTTTTGGGAGCTTCTTTCGGCTTGTTGTTCTGATCATTCATTGTCGATCACCTCATCAGCCATTGTTGCCAGAACCATACGGTTTATACGTGAGGTGACGCTATTTTCATAAATTTTGAGATTCGCACTGTATCAAGCCCTGAGGCGACATTATGAATCTTCAATATCCAGTAGCTTATAAGCTTGTTCTACCTTAACGCCGGTATAATAGTGAAGCAAAATTTGCTTGGCCGTCGCTCCTTCCTTAGCCATCCCGTTCGCCCCCCACTGGCTCATTCCGATACCGTGGCCGAAGCCGTACGTTGTAATTTCAGCCTTACCGTCATTAATGGTCCATTCAAAATGCGAGGAGGCAAGCTCCAGCTTTTCTCTCACCTGACGTCCCGTGAACGTCTCGCCTCCGATAACAATCTCCTTGATCCGATGCCCTTGCGTCGTCTCTAATATACGAGGGGGCTTGCCGTCGTCCTTCACGCCTAACCGTCGATACAGCTCCTTCTCGCTCATCCACACCGTTTGCTTATATCGAGGAGACACCTGCTCATCCCATGGACTAGCTACGCTGTGCAAATACGGCAGCGACAGCTGCCAATATTCATCCGCGTTTTCCGTATAGCCATTGCTGGTGGAAAAAAAGGCGGCTTCTATCGGCATCCCATCATACGTCAGCACCATTCCTTTCGTTTCCTGCACCGCCCGTTCCAGCTTGCCCAGCGCCTCACCCCGCTCCTTGCCCGCCGGCCATTTGTCGATCAGCTCCTTCAGCGGAATGTACACCTGATGAACCACCGTATCGGTCACATCCGCCTTACCGTCCGGCACCCCGCTTTTGTCATCCAATGCAAGACGCCGAACAATGTAGGTCCGTGCAGCAATAGCCTGCGCTTTAAGCGCTTCAAGCTCGAAATCAATCGGCATCTCACCGGCCAGCACTCCCCGAACATAAAGCTCAAGCGGTACCGTTTCTACGCGTCCGGTCTCAGTCAAATATATGCGCACCCGCACCTTGTCCAACCCGTTGTACGACTTATCCACAGCGGGCGCCGCAGCAGCCTCCGCTTTCCCGGCTCCCGGCTTCCTAACAGTCGACTCTTGCCCGCCGACCGCAGATACCTTCTCCAAATTACGGGCTAACTGCTCCATCGTATCTTCATTTAATGAAGCTCCGGCAGCCTTCTCCTTATTCGCTTTATCCACCATATTCAGTCCGGATACAGCCCTCGTCTGCGGCGCACGATGATCTATAGCAGTTAGCAGCTTATCATCCTGGTCGATGATCTCGCCGTCAGCCTGAATCAGCACGATCACAGTTCCAATGATGATGCCGGCAGCGAAAGCGCACCACCATAACAGCCCTCCCCATAACCATGCATTCGTCCGTCTCCGCGCCTGTCTTCTACGACTTGTCCGCCAATCCCGCAGCCAATCTATCATATCCCTCTTCCTCTCTATGTGTGCATGTGGAAGACAAAAGCCCGCGCACGGGCGCGGACTCTTCTTGTCCCTATAGCACTACTATATGAACGGAAATGATAGGCTAGAAGATCCCTGGTCAAAAAAATACAGCGGATACGCCGACTCATCACGCAAGGAGCCCCGCTAATCCAAATAAAGACGAAGCCGATATACCGGCTCCGTCTTCATTATTCCCCATATTAAGCCCAGGTTGGCTGTACGTTGCGAACGATGACTTCCTTCTCTCGCTTGAACGCCACCGTCTCAACGACGCTGCTTGCTGGTGAAGGCTCCTGTACGGACATCGGGGCAGGGACAGCTTCCACACGCTCAATGCTGGCGCCGAGCGCAGCAAGCTTGCCGACGATGTTCACGTAGCCTCTGTCAATATGATGCGTGCCCGAAATTTCCGATTCGCCGTTCGCTGCGAGCGCTGCGCATATAAGCGCTGCACCTGCACGAAGATCCGTTGCCATCACTTTCGCACCATTCAACTGCACGCCGCCGTTAATAATTGCGGAACGGCCGTCCACTTTAATCTGTGCGTTCATTTTGGCAAACTCCTCTACGTGCATGAAGCGATTCTCGAATATCGTCTCCGTCACAACACTTGTTCCCTCTGATGTAAGCAACAGCGACATCATCTGCGACTGCATATCGGTCGGGAAGCCTGGATATGGCAGCGTCTTAACGTCTACTGCCTTCAAGCGCTTGTCAGCAATAACACGCAATCCGTTGTCAATCTCCATTACCGTTACGCCCATCTCTTGCAGCTTCGAAATAACAGGCGCCAAATGATCCGCAATGGCACCTTCAACAACGACATCGCCGCCTGTAATCGCCGCTGCGATCATATAAGTACCCGCTTCCACGCGGTCAGGAATGACCGTATGGCGTACGCCCTTCAGCGCTTCAACGCCTTCAATCCGAATCATATCCGTACCTGCTCCGCGAATTCGAGCGCCCATTGCGTTTAAGTAGTTAGCGAGATCGACGATCTCCGGCTCCTTCGCCGCATTCTCGATCGTCGTAGTTCCATCGGCAAGCGCTGCTGCCATCATAATATTCTCTGTTGCACCGACGCTCGCGACGTCCAGATACACCTTCGAGCCTTTCAAACGCCCGTTCACTGTCGCATCGATAAAGCCCTGTCCCAGTGCAATATCGACTCCCATCGCTTCAAAGCCTTTCAAATGCTGGTCAATTGCCCGCATGCCGATCGCACAGCCGCCCGGCAGCGATATCTTCACCCGTCCCGTGCGGGCAAGCAGCGGCCCCATGACTAGAATCGAGGCGCGCATCTTGCGCACCAATTCGTATGGCGGCTCGTATACCGCTAATCGGTTTGCGCGAATGCTCATCGTCTCTTGTCCGTGCGAGACTTCCGCTCCCAGTGATGCAATAACTTCCCGTATCGTTAACACGTCGTCCAAGAGAGGCACATCGGCTATAACGCTCTCCCCTTCACTTGCAAGCAAAGACGCCGCCAAGATAGGAAGTACTGCGTTTTTCGCACCATCAATCCGGACCGTACCTGATAGCCGCTGGCCTCCGCGGACGATAATTTTGCTCATTTATGCTTTCCCTCCGCACGCTGCAAAATATGTTCCCTGCCGCTTCATGACTATTATAAAGGTTAAAACTGCGTATTGGACTTCAATCATGACTGCGAATAACGGCAGTTGCGCTTCCCATGCATCGCCCGGAAAACGTGATAACTTGCCGATCTAGAAATTACTGATTATTCCAATTATGTTGCCCGATAGTCATTTGCTCCAACCTTCATCATACCATTCTCCAACACCAATCGACAAGGGCTATTTTCATAAACACCTGCATTCGAGCTTGGCCGGGCAGGGAATAGAAATTCCCATAACCCCGCGGTTTTCCGGTCATGAGCTTGGAGATTGAAGCCGTCCGCCGGCACTGTCTTTCGACAACCGTTTTCATACCATTCGGAGCGGCCTCCTTTTTTCGTTCCGTCATATGCTACCCATTATTGACAAGTTTCGATTACGTTATTCGACAAACCCGCTCAACATCCTCGTCCACTCAAAATAATCCAAAATGAACGACGCGAAGGAATGACCAATAACGACGGCAAGCACGATTAACAGCAGACGTGCCTTAGGAGCACGGGGATGTCTAAGAAATGCATCCAGCTTCAGCTCCTGCAGTACCGTCCAAGCCAAAATAATGCTTAACAGAACGACAACAATGGATAATAACCCATTAACTGCGTAGTTTAATTCTATATCTTCCATATTCATCGGAATATTTCCCTTCGTACATTAGATGGAACTTAAAATCCGGTACAACAGCGCAGCAAATTCAGCACGGCTTGCTGATCGGTCCGGCTCAAATCTGCCTCCCTCGTAGGTGCCGAGCCAGCCTCTCTGCTTCATAGCTGTCAACATCGGCGCAGCCCAATTCGACGCAGCAACGTCTTCATAAGGCGACGAAGAACGAATCGGACTCAATCCTGCAGCCTTCCCTAATGTGACCGCCATTTCCGCACGGGTCATAAGCCTCTCCGGTCTAAACGTTCCATCTGGGTAGCCGCTGAGATAACCTGCTCCTGCTGATAGAATAATGGACTTATAAGCCCAGTGCCGCGAGGATACATCACGGAAGGACAGACCGGCTGTCGAAGAAGCAGGGGAGAACGCTCGTACCAGCATCGCGGCGCCTTCTGCACGGGTCACAGCTCCGTCCGGCTCGAACCGGTAATTCGCATAACCGGATACAATGCCTTTCTTGGCCAAAGCTGCAATTGCTTCTTCAGCCCAGTGTCCATTAATATCCCGATAGCCCGACTTAAGCGATTCTATGTTCACCGTGAAGTGGTAGTACTGTTGATCGAACGGCGCATCAGCTGTCAGTCTCATGTAGTACAAACCAGCTTCCAGGCGGAAGCCAGCATGGATACGTGATCGGCCCTCCTCAGACCGGGTCGCCCGTACAAGCTGCTGCTTCTTATCGTAGATTTGGATCGTCATTGACCTGCCCGACGGAATCCCATTCAAATCAACAATCGCAAACGAAATATCGCTTAGCCGGATCTGAAACCAATCCTCGTCATTCTTGCTGCTGATAACGCCCAAATATTCCGTACCCGCACGAAGAGAAGTTGAAGCATACGATTTGTCATTCGGCTCATTCGGATCATCGTACTTAGTTACAACCTCCATCCGAAGGGTGTACAGCCCCGTTACAGCGCTTGCGTCTACAGCTGCTGCATTATGTACCCGGATTAAATACTTTCCGGGCGTGACAGTAATGAGCGGCGACTGTTCCGGCTCCCCGTCTCCATTGTCGTCATAGGTTACAAGCTTCTGACCTTCGCGCTGCACAGCAATGCTCGGGTCAATTCGCACCGTATCTGTGAACATTTTCAGCCGGAGTGTGCCGCTTCGCTTAAATTCCACCGCATACCAGTCACGATCGCCCTGCTTGCTGAACGTTCCCTGTATGACCTGCGAACGAGGCTGCAGCGGAGCCGCCTCGTTAGATTTATCGTTGTTCTCATAGTCGTCCGAATAAATATGATAATCAGCCGTCAACAAGTAAGGCAGCTTATCCGTTCGTTCACGATCATATAACCGCACTTGAACATAATTTTTCCCCTTCTTCACATCCCACTCCATCGTCGAGTTGACCAGCTTCGCATCCTGTGTGCTTATAGCTTTGTTCCCCGCGTACATGGTCAATCGCACGGGCGGCATTGCTGTTCCCGGTTCGTTCAAGCCTTGCAACTGAAGCGTTATCGAACCGTCATAAGGAGCATCAATCACATACCAGTCGATGTCTGTTCCGCCGGTCAGCCGAGCTGCAATTTGAGTCTCGATCGGAAAATAAGCTGCACGGTCCCGAGCATCGTTCGGCTCGTATGCATCCGGCTTCAAGCTAGCCGTTACAGCAGCGCCGATCTGCAGCAGTCCATAGCCCGACGCCTCGTCCACCCCTGCAGGACCGATATCCTTAGCCGTCTGACGCAGCAGCGCCCGAACCTCATAAGGCTTATAATTCGGATGCTGTGCAAGCACAAGAGCGGCAGCGGCCGCCGCCTGTGGGGCAGCCAATGAGGTACCTTCCTCCCTCTTATAGCCACCGCCCATCGCAGTCGTATAAACGTTCCAAGGCGCAGCAAGATCAACCTCTGGACCCGGATTGGAACGAGGCTCAGGCTTACCGTTTTCCGTCACGCCTCCTACCGCAAGCACCGTCGGATAAGCTGCCGGATATTTAACGGCGGCACGACTGCCAAGCAGTGTGCCGTCGTTACCAGTTGCCGCTACGAGCAGTACTCCCTTGCTTTCTGCATACTGTACCACATCCTGCATATATGGCGAATAGCGATAAAGCCCGACGGACAGCACAACAATACGGGCCCCGTTGCGAACAGCGTACAGTATCGCCTCGCCCAGCTTGCTCTCATCACCCGAGCCATCCTCATCTAGCGCTTTTATCGGCATAATACGCGCTTTCCATAGCAATCCGGCAATCCCGATACCATTATTTCCTGATGCGGCCAGCACACCCGCCACGCTTGTACCGTGCCCATTGTCGTCGATCGGCAGCTGCCCGGGATGAATCAAATTGGCCCCTTCAACCAAATTGTTCTTCAAATCCGGATGATCCCAATCCACGCCTGTGTCGACTAGAGCGATCGTTATATCAGTCTGACTGTTCACTTTCTTCCAAGCGCTCTTGGCTCCAATTAGGTTCAAATATGTCTGCTTCTCCAAATAAGGATCGTTCGCCTGACCGGCAGCGGCGGCCCTTGCTTTCGATTCCGCCTGTGATGCCATCACCGATTCGTTAGCTGACGCACTTACTAATCTGTCTACAGATTCAGCCTTAGATGCGGCCACAATTGAGGATGAAGACGAAGCCGGCGAGACGAATGATAGCGCTTGTACCTTCTCATTCGGATGCACGTACTCTATGCAGTCGTCCGCTAGTAGACGATCAAGCCATTGCTGCTCCGATTGATCTTCACCATCGAAGGCGACGACGTCTACAGCTGTTTCAGCCTGCCGCGCAATTAACCGCGTTGCTGCTGGCATTGTGTCAGGCGGAGCCGATTTCCATTTCAGCAGCCAGCTTGATCCTGCACGTGCATTCCCCTGCAGTAAGGAACTGTCTGCCGCTTGATCGAACTCCTCGGACAATTCGTAAACAGACGGAGCCCGCGCATTCAAAGGCGACGAATAAGCCGCGATGTAGTCCATTGTACTGCTCCATAACAGTACAGAGGACAACAGCAGCCACAAAGCCTTGCCCGTCAGCAAACTTCTTAACATAGCGTGCAAATACAGAATGCTTCGATTGCTTGAATAATATTTCATGTAACCTCGTCCTAGCCCGAGTCCTTAGTAACTGAGACTCCTGTATCGTTATGCACATATTAACGTATTTACCTTACAATAGTTTCGATTTTCATCCCACAAACTCCTTGCAGCTGCAGAGATAATTCCAGTCTGTCACAGGCAGCAGCTCTTCGCTTGCGCCTATGCTCCTTCCAGCCTCCGGACGGCGTATCTCTATAGTCTTGCGCAGCACACGCCCTCGACTCCCCTCTACTATTCGTTCATGGCCTCGCTAGACGCGAATGCTTACTACTATCCATATGGCAGATGCCCCGTCCATATCAATAAATATGTGTAAGTTTGTCCTTCAGAACATAAAATGCCTGTCTGAACAGCAGTGCTGCCGTTCGGACAGGCAGAGAACCGATCATGAATGCTAGCCGTTTCGAATGACGATCAAATCGCCAATAAGATGAAACAGCTCATCGAACACTTGAAGCAGCAAGCCCGGCGCAACGCCCAGCACGAATGTGCAAGCAGCGCAGATCCACAGCGCAACGCCTGTCGCAGCAGGCACCAGGACCGGCGTTTCCCCGGAAGAGCGCATAAACATTTGACGAATGATTCCGAAATAAACGTAATACGAGATGACGCTCGTCACAGCCATAACCGCTAGAATCCAGTAGGCATGCGAGCTGGCTGCACCAAGCATAATGAACAGCTTTCCGAAGAAGCCGCCGGATACGGGCAGCCCGGCCAGCGACAAGAGAAGCATAAGCATTGCGCCGGCGGTCCACGGAGCACGGTGATACAGCCCTTCAAACATCTTAAGGTCTGCTCCGCTCTCGGTGTCAGCCTCCGCCGATCCGGACACAGCGGATAGAACGATGAATGCGCCAATGTTCATAAACAAGTAAACGACGGCGTAGAAGAAAAGCTCAGCCGTATTGTTAGAATGTACGCCATAGAAAGAGAGCCCGATCGGAACGAGCAAATATCCGGCATTAGCCACACCGGACAGCGCCAGCAGCCGCTTCATATTCCGCTGTCTCAGGGCACTTAACGTACCAGCCAGCATCGCACAGGCAGCTATGGCCAGCACCCCGTGGAACAGGTCCCGGCTGAGCGCTGGGTCCCCGTACCCGGATGGATATACGATATTGTAGAACAGCCGTAATAATGCCGCGGCCGCGGCTGTCTTCGATATGACAGCGAGAAAAGCGCTGATCGGTGTAGGCGCTCCTTCATACACATCCGGCGCCCAAGCATGAAAGGGAGCCGCTGCAATTTTGATCCCGAAGCCTGCAAGCAGGAAGAAGAACGCAACGTAAAGCATCGCCCGGAATGAGTCAACGACCTCAGGCAGCAGGCCACCAATGACGCCTACATGCGTCGAGCCGGTCAAGCCATACAAGTAAGACATGCCGAACAGAATGAACGCAGATGAAATCCCCCCGGTAACGACATATTTAAAAGCGGCCTCCGCAGGCTTGGACGATTGAACAACCGCTGCCGCAGTCGCTTCCTTCGCTGCTGCACCGCGGGCACGTAAGCCTACGAGTACATAGGTCGCGATGCTGAGCAGCTCTAACCCGGCATACAGTGTAATCAAATCCGCTGTCGAGGTCATGATCATTGCACCGGCAACAGCCGGCAGCAGCAAGTAATAATATTCCGCCTGATGCATAAGTCTTGCGGACGCTTCGCGCTTCATCGACCCGAGACTCCACAGGACAATCAATGCAGCGGCAAGCAGCAGAAGCAGCTTGAACATAAGGCTGAAGTCGTCGAATCGATAGCTGTCCCTTAATATGCCGCTTACCTCCGGCTGCTGTCCTCCATCATAACGATTGCTGATACGAGCTATCACGCCCGCCGCGGAGCCGATAATGCCCGCAAGCGTCAACCATCCAATGATCGAGCGGTCAATCCGCTTCGGCAAGACTAGATCCAGTACAATCAACAGCGCCATCATGCCGATAAGAATAAGCTCGGGAAGCAGATAGCCGGCATCCGCCCACGTCATAGGCGCAAGCTTTCCATCGTATACCATGCTATCCCCCCACCCTCGTATTCAAATGGTTCAGCAGCCCGTCGAAGCTGTACTTTATCATGTCCGTCACGAATGACGGATAAATTCCGAGCAGCAGCACGAAAGCGAGCAGAACGGCTGTCGGCAGCGCTTCGACGAAACGGGCGTCGCGGATGCCCTCAAGCTTCGGCTGCAAAGGACCGAACGTCGTGGCCATGACAGCCCGCAGCACATAGACAGCCGTCAGAATAATGCCGAGCACAGCAATGGACGCGACCGTCTGGTTCGAATCGAACAGGCCAAGCAGCGCCAGCAGCTCGCCAACAAAGCCGGACAAGCCAGGCAAGCCAAGCGAAGCAAGGCCGCCGAGCAGCAGCGCACCCGATAGAAACGGCGCCGCCTTGGCAAGACCGCCAAGCTCATCTATGCTCGTCGTCCCCGCACGTTCATAAATGCAGCCGAGCAGCAGGAACATAAGTGCCGAGATCAAGCCATGAGATACAAGCTGAAACACAGCGCCCTGCATGCCAATCTCGTTAAGCGAGGCAAGGCCAAGCAGGACGATGCCCATATGGCTTAGCGAAGAATAAGCCAGTACAAGCCGTAATTCCTTGTGGCGGAAAGCGATGACGGCGCCGTATAACAGACTAATCAGGCCGAAGACCGCCAGTACCGCCTGAAACCGCTGCGCTTCCTCTGGAAAAGCAAACAGACCGAACCGGATCATACCGTACGCGCCCATCTTGAGCAGAATGCCCGAGTGGAGCATCACGACGGGAGCCGGAGCTTCGCGGTGCACATCCAGCATCCACGTATGGAGCGGGAATACCGGCAGTTTAATGCCGAATGCAAGCAGCAAAATAACGAACAGCGATGTGCGCATTCCATCCGACATATACAGCGGATTAACGCTGCTCGCAGCCGATAAATTCGCATAAGCTTGCGGATCAGCTAAGTTTGACACAATCGTCTCATAGCTTCCGCTGTACATATAATGGAGCACACCGCTAGCCTGCTCGATCGAGAAGCCTGCTGTCATAATTAGAATCACAAACGCAATCAGCATGAGCGCCGACCCTAGACCGTTATACAGCAAAAAGCGGGTCGCTGCCCTCTCCCGTTCCATCTGTCCCCAAATGCCGATCAGGAAGATCATGGGAATCATCGTCATTTCGAAATAAATAAAGAACAATAATAAATCCCGTGCCAAAAATACACCCAGCATGCCGCATTCCAGAATAAGCAGCCATATGTAATACGCTTTCCATCGTTTACGTATGGAGGTCGAGGCGATTGCCGCCATCGATGCCGTGACCGTCGTCAGCAGGACGAGTGGCAGCGATAAGCCGTCCAAGCTTAGTGCATAATCAAACTGCAGCTCAAACGTCCCTCCAATTCCGATTGCACTCTTCTCCAGCGGAATTCTAATCCACTCCACCCGCTCCTCATAAGCGTCATCGGGACGGCTCGGATCGTAATCGACATACAGTACGAGCGACAAGGCAAGCGGCACAAGCGTTGCGAATATTGCCATCCATCTCAGCATGCGGGCCCGTTGCTTCGGCAATGCAAGCAGTAACGCTGCACCAAGAAGCGGCGAGAACACGATCAACGATAATATCGGCCAATCGATCGTCATGACCAGAGCCTCCTTCCCGCCATTACGACAATGATAACGATCAATCCAAGGACGGCGGCAATGCCATAGGTCTGCACTTGACCGTTCTGAAGCGCAGCGGTCATTCGTCCGAGTCCTGATGCCGCGCTTGCGGTGAGCCTTACAACCCCGTCTACAATATAACGGTCGAACAGCTTCGCTCCTGTTCCAAGCATCCGGTATGGCTTCACGATTACAGCGGCGAACAAATCGTCAATCCGATACCCCAGCTCCACCAGCCGCGAGACGCCCGGCATCGAATCCGCCATGGACGATGGCCGAATCGTCTTCTTCACATACGCAAGCCAACCTATATACAACCCCAGCAGCGAGACAGCCGCGCTGACAATCATCACAGCCGGACTGTTGGAATGCGTCGCCGCTTCATTGTCAAGCAGCCAGCCGCTCAGCCAATCGTTCCAAGGCGTTTCAACAAAGCCCGAGAATGCCGCCAATATGGCAAGAATAATCATTGGCCCAATCATCACGGCCGGCGATTCATGAGCGGGCTCCGCTGCAGCGGAAGGCTGGCCGGCGAATACACGGAAGAACAGACGGGCCATGTACAGCGCCGTCAGCAGCGCGCCGAGCAGGCCGACAGCGAACAGCACCGGATGATGGTCAAGAGCCGCTGAAAGAATTGCATCCTTCGACCAGAAGCCGGAGAACGGCGGAATGCCTGACAGCGCAAGCGCTCCGACGCCGAACAAAGCGGCTGTCACCTTCATCCGGCTGCCAAGGCCGCCGAGCTCGCGAATATCTTGCTTATGCGCGGCATGGATAAGGCTCCCGGCCGCAAGAAACAGCAGCGCTTTGAAGAATGCATGCGTCATGAGATGAAATACTGCGGCCGTCATCGAGCCAACGCCAAGCGCCAGCATCATATAGCCCAGTTGACTGATGGTCGAATAAGCGAGTATCCTCTTCACGTCATACTGCTTTAATGCAATAGTAGCGGCCAGCAGCGCCGTGAAAGCGCCGACGTAAGCAACCGTATTCATAGCCGCTGGAGATGCTTCGAACAACACAAAGGTACGGCAGATCAGGAATACGCCGGCTGCGACCATTGTTGCGGCATGAATCAGCGCGCTAATCGGCGTTGGTCCCTCCATGGCGTCCGGAAGCCAGATATGAAGCGGGAACTGGCCTGATTTACCTACCGCCCCCATAAACACAAGCAGCGCAATAAGCGTCGTAATGCCGTCATCTACCACACCAGATTGCCCGTGGAACACATTCTGGATGCCGGCGAAATCGAGCGCATGGTTCGGCATATACCAGAACAGCAGCAGAACCGCGAGCAGCAGCCCGGCATCGCCGATCCGCGTCACGATGAACGCTTTCTTCGCAGCAGCCTTCGCTTCCGGCTTATGATACCAGAAGCCGACGAGCAGGAAAGAGCATACGCCGACAAGCTCCCAGAATATATACAGCATCAGCATGTTGTCCGACAGCACCAGCCCGAGCATAGAGAAGACGAACAACGAGACATAGCCGTAGAAGACGGTAATTCGCTCATCCTCCTTCATATAGCCCGCCGAATATATACAGACAAGAAAGCTGACGAAGGAGACGATAACGAGCATTAGTGACGTTAGATGCGTTACCTCATAACCGATAGACAGCGAAAGTCCATCCATCTTGATCCAATCAAACCGATCCCTATATTCGACTCCTCCAGCCATAACGAGTATGGACAGCACGAGCGATCCGAATGATCCGGCTGCGCCGACGATCGGCGCGAATCGTCTAAAGCTGCGCCCCCAAGCTGTAAGCAGCAGGAACGCCGCCAGCGGAAAGAGCGGAATAAGCCATGCCTGCTCTGAGTATGTCATCTTCCGCTCACCTCCTTAATTCGTCAAATTCATCGGCCTTGATCGTACCTCTCGCACGGAACAAGGCGACAAGCACCGCTACGCCGACCGCTGCTTCCGCAGCCGCTACTGTAATTGTAAATAAGGCGAAGATCTGACCGCTAAGCGACGGTACTACCCCATACTTCGAGAATGCAACTAAATTTATATTAACCGCGTTGAGCATCAACTCGATCGACAGCAGTACGATCACAGCATTCCGTTTCACAAGTGCGCCATATAAGCCAATACAGAACAAAATAGCCGCCATAGTCAAATACGATGCCAGCATACGGTTAAGCCTCCTTCTTAGCCAGCGCGATCGCCCCGATGAACGCTACCGTCAGCAGCACCGATACGAGCTCGAACGGCAGCACATGATTGTGGAACAACGCCTCACCGATCGCAAGCGTATTGTCGGTACCCTGCGAGGGCGCCCCCCCGCTTCGTCCTTCGAATTCGGCATCCCGTATCGCATAAAATAGCAAACCGAACAAAGCAATTGCACTCACTGCAGCTAGCGTATCCTTCAGCGGCTTGACCAGCTCAGCTGAAGCGTCGCGGTGATTCGTCATCATAATGCCGAAAATCATTAGAATCGACACTGCACCGGCATAGATAAGCACCTGAACGAATGCTAGAAACTCAGCCTCCAGCAAAACATACATGCCAGCGGCTCCCAAGAATACGGCTGCCATCGACAGCACCATATGAACAACCTTCGTGAAGCTGACCATCAGCACCGCGCCAGCGATCATCACAACAGCCAGAATGAAGAAGGTGACGAACTCGCCGTTAAGCTCGATGTCGAACATTCATCCTTTGCCCCCCCTCTGCGGTGCCCCAATATTGTTATTGTCCAGTCGGACGCGCGTATTGTTGTTCGTGAGCCAATCTTTATCTTTATACAGCTCGTCACGGCTGTACGCGGCTAGCTCGAAGTTGCCGGTCATAACGATCGCTTCGGTCGGGCACACCTCTGTACACAAGTCGCACAAGATACAAATTTCAAAGTTAAGATCGAACGTATCGATAACCTTCCCTTTCTTGTCCGGATCAGGGTTCGGCTTGCCGGTCAGTGTAATACACTCCGTTGGACATACCCGCGCGCACTGATTGCATACAATGCACAGGTCCGGCTCAAAATGCTGAATGCCCCTGTACCGCTCCGGCATTAAGTATGGCGCATCGGGATACGAGGTCGTCACCTTCGGCGCGGTTAGTGCCTTCAGAGTAACGCCCATTCCTTTCAACATCCCTTTCATGCGTATCCTCCTCATCGTGAATCCGGATTAACGTTACCTCCCGAACAGCTCCATGCATACTGCCGTAACGAAAATATTCGCAAGCGACAGCGGCAGAAGCACCTTCCAGCCGAGCCCCATCAATTGATCGACACGGATGCGGGGCATCGTGGCGCGCAGCCAGAATAAGAAAAAGACGATGAACGTAAATTTAAGCGCGAACCAAATAATACCTGGCACAAAATCAAGAAACGGCGCAGGCGCATGCCAGCCGCCAAGAAACAACGTCGTCGTAAGTCCTGCGATAGCATAGACATATACGTACTCTGTCAGCATGAAAAAGGCGAACCGGAAGCCGCTGTACTCGACATGATAGCCCGCGACAAGCTCAGACTCTGCTTCGGGCAGGTCGAACGGCGTACGGTTCAACTCCGACACTGCGGCTACGATGAATACCGCAAAGCCGACGATTTGCGGAATGAAGTTCCAGTCCCAGAACCAGCCGCCCGACTGCGAATCCACAATGCCTCGAAGATTGAGCGTGCCGCTGAGCATAACGACGCCCGTGACCGAGATGACGAGCGGCACCTCGTAGCTGATCATCTGCGCCGCAGACCGCATGCCGCCAAGCAGCGCATATTTATTGTTAGACGCCCAGCCGCCCAGCACAATCGCCAAGGTCGAAATGCCAGACAGTGCGACGTAATAGAGCAGCCCGACATTCAGGTCGGCAAAATAAAGCTTCTGCGTATAAGGGATAACAGCCAGCACTGTAAAAGAAGGTACGAAAGCGAGTGCCGGAGCGAGCATGAACAGCAGTCGGTCGGCTTTGCGCGGAATCGTGTCTTCCTTAATCAGAAGCTTCAAAATATCAGCGACAGACTGAAGCAATCCAAGCGGCCCCACCCGGTTCGGGCCGATTCGAAACTGCATCCAGCCGATCACTTTCCGTTCGAAGTAGATGGCATAAGTGACAAAGCCAAGGACGACAAGCATGAGAACAACGCCCCACAAGAGGATGATTAGCGCGTCTCCCCATGTGAGCGGCGAAGATAAGAGCGAGCCCATCAGCAGTCGACCTCCCCGACGACAATATCGATGCCGCCCAGAATCGTAATGAGATTCGTCATCGTTTCGCCAACGAGCAGCTTTGGCAAAATTTGCAGGTTTACAAAAGACGGCCTGCGGAACTTCAGCCGATACGGCTCCGCTTTGCCCTTCGATACAATATGGCAGCCGATCTCACCGCGCGGCGATTCGATGCTTGTATAGATTTCTCCCGCCGGCGGGCGAATGACACGCGGCACCTTGCCCATCGTCTCGCCGCCCTGCGGAAACTGCTCCAGCGCCTGCTTCAGAATGCGCAAGCTTTGCTTAATTTCCTCAAGCCGAATTAAATATCGGTCATAGCAGTCGCCGTTCGTTCCGACCGGAATGTCGAAATCGAACCGATCGTACAAGCTGTACGGCTCGCTGCGGCGCAAATCCCAGCGAACGCCCGTACAGCGTAGATTCGCCCCCGATAGACCATAACGGATCGCCGTCTCGGCATCATACTTGCCGATTCCTCTTATACGGGCAAGAAAAATCTCGTTGCCCGAGACGAGCCGATCATATTCGACCAGCTTCTTCTCCATGTACGGCACGAACTCGCGCACCTTGTCGAGCCAGCCCGGAGGCGCGTCCCATTTCACCCCGCCGACACGCATATAATTGTACGTAAGCCTTGCTCCACACAGCTCGTTGAACAGCTGGACGATCGTCTCGCGTTCCTTGAACGCATATAGGAACGGGCTCATCGAGCCAATGTCAAGCAAATACGTTCCCCACCAGACGAGATGGCTGGCAATGCGCTGCAGCTCCATGACGATTAAGCGGAGAAACTCTGCACGCTCCGGTACTACAATGCCCATCATCTTCTCTACAGCATGGCAGAGCACGTAATTGTTCGTCATCGCAGACACATAGTCCATCCGGTCAGTGTAAGGAATGATTTGAGTAAAGTTTAAGCTCTCCGCTAACTTCTCGGTTCCGCGATGCAAGTAACCCATAACCGGAATCGCTTCTGTAATGACCTCTCCGTCCAGCTTGACGATAATGCGAAACACACCGTGCGTGCTCGGATGCTGCGGCCCTACGTTCAGCAGCAGCTCCTCCGTACGAATAGCGCCCATTTGTTACACCTCCGGGTCAAGCGGCTCATAATCTTTGCGCAGCGGATGCCCGACCCAATCGTCAGGCATCATAATTCGTCTAAGATCAGGATGACCCTCGAAACGTATACCGAGCAAATCATAAATTTCGCGCTCGTTCCAATTCGCTGTCTCCCATACCGGCGTGACGGAGTCGAGTATGGCATGACTGCGATCCGTACGCGCCTTTATCGTATATCGGTCTCCCGTCTCCATATTGACCAAATGATAAACCGTTTCCAGATAAGTCTCGTAGTCAACACCAGAGACGTTGCGCAAATAGCGGCAGCCGAGCAACGGATGCTCCTTAAACAGCTCCGCCGTCCTCCGCAAATATTCCGGCTTCGCAACAATTGTCGGCACATGCAAGCCAAGCTCGTTCACATAAGCCTCCACGACCGCGTCATCATTCACCAGCTCCCGCACTAAAGCCGCAGCGGCATCCAGCTTCGGCTGCAGCGGCGATGGCTCCTTCGGCGCAGCCGGTGCAGCCTCGCCTTCTCCGGCGGCTGCCGCTTGACGAGGGGCGCGTACAGGCCGACCTGCCGACTCTCCGCCCGCAGCTTCCACCTGCTTCGCAGCCGCTCTTGCTGCGCGCGCCTCTGCGGCCGCCTGCCGCTTCGCTTCACGCTCTTCATCCGTGACGCCCGCTGCGCCTGCCTCAGCTCGTGCCTCCTCCGTCTTCGCCGCTTGTGCGGTTTCGCGCTTCACCTCATCATTACGATCGCTCACGCTCTACGTCACCTGCTTCCCGATTTTCGCTTCATCGCGTATTTTCTCCTGGAGCTTGTTAATGCCGTAGATCAGCGCCGCCGGACTTGGCGGACAGCCTGGAATGTAGACGTCGACCGGCACGATCTGGTCCACTCCCTTCACAACCGCATAAGACTTCGCATAGGGGCCTCCCGCTGTCGCGCACGAGCCCATCGCAATGACCCATTTCGGCTCCGGCATTTGGTCGTAAAGCCGGCGCAGCAGCGGTCCCATCTTCTTCGTAACCGTGCCTGCAACAATCATCACGTCCGCTTGCCTCGGCGACGTCCGGAACATAACCCCGAATCGGTCCAGATCGTAATGGGACGCTCCCGTGCCCATCATCTCGATCGCACAGCATGCCAGACCGAACGTAAGCGGCCATAACGAATTGCTTCGCGCCCAAGCTTTGACCTGCTCCAGCGTTCCAAGGAACACGTTGCGCTCCAGCTCCAGCCGCTCCTCCTGCGATATCCAATCTAGACGGAATTCCATTTCAACACCTTCTTCTTCCAGGCATAGGCAAGACCAAGAATAAGCAGACCGGCGAATATAAGCATCTCAATGAGCGCAAAAAGGCCGAGCTTTCCGTAAGCAACGGCCCATGGATATAAGAAAACGGTTTCCACATCAAAAATAACAAACATCAAAGCGAACAAATAATACCGTACGTTGAACCGGACTTGCCCTTCCCCAACCGGCTCGTTGCCGCTCTCGTAGGTTGTCTGCTTAGGCTCGCTCGGCTTATGCGGCCGAAGCAGCCGCCCAGCTGTCAGAGCAGCGGCAGGAAGCAGCAGGCCAAGCAGCACGAAAATCGCAACGACAACATAGTGATTCATATACGGATTCATCCAATCGCCTCCATCAGTTCTATCAGCGCTTGCAGAACAGGATGCTGGACAAAATTACCTCACCATTATAACAAATATTGGAACAAGCGTCTATGCAGCGCTGACTCCATGTCTTCCGCCCCATTGTCAGCAAGATTGCGTTGTCAGTTATGCCTATTCAAGCAAGGGACGACTTATGACCGAATTGCATGCCTAGCTTAAACAACAGATCAAGCAATAGAAAAAGCGCTCCTCCCGGAACGCCTTCCTTAGCACGTAGACGCAGTTGTCTCAACAGCGCTTGTCTCCGTACAGCATTTATCCCAGAAAAGCCCGCAGCATCCATAGATGCTTCTGGACCTGCTCGCGCCGCGTTATGAGCATGTCCGCAGTTGGACCGTCTCCCTTAGCGTCCGCTAGCTCTGCCGCCTGCTTCAGCCGCTCAACGATGCCCGTAAAGTCAATCACAAGCGAACGTACCATAGCCGTCGCATCTTCATTGCCTGCAGCTTCCGCCACAGAAGTCATCTCCAAATATCGCTTCATAGTCGATGCCGGCTTGCCTCCAAGCGCTAATATGCGCTCCGCTACCTCATCGACGAATGCAGCCGCCTCCGTGTACAGCTCCTCGAACTTCGCATGAAGCGTGTAGAAATTCGGACCTTTCACATGCCAATGATAATCGTGGAGCTTCACATACAGCACGCTCCAATCGGCCAGCTGGCCATTAAGCGAGGCGACAATTTCTCCGCCGCCCGTCTTCACCGCTTCTATCGTTTCTTCGCCCATTTGATTGCAGCTCCCTTCGAATAGTTCATCCATTGATTTTGAACAAAATTAGCATTTTAAACAATTCGATGGATTATTCAGCTGGAAAAATGAACAAAATAACGACAAATCAGGAACGGGGAGAATCCGATGGTGCAACCGAAAGACGAACATACGCTGCAGCCGGATAACGGGGCCCCGCCTCCTTCGTCCGCAGACAGCCAGAGCTCAACAGTAGCCGATACAGCCAACCAGCAGCCTTCTCCAGCCGTGCAACAGATTCTGGACCATCAGCGGGAGCTGCTGGCCCGGCCGATCTCCGGCAAGCTTCAAGACAATATCGACACCATCCGTCAGCTGTTCACCGACTGCTCGGATGTCGTCATCCATGAGTTCGATATTAAAGAGGGCCCCGCTGCCGTCATCGTATACGTCGACGGCATGATCGACATCAAAGATATCGATACGCAGCTGCTGACGAGGCTGCAGCATTACGGGACTTCCGGCGACAAAAGCAAGGAGGCTATCGTCCACTGCATCACGATATCCTCCATGACGGAAGTCGATTGTATGAATGATGCCGTCGATAAGATCGGATACGGCAATGTCCTGCTATTCGCAGAAGGCATTACAACTGCCTTGGTCTATTCCTCGACCTTCCAGAAGGTGCGCGCAATCGAGGAGCCTCAAGCAGAAACAGTCGTCCGCGGTCCGCGCGAAGGCTTCGTAGAGTCGCTGCGCGACAATACGACGCTGCTGCGCCGCCGCCTGCATACACCTGCGTTCAAAACAAAGTCAATGTTCATTGGACGCTATTCGAAAACAGCAACCGTCATCACCTACATTGAAGGCATTGCTGACCCTGCTCTAATCAATGAAATGGTGGGGCGACTATCCGCCATCGATGTCGATGGCATGCTGGATACGTCCTTAATCGAGGAATGGGTCGAGGATAATCCACTATCCCCCTTTCCTCAGCTGATGTCGACGGAGCGTCCGGATGTGGTCACTTCTCATCTGCTGGAAGGGAGGATCGCCGTACTGTCGGACGGCTCTCCTGTTGCATTAATTGCACCAGCGCCGCTGATGAGTATGATGCAGTCCCCGGAGGATTTCTATCAGCGCTCACTCGTGGCTACAGGCATCCGATGGCTTCGAATGCTATTCTCGTTTATTGCCGTTTTTATGCCGTCTCTCTATGTCGCTGTCCTTTCATTTCATCAAGAAATGATTCCGACATCGCTGCTCTTGACGATCGCTCAATCACGAGAGCAAATTCCGTTCCCAGCTCTCGTCGAAGCGCTGCTCATGGAAATTACGTTCGAGGCGCTTCGGGAAGCTGGTATCCGGCTGCCGAGACAAGTCGGTTCCGCCGTCAGCATCGTCGGCGCTCTCGTTATCGGTCAGGCTGCTATCTCAGCGGGCATCGTCTCTTCACCGATGGTAATGGTCGTCGCGGTGACTGCGGTTAGCTCGTTTCTTATCCCGAATTACTCGCTTGGATTCGCGATTCGGTTCATTCGGTTTCCAATCATGCTCTGTGCGGGTGCGCTCGGGTTATACGGCATTGTGCTGTGCGCGCTTGTCGTCTTGATTCACCTTATGACGCTGCGATCGTTCGGCGTACCTTATCTGTCGCCGTTCGCCCCGCTCATGAATAACGAGCTCAAAGATTCGCTCATTCGGACTAGAAGCACCCATATGACCACGCGGCCGCATTTCACAGGGCCGTTCTACAACCGCATTCGGATGCGTCTAGATCTGTACAAAGCAAGGAGGAACAATTGATATGCGTCTCCTCATGCATCTGTCATTACGTTCCTTATGGCTCTTGTATGTCCGTACAGTTGCCCCTCTGCTCATTGCAGCGCTGTTGTCGGGCTGCTGGGACCGAACAGAAATTAACGATCTGGCTATCATTACAGCCGCTGGCATAGATCGCGATGATGACGGCAAAATTAAGCTGTCCGTTCAAGTCTTCGTCCCTACTCCTGCTTCTTCCGAGCAAGGTGCTTCCTCATCAGGAAGAAGCAGCAAAACCGTCGTCCGTTATGCGAAGGGCTTCGATATGGCGGATGCAACCGCACGCCTGCAAGAGACTCTGTCCCGAAAGATTTTCTGGGGTCAGGCGGATGTGTTTATATTCGGGAAGAGTCTGGCGAAGCACAGCATTAAAGAGCCAATGGACTTCCTTACCCGTCATCCGCATCCGCGGGAGCGCGCCAATCTGTTCGTGAGCAGCGGAGAAGCGGAGGAGGTTATTCGGTGGAACACCCCAATTGAGCGCAACAGCGCTGAATCGTTACGTGAATTGTCCGTCCTGCAGACGGGCTTGAACACCTCGATCTTACAGGTCATTGAGGAACTGTCCGAGGAGGCTCATACGGCCGTGATTCCAATCATTCGCATTTTACATAAGGAGGGCACCTCCGTCCCGTTCATCGGCGGTACGGTCGCTTTCAAAGACTTACGGCAGGCAGCCACACTCAATTCCACCGAAACCCGCGGGCTGCTCTGGCTTCGTGACGAGATTAAGACGGCAACGATTACGGCGCCAGCATACACGGGGGGCGATTATGCGTCGGCTAACATCATTTCTTCGAAGTCTAAGCTCATCCCGTCTATTAAAGGAGACAAGTGGAGCATGCTGATCGTGGTCGAGGCCACAAGCAACTTGAATGAGAATGCAAGTGACCTGGATATTACCAAAGAAGAAAACATCAAAAAGCTGGAGCATATATTCGAGGGCGTCATTCAATCCAGGATCGACAATATGGTGAAGAAAGCACAAAAGAGCGGTGTCGACTATATCGGCTTTGCTGAGCAATTTCATCGCCATTATCCAAAGCATTGGCATGCAGCCAAGAAAAACTGGGACACGCTCTTTCCAAAAGTCGAGGTTCGTTATAAGATCCGACTTACGATCGCCCGTAACGGACTGACCGGTAAGAATACAGCGCTGCAAGGCAGCGTCAGGAGCAAGTCGTGATCCATACGCTGCTCCTAATCACAATGGCCGTCGTAGCGGCAATGATGATTCGTCTAGAATGGTCTTCGTTAGTGAACGCTCGACTAAAAGCCGTATTTCTAACGATCTTAATCTTCAGCTACACTATAGCGGTCGTCATGACGTTTAATCCCGACATGCCGGGTCCCTTACAGTTGTGGGAGATGCTTGTCGACCCCTATATATCCTATTGGATTCCCTCTTGAACGAGACGATATCAAGGAGGCACCTATTTATGCTCGAACAAGGAAGAATTTCTGCCGCGCAATTAGCCATCCTGACCGGCATGGCCGTGACAGCTACCTCTCTTCTGACCGCGCCGGGGCTCGTCGCTATCGACGCCAAACAAGATATGTGGCTGTCGCCGATCTGGATTTCTCCCATCGGCCTCCTTATCGTCTGGATACTTTGGAAGCTGAATCAAGCTTATCCGAATCAGACGCTAATTGAATATTCGGTGACCGTGCTTGGACGATTTGTCGGCTCGATTGTCGGGGCGTCCTATCTCATGTTCGTTATTTTCGCTACAGCTAACGCTCTTCGGCAGTTTACCGATTTCGTCAAGGAGACGTTTCTGTTATCTACGCCCTCTGTTGTCATTAGCAGTTGTATGCTTCTCGTCTGCTGGCTCGTCGCCCGTTCAGGCATTGAGATCGTTGCTCGGCTTTCAGCTACGCTGCTGCCGCTCGTTGGAGTGTTCATCCTGATGATCTATATGCCCAGCCTGTGGGATATGCATCTAGAACGGATGATGCCCATAATGGATCACGGATTACAGCCATCAGCAATGGGTGCGTTTCGCCTGCTGTCATGGATTCCGACATTCTCGATCATGAATTTCTATATGCCTTACGTTTCGAACCGTAAAAATTTGCTGCTTTGGTCGCTTGGGAACGTCATCCTCTTTACGCTTACGATGTGTATTACCTTTGTAATCGTATATACCATCATTGGCGCCACAACGATCAATTACTTATATCCGTTCATGGTGCTTGCAAGATTTACTAGCTTTACCGAATTTTTTGAGCACCTGGAGTCGCTTGTGATGATGATCTGGGTCATACAAATCGTCATCCACATATCGTTCGGCTTATACGGGTCATCTCTTGGCGTCGCTCAATTATTCGGACTTACGGCCTACAAGCCGATCGTGCTTCCCATCTGCTCACTGATCTTGTTGTTTAGCTTCTGGGGGATCGATAACGCATTATTTGTATCCTCCCCGTCGATTATCGTGTACTACTCAATATTCGGGTTAATCCTGCCTCTCTTGCTGTTCGTTGCGCACAGTATGAAGAGACTGTTCATAGATTCGGACAAAGCAGCCTCTCCCCCAAGCGAGTCTGCCGTATGAATACGCCCTACAGTCATCTCCTATTCGTTGCTGTTGCCGCAATTGGTATACTAGCCTATGATTGGCGCAAGCTCCGTGATAAACGTACGAAAGCTGCTTACCTCATTTTATATGTCAGCGGGGTTGCGCTCAGCTTCGTGCTCGTTATGAACCCGGATCTGCCTGGCCCTGCCCAGGTGCTTAATCCATTGTTCTCGCCGCTGTCTAAATGGCTCTTCCAACCCTAACGAATACGACGCTTTTCGACTGCGTGTGAAAGGAAGAACGTCTGATGGATAAAGGTAAAATATCGGCAGCCCAGCTCACTTGCATGCTATTTCTGTCGATTCTTGCAACTTCGATGCTCACCTCCCCCTCAATAGCCTACAGTATTGCCAAAAACGATATGTGGCTGACGCCGTTGATCGGCTGCTTAGGGGGCTTCCTGGTTGTCGCACTCGCGCTCGCCCTGCACCGCCGCTATCCGGGCAGCACTCTCGTTCAATACAGCGACCTCATTCTGAGTAAATGGCTCGGCAAGCTCGTCAGTCTTGTCTTTCTGCTTATCTGTCTGCTGATGAATGCTTACCAGCTTCGTCAATTTTCCGAAATAATGAAGCTGTCTTTTATGATTAACACCCCTAGTATGGTTTTTGTCGTCAGCATGATTCTTGTCAGCGCGCTCGCCGTTAATCTCGGGATCGAGCTAATAGGCAGAGTATCACTGCTGTTTACACCCATTATCATCTTCTTAGTGATCGGCCTCATTCTGCCATTGGTACGGGAGATGGAGCCGGATCAGCTGCTTCCGTTCATGGCAGACGGCGCAGGACCGATCCTACGAGGGGCATTAGCACTGCAAATATGGTTCCCGATATACATATACGCCGTCATGTTTCTACCTTACGTTTCGAATCAGAACCAAGCTCGGAGATGGTTGAATTGGGGGGTATGCTGGTCGATTATCATCTTTGTACTCACTTTTCTCTATATCATCATGACGATGGGCGCTGCCTCGCAGCATTTTTCCTATCCGTTCCTGCTGCTGAGCCGTTACGTCACTATTGCCAGCTTCATGACCCACCTTGATGCTTCTATTATGATCTTGTGGGTGCTCGACGTGTTCATCCGAACGATCGTTATGTACTATGCAGCCGTCAGCGGCTTCGCTCAATGGTTTCAGATCCCGTCCTACAAAGCACTTACGCTGCCGATTGGGTTAATCATCGTATTGTTCACATTCTGGTCCATCCCGAATATGGCCGTCTTCAATCAGCTTATCTCTGTCATGATGTTCTATTATTTGGTCGGTCACTTAGGCATCCCGCTTATCCTGTACGCAGCTTCCTTGATCCGCGGGAAGCTATCATCAGGCCAACCGCCTGCCTCTTCAGAACATCAACAGGGCGTGAATACGAGAGGCGGCGCAGCTCCATGATCAATCTTAAGAAGAGAAGCGGTCGTCCAATTCGTGAAGAATAAGATAAGACGAAGAATGCCTGTACCAATGCTCACATATGAAGAAAGGGCTGTTCAGAAAGTCAGTCTTTCCTGACTTTCTGAACAGCCCCCCTCTATCACGTATTCTGTTAATTCGAGCTTCTGCCGCCGAACAATCGCTTCATTCTGCCCCATGCCCCTGCAGGCGTACTCGCCTGTGTACGAGCTGAGCGTATAAACTGGTTGTCTAACAGCTGCTGCGCATTACGCTTATAGTAAGCAGCTGCGCTGCTGCCCATTTTATCTTCAATGCGCTCATAAGCTTCTCGTAGCCGAAAATCCCGCCTGCCCGTGTTATGCGCATCGGATGCGACGAAATGAATAATACCCTGCTTGCACATCGTCCACGCCGTTCGTTCCACGCCCCGTCCGAACATGCCGAGCAGCGAATGGGCCGTTACTTGCGCCAGCGCTCCGCATTCGATCAACCGGAGCAGCCTGCTCGTGTCAGCCGCGAGCTCACGATTGCGCTCCGGGTGGGCAATGACGACCGTAATTTCCTTCAAGGAAAGCTCATAAATGAGCTCATGCGTACCGGACGGCACATCTGCCGACGGCAGCTCCAGCAGCAAATAGCGAGTATCCGCCAAGGTTCGCAGGCCGCCTGCCGCTCCTTGTGACCAACGATCATACAGCTCCTGGTGCACGCGAATCTCCTGGCCTGCAATCACTTGCAGCGGAATCGCCGCCTGTTGCAGCCTGCTGTTCATCTGTTCCGTTAGGGCTTCAATCGTCTCCGCCGGATTATCGTAACGCTCATGAGCATGATGAGGAGTCGCAATGACGGTCGATATCCCGTTCGCTACTGCATTACGGGCAAGGCTCAGCGCTTCTTCCCAATCGCCCGGACCATCATCGATGCCCGGTAATATATGATTATGAATATCGATCATCAAATAACACTCCGATCCGCGATTGTTGTCGTATTTATGCCATTATAGCACAAAAAAGCACCGCCAAGTCGCTTGACGGTGCTCTGTCTGTACCGTTGTCGATTGCTCGACAAGCGGTACATTATTTATTAATGTTGATCCGGTTCAGCGCACGCTGCAGTGCAAGCTCGGCACGAACCGTATCGATATCACTTTGCTTAGCGGCAAGACGCTCTTCCGCACGCTTCTTCGCGGCTTCAGCACGAGCAATGTCGATATCCGACGCCAGCTCTGCGCTTTCAGCAAGAATGACGACTTTATCCTTACGGATTTCGATGAAGCCGCCGGATACAGCGATCTTCTCGGTTTCGCCATTTTTCTTCACGATGACCGGAGCGATGCGAAGAGGGGTAACAAGCGGAATGTGGTTCGGCAATATACCGAGCTCACCGTCTGCGCCCTTCACGCTCACCATGTTGACTTCCTGCGCGTACACTTTACGCTCAGGCGTAACGATCTCCAATAAAAGGGTGCTCATGAGTACTCCTCCCGCCTAAACGCCTTACAGCGTTTTAGCTTTCGCTACAGCGTCTTCGATCGTACCAACGTTATGGAACGCCGTTTCTGGAAGGTGGTCATGCTTACCTTCAAGAATTTCTTTGAAGCTGCGAACCGTTTCTTTAACAGGTACGTATACGCCTGGAATACCGTTGAACGCTTCTGCAACGTGCAGCGGCTGCGACAAGAAGTTCTGGATACGGCGCGCACGGAGAACGACCAGCTTGTCTTCTTCCGACAGCTCGTCCATACCGAGGATCGCGATAATATCGAGCAGCTCTTTGTAGCGTTGCAGTATTTTCTTAACGCCTTGTGCTACTTGGTAGTGTTCTTCGCCCAGAATTTCTGGCGTCAGAATACGCGAGGACGATGCGAGCGGGTCAACGGCTGGGAAAATACCCATTGCCGCGATGCTGCGCTCAAGGTTCGTCGTTGCGTCCAAGTGAGCAAACGCCGTAGCTGGAGCCGGGTCTGTATAGTCATCGGCAGGTACGTAGATCGCTTGGATCGAAGTAACGGAGCCTTTCTTCGTCGACGTGATCCGTTCTTGCAGCTGACCCATCTCCGTAGCGAGCGTCGGTTGGTAACCTACTGCCGATGGCATACGACCGAGCAATGCGGATACTTCGGAGCCTGCTTGCGTAAAGCGGAAGATGTTGTCGACGAACAGAAGAACGTCGCGGCCTTCCACATCACGGAAATATTCTGCCATCGTCAGACCTGTCAGCGCTACACGAAGACGCGCACCTGGAGGCTCGTTCATCTGGCCGAATACCATCGCCGTCTTCGCAATAACGCCGGAATCACTCATCTCGTGATACAGGTCATTACCTTCACGAGTACGTTCGCCGACGCCGGCGAATACGGAAATACCGCCATGCTCTTGGGCAATGTTATGAATAAGCTCTTGCATCGTTACCGTTTTACCTACACCTGCACCACCGAAGAGGCCGATTTTACCGCCCTTCGCATATGGAGCCATCAGGTCGATAACTTTAATTCCCGTCTCGAGCATTTCTTGCTGCGTCGAGAGCTCTTCGAATTCAGGAGCTTGACGGTGAATCGGATTAGCGATCGAACGATCTACATCACCATTGTTGTCGATTGGGTCACCGAGTACGTTGAATACGCGGCCAAGCGTTGCAGGTCCAACTGGAACGGTGATCGGAGCGCCCGTATCCACAGCCTCGATACCCCTTACCAAACCGTCCGTAGAAGACATTGCTACGGTACGAACCATGTTATCGCCGAGGTGAGTAGCAACTTCAACCGTCAGGTTGATGTCGACTTCGCCTGGGTTTTGAGCTTTTCTTTCAATTTTTATCGCATTAAGAATCTCAGGCAGGTGACCATTGTCGAACGCGATGTCGACGACCGGACCCATTACCTGGACTACACGTCCCTTGCTCATTCCTGTACCTCCTTATTGTTGTCATTCGCGTGGCCTCCTGCCGTACCACAGCTAGCAGCACGGCCTGTTAGAGGTCGCATTGAACGAAACCTTATTGCTGAGCGTTCGCTCCACCGACGATTTCCGCGATTTCTTGCGTAATCGCTGCCTGACGCGCACGGTTGTACGTCAACGTCAAGCTTGCGATCATCTTCGTCGCGTTCTTCGTTGCGTTGCCCATCGCAGTCATCCGCGCACCGAATTCACTCGCTTTACCTTCCACTACTGCGCTGTAAATAACCGTTTCTGCATATTTCGGAAGGAGAACGTCGAGCACGGCTTCAGCCGACGGCTCGTATTCATAGCTTGCTTTCGCGCCGCCCTTGTCGCTTTCGGCGAACGTCGATGCATCCAAAGGAAGCAGCTGCTTGATGGTCGGAATTTGCGAAATTGCGTTGACGAAGCGGTTGTACACCAGCTTAAGCTCGTCATATTTGCCTTCTTCAAAGCCTTTGACAGCAGCCGCCGCCAAAGTTTTGATATCAGCGAAAGTCGGAGAGTCAGAAAGTCCAACGACTTCTTGTACAAGATTAACGTTGCGGTGCCTGAAGTAATCGCGGCCCTTGCGTCCGATGACGAAAATATCATATTCAGCAGGAGATGTGTGCTTCTCTTGAATTTCCGCCCACACCTTACGCAGTACGTTAGAGTTGTAGCCGCCTGCCAGACCGCGGTCGGACGTGACGACCAAGTAGGCCGTCCGCTTAATCTCGCGAGTCTGAAGCATCGGATGCTTAATCGTTCCGCCGCTCGATGCAATACTTGCCACGACATCCCGAATCATGTCCGTATATGGACGCGCCGCTATAGCTGCATCTTGCGCTCTCTTAAGCTTCGCGGATGCGACCATCTCCATTGCCTTCGTGATCTGCTTCGTATTCTGCTTACTCTTAATCGAGCGCTTAATTTCGCGCATACCTTTAGCCATTCGTTGTCACCACCTTATTACCGAACTTAAGGGAGAAACCGAGGTTTCCCCTTTATTCAGGTCTATTCCGCGTTAGCTGTGAAGATATGGATTATACCGACGCCGAGAAGCTTTTCTTGAACGAGTTGATCGCGTCAACAAGAGCTTTCTCGTTATCAGCCGTCAAATCTTTCGTGTCGCGGATGGAAGCGAAAATTTCTGGCTTGTTCGCATCCACGTATGCGAGGAATTCTGCTTCGAAACGGCGTACATCCTGAACCGGAATGTCGTCCAGGTGGCCGCGCGTTACAGCGAAGATCGCAACGACTTGGCGCTCTACTGGCATCGGCGCATTAATGCCCTGCTTGAGAACTTCCAGCGTGCGCTCACCGCGGTCCAGACGCGATTTCGTAACGCGGTCGAGGTCGGAGCCGAATGCTGCGAACGCAGCGAGCTCACGGTATTGCGCGAGGTCGGTTTTGAGCGTACCGGCTACCTTCTTCATCGCTTTAATCTGCGCGGAGCTACCGACACGGGATACGGAGTTACCAACGTTAACCGCTGGACGCTGACCCGAATAGAACAGGTCGGACTCCAGGAAGATCTGACCGTCAGTAATCGAAATAACGTTCGTTGGAATATAAGCCGAGATATCGCCTGCTTGCGTCTCGATGAATGGCAGTGCCGTCAAGGAACCGCCGCCCAGCTCATCGTTCAGCTTAGCAGCACGCTCGAGCAGACGGGAGTGCAGGTAGAATACGTCACCTGGATAAGCTTCCCGGCCCGGCGGACGGCGGAGCAGGAGCGAGAGCTCACGATATGCAGCCGCTTGTTTCGACAGGTCGTCGTATACGACGAGTACGTGTTTGCCTTGGTACATGAAGTATTCGCCCATTGCGCAGCCCGTGTAAGGTGCGATGTACAAGAGCGGGGACGGCTCGGATGCGCTCGCCGTTACGACGATCGTATATTCCAGCGCGCCTTGCTTGCGGAGCGATTCAACAACGGTACGAACCGTCGATTGCTTCTGGCCGATTGCGACGTAGATACAGATCACGCCGTTGCCTTTTTGGTTAACGATCGTATCGATCGCGATTTGCGTTTTACCCGTTTGACGGTCGCCGATAATCAATTCCCGTTGACCGCGGCCGATTGGAATCATCGCGTCGATTGCTTTAATACCCGTCTGCATTGGCTCGAATACCGATTTACGAGCCATAACGCCCGGAGCTGGCGATTCGATTGGGCGCGTTGCCGTCGTGTTGATCGGACCGTTGCCGTCAACTGGCTCACCCAGCGCGTTCACGACGCGGCCGAGCAGCGCTTCGCCTACCGGCACTTCCATGATACGGCCGGTACGTTTCACTTGGTCGCCTTCGCGAATGCCTTTGTAAGGACCCATGATAACGACACCGACGTTGCTTTCTTCCAGGTTGAGTGCCATACCTACTACGCCGTTGGAGAACTCGAGGAGCTCACCTTGCATCGCATTCTCAAGACCGTGAACGCGAGCGATACCGTCACCGACGGAAATAACCGTACCAACGTCAACCACTTGAATCTCAGATTTATATTGTTCGATCTGCTGCTTCAGCAATGTGCTGATTTCATCAGGTCTGATACTCAATTCGCTCACCCCTATCTACAGTGCTCGTTTGTTCAACGATTTGGCCAAACGGTTCAATTTGCCCGCCAGGCTGCCGTCATACAGACGGTCGCCGATTCGGACTTGAATGCCGCCAAGCAGATCCGAATTCACTACCTGCTCAGCTGTAATTTTCTTACCGGATATTTGGCTGAATTGTGCTTCTACCTTAGCCAATTCATCCGCGCTCAGCGCATAAGCCGTGTATACCGTAGCACGAGCTTGGCCGAGTGCCTCGCCTGCAATCTTCACATAGGCGTCATAGACATCACCGATGATGTTCTGGCGGCCATTCGTGATCAGCAGTTCCAGCGTATTAAGCAAAATATAAGAAACGCGGTCCGCAAATGCACTGCGGATCAGCTCAATCTTACGCTTCGCATCAATCGAAGGGAACGACATGAATTTCTTGATCGTATCGTCCTGTCCGATCGCATCCACGATTTGCTTCAGCTGTCCTTCTACTTCAGAGACGATCTGCTGCTGCTGCGCGATGTCGAACAGTGCTTTGGCGTAGCGCTTCGCTACTACGACATCGCGGCTCATTTGCTCGATACCTCTTTCAGATATTGATCAACCAGCTGCTCTTGCGACTTCTCGTCGATTTGCTTCTCGATGATCTTCGAAGCGATTTGGACGGACATGCCGCCAACTTCGCTGCGCAGTGCTGCGATCGCTTTGTTCTTCTCGCTCTCGATATCTTTAACAGCATCCTCTTTCAGGCGGGACGCCTCGTTCTTCGCAACAGCGATAATATCGTCTGCTTGCTTGGAGCTCGTCGATCTAGCCTGCTCGATGATGTCGAATGCTTCTTTGCGTGCTTGTTGAAGCGCTTGTTTCTGCTCTTCCAGATGCTGCGAAGCCTGCTTGCGGCTGTTCTCGGCGTCAGCGAGCTGGCTTTGCACCAGCTGCTTGCGCTGCTCCATAATGCCGAGCAACGGTCCGAACGCGTAGCGTTTCAGCAGCCAGAGAAGAATCAGGAACGCGATTAATTGAATACCAAAAGTGGTCCAGTTGATATCCACTGGGCGTCACTCCCTTCTATAGCGATCGATTGTATTTCGTTATTTGCTCATAATTCACCGAAAGGAAAGTCCATAAATCCCAGCAGGCAGCCGGTTCGAACTTTCCTGTTCGGGCAAAAGGAAGGCGCGGAGGCAAAGGCACTCCCCGCCAGTCATGCTTATACGGTTATTAAGCTTTGCCTTGGAACATGAATGCCAAGACGAGCGTGATAACTGGAAGTGCCTCGACGAGTGCAACACCGATGAACATCGTCGTTTGGAGCGTACCGCGAAGCTCTGGTTGACGGGAGATACCCTCAACCGTACGACCTACGATCAAACCGTTACCAATACCAGCGCCAAGTGCGCCCAAACCGAATACGATTGCTGCTGCAACCAATGCTAATGCTCCCATTAGAAAAATCCTCCTCAAAAAAGTAAATGTAGTATATAGTGGCCCGATCAACAGGCCTTAGTCCCTGCGTTTCGGGTTTGAAACCGGAATGGCTTGTTAAAGAACATGACTCTATTAGTGTTTCTCCTCATGAACGATAGCTTGCGACATATAAACCATCGTCAGCATGACGAAGACGAAGGCTTGAATCGAGCCTACGAACACACTGAAACCTTGCCATACGATGAGCGGAACAATCCCAATCCAATCCAAGCCGCCAATGATAACGCCGATCATGACCTCACCGGCAAAGATGTTACCGTAGAGACGAAGCGCAAGAGAGAGCGGTTTGGATACTTCCTTGATCAAGTTCAACGGCAAGAAAGGAATGTACGGCTCGAAGTAGTGTTTAAAGTAATGCTTCGTATTGCGGCGCATACCTTCAATGTGCGTCAGCAGAATGACAATAACCGTCAATGCAGCCGTAACTGCAACGTCAGCCGTTGGCGATTTCCACCAAGCAATATGCGCTTCCTCTTCACCCTTCAGATCAAGTTCAAGACCGAACAGCGTCGCGCCATGATGCGCTTCCGTTACGATACCAAGAGGAAGTCCGAGCATGTTGCCGACAAAAATATACATAATCAGCGTCAGCCCGAGAATCAGGTAAGGCCGGCCCTTCTTCACATCCATCGTCGTACCGATGATGTTAATGACGAATTCGATTACCCACTCCAGGAAGTTCTGCATCTTGGTCGGTTTATCGACAGAAGCGCCACGCACAGCCAGCAATGCAAGCACAAGCACGATGATACTGGTGATAAGGATCATGGTAATGGCTGCAATGTCAAAATCCAGTCCCCACTTGTGAACGACAGGAAAAATATGGTCCATTAGTTGTTTTCACCCCTTTCATCGAGGGATTGCATGCGTTCCCGTTTGCGAACGGCCCAAAATCCCAATAGAAGTGTTGCCAATTGGGCGGTAATTAATCCCGCGGCAACCGCTTCGATCCGGAAATCAAACGTCCTTGTCGCAATGACAGCCGCAAGAAGTCCGATACACGCACGGGTGAAATACCCAAGCGTCGTGCGCCTCTTGTTACCTGCAGCAGCATTCGCACCGATCTGGTTCACTTTCCAGGAAAGGTGAAGCGCATTCACCAGACTCGCTATCGCACCGATGACGAATCCGCCCCACCATGCCTCATGCTCAGGAAAGAGCGCCCAGACGATGAAGCAAACGGATAATAAAGCGAACATAACTCTTGTAATGGTTTTCAGGTGGGCCGACATGTTGTCCATTACTTTCCATTGCCCCCCGTAAACGCTCGGATTAGAAAATAGATCGTCACTACGCCGACAGCAAGTCCGACAAGCATTCCGACCAGATACCAATAGCTCGTGCCGTATGCGGCATCAGCCTTCGTACCTAGCCATACTCCTGCCCCCAGACATACAGCAAGGTCAGCCCCTACGGTGCCGACCAGCCCCATCGCTCGCCATGGATTGTCCCCAAGGCCACTTTCACGCGAGTTTCGATTATTTTCTGATGGTGGTTTATCATTGGATGGATTCATAGAATCACTCCAAAACTCTCATTTATTTTAGCGAAGCGTTGTCCATTCTGTCAATTCATATAAATTCAAACATTTGGTGAACAGGAGCCCGAAAACCCTTATAGAATAAGGATTTTCCGACTTTCAAACCGTACAGTACAACTGTATGCTGTACTGTCTAGCCGTTTGCCCATTTCTGCTCGAAATTATGAACGTTGTGTGAACGGGTCCGGACGATTGTCCGCTTTGCCAAAATGATGCAGGAGAGCTTGTACGATCCGAATAGAGGCTTGTCCATCGCCGTACGGATTAGCCGCTTTACTCATTCGGTCATATAGTGCCGAATCCGTCAGAAGAGCTCTCGTGCGCTCGTATACAGCCGCCTCGTCTGTTCCGACCAGCTCCAGCGTACCTGCTTCAATTCCTTCCGGACGCTCCGTCGTATCGCGGAGTACAAGCACCGGTACGCCGAACGACGGTGCCTCCTCCTGCAGGCCGCCTGAATCCGTCAGAATCAAATGCGTATGCGGGTAGAAATTATGCAAGTCGACAACATCCAGCGGATCGATCAGCTTGATGCGCGGATGATCACCAAGCAGCTCCTGCGCCGGTTCTTTCACAGCTGGGCTCGGATGAACCGGATACACGATCGCAATGTCTTCAAATTCGTCGGCGATGCGGCGAACAGCGCGGAAAATGTTACGATGCGGCTCTCCCTGCGCTTCACGGCGATGGGCGGTCATCAGCACAAGGCGTTTGCCCTGCGCCCATTCGAGCACCGGATGCGAGAAGTCCTGCTTAACGGTGTACTGGAATACGTCTGTAACCGTGTTGCCGGTTACGTAGATCCGCTCCTCCGGCTTGTTCTCCTTGCGGAGGTTACCCGCAGACCAGCTGGTCGGTGCGAAGTGTACGTCAGCCAATACGCCGGTCAGCTGGCGGTTCATCTCCTCCGGATAAGGCGATAGCTTATTCCACGTGCGAAGCCCCGCTTCGACATGGCCAACTTGAATCTGCTGCAAGAACGCCGCATAGCTGGCCAAGAACGTCGTCAGCGTATCGCCGTGAACGAGTACGATATCCGGCTTCGCCTCGCGCAGCACCGGCTCAAGCCCTTGGAGCACGCGGATCGTAATCTCATTCAGCGTCTGGCGATCCTTCATGACGTCCAGATCATAATCCGGCTTGATGTTGAAGACCTCAAGCACTTGGTCGAGCATCTGGCGATGCTGCGCCGTCACGCATACGATCGATTCGATCTGCTCGGGATACCGCTGCAGCTCAAGAATAAGCGGAGCCATCTTAATCGCTTCCGGCCGTACGCCGAAAATCGTCATTACTTTCAACTTAGACAAAAATGTCATCTCCTAACGCGTCTTTCATGTAAAGTGTGAACTAGTGAGTGCCGAACATCCGGTCTCCGGCATCGCCAAGGCCTGGTACGATATAACCGTGATCGTTAAGCTTCTCATCGAGAGCCGCCGTATAGATATCAACGTCCGGATGCGCCTGTTGAAGCGCTGCTACGCCTTCAGGCGCTGCGATCAGACACATCATCTTAATCTGCTCACAGCCGCGCTTCTTCAGCGATTCAATCGCCGCGATCGCGGACCCGCCCGTCGCAAGCATCGGATCGATGACAATAAGCAGACGGTTTGCCGCATCGGTCGGCAGATTGAGGTAATATTCGACCGGCTGAAGCGTATTGGGATCGCGGAACAAGCCGATATGACCGATCTTAGCCGAAGGAAGCATCTTCAGCATGCCATCGACCATGCCAAGTCCGGCCCGCAGAATCGGAATGAGCCCGAGCATGCGTCCGGATATGACTTTCGATTCCGTCACCTGTACCGGCGTTTCCACTTGAATCGTCTGTAGCGGTACGTCGCGCGTGATCTCGTACGCCATCAGCATGGCCACTTCGTCGACCAGCTCACGGAAGTCTTTCGTATTCGTATTCTTGTCGCGGATAAACGTCAGCTTATGCTGAATTAGGGGGTGGTCGATAACGACTACTTTGCTCATGGGGACTTTTGCCTCCTGGTTATGCGTTTAGATCTTTCGTGCAAATGATCCCGTTTATTATAGCATTGTAAATGAGACGTTGCATCTGGAACGATGAGATCGAGCTGTAAGCAAGCCCAAAGAGCTAGTCGCCCCCGCCTCCACAGCCACCGCCTCCACCGCACGAAGAACCACCTCCACAGGAAGAGGCGCCCCCGTCATGAGAGTCGTGTCCATGGCCGTAATGGGACGAGTGGTCATGGCGGGATGAGCGGTCCTCACTATAGGAGGAGCAAGCCGAGGTGCTTCCGTGACGCTCATCATCGCGCCGTATATGCTCTTGCATCCGCTGCTCCAGCATGCTCGGCTCCAGGAGCGAATAATAAATCAGCAGACTACTGCCTGTCATAACATGCGAGAGATCATCCGGGGCTGCAGACTTGCTTTGGCTTGGCTTGGTCTGCGCTGGTGATGCGTTGTTACTGCGGCTCGCCGCGTCCATCTGACGCTTAGCTGCAGCGGCAAGCTGGAGCGCCGTCCGATTCAAATCGTCGTGCGCCCCTGTCGTATCGCTGCGGAACCAAGCCTTGACGATGTCGGTCTCACTCATCGAGCTCAGCTCAGACAACCGCTTCGGCGAGAGCGGTTCACGATAGAAAGAGCCCCACAGCCTGGCGCTGACAGGCGACAGCTCGAACAGCTCCCTGTATAGCCAATCAAACCAAGCTCGGCTGCCTTCCTCTGGTCTATTGTCATCTTGCCCATGCGGCGCATGGTGGATGTAAGCTCCGCAAAATTGGCGGCAGAAGCTTTCGTACTCGCGGGTAAACATCAGCATCTCATGCCACACTTCGTCGATCTTCGTACTATACATCGGCACGTTCCGAAGCAGAGCACACAGGAGAAAATAACGTTTCAGCTCGAACCAGGTCCACGCCCACTCCTGCTGGGACATGCCCGGCTTTGCAGATTGAACTCGATATTGCACACGGGCTTCGAAATCAGAGCCAAGCGCCGCCTCCAATCTCTCCGCTGCGCTCCTTGCAGGATGACTGTCAGCAAGACCGAGCCCGGCCGGCGGCTTCTCATGCGGCCAAGCAGCAGTCTTCGGCAGCCGCACTGAGCCTGATTGTCGTTTACTAAATACTCCTAGTACGATGATCAATGTGACAAGACTGATGATAACAATAAATAGCTCTGCCACTCCCATGCACCTCTCTATTTTTCCATATTTATAACGAGTATAGCATGGGAGGTATGTCCGATCGACAAATCTTAATCGACTACGCTGCCTAGCGCACAAAGACCCTGCTTCGCCATCGGCGAGTCAGGGTCTCATCTAACTGTTGAAGATATGGTTTAATAAGTCATGCCTGGATACAGCGGATATTGTGCCGTCAGCGCTTGGACTTTCGCGCGCGCTTCAGCCAGAACCGCTTCGTCCTTCGGATTCTTCAGCGTCATCGCAATGACTTCTGCGATAACTTTCATCGCTTCCGTACCCATGCCGCGTGCTGTAGCCGCAGGCGTACCGATCCGAATACCGCTCGTGACGAATGGGCTTGTAGGGTCGAACGGAATCGCGTTCTTATTACACGTAATTTGAACAGAGTCGAGAACGTGCTCTGCGTCTTTACCCGTGATGCCCAGGTTGCGCAGGTCAACCAGCATCAGGTGGTTATCCGTACCGCCGGACACAAGGTTCAGACCATGGCCAACGAGTGCGTCTGCGAGAACGCGGGCGTTATTAACGACGTTCTTGCCATACTCCTTGAACGAAGGCTGAAGCGCCTCGCCAAGAGCAACCGCTTTGGCTGCGATAATGTGCATGAGCGGGCCGCCCTGCGAGCCAGGGAATACCGCTTTATCGATTGCAGCAGCCCAAGGCTTGCGGCACAGAATCATGCCGCCGCGCGGGCCGCGAAGCGTTTTGTGCGTCGTCGTCGTCACGAAGTGAGCATGCGGTACTGGGCTCGGATGCAGACCTGCTGCAACAAGACCTGCGATGTGAGCCATGTCAACCATGAACAGCGCGCCTACGTCCTGTGCGATTTGGCCAAGCTTCTCGAAATCGATGATGCGCGGGTAAGCACTTGCGCCGGCAACGATCAGACGAGGACGGTGCTTGAACGCCAGCTTGCGAACTTCCTCGTAATCAATCGTGAACGAATCTTCTTGTACGCCGTAAGGGACAAAGTTGTACAGCAGGCCAGATGCGTTAACCGGGCTGCCGTGCGTCAAGTGACCGCCGTGCGCCAGGTTCATGCCGAGAACCGTATCTCCAGGCTTGAGGCATGCCAAGTATACAGCCATATTCGCTTGTGCGCCGGAGTGAGGCTGAACGTTCGCATGCTCTGCGCCGAACAGTTCTTTGGCACGGTCGCGTGCAATGTTCTCAACGATGTCCACATGCTCACAGCCGCCGTAGTAGCGTTTGCCTGGGTAGCCTTCTGCATATTTGTTCGTCAGAACCGTTCCCATTGCTTCCAGTACCGCTTCACTTACGATGTTCTCGGATGCGATCAGCTCGATGTTGTCGCGTTGGCGCTGCAGCTCAAGTCCGAGCGCTTTGACGAGTTCCGGGTCTTGTTGACGCAATTTTTCCATAAGATAAATCCTCCTTCGAATAGTAGCATTCGCTATATGTTCAAGCGGTTGCCCGCATGTTCACTACCGGATAACAGATCTTTCATGTACTGCTGTCGCTTAATCGCAAGAGCCGCTCTGCTGCCCCGGCTTCAAAGCTGGCGCAGCCAGCTTATATACGGCCCGCTCGCCACCGATCAGCTTCGGCCGTGTGAACGCCATCGTCACATGAGCCTGGCCAATCTCGCGGATCGTCGGGCGAACCGGCACTGCAACCGGGCGAAGATGCATGCCAATAAAGGTGTCTCCAATGTCAACGCCCGCATGAGCCCGCACCGATTCGACGAGCACTGCATCGCTCAAGCTCTGAAAAGCATAAGCGGCCATTGAACCGCCCGCCTTCGGCACCGGCACAGCCGACACTTCATCCAATCCGTACTTCTCGGCCGCCTCCCGCTCAAGCACGAGCGCCCGGTTCAAATGCTCACAGCATTGGAACACCGGATAGAAGCCCGCTTTACGCCGAACAGCCTCGATGCCTGCAAAAATCGCAGCTGCAGCTGCAGTCGTGCCGGATGTACCGATTCGGCGTCCTAACACCTCGCTCGTACTGACACCGAAGACGACGAGCTGCCCCGGCTTGAGGCTGCCCGCGGCAGCAAGCTCGCTGACGACGGTTAGAACAGCTTGTTCGATTGCCTCTGCCTGCCGGGCACTAAGCTCGGCTGCCGCCTCGTTCGAAACACCTTGTTCGTTCATCGCTCACGCCTCCTGCCTCTGTCGAGCATTAAGGATGCAGCTCGTATTTCGCTTCGATTTGCTTCACTTTATTCAGACGTCCAACGTGACGCTCACCGTTCGAGAACGGCGTCTCGATCCAGATTCGTACAATCTCCTGTGCTATGCCAGGGCCAATAACACGTTCACCCATAGCCAGCACATTCGTATCGTTATGATCGCGAGTCGCTTGAGCGGAGAACATGTCGTGTACGAGCGCGCAGCGAATGCCCGGCACTTTGTTCGCGGCAATCGACATGCCGATGCCCGTGCCGCAGATCAGAATGCCGCGGTCCGCTTCGCCGCTGACGACAGCTTCACATACCGGCAGCGCATAGTCCGGATAGTCGACTGATTGCTCACACGAGCAACCGACATCCTTCACTTCATGGCCAAGCGATTCGATGAAAGGAACGATAATTTCTTTCAGGCGGTAGCCGCCGTGGTCGGCCCCAATTGCGATTTTCATGAGGGGAGTCCTCCTTTAGGTTCATTAAGAATGCAGTTGTCCCGCTTTATTATACCTAATTTGACCGCATTACACGACAGCACGAGCTGCCCGAGAAAGAGAAAAAGAGCATAACACGCTCGAATGCGCGATGCTCTTTGCCCAGGCGACCGGCCGTATATCCCGATGCTCCACCGTGGTAACCCACTTCGTCGCCAGTCACATCGGAAACCATTAAATTTGATTTTATGATACTCCATAGCACGACATAAATCAATCCTCAATATCCGAAAACAGTACGTAGATCGTGCTCACTTACCCCTGCTCTCCGCCGTCCTCCAGCTTATCCAGCAGCCTGTCCAGCGCTCGCTCGATCTCCGCCGCACAGCTTTCATACAGCGGCAGCGGGCCGCCGAATGGGTCCGCGATGTCGAAGCTCGGTATCTTCTTCTCCAGCTCGATCATCCGCGCCCGGTCCGCTTCCGGCATTTGTTCTCCGAGGGCCTGTTTCATATGCCATTCTGAATAAAGACGCTCCAGCTCCTTCAAATCGTCCAATACCGATCCATCCGGTACCGCGTATTCAAGCAGCGTGTGCGTCTTATCGACCGCGTCGGGAAATCGTCCGATCAGACCGCGCTTATGGGATGATGTCATCGTCAGTATCAAATCCGCCCAGTTCACCATTTGCTCCTCAAGCATACGGCTTTCGCCTTGATGGTCGATCTGCCTGCGGCGAAGCACCTCCAGAGCATTGGCGGATATCGGCATGCCGTCGACCGTCGATACGCCAGCGGATCGCACCTCGATATTGAGCGAGCGGCTCGCCGCGCGACTGCGCAATATCGCTTCTGCCATCGGTGACCTGCACGTATTGCCGGTGCATACGAACAATATCCGTTTCACAAGAAGTTGCCCCCTTTCTGTTAGAACACAAATATCAGTCCGAATGTGAGTAAAATGATGCCGCCGCACGCTTCACCGTAGTCGCCCAGACTCCGGCCAGCATGTCTGCCCAGCATCAGTCCAAGCACGGACATCACGCCGCCGAACAGACCAAACAGCAGCACCGCCAATAATATATTGACTGCGAACATGCCGAGTGAAACACCTACCGAGAAGGAGTCGACACTTACGCTGAATGCGAACAGCAGCATGCCCCAGAACGTCTGGTGATCAACCGTTTGCTCATTGCTCCCGGCGCGAAAAGAGTTATACACCATATGACCGCCCAGCAGCAGCAGTAAGACGCCCGCCGCGCGGGAGGCAACGGTGCCTAGCAGCCCGCTGACATACTGCCCGGCATACATGCCGGCCAGCGGCATTAGAACGTGAAACAGTGCTATGATAGAGCTCAGCGCCAATATGCGCTTCAGCCGAATCCCTCTCATGCCAATGCCGACGCCGAGAGAGAAAGCATCCATCCCGAGTGCAGCAGCCATAATAAGCAGTGTTAACAGCTGGCCGGTTCCCATACCCGATTCTAACAGCATGTTTCTTCATCTCTCCCCGCATCACGCATTCGTTGTACACTTTATGCGGACGAGCGGGGTTTCATGTTCATGTCATAGCAATCGCGGGAACATTCGTTGATTTCATATTCAATTTAGAATTTAAACGACAACGATTCGGCCTCCTGCAGCTTTGGCTAACCGATTCATCAGCGCAAGTCCGATTCCATCGTCCGGACACGCCTCCGCCCATATACGCTGCACACCTCTGGCGTCAAATTCGCGGAGCGCAGCATACAGCCCTTGCGCCGCCGTCTCCAGCTGATCGAGACGACCGCAGCTGATAACAGCGTCGGCCGCATACTCATCCTGGTGTTCGTCGTATGTGAGTACGCCGGTCACTTCGCCGCGCTCAGCTGCCGATTCAGCCTCGCGGCGAATATATTCGCGGACAGCGGATGCCACTCCGCTCACAAGCACCATCTCTCCCTGCGGGGCGTAGTGCGCATATTTCATGCCAGGCGAACGAGGAGCCTTCGCTTGTAATTGATTAGCAGTATCATTTACAGCCTTGCTCGACTGACCGTTGTTCGTACTTTCGGTTGTGCCGCCAGCTTTAACGGCATGCTTCGCATTATTCATTGTTGTCGTATTGCCGTCTTCGCCGACGCCAGCAAGCGACTCATCCAGTAGCACCGTCTCCGCCACTTCGCGAAGCATTGCCGGCGTTACGCCGCCGGGGCGCAATATCCGAACGACACCAGGTCCCTCCGTAATAACGACAGTCGACTCGAGTCCGACGCCGGTCGGTCCTCCGTCGATCAAGCCGTCGATCAGGCCGTCTAGATCTTCGCGGACATGCTCCGCGAGCGTTGGGCTCGGCCGTCCGGAACGGTTGGCGCTCGGCGCCGCCACCGGGCAGCCGGATTCAGAGATGAGGCGCAGCGCAACGGCATGCTGCGGCATACGGATTGCCACCGTGTCAAGCCCAGCCGTCACGCGCGGTGACACTGCATCTGGTCTAACGGGCAGTACAATGGTTAGCGGCCCCGGCCAGAACCGCTTCATCAGCGCCTGCTCTGTCTCCCCATAAGGAAGCACTAGCTCCGCCAGCTGCGATTCATCCGCGATATGAACGATAAGCGGATTATCAGACGGGCGGCCCTTGGCGGCGAATACTTGCTCGACCGCCTCCGTTCGCCGGGCGTCCGCGCCGAGCCCATATACCGTTTCTGTGGGGAAAGCAACGGTGCCGCCTTCGCGAAGCAGCTGCGCTGCCTCTGCAATTGCCGCGCGCGAGGCAGGATCGTTCGAGCCTGGCCGAACGCGCCATATGGAAGTCATTTTGTTCGTGGTCATAGGAAGTCCTCAATCTTGTCATAAATAGTTTTCTGTATTATAACACATGAAAGCCGGCTGCTCGCGCAGACCGGCTGATTCGTTATGAGTTACTGGCTGCAGGAATAGGATTAAGAAAATAAGTTCTTAAAAAATCGGATAATCGATTCAATGATCTCCACCAGAAAAAATTTTGCTTTCGGCGCTTCTCCGTCCTGCTGCTGTTCCAACTGCTTCCCTTCACCGTCTGCCTTCGTCAGCTTCACTAACTCTTCGCTGCTATCTGATTTAACCTTCGACGTATTTGCCGTCTTCGCAGGAGCCGCCTCCCCGGTTGCCGCATCTACGAAGCAAAGCGGAGGAAACAGCACGCACCACCAATTCTGACCGGCTCCTTGGCCGAGCGTAATGCGGAGCGCTTCATAATCGCCGGCAGGATAGACACGGCTGCCGTACATTTTCGTAGGGAAAGGAACGACGGCCAGCTCCGCTTGAAACCCGTAATCAAAGCCTCTCGACTGCAGCTCCTGCGCGATCACCGCCTCCAGCTCTCCCATATGCGACCGGATTGTCGCGCGTGCATCCTCTATCGAGGCCGGACCCGTTACCCAACTGTTCATCGCATTCACGACTGCATCCCGCACATGCCGCTTGACCGCCTGATCGACAGGACTATCGGAATTGGCCAGAATGCGAAGCCGGATCGACTGCTCCGGAATCGCACCTTCTATCGCTGCCGCATCCGTGCGCAGCTGCTCCCAGCTCATGACGAGCACGAAAAGAGCCAGCACGAGATAACCATACATCGGACGATATACAAAGCGGCTGCGCCGCGGTCTTTCGATTGGACGACGAACGATTTCAGAAGAATCAACGGAATAATAAAAATGATGGCGGATCATAGACACAAGCCCCTCTCAGGCGCCCGTCGGCGCTCCAGCTTGCGTTCCGGAACGTATCTATCCGACAGTATGTCCGTGAGAGGGAATCTATAAACCTATCAAACTAAAAAACACCGTCCAGAATTACCGGACGGCGAATCACCCCGCTTAGTCACCCCAAGCTTTAATACCGTAGCCGGCCATAATTCCGGCAGCAAACAGCGATAGGACCATATACTTCTGCCGGCGCGTCAGCTCGTCCTGAGCTATCTCCAAATAGACGAGACCGGCGAATAGAATCAGCTTCATCCACCACTGGATATGCGGCATAAGCAAACCCGCACCTACAGCAGCAGCGCATAACAAATATAGCAACAACATTTTAGGATTCATATGCTACCTCCATAATTAGCATATATATATAAGCAGACAAAAGCCTCTTATTCACGGGCCTATTCTCAGCCTCATCTTGGTTCTCGGGAACAAATAGAAGAAGTATCCTAACTCCAGATAATCACTTTCTCCTACGAACATCTTCTTGGTATAAGTTCTTTATTTATGTAATAATTGTAAAATCCATTTATTCAAGCTACAATATTCATAGTATCATAATTCGAAAGAGAGAGGTAATAATGCCTACTTTACAAAAGGTTGCTGACGAATGGCTTGATTGCGGCGTACGTCGCGCCGTATTCGACGTTGATAACACCCTTACCCGCAGTAATGTAGTCGGCTTCTATTTATTCGTTCGTTCCTGTCGTATGAACAACAAACTCCGTTACCGCTTCTGGTTAATCTGGTTCGCCATCAGCCGTGTCCCATTTTATATCCTGCTAGATTTCTTGAACCGCGATTGGTTTCAGCGAATCTTTTACCGCTGTTATCGCCGCATCCCACTGGCTGAGCTTGAAGCGTACGCAGAGCGGTATTTCGACGAGGTGCTTCGCTTCCGCTTCCTGCCTGGCATGCAGGAATTTGTAACAATGCTGCAGCAGCGAGGCATTGAGGTCGAGCTGCTGTCTACATCAATCTCGCCCATTGTCGAGCAATACAGCCGGTATTTTGGCATTCCGCATCACAGCCTTTCTGTTAGCGAAGCTCCGTTACCTGCTGCCGGCACGCTAGTCCATCTGGCCGGTCTTAAGCATTTCAAGCGCCGCCGGATGCTCGAGCTAGCACATATGCCGACGGCAGCCATCGCAGATTCTAAACACGATCGGGACGCCTTGGCCGCCGCAGCCCATGCGCTGATCATAACTTCTAAACGGAAGAGGTGGATGAAGCAATTGAACAATGCCAGCATTCATATCATAAATAAAACAAAGGAGTGAATTGACGTGCTTATAGCTTGCATCACTATGTGGTCGCTGGCTATCATTTTCTATATTCAAGACCGTAAGCGTTTAAAATGGGCCATACTATGCGCTTTTGCAGCAGGCGCCGGCGGATTTGGGCGAATTGTGATCGAAGCTATCGTCCCTTTCCTCAGCTCCCACTCCCTTATTTCGGAAACAGGGACACGAGCTGCACAATGGTCATACGTAATAGGTTCGCTTTCTAATATTCTTGGTATGCCTTATTTTTTTCTTATGTTTTCCATGTCACATCATCAGATCTTTTCTCCTGAGATTCGCAAGTGGCTCGGATATATTCTGGCGATTCCCATTGCAGTTGAGTTACTGCTCCTTCCAGACTATTACCCTATTCCGGCCTATCATTATGATCGAATTCTTATTTGGACCTTACCCTATATTGCGATTTCCTACATCTGGTTTGCTAGGTCGTTCATATTAGCTCCAAGAGGCGTCGTCAGACAGAACAAAGCTATTACCCTGCTGCTTGTGACGCCGGCCGTCGTTCAATTATTTACGGTGTACATACCGCGAGTATTTAACCACTTCGAAACGTTCCGGTATAATGCGATATCGATCGGCTTCCTGGGGATGGTCAGCCTCGTGTTGTTCATCAAATATGACGTCTTCGGCATTCGCATTCGATTCGAGAACGATCAGATGGATCATTCTATGAGTGCGACGTCTACCAGCACCTTGATGCTTCAACACGCATTCAAGAATCAACTGGCCAAAATATTAGCCTGTATGGAAAGCTTGCAACCGTCGCACACCCAAGAAGAAAGGAAGGAAATTACAATCGTCCGGAACGCCTGCGCCGAGATGCAGGCAATGATGAAACGCATTTATGAACAAACGCGCGATTTTGTCCTGTCTCCCGCGCCTTGCTCGTTGATGGAATTGGTAGACGAAACCGTCAATGAAATCACTTCACGGCTCCATTCACATGGCACTGCTATTCAATCCAAAATCACGCAAGACGTTATATTAGTGTGTGATCGTATCCATGTCAAGGAAATGCTGCACAACATCATCATAAACGCAATGGAAACGTGCGGGATGGATGGAATAATTACAATTCAATCGAAAACAACTGCTCAAACCGTGCTTCTCGCTATACCGATAACGGTTCAGGAATGACCAAGGAGATCGCTTCGCGGGCCTTCGAGCCATTCTTCACCACTAAGAATAAACAACTGAATTATGGACTCGGCCTGTCCTATTGCTATCAAGTAATGAAGAAGCATCACGGCGAAATTCAATTCCTGAGCGCGTCCCCACAGGGAACAACCGTTCAACTTATTTTCCCTAATGAAAGGAGACAAAGTTAATGTCTGTCATTCGTGTCATAATCATTGATAACGACCCAGAATGGCAATACCTCATCGAGCGCGCATGTAAGCAAGACCCTAATATTCAAATCGCAGGTATAACCTCCTCACGCAAGTCAGGCATTCGTCTTGCACAAGAAACACAAGCTGATATAGCAATCGTAGACGTCAGTCTGACACCTAACGAGACGGATGGAGTTTTGGCTGCACTCGACATTTACCGAGAATGCGGAGGCAATACCAAGATTATTATGTTTACAGCAGTAGAGAGCGCCGAAGTCATCCTGCATTCTTTCAATGCCGGTGCGGTACAATACATTCCAAAAAAACAACTCAACCAACTTGTAAGCGCCATTAATTTGATACATGATTGTCACTCGCCTTTGGAGCTGCTGCTTCACGATTATCACCAACTCAAAACGCAAAGCATGCTTAACCTGCTGTCCCCTAGCGAAAGAGAAGTATTGGAGCATTTATCCCAAGGCATGACTCGAACGCAAATCGAAGAACAGATATACAAATCAAGAAACACCATTAAGACACAAATACGAAATATATTGAGAAAGCTAGGGGTCAAATCCACGAAAGAGGCACTTACTAAAATCGAAATGAGAGGGATTACCGATAAATGAGGTACTTGTAAGTCGTGGATTTCTTTGACTTTGAAAGGCAGAATTGATACGATACGTACATAGGAGTGCACACGAGGCATAATCCCATTGATTGGCGAAGCATGAGAAAGCGCGGCAGGGTCGCCCCCCTGCCGCGCAGCTTAGATTATTGCCTCATGCACTCCGCCTTATTTGCCCATTAGACCGTCTATAAATCCTCTGAAGAAATCTTTTACAGCACCAATAAAACCAGGCGTTGCAATCGACTCTAGCATCTCAATTTGAAACTGTTGCGTCATCACTCTCACCTCCCTAGACTACCATGAGCCATAATATTACCTCAGGATTATTACCACAGGTCAATCGACAGTACTGCACGAACAGCGGAACCTACAGCATACCCAATTTTATATGCCACACTTTCAGGTGCGATCATGCTTTCCAGTTGTTCGATTTGGAACATGTTTTCCATGTGTATCACCTCCTTTCATAAGCCCAAACTACTATTCATGACGGAGAGCTTCGACAGGATCAAGGCTGCTTGCTCTTCTGGACGGAATCCAACCAGCCAGCAAGCTCAATCCGATGCTGAATAGAAGACAGAATAATATAAGCCCGGGTTGAATCGAGAATACGCGAAAAGCATTTTCCTTCAAAATCGCCTGCTCAATCACAGCATCACCAATGATGCCCAGAAGCAATGCAATAACAACTCCAAAGCCGCCCGCTGCGAATCCGATTACACCCGCTTCAGTAAAAAATATTCTCCTTATATCTTTGCGTCGCGAGCCCATTGCCCGAAATACGCCAATTTCTTTCGTACGCTCCAATACGCTGATATACAGTACGATACCAATCATGATTGAAGATACGACAAGTGATATTCCAGCGAACATGCCCAGTACCCCTTGAACGAATCGAAAATATTGAGTAACACTCTGGAATTGTTCTTCTTCCGTTACGGCATTGAACGACTTGGCTACTAAAGAATCCTTGACCTCATCCACCACTTCTTCCGACTCGGCTAGCACCGACGTACCAATCGGACGCGGTTGTTTCTGGACGTCGATCCTAGCCGACAATGCTTCTGCGTAAGAATGCTCAATATATGATTCGGTCAGCAATCCGAACAGATGCTCACTAATAATCCCGCTAACCGTCATATCAGCCTTCTCGGTCTCCGATGCGAAATTACCGCTATTAGCGAAATAGACGGTTACTTTCGAGCCAATGAGCTCCGTTGGGTCCTGACCTTCCGCTAATAATTCCTCGGCTAGCGATTCCGGAATAACGATCTCCGAGTCTGACTTCGGATAATCGCCCGCGACCATTTGATTCCGTTCCTTCTTTCCTATCCATTCATTTGGCTTGGAAGAATAGATCCTCGCCGTCGTGTTATAAGAACCATGAATAATGCCTGCATCAAACGCATACGAATAATAGGCTGCTTTGACCCCCGGAATGCTTTTTATTTGTTCAATTTGCTCTTTAGTCAGAAGATCTTTGTCTTCCCCTACACTAACCGAAATGGAGGTCAAATCGAGAATTGGCGACAGCTCCTTTTTAATCTTGGTCTCCAGCCCTAAACCCATGCCAACCATCAACGCAATGCCGCATATACCAATCGAAGAACCCAGACAGACGAGAGCTGTTCGCCACTTCTTCAGCAGCAAGTTGCCTAGAGCATGCCGAACAGCCGTCCTTAACCGCATGCCATTCCAGCGCTTGTCTTCTGCCGCAGTACCAGACGAGTCAGACTTCTTCTCAAAGGTCTCCTTGACTACACGACCGTCCAGCATCGTAATCACATGGTCCGCTTCTGCCGCAATGTCTGCCGCATGCGTCACCATGACAATCGTTGTACCCTTCACGCGAGAGATTTGTTTCAGCAGCTCCAGGATCATTTTACCGTTCTGGCTATCCAATGCACCGGTAGGCTCATCAGCCAGAACAATGGTCGGGTTAAGAGCAAGCGCCCTTGCAATAGCGACCCTTTGCTTCTGACCACCGGATAACTGATTAGGCTTATGATTCGCGCGATCCTCAAGCCCAACGAGCTGAAGCAGCTCCTTACTGCGCCGCCTGCGCTCCGATCGACTGATACCCGCAAGCGTCATCGGCACCTCAATGTTTTCCAGTGCGCTCAAGTGAGGGACAAGATTGAACTGCTGAAAGACAATGCCGATATTTTTTAATCGATACTGATCCATCTGTTTCTCGCTATACTTCGTTATGTCTTCGTCCCCGAATCGAATCTCCCCACCGGCCGCGCGATCTAGTCCGCCAATAATATGCAGCAGCGTCGATTTCCCACAGCCGGAAGGACCGACTATAGCTGTGAATGAACCGCGGTCAATCTCGAACGATACGTCATCCAGTGCTTGATAAGACTCGTTTCCCATGGAATACGTCTTATAGACATGGGATAACTTAAGCATCTGCTCCAACTTCCTCTCTCTTCTTCATCCATCTGCTTACAGCAAACACAAGAACTCTCGCGATAATATAGACGTATATAAGCACCTCTAAAATAATTGTCATAATCCGAATCCACATTGGTATAGATTCGTGAGTTGTCACATAGTAAAGAGAGTACAGCCCCATCATCATAAAAGTGGCCACAGCAACCACAGTGAGCAGTCCATAGACTAGAATAAATTGATCCTGTCTTGTCGTAATCCCCATCACCGGGCCCGCGGATCGATCCAGAAGCCGCCGAACTCTTTCGAGCGATTTAGAATAAAGGTTAGAGATGCCCGTGCCGTGCGAAAGCACCCAATAACCATCCAGCTTCACGAACGGAATAAGATTCGTAACTATCATATAGACATTCGTAAAGATAAGCCATGATAGCAATTGCGATTCCCTAGTCAAAAAGAACTGTATCAGCACCGCAATAATCACAAGTTGGACGTAAATCCCCCCTAATGCAACCGCTATCTTGCCTCGTTTCTTCTCAAACAGCCAAGCCGAACTTACATCGCAATACATCGCAGGACTGAAGAATAGCAGCATCAAGCCGATCTTACTGACCTTACCGCCGAAATATCTGCACATAAATGCATGTCCCATCTCATGTAATATGACGCAGCTAATCATGCACACATATGCCAGCGCTAGTCTTCCCCCCTTGAAGCCTTGAAGCGCGATACGTTCAATGGAATCATAATGAGCGAAAAAGTGATATAGGCCTATCAGGATGAATAAATTCATCACCCAGAACGTAATTTGAGTTAACAGTCGAAACCGAATAAACGGAGCGGTCAACCGGGCAAACAATCTATCAGGATTCCAAAGAGGTATTTTAATGAAGAAAATATTAAATTTCTCCTTCTTCGGCTCTCCTATAACGCCAACAGAGAGGAACTGTTGTTGAAGCACTTCGAATTGTTCCCGGCTCAACTCATGCTTTCGTATGATTTCATCTGTTGAAAGACCTTCACGAATATCTACTAGAATAGATCCTTCCATTATTCCTAATTTAAAATAGCTGGCGCCATTTCGTACAATATAGGAATCACGCTGCTGAACAATTTCGATGCTCACATTAGTCACCCCCCGTATCTGCAGTTAGTTCGTTTATCTATTCCCTTTACTGTTATCAATTTACCATATATAACCTTTTCTAAGGGAGTCTGATTTTTTTTAATCCTTGACGTGATAGTAAATTTGTATCAAAAAAGCCGCGAATGCCATTAAAGGCATTCGCGGCTCTTCACGGCAATGACATGTCTGTCGATGCCGCCGTAGTCCGTAATAATGCGAATGTCGTCCCAATAACCGATTTCCCGCAGCAGGTTGGCCACGGCTTCGGCTTGGCCGATGCCAAGCTCGAAGCCGACGATGCGCGGCAGCTGGACGAGCGTTGGAAGCTGCGCCGCCATGCGGCGGTACGGCTCCAAGCCGTCATCGCCGCCAACGAGCGCGAGTCTCGGCTCGTAGTCGCGCACCTCCGGCTGCAGGCCGGGAATGTCACCCGCCGGAATATACGGCGGGTTGGATACGAGCACGTCGATCCGCAAGCCTGCGGGATCGACGGCGTCCGAGAAGCGCCCGGCGTCAGCCGCGGGCGCTTCGAGAGCCCCGCGCGCGTCCGCCTTCGGCACGAACGGCGCGAGCAGGTCGCCCTGCACGAACATAATGCGCCCCGCCACCCCATGGCGGGCAGCATTCGTGCGGGCGACCTTAAGCGCGTCCGGCGACAGGTCGGACGCGTACAGGCGCCATCTCGGACGCTGCGATGCCAGCGTCACGGCGATGGCGCCGCTGCCGGTGCCGACGTCAAGCACCGTCGGCACCGGCTCACCAGCCGCTGCGCTCGCCTGCGGCCACAGGCGATCGACCGCCTCCAGTACCGCCTCGACGAGCAGCTCCGTCTCCGGGCGCGGAATAAGAACGGCCGGCTCCACCTGGAACGCCAGGCCGTAAAACCACTGCTCGCCGATAATGTACTGCACGGGCTCGCCTGCTGCCTTACGCTCAACTGCTTGTCCGAATGCTTCCAGCTGCCGCTTCGGCATCGGCTCGTACCAATCGCGCAGCAGCTCTGCGCGCCCGATGCCGAGCAGATGCATCAGCAGTCGCTCGGCATTCGGCCTCGGCTCCCCAACGCCAGCTCCCGCCAAAAACGAAGAAGCCTGCAAGCAGGCTTCTCCGATGGTCCAAGACGGACTTATGCTGGCGCCAGACTCGCCGGGATTAGGCAGAAATCGATCATTCATCTCTTCTATCGTCCCTTCGAGCTGTACTCCTAATTCTATTACTAGTTACTAACAAGATTATGCCCTGCTCAATCGCTACTATAGCGTTGCTATTTAGCACAAGGCTTATGCATTATTCTCCTGTGCAAGCAGATCCGCCTGCTCCGCAAGCGTCAGCGACTGAATGATCTCCTCAATATCACCGTTCATGATGGAATCGAGGCGGTGCAGCGTTAAGCCGATCCGATGGTCCGTAACACGGCTTTGCGGATAGTTGTACGTCCGAATCCGCTCGCTGCGGTCACCCGTGCCGACTTTGCTTTTGCGCTCGCCGGCATACTTTGCTTCCTCTTCCTGACGATGAATTTCATAAATACGCGAGCGAAGCACCTGCAGCGCCTTCGCTTTGTTATCGTTCTGGGATTTGCCATCTTGGCAAGTCGCCACAATACCAGTCGGAATATGCGTGACACGAACGGCGGACTTCGTCGTGTTGACGGATTGGCCGCCCGCTCCGCTTGAGCAGAACGTATCAACGCGGATATCTTTATCAAGAATCTCGATCTCGACTTCCTCGACCTCCGGCATGACCGCAACCGTCGACGTAGACGTATGGATGCGGCCGCCCGATTCCGTTACCGGAATACGCTGCACCCGATGTGCGCCGCTTTCATATTTCAGCTTGCTGTAAGCGCCCTTGCCGATAATCATGAATACGACCTCCTTGAAGCCGCCGAGATCGCTCTCGTTCATGTCCATGACTTCGACCTTCCAGCCTTGCGAATCGGCATAGCGCGTATACATCCGATACAGATCGGCTGCGAATAGCGCTGCCTCATCGCCGCCGGCCGCACCGCGAATCTCGACAATGACGTTCTTCTCGTCATTCGGATCTTTAGGCAGCAGGACGATTCGAACCCGTTCGTCAAGCTGTGCCTTGCGCTCGGTCAATTCCTCGATTTCGAGCTTAACCATCTCTTTCATCTCGTCATCGAGTTTCTCGCTGAGCATCAGCTTCGCTTCCTCCAGCTGTTCGCTGACGCTCTTGTATTCTGTAAACGCTTCGTACGCCTCCTGCAGGCTGGACTGCTCCTTGGAGTACTCGCGCAACCGTTTCGGATCCCCTGCCACGTCTGGATCACACAGCAGTTCGCTCAACTTCTCATAACGGTCAGCTAATACGGATAACCGGTCTAACACCGTTTATTCACCCCTATAAGATTCGGTCAATAGACCGCAACCTTGTATTCATCCCATAATTATAGCACAAGGATGCTTCGGCATAAACTGTTAGATCGATGGAAGCCGCTTACGAGGCGCCCAAATTCGAATATGCCTCTATACCTTGAACGCTTTGAAAGCGGACGACAGCTGTTCCGCGCTGCCTTTCACCGATTCCGATACGCTCGTTACTTCATTCATCAGCTCTAGCTGGCGCTCTGCCGCTTCAGCCGCTGAGCTTGCATGACCTGCCGCTTGAACCGCGATTCGTTCCAGCTCATCAAGCGACGCCGCAATTTGTTCGCTTCCTGCCGACATTTCCTCTGCGGACGCCGAAACCTCTTGAATCTGTCCGACGAGCGTGCGAATCCCTTCTTCGATCGAACGGAATGCTTCCCCAGCTTGAACCGCTACCTCTGCACCCGCCTTCGTCTCTTCCAGCGAACGCTCGATCGATTCGGCCGTTGCGTTCGTCTGGTCGACAATGCCTCCAAGCATGTCACTGACCTGCTGTGACGATTCCGAGGAGCGCTCAGCAAGCTTACGAATTTCCGTTGCGACGACCGCGAAGCCTTTGCCATGCTCACCAGCTCTAGCCGCTTCAATGGAAGCGTTAAGCGCAAGCAAGTGAGTCTGAGACGCGATATCCCCGATTAAGAGCAGCGCTTCCTGAATCCGGCCGCTCTCCTTCTGCAGCTCGCGCATCGACTCTGTCGTGCGGTTCATATCAACTTCGATTGCTTTCATCTGCTGCACCGTCTTCTTAACCAGCTCGCCGCCCGTTCCGGCATGCCCTGCCGTTTCAGCCGCAACCTCTGACACAAAAGCGGATGACTCCGCGATTCGCTGAATACCGACCGCCATCTCCGTCATTGCCCGCTGGCTTTCCTGCGAGCTCTGCAGCTGCTGAGCCGAGCCTGTAGCGACTTCGCGAACAGCTTCCGTAACGGCTTGTGTCTGTGATAGCGACTGCTCCGCATTCGTATGAACATGCTCCGCATGCTTATTAACGTCAATCGACAGCGCCTGTGCATGCTTCGTCAGACCATTCAAGCTGACGATCATGCCGCGGAACGATTCAGCCAATCGGCCGATTTCGCCGCCGCCCTTATTATCCACCTGTACGGTCAGATCACCTTCAGCCGCTTGCTGAGCCAGCTTCGTCAGCCGCTTAAGCGGCGAAAGCATCAACAGCATGATAAAGATGACAAGCGCGATACCGACAACCCCGATTACAACAGCCATAATAACCCCGCGCCGTGTCGTTTCGCTTAATTCCTTAGTCAGTGTGCTGTTGCGCATATCAACCCCGAACAACGCGATTTTGCGTCCATCCGAGTCTGCAATAGGAGCCAAGTACGTCACCCATTCACCCATCTCATCGGAATAGACATCAGTTAGGGTAGCTCCTCCCTTCATTGCAGCCTCGTATCCTTTCTTGAACGTTTCCGGCATCGGATAATCAGCGCCCGGCGTCAATGCTTCCTTACTCGTATTATCCGAAATCAATACCTTTAACGATACGGTTCCGCCCTCTTCCTTCAGGTCCGTAAGCAGCAAATAAGCGTTGCCAATCATCGGATTATTCGTCATCGCCGACAGACGCTTGTTCAGCGTCGTGAACGACGCAAACCTCTCCCAGTCTTCTTCCCTCTTGATCACATCCGCCGCCAGATGAATTTCATTCTGATCCGCCGCGATCTGATACTTCAACATATCTCCAGTTGATTTGATGTTTTCATAATACGTGTCCCGCTGCCGTTCAATTGAATCCGACACCAGAAACGTCACCATCACAACGATGATCAACGACACCAAAATTGCAAACTTCCATACAAGACTTATTTTTCGCCAACTCATCCTGCTGTCTCCTCCTACTCAGCATCTACCTAAATTAGTCTATCTTTTGGCTAAATCTGCCGATATATTTCTTAACGGTTCTGTAAACGCTGTCAATTAGTCGGTTTTGCGAATTTCTGAGAAAATAATAAAATAAAGACACCTTCAGCAGTACAAAACTGCCGAAAGTGTCTATTTTCGCAAGGATTACTTAGCGATCCGTCGCTTAAATATAGTAATTTATTAACATTTAAACATTAAAACGGAAGTGCATAACATCTCCATCCTGCACAACATAATCTTTGCCTTCGAGACGAAGCTTGCCCCGCTCCCTAGCCGCATTCATCGAACCTGCTGCAACCAAATCGTCGTAAGCTACAACCTCTGCACGGATGAAGCCGCGTTCGAAGTCGCTATGAATAACGCCTGCTGCTTGCGGCGCTTTGGTTCCTTTGCGGATCGTCCAAGCACGAACCTCTTGTACCCCGGCTGTAAAATAAGTATACAGGCCGAGCAGCTTATAAGCTGCATTGATCAAACGGTCTAGCCCTGATTCCTTCAAGCCCAGTTCCTCCAGGAACATCGCTTTGTCTTCACCTTCAAGCTCGGCGATTTCCGATTCGACCTTCGCGCTGATCGGTACGACTGCCGCGCCTTCCGCTGCAGCAAATTCTCGAACGAGCTTGACGTACGGATTATCGTCTGCATTAGCTGCATCCTTCTCGCTAACATTCGCTGCATACAGCACCGGCTTCGTCGTAAGCAGATGAAGATCGCGGATGAGCAGCCTTTCTTCGTCCGTTAGCTCGACACTGCGCGCCGGCTGATCGTTATACAACGCTTCCTTAATTCTCTCAAGCACTTCCAATTCCTGCGCGTACTGCTTGTTCCCGCCCTTCATATTCTTGCGGGTGCGCTCAATACGGCGATCGACCGAGTCGATATCCGCCAGAATGAGCTCCAGATTAATCGTCTGGATATCGCCAAGCGGATCTACCTTACCCGACACATGCGTAATATTCTCATCCACGAAGCAGCGCACAACGTGAACAATCGCATCGACTTCACGGATATTGGCCAGAAACTTGTTGCCCAGACCTTCACCCTTGCTCGCACCGGCTACAAGTCCTGCAATATCAACAAATTCGAATGCCGTCGGTACGGTACGGTTCGGCACGACAAGCTCCGTCAGCTTCGCTAGACGCTCGTCCGGCACTTCAACCACCCCTACGTTCGGGTCGATCGTACAGAACGGATAGTTGGCCGATTCCGCTCCGGCTTGCGTAATTGCATTAAACAGCGTAGACTTGCCAACGTTTGGCAGTCCGACTATTCCACATGAAAGCGCCATGACGCACAACAACTCCTAATCTCTATTCAATAATGGACATTATACCTGAAGCTGACGTCCATGGAAAGCATTCATCCATAGTACATGTCATAAGGATGGCGGCTCAATTGCCTCTGCCTTCTTCGCTGCCTCCGGCACCTCGATATTCGGCTTCCCGTTCCAATCACGGTAAGCGATATCGAGCGTCTCATGAAGCGTAGATTGTGCGGCCTGTGTAAGGGCAAGCGAAATCTCCATCGTCATATGAACCTCCTGTGGCAGCCTCGTAGCAGGATCAACAGATAATCGGTAAGCGAACTGCTGCACTTGAATGCTATCGGTCACTTCCTGCGTCATCGCGCTGCCACCGAACGTTCCGCGCAGTACGTCTTCAATAATAGCTCTTGCCCCTTCATCTGTACCGTCGCCGGTATATACATATTCCGTTGAACCATCCTCCTGTCCCTTGCGCTGCAGCTTATCTGCCGCTACCGCCAGCCTGGCGATCGGCTCGGAAGGTCGTATCTGATAGTCCGACAGCGTCTCCTTCACCTGAGGTATGACGTCCTCCGCCATCTTCATCCAATCATCTGTCGTCAGATCATGCATGTAATATCCATCCGGCGTCAAATACGTCTCCAACTTCGAGTTCTCATCTTCGAACGCGGTCTGAATCGTCTGCTTCATGCGAAGCGGCTCCTTAATGACTGGACCCGTTGTCGTCATGTCCAGCTTCGTCACCTCTCCGCCCTCCTCGAGCTGCTGCGCAAGCCTCATCTCAATCGTCCAGGCCTTCGGCTTCTCGGCCGCTTCAGCCGACTGTTCCAACTGCTTGCGGACCGCACCATCTCCTTCATCGTTCATCTTCCCGGAAGAACAGCCAGTCACTGCAGCAGCGAGCAGCATGGCAGCCGCACCAACGCTTGCCGCCTTCAACCAGCGTCCGATATCTATTGACCTGAAGCGGATCGTGCGGCTGCTTCTCATCCCATTCTCCTTCACAGCTTGCCATCTTGTCGCTTTCATGGTTATGCCACCGTCCTTTGGTCTTGTTGCCCCTGTCTGCCTTATTAACGCGCTTGCTGCATATCGTCTATAGAATGTCCAGCGGCACGCCGGGGATACTAACGTTCCAAGGGAGGTGCTAACACAATGGAAAACCAATCGCACAAAGGCAACTACAAAGGGACAACGAATATGAAAGCCAAGAACCAAGACATGGCGTTCGTGAACGATACGATCGAGGATACGAAATCAGTAACGAATTTCTCTGGCAAAAAGAAAAAGACCGACTAGGCATACTCCTTGCCTGTCAGCCAATAGCCCCGCTAACTGGCCTAAACGGCCGCTTGCGGGGCTAGTATCCATTCTACTTATCGCGCAAAGGCGCCTCCTTCAAATCAGCCTTCGCCTGCAAGAAGCGGAAGAATGCCGCCGATGCTTCCGCACGAGTCACTTGCTTCTCAGGATTAAACTTCCCGTTCTGCAGCGACATAATACCAAGGCCGACCACGATGGCCGCCTGGCCTTTCTGCTTCGTCTTCGCCGCATCCGAGAACGTGACGTTGAACAGATCATCGTGCTCCGCCAGCGCGTTAAAGCCGAGAGCGCGGACGATCAGCTCCGCCATCTCCTCGCGGTCGACTTTCCCTTCCGGATTGAACGTGCCGTCCCCGATATCAATGAGCTGCTTCGAAAGCGCCTCCTCAACATAAGGGAAGTAGCTGGAATTGGATGCGACATCGTCGAAGGAAGCGGTTGCCTCTGTTTTAGCCGAACCAACTGCGTAGTACATCGGATAACTGCCCTGGTTCATCGCCAATACGAGCATCTTAATGATTTCGCCGCGCGTAATAATCGCATTCGGATTCACTTTGCTGTCCTGCAGCTCAAGCGCTTTGTAAGCAACCATTAGCTCCAGCTCTCGCTGTGCCCAGTGGCCCTCGATATCCGTCGCGCGGGGCATCTCAAGCGATGTCAGCTTGCCGTCACTCGTACTGATCCATTGTCCCGATTCTGCATCAAGCGCGACAGACTGATCCATGACGTAACGAGGGATGAGACGATAAACCAGCTGTGCTTCACCCTTGGCGACGATTTCTGAAGGCTTTGCCTCCCCTGCTGCGATAAGTATTTTATATTTTTCGACCGGAATCGGAAGATCTTTCCAGTAGTACGTGTAGTCCGTCTGATACGTGAGCTCAACGCGGTAATAATCCATCCACGCCGCTGCCGCTTTCTCATCACCGATCACCTTCGGCGCTTTCGCCGGAAATTCAAGCTCGTATCGTCCGTTCCAATAATACTCTACCTGCCCAGTGAACGCATTAATCGACACTTCCACCGATCCGCCATCGACGACAGCGCCATGCACTTTGCGTACAGCGGTGAAATAATAGCTGCCGATCTCCTCTGGCTTGTAGTCCTTGTCCTGACCCTCACTGCTTTCTTGCAAATAATACTGATCCGCTGCCCATGCTAACTCGCTCTTCAATACTTCTAACGCTTTCGAACGCGCCTCATCGTACGTAATTCCCGTTCCTGTCCGGTCAGAGTTACCATAAGACGAGTAGCTTAATAGTTGACCAGTCTCTCCGTCCACCTGTGCCCGTACGGTTGCATCGCGATCTTTGCCGTCTATCGAATACGTATACCCGAGATACCAAGAGGAACGTGTCTTGCCGGTTAAATCGTCCGCATATTCGCTGAATTCAGAGCTTGTCAGCTTCGCACCTGTCGGAAGCTTAAACGTTGCATCTACCTTGGCCGAAGCTTCCTCCTTCGTCAATGACTTCGTGCCAGACGGCTTCTCCCCTAGTGGCTTGTCGCTGAGCTGCGTCAGCTTCGGCTCTTGCACGAAGTCGTTGATAACATCCCCCGTTACTGCCGAAATGATCGGAACCTGAGCGTTGTACACGAGAACCGGCCTGCGCGGCTTCATATCATATGGAGTAATATAGTTCAGCGTAGGCTTAATCGCCGCTTGCAGCTTCGCTGCCGCTTCCTGCTCATTCAACGCTGCGCTTGCCTTCTCGAACTTAACCTCGCTGCTCCAGCTGCGCTCATAGCTAAGCACTCGGCCTTCGCCGTCGATCTGAAGCTCGATATAGTTCTCGTTGAATGGCACTCCATTGACCATACGGTTGAAGCGCAGCAAATGAACGACTTCACCCGTCAGCGAAGGCTTCGTTCCGACGCCGAAATATTCATCCAGTTGAATCTGATTGGCAAGCGGTGCTGCCACCTTCTGGATGAACGATTTTGCAGCCTTCACCGCGTTCGCGCGGTTTACTTTCGGTGGATACACCGGCTTAGCATTCGGATTATCAACAAATGAGCTGTAGCTGATCAAATCGCCCGTATTCGCATCCAGCGACGCAGATATACTTCCTTTCAATTTACCGTTCACTTTATAAACAAAGCTTAAATTCCATATGCTGTACAGGGGGGCGTCTATACGTGTGCCGATTGATAAGCCTGCATAGTCCACCACAAACGTATCCGGAATTTCAAGCAGCTGCCGCGCACTCGATATTGCCTTGTCTTTCGTAATCGACGCTTCGATCTGCGAAGTATCGATCGTTCCCGTTACAGCCGCATCCGACATCGGAGACGTCTCATTCACTACAGACACCGATACAGCCTTATCAGCAAATACAGCTGTGGGAATCGATAAGGTAAGCGCCGCCGCCGTCACGAATGCAATGACCTGGCGCGGTTTAGAGCTTGTGGGCTTCTTCATCATTCATGCTCCCTTCTAGGGTTAGGATTGGGCAGTATATGATCATATAGAGTGAGGTCATCTGTTTCTAACTACTCAAACGTTCCTTACTCGTAAAATGTTTCCGTACCCGCAGCCTATTTTTCCGCAAATGATTTACCCGCCCGCCAGCACAAAAAAAAGCCCGGTCGCTGCCGACCGGGCCATTGCTATTCAACCTTACAGGTTGTTTTGAATTTTTGCTTTGAGCGCGTCTTTGCTTTGCAGACCGACCAGCTTATCGATCGGCTGACCGTCCTTGAACAGAATCAACGTAGGGATGCTCATAACGCCGAACTGCGAAGCGAGCTCCGGTTGTTCGTCCACGTTAATTTTGCCGATTGTCGCTTGGCCTTCAAGCTCTGCTGCCAGCTCTTCTACGATTGGAAGCTGCATTTTGCAAGGACCGCACCATGGTGCCCAAAAATCAACGAGCGATACGCCGCTCTCGATGCTTTGTGAGAAGTTTTCTTTCGTCAATGCGATTGCCATCTTATATCATTCCTCTCCTACCTCTATTAATAAGCCTGTATGGAATGGGCCTAAGCCCTTCATACCACATCGTGTCAGCAGCCGCAATCACGAATCTGCCTGAGCACGTCACGGATTGTAATCGCATTAAAATGATTCTCCAGCTGCTTCTCCGCCGTGCAAAAAATTTTAAACATTACTTCGTTCATATTCGACCCGACGACGCAGTCACTATCCGGGTCGCCCGAGCACCAGCTCGGCATTAATGAGCCTTGCGCCATGACCCGATAAATATCGCCAAGCGTAACCGCATGCGGCTCCGCTGTTAACCGGTATCCGCCACCTGCGCCTTCCCGCGTCGCGACATAGCCTGACTTACGCAGGACACTCATCACCTTGCGGACCCGCGCAGCATGCGTTCCGACGTTGTCGGCAATCGCCTCGCTCGAAGCCATGCCATCCGGCAGATAGGCCAGATAGACCAAGCTGTGTACGGCGATCGTAAATTCGCTGTTCATTGCCGGTTGCCACCCCGCTTAATACTGTAATAATATCAGTTACAGTTATGACTGTCAAGCCGGCGGCAACCTATATGTTGCTGCAATCGAGAGTCATTTATTCCGCTGCCCCACCGAACGGTCTGATCTTAGATCACCCGCCCGGCAGCTCGTCCTCGAATAAACAAAGCTGCTCCACCGGCGGTGCCTCCGGCGCCGGAATCGGCGGTACCTCCTGGCCGAGCATCGCCATAAGCTGACGGGCATTATCAGGTGCATCTCCTCCGGAGTTATTGTTAAAAATAACGATAACCTGCTCCGTCATCTGCTCCAGCCGTCGAAGCCGCTGCACCCAATCGGCAAGCTCCTCCTCACTGTACCGGTATAAGTATCGAACATCCCGCCAATTCGGCTGCCCGCTTGAGTGCCAGCCTTCTGCATTGCGGCCATGAAGCCGGACAAGTGCCAGCTTCCTATCGGTCACGGCTTCAACGATCGGGACAGAGCCAGGGCCGGCCTGCGGCTCATCGCATACACTGTGAATCCAGCCTTCGCTTCGCATGAACGCCAGTGTTCGTTCCCGCATATCCGGCTCGAACCAGCTTTGATGCCGAAACTCCAGCATACATGGGATATTCGCCATTCTCGCTCTCGCCTCACGCAAGTTTCGTACATTCTCACGCGTGCAATCAAACCACGGCGGATACTGGAATAAAGCTGCCGCAAGCTTACCTGCTTCCAGGACGGGCTGGAGCGATTCGCGGAAGGCTCGGAACATCGCCGCTTCGTCCGGGTACGGAATGCGGCCTCGCGTATGTCCTGTCATGCCCTGGTACGCCTTCACGACGAACGAGAAGTCGTCCGGCGTCTCTGCCGCCCATTTGACCATATTACGTACAGGCTGAACAGCATAGAACGAGCTGTCTACCTCCACCGTCTTGAACAGACGCCCGTATGCTGCCAGCTTGTTCCGGTTCGCTTCAGCCGTTCGATACAGCTTCTCTTGATCGCCCCAGCCAGCCAGTCCGATCGTAATCATTCCGTTTCACTCCATCGTGCGCGGATCACGCTGCATTTTATTTCTATGATACATGTTATACATGGTTACTAGCTAATGGCAAAAGTCATCCGACTATAAGTACAGTAGCGGCTGTCTCAGCCATTAAATCTTAGTCGATAATCCCGCTGCCAACCCGTCGACCACAGCGAGACGATTTTCATATCATAACGCCGCGAATGAAGGAATAGAATGTACCGTTACGTCTTCCATTCCTGTCCGAAGGTGGTGCTTCCCGCATGGTTTGGCTGTGGAGCGCGGTAGCTGTTATCATTCTAGCAGCGATTGTCACGCTCATTACTCTCAAACGTCCGCAATGGACACTCATTCAGACCGAAACCGGCATTCGCGTCGACCTCATTGACCGTCTGTATGCTTATTTGAAGGCAGAGGGAATACGAACGAAGGTCACGGGTGAAGGTGCTCTGCGTCAGCTTCATGTACAGAAGAAGGATGAAGTGCGTGCCAGAGAGCTGGCTCGAAAGTTCTATGCCGAACTGTAACGGCTGCCGGCCGTAAAGGACATGCTTGCCGACAACCCGTTATCTGATCCCATAAGCTCCACCCGCCTGCTTGAAGCGGTCACCGCGTGCGGTGGCCGTTTTTTTTGTCACCGGTGCTGTATTTGTCCTGCTCCACGATGTGTCATACTAAGTCTTATGAGTTTGGATAAGGAGAATACTGACATGCATATTGAACTGTTCAGCGACTTTGTCTGTCCATGGTGTCGAATCGGGATCCATAACCTGTTCGCTGCGCTTGAAGACTGGTCAGCTGACAATGGTGGACGGAAGCCGTCGATTACATACCGCGCTTTCATGCTGAACCCAGACACGCCGGAGGAGGGCGTGCCATTTAAGCAATGGGCGGCCTACTTAACGGGCGGCCCCGAACAGATGAAGCGCGTCACCGATCAGGTGACGGACGCGGCTGCCGCCGTCGGTTTGACGATGAGGTTCGACCGCATCCGTTCGTATCCGAACACCCGCCTGGCGCACCGACTGCTCGCCTTGACGCCGAACGAACACCGCACTGCATTAACGAACGCCTTGTTCCAAGCTTACTTCGAAGACGGCCAGGACATTGGACAGCTCGACGTGCTGGAGTCGATCGCCGCTTCCCTGCCATTGAATGAGCAAACGTTAGCCGAACAGCTCGCCCAAGGCGAAGGCGAGCATGCCGTCGCTTGGGATCTTCAGAGAGCGGACCGAATCGGTGTAACCGGAATCCCCTACTTCGTGTTCGAGAGCAAATTCGCACTATGCGGTGCTTACCCGAAAGCAGAATTCGCTGCCTTGCTGGGCCGCATGTCTTTTGGAACAATCATCTAACGAATACCATCCCAAAAAGCCGCACATGAGCAATCCGTTAGATACTGCTAACGGCTGCCCAAGTGCGGCTCTCGAATAAGATTGCTTTCTAAATTAAGCTGCTAGTGCCCCACGCCGCTGACGACACGCAGGCCGACAACGCCCGCTACGATCATACCGATGAACAGCAGCTTGCGCCAGTCCTTCGATTCGCCGAATAGCAGCATGCCAAGGACGACGCTGCCCGCCGAGCCAATGCCAGTCCAAATCCCGTATGCCGTACTGATCGGGATATCCTGCAGTGCCCGCGACAAAAAATAGAAGCTTGCAACGCCCGACAGAATTGCACCAATCGTCCCTTTCCACTTCTTGAAGCCGTCGGACAGCTTCGTGAACGTCACACCGCTAACCTCGCTAAGACCGGATAACAGCAAGAACAGCCACGCCATTACCGCACCTCCTGTTCTGACATGCGGGCAGATGGTTCCGCCTCTTTGCCTTGCTGCACAGCCTGTGCCTCCGTCGACTCGCTCCGGTCTATCCCGACATCGGTTAGACCGCTTACTGCCGGTTGCTGCGCAGGTTCATCCTTCGCGATCAGCTTCAGCCCGATAATGCCGCACAGCAGCAGCGTAACGAAGAACAGCTTACCGAACTGTACCGGATCGCCAAGCCATAACATACCGAACAGCACTGTACCCGCTGTTCCTAATCCCGTAAACACGGCATAGGCGGTGCCGATTTCGATCATCTTCATCGATTTGGCGAATAAAGTGAAGCTTGCAATAAGCGCCGCAACGGTCAGAACACTTGGCCACAGTCTCGTAAAGCCATCTGACTCCTGCAAGCCATAAGCCCACACCACCTCCAAAATGCCCCCGAATATTAAATACAACCACGCCATGCTTATCCCCCTCTTATGATGCCTTCCCATAGAAACTCCCAAGCCGCCTCTACCCGCTTCCGGTAGACGGCAGGATCATACAATTGAAATTCAACCAGCAGACCGTCGGTGAACGCAAAGAACACGGCTATTTGCCGTTCCTCCTGTTCCGGCGTCCCCCGTATTCCTCCCGCCTCTGTCTTCGCTTCACACAGCAATTCGCGCAGAAATCGAGTAATCGTCTCTTCATAGGCGATGATGTCCGCCCGAATCCGATCCTCAAGCCCCCGCGGCGGCATAAGAATCGTTCGTTTCAGAAACGACTGCCCTGCCGACATGCCAGAGAAATCGGCAAAAAAATGAAATAACATTCGCAGCCTTTCCTTCGCAGGCTTGCTCACTACTTCTTCTCCAGCCATATACGCCAGCCATTTATCCCATTCCTCCGCTATGACATCTTCCACCAAACGGATGAACAGCTGTTCTTTCGACTTATAATGAGCGTAGATCGAAGGCGTCTTAATGCCAACCGATTGAGCAATATCAGACAGAGACGTCCCCTCGAACCCATATTCCGTAAACAGCCTCAGTGCAGCCTGCTTAATACGGAGCGCCGTATCGTTCATCGACATCCCTCGTTTTCCGTTTTCGCCTAACGAACGTTAGTTAGTTTATTTTTATTCCATCCATTGTATCTAGATCACCCGATTAAGTCAATTCCACACACAAAAAAGAAGACAGCTCCATAAGCTGCCTTCCCGGCCAATTTCATATTCGTTTATCTTTACCATCCAATTAGGAGGAGACTTTGGAGCACTCGCCTGAAGCGTTGGCCAGTTCGATCATTGCTTGTTCGTCAGGCGCCAGCGAGACTGCTTGTTCCGATAATCCCTTAGCCTCCGTCTCTTCATTCGCGGCACTATAAAATCGGGATAGAGCGACGATCATGCTCCCCATCCGTTCCTCTTCCGGATAAAGAACGCGCTCGACTCCTTCCTCATACAACGCCTCAGCCGTCACTTTGCCTACTGCTGCCGCCAGCACCGGCCCAGCGAACGCATCCAGCACCTGCGTAAGCAACCCCGTCTTCGCCGCTTCCGTCATGACATACCGCACCTGGACGGTGCTTGTAAAAGCAACGGCATCGATGTCGCAGCCTGCAATTTCGCGAATGAGCTGATGCACGATGCCTCCCTCTGGCGGAATGTGGCGGTACGGGAGTATTTCTTCGCACACGGCGCCCCAAGAGTGAAGAACGGCGTTCAATCGCGGCGCTGGATCACCATACAGCTGTAAGCCGATACGCTTGCCCGACAGATCGAATGGCTCCATCAGCCGAAGCAGACCCGCCGTCGTTCCGTCATCGTCACGCACCTCCGGTGTCAGCCCGAGCTTACGCAGTACATTAACCGTCTTGTATCCGCGAGCGGCGATTCGTACCTTACGCAGCGTCTCAATAAAGCTGTCTAGCTGACCCAGCTTCTCAGCTGTCGACAAGAGCGCCTCCGTACCAACGCCAGTCGTCAGCACGAGCCAATCGACCGGCTGTTCAATGAGAGACTGCAGCTGCTCAGCGAACTGGGAATCGTCCAGAAACACCGTACCCTGCGCCGGCCGAATGACTGCCCTGCCTCCAAACTTACCTATCATTCGGCTCATTTCCTCCGCCTTGCGTGGTCCCGTGACCGCAATCGTCTTACCGCTCAGCCGTACCATGTACGCCAGCCTCCCCACTCTATAGCGTCGTGCGGCAATGCCGACACGAGGTCTCTCTAATTCTATTACTAGCCGTATATTTTACCGCAAGTCCACCAATCGTTCAAAAAAAGCGTAAGGCGCGTCGTTCAAAGTCCGCGCCCCGCTGCCTTTATTAATTAAGAAACACTCAAATGCGCTTCATCAATATGAAGAATAACACGATCGTTAGCTTCAACGGTTACATTGTATGTCTTCACACAGCCCTCATCCGGCGCTTGCACAATACCACTGGTCAAGCTGATCTTCCAATCGTGCAGAGGGCAGTATACGTGCCCATCGCATACGATGCCTTCTGACAGCTTGCCCTGCTTGTGCGGGCAGCTGTTCTCCACCGCCTTGATCGTTCCGTCACCCATATTGAACATCGCCAGCTCCAAGCCGCCTATTTTGACCACTTTACCACGACGCTCAGGAAATTCTGAGATATGTCCGATATTAAATTGCTTCATAGACAACCCTCTCCCTTAACGAATCTATACCTTTCATTGCTCCGGCTTACGTTCCTATCCCAGCGTTCATCTTATCTATATACGCCACTATCCTATCCAAATATATAAGCTTCCTTAAGCCTTAGCCGCATCTCCCGCTGCCGCCGCTTCGGGAACGATCGGAGCGGTAAGCGCGTCGAATGCGCTGCGAAGCTCTTCGTTCTCGATGATTTGCTGCCACGGGTCCTGCATGAGACTCAGCGTCTTGTCGATTCTCTCGTTAAGCACATCGCGATCTTCCTTCTTCTCGAGCGCCTTCTTCACCGCATCCAGTCCGATTCGCGCCACCCATTCGCTCGTACGCTCCAGATACGCTGCATTCTCGCGATAGTACTGCAGGTATGCGCCCGTCCATTCGAGCACCTCTTCTTCTGTTTTCACCTTTACGAGCAGCTCCGCCGCACGCAGCTTCGTACCGCCGTTGCCCGCAACGTAGATTTCCCAGCCGCCGTCGATCGCAACGACGCCAAGATCCTTGATTGTCGCTTCCGCGCAGTTACGCGGGCAGCCGGATACTGCAAGCTTCACCTTATGCGGCGTGTTAAGACGCTCGAATTTCTTCTCCATATCAATGCCCATTTGGATCGAATCCTGCGTACCGAAACGGCAGAACGTCTTGCCAACGCACGTCTTCACCGTACGTAGCGACTTCCCGTACGCATAACCCGATGGCATGTCGAGATCCTTCCACATCCTCGGCAGATCCTCTTTCTTCACGCCGAGCAAGTCGATCCGCTGGCCGCCGGTAATTTTCACAAGCGGAACTTCATATTTTTCCGCGACCTCTGCGATCCGCTTCAAATCCTCTGGCGTTGTTACGCCGCCGTAGATTCGAGGCACAACCGAGTATGTGCCATCCTTCTGAATGTTCGCATGGTTGCGCTCGTTGACGAAGCGCGATTCGAGCTCATCCTCATGCTCAGCCGGCCATACCATGCCCAGATAGTAATTCAGCGCAGGGCGGCACTTCGAGCAGCCTTCCGGATTGTTCCACTCCAGCACGGCCATAACTTCACGGGAAGTCGTCAGACGCATCTTCTTGATCGCTTCCACAACCTCGTCGCGGGAATGATGCGTACAGCCGCAGATGCCCTCCTTAACCGTCGCTACATTGTCAGCGCCGACCGTTGCCGTCAGAATCGCTTCAACAAGCGGCTTACAGCCTCCGCATGAACCCGACGCCTTCGTGCACGCTTTAATCTCGCCAACACTTACGCAACCCTTCTCCGTAATCGCCTCGACGATCGTATCCTTCGTCACGCCGTTACAGCCGCAGACGATTTCATCTCCGCTCATCGCCTTAACTAAATCTTCCGGACCGGACGCTTTGCCGCCTCCCCCGCCTGCTCCGAACAGCACTTCCTTCTCGCGTCCTGTAAAGTCCTCGCCTTTACGCATAGCTGCGAACAGCTTCGAGCCCTCGCTCGTATCGCCGAACAATACGGCACCGACAATCTTTCCATCCCGGAATACAACCTTCTTATAGATTCCGTCGAGATCATCCTGCACGCGAAGTGCCCGTGTATCCGGACCATCAGAGAAATCGCCTGCCGAGAATACGTTCACGCCGGAAATTTTCAGCTTCGTCGACAATACTGAGCCTTGATAACCGTCTGATTCCACACCAGCAAGCTTCTTCGCCAGTACAGCCCCTTGTTCATAGAGCGGCGCAACCAAGCCGTATACAATTCCGCGGTGCTCCGCACACTCGCCAACGGCGTATACGTTCGGAACATTCGTCTCCATATAATCGTTTACGATAATCCCGCGGTTAACCTCAATTCCGGCTTCCTTCGCCAACGCCGAGTTCGCTTTGATACCGACAGCCATTACAATTAGATCTGCTTCAACCGAAGTACCGTCCTTGAACGTCAACCCTTCAACCCGGTCTCCGCCGATGATCGTGTCGGAGTTCTTCTGCAGCAGGAACTTCATACCCTGACGCTCAAGCTCCGCCTGCAGCAGCTTCGCTGCCGTCTCGTCAAGCTGGCGCTCCATCAAATAATGATGAATGTGTACGAGATGTACATCCATGTTCAGGTTGACCAGTCCGCGGGCCGCTTCAAGACCAAGCAGACCGCCGCCGATTACAACCGCCTTCTTATATTGTTTCGATGCCGCCAGCATCGCCTCGCAATCCTTAATATCGCGGAAAGCGATAACGCCTTCCTTGTCCGCTCCCGGCAGTGGAAGCATAAATGGCAGGGAGCCTGTCGCAAATATAAGCTCATCATATTCGACCGTCAGCCCCTGATCCGTTGTTACCGTGCGGTTTACCGTATCAACAGCCGTCGCTTGCTGGCCAGCGTGCAATTGAATATTGTTTTCCCGGTACCACTCCCAACTATTGAGGACGATTTCTTCCATCGTCGCTTCGCCAGCTAATACCGAGGACAGCATAATCCGGTTATAGTTCGGGTACGGCTCCGCACCGACAATCGTAATCTCATACCGGTTCGGGTTCAGCTTCAGCAGCTGCTCCACGAACGATACGCCTGCCATGCCGTTGCCGATCATTACTAGCTTCTTCATCGTATCTCCTCCTACATCTTCCCCGCCCTTGGCTCCCTCGCCACCCGCGGATGCTGAGAAAAACATAAAAGCCTATCCCGGACGCGTAGAATTTCAAATGAATTCTTAACGTAAGAGATAGGCTCCATTGCCATCGTGTGCAGCACGCCATTGTGCCGACTTGTATTGAACTGAATTGAGTTCAGTATAGTATACCCGCACACTATGTGTCAAGTATTCTTACACAAAAATATCGCAGCACTCTTTTTAAGCTAATCGGACTTTTTACCGTCGACACTTCCCTATGGCTATGTTATATTCTATAACAATTCATATTTCGGCGAGCACTGTATGCGTAAGATGTTTTTGATATTGAGGTGAGAAAATAACATGAAGACCATTTTGCTGATCGATGAGAAGGATAGCAGCGAGCTCTCTGCATTGCTGAAGAAAAGCGGAAAAACCGTTCATACCGTCCAGACTGAGAAGGAAGCGTGCAGTCTAATTGCAGTTGCCGATGCTGTCGTCATGGCTGTGCCTTATCAGGCCATGCTTAGCTGGCAGACTGCACTGATCGCGATGCGCAGAACGCCTCTATTCTGGTACTGTACCGATCAGCAGCTGCCGCAGCAGCTCGATTGGGGCTACTCACTGGACGGTGTCCTGTTCCCTTCCATGACCATCCAGGAGCTAGGCCATGCGTTTCAATGGGGACTGCGCGTCCATCAGCAGCGTAAAAGATGGACCGATGAACGAGAACAACTGCTTCAACGCATTGAGGAACGGAAATGGATCGATCAAGCGAAGGCTGTTCTATGTGAGGTTCGTGGCATAAATGAAGCTGAAGCATACGATTTTCTTCGTAAACAGGCGATGAACGAGCGCAAAAGGATCGGAGACGTCGCGGCATCGATCGTCAAAGTGTACCAGCTTATTCATGGTTAACGGCATCATAACACGAAATTATAATTATCAAGAATTTTTATGTTAGATATATTGACATGCAATTTACGCGTCGCATATAATCCAATTACATTCACAATGTCGTGAATCCATATCGACGGTACAATGTCGTACCGCCGTTGGCAAAGGGGCCAAATCACAATCCAAGCTTTGGATTGCGGTTTGGCCCTTTTTTACGTAGGCTATCCGCCATCATGGAAAGGCCACCACTGTGATCAGCAGAGACAGAGAGACAAAATTGAAGAATCGTAAAGTTGGAGAGGAGCTTGATATTATGGAACAGAAAGGATTTTTGAAGAGCGGCCACACCCCGTCGTTGTTAAGCGCTTTTGCTTACTTTGACGTCAGCTTCATGATCTGGAGCTTACTTGGCCCATTGGCGGTTATCATCATGAATGACTATCCAATGGACGCATCACAAAAGGCGAACCTCGTCGCACTGCCGGTGCTGGGCGGCTCAATCCTGCGGCTCGTATTCGGCTTCCTGACCGATTATATCGGACCGAAGCGCACCGGGCAGCTCGGCATGCTCATTACGATGGCGACACTCGTATTCGGCTGGAAATTCGTCGACTCGCTCGACTCACTGTATATCGTAGCCTTACTTCTCGGAATTGCCGGTGCATCGTTTGCCGCAGCCTTGCCGCTTGCAAGCCGCTGGTATCCGCCGCAGTATCAAGGTCTGGCAATGGGAATCGCAGGCGCTGGCAACAGCGGCACCGTATTCTCGACCCTGTTCGCGAACCGGATCGCAACCTATTATGATTCGTGGCAGATTGTGTTCGGCTTTGCCCTTATCCCAATCGTTGTCGTGTTCATCCTGTTCACCCTGTTCGCCAAAGACAGCCCGAATCAGCCCGCTCCTAAGAAGCTGGCGGACTATGCAAATGTATTAAAGCTGCGTGACACCTGGCTGTTCTGCCTGCTGTATGGCGTTACGTTCGGCGGCTTCGTCGGCATGGCCAACTATTTGACGATCTTCTTTAATACACAATATGAGCTTAGCGCCGTTCGGGCTGCCGACTTCGCTACGCTGTGCGTCATCGCCGGCAGCTTCTTCCGCCCAATTGGCGGATGGCTGTCCGATAAGATCGGCGGCATTAACATGCTCCTCGTCCTGTACGGAGTGGCCGCAATTATGCTCGCTTCGATCTCAACGCTTCCGCCGCTCGGTCTCGTTATCGTATTGCTGTTCATTATGATGATGTCGCTTGGCATGGGCAACGGCGCTGTATTCCAGCTCGTTCCTCAGCGGTTCCAGAATGAGATCGGCCTCATTACCGGCATCGTCGGCGCTGCGGGCGGCCTTGGCGGCTACTTCCTGCCGAAGATTCTCGGCAATATTAAGCAATCAACCGGCTCTTACTCAACGGGCTTCCTCATTATCTGCGCCATCGCGCTCCTTTGCCTGTTCACGATTCTAATCGTACAAGGCAGCTGGAAACGCAGCTGGATCGGCACTGGCGGCAAAGCACGCGCAGAGCAAGGAGCTGTAACGTCGTAACGTCTACCTAAACGGAAATTCAAATATTCAATTGAAGATGAGAGAGGGAGATCCTATGAACGAAATGGAAAAATCCATCGTGGTAGAAACAGAAGGAAACGATTCGGCCTGGGACTTAACCGATCTTGGAGATTGGTTGGACGTTACCGATTTATTCGAAATCATGGAGTAACATGACAAGAAGGCGGGCGCGGTGCGCGCGGCGACAAGGAGCGGCCCACCCTACTCCCTCCGCTCCGCGGTAGCGCCGCCCGCGCCCGCATCACAACAAAATCGAGTTTGCAAAGCTGGCACTAGTACTGCTCCCCTGTATGTGAGCCAGTGTTCAAAACACCTTTCCATCTCAAAAAAGCCAGCCACCGGATTAAACCGGCAGCTGGCTTTTGGGGGATTGCTTGGGGGATATCCAAATTATGAATTCTCAGTACTACTTACCGGTCATTACCGCAATCATTTCTCGACCCGCCTCAATTTCGGATTGAAACTTCGCCCGATACTCATTAATGATACTTGTGCTGTAGCCATTACTTGTCAACTTGTTCTCCGTATCCGTCATGAGTTGCTCGAATTGAGTCGTTACCTCTGTCAGATAGGCCTCGCCTTGCGAATAGATCGACTTTCGGGCCGCCTCGTCCGCCGCATTGCTGTACTGCTGCAACAACGACAGAAACTTCGCCTTGGCCGCGTCATATAACGCTTGGAGCTTCTTCTCCGCTTCTGCTTTAATCTCCTGTTCTGTCGGCTTAGCTGGAACAACTGCACCATTTCCGCCGCCGCTGACTGGAGTACTGCCGCCTGGAACCGTTCCAGCCCCCACTTCTTCATTATTCTCGATGTCCGATTCGTTATTTCCTTTATCCTCTTCGACTGCGTCAGACTGCTGGGAGCTGCGATAGGCTTGTGATTCACCGGTAATCCGATGACCCGCTGCATCCCATTTAATCTCGGTACCAATGCTTTCACTCATGAAACGTACCGGAACGTAGACGCTATTATTAAGAATATACGCGGCCTGACCTGCTGGCAGCTCTCGCACTTGGCCATCGAACACGAAAGAAGCCGCGATTGGCGAGGCTTTAAGCAGTACTCCGCCAACCGAGGATGCTTGTCCTGTCGTTCCAGTTGCATTCATCAAATATTCCTTCAGTACAGTAAGCTCATTCGCCGAAGGCTCCGCTACCGATACTTTCTTCGATTTGCTATCCCACTTCACCGACTTCTGCAGTGCATAAGAGATAAAACGAACAGGAACATACGACGTTCCTTTATATACGAATAAATATTGCCCTTCCGGAAGCTTAATTGTCTTCCCGTCAAACTCCAATTCGAATGCGATCGACTTCACCTTGACCGGTGCTGCTTGGCTTGCCGCAGCTTGCGCGGCCGCAGGCATTAATAATGCTGCGATGATAATTGCCGCCCACAATGTCCACCATTTGTTTCTCATCCTGTTCACCCTACTCTTTGTTTAATTGTCCCGCGATCGCGGATATTCCTGCACTGCGCGCTGCAGATTTCGCTTTGTTGTATTCCGAGCTCCAATCCGGCATAGATGCAGCTGATATACCAGCATCCGCATACTCTGCCTGTGCCTTAGCTAACAGATCGTTAAACTGGCTGTCACATGAGCCTTCCGCATCCGCTAGTTGACCAATAAATTTCGATTGAAGCTTCGTAAGGGAGATATCCGGATCAGAAGCAACGTCTGATAAAATCGACTGCAGAAGCGCGTTACTCTTCGCCGTGCAAGTTGATTTCAAGCTGGACATCTTGCCAGCATATTTCGCATCGATCGCTTGCTTTGCTTTTGATTGTTTATCCGTTAGCTGGGTACTTGGTTGTGACGGTTTCACTTCGTCTTGTGCAGACACTTCCTGCTCTTTAGCCAAAGCTTCCTTCCCGCTCCCCTTGTCCTTGTTCTCCTCCGCTTCGGCAGCTTTCTTCTTCTGCTGCAGTTCTATCCACTTACGATCATTGTCCTTGATCTTCTCGGGGTCACGTTCCCCTACCCATTCAATCGGATAGTCAGGCTCAAGTATTTTTAACGTTTTTCCGTATTTGCTCGTTATGGTACGCAAGAGCTCTATTTCATCCGGCTTCAGCTTATTCAGCAGCAACTCCCGAATATGCTGCTTTTCCTCCGTCGTCAGATCGTATGTGGCATTACCTTGCAAATAACGGATGTCACGCAAGCTAAGTCCAGAGTTTAATAGAATAGCTGCTACGTCCAGCGCATCCTGCCCCTCTATATCTTCTCCTGCTAGATCAGCGGCCTTGTCGACCGCCCCCTCCATCACTTTCGGTATTTTCGCAGGCTCCACGGCATTGCTGCCGTTATTCTCTGCGACGGAATGACGACTCTTAATATCGTCCAAACTAATAGATTTAATATACAAGTAGCCCCCGCCAAGCACTGCGATAATAAGCAATAACAGAACGGAGACCATTATTATGGTCCACTTCATCCAACGCTTCGTTTTCTTCTTCCTGCTGTTACGGCTCGTCGCTTGCGTTACTTCCTCAATTTCTGTCATGCTGCCCCCTAATAATTTGACTACTCCAGACGAATACCCGCCAAATCTATCCGCGATGGATTAATAATCGGTCTTCCTACTGAAAAGTATTGGAGTCTAGTACCGGCTACATCCTTCAACTGAAACACATTCCTGCCATCTATAAGCACATTGCCGCGAAGCGAAGATTCTATTCGTTTCAAATCCGCTTGGACGAATTGATCCCACTCCGTCAATAGACAGAGCGCATCGCAGCCTTCGACGGCCTCCCACATGTTCGAGCACCATTGAAGCTCATGATGATAGTCTTCTTGCCCAAAATAAGTCTTGCGGAAGCTGTCCTGCGCCACTGGATCATAGGCCTTTAAAACAGCACCCTCCTCAATCAGCCGTTGTATAATATCGATAGCCGGAGCCTCCCGCACATCGTCTGTTCCCGGCTTAAATGCTAAGCCCCAGATTCCAACTGTTCGGCCTGCTAACGAACCAAGTGAAGTATGAAGCTTATCTATTACCCCATTACGCTGCAATTGATTAACCTCTACAACCGATTTCAACAGCTTGAAATCATACTCTACATGACCCGCGATCTGTATGAGAGCTTGGGTATCCTTCGGGAAACAAGAGCCTCCATAACCAATACCTGCACGCAAAAACGCCGGACCGATCCGGTTATCCAGGCCCATTCCCGCTGCAACCTCTTCAACGTTCGCTCCGACTTTTTCACATATGTTAGCAATTTCGTTAATAAAGGATATCTTGGTGGCAAGGAACGCGTTAGAAGCATACTTAATCATCTCCGCGCTTCTAATATCCGTTCGCACGATTTGATCCGTAAGAGGCCGGTGGAGCAACTCCAGAATGTCTGCCGCTCGATCACTTTCGGCTCCGATAATAATCCGATCAGGGTTCAATGTATCCCGTACGGCTGATCCCTCTCGAAGAAACTCTGGGACCGAAACAATATCGAATGGTTCATTCGTCTGCTCCCGAATCCAATCCGCCACTCGCTCATTCGTACCAACAGGCACCGTACTTTTGGTTACAACAATTTTATAACCGTTCAAAGCCTGTCCAATCTCAATGGCAACATCTTGAATGTAGGACAAATTCGCCTCTCCATTCGGCTGAGGCGGCGTCCCTACTGCAATTATTATAATTTCTGCAGCTTGGACAGCGCTTTTAAGTTCAGTCGTAAACCGCAGTCGTCCAGCTTTTTTGTTGCTCTCCATCAAATCTTGCAGACCCGGTTCATAAATGGGCATTTCACCGTTATTCAGCATTTCAATTTTGAAAGCCAGTTTATCAACGCAAACAACCTCGTTGCCCAGCTCAGCAAAGCATACACCCGATACCAGGCCGACATAACCCGTTCCGACAACCGCCAGCTTCACTCTATTCCCTCCTTCTAAATCATAGCTGTTAAGGTGTGGCCTCTAGCTAATATGCCTATTCGACATAACCGATCCCGTCTTGAAGTTGTCTAATCATTTCTTCCTTCTGTGCTATCGTGATACCATTTCTAATCGTCCACTTCTCATCAAATACAGGCCTGCTCTTCATGATCGAACGATTTTTCTCCACGTATTCATCCGTTCTGCCAATAACTCTTGCTGGATTCCCGGCGGCAACCGAATTGTCTGGAATGTCCCTGGTTACAACACTTCCCGCACCAATAATCACATTGCTGCCAATAGTGACATTCGGAAGAACAATCGCACCCGCTCCGATGAACACGTTATTACCGATCTCAACGAGCCCGATCTTCGTATAATTAAGATGAAATTTAGTGCTCGTATCGTGAGCAAGGATGTGAACTCTCGGAGCAAACGTAACATTATCGCCAATCGTTATTAACCAGCAATGAGAATAATCAATAATACAATTCGCTTGCCTGTTAAAGTTTTGTCCTACCTTAAGCCCCATCTTAATCAACTTTTCAGTAGGAACCTCGCCTCTCAATTTATATTTTATGAATGAAACGATTCTAGACTTTAAGCTCATCCGTACTCTCCTTTCCAAGACTAAAGCCTACTTCACAACGTTTGATTCAATGAAATGATTAATTAAGCCGACTATCTTATCATTGCCGCTTACAAACTCTTTGGGCTTGAATTCATTGATTCGCTTAATCGCCTCTTCGAGTTGGCTTACATCCTGAATTCCCACAATCATTTGACTGTCGGAGAAATGATTAATAATCTCCGTTTGATGATCATCTACATGCTCATTGTGTTTCTTCAATCTCGGGACAGCGATAATCTTAGCATTTTTCTTCTTAAGGGCACCTACAATCGTTCCGGTCCCCCCGTGGGTTATCAATATGTTACAGCGGTTAAGCAGCTCATCAAAGGTTTGAAAGTCAATAAACTTTTCGCTCCTGAAGTGCTTGGGAACATACGTCGAATACCCTATTTGAGCAACGACCTCTTCTACAATAACTTTCTTTTCAATTAATGAGTCTATTTCTTCCAGAAGTCTATTGAAAGAGAACTCCTGCGTTCCAAGAGATACCAGTATCAATATATACTCCCCCCATAGACCGCTTTGGGATAGTACTCCAACATCTTCTCCCACTGCACAATGAACAAATCAGCAAACCTGTATAAAAACCGTCCTGTGAGAGTCGGCGTATCCATCTTGGCGAAGCTCTCAATGTAGATCAGCTTCTTGCGAAGCAACAGCTTTCCTATTAGGCAGAAAGGTACCGTGCTTAATGCCCCTGTTGAAATAATGACATCGGGCTTTTCTTTGAGTAGATAATAGAATGACCTTATACTGTTCACCATTAACAAATAAGGAAAGTTCCACATCTTCCGATTGATGAGCCGAAGAAAGAACACTTTCGATTCCTTCTCGGCCATGTCTCTCGTTAGCTCCGTTTCCTCCGTAATAATGAAATAATCGTAATGCTTATACAGCTTCTCCAATTGTCTAATTTGAGTTAAATGTCCTCCCACGGAGCTAACCAATGCGACTTTGACATTCGACTTATTGTTCATGACATGCTCACTCCTGATGTCGTATTGACGATACAGTTTATGATGAGGCATTAATCCGTTTATAAATATCGTGCAGCTGCTTCGCAACGATCCTAATATCGTGGTTCTTGACCATACTTTTACTTTTCCTTCCGAAGGAAACGCGCAAATCCTCATTATTCACAAGCTTTTCTATCGATTCAGCTAAGTGCTCGATTGATCCTGGAGGCATGATGTACCCATTCACGTCATTCAGAACGATTTCCGGAATACCGCCCACGGTCGTGCTAATAATAGGCAGCTCGTTCGCCATCGCCTCCAATATTGACACCGGAAGCCCCTCATGATAAGAGGGCAGTACATAGATATCCGAATTCGCAAGCAGCGTTCGCTTCTTCTCGCCATCGATCCACCCATGAACGATACAAGCATGTCCTACATCTCGCTCCTGAATATATGAGCGCAGCTTGTCCAATTCATTATTACCGCATATATTGAGAACCAGCTTGCTCGAAATTTCCTTCGGCAGCAGTCGTATCGCATCCACTAAATCGTAAATCCCTTTTCTCTGCCCGATCTCGCCCATAAATAGAAGCTGAATCTTATCCGTATTGTCCTTCGGCTGCTTCATTACAGCTTGAGATGGAATCGTAATTGGGTTCGGAAGAATCGATATCTGAGTATTGCTGCAATAAGCGAGTACAAGCTGCTTCATCTGATTGGACAATACAATAATTTCGTCAGCCCGATTCAGCGTCTTGTTAATCAACCATGCATTAAAACTACTCTTATCATGGAATGCTTCGAATGATGACCCATGGATATGGAAGATAACCTTCTTCCTGAACAACTTACTCATATAGGTATAGATCGTCTTTCGGTAAAAGCTTCCGTTCGCTGCGGAATGAAGATGAATGATGCGGTACGGATGCACAAGACAAATGAACTTAAACATAGCAAGCAATGAGTAAGCGATTTTCAATGGCGCCGGAACTCCTGATATATAAGAGGGATGTCTTGCTATTGCAACACGATCGGATAACCCTTCCTCAATGGAGTTCACAACAGACGTTATACCGCCTTTTACCTTTTTGGAATTAGCAACCTGCATAACTTTCATCCCAGCACCTCTGTATGACTCTGCTGTTTGGCAGTATCATCTTGAGCTCGTTTATGCTGCATCAAGATGTAACCATAGGCAAATAAAATAAATAAGTAGTAATTGACATTACTCTTCACACCAAATGAATTAAATCCGGAGATCGCTAATATAAATACCAATAACAAATACTTATTTGTTGTATTTTTAAGCATAAACCATAGCAGCATAATATATGGAACGATAAAATACCCCACGTCGATAAACAAAATAATCCACGGATTCTCCAAAATAATGGGGTTGTTATTATCAGCCAAAATCACCACATTCTCCGTTGCTCCACCTAACCCCATCATTTGCAAAGAAAACATGCGATGAATAAAATAGTCCCACAATATCAGTCTTGCCTCAGTCGAGCTCGAAGCTTCACTAATTCGATTCAAGAAGGTGCTTCCAAGAGAGGTCAGAAATGTGACTAAGAACACAGCACCAATCAGCGCGAATCGGATCATGTTCTGTTTGATCTTAATCCAGCCGCCTCTGAATGTATCAGCGTTGTACATAATTATTAAAAAAGAGAATATGAAAATGCTTCTGGAACCGGTTAATAGAATATCGACCATAAACAAGAGCATAAGTCCATACTTCAGCTTCAAGCCGCGCACTCTAAGCTGCACTAGAATCATAGCGAACAAAAAATATAACGCATTAAGCAGCGGATGTCCTATAATCGTCTTAATTCTATACCCTTCAACAGACGTGGCATCGTACCAAGCCACGTTCGCCTGCTTATACACATCTTCAAGAAAATTCGCTTGCATGATGTATTCCAGTATCCCGAACAATCCAATAAGTACAGAGAAGCCGATCGTCACTGCGACAACCCGGTTCACTTTGGGAAGAATCGTATTCTTCTCAAAGTAAAAAAACAAGAATAAGGTGATAGGCCCTAAATAATTATGAATGAACAAAGAAATACCGCTTACTCCCTTCAAATATATCGTTACCCCGAAGAAAGCAACGAAGACGATCAAGGAGAATACAACGATTTTGTCCAATACGACTTTCCCATTTAAGAAGTCTTCTCCGAACTTTAAACCGAAGGCTATCAGCCAAGAAAAGATGAAAGGATGTATATTTAGAGGATTTAAGTTATCCAGATTATAAAAATCAAGAACAAAGAAAGGTCCTACTAACGCTAAAGACACAATAAGAAGAGGAATCATGAACAGCAACACAATATGACGCCCGACACATTTAATAAATATGTACAATACGACCCCAATAATGGCATACATGATATAACCATAGTATTCAAACATAAACATGCCGCCGATTAGGAAGGATAATATCAATAATAAGGTGACGAGCCCAGGTGACATTCTCATACTATTATCCGCTCCTCCTTGCGATTTAATATTATTGGTGTAGTGCAGCATATTTTCCTCTCCACTCTTACGCACTCCATTAGTTCGTTAAGTCCCCGTTTTCGATACCAATCTCATATATAAATCGGAATATTGCTTCAGCATGACGGAAATATCGAATTGGCGCACATACGAATAGGCGTTCTCCGTCATCCTCTCAGCCTCATGCCGACTGCTCGCTAGACTCATAATTTGATTGGCTAAGTCCACAGCATCCCCACTCTTGAACAGAAGCCCGTTCTCGCCATGTTGAATGAGTTCTGCTGGCCCATCAATATTCGCGGATATAACAGGAATTCCAGCTGCCATAGCTTCCAATACGACGAGGCCCAATCCTTCATATCTTGACGGCAGGACGAAAATATCGAACTCCGGCAGTAGCTTGTGCACATCATTACGGCTCCCGTAAAAAACAACTTCCTCTTGCAGGTTATATTGATCAATAAGCTGACGTAAATAGTGTGCCGATTCCTTATCATACTCATAGAATCCGCCAATCAACCCGCAAGATACCTTCAGGCCCTTGTCCTTGCACAGCTTAATCGCCTCGATAAGGATGTCCTGACCTTTCTTCTGATGCGTAATTCGTGCTACATTGACAATTTTAATAGCAGCTGTCGTATCCGGTACTGGACTTTGTTTCTTGAACCTGCTGAATGTATGAACATGAATGCCATTGTAAATCCTCGTTGAATTCATGATCTGACTGTCCATACATTCCTGCAATACAGCATTCGATATGGCGACATTCTGGTCAATGATTCTTCTATGGATAAATCGATGAATGAAATTAAATCTTCGGGCAATATTGGTGTCATGAATGGTGAAGACCAGCTTCAATCTAGGTTTAATCAGCTTGCATAATACAGCCCAGAGCTTGCTGCCATAGGTATGTGAATGAATGACATCAATTCTATGTTTACTGACAATCTTCAGCAGTTTCGTCAGATATTTAGGATGTCGATGTGATGGCGGTCTATTCAGAAAATAAACCTCGCATCCTGTCGCCAGAAGCTGCTGCTTCATCCCTTCATCAACCAAATCGTTCATGACGACTACCACAAAGCTCACTCTCGACGAGGCCGAGCCTTCTCTTACTAAGTCGAGAAGAAGCTTCTCCGCTCCGCCAACTTGGAAGGACGAAATAATATGAAGCGTGTTAACAGGCACCTTATCAGTAATCACTTTTAATTCCTCTTTCAACGTCATCAAATTTAAAACACTAGGTTTTGCTTGGCGCAAACCCTTTGCCGTAATTAGAGTACAGGAGGTATAAAATAGTTCCGTAGATGAACCGTGCCGCTGCAACACTAACCGCCGCCCATATCACTCCGAATTGAGGAACCAATGCAACAATGAGTACAACAATCGTACCAATTTGAACATACTTTCCTAACGTAATAAACATAGGCTTCCCGAGCGAATACGTTGCTTGTTCAATCGGCACGAGCGCGAAAGATAATACAGCTTTTATTAGCATCACTTGAAGGATGCTTTCCGCTTGTATATATTTGTCCCCTAGTAACAATGGAACGATCAACGGAAGGACAGGGATTAGACAAAGCATAGCCCCTGAAATTATAAGCGTCGGTCTCATGATTTTCTTCGTGAAGCTTACGACGTTCTGTGCGGTGAGCTCAGACATTTTAGGCAGCATCACCTTCGCGAACACAACCGGAATAAACGCAACAATCGCCGACAACTGATACGCAGCGTTGTATACGCCGATCTGTTCATACGTTACCCATAGTGAAATCATAAAGAAATCGATTCGGTCGAGCAGATTATTCGGAACGGATATAGTGAGCATCCATTTCTCGTAATGGATCATCTCACGTATCAAGCTCTTCGTTGGCTTATTCCGAACAAATTCTCTTATAAAGCCTATATATCGCAAAGAGAATAATAAAGAATATAGAATGGGCAAATAATAGATCAGCAGTACATACTTCAACAACAATACATCGTTCAACCACAGCATCAACAGGAATAGAATCGAGACGACATATCTCGAAACATTAATCCACGCCCTTAGCTTGAAACGCTGTATCGCCTGCAGATAGGTGTCATTAACGAATAACAACGACTCCCCTAGAAACCCTACAATTAAATAAGGGATGTAAGCCGATATCTCTCCTTGACCTAACTTAAGGAATATTTGATTTCCAAGAAAGATCAGAAGAAGCGTAACAATCGAGATGATAATAACCTTCGATATAAAATACAATCCGAATATTGCATACGTATGTTCTTTATTTTTCGCAGAAAATCGGACCGCTGTGTTTTCCATCCCAAAATCAAAAAAAGCGCTGCAGAAAGCAATCGCTACAAAAACAAACGAATATTTCCCATAATCCGATGGCCCTAACTGCTGCGTTAGCAGAAGAATGATAAAGAAATTTAACGCTTTTGTTAGGATACTTTCGGAAAATACAATCGTCAGATTTTTAAACAGCTTACTGTTTAAATATTTGCTAATTCGGATGTTCCCCATATAGCCGCCTTCATTCTGTAGTTTCCCTCATATTCGGCATGTACCGCAGTCATTGACCGTCTATTTAAGTTCCTTAAGCAATAATGCCAAAGAAATGAAATGTCCTACTTTCTCAGAGTGAATTTGCTGTAGCGATATCTGTTCATTCAGTATACCTGCGTCCTTCAATAAGCTTTCCCACTCTTGACTCCTCTCTCCTTGGAGCAAGTGGACAGGGAATCCTTTAATCTTCGAGCCGCGTTGGTAATAAGATTTCTTCGTCAGCTTCTGAGCGACTTTCTTAAATAATTTTATTGATATATAGGAGAAATATTTGTACAGATCGAGCAACTGATCTGCCCGCTTGGATGAGACCGTCGTTCCACCATCAGTCGTTGGAATTTTTGCTACTCGTTCATTAGCGGATGTTATAAGTTTTCTATGCGTATGATTATAGAAACGTTCCCACCTAGGGAGACTATATCCATACCGGGTGAGTACTAGCTCTAAGAATGGCGTATAGTTGTCCGTCAATTGGGTTCCAATTGAATTAAACCTTCCTGCTCTTGTTTGCTCCTTAAAGTGGTAATAGATCTGGTCGTTACTTTTCGTATTCATATCCGCAACATAAGCCGTTAACCGCTCATACAAATTACCTTCAAATGCTTGATTCGCAATTCGATATTCGTTGCCGAAATAATCATCGTTACAAGGGATAGGCAGCACCTTCAAGCCCATCAACCTCGATAAATTCGTACTCTTTCTTGTGTAGAAAGGAAAGTCCTGCATCCAGAACCGATCACTAAGCAGCTCGGCTCCTCCGCCAGTTAAAATTAAGTCAGCCCCTCGCGCGATTCTTTGTCTGGAATGCTGGTAGGCTGAATAATAGGCAAAGATATCGAACATACCATCACATAGCTGGAACAATTCAGGGATGTACTGATCGATATCTTCATCGATATCACACACATACAATGGAATGTCTAATTCATCCGCAACCTTCTTCGCAAGGATAACATCCTCATCATCTGGTTTCCCAACGACGGATGCTTCAAACTTCGCTCCGCAATGATGAAGCAGGGTGACCAGCAGCCTAGAATCAATCCCGCCCGTCAAATCAACACTTACTTTACGGTTCTGAATGGATTGAGCGAACGATTCAATATAATCAGGTATACTTGTCACATTCGTTGGCTTGTCCATTCCGGTGGAGAACCCCTTTGATTCTATCAGAATCCTACCATCTTTATCGAAACGTACGATTTGATCGCCCTGAATCCTGCGAATCGACGCAAATAAGGTGCGATCTTCATAAATCATGCCGAAATTCAAAAACTCGATTACTGATTCTGGATTCAAATCTTTATGACTAAAACCGCGTTCCTTAACTATCGCTAAGAATGAATCAGAAATCGCACCCTCGTCATAATAGACATCAAAGATGCCGCTGTTATCGATAAAAACGCTTATTGAGTCCGAGGGGTGGTGTAACACAACCATCATAAAGTTCCCTTTCAGAGAATCGATAGCCTTCGTAAGTCCGTCATTGGATAAAGCGCGCCCGAATTCCACTAATGATAAATAGCCTGAAGAAAATCCTGGAATGAACACAAGTCCCTTCCAGTAAATTGTATAATTCTCATTGATGATGCAGCGCTCTAAGGAAGTAAGCTGTCGTTCTCTATCATTCGCTCGTAAAATCACAATCATTACCTCCCGGTTCGAACCACTTACTTATTCATAATCGATTATCCTTCATCAAATTACACCGAACCGTCTTTCGCATGCATATTTTAGTATGAAGAATTGGGTATAATCATCACTCGAATTGTCTTTAATATAATTCGAAAATCTAACCACAAACTGCGTCTGCTAATATACATTAAATCTAATTCGACCATTTGCTCAAAGCTAAGCTCATTCCGTCCGCACACCTGCCACAACCCTGTGCAGCCAGGCGTTACACTTAATCGCTGCTTATGATAAGCATTATAGGCCTCAACTTCCCGAACCAAAGGAGGCCGCGGGCCGACCAGACTCATATCACCCTTAATAACATTCACAAGCTGTGGCAGCTCATCGATACTTGTTTTCCGAATAAATCTCCCGACCCGAGTAACGCGCGGATCTCGTTTCATTTTGAACATAGCACCTTTAATCTCGTTGTGCACCAACAGACTCTCTAGCTGTTTCTCCGCATCGGTGACCATAGAGCGAAATTTGTACATACGAAACGGTTTCTCGTCTTTGCCTATCCTAGTCTGATAAAAAAATACGGAGCCCCGAGGATTTTCCAGTTTAATCAAGATGGCCACTAGAACGAATAAAGGGGACAAAATGAATAAACCTATCAAAGCTCCTATGATATCTATTCCTCTTTTTACTACTTCATATGCTCCCATGTTGTGACTCACATAGCCCCCCATAGCTATACTGACCTCTTCGTCCGCGATGACGTCATCATTCCGATCCGTCGATAGCATGAACTAATTAAAACCTCCTATTATCGATTGGTTTCACGAATATATGTAGGTTAAAAACACGAGCTACACCTTCCTAGCGAGTAGAAAAGTATAGCTCGTATTTCAAACTGTCAGTACAGGGCATCCAACCCCACCTCACAACTCACCACTGACGATATACGTCTAAGGTTCATATAACCCACGGCGCGTCCGAGTGCCTACGGTGATAAAGGTGCAGTAGGCATCACCTGTATGTCATCTTTCACAAAAAAAAAAAGCAGCGCATTACCTCTCTTGAGTTGGTACCGCCCCATACTTCTGCAGCAGCTGCTGGATCGTCTCCAGTGTATGCTCCCGCAGCTTACTATCCTGTAGCGCAAATTCCAACGTTGTATCGATGAACCCCGACAGATCCCCTACGTCATAACGCTTCCCTTCGTACTCATAAGCATACACTTGCTGCATCTCGTTCAACGATTGTATCGCATCTGTCAATTGAATTTCGCCGCCCACGCCTCGTTCCTGCTTGCCAAGCAGTTCAAAAATATCCGGGGTCAAAATATATCGGCCCATGATAGCAAGATTAGACGGAGCTTGGCCAATCGGAGGCTTCTCAACAAGCTGCTCTACCTTGTAAAGCGGACCATTCATGCTCGCCGGCTTCACGATTCCATAGCGGTCGGTCTCATGTTCAGCGACGCGTTGTACAGCAATAACCGGACTTTCAACATTATGATAGGTCTGAATCAACTGTCCAATACAAGGTACCTCCGACTTGACGATATCGTCACCTAGAAGCACCGCGAAAGGCTCATCGTTAAAGAACTTTCTCGCGACCCAAATGGCATGGCCGAGTCCAAGCGGCTCTTGCTGACGAATAAAATGAATATCAGCCATCTTGGAAGGCCTGCGAACCTTCTCAAGCAGCTTCAGCTTTCCTTTGACCCGCAAATTTTCTTCTAATTCAAATGCGCTGTCAAAATGATCCTCGATCGCACGCTTATGCTTGCCAGTTACAATAATAATATCTTCAATACCAGCCGCTACGGCCTCCTCAACGATATATTGAATCGTTGGTTTGCTCAGTATCGGCAGCATTTCCTTCGGCATTGCTTTAGTCGCCGGCAAAAACCTTGTGCCTAATCCCGCCGCAGGGATCAGCGCTTTACGAATCTTTTGCATGAAGACACCTCTCTCAGAATACCTCATTGCTAATATTGCGACAAAATGTGAGCTATAACAAAACTGTCAGATAGTACAATAATACTACGATATTTTCAATCAGTCATTCCTTTATTTCCTAAAGCTTTAATTTATATCTACAACTATTCATGACCGTAATAATAGTAATAAGTGCTATCGCCTTTTCTGCGCTTTACATTGTTCATCACGACACCCAGAATTTTAGCATTAACGGTATCTAGATTGGCCTTTGCTTTTATTGCTGCTTCTTTTTTCACTGATCCGTATTCCATAACCAGAATGACGCCGTCGCTTTTGGATGCAACGAGCTGGGCATCCGTCACAGCAAGAAGTGGCGGAGTATCGATCAAGATAACATCGAACTGCGTTCTGAGTAAGTCTAACAATTCCGTCATCCGTTTCGAAGAAAGCATCTCTGCTGGATTGGGCGGAATCGGCCCTGCTGTGATAATATACAGATTAGGAACATCCGTCTCTTGAATGACCTCTTGCAGCTGGTTCTGCCTAGTCAGCATTGAGGATAAGCCTACGCGGTTCGAGGCTCGGAACGTATGATGCATAGTCGGCTTCCGCATATCCGCATCAATGAGCACAATGCGACGCTCTGTCTGAGCAAAGGCAATAGCAAGGTTGGAGATCGTCGTCGACTTCCCCTCGCCAGGACCAGATGATGTAACAACGATGGCTTGCATAGTTTCATCAATAGAAGAGAAGTCAATATTAGTTCGCAGCGTACGATAAGCTTCAGAAATAGGCGATCGCGGGTTCGATAATGTAATGAGATGACGTCTATTTTTCGTTTGTGACATGTTCTACTTCCCCCGCTTTTAGCTGTGATGTCTGCATAGTCCTATTCTGAGTGACCGGCCTTGCCGAGACGCTCATATTTTTCTCCTTATTGATTTCCTCAGTACCTGCCCGATAAATCGTAGCTAATATCGGAAGACCAAGCAGGCTTTGTACATCCTCCTCCGTCTTTACCGTGTCATCCAAGTATTCCAACAAGAATGATATAGCGATTCCGACCAGAAGTGACAACATGAACGCGATGACACTATTCAGAACAACATTAGGTGATACAGGCTCCGGGTTCGCTTTATCTTCCTTAGCAAAGTTTAGAATGGAAACGTTCTTGACGCTCATCAAAGCAGGAATCTCATTCTGAAATACTTTCGATACCGCATTCACGATACGGGCAGCGTTCTGGTAAGACGTATCTTCTACCGCAACCGTCATAACCTGCGTATTGTTGACTGAGCTGACGCTTACTTTACCAATTAGCTGCTCAGAGGTTAATCCAAGCTCCGGGTACTTCGCTGCAACCTTGTCCATAATTGCTGGCGTTTTTATAATTTCTTTGTATGTGTCGATCAGCTTAATATTCGTGTTGACGGTATCTGTATTGAGCTGTTGTATGTCGATATCAGATGTTGTCTTCGTTACAATAATTTTCGTTGATGCTTCGTATACAGGCTTTAGCACGTAGATACTTCCAATAGCAACTAAGAGCGTAACAAGTACGACCAAGGAAATGATCCACCATACACGCTTTCGAATGATTCGGAGATAGTCCTTGATTTCCAGTTCCTTCACTTCATTCTCCCCCACAATCATGCAAGCCGCATTCACAAGAGAAGCCCCCTCCCTTTTCTTATCGAGAGGGGGCTGATTCAGCTAGTCTTGCAATTAGTTCATTTGCAGCGCACGATACAATATTACAGCTGCTTCCGCACGGGTGGCATTGTTGTTCGGGTTAAACTTACCGGCATTGCCAATGATGATGCCTTTGCTCGCTGCCAATGCAACACCTTCCTTCAACGATGCATGAATTGCACTTGCATCCTTGAACTTGCTCAGTTCTCCATCAACATCCTTCACTTCTGCTTCTCCAGACGTCAGGCGCAGCGCTCGTGCGATCATCGTTGCCATCTCAGCACGGGTAATCGTTGCATTCGGAGCGAATGTATCTGCAGAACGGCCCGTAATAATTCCTTTGTTCGCAGCAGCAGCCACATAAGGCGCAAACCAATCTGAAGATTTGATATCCTTGAAGCTGGTCGTCAATCCGTAGCTATCGAGGTCCAATGCGTGAATGAGCATTTTTGCAAATTCAGCGCGCGTCACATTGTCTTTCGGTACAAACTTATCCGCCGCACGGCCCGAAATTGCACCTTTCGCTGCCAGTACTTCAATCTGACGACCCGCCCACGCCTTCACAGAACCAATATCCGAGAAAGTTACATTATTCTCCACAACGACATACGAGGAGAAAGAGGTACGCTTTTCCCTGAAATTCCCGTCTTTCAGTACACCGCCGTGGTAATCTATCTTCCCATCATCATGGACTTTGGCCAAGGTAAGCTTCTCCGTATCAACGCCGAAGGTATCATTTATCGGAAACTGAAGCGCAACTGGATTCGAGAAGTGAGTCGCAGCTTGTCCGCCTAATCGCAAATCAAAGCTATATACAGAGGATACCGCTTTTTGATTGCCTGTATATTCGCTTACTCTAACATTAAGATCGATTGATTTACCAAACTCACTGCTGTTCGGAAAACCGATCGTGACTCCGTTAAGCGCCAAGTTCAACTGAATATACGGCGAAGAGTTGAGCTTCTTCATTACTTCTTCAGACAGCTTCAAGTTAACCGTGTCAACAGCAATTTCACTAAGGTTAATCGTCAAGCTATCGGTTGGAATTGCCGCATCGGATTGAGCTGTTTTCAATAACGTTTGCAGTTTAGCTGCTGCCGCAACAACAAGGTCCAGCTTCGCTGCAAGCTCCTTGCTAGCATCTACAACCGCTATTCCATCCACAACTGTCGGTTGAACGCTTACGCTATTCGAGCTTTTGAGCAGTTGTGTAAACAAATCCAACGCTTGTTGAACAATCTGCTGCTTCTCAGCATCTGATGCATTCGCCAGCTTCGTAATCAGAGCATCAATCTGCTTGTCAACCGTTTGAACCGGGACCACCACTACATTGTTGTTAGTATCTTTTTGCTCATCTGTACCAAGTGTTGACAGATAAGCAAGAGCTATAGCGTTAGACGCTTCATCAAACACGCTGCCGCCAATTGCCGTTCTTAACTGACTTACAGCTTGTACGAAGTCTTCCCCTGTCACGCCAGCCCCTTGAAACAATTGCCGCAGCTCAGCAACATCAGAAGTAGACAAGGCATTGTTCACAGCATGACTAATTAACGCATTACGCTCCGATACATTCTTCGCAAGGGAAACCAGCTCGATCAAAGTTTTCGATTTCAACTGTTCAGCAACCGAAGCCTCGGCTGCAACAGCCGCCTTCGCCACAGCCTCAACCGTTACAGCGGAAGTGTCCGTTACACCTGCACTAGCTGCTGCCGATTTCAGTGCAGAACGGTAGGTCGTGTTCGTGCGGATGTCTTCAAGAGCATTAACATCCAATACAGCCGGAACCGACAACAGCGACACAACGAGATCCGCCAGCACGCCGCGATCGGCGTCAGAGACATTAAATTTATTCGCAATTGGACCCGCGATCACAACACGCTGATTATGATCCAGACCAACAATAGCTTGTCTTGCTGACTCAACTTTCGCTTTACCTTGAGTATCCAAGGCATTATAGACTTTCGAATAACGATCAATGGCTTGCTGGCTGTATGCCGCATCCGCCGCATATGCCGACTGAGCAGCCAAATGTTTAACTAGTCCCTTCTCGCTGAAAGGAATGCCGGCAAAGCCTGTCGTAACGATCGCTGCCGCTAATGAATACTTAAACAATCTCCCTTTAACACTCACGACTATCACCTCATAATTGTATGTAACTATATAATATAATGTCTTGTCTCAGTGTATGGTCTTACGGACAAAGGGAATTTTTTAAATATCCATTATATAGCAAAAAATCCTCATTTATCACGTTATACTCCACAACTTTGACCTAAAAAATGCATGATAACTAGCGCCATTCTACCATCTAAAAAAGGAGTTGGTCAATTTAAATATCATTACAGATACGAATCGTATCTTAATTTTCCTTGTAAAATCAACTGCTAATCTATACTTTTTAATGCTATTTTTTAGGTTTAATCAGTATTATAATACATTTTGTATCAAAATGTTGCTGGTAATAATATGTTACATATTTTCTGATATTTTTTGATATGCCCTCATCTCATTCATGTTGAAAGCGGCCAGACCCTCTTCTTCATTCGCTGGCTCAACATTCGTAACGTTCAGTTCATGAAGTAAACCCATCATTCGAAGCTGACGAGCCTCTAATTGAGCAGCCATCCGATCTATCACTCGTGAATGATAAAGCGCATGGAATGGTTGATTCGGTATACACACAATATCCGAATCGTTCTTCATTCTTTGAATCTGCTTAACGAATAATGAATGTGAGATGAACGGCATATCACAAGCAATGACAAACGCAAAGCCAGACGGAATTGAGCATAAAGCCGAATGAAGCCCTGCCATCGGTCCACAATTGACATATTTGTCCGTAACAAAATGAACCCCGTTCGCACATTCAGACATTTGAAGCACTGCCCTGTATTGTGCCGCCCTCTCTTCTGTACCAGCTGCTATCGTGACTCGCATCCCCCAGTCTTGCAGTTTGCGCACCAAATAAGCGAGAAGTATCTCACCTCCATATGGAAGCAGCGCCTTATCTCTTCCCATCCGAGTGCTGTTGCCTCCTGCCAGAATGATCGACTCTGATACGATCTGATTTACGGCCTGCTGATTCGTCTTTTCATCCTTCATTCCTATCCCACCTCAATAACGATCTAGACTTAACCTGATATATGGCCCCTATTGTCCGCACATAACTACCGTTTCATTAAGCATAAACTCTATCGATTAGAAAACCAATGCAGCGTTTCGTATTTAGCAAAGGAGAGGATTCAAGCATGAATCGATCGCCAGGAGCTAATCATCACTTGATCACTTCCGTCCAGCCGTACGAAGCACACAACTACAACCCGCTGCCTATCGTAATCACGGAAGCAAGCGGCGTATGGGTTACGGATGCAGAAGGAAACCGATATATGGACATGCTTAGCGCTTACTCCGCTCTCAATGCCGGACACCGTCATCCTCGCATCATTCGCGCCTTACTTGACCAAGCAAGGCGGGTAACCCTCACGTCCCGTGCCTTCTATAATGAGCCCTATATTCAACTGTGCTCTACACTCACTAAGTATACGGGGAAAGATGCAATCCTTCCGATGAACAGTGGGGCTGAAGCCGTTGAGACTGCGATCAAAGCGGCACGCCGCTGGGGCCGCCATACTAAAGGAATCGCAGAGAACAGTGCGGAAATGATCGTATGCTCCAACAGCTTTCATGGTAGAACGATTACAACGATCTCCTTCTCTTCTGAGCCTGCTTATCGCCGCGACTTCGGTCCGTTCACTCCCGGCTTTAAGATTGTCCCCTACGGAGATATCACAGCACTCGAACAAGCCTTCACCCCGAATACAGTCGCCTTTCTTGTCGAGCCCATTCAGGGGGAAGCTGGAATAATCGTTCCGCCGGACGGATATTTATCTGCTGCTTATGCATTATGCAAGAAGAATCACTCTCTCTTCATTGCAGATGAAATTCAGACCGGATTCGGCCGCACAGGCAGCCGGTTTGCTTGTGATTTTGATCATGTCATTCCTGATATCTATGTGCTTGGCAAAGCGTTAGGTGGCGGTATCGTACCGATTTCCGCCATTGCCGCCGACCGCGCGATCCTTGATTTATTCGACCCTGGCTCGCACGGCTCTACCTTTGGCGGCAACGCTCTTGCTTGCGCCGTCGCTGTCGAGGCTATTACCGTCGCTGAGGAGGAACAGCATCCAAAGCGGTCTGCGATACTCGGAGCTCGCTTGCTAGACGCGATCAAACAAATATCGAATCCCATGATTCGCGAGGTTAGAGGGAGGGGATTATTCATCGGAATTGAGCTTAATGTCCCTGCACGTCCAATATGTGAACGGCTTATGAATCTCGGTCTATTATGCAAGGAGACACACGAGCTTACGATTCGGCTCGCACCGCCACTAACGATTACAGACGAAGAGCTCGACTGGGCGATTGGACGTCTACAGCTCGCTCTTACGTAGTCCCATTCTGCACAAAAAAAGCCGTCCTTGCAGCAGCATTGCGTCAAGGACGGCTCTAATCGACCTATATGCTCTTGCTATTTCCATTTCTTTCGCCGTTGATGGATTAAAGCTACACCGAGCGGCTTAACCTCCAACAAGGACAGCAACCGCTTGACTCGGGAAGCATCACTCTCATCCACCTTACCGCTCCTTACGATAAGCAACGCTCCGTCAATTCCCTTGACAAGATGCTGCGTATTAGACGATGTCAGAAGCGGGGGGACACTAAGCAGCACCATATCGAATTCATGCCTCCACTGATCAAATAATGAATGGAACGAGAATGCTCCAAGTCGTTCTTCCGAATAGACGGTATACATTCCAGCTGTTATCACGCTCAAATTAGGAATAACATCTGAATGAACAACCTCTTGCGGCTCACTAACTTTGTCCACAATATTGCTCAGACCCCGCACATTCGGCAAACCGAATAAAATATGAACGAATGGGTTAAGCATATCGCCGTCTATTAGCAGTGTCCGTCTGCCAGCTTGTGCAAAAGCAACAGCTAAATTAGACGTTGTCTCGGCCGTACCCCCGCCTTCCCGCGGCGAAGTCACCGCAACAATTCTTCCCTTAGAATCAGTGCTGAGCTCCAACTGTGTCCGCAACGACCGGTAACGCTCCATTATTTCGCGGTTTCCTCCGCTCAGCATCATAAGCTTATTTCTCGACCGGGACATGATTGTTCTCTCCTGCTCTACCGAGTGTCAGTCTGGTTGATCGGCGATGCCCTTCCTTACCGTCATCCACAAACATAGGAAGCTCCACCAACGTATCTAAGCCAAACGATCGTCTAACATCTCGTTCGGTCCAAATCCGCTTGTCCAAATATTCTAATAATAAGCATACTCCGGCGGCAAACATAAGAGAAATGATAAATCCTATCAGAAGCATTTTCTTAAGATTAATGTTAACCGGGCTAGGCGGAGTATCAGGCTTCACCTCAGCCTCATACAATACTTTCAGATTATCATTCCCGTATAGAGCAGCTGTCTCCGCGGCCAGACTTTCTGCTACAGCATTGACAAGAATAGCCGCAGATTCATAATTGGCATCCCTGGCTGAAAGCGTCAGCACTTGAGAGGTCGAGCTTACACTTACGTTAAGCCTACCCGCCATTTCTACAGCGGAAATTCCAAGTTCAGGATGCTCGGCTGCCGCTTTCTTCAATATTGGCGGTGTCGTGATAAGATCCTTGTAAGTTTGGAGCATCTTAAGGTTAGCTTCGATCGTTAAGTGAAGCGGTTCGCCGCTATCACCACTATTCGCATTCGCCATAATTAGCTTCGCAGTCGCTTCATAGATGGGAGTGTGCAAATATCGCTCGAACCCGAATACAGCGCAGCAGCACACCATCACAATCATAACGATAAGCCGCCATCTACGGCGCAGCATGACCGCATAGTCGCGCAGATCAAGCTCTTCGGACACAGACATTCCTCTCTTCAGTTCGGAAATTTATACCTAAACCGTTTCAGAATTGCTTTACACATTTAATTTAAACAAAATTGTTGTAAACTTCTTTATTGAGGGAATAATATCCATTCTACCATTCATAATTTTACACCGTCAATCTTCACTCATTCGCAACAGAAGCTAATAACAAAAAAAGCTGCAGCTCTACCTACAGAGCGCAGCTTCACAATATTGATAGCCGTATTATCCGACCTTCCCTTCCTTATGAGCAACCGAAACATCAAGCTTGCGGACTCCTTCTAATGCTCCCGTTTTAAGTCCCGCCCGCAGCCCAAGCTTATATCCGGCATACTTGCAAGCATTCTCAGCAATAAGCCGAACCATCAACCCAAATCTCCGATGCTTGAATACAGCTGCGATCTGTGCTCGTACGATGCTTGATCCCGCTTTCTCCGCCTTAGCTCTCATCGCAATCCATGGATGCTGCCCTATTGAAACTCCGTTATCATAGAAACGTCTATAAAGCTGCTTGAGCGTAAAATTGTGAGAATGTATGACCTTCGCTTCCGCCACATATGCAATCAGACCACCTTGCAGCATGCATCTAGCCGATAACAATAAATCTTCATTGAACATGACCGGTGAATCAAAACCGCCCATCCTCTCGAACGTCTCCCGGCGAATCGCTGAACACACATTAGAGCAGAAAAATGCTTTAATCCCCATCCGTGCAATGTCGTGCTCTGACTTGAGCATGGACTCCGAAGGATAGTTCAGCTCCCGCGCCGTACGCTCTAACAGATTCGCATCTTCACCAGGAAGCTGTCTGGCATAGGCATAAGCTACCTCTTGAGCCGCCAGAGGCCTCACTAATGATTCAAGAAGCAGACTATCTGCCGGCAGTGCATCCTGTGTCATAAAGATAAGAATGTCGCCGGTTGCTACAGCTGCCGCCTGATTGCGCGCGCCGCCGTGATCAAACTCGGTCTGTGGAATCGACAGTACCGCCGCTCCTTCAGCTCGGGCGACATCAGCTGTTCCATCCGTAGATGACGAATCTATAACAATAATCTCAGCGGGCGTGACCGTCTGTCCGCGTAAGCTCTTCAACAGCTCCTTAAAGGACGGGCCTGCATTCCAAGTCGGAATAATGACGGACAGACGCGCCTGCTGATTAGTAGGCATTTTTGTTCACAAATCCTTTCACAATCGTCTTGAAGATGATTCGAATATCAAACAAGAAAGTCCAATTCTCCAAATAGAACAGGTCGTGTACAATTCGCTCCTCAATCGAGGTGTCACCACGTAATCCATTTGTCTGTGCCCAGCCGGTAATACCAGGACGAACATGATGCTTCACCATATATTTCGGAACTTTTTCTTTGAACTGCTCGACGAAGAACGGCCGCTCCGGTCTTGGACCAACGACGCTCATCTGCCCCATCAGAACATTAAAAAATTGCGGCAGCTCATCTAAGCTCGTTCTCCGAAGGAATGCCCCAAATGCGGTGCGACGCGGATCATTCTCCACTGTCCACTGCGTATCCGATACATTGGATGCCGAAATTCGCATAGAACGGAATTTATACATATAGAATGGCTTCCGGCCGTATCCGATCCGCTCCTGCTTGAAGATAACGGGACCAGGCGAGGTCAGCTTTATACCAATCGCAATAGCTAGCATAATAGGGGACAAGATCACAATCGCAACGGACGCGAACAGAATATCGAAGGTCCGTTTCAATAGTCGGTTACTGAATTCATCCAGCGGAATATCGCGAACGTTAATGAGCGGCATTCCAGCGAAATTATCGAAGAATGGACGCGCTGGCAGCAGATCAAAATAATCAGGGATAATGAGCGTTCTTACCCCCATTTTGTCACATGTCTGAATAAGACTTGCATATTTCTCATGAGCCTCAAGCGGCAGGGCAACGATAACTTCATCAATGTCAGGATTGTCAGCCAGCGTTTGCTCCAGGCTGTCCAGAGGCCCCAAGATCTTAAGACCGGCGTGCGCTTCACACGGCTGGGGCTGATCATCCAAGAAACCGAATACCTCGTATCCGAGCTCCGTGCGGTTAACAAGACGATCGTGGAACCTTCGTCCGACAGTGCCTGCCCCCAGAATAAGCACATAATGCTTGTTATAGCCATGTTGACGCGCCCATATGAGCACTTTCTTGACGATCAGACGGTAGCCTGTAGCCATCGTAACGGAGATTCCGAAGAACAGCACCAGGAACTCCCGAGAAATATGCTCCTCCTTAGCAATGTACAGCAAGCTAAGCACGAGAAGTCCACTTAGCCCGTGAGCCTGCACGACTTTTAATACATCGTAAGAAATGCGTTTACGCCTACGTGGGGTATAATGACCAACATAGAACCCGATAATGACCGTTGCAAAAGCAAAAATCGTTCCCCAAATTAAATAGTTTTTAAAAGGCAGCGTATAATAGTGAATCATCAATCCGCTAGTAAACTTGAGCCAGTAGGCGAGTAGAAAGGCAAATAATACGCATACTAGGTCAGCCAACATATAAACTTGCGTCAAAAAACGCTGATTTTGTCGAATCAATGTACATCCGACTCCATTCCATTGTTTCTAGTATTTTCAATGTAATTCTATCAAATGTGATAGAAAAAAACCAATGACAAAATCCGGCATACCGCTAGCGTTCGACTAATTTATATAAGACTATTATTTTCTCTTACTCGACGCTGTATATTTTGTCGTTTGCGCAGCATAGATGGCAGAGAACGGACAATACGAGGCCAGCAGACTAACAAATCTGGCTCTCTAAGAATGATATACCCTAATTTAAGCAGCTCTTTAACCATTATCAATGGCCAATCGATAATGCTCGATATATTAAGCCGCTCGTTCTTAATAAGCGTAAACCATTGATTTTGATAGGAATGTTGTCTTACGAATGACGAGATTGACCTACGACCGCCTTGTTTCCAGCCTCGAGCATGAACTGCTTGCGCATCAGGAAGATAGATCGCCTTCCATCCAAGAAGCCGAGCTCTCCATGCGACATCGACATCTTCTTTGTAAGCAAAATAAGCTGCGTCAAAAAACTGGCCTTCTACTGATATATCCTCGATCATAGCCCTCGAATAAATGGCCGCAGCCCCCGATACACCGAACACTTCGCCAGCAGTCTGCCAATTGCTCGCAGCTTCCCCCGCTCCCCGGTCTGTAACTTGCCTCGTTCGACTAATTGCAAGTCCTGTGCTGTCTACTACGCCAATATCATCTGCACGAACCAGAAGACCGCATGCGCTCCCGATCTTCGGTCTGTTCGACATAGCAGCCAGAAGTACCCCCACATAATTCGGATGAAGCCGTACATCCGGATTCAACACGAGGACATAATCTGAATCGGTTCTTGCGATCGCTATATTCTGACCGCCGGCAAACCCGGTATTCACCTTGGATACAACAAGATCGATATGCTCTTCATACGGTCTTAATACATCCAGAGTACCATCCACCGAGGCGTTGTCTACCACTACGATCTGTTTGATCGGATAAGCTTGCGCAAGCACACAATCCAGGCATTCTCCGATGTCACTCACACTATTATACGTTACGATACATACCGATAATGTCGGTGACGCGGGTACCGCATCGCCGTTTATTAAATGCTTGTACGGCTGTTGCACGCCGTCATCACCATCCTTCAGGCACTAGCCTCTTTCTATATCATAGCCTGCACAACGTTTGATTCTCAATCTATAAAACCTTAACTTTTTTCAAAGACATGGTAACTAAGGTCATTTCACCACTATCCTGAACGTCAACAAGCGCATTCGCAGCAGAGGCACCCCCCCGTCGCTCATGCGCTTGTGAATCTGTTACTTACGTCGCAAATATTCAACTAACGCTTCCCGCCATCCTCGCATCGGCGTCAATCCGTTCACCCTGATGGAACAATGGTCCATTACAGAGAAAGCCGGTCGCGGGGCTGGGCGTGGGAATTCATCTGTCGTGCAAGGGGTCGTCTCTACCTTCATCCCTTGCTCTTCAAAGATAGCAACCGCGAATTCGTACCAAGAGCATGTCCCGCTGTTCGAAGCGTGATAGATGCCATAAGCCTCCGTACGAACAAGCTCCAAGAGCAATGCTGCGAGGTCCCAGGTATACGTTGGCGATCCGAGTTGATCATGCACCACTTTTACTGCTCCGCGTTCAGCACCGATCTTCAGCATCGTCTTTACAAAGTTAGCCCCGTAAGGTCCGTATACCCATGAGGTTCTGACTATAAAATACCGATCATGGAGAGAGCTTACGAGCTGTTCTCCAGCTAACTTCGACTTGCCGTATACCGTGCGTGGGCACGGCAGATCATACTCGTTATATGGGATTGTCGACGTACCATCAAACACATAATCCGTACTGACATAGGCTAGCTTGGCACCAGCCTCGCGAGCAGCTATCGCCACATTACGCGTGCCCGCTGCATTCACCCGGAATGCGCCGTCAACATCCGACTCAGCCTGATCAACCGCCGTATAAGCTGCACAGTGGATTACGGCATCTGGACGCAATTGTTGCATGACCGTCCTGCATTGTACGAGATCGGTAATGTCTAATTCATCACGGCCAAAGCCGTGAATTTCGAATCGTTCAGCGTCAGGCCCGTCCCATAGTGTAAGCTCACGGCCAAGCTGGCCGTTGGCACCCGTTACGAGAATGCGAAGCTTACCGCCTGTTGTCATGCCTGACCACCAAGACGATCACCATATTGCTTCGCATAGTAATCTCGATATCCGCCGCTAATAACACCCTTCATCCACGACTCGTTATTCAAGTACCAGCGAATCGTTTCGCGAATACCGCTTTCATAATCATGCTTCGGTGTCCAACCAAGCTCATTCCGAATTTTATCTGCATCGATTGCATAACGACGGTCATGTCCAAGTCTATCTTCTACATAAGTAATAAGCGACTCTGGCTTGCCGAGTTCAGCTAGTATGGTCTTTACAACCTGAATATTCGTTCTTTCATTGCGACCGCCTACATTATATACTTCACCATTGCGGCCCCCGCGAATAACCAAATCAATCGCACTGCAGTGATCTTCAACGTACAGCCAATCACGAACATTTAATCCATCACCATATACAGGAAGCGGCTTATCATTAAGTGCGTTCTGAATCATAAGAGGAATTAGTTTCTCAGGGAACTGATACGGACCGTAGTTGTTCGAGCAGCGAGTAATGTTAACCGGCAGTCCGAACGTCTCATGATACGCCCGTACTAACAGGTCAGCACCAGCTTTGCTCGCTGAATAAGGACTGTTTGGCGCAAGGGGCGTTTCCTCTGTAAACAACCCTTCCGCCCCCAGCGTTCCATACACCTCATCAGTCGACACTTGTACAAACTTGCTAACCTTGTACTGTTTCGCGAGATCAAGCAGCGTCTGCGTGCCAAGAACATTCGTCCGAACGAAAATATCCGGCTGCAGGATGCTGCGGTCAACGTGGGACTCGGCCGCGAAATTAGCTACCACATCAATGCCTTCGGCGAACAATGGCTCAAGCGCTGCCCGGTCGGCAATATCCGCCTTAACAAACCGATAGTTAGCATGACCTTCAACTGCTTTCAAATTTTCCAGATTACCTGCATACGTCAGCGCATCGACGTTAATGATTTGAACATCTGAGTATTTGCCCAGCATATAGATTACGAAGTTGCTTCCGATAAATCCAGCACCGCCGGTTACTAATAGCTTCATCCCGTTATTCACCCTTTAAAATCGAAATTGATTTCTGCATCCGCTAATACGGGATGCTTGCCGTCCTTATCCGATAGAATCGGACTATTCGTCGGCCAATCGATCGCCAATGCCGGATCGTTCCAGGCAATCCCCCGATCATTCTCAGGAGAATAATACTCATCCACCTTGTACTGCACTTCACAATTCGCGACAAGCGTGCAAAATCCATGAGCAAATCCCTGCGGTACAAGCAGCTGACGCTTATTCTCGGCAGACAGAATAAAGCCCTGCCACTGACCAAAGGTCGGAGAACCCCGGCGAATGTCGACAACGACATCATAGATGGCGCCTGCCGTAACCCGCACCAGCTTCGTCTGCGCTTTCGGATTCAATTGATAATGCAGCCCGCGCAGCACACCCGCTTCAACGGACAGTGAATGATTGTCCTGAACGAAACGATGCGTAATCCCGAATTCAGCCAATCGCTGCTCATTGTAGCTTTCCGTAAAGAAGCCCCGATGATCTCCGAACACCGCGGGTTCGATCAATTTAACTCCGGGAAGCCTAGTTTCCGTCACTTTCATGATTAGATGCCACCTCAGTCTTTCTAAAGTTGCTACAGCTTAAGCTTGCCGAATTCTTCTCCGAACAGCAAATCCTTTGCTAATTCATTTGCTTTTTTAAGAGAGGCATGTGTGCCAGCGTCCGTCCACCAGCCCTGTAGTTTATCATATGTTAGCTCGCCGGCAGCGATATAGGCGTTGTTAACATCAGTAATTTCCAGTTCGCCGCGACCTGATGGCACAAGTGTCTTCACAATATCGAATACACGGGAATCATACATATAAATTCCTGTAACCGCATAGGAGCTCTTCGGCTCTTTCGGCTTCTCTTCGATTGAGACGATACGATCGCCCGACAATTCCGGCACACCATAACGCTGCGGATCGTGCACCTCTTGAATCAAAATTTTCGCACCGCGTTCCTGCTTACGGAAATTGTCCACATATGGAGCAATAGAGTCGGAGAATACGTTGTCACCGAGAATTACGACCATTTGATCATCACCGACGAACTGCTCAGCCAGACCGAGCGCTTGCGCGATCCCGCCAGCCTCATCCTGAACTTTATAAGTAAATTCAACATTCATATCGCTACCGCTACCAAGCAAACCGACTACGTCACCCATATGCTCTTTGCCTGTTACAACTAGAATATCCGTAATACCGGCTTCCTTCAGTTTCGCCACTGCATGATAAATCATCGGATATTTGCCGACCGGAAGCAAATGCTTGTTCGTTACTTTCGTAAGCGGAAACAGGCGCGAGCCCGTACCGCCAGCTAGAATAATACCTTTCATATTATATCGCTCCTAAGATCAGTCTGTGGACTCTGTTCATTTCATTGACGAAATGTAAAATACTTATGACCAAAATAATTGCTTATCGTGTAAATAAATGTTCCTACTAAAGCCGCGATATTGTACAATACGCTATTACTCTGGGATGAAGAGATAAATACATCCGTCGCCAAGTACCCTATAAAGTATGACAAACCGTAGCATACTAAAGTCACGAGTAAAAATCTGAGCATCTGCATCCCTTGGTTAGCTGAACCGTTCGCTTTAAATGTAAATGACTTGTTCCAGTAGAACGAATTAATCGATCCGACAGTATTCCCCGCGAATGTCGAGAGCCAGTAACCCATATGAAATAAGTTGATAAACAAATAAATCGAACCTAAGCCCACTAGCGTATTCATAACGCCTACCATAATAAATCGAACAAAATCATGCGACAGCAGTTTCTTAATCATAACTGTGATGCAGCCACTTCAGTATAATAGGCTCCTGAAAGCATCCGATCAGAACGGCACTGCGCCGGCAACTCTTCTTCGAGAATATATTTAGGCCGATGTTTCGTTTCTTTGTATATCTTGCCGATATATTCCCCAATCATACCCAGGCACATAAGCTGAACACCACCGATAAACCACAATGAAACCATGATCGACGCCCAGCCGGAAATCGAATTGCCGTTCAGTTTCACAATTACAGCGTATAAAGCCGCCAACATCGACAGAGCTGCGAACACGACGCCTGTTAATGTTACCATTCGAATCGGCGTCACACTTAAGGACGTAATCCCATCAAAAGCAAAAGCAAGCATTTTTTTCAAAGGATACTTACTCTGCCCCGCGAACCGGTCTGCCCGGTCGTAATAAACATTAGTCGATTTGAATCCAACCATCGGAACGACGCCACGAATAAATAAATTGACTTCTTTAAATTCCATTAACGCACTCAACGCTCGATTACCAAGTAAACGAAAATCCGCATGGTTGTAGACGATGTTTGCACCCATTTTGTTCATCACCTTGTAGAACCCCTCGGCCGTAACCCGTTTGAACAGCGTATCGGTTTCCCGTTTCCGTCTGACACCATAGACAACCTCATACCCTTCACGGTACTTCTCGATCATCTGCGGAATGGCCGCAAGGTCGTCTTGTAAATCGGCATCGACCGAAATGATACAATCTGAATACTCACGTGCTTGAGTAAGTCCAGCGAATAACGCATTCTGATGCCCGGCGTTTCGTGCTAGCTTCAATCCGGAGACATACTTATTATTACGATTAAGTTCGCAGATGATCTCCCATGTTCTATCCTTGGATCCATCATCTACATAGAAAATGGAGCTCTCAGCGGAAATCCACTTTTGGGCAATTAATTCATCCAATACCGAAGACAGCCTCAAGTTTGTCTCCTGTAAGACCTCCTCTTCGTTGTAACAAGGTACGACTACTGTCAATACAGGAGTTGACCTTTCTTTGTCCAATCTCATCTGCCTTGTTCCCCCATTATGTTAGCGTCACTTTCGCTTTAATAAACGGACAAGTAAAACTAGCACTAACAAGCATCCACCGATCCAAACATACTTAAACCATTTACCGTACACATGCACAGACACCGACTGAAGAGATTCTGGGTTCGTATCGCCAAACCACGCTGCTCCCTCGTATACCATGTCCCACTGAAGAAAATAATTCCCGCCTTCGCCTGGAGCCTTAACGTCCGCTTTCACCGTTATTTGTTCACCAGGCTCCACATCATGCGGCAATTTAGTACGCAATCCATCCCATACATGTACGGACTGATCTTCATTTAGCCAATGATACGATAGAAACAGAAGTTCATCCTGCTTCCACACGGTTTTACCGTCATTTTGAAGCGTTATCGAGACCTTATACATTCCCGCTCCAATCATACGTTTGGGTGTATGCTGTTCCAACAGCTTCACTGATAAACCACTGTCAAGTATGTCCTTGTTTTCTTCTGCAACCGTCGGCTGCGCGAAAACCAGAACGCTTCCTGCCCCAACAATAAATACCATCGCAATGAGCCAGCAACCGATCCAGCGTATGCCTCTAGCCTTCATACCGATGTCCCTCTCGTTCTTTCTTCGCTAGCAGGATCAATATCACAAACATCACGTTACGCATCAATCCAGCCTTACTAAACCGATGCCGTAACAATGTAACCATTCTATGAATACGTCCCCTGTACAGAAGCCGTCCATAATCATCAACCATTCGTTTTTGGACGCCTGTCATCTTCTCTTGCCGATACCAAAGCAGTGCACGCGCTTGTGCCATCGTCTCCTCAATCATTCTCCTACTGCGGCTTGCATTGAATACTTTGTTAAACATGCCTTGGTACCGAAATGCCCCAACAACATTATTGGCATGTTGGCGATACAACTGCAGGCACGAAGGTATACCTCTTAACCCGCCGTTTATAGAAGCAACTAGGGCAATCCACCAGTCATGCATGATCGCTTCTGCAGGTATCGGCAAAGCTTCCGACCGCATACGAGCATTCATAATACAAGTGCATCCCGTCACGTTGTTATGAGTCAATATACGAGACAATCGACAATCCTCACCTGATATGCCCTGATAATTCCAAAAAGAATTATCAATCAAATTTAATCGCTCATCAACGACTGTCATATCCGTATGAACAAGAATCGGACCGTCGTGATCCTGCTCAAATTGCTTTATCGCACCAAGAGCTTGTTCAACTTTATCACTCTTCCAGACGTCGTCTTGATCGCAAAACATTACGTACGGAGAAGTCGACCTTGACAACAATCGTGCAAAACTCTGACAGGCGCCTAGCCTTTCATGCTCTGTCTCCAAAATTTCAATCCGGTCCGGAAATCTTGAGCGATATTCTTCTAAAATATCGAGCGTCTCGTCATTTGATCCATCATCACGAACTAATAATGACCATTCCCCGTAAGATTGTTGAACAATGGAATCTAATTGATCACGCAAATATTGGGCCCCGTTATACGTCGACAACAAGATTTGTACACTCATGCCCTTATTTAGACGAATGTCCAGACTTTCGATAAGCCAATGTTTGCTTTGTACAATCTTTCAGAGCACGCCGCTTAGCCGTTTTGACCTCTGGCGACTCATGGGGACGAATCACAGATTTCGCAACGTGCGCTGCAAATTTTAACCATTGCTTAACAAAAACTCTTCTTGGATAATTCTTATAAATAAACAATAAACGATTTCGCATAACCTGATAAATAAAAAACGGCGACCATTCCTTGCTGCTTCCAGTATGAATATGTCGAACCACTGAATGAGGAGTGTACATAATTTTCTTACCTGCCGCCCGAGTTCGGAAAGAAAGATCAGTATCTTCATAATACATAAAGAAATACTCATCGAACCCTCCAAGCTCGAGGAATTGCTCCTTCCTCATCATCATAGAGGCACCACATGCGCTCTGAAGCTCACGTGCAGTATCAAATTGACCGTTGTCGACCTCACAGAATCCAATATCGAAACCATTAAACTCGTCATTGACCCCGGAACCGACATTCTGGATAATCGACACTGCCTCGCCAACTTCTTTCTTTCCAAGATCCCAAGAGATTACACCAGAGCTAGTCGGCTTGACAGTAAAGTCTCCAACAATAATCTCATCCGTATCCGTAAATGAAGTCGCCTTCATCTCAATACGATAGTCAGCCTCCCGCCCGTCCAACAGTGGGATATAAAATACCGAATGCCCAAAAGTCACAAGCTCCGACTGATGGTGAAGCAAATTCGTGCAGAATTTCGGATCAATCGTATACTCATGCTCGTTAATTTTTACGGCTGAGCTTAGCTTCAATTGATCCATCGTTCTTACAGCTATGCGGATAAAATCATAAAAGAACAGTAGCTTTGAGTTCACTATGCCGACCTCAGGATCGCTCATCGCTTGATATAAAGACAAGAGCCAGCCGCGATCAACTTTAGTGTCATTATTAAGGAAAGCAACATACTTCCCTGAACAGTTACGAACACCGTAATTGTTTCCTCCGGCGAAACCAAGATTTTGTCCGGGTGATAATATTTTCAAATTCGGCATCTGCGGCAGGTAGTTCATCTCCAGATAACTTATCGAATTATCTGTAGAGCCGTTATCAACGAACACAACCTCATAGCTTAACCCATCCGTTTCAAGCGCGAGTAAAGAGTCAAACAGCGCCTTAAGATACCGTACGCCATTATAGTGTACAATCACGATGGATACATCATAAGTTGACGGCATGGAGAATCTCCCTACTTTTCTCGTAAAATTTCTCTATGGAGAACAGATTCGCACTATCATAACATCTTTGTGCTTGCCGAACTCGTTCCGCTTCCTCGGCCATCAGCATTTCAGTATGTGCGACTAATTCCTCCTCCGTGTTCCAGAGCAGCCCCGTCTCGCTTTGTTGAATGATTTCCGTTTGTCCACCTTTATTTATAACAACCGGTACTACACCATAGCTCATCGCTTCAACGGTCGTAATACCGAAGTGCTCCATCTTCTCAGGAAACTCGTTATCATTCTCTCCGTAGCCAGTCGCATGCCAGAAGATCTTCGCTTCCTTATACAACTGTTCCAACTCACTGAATGGACAATTCAAGTGCAGATAGACCGGACTGCCCTCGATCCTTTTCTTAATTTGGTTGACATACTCCACGTCGATATCGGTTGTTGACACTGCCCCCGCAAGATGGAACTCCCATCCCGGCCATTTCGAGCAATTACGCAAAAACATATCTACAAGCGCGTCTTGCTTCTTGTTATGCGCTCCTACAAAGAAACGTCCGACCGACAAAATCATATTTTTACGTGTCGTACTTTCGCCAACTCTCTGTAACACCGTTTGCTCAGAAAACACCGGGGGATAAATAACCTTATTCTTAGCGCCAGTGTGCCAAAAATGTTCATGCCAATGGTTCGTATAATAGGAATTGGTAATGAAGTAGTCGTAGCTTTTTACGAACTTCCGATCCATCCATTTACCCGCCAGCTGTCGAAACAGGCTGTCCGGGAACTGATAATGGGTCGGAGGAAACATGCAGGAATAAATATTTTTGCGAGCACGTCCCTCATGTTTGCTGAGAAACATAAAGTTAATAAACAGATCGTAAGATTCCGTCATTTTCTCGATAATACGTTTATTTCGATAATGCTCCTTCAGACTGTTCGCTTTAGGCAAATCGAGCTTCAAGATCGATGTTTTGTTCAACTGCAGCGAGAACCGCTCATTCAGCATTTCAATTGTCGGATAATTAGGCGCATGAATATCAATATTGTTATAGTTATGCACCAGAATTTCAATTTTTACGTCATCATAGAACTCCTCGATACATTTGCACAAATAGCCCATATGTTTTTCGCCCCCGCCAAGAGTAGGCAAGTAGGGATTTAAGACAAGTACACGCTTCAACTACCATTCAATCCCTTCTTATTTTTATCGATTTTTTCAATTCTTCCAACTCGTAGTTCTTCAGGTGATGCAAATGCTCAAGATGCTGCCGAGTTTTCTCCAACTCTTCAATCTGCCTACTCGTCTCCTCGACATAAATATGATGCTCCTGCATAAGCTTCTCATACTGATGAACAACCTGCTCATATTGTTCAACAACCTGTTCATAATTGTGTTGAGCAATATGTTTCTCACCCTTCAACCTTTCGTTCTCAGTCCTCACACGATGAAGCTCTTGTTCCAAATAGGCAACATGCTTCTCAAGTAAATCTGATTGACGTCGAATTCCCTCGATTTCTATCGATTTAGTATTTAGTTTATCGTATATCGCTACTGCGTTTCCATCTTTCTCTTGAATTAATCGATCTCTTTCTTTCACAGCATTCATCAATTCATCTGCCAGACGCTTCGAAAGCGACAATTCGCTGCGAAGACTCCGAACAGGCCTAAGTACTACCCCCATGACACGCTTCACTCTACTGCCGCTCGAATGTCCATTCACTTCCCGAACAAGATTAAGAATGTTTTGAATTTCCACATTTTGATTATGGATAGTTTCCTTTAAAGAGTTGATCAGAGCTTCCCGCTCAACAGCGTCCTCAGCCAATCGGTCCCTCTCTCTTGCCACTTGCTGATGTATGATTTCGAGCCCTGATTTTTCGCTTTCTAACTGACAAACCTTTTGCCGCTCCCCATCAAGCTGCATCTTCAGTTCTTCCATCTGGCGCTCAGAAGCATTTAACGCTGAATCTATATTTACGCGCTGTCGATCAAAAATTTGCTGATTTAATTGATCGAGCCGCTTGTCATACTCCCTCATTACTTCCTGCAATTGACTTTCCTTCTCCCGAAGCATGACTAACTCGTCTTGCATCTGAGGCAGGCTCACGTTTGATTTCAAATACCGTTTGTCAATCGCATACCGCCGTTCTTTCCCATGAACATAGTCCTGAAAATCCAATTCCAATTGGTCGAATAGCTGAATATCTTCGTTGGTTATATGAAAATACGTGTAGTAATACACCGCTCCAGGAATCGACTGAACAAAATCCTTATATTTCCAGTAAAACATATACAAAGACCTGTACATCAGGTACAGGATAGGTAATTCCACTTCAAATACCCATTCGCAATCAATTACGATCGTACGACCATCCGGCTGCATGAACAGATTATCAAACGTAAGATCGACATTCGTAAGCCGGAAATACTCATAATGGCGCTCCCCACCACTCGTTACTAGCTGTCGCCCTGATAAGGACGACAGCTGCTCAAACGGCTTCGAGCCTGCTGACATCGATAATATGAACGAATAGTACTGCTCGAGTACAGTAAGAAATCGTTCGGAATCACCTGTTTTCACCGCATCCGCTAGAAGCGTTTCATAGCTCTTCCCCTCGATAAAAGGAAATATGATATCATCTCCCTCCATCTGGCTGGTAACGAAATAATGATCGGGATAGAACTCAGAAAGCCGCTGCCGATTGGACAAAATCGTTTTGATATGTTCTTTAGCACTGGTGTTGAGCGCTCGCTTAACGACGTCCTTACTTCCGTCACTATACTGGCGGATCATTGTACATATTTGATAAGCGGGTATTCTTTCACGATTAAACTTCGTATAAAGAATGCGCATCGTTTACCCCTCCCTTTTCTTGCATTCTACGAGAAAAGAGTTAGCAAAAAAACCGAACTGTCCGTTCGTCACTAATCCGTTGAGCACTTGCTCCTCGTTAAACAACGTGAGGCGATCCATATCATAATTCGACGCTTCTCGCGCTATCGCTCCAAGTGAAGGCACAACTTCATCCGAATAGATATGAACTGGAAGCTTATAATCAGGGTGAGGATAATAAAAATCAACAACAGCAAGCCCTGCCGCTTCCAGCAATTCAGACAGCTCCATTTTGGAGAAAGTTGCAACTCCCTCGCCAGGGAAATTCCTATATCCCTCAAGACCATCGAAGAAGCGCCCTGTATGATCCTCTCTGCAGCCGTTCCAATATTTAAGCCCGTACTTATTCTCTATTGCTATTAACAATGTTCCGCCTTCACGCAAAGGCTCTACGATCTTGCGTAAAAAGTCGAGGTATGGCGTCTGGGAATCCGTAAACTTCCCTGCATATTCAAGCACGCCAATTAAAGTAACATAATCAAACGACTGCCCAAAATCCATGTCGTTCAAATTACCAACCATAATTTTTAGATGTTGAAAGTCCCGGTGCCGATTCGCAATGATTTCAGCTCTACGTTTAGATAATTCAACGACCGTCACTTGACTTAACTTCTCGCACAGCAATCCAGTGAGTGCGCCACAGCCAGCGCCAATTTCTAGCACTGACCCCTCAGCACGGAAAGGATACCATTCCAGCAAATTTCTTCTGCGCGGAGACAAGTGATACAAAATCGGCCATCGGTCATCCTTATTAAGAATGTCTGTGAAATCGTCGTTGTTCTGTACGATAGATAAAATCTCATCCTCAACATCGCCATCGCTATATCGATCCGTACCTTTATAATATTGCAGATCGATTTGAGCTAACGTTCTATCTTTCATAATCAACAACCTCGATCATCTCAATTTTAATTATTCATCTAACGAGATTTGCGAGTCGATGTCAAACACGCCTACAATTCGTTTGAACATGACCGCCTCGAACGCAATGACGTCATACAGCCGATGATACACTTTCAAATCCTCATTTCCAACAAAACCCGTACAACCAAGAGAAAGCGTATAATACCCACTTTGCAAATTCATTCGCTGAGCAAATGTGATGGAACGAACCGTGCCTGCCTCGCACAGCCCCGTATCGATCCCTTGAAACCACGTGTTTGTGCCAGCCAATTCATTCCCTTTTAAATCCTTTATCGTGAATGCAAAAATTGGATCCTGCATCGACTGATGAAATTGTATCCTCATCCGAACAAATGTATCCTCGTCACTATGAACCTTCGTTACTGGACGCCCTGCCGAATCGAACAATCCGTAGTCGATAATCTCTGCTTCTTTGTTGCCATACTCGATTGTATTGGCCTGACTAGAAAAATGCTGCTTCCACTCCCCCTCTAGCACTGGTGCCTCTACCTTATTTATCTTCAGGTCATCCTCAATGTCATACAGATTCACGAGTACCTTCTTGTATAAATCGACCATATCCTTCGGACTACCTTCCGCAATCATGCGGCCGTCGTGAATAACGAAAGCGTGCGTACAATATCGCAGCACAGTTTCAAGGGAATGGGTAACGAAAATAATCGTTTTCCCTTTCTGTTTGAACTCATTAAATTTGCGATAACACTTCGCCTGGAATGCCACGTCTCCAACCGAAAGCGCCTCATCAACGATAAGAATATCCGGATCAACATTAATCGCTACAGCAAATGCCAACCGAGCAAACATACCGCTCGAATAGGTTTTAACAGGACGGTGAATAAAGTCTCCAATATCAGCAAACGTTAGTATATCTTGGAGCCGCTCTTCCATTTGTTCACGCGAATATCCCATTAACGTGCCGTTGAGATAAATATTTTCGAGACCGGTATACTCCGGATTAAATCCAGCCCCTAGCTCTAACAGTGCAGCAATTTTTCCGTTAACCGTAATATTTCCACTTGTCGGTTGAAGTACACCTGTAATCATTTTTAGAAGCGTCGATTTTCCGGCACCATTTTTCCCCAGTATTCCGATCGTCTCTCCAACTGGAATACTGATCGACAACTCCGATACTGCATGAAAAGGAGTGTGATATATTTTTCTTGGGAAACGAATTGATTCTTTCAGCCTGTCTACAGGCTGTTTATATACTTTATATACCTTGGAAACATTATCGACCTTAACTGCGTATTGACTCATTGTCATCTCTCCAGCCTATAGCACGTCCGCGAAATGAGGACGGAGTCTCTTAAATACAATAATCCCCGTTAACAGCAGAACGAAGGTGAACAACCAGAAATATAACGTTTGAACAGGATGCTCCCAAAACCACGTTTTATCTATCATTGCACCCCGATAACCTTCCGTAACATAATACACTGGATTTAACTTAATATACTTGTGGTACTTCTCCGGCAATATATTCATTGACCAGAAGATAGGCGTTAACCAGAACATAAATTGAGTAATTACGCCTACAAACTGCCCTATATCCTTTAAGAAAATAACCAAAGAAGAAGTTAGCCAAGCAAATCCGAGCACCAACATGACAGAGCAAGCAAAATAATATACGATCTGCAGAGTATACAAATCTGGGTAATAGTTATACGACAGGAACATAATCATGAGAAACACGATAAAGAACAGGTGGATATAGATTGCTGATACAACCTTTACAATTGGCAGCAATCCAACTTGAAATGACATCTTCTTCACGAGGTAACTGTTCTCGACAATGGAGTTTGTCGTGTTAATAGCGCAGTCTGAAATAAAAAACCATGGAATCATGGCTGCCATCAACCATAATATGAACGGGTAATTATCAACTGGAGCCGATTTAAAGCCCACTTGAAACACAAACCAGAAGATCAGGATTTGAATAACGGGTTGAATAAAAGCCCATAATAGGCCTAGATATGATCCTAAATAACGGATTTGTAAGTCTTTCCGAGATAGGTTCACTATTAAAGGGATACTCCTATAAAGACCTAATACCATACTCAATACGAATTTCATCATGCATGCTCCTACTCTTCCTTATATAAAGATCTTTCACTGCAACTCGATTGAACCATCAGTAATTATATCAGAATTACTTCGATGATTCACTTCCCCACTATTTTTAGATTTTGTCAAACAGTAGCGAATGTTGTATTCTTAATTTCGACCACAATTCGATTAGGCCGTTATACATTTTAGTAACCTGGAGGAAACATGAAGCTTTCGAAACCAAGTATTAACGTCGCACTCTATTGTTTTCTTATCGTAGTCGCTTCAAGATTTACCTACCTTATTATTTCCCTGGTATGGAACTCCATCATGCACTCAGATGAAAGCATATTTGACATCTTAAACCGATGGGATGCGGGTTGGTATACATCCATCATTAGAGACGGCTATATGTTGGAACCTAGTGAACACGAAAATGGCGACGCCGCCAACTGGGCCTTTTTTCCTTTATATCCCCTACTAGTTAAAGGAGTTGTGGCTGCTACAGCATTATCGATCAATCAAGCAGGAGTAATTCTATCTACTTTATTATTCTTTGCCACCTTAATTGTCGTGCATCATTATATCAGCATGACACGCGACAGAGAGTCCGCCAACACTGTAATTCTTTTGCTTGGATTCGGTCCTTATTCTTTCTATTATTCATCTTTGTATACCGAGTCTTTATTCATTCTTCTTGTCGCACTCGGGTTTTACTGTCTAGAGAAAGAGAAATGGACTCTTGCTGGCGCAGTAGGCGCCTTGCTTTCTATGACAAGAATTACAGGCGTAATGTTCAGCATTGTATTCTTTATCAAATGCCTAATTGTCCATTTAAGAGAAGGAAAGACACTCAAATCATTCCTGCCCGCTTTCTTAAAGAATGAGAAGCAGTTGTTCTCCCTACTCCTTATTCCAGTAGGACTATTTGCTTACATGACTTATTTATATTTTCACGTCGGGGATCCGTTCGCCTTCAAAAATATTCAGATCGCATGGGGAAGAGACAACACAAATCCCCTTATACGTTTGTATGAAGGCTTAACATCCGACCGTTCTTCCGCCTATTTGGCGATTTGGGGAATACTCGGCATTGCCGGAGCCGTATATCTTTTTATAAAAAAACGTTATACCGAAGCGTTTTTCGGGTTTGTCTGCATTACCATACCCATAATGTCTAATCTACAATCTCTTCCACGTTACTTTATGGGCTCTCTTATTTTAGCGCTGGCTGTGAATGATTGGATATGCCGGATTAAACCATTTCCGAAAACCGTTCTTCTCATAACGATCGCGATATTAAATATTCCGTTGCTGCTATTGTGGTTCGCTGGCCACCCGCTAGTAACTTAATCGGGGTGATTACTATGATAAAAAAGGGACTCTTATACGGCGCTTCCCTTGTTCTTTTCTGCTGGTATGTCGGTATTCTTTATTTTGCAGTTCATCCAAATGTCAGTGAAGCCTATCGGCTGTACTATATATCGCATGAACTAAAACACTGGAAGGGGAATCAAGGGATCATCGTGCTCAGTAACGAGAAAATCCCCTTCGATTCCATCCAAGACAACCGTGTTGCCTACCTAGGCAAGGGTTGGTCGTCACCCGAGGACTGGGGGATATGGATGGAGGGGCGTGAGGCAAATTTGTATATGCAATTGAGTTCACGGCCTGACGGACCAATAGAAATGCAGTTACAGTCACTCTCATTTCTCCCGGAAGGAAGTAAAGAATTTAGCATTGAAGCCAATGGACATCCAATAGGGTCCATAAAGGCGAAATATGACGGTTCCACTTTATATACCGTTACAATCCCAAGTAACCTCTTATCGAACAACCTGTTGCTTCACATTAAAATCATTAATCCTGTCCCCATATCACCAGCGCAAATCGGCCAATCTTCTGATATCAGAGAGTTGGGGCTTGGTGTACAGTGGATGAAATTAACGTACTAACTCGTGTTGCAGCAACATGTTCCTATAACAATGAATAGAGTGAATAAGTTAAATATAAGAAAAGATCGCGGTCGACCGAATGAACCGGCCAATTCCGAGATCTTTTCTTATTAGTTTAGTTGTACAGCAAGCTCTACAATCTCGTCCCAGTTCAGCGCGAGGCGTACGATATCTTCTTCAACAAGTTCTTGACCCGTTTGAACTTCAATGATTTCCAGGTCAGTTATCGCCCGGATGCTGTGCTTCATCTCGCACGGCACGACTACGATATCACCCGCTTGAACCGGACGGAGCTGTCCATCGAGTACCATCTCACCTGATCCAGCTACAATCGTCCATACTTCACGGCGTCTCATATGATACTGATAACTTAAATTGCATCCTTCCGAGATCAAAATCCGCTTCGTCAGTACCTCTTCTCTGCCAGGGTACTTAATGTAGTCCAGTACCCTGTACCTTCCCCATCGGCGCTCCTCATACATCGGACGCTGATCCTGATGCTTCAGTACATCTTTAATCCGCGGACTAGACGCTTTATCCGACACAAGTATGCCATCAGGACTAGCCGCTACAACGACATTCGATACACCTAGTACGGTTATCGGAATATCCAGTTCGTTAATGACATGCGTATTCACACAATCCTCAGACATAATAGCGTTGCCGATAAGTGGGCTCCCCATCTCTTCTGTAAGGGTATTCCAAGTCCCAAGATCCTTCCAGTAACCGTTATACGGGAGAACAACAACTTTATCCGCCTTCTCTACAATTTCGTAATCGAAGCTAATCTTTTTCATACTGCCATATTGAGCTTGAAGCTCTTTATATTGAACTGGCAGCCCTCGCTTTGTCAACTCTTCAATCATGTATCCCAACCGAAAAGCAAATACACCGCAGTTCCACAGAGCATGCTCTGCAATCAGCTCTTTCGCCCGCGACTCGCTTGGCTTTTCTTCGAAACGACTTACCTGTTTGTATACTTGTTCGCCAACAGATTGAGGAACAATGTAACCATATTTCGCAGATGGATAGGTTGGGGTGACGCCAAGCAGACCGATATTGGCATCAGAATCATCAATAATAGCCGCCAGTTCCTTTACTTTCTCGAAGAAATGATCTTCAACGTACGGATCGACCGGCAGAATCGCAACAACTTCTTCAAGCGATACTTGCTTGACAGAATGAAGATATACAGCTGAAAGAGCTATAGCGGGAAACGTATCCCGGCGCTCGGGCTCGATAATAATATTTGATTCAAGTCCTAATTGGCTTTGAATGACTTCAAGTTGCCCGCGTCCAGTTGCGATATAAGCATGCTGGCTTAAGTCATTATTCCCCAGTTGCCCCCACACACGCTGAACCATTGATACATGATCGCCACTTTGATTACTTAACAGCTTAAGAAATTGTTTGGAACGGGAATCGTTTGATAACGGCCATAATCTTTTGCCTGATCCCCCTGATAACAAGATTATTTTCACTTTATCTCCCCAGTCTGCATAGAACAGGCCCTATGCTCGTTCTCTTAATGCACAGTAACTCCATTTCCTATAATTATCTTTTTAATTATAATACACCATATCGAACATGCCTCTTCAACGGATCGACGTTGTATATCCTAATTATAATACACAAATCCTTTAATAAATTGGAACGTAAAATAATACAGCTCAAGGAGGCGTCACCTTAATAATTACGCGAACGCCTAACGAAATAACGCAGGATCAACTGATTTTCGTCGTTGTTATGGCACCGCTGATTATGCTTTGGATACATTTATTATGATGTCATTGTCACGTGATGCGAAGCTATTCACGATTATTATAGCTATCGTGTCAGATTCAATTTATGTTAGACTGTCATATAGATTAGCAACTTACGCGTTTTGCGGGAGAATACTACTTCACCATGTTTCTCATTACTATTGATTAAGGAGCTTATGTTTTATGAGGAAGAGTCGTTCGCAGCAACTGAACACAAATTCAAAAGAACAGTCAATCTTCACTACGACAGCCTCCCTTGTACTCGGCCTCTGGTTCATCCTGTTCCCGTACAAGGCAGGCTTGTTCAACAGCCTCTCGTTCGGATTTGAACGTCCGATCCTAAACGCAGCGCTTTACGCTTCACTAGTATCTATAGGTTTATGGTTAGTCATAATAGTCATGCGCAAATCGTTGGGTGAAACGAAATTAATGCCCCTCGCTGCCTGGATTATTCCATTATGCTATTGGATATCTTCTCTCGGTGCGGTATCAAAGCATGACGCAAAGTGGATGGTATTCATCACTGCAATTGCAGCCTTGTTCTTTGCAGCAGCAGCGTTCGTATCCCGCCAAGCAATCGGACAGCGCATCTTGGAATGGTCTATCGTCGGTTCCGGCTATATCATCGTGATATATGGATTGCTTAACGTATTCGGTATAGCTTACAAGAAAGATGCATTATGGGAAGCGATGCCCGGCCAATTCCGTCTCACTTCCGTACTCCAATACTCGAATACTTATGCCGCGCTCCTTATCGCGCTGTTTCTCGTTGCACTGTATTACGCTGCACATGTCAAAAATCGTTACTGGCGTTCCGTACATGCGTTAATGCTTGTACCTATTTTTGTATCATTTATGCTGACGTTGTCACGGGCCGCATTGTTGCTGCTTCCCGTGTTAATTCTGTGCCTGCTTCCATTTCTTCGCATTTCGAAGCAGATTATTCTTTTATTGTACATGATTATATCCACAGGCGCATCCCTTATCATTCTAAGTAAAATTGACTCGAATATGCTCGAAATCGCCGCGCAAATCATTCCTAGCGCCAATCAAGGCAACGTCGATCTATTCAATATGTTTGACAAGCTGTCCTGGTCCGGGTGGCTGCCTATGCTTGGCGTCAGCGTCATCGTAGCGCTATTAAGCTGGTTTCTACATGACAAGCTTGAGCTTGCGCTAGATAACAAGCTTGCACGTTTTAACGGCCGAACAATATCCTTTTTCGCTGTTCCAGCGCTGCTGATCATTCTGCTGGCGATCGGGGCAGCACTCGTGCTCGGCAGCGGGGCAGTTCGTAGTGTTCTGCCACCTTCCATCGCTGAGCGGATTGAGAACATTAACTTTAACCAGCATAGTGTACTGGAGCGCAGCACATTCTATAAGGATGCAATGAAAATATCAGCCGACTATCCGATCTTGGGAGCAGGCGGCGGCGGATGGATAGCTTTGTATCAGCAATATCAGAACAACCCTTATTCCAGCCAGCAAACTCATAACTACTTCATACAGGTACTCGTAGAAACAGGTTGGATCGGGTTACTCGCCCATCTCATTCTTATAGCAGGTATTTTGTTCATGTACATTCGCGGGTATATCCGCAATCCAGAGAAGCGCAGCAGTCATTTTGTGCTGTTTATTATAGCGCTGGCTATAATTTCTCACAGCTTAATTGATTTCGACATGAGCTACGTCCTTATGCTCGTCACTTTCTTTACTTGTCTTGGAGCAATTTCCGCTGCCTTCCCGAACGTGGCCGATTCGTCTAAGACGAACAATGTCTCTATTAACAGCAAATTAAAGCTCCCAATCGTACTACCATCTGTAATGATACTGCTCTCCATTGCCGTTACTATCTACGTAGGTCAACAAATGGGGGCCCGTGCTAACTATGAGCAAGCCCTGAAGCTGGCTCAATCACAAAAGCCGTTTAGTGAGGTCATTAAGCCGCTCAATAAAGCAATAAATGCAGACCCGAATAAAGTGCCATACAGCCTGACCGCCGCTACCTGGTATATGCAGGTATATCAGGCGGATACCAGTCATTCTGACTATCTTGAAAAGGCTGGCCAGTTACTAGATAAGCTGTACAAAGCTAATCCATATGACCCTGATACACTTAGCAGCAAAATTGACTACGCAAAAATGATCGGTCAGGAAGACGCCGTGCTTGCCTTGTACGAAGAGCGCATCAACAAATTCAAATGGTCAATTGAAGTATATGGCGACGCGATGGACGAATACGCTTCGAGCGGATGGAACATTCATAGGGAACAACCGGAAGTTCGAGATCAACGCTGGACACGTGTTGATGAACTGTATGAAGTGGTGCTTGACCGAATCGAGGAATTAAAGAAGCTTCCTCCAGAGCAATTGCAGGGCCGCGCATTCGAAATTACGCCGGCAATTCGTTATGCAATGGGCTTGGTGGCATACGGCCGCGGCGACTACGCTGGCGCGATTGAATGGACAAGTCCTGTAGCGACCGGAGATTTGAGCAGCCTATCGAACCCGAATGTCGAAGACGCAGTGAAACAATCAATATTAGACGTGATAAGAACTTATCTGGCAGCCTTGAATGCAACTGGACAAATCAATGAAGATCTGCGCAGCATCTTAATCTCGTTTGATCCGGAGGAGGAACAGCGATTAAACGAGTTAATTGCGGGACGACTCTAATCCACACCCGCTTCAAGCGAAAAACGCGACCGGCAAGCTTTAAGCCTGCCGGTCGCGTTTTTATTATTTCTTCGGATCGAACGAGCTCTTCAGTGATACAATCCGGTTAAACACCAGCTTGCCCTGTGCGGATAGCTTCGGATCGACGTTGTAGTAGCCGTGACGGAAGAATTGGAACTTATCCCCGCCCACTGAGCTTGCTAAGCCCTCCTCGACGAACCCTTGCAGCGTCTCGAGCGAGTTCGGATTAATCCGTTCCAAGAACGGCTTATCCGCATTGGACTCGTCATCGATAAGCAGCGGCTCGAAGTGGCGGAATTCCGCTGCCTTCGCCGAAGACGCCTCTACCCAGTGGATCGTTCCTTTCACCTTGCGTCCCGTGAAGCCTGATCCGCTCTTCGTCTCTGGATCGTACGTGCAGCGCAGCTCGATAACCTCGCCTGCATCGTTCTTAATCACTTCTTCGCACTTAATGAAGTACGCATGCTTGAGACGCACCTCATTGCCTGGGTACAAGCGGTGGTATTTCGGCGGCGGTACCTCCATGAAATCGTCCTGTTCGATATAGATTTCACGGGAGAACGGAATCATACGCATACCCAGCTCTTCATTCTCCGAGTTATTCTCAGCCTCAAGCATTTCGACTTGGCCTTCCGGATAGTTCGTAATTACGACCTTCAAAGGCCGCACGACCGCCATTGTGCGCAGCGTCTTCAGCTTCAAATCTTCCCGGATAAAATGCTCCAGCATCCGCTCATCGACCAAGCTATTAGCCCGTGCCACACCGATCTCCCGGCAGAAAGCGCGCAGCGCTTCCGGCGTAAAGCCGCGGCGGCGGAGGCCGCTAATCGTCGGCATGCGCGGATCGTCCCATCCGTCGACGATGCCGCCATCAACAAGCGACTTCAAGTAACGCTTGCTCATAATGGTATTCGTAATGTTCAGACGGGCAAACTCATATTGACGCGGAGTCGATTCCATCTCACATTCCCTAATCGTCCAATCATACAGCGGACGATGGTCCTCGAACTCCAGCGTACAGATCGAGTGCGTAACCCCTTCGATCGCGTCGCTGATCGGGTGCGCGTAGTCGTACATCGGATAGATGCACCATGCGTCGCCCGTCCGGTGATGATGAGCGTGAGCAATCCGGTACAGCACCGGATCTCGCATCGTAATGTTAGGGGAAGCCATATCGATCTTCGCCCGCAGCACACGCTCGCCGTCCTTAAATTCGCCAGCACGCATGCGCGCGAATAGATCAAGGTTTTCTTCCACCGTGCGGTTGCGGTATGGGCTTTCTTGGCCCGGCTCCGTCAGCGTACCGCGCGTCTCGCGCATTTGCTCAGCGGACAAGTCACAGACGAACGCTTTGCCCTTCTTAATGAGCAGCACGGCACGATTGTACATTTCTTCGAAATAATCGGAGGCGTAGCGAAGCTCATCCCATTCGAAGCCGAGCCATTGAACATCCTGCTTGATGGACTCGACGTACTCCGTATCCTCCTTTACCGGATTCGTATCGTCGAACCGCAAATTGGTCCGTCCCTTAAATTCGTCTGCCAATTCGAAATTAAGGCAGATTGATTTTGCATGACCGATGTGAAGGTAACCATTCGGCTCAGGCGGGAAACGAGTAACAATTTCCTTTACCTTACCTTTGTCCAAATCTTCTACGACGATGTTTCGGATGAAGTTCGAGGATGCAGTTTTATTTTCCATGACGACCAACCTTTCCTGCAGCAAGTTCCTATCCTCTTATAATACACAACTCACTAGCATTTTATAAATAGATACGATGAAATAATACAGCTCAAGGCGGATTGACGTTAAAATAATCGCACGAATATAATTAGTTTAGCTAATTAAAATATATCTGTAGACAATATGAAGGAGGGACAATATCGATTGGATGAGCAACAGCAGCTTTCCCATGATCTCATTCGCTCCCTGCGTCAGTTCAAGCAACTGAACTGGACCGGACTGAAGGCAAGCGACGGTTATACGAAGAGCGAGATGATTCTGCTGTTTCATACCCGCCAATGCACGAAGATTGATCCGAATGGGCCGAAGGCTTCCGACCTCGCTCGTTCGCTTAATGTTACAATGCCGACCGTTACCCAGATGGTTAATGTGCTCGAAGCTCGTGGGCTGCTCGAACGCCATCGCGATCCGAGCGACCGCCGTGCGGTACGTATTCGGCTAACGCCCGAGGGAGAACAGATGACGCTGCGCGCACGGCAAATGATGATGAGCACCGTCACAAGACTGACCGATTATCTCGGAATTGAACGAAGCCGCCAGCTCGTCTCGTTGCTGGAGGACGTATTTCGTTTCTATGAACATAACAACATTTCATGCGCGGCCAACGCCGAACGACCTGTAGATGAAGCGAGGCCCAATCACTCTCCACTTCCTTATAATGAGGTGAATCGAACGATATGATAAAGCTTCTCCGTTACTTGAAGCCGTACCGTATGGCGGTGCTGCTCGTTATCGTATTCGTGTTTCTCCAATCACTCTCCGACCTGTACTTACCAACCTTACTCGCAGACATTGTCGATAAAGGCGTCGTTACCGGCGACACCCCATATATTTGGCGCGTCGGCGGCCTTATGCTGCTTGTTGCGCTCATCGGCGCAGCTTGCTCGGTCGGCGCCAGCTACTTATCGGCGAAAGCGGCAGGCGGCTTCGGTCGCGATCTGCGCAGCCGCTTGTTCGCTCATGTCGAGAAGTTCTCTCTGCATGAATTCGACCAGCTTGGCACTGCCTCGCTCATTACGCGAACGACGAACGACATCACGCAGGTTCAGCAAGTATTGACCATGATGATGCGCGTCATGGTTATGGCGCCATTGATGTGCTTCGGCGGTATTATTATGGCACTCACCCGCGACGTGAAGCTGTCTACGATTATTATTGCTATCGTGCCTGTCGTCGCTTTAATTATTCTGATCATCTCCAGCCGGACGCTCCCGCTGTTCAAGCTGCAGCAGAAGCGGCTCGATCAGTTGAACCTTGTGCTGCGCGAGCATTTGACAGGCATACGGGTTATTCGTGCCTTCAACCGGACCGGCCATGAGCAGCAGCGGTTTACGCAAGCGAATAGCTCGCTTACCGATACGGCGATCAAGGTCAACCGAATGATGGCAGCGCTGATGCCGCTGATGTTCCTGATCGTGAACATCGCCAGCATCGCGATTTTATGGTTCGGCGGCATGCGGATCGACAACGGCGCCATGGAGGTCGGTGACCTGATGGCATTTATTCAATACGCCTGGCAGATTTTGTTTGCCCTCATGTTTGCCTCGATGATGTTCGTTATGGTGCCGCGCGCTTCCGCTTCCGCCGCGCGCATTCAAGAGGTGTTCGACATGAAGCCCGATATAACAGACCCATCTGAAGCGCAAGCCAGCACGGATAGCAGCCAGCAAGCCGTACGCGGCACCGTCGAATTCCGCGACGTCTCATTCCGATATCCGGGTGCGGAGATGCACGCACTGGAAAAGATCAGCTTCAAAGCCTCGCCAGGTGAAGTAACAGCCATTATCGGCGGTACCGGCTCCGGCAAGTCGACGCTGATCAATCTAATTCCTCGCTTCTATGATGTCAGCGAAGGCTCGGTACTCATCAATGGCACCGATGTTCGTCAGATGGCTCAGCAGCAGCTGCGTTCGATGATCGGTCTCGTACCGCAGAAGGCGATGCTGTTCACCGGCACAATCGCCGACAACATTCGATTTGGATACGAGGAAGCAACAGACGAGCAGATTCGTCATGCCGCTGAGGTTGCACAGGCTGCCGACTTCATCGGGCGTATGGCCGACGGCTACGAATCGATCATCTCCCAGGGCGGCACTAACGTATCGGGCGGTCAGAAGCAGCGGCTGTCTATCGCTCGCGCGCTTGTCCGCAAGCCGGCGATCTACCTGTTCGACGACAGCTTCTCGGCGCTCGACTTTAAGACCGACGCCAAGCTGCGCGCCGCACTCCGTCCGGAGACGACCGACGCCACCGTCATTATTGTCGCCCAGCGCGTCAGCACCGTCATGGACGCCGACCGCATTATCGTTCTAGACGAAGGCCGCATCGCGGGGATCGGAACGCACCGCGAGCTGCTTGACAATAATCCGGTATACCGCGAGATCGTGGCGTCGCAGCTGTCAGAGGAGGAGATCGCATGAGCTTGAATCCAATGATGAACGATAAGAGGCTAGAGCCGCTCCAATCGGCCGATCGAGGCGGACCAAGTGGTCATCGGCCCGGAGGGCATGGAGGTCATGGAGGTCATCGACCGCCTGGCGGTCCCCCGGGTATGATGATGCCCGGCCAGAAGGCCAAAAACTTTAAAGCCACGTTCCGCCGATTGCTTGGCTATCTGCGCCCGTATCGATTCTCGCTGCTGATCGTTCTCCTGACCGCAGTGCTTAGTACCGTATTCTCGATCCTTGGTCCGAAGATTATGGGTGAAGCAACGACCAAGCTGTTCGAGGGACTCATGGCCAAAATAAATGGAGAGCCCGGCGCAGCCATCGACTTCGACGCGATCAGCCGAATTCTGCTGACGTTAGGCGTTTTGTACATTATCAGCACCCTATTCAGCTTCCTCCAGCAGTACATTATGGCTGGCGTAGCACAGAAGACCGTATATGGCATACGCGAGGACGTCAATGCGAAGCTTGCCAAGCTGCCGCTTAAATTTTTCGACGGCCGTACGCACGGCGAAGTGCTCAGCCGCGCCGTTAACGACGTCGACAACATTAGCAGCACGCTGCAGCAAAGCTTGACGCAATTTATTACCTCAATCGTTACGCTGATCGGGATCGTCATCATGATGCTGACGATTAGTCCGCTCCTGACACTCATGACAGTCATTACGCTGCCGCTCAGCTTCATCGTCATTAAGATGGTCGCAGGCAAATCGCAGCGGCATTTCGTCGGCCAGCAGAAGTCGCTTGGCGAATTGAATGGACATGTCGAGGAGATGTTCACCGGTCACGCGATCGTCAAAGCCTACGGACGAGAAGAAACGGCCGTCGCCAAGTTCGACGCCGTCAACGAGCAGCTGTATCAATCCGGTTGGCGGGCCCAGTTCATCTCCGGCATCATCATGCCGCTCATGGGCTTCATCGGCAATATCGGATACGTGCTCGTCAGCGTCGTTGGCGGCGTACTCGTGCTGCATAAGACCATTACCGTCGGCGATGTTCAGGCGTTCATATCCTACTCCCGCCAGTTTACGATGCCGATTACGCAGACGGCGCAGATCGCCAACATCATTCAATCGACGATCGCCTCTGCGGAACGCGTATTCGAGCTGCTGGATGAAGAGGAAGAAGTACAGGAGCCTTCCGCTTCCGTGCCATCACTTGTGAAAGCATCGAAGGGTGAGGTACGCTTCGAGCATGTTCAGTTCGGCTACAAGGAAGAGGCTCCGCTGATGAAGGACTTAAATATCGACGTCAAGCCAGGGCAGACGATTGCGATCGTCGGACCGACCGGAGCCGGCAAGACGACGCTGATCAACCTGCTCATGAGGTTCTACGAGCTTAACGGCGGGCGTATTACAATCGATGGCACCGATATTACCGCAATGTCACGCGGCGAGCTGCGCAGCAATTTCGGTATGGTGCTGCAGGATACGTGGCTGTTCAATGACACGATCCGGGACAATATCGCATACGGGCGCGAGGGCGCATCTGAGACAGACGTTATCCGGGCCGCCAAGGCCGCGTATGCCGACCATTTCATTCGGACGCTGCCTGACGGCTACGATACGATATTGAATGAGGAAGCGTCGAACATCTCGCAGGGACAGAAGCAGCTGCTCACAATCGCCCGTGCTATCCTCGCCGACCCACAAATTCTCATTCTCGACGAGGCAACGAGCAGCGTCGATACACGGACTGAGGTGCATATCCAGCAAGCGATGAACGCGCTGATGGAAGGACGCACGAGCTTCGTCATCGCACACCGCCTGTCGACGATCCGAGATGCCGACCGCATTCTTGTCATGAATCAAGGCGCTGTTATCGAGCAAGGGACGCACGAAGAGCTGCTCGCACAGCGCGGCTTCTACGCCGAGCTGTATGAAAGCCAATTCACCGGCCGCAAGAAGCAGCCAGAGGCGATCTGAACGGACAAAGCGGCACAGCACAAACAGGGCATTCCACTGACATCGAACGATGACGGTGAAATGCCCTGTCGCTGTTCTCCCCTAGAACTTCAAAATTCCCGACGTATGCAAGAACACCAGCACAATTAGAACCGGTGCAATATAACGCAGAATGAACAGCCAGATCGTGAACCAGCCTGCCGTTAGCCCCGCTTCCTTGCCCGCCTCTCGCCATACGTACCCGACGAAGATCGTGACGATCAGGCCGCCAAGCGGAAGAATGATGTTCGAGGCGATAAAATCGGTCCAGTCGAAGAATGACCGCAGACCCCAATGCAAGCCGCCAACTGCTCCGCCGACAGAGATGGCCGACGGTATGCCAACAAGGAAGCAAAGCACAGTCGTTACGATAGTCGCTTTCGGTCGTCCCCAATTCCAGCGGTCCATCGAGTAAGCAACAGGCACTTCGAGCAGCGATACGCAAGACGTCAAGGCTGCGATAGCAAGCAGAATAAAGAACAATCCGCCGAACAGCCATCCCGCCGGCATCGCCGAGAACGCCGCAGGAAGCGCGATGAATGCGAGTCCTGGTCCTTGCCCTGGCTCAATGCCGAACGCGAACGTCGTCGGGAAAATAATCAGTCCCGCAAGCAGCGCGTACAGCAAATCGCCTCCGCCAACCGCCAGCGAGGCCGCGCCAAGCGACTGCTGCCGATCCACGTAGGCTCCATATGTAAGCATCGTGCCCATTCCAAGCGACAGCGAGAAGAAAGCGTGACCGAGCGCCACTAGCACCGACTCATTCGTCAGCTTGCTGAAGTCAGGCTTCAAGAAAAATTCGACTCCCGCTCCCGCTCCGTCCAGCATAAGCACGCGAACCATAAGAAATAACAAGATCACAACGAGCGCCGGAATCAATACTTTATTAAACTTCTCGATGCCCGAAGCCCCTCGAATGACGATCCAGCCCGTCACGGTCATGACAATAAATTGCCACACCAGCGGCTGAAAACCGCCGATAAAATCGAAGAACGCTCCCTCAAAATCCGTTCCCTTGCCGAGCCCGCCACCGAACGTCAGCACCGCGTAGTGAAGCGTCCAGCCGGCCACGACAGCATAGAACGACATAATGAAGAACGCGCCAAGTATGGATAGCAGCCCAAAGCCGCCCCATATTTTTTTCCCGCTCAGTCTAACTAACGATACAGCTGGACTTCCTCGACCAGCTCGTCCAATCGTCATTTCCGCCATGAGCACCGGGATTCCGATAACGAGCAAGCAAATCACGAACAGCAGGAAGAACGCTGCTCCCCCATATAATCCGGTTATGTACGGAAACTTCCACATGTTCCCAAGACCAACCGAGCTTCCGATCGCTGCCAAAATAAACCCCGACCTCGAGAAGCGTTCCGCCTTTCCTCCAGCCACCTCTTCCCCAGAGTGAACAAGCGGCTTCTTCTGTTCCATCTCTCCACCTTCTTAGCAGTAAGCTGTCTGTTCTAGTTGTATTGTCCCCGTTTACCGCCAATCAATTCCAAGCCCTTCACAGCGATGCGCCGCTCCCGGCATTCGCCCCTGCCATGCAGGCGGCGTTGTGTCCGAGCATTAGCACATCCGTTGGGAGAATTATCGATCCCGCGTATGAACGCCCCCCCTTATTAGAGCCGCACAATCGTAATCTGGTGAAATTTTTCTCTATTTATGAATGCCGGCACAGCGCGGTCTGTCGACTTGGTTCTCTTTACGCGGCGAAGGTCGTTTGGAAATAGGCATTGCGGAACGAAACAAAAAGGTTGCCGAGCGCTTCACTCGGCAACCTTCCCATCATATAATATTAACGTTTACCCCAACAACCCGGAAATTAATTCCTCCATGGATTCAGGCGTCTGCCTTGGCTCGAACCGGGCAGCGACTTGTCCTTCCCGATCAATGACGAACTTCGTGAAGTTCCACTTCGGATCGTTATCCTGCACTTCGCCTTCCGGCGCTTCGACCGGTGCGGCGTCCGACAAATAGCGGAACAGCGGAATCGCTGTCTCGCCCCTTACATCGACTTTCGCGAGGATCGGGAACGTAACCCCATAGTTCAGTGTGCAGAACGATTGAATTTCATCGTTCGAGCCCGGCTCCTGCCCCCCAAACTGGTTGCACGGGAATCCGAGAATTTCCAAACCCCGCGGCGCATACTTCTCATAAAGCTCTTGAAGCCCCTCGTACTGCGGCGTCAGTCCGCATTGGCTCGCCGTATTGACGATAACGAGCACCTTTCCTTTATACGCTGACAGACTGACCGGTTCGCCCTTCGCATTGTTAACCGTGTAATCATATACGCTCATTATAGATTCCTCCAATAGAGTATAATTTGCGAACCGCATATGAGGCTGCCCGCTTAAACCCATCTATTCCCATATGTTATTATAACGTCTTCTCATCGGCTCTGCCTAAGGCTTAAGTCTCCTGCATTTCCCGTACAAGCTGCTGCAGCTTCTCGCGCAGGCCATTCCCTTCCTCCATCGACAAGCCCGTCTGGCAAAAAACTTTCTCTGGAATGTCAGTCGCGCGGTCTCGAAGCGCCCGGCCCTGCTCCGTTAACTCTACAAGTACGCTCCGTTCATCCTTCACATCCCGTGTACGCGTAATAAGCCCCGCAGCCTCCAGCTTCTTCAAGAGCGGGGTCAACGTTCCCGAATCGAGCAGAAGCTCCTCGCCTAACTGCTTCACGCTCACATTGTCGTGCTCCCATAGCACGAGCAGCGTCACATATTGCGTATACGTGAGGCCGAGTTCGTCCAGAAACGGCCGGTACAGCCTCGTCATCTCACGCGAGCAAGCGTATAAAGCAAAACAAAGCTGATGCTCCAGCTTTAATTGAACTGGATAATCCGTCACGTTCTGCCCCTCCTTCCTCTCGTTATTCATTCAAAAGCCTGCAATTCAATTGCATACAATTTTTATACGGTAACGATACCATACGCCCTTCTGAGCTGTCAAACAAACTACATCCTACATCGTCTTGCCCTGCTCATAATATGGCTTAATTCCACTAATAAAGGAAGGAGATATGGAATAAAACGCGAATAAAGCCTACTATGCACTAGTGCTTTACATCTCGAGAGGAGTGATGTGATATGACAACAATCTATCATGCATTGGGTTTAAGGAAGGTTACGCAATAATCGCAGAGGATGAATTCCTCTGCGAAACGAAATTCGGGAGGAATTCGTATGGCCATTCATTTAAAGCCAGTATCTATTGAAAACTGGTTTGCATGTACCCAGCTTAAGGTTACGCCAGAGCAGCTTACCGTTTTTCCTGCACCTGTAGTCTATTGGATTGCCGAATCTAAGTATGTGGATGATTGGGATTTGCGTGCGATTTACGACGATGATGTTCTGGTAGGATTTCTTGTGTATTGCACGAAGCCAGATCAGGATGATAACTATTGGATTCCTGCCCTGATGATTGACGCCAATCATCAAGGCAAAGGTTATGGCAAAGCTGCAATGAAAGCTCTGATCGGGCTCATGAGTCTTGCTAATTGCACAAGAATTATGATTGGACATCGTCCGAACAATTCTATTGCAGGAAAGCTGTACGAGTCTCTAGGGTTCAAGAAGGTTAGTGAAGAAATAATAGACGGCGAAATCATACGTCTGCTGCAAATCGCTTAACCAATAAGCTCTTCGGCTGTCTCTGTACAAGAAGCCTAACAAAAAGACTGCTTCGGCCGCAATTGCAATCAATTAGCGCCAAGCAGTCTTTCATTTGTCTTATTTGAAATAAGTCAGCAGCTCTTCAACCATCTTGTTCGCAGAGAGAATGCCGCCCGACGTGTTCCAGATCGCATCGTCTACCAGATGCACGTTGTTGTTTTTCACAACGGATAAGTTTTTCCACAACGGATCGTTCATCCACTCGTCAGCCACTTTCCGCGTAGTGTCCGAGCCGTCCGGATTGTACATGAAGTAGAACAGAATATCGCCGTCCATATCTGGGATGCGGTCTTTGTTCACGTCATCTGCGAAGCCGTCCTTCGACTGAGCTTCCGGACGAGCCAGACCGATCTGTTCGAGAATCACGCCGGAGAACGTTTGATTGTAGTAGATACGTGTTTTGTCTGGCATAAAACGAACGATTGATACTTTCTTCTTCAGATCGTCTCCTAGTGTCGCCTTTGCATCCTCGATCTTCTTCGCGAAGTCTGCCAGCAGCTTGTCGCCTTCTTCCTTCTTGTTCAGTGCTTCTGCATACAGCTTGAAGTTCGCTTGCCATTCACCGCGCAGCGTCTCGGACATAACCGTAGGCGCGATGGCATTCAATTGGTCATATACTTTCTCTTGGCGCAGCTTGTTGCCGATAATTAGATCTGGCTTCAAGCTTGCGATCAGCTCGATGTTCGGCTGCGACTCGCTGCCAAGCACCTCGACACCTTCCATTTGATCTTTAATATGCGGGTACCACGGGTCCCCTTCGTACGACTCTACCGCACCGATTGGCTTCACGCCGAGCGCTAGAAGCGCCTCTGTCCCTTCATTCGTCAGAACGACGACACGCTCCGGCGTACCTTCTACCTTCGCCGTGCCCATTGCATGCGAAATTTCACGGACTGTTTCCGTCTGAGCACTGCCGCTTTCCGCTTCCGTGCCGCTCTCTGATTTTTTCTCATCCTTGCTGCCGCAGCCTGCAGCAATGACCGCGAATACGAGTATCAGTGCGAACAGTCCAAGCCAAGTCTTCTTCATATTCTTCATCTGTTTCAACCTTCCTCCTTGTTCACGTTGTATCTACTCCAAAAAATTCACCCTCAGATGATAACGATTATCAATTCTGACACTATCGTATCTTAGTACACCGTGAAGTTCTCTGTCAATAAAATATTGACAATGATTCTCAACATCATTGACGCTCTGTTCATCTTTTCCTAAAATAGAGGCATTATTACATTATCACCAATCGACATTCCATAATCAGGAGCTAACGCATAATGAATCCTTTACTCAAAAGCACCCGTCAGAAAGCTGGCTTTCTGATTCTAGGTTTTGTCTTAATGCTCATGACAGCGGCAGCCAGTCTACTATTCAACGGGAGCCACACGTATTCGCCAGCACAAGTCATAGATGCCTATAATCACTTCGACGGCTCGAATACAGATCTTATCATTCGTAACATCCAGATTCCGCGCATGACCATCGCTGTCATCGTTGGCGCCAGCTTGGCAGTCGCTGGCGCCTTCATGCAGGTGATGACCCGCAATCCGCTCGCTTCGCCTTCTGTTATGGGCATTAACTCTGGAGCAGCTCTGGCTATCGTCATCGCACTGTCCATTGCAGGCAGCGGCGCGTTATCGAGCTCACAGCTCATCTTAATCGCATTTGCTGGCTCGGCCGTCACCGCCCTCGTCGTATTCTCTCTGGGTGCAGTCAGCAAGAGCCAAGGCGAAACGCCAATACGAGTCACACTTGCCGGCTCAGCCGTCGCGGCATTCGCCTCGGCGTGGACAATGGGTATCCTGCTCAAGCAGAACAAGATGCTCGACGATATCCTGCTCTGGCTCGTCGGTTCCGTCTCCGGACGGGATCTGCATCATCTAAATGCTGTGCTTCCTTATACGATTGCCGGACTTCTAGGCGCGCTCTTCATGGCCAAGTCAGTCAATGTGCTCAGTATGGGTGAAGAGACCGCGCGCAGCCTCGGACTTCGAATCGGACTCGTGCGCACCGTCATGACTGTACTGGTCGTCCTGCTTGCAGGCTCTTCGGTCGCCGTGGCCGGCCCGATCGCTTTCGTCGGGGTCATTATTCCGCATATCAGCCGATTTCTGATCGGACACGACTACCGCTGGATCATTCCGTACTCGATCGTGCTCGGCTCCTCGCTGCTTATGGCGGCTGATACTATCAGCCGGTTCATTCTTCAGCCGGAGGAGCTTCCGGTTGGGGTGGCAACCGCGTTGATCGGCGTCCCGTTCTTCATCTATGTCGCCAGAAGGAGAAGCTATGCGTAATCTTAAATTTACATCGATACTCATTCTATTGACCTTCGTTACGACCGCTACCGTCGTCGTCTGCGTCGCCGTAGGCAGTACATATATTCCGATTGGAAATGCTGTCAAGGCATTAGTAGGAGTAGGGGACGAAAGCTCATCGCTCATCATCGTGAAGCTCCGACTGCCGCGCGTACTGATGGCCGTATTGGTCGGCGCGTCGCTCGCCGCTGCCGGGGCAATTCTGCAGGGGCTCGTCCGCAATCCGCTCGCTTCGCCCGATCTCGTCGGCATCTCCGGAGGAGCGACGGTTGCGTCCATTCTGTTCTTGACCTTCAGCGGCGGTAAACTGAGCATTCAATGGGTGCCTCTATTCGCTATCCTCGGCGCATTCGTCACGGCTGCCATCAACTATGCGGCCGCATGGCGCCGCGGAATATCGCCGCTTCGGTTCGTTCTAATCGGCATTTCGCTAGCCACCGCAATGGGAGCACTCACGACCTTCGCTTTAAAAATCGGTCCGCCTTATATGGCCTCGCAAGCACTTGGCTGGATGACAGGTACGCTGTACGGCACAGCTTGGATGCACATTTGGACATTGCTGCCTTGGGCGGTTGTATTGTTGTTCGCCGCAATCTATATGTCACGCTTCTTGAATGCGCTAGAGCTCGGCGACAGTCTTGCAATCGGCATTGGCACGCCAGTGCAACGAACCCGACTGCTCATGCTCGTCATTAGCGTTGGCTTGACCGGGGCTGCTGTCGGCATGGCCGGCGGTATCGGCTTCATCGGTTTGATGGCGCCGCATATAGCTCGCCGACTCGTCGGACCGAAATTCGATAGACTTCTTCCTGCGGCCGCCCTAGTCGGCGCCTGCCTGCTGCTTACAGCCGACCTCGCCGGACGCACGCTTATGCTGCCGAGCGACATTCCAGCTGGCGTATTCACCGCCGCAATCGGCGCTCCATTCTTCCTGTACCTGCTGTTCGCCAAGCACAGAAGAGCAGGCAGCTAGTCGTTCGTATAACCTAAATAGGGCATCCCGTCGCGCGTCAAGCGCACGTCAGGATGCCGTTGTCATGTTACGAGCATTATGCAAATTAAGAACTGATCGTATCGGGCTCCACCAGACGCCGGTAACGAACCAGCATAGCTAGACGCCACGGTACAAGCATACCGAATGCCAGCAGGAAGAACAGCGCTCCTGTCTGCGGAACGGTCACGTACCGCTCCACGACGTCGTGCAAAGCAATACGGATGATGAACAAGCCAATAATAAAATAAATAAACATACGGGAACGCCGCAAATAGATTTGATCCCCTACCCGCTCAAAATGCGACGTTGCAATAAGCGGTGGCGCGAACAGAACAACGCCTGCGGCCAGCGCGACAATCGCCCATAACAGTGAGACATGCGTCAGCGGCGATATGAACATAAGAAAACCGGTCGACATGCCAACCGGCGGCATTATAATTTTACGAAGCGACGTCGGCTTATTAGCAGCCTTCATACGAACTGCAATGATGGTAGCCCCAGCGACGATCGACATAAACAATGAACCGTATTGAACGAGCTGCGCTGATACCTGCATCGCTCGTGCCTCCCCCCGCCAATACTTATCTTAATCCGCTCTGCATGAATGATTTTCAAACGATTGACCAATTTCATCCTACTCGAAATATTGACGCGCCGCAAGTAATCCGCTAACATTCACTTGCGCGGCGAAAGCCATTGCACTTGAACAACAGCATGATCGATACATAAAAGCAGACAACAGCACCCCCCCGTCCTTAGCGCGAAGGACGGGGGGGTGCTGTTGAATTAACTTCGCGGAACGAGCTCCGCAAACTCGATGTCGAGCCCAGCGGCGATACGGCTGCCAAATTGCTCATCCGCACGGAAGAAGCTGTGTACGGCGAGCAACTGCGTCTGATGAGCAACCTTCCGCAGCTCATCGACTAGATTGCGAACGAGCCACCCCCGCTCCTCCTCCGGCAGCGAACGGTAACGCTCGCCGGCTTGGGCGAAATCATCTTCTGCCGCACTAAGCCTGCACGAGGAGATGCCTTGGGCCCTTACCCGGCTGCCGGACATCTCCTGTGCTTGCTCCCTACGTTCCGGCTCATCGCCATGTATGGCATTAGATACACGCCGACTATGGCTAACAAGCGCGTTCGGAGCATGAACGGGAATACTCAAATGGCTGGCACTCGTTCGATGCCCGCTGCCATCCGATTGAGTAAATAAAAGGCCGCACAGCAGCGGGTCCTCGGACGGCTCAATGCCAGGTACAAGCGTTCCCGCCGAGAAGGCGGACTGCTCCACTTCGAGGAAATAATTTACTGGATTCTGATTTAACGTCATCGTTCCGACCTTCACAAGTGGGAACTGCTCCTTAGGCCACTCCTTCGTAGGATCAAGCGAAGCTAGCGGCGGCAGCGCCTCCCCCGCTTCGCGCGCCGCCAGCTGGACGTACAGCTCCCATTGCGGACAGCGGCCAAGCTCAATCGACGCATACAGATCCCGAGTGGCATGGCTGAAATCGCTGGTCTGCAGCTCCGCTGCCTCCGAAGGTGTGAAGTTTACAGTACCTTGCTTAGGCTTCCAGTGATACTTCACATACGTTTGTTTGCCTTCAGCATTCACCCATTTGAACGCATGAACGCTGCAGCCATTCATCTGTCGGTAGTTCGCAGGTGTCCCCTCATTCGAGAACAGCCACGTAAGCATATGAACCGATTCCGGTGATCGGGTCATGAAATCCCAATAACGGTCTGGCGATGGAAGCTTCGTGTCCGGCAGCGGCTTCAATGAATGCAGCAGCTCATCATACTTACTCACATCCCGTATAAAAAACACAGGAAGATGACTGCCGACAATGTCGTATTCACCTTCCTCCGTATAAAACTTAACCGCAAAGCTGCGCAGATCGCGTACCGTCTCAGGCGAGCCATAGCCTTGCGTGACTGGCGAGAACCGCACAAGCACGGGCGTCTTCTGTCCTTCCATCTGAATAAAATGAGCCTTCGTATAGGCCGCCATTGACCGCTCGGTGACGAATATGCCCCGTGCACCAGCGCCTCTCGCATGAAGGTCGCGCATCGGAAGGCGCTCCCTTACTCCTTGACTCGTTGCCAGATGCTCGTTCATCTCTCATCTACTCCTCTCATCTGGCTAACGGTTATGCGGCGGCCGACTCGATTATGCATAGAATTAGACTTAATCTAAATAAATGGGTGAACAAAGTCTCTTAGCCAAAGCTTGCACTATAATCCGCACGATATGACGGGCGCTCATCAGCAAGCCGGTAACCCGCTCCCCGTACAGTTGCGACATATTTCGGGAAAATAGCGTTGTCCCCAAGCTTCTTGCGAAGCGTCTTCACATGGACATCTACCGTGTTGCTGCTGCTGAACAAGGCACTGCCCCAGATCCGCTCCGTAATCGCCTCGCGCGTCAGCACGCTTCCACCTGCGTTCAACAGCACAAGCAGCAGCTCATATTCGGTTCTCGTCAGCCGCAGCTCCCGATTGTCCCGATATACGCTCATTCTGCCCGTATCGATCAGCAAATCCTTGAACCGCCGTATATTCGTACTAACGCTGCTGCCCGTCGCCGAACCATACTCGACAGCTGCCGCTTGAACGATGCGTCTTGCATGAAGCAGCACCTCTTGCGCGCTGCCCGGCCAGAGCAGCATTTCGTCTGCCGCCCCTTCTTCCAGACGTTTGGCAAGCACATCCTCCGTCACAAGGAACAGCACGCGCTTAGCTGGCAGTCCATACGGCTCGAGAAGCCGGTCTGAAGCGGAGACAGGGACGTATGGCGAATCCCCCGTCAAATCGCAAATCAGCATATCGGGAGCAAGCTGAACGATGAAGGCGGACTCCGGAAGCTGATGCGTCATGAAAACATCGAAGCCGTCGTCAACGAGCAGACTAACCGCCTCCTGCATCGGTACGGGCCGCCCGCTAACAATCATGATTCGGCGGCGGGCGGCGGGCAGTCTATCGTTTACTTGTCGTTCTGAACTGAACATGCCACACACACTCCTTCGAGCACCACGGATGCGTGATGCACTTGATATTGGGTCTCTTGCGCTGCTAGGGCCATCCATTCCGCCGGCAGCTCTGTCGTCACTTCGTCGACGCGGCCGCATCGTACGCATACGATATGATGGTGATCCTCTGTTCTAGCGTCGTATCGAGAAGCGGACTCGCCAAGGTTCAGCTCCTTAACCAATCCTGCTTCTGTCAAATAACGCAGTGAATTATACACCGTGCCATAAGCAAACATATGCCCCTGCTCACGGAGTCGTTCCATTACGTCTGCCGCGGTTGGGTGATCATGCGACTGCTGCAGAATATTCAATACAGCCCGTCTCTGGGTCGTCATATTAAGCTTCATATTCGGTCATCCTTTGTTGCGAATATTATCGTTATCGTAATAGCGGTCGCATCAGCATCCGTTAGTGGTATCGTTATTATTTTATAATTATTATAAATTTAGAATTAGTTCAAGTCAATGATCAGATTCAAATTGAGGATGTCCCAACCTGGAGTATGTTATGCTTACTTGAGGAGGTGCAACATTATGCTGCTGCATCGAGGTGAGATATTATTTCGGCAGGGTGAATCCGGCTCGTTGTTCCGGCTGCATTCCGGCTTGCTGAAGATTGTCCGCGTCCGCGAGGATGGTGCTATGCTCTTACTAAATTTTATTATTCCTGGGGAAGTCATTCCCCATCATTCACTCATATCCCCTAAAGCATATCACGGCACCGCTATTGCCCTTGTCACCAGCGAGGTCGAACGAATTCCGGCCGCCGAATGGTATGCCCGGCTTGCCGTTGACGCTCCCGCGGCGCTGGAAGTAGCGAGACTGCTGCAGAGCAAGCTGCGCATGATGCAGGAGCGGATCGACCAGCTTGCGCTCAGCAGTCCGGCAGACAAGCTGGAATCGTTCCGGCGGTGGATCGAGACTTATGTACCGCCAGAAACGAAACTGACCGATCTGCTCACTCAGGAGGAGATCGGTCAGTTTCTATCCATTCGCCGCGAGACCGTCAACCGGCTGCTGCGCGGCTGACACTTGGCGGCGAATGCTTCGACGCTATATAAATTGACGATTACAGTTGAGATGCCGGGCCAAAAAACTCATACCGAATACGGTCGTTATCGATACCGAGCGATTGCAGCGCCTCAACCATAGCCTTCATGAACGGCACTGGTCCACAAATATAATAGACGGCGTCCGCTGGCGCCTCCGCTGCTAGGTAAGCGGCATCGATTCGGCCCTCGCGGTCGAACCGGTTAGCTGCACGGTCTTCCTCTGTCGGCTGCTCATATACGAACCGTACCTTTGCAGACTCACCGATCCGGTCGGCTGACGCCAACACTTCTTCACGCAGCGCATGGACGCTTCCGTTCAGCGCTGCATGCAGGTAGACGACAGCCCGCTTAGGGTGGCGGCCACTGGCGGCATCCGATGCCAGCGTATGCAGCATGCTCGTCATCGGCGTTAGACCGACACCGCCGCTAAGCAGGACGACCGACCGGCCGTCTTCCCTGTCAAGCACGAACTCACCCGCAGGAGCGGACAGCTCCAGCACGTCGCCTTCTTGGACTTGGCGATGCAGATAATTCGATACAAGTCCGCCTTCCTCGCGTTTCACACTTATCCGATAATACGGCTTGCCCGGCTCACAGGACAGGCTGTACTGGCGGTTCGCCGTATGCGGATGCCCAGGAACATTCACTTTCACCGTTACATATTGCCCCGGTTGGAACGCGGATATTGCTGCTCCGTCCTGAGGTATCAGATAGAAGGAAGTGATAAGCTCGCTTTCAATTACTTTACGGTCCACAACGAACGGTCGGAAATCTGCCCAACCGCCTGCCTCCTTCTCCGCTTCAGCATACATCTCAGCCTCCACTTTGATGAAGACGTCAGCGATAACGCCATAGGCTTCAGCCCATGCGTCCAAAATTTCAGGCGTCGCGGCCTCACCCAGCACCTCACGAATGGCAGCCAGCAAATTTTCACCTACAATTGGATACTGGTCTGCTTTAATGCCAAGACTCCGATGCTTATGGGCAATAACACGTACCGCAGGCAGTATAGCCGGCAAATTATCGATATGCGCTGCAGCGGCGTATACCGCATTGGCTAGTGCCTGCGGCTGCCGTCCTTGTCTCTGATGCGCGTGATTGAATAGGTTCAACAGCTCTGGGTGATTGTTAAACAATCTTTTATAGAAATGCTCTGTAATCGCTCTTCCATGCTCCGCCAATACCGGAACCGTCGACTTGATCGTCGCAATCGTTGCTTCACTCAGCATATGGATTCGCTTCCTTTCAAGTTCAAATATCGATTCTCTCGATCCTCCTCGAGTATACCGCTATGTCGGAATCATCCTGTGTGATTGCAGTCACAGGAAGAATGAATATCTGTTGAACAACAAAGCCACAAACCGATAGACAAAAGGGTCGTCTCTCCTTAGCAGTAAACATTGTGCCAAAGAGGAACGACCCTTATTCGTCTTCCAAAGCTTTCTTCGTCTGTTCAACGATTCGCATCAGCGTCCTGAACGCTTTCGGCTTCATCTCTCGCTTCGCTCGCAGAATGAACTGAACCTCAGGTTCATACAGCTCGCTTTCTTCTTTCACAAGCCCCGATATAGGCGCATACCCCGCCAGGATTAGCAGTTCGTTCAAGTCGGCGCCGCCTAGTGCTTGGCCGAGCGCGACGACCGTCTCCCGTGATGGAGAGAACCGCCCCTTCTCTATTGAACTGATGAACGAATAGCTAATTCCAGATTTTTCTGCCAGGTCACGCAACGACAAATTGTTCGTTAAGCGAAGCCTTCGAATCGTAAGACCAAGCCGCTCTTTATCCGTCCATTCCCTGTCCATTTCCATAATCACCCGATACCATCTTACTTGTTTCGTATTGCAAAACACAATCATTTTCGCCAAACGTGTGAATATTCCCGAAACAACTGTGTTGTAATTCAACACATTTTGCTGTATAATATTTACATGGACATTTATGTAATTGTTGTTTATTCATTCTTTCAATGGCGGTGATCTCAATGGCTCCACCTGCAGTAATCGGGAACCGTATATCCCGAATTCGCAAGCTTCGCGGCATTACTCAGCAGCAATTAGCCGATGCACTCGGTATAGACCGGGCTTCTCTGTCGCAGATTGAGACGGGACGTTACTCTCCGCGAGCAGAGACGATTCGCAAGCTCTCAGACTATTTTCAGCTTCCTATTGGGGATCTCTTCTTCAATCCTGCGCTTCCAGCTGACCGCGACCGACTCAGCATACCACTAGCCCCCATCGTGAGCAATTAACAATTAGACAAGGCCTGTCTACATATGCCTGCGAGCTATGCTATCAAGAAGCAAGAAGCCGCCCTGGTCTGCCTCATGATGAGGCTTCCAGAGCGGCTTCTTGTTATAGGACGGTGTTAAACCGCAACCTTGTTATAAGCCATAATCCAGATCGAGCCGGCGACGATACAGAATAGAATGAGCACCGCGAATAACAGCGCAGTGATATTCCATTTCGAGTTCTCGCCTTCCTTCAAGTGCATGAAGAACCATAGCTGTACGACGAACTGCAGGACGGCAAGGATCAGAATGAGTACGATCGTGCCCGTCTTGCTCATCATATCGTTCATAACGACGACGAGTGGAATGATCGTCAGGACGATCGACAGGAGAAAACCAATTACGTAAGATTTCAGCGAGCCATGCCCGCCTTCATGGCCGCCATGACCGTGCTGGCCGTGTGAATGCGTTGATTGCGCCATCTTACATCACCCCCATCAGATAGACGACCGTCAGGACGAAAATCCATACGACGTCGAGGAAGTGCCAGTACAGGCTGAGCACTTCGACTTTGCGCTTCGTAACTGGCGTAATGCTGCGTTTGCTCAATTGAATCATCAGCCCAACCATCCAGACCAGACCGATCGAGACGTGCAGACCGTGTGTGCCGACGAGCGTGAAGAAGCCGGACAGGAAGCCGCTTGTTGCAATCGTTGCGCCTTCGTGTACCATCTCTGCAAATTCATAAAGCTCAAGGCCGATAAACGAAGCGCCGAGAATAGCCGTTACCGCGAGCCAACCAATCAGCGCTTTCTTCTTGCCAGCATGCATAGCCAGCACGGCGAGCCCGCTCGTGAACGAGCTCGTCAGCAGGATGAACGTCTCAGCGATAACGCCCGACATATTGAACAGCTCTTCAGCCGTTGGGCCGCCAGCCGTATTGTCTTTCAGGACGATATAGGTAGCGAACAGACAGCCGAAGATGATGACGTCTGTCATCAGGAATATCCAGAAACCAAACGTTTTGAGTGACTCTAGATCATGATGCCCATGCTCATGACCATGACCACCCGCATGATGCGAGGCTGTTTTTGCCATTAGATCGCTGCCTCCTTCAATGCTGCCGCTTTTTCCGTACGTTCGATCTCATCCACTGGGATGTAATAATCGTCATCATACGTGAACGAGCGGGCAATCATACAGACGGCTACGCCGACTAGCGACGGAATAACCATCCATGTCCAATCCCACACGAAGCCGAAGCCTGCGCCGAACCAGAAGATCGACATAATGAACGGAATCGCAGAGTTTTTCGGCATATGAATCGGCTGCAGTGCCGGTTTAGGAGGCAATTTCTCACCTCTAGCCAGCTTCTGCTTCGTTTCCCACCAATCGTCCACATCATGAACGACCGGCTCAGTTGCAAAGTTATACAGCGGCGCAGGCGACGGAATGGACCATTCGAGTGTGCGTGCATCCCAATGGTCGCCTTTGGCCTTCTTGAAGAACCGAATGCTGTGCGCGATTTGCCATACTTGGAACAGGAAGCCTGCCCCCATCAAGAAACCACCGATTGTCGAGACCATGTTGAGCGGTCCCCAGCCCATATCGAAGTCATACGTATACAGGCGGCGGGTCATACCGTCGAGACCCAAGAAGTACTGCGGCATGAAGCAGACGTAGAAGCCGATGTTCCACAGCCAGAACGCCCATTTGCCCAGATGCTCGTTGAGTGCGAAGCCGAACATTTTTGGCCACCAATAATACAGACCTGCGAAATAACCGAACGCAACACCACCGATGAGCACTTGGTGGAAGTGCGCAATCAGGAAGTAGCTGTTATGGAACTGGAAGTCCGCTGGTGCAACCGAGAGCAGCACGCCCGTCATACCGCCGATGACGAAGCACGGAATGAATGCAATCGCCCACATCATCGGAGTTGTAAACCGGATACGGCCACGGAACATCGTGAACAGCCAGTTGAATACTTTAACACCAGTTGGTATAGCTATAACCATTGTTGATACGGCGAAGAACGCATTGACGTCCGCGCCCGAGCCCATCGTGAAGAAGTGGTGAGCCCATGTGAAGAAAGACATCACAGCGATACCGATCATGGCGAACACCATGGAGGTATAGCCGAACAATTTTTTACGGGAGAATGTCGCCACGACCTCGGAGAAAATACCAAATGCCGGTACGACGACGATATAAACCTCTGGATGTCCCCACATCCAGATCAAGTTGATGTACATCATCGGGTTGCCGCCCGCATCAAGCGTGAAGAAGTGAGCGCCCAGATAACGATCCAGGAACAAGAGCGCCATCGACACCGTCAGAATTGGGAAAGCAAACAGAATCATAATACAGCTGGACAATACCGACCACGTGAATAGCGGCATCTTCATCAGCTTCATACCTGGAGCACGCATTTTCAGAATCGTTACGACGAAGTTAATACCTGTCGCCAGCGAGCCGATACCGGAAATCTGAATACCCCAAATATAAAAGTTCTGACCGACGCCTGGGCTGTGCGACAGCTCCGAAAGCGGCGGATAAGCAAGCCAGCCGGCATCCGGCGAGCCGCCGATAACGAACGAGACGTTGAACAGCATCGCGCCGAAGAAGAACAGCCAGAAGCTGAGTGCGTTCAAGAACGGATACGCGACGTCACGCGCACCAATCTGCAGCGGTACTGCGATATTGAACAAACCGAACATGAGCGGCATCGCCATGAACAGAATCATAATAACGCCGTGTGTCGTAAAGATCGCGTTGTAGTGCTCGGCATGCAGGAAGTCAGCTCCTGGCACTGCCAGCTGCACCCGCATAAGCAGCGCATCGACGCCGCCACGGAACAACATTAGAATCGAAGAAATAATATACATGATGCCGACGCGCTTATGATCGACTGTAGTCAACCATTCACGCCAGAGCCATCCCCACTTCTTGAAGATCGTAAGGACGAGTACGATCGCCACCATGGCAAGCACTATGCTGACCTGTGCCCCGAGAATCATCGGGTCACCGGTTACGAAGAAATCCGAGAAACTTTCTAAGTTCCCCCACATAGTTGCTGCCTCCTTTCGTAATCCTTTTAGATTAATAGTACTAAGTTGCTGCTATTCTTCCTTATTGTTGTCGCCGCCATGCTGATGGCCTTCGTCGACAACATATTTGTTAACGATTTTATCGAACAAGCCTTCTGGGAAGGAGTTGAACGTCTGTACAGCCGAAGAGCTTGGCTCTGCAAGCTGCTCGTAGCCTTCCAGCGTCAATGCCGTAGGGCCCGCCTTAACTTCCGATACCCAGTTGTTGAAATCTTCGTCGCTTGTTGCATCAACTTGGAATTTCATGTCCGCAAAGTTCGGACCACTGAAGTTCGCTCCCGAGCCATAGTAGCTGCCTTGTTCATCCGCTTGCAGGTACAGCGTCATGTTCATACCGGACATCGTATACATCTGTCCGCCAAGCTGTGGGATCCAGAACGAGTTCATCGGTGCATCCGACGTCAATTCGAACTTGATCGGCCGATCCTCTGGAATCTTGATATAGTTGACCGTTGCAATGCCTTCCTCCGGATACGTGAACAGCCATTTCCAGTCAAGCGACGTCGCTTGAATAACGAGCGGCTCTTTATCCGATTTCAGCGGTTTTGATGGCTCCAGCGAATACGTATACTTGACCGTTATAACTGCTAGAATGCCGATGACTACGATTGGAATCGCCCACCACGTAATTTCCGCCTTCGTATTGTGCGACCAGACCGGCATATAAGGAGCCTTATTGCCTGGTTTATCCCGGTATCGCCATACAATCCATGCCGTCAAGATGATAACCGGCACAAGTATGACTGCACACAGAATCGATGAAATGATGATCAGATCCCGTTGCTCCTCACCGATCGGGCCCTTTGGATCCATAACCATCGATGAGCTGCAGCCTGACAGCAGTACGGTCATGATGAGCATGAGCAGGCCGATTCCATACTTGGTTAGTTTCGATCGCATGTTCTTCTTCATCTCCTTCGTCCCACCCGAACGCCTCCGTCCGGAGGTCATATCCGAGTCATTCACAAATTGCTATTCATACGATACCAGATCACTTCTCGGATTACGCCCCTGTTTGCAAATACGTCAATTATTATTCTCCAATCTGTAAAACAAAGTTCACGATATCGACACGGAGAAGGTTAAGTCTTCCTTCTCATGCAGATGAAGGGCCGTATTATCACTTTTTTTGTATGAAAAATATACATTAAATGTAATTCAAAACTGCATATGGAGTTCAAACATCTATCGTCCGTCATATAAGACAAGTGCTATTATCTACATTTGTGACAACAAAAAACCCCTCCGAAGAGGGGTTATATCAATTTCTATACAATTGTGAATGAATATGTCGTTATTGGTCGCTGCGAGTATCTCTGTTATCCGATTGCTCCCGTCTTGTGTTAACAAGATGTATTGCAGTACGGATGACATAGATGTGTACGCTGCCGACCAGAAATCCAATACCGATCATCAATCCCCAGTTACGGTCGTTGAACGGCTGCAAGTACATCAAGCACAACACAACGCCAATCGTCAAAGCGGCCCATGCGGCGATCGTCATAATCCATACGAGCGGCCGGAATCCGCGTTCATTCATTAGCTTGCTCGTAATTGATGTCGTCTTCGTCGTCATGGCTGAACACGCTCCTCAATTTGTTTTGTAAGTGTAAGTGTTTACATTTATAGTATACCACAAATGAGGAAGAAATGTTCATATTTTGTTCAAAAATTGATCAATTTTCCGACAAAAGTTACAGACCGTCCTGTACGATACTGAAAATCTGGGACTTTAGCACACTTTATTCTCTTCAACCGCTATTAGAAACCGAAATACTGCTTCGCATTCTCATAGCAAATACCGCGGACGATGCTCGTAAGCAGTTCATCGTCGTTTGGCACTTCGCCGTCCTCCACCCACTGTCCAATTAGATTGCATAGAATGCGGCGGAAATATTCGTGACGCGTATACGACAAGAAGCTGCGTGAATCGGTCAGCATTCCGACGAACCGGCTCAGCAGTCCGAAGTTCGCAAGTGCATTCATCTGGGCCAGCATTCCGTCCTTCGTATCGTTGAACCACCAAGCGGAGCCGAATTGAATTTTGCCTGGCGTGCCGCCGCCTTGGAAGCTGCCCATAATGGTGCCGATGGCGTTGTAATCGTTCGGATTGAGCGAATAGAGAATCGTCTTCGGCAGCTTGTTATTATCATCAAGCGCGCTCAACAGCTTCGTCAGCGCATAAGCAACCGGGCTGTCATTAATGGAATCGAAGCCGGTGTCGGGCCCGAGCTCACGGAACGCACGTTTATTGTTGTTACGGTTTGCATTGATATGGAATTGGCTTGCCCAGCCATACTCTGCATATCGACTTCCGACATGAACGAGAGTGAACGTTTTGAATTTCGCTTCCGCTTCTGCGTCAACCTTCTCTCCACGCATTGCGGCTGCGAATATCGCTGCGACTTCTTCCTTCGTCGCATCGGCATACATCATCACATCGAGCGCAAGATCCGCTACGCGGCAGCCGACCTCGTGGAAGAAATTAATCCGGTCATCCAGAGCAGACAGCAGATCGTCATAAGAAGATATCGGCTTGCCGCTTACCTCTGCAAGCTTGCCGACATATTCGGCGAAGCCGTCGCGGTTTACTTCAATTGCCCTGTCCGGACGGAATGAAGGCAGTACCTTTACATCCTGGAACGTTTCGTCCTGCTTCAATTTAATATGCCATTCCAACGAGTCGATCGGATCGTCCGTCGTACAGATCACTTTGACGTTCGATTTGCGGATAAAATCGCGTGCGCCGTAGCCTTCATCACCGAGCTGCGTATTGACGCGCTCCCAGATCGACGGGGCATTGCGTTCGTTAATCCAGTCGTACACCCCGAAGTAGCGTTGAAGCTCCAGATGCGACCAATGATATAGCGGATTGCCGATCGCCATCGGCACCGTGCGTGCGAACGCCATGAATCGTTCATAGTCGTCTGCTCCGCCTGTAATCAAGCTCTCCTCCACGCCATTGGCACGCATAGCACGCCATTTGTAATGATCACCGGACAGCCATGCGTCAGTCAGATTACGGAACTTCTTGTTCTCGTAAATTTCCTGCGGGCTGAGATGGCAGTGATAATCGATGATTGGGAGCTCCTTCGCGGTCTGTTCATAAAGACGAACCGCCGTCTCCGTGTGCAGCAGAAAATGTTCATTCATAAAAGGCTTCATAAAAGTGCGATACCGCCCTTTCTTACATTATGATGTGCACGCGGATGCGCGCCGAACAACGTTGTTCATCGGAAGATGAATGGGCTTACACCTCCCTATCCTACTCTTTCGGCTGATCATATTCAATGCTTGCTTGCTGCAAAATTGTCCATCACTGCCAATTGCAAATTCTTCGTAACACTCCCCGGAGCTCGTCCACCCTTTGTCATCTCTATGTTCGTCCCTCGCTATTATGTCTGAATAGTGTAATTTTTTATAACACTTCTATAACAATTATGCCGCTTCCTTTCATATACTGCTATATAGCAGCCAGAGAGCGGGGAATTGCAGATGGGAAGCAAAGCACGCAAAGTTGCCATTGTCGGAGTCGGCCATGTAGGCGCCAGCTGCGCCTATTCGCTTATTAACCAATCCATATGTGACGAGATCGTTCTGATTGACCGCACACCACAGCGCGCTCATGCTCAAGCGCTTGATCTGTCGCACTGCATGGATTTCACCTATACCCGTACCAAAATATTCGCCGGCACCTATGCAGATTGCGCAGACGCTGACATCGCAGTATTGTGCGCAGGCACCTACCCTAAGCCGGGAGGCACGCGGCTGGATATGGCAGACATAGCCTTCGCCATCTATCAGCCTATTATCCCTTCATTAATAGCGAGCGGATTCAACGGCATATTGGTTACGGCAGCCAATCCTGTCGATGTCGTCACCTATATCGTATGGAAACTGTCAGGACTGCCGCGTCAGCGGGTGATCGGCACCGGCACCTCCATCGACTCCTCCCGTCTGAAGACACTGCTGTCCGAGTATTTGCCCGTCGATCCACGCAGCGTGAGCGGCTACGTCCTGGGCGAGCACGGGGAGTCCCAATTCGCAGCTTGGTCGCACGTTACGGTCGGCAGCAAGCCGATTCTGGACATCCTCGCCCAGCATCCGCAGCGGTTTAGCCAGCTCAATCTGGATGACATTGAGAAGAAGACGCGTAATGCCGGTTGGGAGATCCTGCAGCATAAAGGCTCGACTCATTACGGCATTGCCAATGCAATTGCACATATCATACGGTCGATACTTAATGACGACTTCAACATTACAGCCGTATCCGCCGTATTGGAAGGAGAGTACGGTGAGCGCAATGTCTGCGCAGGCGTCCCTGCCATTCTGACACGTCAAGGCATCGCGGAGCTGGTCGAACTTAATCTAACGCCTACAGAGCAAGCACGGTTTGCCTATTCATGTCAGGTCATCCGATCGACAGCGGAACGGTTAGCCTTATAAAATTCTATCATTCATGACATGCTACACCTTAACCGCAGCAGTCCGAGTCAGGAGCTGCGCTTACGATCGTTCGGATTTCGTTCGAATGCCCCTTTGACAATGTAATGAATAATGACATAGAGTAAATGAACAACGAGTTCATCGACATGCATAGGCCGCGACACGGTTCGGAATAGGAGGCGAAGCCTAATGGATTTGCGTAAAATGCGGCTGGACGAACCGGCGATCGGCACGTTCAGCGAAGAGAGAGAAGAATATGAACGAGACTATGCCCGGCTAATTCAATCCCCGGCTTTTCGCAGATTGCAGGGCAAATCGCAAGTATTCGGGGCCGGCTCCGGCGATTATTACCGTACGCGCCTGACGCATTCGCTCGAGGTTGCCCAGATTGCGCGAGAAGTAGCGGGTCGGCTTGGCAAGCAGTATCCTTTCATTGCCAAGCGCGAGCATCCGGGACTGCTGCTTGATCCGACCGTGGTCGAATGCGCTTCGCTGGCGCACGATTTCGGCCATCCGCCTTTTGGCCACAAAGGGGAGGAAGTATTGAATCAGCTGCTCTTCGAAGAATACGGCATGAAATATGAAGGCAACGCACAAAACTTCCGCATCTTAATGTTTCTGGAGAAACGGGCAGGCAGCGGCAGCGGACTGGATCTAACCGCCTCCGTCCTGCTTGGCGTGAACAAATATCCTTACTGCCTCGACGATCCTGGCCGTTTCAAGGGCGTCTACCGCGAGGAATGGGCCCGAATCAACCACATCCGCGAGCTGTGGGGGATGCCTAAGGAATGCTCCACACTGGAAGCTCAGCTGATGGACCTGTGCGACGATATCGCCTATTCGACACACGATATCGAAGACGGCATTCGCGCCGGGAAAATCCAAATGAACCGGACATTTTTTGAGGACGATCGTCTTATTGACCAGCTCATTCACGAGATTACATCCGACCAAGGAAACGGCAATCTTCGCTGGAATGAGGTCGATATGAGAGCGATGTGCCGCCGCGCCATGGATGAATACCTAGAGCAGTGGGAAGCACTGTACATTCAATGTGACCGGGAATCGTCCCGCACCCGCCGCGAGATGAAAGCCCGCTGGGTAAGCACCTTCGCTGGTCGCGTCGGTATTATCGACGATACCGCCAAAGGGTGGAAGCGAGTCACGATCGTCCGCGAAGGCGGGGAGGATCTCGAGCTGCTGCGAACGATGGAGATCTTAAAGAAGCTTGCATGGGTAACGCTTATTAAAGACTTCCGCGTTCAACGGCTGCAAATGCGCAGTGAAATTATGATCCGTCGGCTGTGGGAAAGCTTCTGTGATCCGGATCGAGGACGGCTCATTCTGCCGCCAGACTGGACAGAAAGCTTCGAACGCCACAAGTCGCATTGGCAATGGCCGCGTTTCATCGCGGATTACATCTCGGGCATGACCGATTCCTACGCATCCAAAGTATATAATGAGCTGTATGCCAGCAAGACGGGCTCCATCTACGAGATGGATTAGAATACTAGGGCGGGCCGGAAAGTCTGCATGGTATAGGTGCAGAAATTTAGCTTCGTTGCAAGGTTGGACAGAAAACAAGCCTCTTGTTTTCCGTCCAGCCTTTTTTAGTCCCCCCTAGTTACACCGTTCTGAAGGTTCGATAAATTTCTACTTCTACAGAAGATTCGAGCCTCATACAGGGCTGTCGACCTACACAACCTTAAAAATACAAACCTATATTCCTAAGTTCGCACATTGTTCACTAGATGGCGGAGAGGGCATAATGAAGACACACCAAATAAGGGGGAATCAATACCATGCGCAAAAGTACGAAGTGGATGAGCATCGCACTTGCAGGTGCACTGACAATGTCACTCGCAGCATGCGGCAGCGATTCGAAAGATAATGACAATACGTCCAACGGCGGTGCATCGGCGGATACGACCAAGGATAAGAAGGTTACTATTACCTTCCAAAACATTTATCCCGATCCATCGACGCCATCAGCGAAGGTCATGGACAAAATCGTTAAACAATACATGGCTGAGCATCCGAACGTGAAGATCGAGCTCGACTCACTCAACACGGACCAGCAGAAAGCGAAGCTGAAAACACAGGCCGCTTCCAAGGAAGTACCAGACATCACGATCGTGAACCCGGCAGCACAAATGAAGGATTATGTTGACGCTGGCCTGTTCGCACCGCTAAACGACGTTCTGGATAAGAACGGACTGAGAGATACGTTCCAAGAAGGTATCCTCGACTGGTACAGCTTCAACGACAACGTATACGCACTGCCAGATGGCAACAACATCGGCGTCATGTTCTACAACAAGAAGCTGTTTACTGAAGCAGGCATCGCGGCAGCTCCAACAACATTCGACGAGCTGCTTGCAGACGTTAAGCTCTTGAAGGACAAAGGCATTACGCCAATCGTAGCAGGTGAGAAAGATACTTGGACTGGTTCATTCCTGTTCATGAACATCCTGCTCCGCACGAATGGTCCTGGCTTCCTGCAATCCGTCGTAGACGGTACGAAAGACTTCAACGATCCAGCATTCACGGAAGCGGTAGACGCATTCCAACAGCTCGTTCAAGCCGGCGCATTCCAAGACGGCGCAACGTCGATGGACTACAATGCGGCAGAGAACCTGTTCAAAACGGGCAAAGCGGCTATGTACTACATGGGCACATGGTCAGCAGGTGCAGTTGACCAATCCGAGATCGGTCCGGACGCAGGCGTATTCAAGTTCCCTACGGTTAACGGCAAAGGCGACCTAGACGAGTACATGCTTGCCCCAGGCTCCGGCTTCGCAGTGTCGGCGAACAGCAAGCATCTCGAAGAAACGAAGGACTTCCTGAACTACTTCATGCTGCAATATCCGAAAGTATCGTTCGAAGAGAAGAATGCACTCACCGTTGCTCAGAAAGTTGATGGCGATCTCGCGGCAGCAGGCTACTCCCCGCTCCAAATTGAAATTGCCAACATGAAGAGTGCAGTTAAAGGCGGCGACCTGTCGTTCGACAACACGATGAACCCTGCAACGTCGCAAATTCACTTGACGAGCATCCAGAACCTGTTCGTTCAAAAAGTTGATTCTGCTTCGGTAGGCAAAGAGCATCAAGCCGCTTACGAATCGAATAAGTAATTTCGCTTCACCATTGGATTTGTTCGATCCGATTCGCTAGTTTACGCGAAAGGGAGCGACCCTGTCGCTCCCTTTCTTCTATCTAAAGAGTCAACACAAGATGAATCACAGCACATCTTTCAAGATTTAAGGAGGCGAGCTTAATGAATGCGCTCAAGGTGCCTGCACGGACAATTGCAATATTCGTGCTTCCATGTCTACTGCTGTACGTCTGCCTCGTATTCGTTCCAATCTTCTACAGTATGTACACGAGTACGTTCGACTGGAACGGCATCGGCGTTAAGAAGTATATCGGTCTCGACAACTATGTAGATCTACTGTATCACGACAAAGTGTTCTGGCCTGCTGTCCGCCACACGCTAATGTTTGCCCTGTTCTCCATGCTGGAGATTCCGATCGCGCTTCTCGTTGCAACGCTGCTGAACCGTTATGTACGTAAACCAAATTTCTTTGTTTCCGCGTATTTCGTTCCTGTCATTTTGTCTGTCGTCATTATTGGTCAACTATGGAAAACAATTTATAACCCTGCATCGCTTGGCGGTATGATTAACCAGACGCTTGACAGCCTCGGGCTGCACAGCTGGACTCATTCGTGGCTTACCGAACCGGATTTCGCCATGTACGCTCTTTATTTTGTTGCTTTATGGCAGTACCTTGGTTATCACTTACTCATTCAGTACACAGGTATCTCCAACATCCCTACTGAAATCTACGAGGCGGCCAAAATCGACGGAGCAGATGGCTTCAAAGCGGATTGGTACATTACGTTCCCGCTGGTCGTCCCGATATTCAAAATATCAATTATTCTTGCTTTCATCGGCTCGCTGCAATCCTTCGACATGATCATGGTCATGACGGGCGGTGGTCCTGCTCACGCAACAGACGTTATCGCAACCCACATGTACAACATGTCGTTCCTGTCGTCGAAATTCGGCTATGGCAGCGCGATCGCAATTATTCTCGTTATCGTATGTCTTGTCGCAACGGTTATCATCAATACGGCGTTTGCCAAGATCGAGAAAAAAATCGGCTAGGTACGCTGCCGAATGTAACGCGAAAGGAGTTTATGACTTATGAATCAGGCGCTTACTTCGCCAGCGGCCGCCGTAACCGTGCCGGCACGCAAGCGGGTACCAATCGCTCGTATTTCAGTGTTCACGCTGCTCGGCATTCTGCTCGTCACGCAGCTGTACCCTTTGCTATGGCTCATTCTATACTCACTTAAGACGAATGAAGAAATATTGTCCGGCAAGTTCTTTGCTCTCCCTAAATCGCTGCAATGGGAAAACTACAAGCAAGCGATCGAGGCGAACTACTGGCAGTATCTCTATAACAGCGTATTTGTCACCGTCGTCACGATGACATGCGTTATCGTTCTTGCCAGCATGGCCTCTTACGCCATTACTCGTTTCAAATGGAAACTGGGACCGGTCGTCATGCTCATCTTCCTGATGGGGATGATGATCCCTGTACAGGCAACCCTGCTGCCAATCATGATGATCTTCAAGAACATTCCTGGCTTAATGGGCACACGCTGGTCGATCATTCTGCCTTACATCGCGTACCAAACGCCGATCGCCGTATTCATTCTAAGCGGCTTCATGCGCACGATTCCTCATGAGATCGAGGAATCCGCTCATATGGACGGGGCTAGCGTATTCAAGACGTTCCGGAGCATTATTCTCCCGATCTCGATTCCGCCGATCGTAACGGTATGTATCCTGACGTTCATCAACATCTGGAACGAATACATTCTGGCTGCAACCTTCATCTCGTCCGCGAAGTATAAAACGCTCCCGTTCGGGGTTAACAGCTTCGTCAGCCAATATTCGTCCAACTACGGAGCTATCGGTGCGTATTTGGTGCTTGGTGCCCTGCCAGTCATCGTCATGTATTTCCTATTGTCAGAGAAAATTACGAAAGGTATGGTTGCAGGAGCTGTCAAAGGCTAATTGCCAACCGCTCCTTCTCATATTCCTGCTCAACAAGCCTTTGAAGCCTCTTGGGGTCAAAGGCTTGTTTTATTTTCCCTATTTCTCAGCTTAACGGAACATTTTAATAATGTGGTATGATAGAAGGCGTATGTCATCATCTGTTAAAAAAAAGCGGGGGCTATCTTCATGTTGCGCGTGTTTCGCAGCTTTCGTTCGATCCGGAACCGATTGTTTATCCTGCTCATCATCAGCATGATCGGGCTGCTCTCTATCGTAACGTACCTTTATTACCAACGTGCTACGGAGCAGTATCACGATAAAGTAAACGAAATTGCAGAGAAGAACGTGCGGCAGACGATGCGCGTCTACGACCTGCTGCTGGACAGCTATAACGGCTTATCCAAATCGCTAGCGACTAACGCCGACCTGCTCCGTATGATTGACAATCAACCCGACAATCCTGCGCTTGCTGTCATTAATGAACGCTCGATTACGAATATACTAGGCAATCAGTTTTACTCCCGCAATGACATTGTATCGATTCACATCTTTACAAATTCCGGTGCAACTTATACTTACGGTAATTATCCGAACGCCGTTGAGCCTAACTTCACAAGCCGTGAGTGGTACAACCGGCTCAAGAAATCGGACGGCGGCATCGTATGGCTGGGGCTATTCAAGCATTCGCTTACCGATCAGACCATTGAAGCACCTGTATTCGCATATGGTCGGTTAATGTATGATCTTCTTGAGCATAAGCCAATCGGCGTTCTCCTTATTCAGATGAAGGCAGATCAAGTTACCTCGGCGCTCATCAATATGCGCCTAGGTCCGGACGGTGACGCCTTCATCCTGGCCGATGACGGCAGAATGCTGGCTTCCGATGACCCATCTGAGGCAGCCAACGTCCCATGGAGCTTCCATGCTGACGAGGCCGAAAAGCAGAGCCTATCTGCGATGACGGCTCATACTGCCGCAAGCGAAGTCTACGATTCAAGCGACTACATCGGCATGACGAGCACGCTGACGAGCATGGATGCTTTGGAGCTGCTGCTCACTTTGAACGGGACGCTTCAGGATAACGAAATCGTATTCGACCAGCGACCGAATGAACTCGTTGTTGCCTCGATAGCAGACAAGTATAATTGGACATTTATAAGTCGAACGCCGAACCGTAACCTGAACGTCGAATTTAATCAGACGCAGCATTATTTTGTGCTCGTGCTCTCCATTCTGCTGCTCGTCTCTATTGCGATCGCCAGCTTCATTGCCCGTACCATCTCCCTGCCGCTAAAGCGGATTGTGCAGCAGATGCGTCAGGTGGAGAACGGGAATTTCCGCGGCTCCGTTCATACGAAGTCATCCTATGAGGAAACCGACATTCTAGTCTCTTCATTTAATCATATGGTGCACCGAATGAATGATCTCATTGAACGGGAGAAAGAATCGTCGGCAAGGGAGAAGCAGGCACAGCTGCAAGCACTGCAGTCGCAGGTCAATCCACATTTTCTATATAATACGCTGGATATGATCTACTGGATGATGGACGAGCAAGGAAATGATCGCTTATCCCGGATCGTCTTGTCGCTGTCGTATATGTTCCGTTACAGCAGTAACTGGGATGAGCATTCTAACTCCACACTTGGAGAAGAGCTTGAAATGATCCGGCATTATTTGACAATTATCGAAGCCCGGCTGGAAGATCGTCTAACCGCGGATATCGAGGTCAAGCCGGAATTCATGGATGTACAAATACCGAAGATGACGCTGCAACCAATTATCGAGAATGCGGTGAAGCATGGGCTAGAGCCTGCGCTTCACCCCGGCCTGCTGCAAGTCTATGCAGAGGCTGAAGGACAACGACTTCAGATCACAATCGCCGACAATGGCGTCGGTATCGATCCGCTCGCGCTGGCACAGCTGCAAGCGGCTCTAGGACAGCAGCCAGACAGCGGCAATCCGAGCATGCCAAGAATAGTCGACAGCACGAAGCGCAAAGGCATCGGCATCGCGAACGTGCATCATCGTCTCGTCCTGATGCATGGTGAAGCATACGGACTCGCCGTGCAGAGCGAGCAAGGTATCGGAACGACCGTTCGGGTCACGCTTCCTCTTCCACCTCGTTTCACAAAGGAACGACAGCCGGAATAGCCTGATGAGAGGAGAATTTCACGGCAATGAACATTCTGATTGTAGATGATGAGAACATCATAAGAAACGGCATCAAACGGACGATCCAGAGCCGGTACTCTGACTACCAGATATGGCTGGCCGCTTCGGCGGATGAAGCAGTTAAACAGCTGCGCAGCGAATCGATCGATCTTGTGCTGAGTGATATTATGATGCCGGGCATGTCGGGTCTCGAGCTAATGAAGGTAGCCAAGCCGCAGCACCCTCATGTCCGCTGGGTATTTATTTCAGCAAAATCTGAATTCGCGTTCGCGCAGGAAGCGCTTCGTCTCGGCGCGCGCGACTATCTGGTTAAGCCAATCGGCAAGGAGCGAATCATCGAGCTGATCGACCAGCTGCAGGACGAGCTTCGCAAAGAGTCAGAGCAGTCGCGCAGCATGCGGCAGCTCGAAATGAACTTGAAATATTTGCGGGAAGCGGTATTCCAACGTTGGGCAGCCAGTCTTGATATCGGTAACTTCGACATGCAGCCGCTCATAGAGGCCTATCCGTCCTTTAATCTTGTCATGGTGAAGATGGATGCTGACCGACCGGTTCGTCTTGAACATTTTATTATTGACAATGTGCTGTCTGAGTTGATCGAACGTTACGGCCAAGGCTTTGTCATCAGCTACGATTCACAGAGTCTGCTCGGGCTCGTATCCGTCACCAATGATGCGCTCACGCAATTGACCGGCGAGCTGAGGACGCATCTTCGGCAATATTTGAAGGTGCCATTTCAGGTCATGACTTCGGGAATTATCGATCAGTTCGATCAAGTGCCGGCTGAAATTCGCAAGCTCTCGCAAGTTTCTGACTCGTATGTATACGAGCAAGATGAACGGGGAAGTGACCGCGCGATTGAAACGGCAATCCACTATATTAAATCTCACTTCCGAGAAGATTTATCGCTTGAGAAGGTCGCGTCCGTCGTCTTCTTAAATCCGGTCTACTTCAGCCAGCTATTCAAACAGAAGACAGGACAAGGATATAAGGACTTCGTCATTCAGCTGCGGCTGGAGCAGGCGAAGCGGCTGCTGCACAATCCGAGCTTGAAGCTTGCTGAGGTCGCGGAGCGAATCGGCTATCAGGATGTGCGCCATTTTACACAGGTTTTTCGCAAAAGGTTCAACATTACGCCGACAGAGTATCGGACGCAGGAAATCGGCCAGGGGGACTAGAAGCAGCTATGTTGCTCGATATAAGCTTGCGGCAAGGCAATCGGCATACTTTTTCGCAAGAATAGCCTAGGAATGCGCCTATAAGCATAAGCGCTGCCTAGGCTGTTTTATTTTGTGTGCAGGTTGCAGTTAATTGCGCTGCCGCTTACGAGGCACTTTTCCTTCCACATCCTAGTATAAAAGCATAAGAAAATAGCCCATCCTTATTAAGGAACGGCCAATCCAGGAATGATCCGGCCGCTTCCAGAATGGGAGGTGAAATCAATGGCTAAGGATGTACTGTGTGAAGTAAACTCCTGCAAATTTTGGGGCAATGGCAACAAATGCAACGCGTCCTCGATCTATGTTGTCAGCCGTACCCATCAGCCTCGGCAATCCGAGGAAACGGATTGCAAGACGTTTGAGCCGAAAATTTAGTCTGTTCACTGCTGGATAAGTAAGATCGTATGCCTAAGCATGTATCGCAGTCACCAGGCAGCCTTGGCGAGAGGCTGCCTGCCCTTCGTTCTCGACTACATTATATCCAATAATGATAATTATTATCACCGTCTGCAAACCGTACCGTTTGCTTAATCAGACTGCAAACCATTCCATCATCATAAATATGCGTCATCGGCTGCGAAAGGCCGATGACGCATATTCATCGATAAAGCTTAGCGGCCTCTGCCTCTGCTGTTTCTCATCATTCCGCAGTCCACGTCGCGTTCATAGACAACATGTACATGCTTAGGCACTGGCACACAATGATGGCGACGGATAATTTCTACAGCATGAATAACCTCATACTCTTGCGGATAATAATAGTCTTCATACACTTGTACCGGATCCAGCATCACCGGATCGAGCTTGCCGCAATGTTTATGATGATGATGGTGGTGGTGATAATTCGACATTATCGTCTTCCTCCTTGGTGGTGAAGTTATATTATAATTTATGCCTTGCGAAGCTAGTTGATTGGACTTCCCCCCATCGGCTTCTGCCTCTCCTCTATCTACCGCACCGCCATTGCCGTAACGATCGGCCTTCCATATATCCTTGACTGACAACCGCCTTTATCGAAAATAGACAGCTGTTCCTGTTCGTCCGCGCTAAACCCGAAGGCCAAGCCTCTAATGACCATCCGTTCCCGTAGGCAGTCGACATGACATCATATCCGCCCGACAAATCCCAATCTCATTCCTCCGAATGAGCCACATTCCGTCCGGGGCGCGATGGTACCCTTATGAAGTTATGCCATAATAAAAATACAATTTTCACTTCTTCACCCATACAATTAAGGAGGAAAGGACCGCCTATGAAAGCGAACTCTTCTGCTCAAGGTCAAAACCCGCTGAAAGGCTGGGGGCCGTTCTTGCGGCTAATTCGCGATACGAGACCTTCCCCGACCGCCATCACCATTGCGCTCACGCTTAGTATCCTATCGACCGCAGCAGCTCTGATCGTACCGTTGTTCACCAAAAATGTCGTGGACGACTTCTCGCTGGCATCAATTGGTCTGCCGCAAATCCTATTACTAGCCGCCGCCTTCCTAGCACAGGCGGTCACAGCTGCCATCTCGACCTATATGCTTGCTCGAATTGGTCAGCAGGTTGTAGCTGGATTACGCGAGCGACTATGGCGCAAGCTGCTGGCACTTCCAATCCCCTATTATGATAATCATCAAACCGGCGAAACGGTCAGCCGAATGACGAACGACACCGGTGTCGTCAAAGGACTTATTACGGAGCATATGACTGGCTTCATTACCGGTATGATTAGCATTGTCGGCTCTGTCATCATCCTAATCATGCTGGACTGGCAAATGACGCTCGTCATGCTTACAGCTGTGCCGCTGCTGATCCTGTTCATGGTACCGCTCGGCCGCATGATGCATCAAGTGTCGAAGCGAATGCAGGACGAGACGGCAGCACTGTCCGGCCTACTCAGCCAGACATTGACGGAAATTCGCCTTGTCAAAGCATCGAACTCCGAGGATCGCGAATTCGCGAGCGGTATGAATCGTATCCGCGCCATGCTGCTCCTCGGATTTAAAGAAGGCAAAGTGCAAGCGCTGATCGGTCCGCTCATCTCTCTCTTGCTAATGCTGATGCTCGTCATCATCATCGGCTACGGCGGCTTCCGCGTGTCCTCCGGGGCACTGTCGGCCGGCGACCTGGTCGCCTTCATTCTCTATTTGTTCCAGATCATCATGCCGGCCAGCCAAATTGCTATGTTCTTTACCCAAATGCAGAAGGCGATTGGAGCGACCGAACGAATTACGGATACGCTAGCGGGACCAGAGGAGGATGTAAACAAAGGTATAGAGCTGGTACATGCCCATAAGCCGATAATTGCAAAAAATATTCATTTCAAATATAAGCAGGATATGGACGATATATTGAGCGGTGTCGACTTCATTATTCCGCCGGGCAAGGTAACCGCACTGGTCGGTCCGAGCGGAGGCGGCAAGACGACTTTATTCTCGCTGCTCGAAAGATTCTACAGCCCAACTAGCGGTACCATCTTACTAGGGGACACGCCTATCGATACCTTCACGCTTCATTCTTGGCGGTCGAAGATTGGTTACGTTCAACAGGAAAGCACGCTGATGAGCGGGACTATCCGCGACAATATTACTTATGGTATGGAGCGGAAGATCAGCGACGAGGAGATTCGGCGGGCGGCAGAGATGGCTTACGCCGATAAGTTCATTCTTCAGCTGCCCGAGGGTTATGATACAGAGGTCGGTGAACGAGGGGTCAAATTGTCGGGCGGCCAACGCCAGCGAATCGGAATCGCGCGTGCGTTGCTGCGCGATCCAGCCATTCTCATGCTGGACGAGGCCACGTCGAGTCTGGACAGCGAATCGGAGCATTATGTTCAGCAGGCGCTTCGCAATCTGATGAAAGGAAGGACGACGATCATCATTGCTCACCGTCTGTCCACGGTCATCGACGCCGATCAGCTGCTCTTTATCGAGAAGGGTCAAATAACGGGGCGCGGCACGCATGCCGAACTGATCGCCTCCCACTCGCTATACCGTAAATTTGCCGAGCAGCAGCTGCAAGCCGGACAACCGTCTGCGGCTGGTTCGCAAGCGAGCCCGAATTCCGTTGTCCTGTAGCAAACTTGATCCGGGCCTATCTTAGAGACTGGGGATCTCTTTAGATAGGCCTATACTCGTCGTGGCGTAGCATGCTGTCAGCGGTCCGAATATGCTATAAGCAGCAGTCATTCGGAATCCGAACAAGAACGGCAGGCGGGCTGGGCCCGTAGCAATGCCGCCGGAGGAAACAAGGAGAGAACAACCCATGACGCTGTGGGCTGAGCTGGACCGTGACGGGTTCGAGCAATTCGTCTGGTGCCGAGAACGGGAGAGTGACCTGCTGGCCTTCATCGCGATACACAGTACAGCCCGGGGACCCGCGCTAGGCGGCTGTCGTTTATGGCCTTACGCGAACCCGGAGGATGCTGCCCGTGATGCGATGAAGCTAGCCCGATCGATGACCTATAAAGCAGCTGCTGCAGGCTTACCGTACGGCGGCGGCAAAGCTGTCGTCATTGGACGTCCTGGCGATGCCAGCAATGACCGCCGCTTCGAGGCGCTTGGACGATTCATCGAACGGTTGAACGGAAGCTATCTGACTGGAGTCGACGTAGGAACGACGCCGCGGGAGATGGATGCGGTATTACGGTCAACCGGATATGTGACAGATACGACCGGCTCTATGGGCGGAAGCGGTGATTGGACAGCTGATATGACTGCATACGGTGTCATGGCTGGCTTAAAGGCGACTGCCCGGCTCGTATCCGGTACTAGCCGACTGCACGGCAGGAGCGTTGCCGTGCAGGGCCTCGGTAAGGTTGGCTGGGCTTTATGCCGATACTTGCATCGGGAAGGTGTACGGCTTATCGTCACAGATCTGAACATCCAGCTGGTCGAGCGAGCGGTCACTGCTTTTCAAGCGATGCCGGTTGCAGCTAGTCGCATCTATGAGGTGCCCTGTGACATTTTTGCTCCATGTGCGATGGGCGGCATTTTGAACGAGGACTCAATTAAGCTGCTGCAATGCCGAATCGTAGCCGGATCAGCCAATAACCAGCTCGCAGCACCGGAGCACGCCGAGCTGCTTCGAAGGCGAGGCATTCTATATGCGCCGGATTATGTTATTAATGCAGGCGGATTAATCGCTACAGCAGCCGAGCTGGACGGTGACGGACCGTTCCGCACGCGCAGCCGAGTCCGACGCATTGCCGACACGCTCACAGCCGCCTATGCGGAGGCTGATGCAGCTGGCATAACGACTGCCGAAGCTGCTGACCGGCTTACCGAGCGAATGCTGCAGGTAGCGTGTTCACAGAGCGATGGATAAGGCCGGCTTGAGCGCGTGGACGATTGAGGCCTATCGAATCCACCCGATCCATTACCTTAATACAAGAAGAGAGACGCAGCCGCTGCAAGCGGGCGTCTCTCTTCTTAAATATGCATAACATAGAGTTATTCGTTCTTCATGATAAAATCACCAGAATCGGTAACAACGTTTATCATCGGTGCTCCACTACCATATACCTCTTTTATGGATTCGCCGCTATCTACCTCGTCTCCGTCCCACTCAATGACACCATATCCGCTGTCGGATTTATACTTCACCGTCGCTTGTTCTGGTTTGTGGCCGACATCGAACGCCACATCACCGCTGTCGGACTTCACTTTGATCGGCCAGATGAATTCAGGACCTTTCCAATAAAAATCTCCAGAGTCACTGACGGCTATAATCTCACCTGCCGTATCCTCCAATACGGCGTCGCCGCTGTCCGTTTCCAGCTTGATGGACTGCGCCTTAATCTGTTGAGCTAGAATATCGCCGGAGTCGCTATCGAGCTTCACCTTTCCAAATTCCAAGTCGTGAAGCTCGATATTACCGCTATCCGTTTCAATATTAATCGCGTCATATGCCGCTCCAGGCACCTCAACGATTAATTTGAGACTGTAAACATTGTATCCAACCGTAATGCCCCAATCTGGCTTTCGAGCATGCAGAGTGCCGTTCGATACGTCGATGTCAATCTTTTTTCGCTCGCTGTTCTTCGCACTCACTTTCCCTTCCACTCGAATGACAATATCGCTTCCGTCGCCTTGCACAACACGCACATTCTCGCTGTCCATCTCAATGAACAACCGTTTCACGTCCTTTACGGGTACGCGATGCTGTTCATTTACTTCTACCGTTTTGATCGATTCATTACGCCAATTACTCCATGGAGAAAATAAACCTGCCACACCAACCGCGACAAGAATAAGTCCGATTCCAATCCATTTCCGCATAGTCTACACTCCCTACTCCTCATCTATTAAGCCGCATTCTTGTATGTATGGTTACAGGCTGCTTCCGCCTGTCATTCGCTCCCTGAGATACTACCTGATGCTAAGCCTGCTGTCTGATGCTGTCGCGCAGCAATTTCCGATTCGCCTGCAGGTACCGAGCCGTTCCGCGCACGAAGCCTTTGGTCAGTTGCCTTGTGCCCACGAAGCTAATAATTCCAAGCCCTACACCAATGAAAGCGAGAGAAAAGCCTGTGATCCCGCTGTTCTCTCCACCGAACGCTCCTTGCCATGCCATAACCAGCGCAGCAATGAAGAATGCGGCAACCACTGCCCACAACGCAAGAAGAACAGCTGCTACAGCAATGAAAGGCGCCAGCACAAAGATGAGATTGAACAGCCCCAGACTTGTGCCGACCAACACCGCCTTCACGAGCTGAACGAGACTGCCGCTTGTCTTCACGAGCTCGAACCGGTTATTCAGCTTCAACTCCCTCGCAATCAAGCGCGGGTCGCCAAGCTCACGACATATTTCCTCTTCCGGCTGACCATTCTCGATTCCGATGCGGAAGTGCTCGACGTAATCCGCCAGCCACTCCTGTCTCAGCGGCTCCGGCACTTCCCTCAGTTCCTGCTCCAATGTCATCAAATACTGACGGCTCATACTCATATTCGTTGCCCCTCCTCAATCCATTCATTAACTGCTGCAGTGAACGTACGCCATTCTTCTGTCAGCATATCCAGCTTCACTTTCCCCTCTCGGGATAATCGATAATATTTGCGCGGCGGCCCTCCTGGCGATTCCTGCAAATATGTCGTGAAATATCCCTCCTGGGTGAGCCGGTTCAGAATCGGGTAGACGCTGCCAACCGCAATATCAAATTTACTAGATATAATGACTGCCAGCTCGTATCCGTATCGGTCCTCCCGAGCAGCCATCGCAAGTACGCACAGATCAAGCACTCCCTTCTTGAACTGAACATTCAATTTCTACCACCACCTATTCAACATCAGGTACTATTCTTTAATAAATAATAGATGTTGAGATCATTATATAACCAACTATTCTTCATTGCAATATAGTAAGTAAAAAAGAATATATTTTCCCTCATTCACCCAGACTTTGCAGATTGACACTTAGACGAAATAGCACAAACCGAGCGCTCAGCGATGCGCTCGGTTACATTTGATCCTATTGTAGGATAGAATAGAACAACACTGTATCATGGTACACGTGATAAGGAGAGATCAGCATGAAACTACGAAAGGCAACCAATGAGGATGCACTTCCAGTCGCTCAGCTTATATACGAGGCGATCCACGATATCGCTTTTCAGCTGACTGGCGAAACGACAAAAGAGCAAGCCATAACCGCGCTGGCCGAGCTGTTCCGCCAGCCTGGCAACCGATTCAGCGCCAAGCAGGTCGTCGTCGCGGAGGAAGGGGGTCTTATTGCCGGCATGATTTTGTGCTATCACGGAAGCGAGGCGGACAAGCTTGACGCACCGATCGTCGCACAGCTGCGGAAACGGAAAGGTAATTCCGATCTGGTGATTGACAAGGAAGCCGATGAAGATGAATATTACATCGACTCCATAGCCGTATTCCCTCAATTCCGTGGACGAGGTATTGCTAAAGCACTGCTTCAAGCTGCCGAGGAAGCTGCCGCTGCTTGTGGATGGAGGAAAATCGCACTCAATGTCGAATACGGCAACGACCGCGCAGCACGCCTGTACCGCGCTTTCGGCTATACACCGGACAAAACGATTACCATTAATGGCTCATCGTTCTATCATATGGTGAAGCTGATCACGCTTCCTTAACGGCCGCTCCCGCTGCATTGCTGCCGGCTATGCTTCTTCCAGCCATGCCGGCAGTGAAATATAGACGGTCGTTCCACGGCCAGGCTCGCTTTCATACCGAATCGATCCCCGGTGCTCCTCGATAATGTTGAAGCTGACCATTAGACCGAGTCCCGTTCCTTGCTCCTTCGTCGTAAAGAAAGGTTCCTTAATTTTACTCAATCGTTCAGCCGGTATACCTTCGCCCTGATCGGAGAAGTATACGCGCACCTCGCCGCCAACCGCTTCTGCCCCGATTTTGAGCAGACCGCCGCTTGGCATCGCTTCGATCGCATTCTTCATCATATTGACGAACACCTGCTTGATCTGATTCCGCTCACAATAGACCAGCGGCAAATCTGAAGGGACATCAGCTTGAACCAATACGTTGTTCAGCAGCGCCTGGGAGCCGAGTAGCTCCGATACCTCAGACACAATAGCACCGATATCATCTGGCTTTCGCGTCACCGTTTGCGGCTTGGATAGCACCAGCAGTTCGCCTAGAATAAGCTCGATCCGGTTGAACTCATTTTGCATAATATCGTAGTATCGATCCCGATTATGCTCTGGTGCATGCCTCAGCAGCTTCGTGAAGCCTTTCAGCGCCGTCAGCGGATTGCGAATCTCATGCGCAATGCCAGCAGCAAGCTGACCCGCTGCGGACAGCTTCTCTGATTGGCGGAGCCGCTCCTCCGACTGCTTCCTCTCCGTAATATTATGAACCGTCCCGAATACGCGAATCGGCTGTCCCTGATCGCCGCATACAGTTTGCGATATTGCGTGCATCGTCCTCATGCTGCCGTCTGTCGAACGTATTATCCGGAATATGATGTCCATCTTAATGCCTTTAAGCGTTTCCATGATTGCATGCTCTACACGGTGACGATCCTCTGGGTGAACAGATTCCAATAACTGCTCAATAGACTGATCGGAAGGTTGCCGATTACAGCCCCATAGCTCAATTATTTCGTCCGACAAAATCCATCGGTTGTCGGCTATATCCCACTCGAAATAGCCAAGACCGGCTAGCTGCTGTGCCATCCGCAGGCTGTCCCGGCTCCGGTTCAGCGCCGCTTCCGCCTTCATATACTCGGTCAGATCGCAGTGTACACCGAATATCGCATACGGCTCGCCGTGCAGACTCATTCGTTCACCATACGTATGGATGTGGCGAATCTGACCGTCGGGCCGAACGATCCGATAATGGATATCGACCTCTTCTGCCATTGAAATTGATTTAAACGCAGTTATCGTACGTTCCATGTCATCGGGGTGTAAATGTGCCGCAATGAGTTGTAACGTTACCGGGGTACCTGGCTGAAAGCCGAATATTCGATACGTCTCATCCGACCAACGGGTCTTGCTATAAGCTATGTTATACTCCCAGCTTCCGAACCGACGGATTCGCTGCGCCTGCAGCAGATGCTGCTCCGCTTTCTTTCTCTCGGTAATGTCCCGCCATACGCCAACCAGTCGTTCTTGCCCATCCATCTCGTCTATGACCGATCGGTAAGACAATTCAAACCATATAAAGTGTCCAATGCGATGTCGAATACGACAAGTTGCGACTCCGCTTAAGGCTGATATCGAGATATTGCCGCCCAGCATCTCCCGACATTCGGGGTGAAGGTAGCTCCAGGCGGACGTACCGAGCACCTCTTCCGGACGATAACCGAGCAACCGTTCGATGGCAGGCGATACATATTGAAAGTCCCCCTCCGGGCTTAAATAGGTGATGATGTCTCTGGCATTTTCCGAAAGCATTTTATACCGATGCTCGCTCTCCTTAAGCTGATTGTGCATGGTATAAAACGCCGTGACATCTTGTGCAATTACAAATACGCCAATCTGCTCTCCGCCTTCTGCCATCGGCAGCATCGTAACCTGTGTAATGAGTTTTTCGCCGTCTTTTCGTATCGTTTGGATGACACAGTGACCTGTCCGGCCTTTCATGACATCGTCGTAACAGCGCTCCGCGATAGGAACGTCCTTAGGCTCGATGAACAAAGTCAATGGGGCGTGAAGTATCTCCTGAGCCTCATAACCAAGCAGCTCCACTGCCGCCAGATTCGCATTCGCAATCGTCCCATCAGGCAGGACTGTATATACCGCATCCGGATGTCTCTCAAAGAGAGAACGGTAGCGCTGGCCCGTACTCGAAAGATGGGTAAGTGAGGTCACGTCACGTAACAATACCGATACGCCTGATCCATTCGGAATCAATTTGATTTCGTAACGCACATCTGAGTGGGCGTAATAGCTTTCGAACACGATTACCCGCTGGCGCTGCTTCGTCTCCATATACTTCTCAAAAAAATAAGGCGATTTCGCCATCGGAAACTCGCCCCAGAACGACTTCCCAATCAGCTCTCGATGGTCCCGGAACAACAAAAAACCCGCCTGAGGGTTTATATAGGTAAATATATCGTCTTCATTAAGCATAAAAAAGCCCTCTGCCGAGTGCTCCATAATGCGGATTAGGCTTTGCTGATTCCTATCATGCGCATTCGTCGACATCCAATCCTTCATTCCTTTCGACTTCACATGAATCGTAAGACCAAACCATCGCCTTCATTATTACCCATAGGATTCCATTAGTAAAGAAAGTTTCATAAATACGCACTATATTCCAAAGATTTGAGGATATTATGTATGCATTTACCATATTCCTACTGCATAAAGTGTTACATCTGCGGATGTAAATGAATGACCGTATTCCGCTTGGGCTGACGCACATTGTTGACTTGCTATGCAACTATGGACAAGTTGTAATCGTCAGTTGAAGTAACCTATTCACTACCCCGCGGTTTCAAATTAGGGAGGCTGATCCAAATGACAACAACAAGAAGACGCGCGCTATACCGGTGGATATCGGCTGCTCTCGTGGCCCTTATGCTAGCAATCGTCCCCGTCATCATTGGTGGATGTGCCGAAGAAACCGACATTCCAGATAAACCGACCGCGACAGACAACGCTAGCAACGACGATGCGACATCCCCCAACAATCCCGGCGATGACAGCAGCGATAGTGGTCCCAAGCCGATTGATAATCCCGAGGGGGACAGCGATAGCGGTAATGCCGGGCCGGAGGTTAAACCCAGCGGCGGCGGTGACAGCGATGGGGCCGGGCCGGACATTAAGCCCAGCGACAGCGATGACAGCAGCGTGAAGGAGCCTGTCATTGTCGCAGAGAACAGTGCATTCCGCGTATTTGAGCCGGCCGAGAACTCGGTCGTCGGCACGACCTTCACCGTACGCGGAGAAGCACGTGTATTCGAAGCTGCATTCAGCTACTCCTTTGAGGATGGCCACAATACTTTAGCGGAAGGCCATGTCATGGCCGACATGGGCGCACCAGAGTGGGGTCAATTCGAATTTACCGTTACATTCGAGAAACCGACCAGCCCATTCGGCATCCTAACCCTATATGAATCAAGTGCGAAAGACGGTAGTCCAATCCATAAACTGCAAATCGCAGTCCAATTCTCAGAAGATCTATTGAAGTGAATACGCAGCGCACAATATCATATGGCTGCCGCATTCCAACAGGGCTCTCCGCTGTCCAAGCGGCGAGCCTCTTTCATGGCGAATTATCCCTGCCCCGCCGTGCAACATTCTGATCGCATTATCGCGTCTATCAAATGTGAATGTTCCTAAGAAAGGATGAACTAATGTGAGAATAAAACAAAGCCGCTTCTTCTTGTATGATAAAGGCGGCTGCATCGCGGCCTCCTTGCTTCTTGCCCTGATGCTAACCATCATCGCCGGGTGCAGCAATGCAGACATGGATTCTGCAGACACGACCTCAAGCCCGCCGACTGCGAATGAGTTAGCTACACCACCGCTTGCCGGTGAACCGCTGGGCAATCCGTATGAGGTTGCGGGAATTACTGATCCGGAGGCGTTCGACCAAATGTTCGCCAAAGTACAGGCCGCAATTGCAGAGGATGATAAAGCTGCCGTTGCAGCTTCAGCTCTATATCCTATTCGTGTGAACTACTCGGTTAACCAGTTCGATAGAATCGATAACGCCGAGCAATTCATAGCCAATTACGATCAAATCATTACCCCATCTGTGAAGGAAGCATTACGCAATCAGAAGCTCGACGGGCTGTTCGTCAACGCGAATGGCGTGATGGCCGGCGCTGGTCAAATGTGGTTCGGCGTGACAGCTACCACTCCGCAGCAGTACGGAATTATTGCGGTCAATCCTTAGAGATGGTTGCTCACCTATCAAAAAAGGGCTGTCCGTCGTCAGCGGGACTGCCCTTTTTTTCTTAAAATGACGGCTATGAGTGCAGCGGAGACTTATTGAGCCTTCCCTCTCTCTTATGCACCGGTACTCGTGCCTGCAGGCTGGCCTTCAACCACACCTTGCTTCACGAGACCATACCGCTCCCATTTGCGGGATTTCCAGCGGAACCACATAATAATAGTCCGAATCCACTCATCCGCCGCAACCGCCAGCCAGATGCCCGGCAAGCCCATATCGAGCTGGAATACGAGCAAGTAGCCAAGCGGCAAGCTCATGCCAACCATCGTTACCGCTCCTACCCAGAACGGGAATTTGGCATCACCGGATGCGCGCAGGGAGTTCACGAGCACCAGATTGCCCATCCGACCTGTCTCGAGTGCAATCGTGTAGAGCATCAAATGTGCGCCCAGCTCTAAAATATCGTCATTATTCGTGAACATGCCCATAATCGGATACCTGAATATTACGGCTAGTACGATACCGATCAGCGTAATGACGACGACAGACCGTATACTCCGCCACACACGAGCGTACGCCTCGTCCTGTCGATTCGCCCCAATGAGACGGCCGACAATGATAGCCGTTCCGAGACCGCATGAGTAGCCGAACAAATAGATGAACCACGAAATATTCTGAACATATTGACGAGCCGCAAGCGCGTGATCGCCCAGAAACGTCGCATAATACAGAAATACCATCTGGCAGCCCTGATACATGACCGATTCCATGGCGGCCGGCACGCCGATTTTTAATATTTTCCCGATATATTCCTTCGACAGCGACCAATAGTACTGGAGCATAATCCGCACTCTCATGATTCGATACATCAGCCAGAAAAAGACGACAATGGCAAGCGCCCGGCTAATAACCGATGAGATCGCCGCCCCTTCCACCCCCATTTCCGGTGCGCCAAGCTTACCGAAGATGAGCATATAGTTTCCGATAATATGAACGATGTTCATGCCGAGTGACACGAGCATCGCTTCCTTCGTAAACCCGTGCACGCGAACGATCGCGGCTACAGCATTAATGACCGCCTGCAGAAACAGCGAACTACCGACAATCGCAATATAGCTGACGGCATAATCCAGCGTCTCGCCGTGAAGATTCATCGCTTCCATTAGCTGTACATTCAGCAAGAAGAAAAAGGCACTGATGACTAGACCGACGGCCATGCTGAGCGTAACCGACAAAGCAGAGATGCGCGCGGCTGCTTCATAACTCTTCGCCCCAATATACTGCGCGACGACGATTGACGCCCCGTTACCGATCACTTCCAGAATGAGCATCGCTATGGAAATGTATTGATTGGCTGTGCCGACGCCTGATACGGCGTTATCCGACAAGGCGCTGAGCATCAGCGTATCTGCGATCCCCATCAGCATAAATAACAAGACTTCTAGAAAAATAGGCCACGTAAGATGAAACAAGCTCATCTCCCGTGACGGGCTGTGGCTTGTCTTGGATGCAATTGACATGATGATTGGCTCCTGTTCGTTAACTTCTATAATTCTTCGGTATCGTATCACAACAACGTCATAAAAGCATTATCGGACTAACGAAATATAAGATAGAATAGTAATAAAAACGCAAGGAGTGCTCCGATTGGAAACAACGAGCAACGAGAATACGATCAATCAGCCGGACGAATACGCAGGCATGCTGATCCTCGATCGGATGAATGAGCATTGGCGCGGTGCCAACGATCCCCTTCATGCGTTCGCTTTGGACGAGCTGCTGTGCCGCAGGACGGGTGAAGGCGGCCCGCCGGTATGTCATATATGGCGGCATGCGAACGCCTTCATTCTAGGACAACGCGATGCAAGACTGCCACAGGTCGATGAAGCGCTGCATGCGCTTAAGGCGCGTCATTACATGACCGCGGTGCGCAGCTCGGGCGGTGCAGCCGTCCCGCTCGACGACGGCGTCGTCAATGTCTCCCTTATAATGCCGATGGCAAGCAGTGGTACAGGTGTCCGGTTCAATCAAGACTTCGAGCGTATGTACGACCTTATTGCCGAGGCGCTGGCGCCAACTGGAGCCAAAGTCGACAAAGGCGAAATTATAGGTGCCTATTGTCCAGGCGATTATGACCTTAGCATTGACGGCCGTAAGTTTTGTGGCATTGCCCAGCGCCGGCAGGCCAAAGCTTTTATTATCCAGGCATTCATCATCGCAGAAGGCTCCGGCGAGCAGCGGGCAGCGGCTGTCCGCGCCTTCTATGATCAAGCGGCAGCCGGCATAGAGCCCGGTAAGGCCTATCCATTCGTCGTACCAGACAGCACCTCCTCATTAGAGAAGCTGACGACGATTGGTCCGAACGCAGCCGTAACGTTCGCGGAGCGAATCAAGTCCGTTATCCGATCACGCCAGCGGCCTGATGCGCTCGCCGCCTCCGCCGCCTCCCTGCAGCTCCCTCAGCCGGAGGAACTGCAGGCGATGATTGAAGCTCTTCACAGCCGATACAAGCATTAGAACGAAAATATGACTCTGCTCTATTTATGAAGGGTTTTGTCGAATTTTGTCGAATATTTTAAGTTATACCTTTTACACGTGATTCATGTCTTCGCTGGATCGTTCCGCACCCGACATGCTCATACATTACTCACAAATACAAACAGGAGGGCACTGTCATGTCGATCAAGGCGAAACTATCTCTAGTTATTTCCGCCGTCGTAGCCGTCATTTTGACGCTTAACATTATTATTTTCTACGGTGCTGCTAACCGTCATCTACAGAAGGACGCCGAACAGAACATGCTCAATATCGCGAATCAGATCCAGGTATCGGTCCAGGTTTCTGAAGCAGCTCAGAGACGAATCGAGCAGGCGATCGCGGAGAAGCTGCGCGCTGCCGCCATAGCAGCTAAGGCGCGCCTGGATCCTGATGCTGCGAATGTGAGCAACGAGCAGCTCAAAGCGTTAAGCCGAGAGCTAGACATAGACGATATATCGTTGTGGCAACAGACCGAGGATGACATCGTCGTTGTGAAATCGTCGAATCCGGAAGAGCTCGGCCTAGGCTCGAAGACGATGGGTTACTGGTACGATGCATTCCAGCAGCTGTTCGCCAGTTGCAATACGACAGTAACGGAAGGGCAGCGACTCGAGCATTTCTGGTCGGGACCGATTAATTATGCCACATCGAATCCTTCGCATATTAACAAGTGGGGCTATTATTACGACGGCACAACGAACTACTTAATCAACCCTCTAGTCGATGCAAAGTCGCTAATTAGCTTCGATCAGCAAAATGGAACGGAGAAGATTATCCACCATTTAAAAGCTACCTACCCGGAGCTTCTTGAAATTACAGGGATCGATCCACGTTACTTCGGTAAAGATCCAATTCTAAAATTTAAAAAGGGCGAGCTCGTTCACAATCTCGACGTCCGAGCCATTAAGTTCGGCCAGTACACACTGAAGGACGAAGACGATACTGTACGCGTCCAGCAGGCAATCGATACCGGTCAGCCGATAACGGTGAAGACAACGGTTGAAAACAAGCGAGTACTCAAAATTTTATATCCTGTTCAGGGTGAGCATCAGCCTTATGTCATCCATGTTCAATTTGATCGGGATTTCATACCGCACTCATTGGTTTGGCAAATTTTGCAGCACGCCGTCATCTCGCTAACGCTTCTGCTGCTGACCATTGTGCTAAGCTACTGGCTATCTGGCCGGCTGTTGCGTCCGCTCCAGCTCATCCTACGCAAAGTGAACGACATGGCTAAGGGAGACTTCTCGACGCCTATTCCGGAGCATAATAAGGATGAACTAGGTCAACTCGCCGCAGACGTTAACAATTTGGGCGCCAGCATCGTCCAGTATACAGACGATCTGAAGTCCACGATGGATGAACTGCGTTCGACCAAAGTGTTCTTGCAGTCCTTCTTCGACCATACATCCGATGCCATTCATGTTCTTGATGCTGAACGAATCGTCGTGCAAGCCAACCAAGCATTCGAGAACATATATGGCTGGACGGTTCAAGAGGTCATCGGAAAGCCACTCAACAATATTCCTGCAGAGTGGGAATACGAAAGACAGATGTTCGTAGATGTCATCACGCATGGCAAGCCCATCACGAACTACGAAACAACTCGTTATACGAAGGACGGGCGGCAGATTAATGTCAGCGTTACCGCTTCACCGATTCATGACCAGGATGGCAGAGCTATCGCCATCGCCTGCATCTCCCGCGACATTACCGCCCGCAAGCAGACGGAAGAGCGGCTGCGTCGTTCAGAGAAGCTGTCCGTCGTCGGCCAACTGGCGGCAGGCGTGGCGCATGAGATTCGCAACCCGCTCACGACGCTCCGCGGCTTTATTCAGCTCGCCAGCAGTCGCGGGACGCTCAGTCCTGATCATATCGACATTATGATCGCCGAGCTAGACCGGATCAATATGATTGTCAGTGAGTTTCTCATTCTGTCTAAGCCGCAGAAGCTGCAATATGTCCCGGTAGATGTTAATCAGTTGATGCACGAAACGCTCTTGCTGCTGGAATCAGAGGCTGCGGTTAACGACATTACGTTCGATGTATCGCTCGAGCCTTCCTTGCCGAGCCTTTCTTGTGAACCGAACCAGCTGCGGCAAGTATTTCTGAATCTGATTAAGAACGGCATCCAAGCCTCGCCGAGCGGTGCAAGCTTGATCATTCGTACAAGTGCGGTTTCGTATCGTGACTCCGGCACCGATGCGGCGACCTGTATCGAAATCGCTGATCAAGGCTGCGGCATCCCGCCCGAGGATCTCGCTCGGCTTGGCGAGCCATTCTTCACCCGTAAGCCGGACGGCCACGGCCTTGGCTTAATGGTCTGCCAGCAGATCATTACCCAGCATCAAGGTACGCTCCAATTCCAAAGCACTGTCGGACAGGGGACGCGAGCAATTATTGTACTGCCGAACCAGCATTACAGTAAAACCAATCCCCCCGGCACAACTGCTGTATAAACCAATTAAAGCCCGGCCCTCTATACTAGAGTAGGCCGGGTTTTGCTTTGTCAATTCGATATTATGAACCGATCCGGGCAGTTCGCTCCACTGCGCCTGCTCCCTGCTGCAGCTGATACATGTTGTAATACTTCCCACCGAGCTCCATCAGCTCGTCGTGGCTGCCGCGCTCGACGATGCGTCCGCGGTCGAGGACGAGAATTTGATCTGCTTGTCGAATCGTCGACAGCCGGTGCGCAATGACGAACGTCGTGCGTCCCTTCTTCAGCACGTCGAGTGCCGCTTGTATGATCGCCTCCGTCTCCGTATCGATACTGGCCGTCGCTTCGTCCAATATGAGAATCGCCGGGTCGTAGGCGAGCGCCCGCGCGAATGAGATCAGCTGACGCTGCCCGGCGGACAGCGTCGCACCTTTCTCGACGACTGGCTCGTCAATGCCACCCGGAAGCTGCATGAACATATCATAAGCACCAACATCCCTCAGCGCCTGCTCAATCCTCTCACGACTGATCGCCGGATTGTCGAGACTAACATTCGACGCTATCGTACCAGTGAACAAGAACGGATCCTGCAGAACGATGCCCATGTGCTGGCGAAGCAGCTGCTTCGGTACGTCACGAACGTCCACACCGTCAACCTTGATGGTACCTTGACCACGTTTCACATCGTAGAACCGAAATAACAGGTTCAGAATAGAGCTCTTGCCGGAGCCGGTATGGCCGACAAGGGCGACCGTTTCGCCCTGACGGGCATGGAACGAAATGTTCCGCAGCACATACTCGTCTTTCTTATAAGCGAACGATACATCGTCGAAGATTACATCGCCCTTCGTGCGCGGCTGTGTGCCGGTAACGAAGTCCGTCCCTTCCTCATCCAGCAGAGCGAACACCCTTCCCGCGGAAACGCGCGCGGTTTCCAGATTCGACAGCTGGTTCACAATGCCTACGATCGGCTGGAACATCCGGTTCATATAATCGAAGAATGCGTACAGCACGCCGACCGTAATATAAGCGCTTAGAGCGCCGCCCCAGAATACCCATAACACGGTTGCGAACAGCACATTGCGAAGCACGTTGACCAGGTTGTGCGACGTAAGCGAGTTCAAGCTCAGCAGCTTGTTCGCGTTCGTGAACAAATCCTTGTTCATCTCGTCGAATTCATCCATCGTCTTCCTCTGACGGCGGAACGCCTGAATGATTGGCATCCCTTGAATCGACTCGTTAATCATGCCATTAATATCGCTCAACTTGCTGCGGATCGCTTCGTTAATCCGACCTGCGAACCGCCGGTACACCATGATCCAAGCGATCAGGACCGGCACAAGCGGCAGCGCAAGCAGCGCCAGTCGCGGATCGAGCAGGTAGAGACCACCGAAGATCGCCGTCATATAGGCAATACCAGAGAAAAAATTAGCGAGAACGGCGACGAACAGCTCCCGTACCGCCTCTGTATCGTTCGTGATGCGGGAGACAACCTTGCCTGCAGGCAAATTGTCGAAATAGTACACCGGCAGCCGCTGAACATGAGCGAATACATCCTCACGCATCTTCTGTACGATCCGGTTCGCCGCCGTAAGCAGCAGCAGCCGCTGACCGTACGTGAAGCCGGCTGCGAGCACGAGCAGGCCGAAATACGCTCCGGCCGTCTTGAGCACCCGCGGCAGCTCTGGCTTGTAGAATCGGTACAGCTCGCTCTTCGTCAGCTTCGAAGCCGGATAGTCCGCCTTCTCGCCGGCGGCGGTAACAATCGTCAACCGGCCATTTTCCACGCTGCGGGTCCCCTCAATTGATTCCACATCACCAGCTATAAAGTAATAGTCCCGGCCTACCTGCAGCACGCGTGCAGCAGCACCGCCCATTTCATCTTCCGTCAGTCGGTCCTCGCGCTTATAGCTTTTGCCGTTATAGGACGCTGCTCCGCTCGTGCCGGCCGGCACCTCCTGCCATTGCTTCTCAATGCTTAGAATGTTCTGGTCAATCATCCGCTGCGCGATGAGCGGTCCAATCAGCTCCGCACAGACGGCCAATGCGAGCAGAATGAGCGCTATAATGATCGGGCGCTTATACAGCATCGCATACTGGAACAGCCGTTTGGCCGTCTTGGGCCTCGATCCGTTGCTCCCCGGCTGCTCCAAATTCGTCAAGGTTGAAGTCAAAGTAAACACCTTCGTTTCGTATCCTTAGTAAATCCGAGCCGTCTCATCGGCCGGAACGTGATTCCTTTATCGTTTAGCCATCTCAGCTCTAATAGCTTCCGCTAGTTCGCAACTGACGGGCTTCAAGGTCCCTTATCCAAAATAAAGTTCGTGACGCCGCATTATGCTTCCGTCAGCGCCTCCAGCTGCTGCCGTTCGTACTGCTCCTTGTACCAGCCGCCAAGTGCAAGCAGCTGCTCATGCGTGCCTTCCTCCGCTATACGGCCGTCCTCCAGCACGATGATCCAATCCGCATGCTGCACGGCGGACAGCCGATGCGTTGCAATAAGCGTCGTCTTCCCAGCGCGCTCCGTTCGAATGCCCTCTATAATCTCGGCCTCCGTGCGAGCGTCAACCGCAGACAGTGCATCGTCCAGCATCAAAATTTCTGGATTCGCAATAAGCGCCCTTGCAATGCTGACCCTTTGCTTCTGTCCGCCGGACAGCGCCACGCCCTTCTCGCCAACCAGCGTCTCCAGTCCGTCAGGCAGGAACGCAATGTCTTTAGCGAAAGACGCTCTCGCAAGCGCACGCTGCAAATCATCCTCCGTCGCCTGCTCCAGCCCGAACAGAATGTTCTCACGAATCGACCGGGAGAATAGAATGGGCTGCTGCGGCACATAACCGACCCAGCTAAGTACTTCATCGACGGCGATTCTCTCCAGCGGTATATTCGACACCGTAATCGAGCCCTCGCCCAGCGGATACTCACGAAGCAGCTGGCGTAGAAGCGTCGTCTTGCCGCTGCCTGTACGTCCGACGATACCGAGCGTCTCCCCTCGCTTCAGCCTAAGTGAGACGTTAACCAGATTATCAACTGACGACGAAGGGTAGCGGAACGTCACATGACGGAACTCGATTGTGTCCGGCGTGCCAACCTTCACAACCGAATCACTGTCCGACACGTCCGGCTCGTAAGTCAGCGTCTCGGTCACGCGGTCAAGCGATGCATTCCCCCGCTGCATGACGTTAATCAGCTCGCCGATGGCGAACATCGGCCAGATCAGCATTCCGAGAAAGAAGTTGAAGGAAACGAGATCGCCGAGCGTAATCTCGCTGTGGAACACTAAGTACGCACCGTAGCATAGACCAATCAAGTAACTGAGCCCAATCAAAATTTTGTTCGTCGGCTCGAACATCGCATCGACTCGCGCTACCTCAATATTGCGCGCCAGCACCTCTTCCGTCTTCGTCTGAAACCGTCTTTGGTCCGCTTCCTCCTGCACATACGCACGGACGACGCGAATGCCGGCAACCGACTCCAGCACTTGATCGTTCAGCTCCCCGAATGCATCCTGCGCCTTCATGAACCGATTGTGAATCCGGCTTCCGAAATATTTAAGCGCCAGCGCAAGCAGTGGAAGTGGAAGCAGCGCCGCCAGCGTCAGCTTCCAGCTGATCAGCACGGCCATCATGAACAAGAGGGTCAGCATCCACACTGTCGAGTCGACAAGTGTCAATATTCCGAACCCTGCCGTCGTCGAGATCGCTCCGAGATCGTTCGTCGCGCGAGCCATCAGATCGCCCGTCCGATTGCGCTCATAGAATGTCGGCGTCATCCGCAGAAAATGCCGCATGAGCCGAGAACGAAGCAGACGCTCCAGCACAATCGCTCCTCCGAACAGCTTATACATCCACACATAGGTCAACACGTAGCATATAGCCGTTAACCCGAGCCAGGAGCCAATAATGAGATAAAACTGCCCGGCGTCGATTCCTCCCTGCTGGATGACGTCTATCGTATAACCTAGCAGTTTGGGTGGTATGACCTCCAAGAGGCCGACGAATGTAAGCAGAATAATAGCTATGGTGTAACGTTTTCGGTACTGCTTAAAAAACCAACCGAGCTTGCCTAATACTGTAAACATAGAGATAATTCCGTCCTTTCCTAAGCCCTCCAACCGATACCTACAGCACCCGTAAACATGTGAAGGCGCACCTCCCTTATCGGGCCGCACGCCTCGTATTCCACTCACACAGGAACATACGTTCGAGCCTAGCGGTGCAAAAAAGGCGCACGATTACAGATGCGTAACCATGCGCCGTCGTAGCCAGAATGATTCCGGGTTAGCTGCGATCGGATGGATTACGCTGCAATGCTCCGACTGTAATGCCAACGTGAGTAACATGAATGTTCATCATTGCGTAATCCTCCCTTCAAAGAAATAAAATCCTGCTGTCACTTTACCACCGTAAGAAATTGGTGTCAATGGACGAAACTGCGTTTTCTCTGTATTTATTTGATAGCATCGCATGGACCTCGGCAGACACTGCACTCTAACGCCTTGGTTTTGTTAGCAGCGGATGGAGAACCTCCGATAATACGAGCCCGATTGCAATAGCTCCAGACAGCATGAACGCTTTGGCAGCAAGAGGCAGCGATTCGCCGTATCGGTTCTCGACGACGCTGCGCATCGCATCATAGGCGACGCCGCCTGGCACAAGCGGGATAATACCCGCCACGCTGAAGATGATGACGGGCGTCCGATAAAATCTGGCGAACAACTGTGAGACAAAGGCTACAAGCAGCGAAGCGGCAAGCGTCGCCGGAACCGCATCCATCCCCTCCGCCAGCAGCACATATAGGAGCCAGCCGAGCATGCCGGACAGCCCGCACTGGATAAGCGAACGCCTCGGCGCTTGGAACAGAATGCCGAAGCCGGCAGACGCTATAAAGCTCGCCGCAGCTTGTCCCGCCCACGACAGCTCCGGATCGGCGAGCTCTTTCATCGGTACTCCCGCTCCCACCGACAAGACGAACGCCACACCCGTTCCGATGGCGAACGCCGTCAGGAACGCCTCCGCTCCCTTCGATAAGCCGGATACAAGATGGCCGGCGATCAGGTCGCGGACCGCATTCGTCAGCAGCAGCCCTGGAACAAGCGGCATGACCGAGCCGATAATAATTCGGTCCAGCTCTTGACCAAGGCCAGCCTGCACGAGCAGCACCGACAACATGCCGACGACGACAGAAGCGACGAGCTCGGCGAACAGCTTAATCGGGACGAGCCTGTGGAACCAAATAAGTGCGGCGAAGCCGAGTCCCCCAGCCAGCACGGCAGGAATGAAATCAGCCATCCGTCCTTGGAACATCAGCAGAAAACAGCCGCTTGCCAGCGCGGCTAGCACAATTTGCAGCCATGGTGGATAAGCGGCCGGCGCAGCCTCGGCCTGCTTGAGCAGCCGATGCGCCTCATCGGGCGTCAGCTCCCCTCTCGTAATCCGCCGGGATATGTCGTTGACGAGCGTTACCTTATTCAGATCGGTTGACCGCTCAGATATTCGAATGAGGCGTGTCGTTGGTGAACTCCCATCCAAAGCGAATAATATTCCGGTCGGCGTGACGAAGCTTTGCGAATCCTTCATGCCATATGCGGCTGCAATCCGCATCATCGTATCCTCTACGCGGTACGTTTCGCCACCGTTTTGCATCATCATTTTGCCGGCCAGCAAACAGACCTCCGTCACCCGCTCCAGCTTCTTCTCTATGTCCATATGCTTCCCCTCCGCACAGTAAAGCCGCGCCAGCCGCTCTCTACAGCTGAACGCAAGACTATTTCACCTTAGCCTCTGCGGCGGCCTCCATAACGTTGTTCGACTCCGTGTCCTCCACGCGCAAGAAACGCCGTTCAATCCGCTTCATGACTACAAGCGATAGAATGACGAACAGCGCGATATAAAGCAGCAGCGCAGGATTGCGGTAATAACGACTGACATCATGGCCAACGAGTGAGACAGCGAACACCATGATCGCCTTGCCTGCCCCGACAGCGATGAGATACAATCGGAACCGCATCCGCGCGATCGCGGCGGCCACATTCACAGCTACGAAAGGCCCGACCGGAAATATACTAAGCACGAACACGTAGCTGAACGCGTTACGTCTCATCCACTGAAGACCGCGTTGCACCTTGCGGCGCCGGGCATACTTGTCAAGCAGCGGATGCCCTGTAATCCGCCGCATGATCAAGAATGTGACCACGCAGCCCGCAACGAGACCAAGCCAAGAATATAGAAATCCAAGCCATAAACCGTACACAGCCGCGTTCACTCCAACAATAACGAGCGTCGGAAGCGGTGGAACGAACGATTTCATGAACGTTAGCGCTACACCCGGCAGCGGCCCCAGTGAACGATAGCGGTCCAGAAGCTCCAGCAAATGCTGCTCGTTCGACCAATACTGCACCAACTCCGATATGCCCATCCGAGCCTCCTCCTCGCTTCCTGCCGCCAATACGTACGATTATATCGTCCCACAGTAAATTACAATTTATGTAAAATAAAAGAGTGTTACAGCCGCTTCGCACTTCGCAAGAAGGCACATCGCGTCTCTTCCTGCTGGCGCAAAAGCAGCTCCCTTGGCCACGGACCGTCGCTGGCGGCTAGGTCGCTGTCGATTAAACGCAGCATCCACAGCGAGAACACGGCTGAGAACAAGCAATATTCTCGCATGAACGCTTCCCGCTCTGCAGGCACGCTCCCCTTATCGGCCTGTTCCCAATAAGCGGTTAGCAGCCGCTCCCAAGCATCCTCTCCGATGGTCCGGGGAAACATCGGATGCGACATGTCCAGCGCATGGTACAAGTCCCAGTAAGGACTATTCCGGTGCACATGCTCCCAATCCAGCACATAAAGCTTTCCGCCTGACGCCGTTCCGAAATTGCCGGCATGCAGATCGCCGTGACACAGCCGGTAGACGATGACCGGCGGCTGCTGCTTCATCTGTCCATACATTCGAAGGACAAGATGTTCTGGAAGCCCAAATATAAGCGGCTCAGAAGCCTGTGCGCCAGCTTCCGCAGCTGGCGTGCCGCGCCAGCTCCAGCCGAGCTCCATAAGCAGATCAGCCGCCATTTCCTCATAATTCGGCTTATGACCACGTCCAGAGCCGAGCTTCAGTCCTTCTGTCGGCACAGCGTGCCACTTTGCCATACAGCTTATCAGCTTCGCTGTCGCCGCTTCATTGAACGTATGATCAAGCGTCCCGACGTCTTCGTACAGAAGCCATGCCCAGACGCTGCCATCCTCCTTCGTCGTCTCGGTGTAATCCAGCAGCGCTGGATATACATCCGGCAAGAATGGCAGTACGTTCTCGTAGATATGCGCTTCTCTGGCGGCTTGCGCGAGATCAGGCGTTATTTTGCACACAACCATGCTACCCGGATCAATCATTAACCGCTCTACCCGGCTGCCGTTCAATCCGGTGTACAGCAGCTCTCGCTTCTCGACCTCTCCGCCCTGTATAATACTATCCACAAGAATAGACCCTTTCGATTGCTTCCTGCTCATTTCGTTCATTCCCATCCGCACCTATTCCTTATTTCATGACCCTATTGTAGCACAGCCTTTCTCTAATTAGCGTGAACAGGAGGCGATGTAAACCGAAGCCAAATCCCTAGATCCAAGCTGCCCGGCATATCCCCTTGGTTACAGACTTACCGGACAGCTCCGTTATTATTTCGCCGATCTGCGGCCATATGACCGGGCGAATCGCATCATCCACTTATATGCGGACGGATCAATCTTCTTAAGCGGGTGGAATTGGGGGTGATTCGAATTGACCTCAATGACCCACAGCTTTCCTGTTTCGTCGTATGCAAGATCAATCCCCATCTCCCTCATTCCTTTCTTCTCGCTGCTCAGCCTGCGCGCGATGCGAAGCGCTGTCGTCTCCAGCTGCTTGTTCAGCTCCTGCTTCTGCTCCTCCGTATATTCCTTGGCTGCCCATAGCCGTTTCAACGGCCATATTCGTCCGCCTTGATAATAGTTGGTTACAATTTTATTCTTCTTCCCGACCTTGACCATGTGCCCCGTACACGTCCACTTACCTCTTGGTCTTCGCTGAACCATCGCGCGGATGTCGTATGGTCGTCCGCCTACCCGATCCATCACAATCGCCTCTTGAACCAGCATCCGCCTCCGTCCGCTACGCCTTCGCAGCTCCCCATAAGCATCGTCCAACGATGCAAAATTCTTTACCGTCTGGCTTTTATTGTTTAGGGAATATACCTTGTAACCTTCTTCCGTACGCTCCAGCTTCATAATCCCGATCCCATGCGAGCCCGTATCTGGTTTAATATATAGAGCTGGATAACGCTCGCTCATGGTTCGCAGGTGCTCTTCCGTCAGCAGTCTCGTTCGGGGAACGAGTGGTTTCAACTCGTCATCCGCTTTCAAATAACGGCACACTCTGAGCTTTCCCCAGATTGCCACGCTCTTGTATTTTCTCCTGCTCATACAGCTCACCCCGTGCTACCATATGCTTCGTCCACAAGAGCTGCTTGTGCGTCCTCCCGGTTCCGTGCCTATTTACAGGTCAATGAACAGCTCCTAACGTCATCCATTGACTTTGATAACGATTATCATTATTATGAATGACATTAATACATGTCAGCTCTATAGATGATTTACAATTTTTGAATAATAGAGAAGAATCGGGAGGCAAGAATTGGTAGTGAACAATCACAACAAACTCAGCATCGTATTGATGAGCATCCTCATCCTCGCCATGTTCCTGTCCGCATGCGGCAGCAAGGACAGCGAAAACACGGGCAATGCAGAAGAGAAGGTCGTTACCGACAGCATGGGCCATCAAGTGACGATTCCGGCTAACCCGCAGCGCGTTATCGCATCATACTTGGAAGACCACCTTACAGCGCTCGGCGTGAAGCCGGCTGCGCAGTGGTCGGTCGCGAACGGCATTCAGGATTACTTGCAGTCAAGCGGTCTCGAAGGCATACCCAAGATCGGCTACGATCTGCCGGTCGAGCAGGTGATGAGCTTCAGCCCAGATCTGATTATCGTATCGTCCGAGTCTTCAGTCGCCAAAGATAAATACGATCAACTATCCAAAATAGCGCCCACTTACGTACTCGGCGATGCGGTAGCTAAAGATTGGCGCGCAGCGTTGAAGCAAATCGGTGAGCTCCTGAACAAGTCAGATGAAGCGGCGAAAGCCGTGGAGGCTTATGAAGCGAAGGCTGCAGAGGCGAAAGCAAAGCTGGAGCAAGCGGCAGGCGGCCAATCGGCTGCAGCGCTGTGGCTCGTAGCTAATACGTTCTACATCGTGGATGCAGAGAGCGCAAGCGGTAAAGTTCTGTACGAGGACCTCGGCCTGAAGCAGCCAAATGTTGTTGCCGAAATGCCGGACAACCAGACGGCGGACTGGAACAAAATTTCACTTGAGAAGCTTGCCGAGCTTGATGCCGATCACATTTTCCTCGTAAACAGCGACCAGGCTGCGGCGGACAGCGTGTTGAATGACAGCACGTGGAAGAACCTCCCTGCCGTGAAGGCAGGCCACCTCTATGAGCTGCCGGCAACGAGCAGCTGGCTGTACAGCGGCTCTATTGCGAACGCACAAACGATCGACGACGTTCTGGCGCACCTCGTGAAATAAGACCAATAAAGGGTCTGTTCCTTGCCTCCAGGCTTGGAGCAGACCCTTTACTATTGTGCTAAATACCGCGTAATCCGATCTCACTCTCCGTCCTGCTGCGCCAGCTTCTGCTGGGCTAGACGAATCATCTCACGCACCATTGAACCTCCGATTGCACCGCCTACACGACCCGCATCCTCGGTCTTAAGGCTCCCATTATGGCCCTCCTGAAGCGGTACGCCGAGTGATTGGGCCACCTCGTACTTCACATCATCTGGACGGCTCGGATCGACCGTATAGCCCTGCTGCCGCATTACACTAGCCTTGAATGAATTCATGCTCTGCCTTGCCTCGGGCACTAACAGCCGGTTCCGACTCCTTCTGCTCATCTGTGCTGTGCCACCTCCTCCTGCTTTCGTTAGAAGTACGTTGTCCAGTAATGAAAGAAATATGAGCCACCAGATTCAAAGGGACAAAAAAAAAGACAAGCCGCGCATAAAGCGCCTTGTCTTCTCCTTATTATTACTTATCAGATGGAATATCGCAGGCCTCGTCCGTGCATACGCCGGCCGCTTCACTGCCGACGTCTACGAGCTTCGCCGGGTTCTCGTCTTGCCACGCCTGCTCCAGCGCGCGTAGGAACACCTCGGTCGGCTGTGCGCCAGATACCGCGTATTTGCGGTTAATGACATAGAATGGTACGCCGCGTACGCCCAGCTTGGCCGCTTCCTGCTCTTCGCTGCGCACGCTATCCGTGAATCGTCCGCTCGCCAGCGCTTCCGCTGCTTCGGCCCGGTCGAGTCCTGCTTCCTCTGCGATGCTAAGCAGCGTCTCCCGATCCCCTAAGTGCTTTCCGTCCGTAAAATAACCCTTCAGCAGCAGCTCCGTCAGCTCCGTCCGTTTGCCATAGTGTGCACCAAAGTGCGACAGCCGATGGGCATCGAACGTATTCGTCAGCACGATAGAATCGAACTGAAAATCAAGCCCGGCCTCAGCGGCAGAACGTCCGACGTTCTGATTCATCTCGATCGCTTGGTCTCGCGTCATGCCGTACTTCGATGACAGCATATCATGAACATCATGCGGAACATCCTTCTCTGCATTCGGGTCCAGCTCGAAGCTCCGGTATTGGATGTCGATATGATCCCGATGCTCGAACCACGAGACCGCCTCCTCCAGGCGGCGTTTGCCGATATAGCAGAACGGGCAGGCGAAATCGGACCAAATTTCAATTTGCATAAGCTATTGCCACTCCCTCTTATCCGCTGTCGATCGTACCATTGGCTTCATTATAACGTCTTCAGCGGTGGAAGGCTACTTCTTCGAGCTGGTTAACGATTGTGGATGATAGGCAAGTACCGCATCCCAGCGCCATTGCTCATAGAAGTTATCGCCGAGATCGAGCTCACGAATCCATACGCTGGCGTTATCTCCGCTCCGACTGCCCAGCATTACATCGGCCGAAGCACGATTCGAACGAACCCATGCGAGTCGTCCCTTCGACAAGATCGTTGGATCATATTCGCCATATGCTGCGCTAGCATTGGAAGCCTTGGCCGCCTCCGTCAACGGCTGCTGCCCGCCTGTCGTCAAATCAATGGCGAACAAAGTCGGATACGGCCGTTTGGTCGAATCATTGTCCCACTCGCTTTCTGCTGCGCGGGAGACAATAATCCGCGTCGGTCCATCCCATACGAAGCCTTGATCCACTTTCCCCTGCGGCGTATGGCTCTGTGGCTGAGCAGAGGGGTCCGCGATCGTCCGAAGCTGCTTATTAGCTGTCGCCATACGACCTGCGCCGCCAATATATGCGAGAGCGGCTCCCTCTGGGGACCATTCGAACCATTCGGAATTGTTGACCATCTCATCAACCTGCCGGAATATACGGCCGTCTGATGAGATGATGCATAGGGCATTGCCATCGGCCGATAACGAGGCGGTCGGGATAGCGAGGAAGGCGATCCACTTCCCGTCCGCAGACCATCGGAATGGGCTCGTGCCAATTGCCAGCAGCTGCTCTGAAGGCTTCGGTAGCGTATAGACCGTCTCGAATCGGCTCGGGTCGTCTGCTGCCGTCAGCGGAATACGAAGCAGCTTAACCTGCGTCCAATCCATCATGTCACCGTCTCCATCGCCGCTTGGCTTCGCCTGTGTCGAAGCGAAGAAGCCGCTGCCATCCGGCAGCCACGAGAAGTTGCTAATTTCCTTCACTGCTGTTGTAACAGGCTTATGCAGTTCTTGTGCCTCGACCCAGCTTAACTCCCCTTGCTGAACATATGCGAGTCTACTTTCAGTCGGCGACCATTCATAATAACCGTCTGCCAGGCCAACTGCTTGATCGCGTCCGCTCTCCACCTCGATAATATGCAGCTCACGAGCACCGCTTCGCTCCTCCCTCGTATATGCAATCCATCGACCGTCTTGCGACCACTTCGGATACCGGAGCAGCGCTCCATTCGCTGGTGCTTCCGCCAACTGACGCTCCGCTGAGCCGCTTTGAATCCAAAGCTTGCTGCTGCGGATAAAAGCCGCCTGCAAGCCATCCGTTGCTGCCACTTTGCTTTGGCCGGAAGCTTGGACACTTCCAAGCGAATCACGAGCCTTAGAGCTAAGCGAGCTATTCACCGTAAACCCGATCATTACCGCCAATACTAGCAGCAGAGCCGCTGCCCCTGTACGAACCTTCACCTTGTACTTCTCTCCTTCTCGCTATTCTCTATTTTTGCTCGCTTCATCTCTACAGTGTCCACGTTTTGTTCTGGAAGTATGAACATGGTGCACGAAAAACCAAAGACCTCTATTAGAGAGACTTGTCAATCGTACGTGTCCTCTACTGGTCTTTGGTTTGTCTTATTCTACTCCTTACTCCACCGCTGGCTGCTCTGCGTCCGTCACTGGCTCACTGCCACCAGCCGCCGACTCTTGCTCTTGTTCCTGATGCGCCCTTACAAATTCGACCGCATTGTATACCATTACGGCCGCCTCCTCGCGATTGACAACAGCCTGCGGGTTGAAGCGCCCTTCTGCATCCAATGCCGTCAGCTTATACAGCAATGCGCGTTGAACCGTGCCTTGATACTCTGCTGTCAAATCTGTTTCGTCAGCGATGTTAATGTACATTTTGATCAGCGGATATTGTCCGGTTTTCTCTAGGCCCTGCACGAGCCAATGAACGAATTGCTCTCGCTTCAGCGGCTGCTTCGGATCAATATCCTCCGGGATGTCGAGGCCGTTCACCTTCGCAATGACCAAATCATCCGCATACCACGCAGAGCTGCTCACGTTCTTATAATAGTCTTCCGCCGTCGGAGCCTCCATGAAATCAATTGCCGCCAAGCTAAGCTGCATACTCCGTACAATTAAGGTGATGCCCTGCGCAGCGGTCAGCGAATCGGACGGACGGAACTGCTCGTTCGTGACGCCTTGTACAATGCCGCGCGACTGCAGCGTCTCGATCTGTATTTGCGCCGAGCTTGTACCAATATCGTTGAAAGAGCCTGCCGCAAGCGCATTGCTCGCCATCGGAATGGTAATCACCATAGCCAGAACGGTTGATAACAGCTTCTTCTTCATCATGCATTCTCCTTGTCGTTATAACAGTAGTTGTGTTGCTAACTACCAAACGTAAGGAATACGTGGAATGTTTCACCCTTCTGCTCCTGCCCGATTTTTTTGAAAAAAAAAGCTGATCACCCCTATCACGAGCACAACGGACAGAAGCGGTTTCGCGAACGTTCACCAGCTGGGCGATTCCGGTGAATCGTTCCATACAGCACGGAACGGACTGGACGGTATCAGAACTCCGCCAATCAAGAGCGTCAAATGCGGCGGACTTAGGAGCGCTGCCGTATCGGTCTCAATCCCGAAGGCTGTATGCCAAGACAAATCCCCTATCCCGCCAGCTAGAAAGTCGCCTACGCCAATCAGCCCCAGCCCATACCCTAGCTGCCATTGGAATGCTTCACTGCTTTGACGCTCTAATTATTTCCTGCGCAATATGTGCAAGCTCTTCCTTCGTTATATTAAGAGCTTCGCTTCCAACACTACACACGATGGTGCTGTCCGGCTTCGTTGCCAGGTTCGATCATTTATCGAAGCAAGCTTCTTTCTCGACATCTCTGCATTTTGTGCAGCATTTCTTGATTCATCTTCCGCATGTGCCTAAGTTACTGCATCGAGTGCAACATTTTATCCTCGTTACAGCCCGAAACGAGCTTCTTACCCAATTTTTCTGCATTACGCGCAAAAATTATCGTTTCATCCTCCGCATTTGGCTCAATTACTGCATTGCGTGCAGCAATTTCCTTCCCCTCATTACGGCTCGAAAAAGGCTCAACGGAAACAAAAAAAGATTAGGCAGAAAACAAGCTTGTTGTTTTCCACCCAATCTTTAGTGCCCTACTTCACAGGCGCCATATTAACTTTGCCGGAGAAAAAGACAGCGCCGCCGCCCATATCAGCCAATCGGTCCGGCGTCAGCGAATTGACATGCTGCTTCGAGCCTGGCATGTCTGCCCACAGCCCTTGGCTTACGAGCACGCCGCGCAGCACAGTCTGACCAACTGCTGCAGTCAGCACGCATTCGCCGCGCTCGTTCCAAATGCGTACAGGGGCGCCATTCTCAATGCCTGCCGCTTCCGCATCCTCCGCATTGATATGCAGCCGCGGGACTTTCTCCATCCGAACATGCTTCTCATTGTTAGAGAACGTTGTGTTCAGGAAATTATGGTTCGGCGCCGGGACGAACAGATAAGGATACTCCTCGCCCTCGTCGACGAGCGGCGTATAGGTCGGCAGCGGCGGATATCCGTCCTCCTCCATCCTTGCGGAATAGAGCTCAATCTTGCCGCTAGGCGTCGGCAAATTCTCGATGAATGAAGATGCGACGTCAGCCTTGATATACAGCTCGCGTTCCAAGCTTTCGTAATCGATGTTCGCAATATACGAATTATCCGGATTGTTCAGCGCCTGACGAATCATATCCGCCTCCGAATCGCGGAACATCTCGTCCTCGAATCCCATGCCGCGCGCGAGAAGGCGGAAGACGTCAACGTTCGACTTACTCTCTCCATACGGTTCAATGACCGGCTGGTGCAGCTGAATATAATGATGCCAGTATGAGGCGAAAAAGTCCGTGTTCTCATAAGACGAAGTAGCCGGCAGCACGATATCGGCGTACATAGCCGTCTCCGTCAGGAACAAATCGTGCACAACCAAGAATAGGTCGTCTCGCGCCAGTCCCCTTCTCACCTTGTTACCCTCTGGCGCGACAAGCGCCGGGTTGCAGCTGTAGACGTGCATTGAACGGATCGGCGGATCGAGCTCCAGCAGCGCAGCTCCGATCTGATTCATGTTGATAATGCGGGCGTCTGGATTCGGACGAGCATCCGGCCGCTGCAGCGCGCTGAAATTATGCTCCAAGAAGCCGCCGTTGCCTTTAATCGCTCCGCCGCCTCGCACAAGCCATTGACCCGTCAGCGCTGGCAGGCACACGATCGTCCGAACGTTCATTCCGCCATTATCATGATGCTGCAGCCCGTTGCCGATGCGGATGAAGGCCGGCGTAATGTCTGCATACATTCTCGCCAGCTTAATAATATCTTCTGCTGGCACGCCTGTAATAGCTGATACGGTATCCGGATCATAAGAGCGGACATGCTCCCGCAGCTGCTCGTGACCGACCGTATACTGCTGCAGGAACGCTTCATCCGTCCGGCCTTCAGCGAATAAAACATGCATCAGCCCGAGCGCCAGCGCGCTGTCCGTGCCTGGCTTGATCGGGATAAACCAGTCCGCCCAACGACCAGTCTGGTTCTGATGAACATCAATAACGACGATCTTTGCCCCATTCTTACGCGCTTTCTCTGCAAACACAACTTGATGCATGTTCGTGCTGACCGCATTAATGCCCCACATGATGAACAGCTTCGTATGTACCGTGTCCTCTGGGTCCGTGCCGTAGCCTCCGCCCATCGTATAGGAGTATCCGGCGCTGCCAGCAGCCGAGCAAATCGTTTGATCCAGTATGCTCGCACCGAGACGGTTAAAGAACCGCCGGTCCATCCCTTCCGCGTTCAATAGACCCATATTTCCATAGAAGCTGTAAGGCAGTATACTCTCTGGGCCATATTCAGCGATTAGCGACTTCCATTTCCCCGTAATCGTATCGATCGCTTCCTCCCAGCTGATAGGCTCGAACTTCCCTTCACCCTTGACGCCAATTCGCTTCAGCGGCTGCTTCAGCCGCTTCGGATCATACAGCCGTTCAGCCATATGACGCACCTTATTGCAGATGTTGCCTTGCGTAACCGGGTGATTCGGATCGCCTTCTATTTTAACGATTTTGCCGTCCTTCTTATGGATCAACAGCCCGCATTGATCGGGACAGTCGAGGGAACATACGGATGGCACGACCCCGTCCCTCTGCTCAATGAATTGGTGCATTGTGCTAACCTCCCCCTATAATTCGCTAAACATAGCATAGCGGCGCAGATCGCGCAATACGCCTTATTTTTATGGTTATGGATAAAACCCCTTGTGCACCCGGTTAATAGGTATCCGCTTCCCGTCCATCCGGACAGAATCGATACTTATTCAGATCAATGCGCCCATGTAAGCTAACCTCTACGCCTTCCTGCTGCAGCAGGTACAACTGCGTGCTGCGCCCTTCCTCATCGGGAATCCCGATCTCTCCCTTCGCATTAATGATCCGATGCCACGGCAGCTGATAATTCTTACTCAGCGAGTGAAGCAGCCGAACAACTTGGCGCGCTCCTCTTGGATTTCCGGCCAAAGCTGCAATTTGCCCGTATGTCATAACGGAGCCTGCTGGTATTCCTTGTATAATCTCAATAGCTTTTCGAGTGAACGGCTGCATTCCCTTTCCCCCTGCACCGTATTAGCTACTTCCATCATATCCGATGCTGTCAACGTTTCAAGGCCAGGCAGCACCCACACTAACGGAAAAATGAATGCACTAGCTGCGGTCTAGCTTTCTCTTAGCTATTACGGATTCAAAACTCCTTGCCATTTAAATTGGTTGTGCATACGGAAACACCCGTTATATTGTGAGCGTTTCCAACAATTTCATGCCCGAAAATTAAAGAAATTGCTTTTTATAAGCGAAAAAAGTTAAAAACTTTTTTTATTTCAGCCCAAAAAGGTGTAAAATAGAATCAATAGGTCCAGACAGGTCCGAACCCGATTCGCTCTGTGTCACTAAAGCTTCTACCGTGTCACCTGAGAATAACGTCGTTGTCGTGATTTCTTTTGTGAAAAATGTTACAATCTTGTGTAGCGTAAGTTTTGCATTAGTGATGGGCACAATCGAGACCACAAACCTAGGTTACTTCAACGAAAAGGAGGACGTTCTTAATGTCACAAAACGTGCAACAAGAAGTGGCAGCTGGCCTCGCTCAAGAAGCCACATCGTTAGACGTGCTTGATCAATTGACGAAGCCGGAAATTCAGCAATCCCTGACTGTATTGGTGGATAATCTGCCCAAACTGGCCGAAATGGTGACGACGCTGACCAAAGCGTACGACTTCGCTTACGGCCTTGCTACCGATAAGGTGCTGATCAACGACTTCGCAGCAGGTATCGGTGAATTCGTTAAGCCGGTTGCGGATACGGCGAAAGGCATCGCTTCGGCTGCGATGGAGGCAAGCGAACGCGCTCAAGCGGAAGCTTCGACGACGATCGGTCTGTTCGGCATTCTCAAGATGCTGAAAGATCCAGAAGTGCAAAGAACGCTTCGTTTCGCGCAAGCGTTTCTGAACGTACTGGCTGAACGGAAGCAACAATAACAGGGCATATATGCACCGTGAATAAGAATGGAGGATGGACATGCCGAAACAAATTTTGATTCTTGGCGCCGGTTACGGCGGCGTTCTCGCAGCTATTACGGCACGCAAGCATCTGACGCCTGCGGAAGCCAGCATTACGGTTGTGAACCGCTATCCGACGCACCAAATCATTACCGAGCTGCACCGTCTGGCCGGCGGCACGATTGGTGAAGGAGCCGTAGCGCTTCCACTGAATAAGCTGCTGGGCGGCAAAGACATTGATCTTGTAGTTGGCGGGGTCAAAGACATTAAGCCTAACGAGAAGCAAGTTGTACTGGAGAACGGTGCCGTTCACAAATACGATTTGCTGGTTGTTGCCCTCGGCAGCGAAACGAACTACTTCGGCATCCCTGGACTCGAAGAAAACAGCCTCGTGCTGAAATCGGTCGATGATGCGAACAAAATTCGCAAGCACGTTGAGGATCGCCTCAATGCGTACAAAAAATCCGGCAACAAAGCGGACGCAACAATCGTTGTGGGCGGCGGCGGTCTGACCGGCGTCGAGCTTGTAGGTGAATTCGCCGACAAGCTGCCAGAAATTTGCCGTGCCAAAGGCATTGATTATAACGATCTTAACATCTACTGCGTAGAAGCAGGTCCGAACATTCTGCCAATGCTGCCGAAGCCGCTTATCGAGCGTTCGGTTGAAAGCTTGACGAAGCGCGGCATCCAATTCGTAACAGGCGTTGCCATTACGGAAGCAACGGCTAACACCGTATCGCTCAAAGACGGCCGTAAGATCGAAGCGAACACGATCATCTGGACGGGCGGCGTTAAAGGCAATCCGATCGTAGGCAGCTGCGGCTTAGCAGAAGATCGCGGCCGGTCGACGGTTACGCCAACCCTGCAATCGACTTCGCACCCTGACGTATTCCTCGCAGGCGACTGCGCAGTCGTATTCCCAGAAGGCGGCGACCGTCCTTACCCGCCAACAGCACAGCTCGCTTGGCAAATGGGCGAACTGGTTGGTTACAACCTGTCTGCCTATATCAAAGGCGGCGCGATGGACAAGTTCAATCCGGTATTCTCCGGTACGCTTGCAAGCCTCGGACGCAAAGACGGCGTAGGCCAAATCGGCGGCAACGGTACACAGCTGAAAGGCTTCCCGGCGTCGATGATGAAAGAAGCCAGCAACATTCGTTATCTGTCGCACATTCACGGATTGTTCTCTCTCGTTAATCATTAATACATGCATGAATCGAACAACACCGCCAGTGACGCTGTCACTGGCGGTGTTTTATCGTATGCCAAATACGACAAAACCGTCGCACGAATGCGACGGTTAACATTAGCTTTATTGGAAGATAACGAACTTCAAATCTTGCTCTTGTAAGTATTGAATAATTGCAGGAAGCGCCTCTACCGTATGCTTCTTCTCATGCAGAACGAAAATCCCGCCGGATGGCTCGATTTGCTTGAAGTAGTCAATCACTTCATCTCTCGTGTCCGCATCCCAATCCTCTGGGTCCCGATTCCACATAATGACCTTCATATTCTGTTTCCCTACCTGCTCCTCCAGTTCATCGTTAAGCGAACCGTAAGGCGGACGGAACAGCGTTACTTGCTTCGCGCCGTCGCGGAGCAACTCTTGATTCGTCTTCAAAATATTGTCGATCCCCGCATCGCCACTCAACTCCGTCAATTGGCTGTGATCCCAGGAATGATTGCCAACTGACATACCATGATCAGCAGCATATTTGACCTCTTCTTCGAATTTGGCGGCATTCTTGCCAACGAAGAAGAACGTTCCCGCTAATCCATGTTCATCCAAAGCATCAACAATTTGCTTCGTATAAACGGAAGGACCATCATCAAACGTCAGTGCAACATAGCCTTTAGGCAGCTTGTACGTATACTTGTCCGAAGAGGCGTTGAACAGTTCAAAGCCTCCTTCTGTATCATCCTTGACCGGTGGCTCGACCGTGACCGTCACGGCATTCGTGTGAGGCCGCTCCTGCGTCTTCACAGGCTCTTCTTGCCTGCTAGTCACATCTTGCTTATCCGGCCGCGGATTCGACGGCAACAGCTGCTTCTCTTCAGCTGACCGCGACTGATTGCCCATAGCTACGGCGATACTCATCGATTCGATTGACGCCTGATCGAAGTCGGCCGCTCGTTGTCCGACAGCATCGGCCCTATCAATAAACAGCAGTACATCAACCCGGCACAGCATGAGCAGAATCAATACCGCACTGAGCGTCGCAACCTTTCTCAATGGTATGTGCTGCTTCCAACGCGATGCGAAATAGATGGCGCGTGCCGGCTTACGTTCAAGCGCCGGCTTCTTCGCAGCAGAGGCTGTCTTGGCCGCCTCTTCTGTATCAATATGCGCTGGCTGTACATTCTCCTCAACGACCGCCGGCGCATCCTGTGGCCGCTGCTTCAGCTGCTTAAGCTGTTGAACAAAAGCTTCTGTACAACCGTAGTACAACTTCTCGCTGAACGTGCCCGTTGTTCGGATAATCGTGCTGTAGTATCCCTTCTGATAAGGGTCCCATTTCGGATACAGTGACAATCGAATTCGAGATTGTGGTCCAATTAATAATGTAGACAATTGGTTATACGTGTAGTGGTCGATATCGATTGCATCATAGTTTACAGTTCCATCAGTATAAGTAATGGCGATTTCCATCTGACAACGGGCAGACAGCTGCTTGAGCGATAACAGCTCTATTATCTGAATGGCTTCAGTTTTCATATCGTCCTCGTCTTTCCCCGTCTGTTCATGTGCGGTCGTCGATTGTATTCAAGGATGCAATGATGTCTATTCCTAGCTGTTGTTCTTGTTCTGTCCGAGCGGCGCCGACATCCGGTTCGTAAAGTCGCTGATCATGTTGGCAAGATACGTCTTCTCTTGTCTCATCGCCTCATACTTCTGCTTCAGATGGGAATTCTCCACCTCAAGCCGTCCAATCCGATCCTCAAAGTCATTGATCAGTTTCACTTTCTCTGCTAATGCCTCGTTATGCTTCTGCAGCAGGCTTGCATACTTCTGCTGCTCCAGATCAATCGTGCTCTTCAATTCTTCGATCTCGGACGTCATTGCACTTTGCAGCTCACGGTAATCTTCCATCGCTTGATCGACTTTAAGATTTTTATCGGTTAGTTTGTGCTCTAATTCGAGTATATTTTTTTCTCTATCACTAATTACTTTGTTAAGCGTCTTCACTTCTTTGTTCAGTCGTTCCACATGGCCATTCGAATGTGTCAACCGATCCTGCAGCTCATGAATGCTGCGCTCGGCATGCTGTCTAGCTTGAATGATCTGCTCAACTGCAAAGATAAGATCAAGCGAACGCTTATCCAAATGTGATTTGTTGACCGACGCCAGAATCGACTGCTGCTGCGCTTCCTCTTCTTGCAATTCAGCGACTGCATCGCGTAAATTCTCAGCTTGATCAGCTGGAGGCTCCTGTTGGACAACTGCATTATTCACATTAGCTTCCGACTGCTTGTCGGGCGAATCTTTCTTTCGGAAGAAAGGAGGAATCACGGCCTGCTCATCACCTTTTCAGTTTGATATGTCAAATTTATGCATTATTTGTCGAAATCATTTAATTTCTATTATAGAGCAATTAATTATGTGCAAGACGAGACTTTGTGCCTAAATTTAATTGGGACTTTTGACCTAAAGATATATATAAATAGAGTACATGTCTGCTCTCTCAAGCGCTGCTCCTTCACTCTATTTTCTGCGATAACAAACGTTCATATCCTTCATCCTAACGGCGCCTAACAGGTTGTATGCCCATCACCAAAATTCCTCTGCTCAGCATAATCAGCTTTTGGAATTTTTACCAGCTCCTTAATAGGCTCACCGCACGATTTGGTTGTTCCTCGGCTTCTCTCTCAATTGACTTTGACCACCTACAAGCATATAGTAAGCTCATAGGATTACAATACATTTCCTGGGAGGTGGGCTGAAGCTTCTGCGCAAGCTTTGGCGCTTAATGATGAGAGTAGCAACAGGCGTTGAAATGCTCGAATTGACCGTGCCTGACAGCGGCATGCTCATTCATCCAACCGTTGTCTATGACGAAGAGGGCTATGTGCTGATCGACACCGGATTGCCAGGCTGCCGTGACAGCGCGCTCAACCTTATTTCACATGCAGGGCTTAATCCGGATAAGCTGCGGGCCATTATTTTAACCCATCAGGATATCGATCATATCGGCAGCCTGCCTCAATGGTTGTCGCAAGCGAAACCCGCTCGGCTTGACGTATACGCACATGAAGGTGACCGAAATGCTATCGACGGCAAGGAGCCGCTGCTTAAAGTGACTCCGGAGCGCATGAAAGGTATACTGCAGGCGATGACCGAATCAGAACGTCAGACGTTCCAGGACATTTTCTCCGGTAATAGGGCCAACGTTACCAATATAGTTGAAGATGGCCAGATACTACCGTTCGGCGGCGGCTTGAAGGTGATTCATACTCCGGGCCATACGCCAGGCCATATTAGCCTATACCACGAGGCTAGCCAGACGCTAATTGCCGGTGATGCCATGATCGTGAAGGACGGTGAGCTAAGCGGACCGAACCCGCCATTCACACCGAATATGTCGCAGGCGCTTCAATCGCTGCGCAAGCTTGCAGAGTACCCGATTCAAACCGTCATCTGTTATCACGGCGGTCAATACAGCCACGAGGATGTGAACGAGCGGATTGCTGAGCTTGCCGGACAAGCCTAGCTTATGAACGCCTTGCCATCATGAACTTACCCAGCATATATTCGCATCCGGTCGTACGCATCCTGTTCACTTCTCTTCTTTCTTTGCTTGGAGGAATCATCTTCGAGCTGCTGCATATCCCGCTCCCTTGGCTGCTCGGTCCGATGACTCTCGTCTTGATTGGTCCCCGTCTAGTGAGGACGATTCAGCCCTCCTGGCCGAAACAGCTGCGGGATGCGGCGCTTATCGTACTCGGCTATTCGGTAGGCCTCTCCTTTACGACTGAGACGCTGTACCAAATGGGTCATCAGCTGCCGACCATGGTGATGGCGACGCTCCTGTTACTGCTGCTGTGCGTTCTCATCGCCAGTATAATTGCCAAGCTATCCGGTCTCTCGTTTCCTACCGTACTCATGGGCAGCATCCCCGGTGGTCTCACCCAGATGGTCGTGCTGGCCGAGGAAACCAAAGGGATCGATCTGACCATCGTCACGTTCCTACAGGTATCGCGGCTCTTAATGATTATTTTCTGCGTGCCCGCTATTGTGTTCAGCCCATTGCTTGGTGCTGATCGTCCAGCCTCTGCCGCGTCGGATGCCGTTAGCGGAATCTCGGCCGGATGGAGCGAGCTCGATGGGAGCATCCTGCTGTTCGCAATCATCTGCACAGCCGCCGCTTTGCTGGCCGATAAGATTCGGTTCCCGTCTGCTTTCCTGCTCGGACCTATGACTTCGACTGCAATCCTCCATTTGTCCGGTGTAAACAGCCCTGCGCTGCCGATGGAAGTACTGGACGCGGCGCAGTATTTGATCGGCACCTACGTCGGCCTACTGCTGAAGCCAGAACAGATACAGAATAAAAGGCGCGTCATGACGCTTGCACTGCTCAGCGGCATGACGCTCATTGCCGGCGCCTTCGGTTTGAGCATGTTATTAACGAAGCTGCACGACATGTCATCCGCTACTTCCTTCCTTAGCTTGGCGCCGGGGGGAATGGATCAGATGGGCCTTATCGCCAACGAGATTAACGCCGATATTTCGATCGTGACGGTGTATCAGATTTTCCGTACGTGGTTCATATATTTCGCCGTTCCGCCGCTGCTTCGAATTACCTTCCAGGCACTGGAGAAGAGGCAGCAGAAGGGAAAGAACGTGTGATGAAGGCGTGACTAACGACTAAGAGCTCGAAAGAAAGGGCAGAATCGTAAAGCCGCAGCAGCTTTACGATTCTGCCCTTGTTCTTGCGCGGATGAGGCTGCACTCACCTCATTACCCTTCGAATCACCTTCAACCCGAATGCCGCAGCGGATGGATAACGCAGCGGAATATCAAACCTTGTCGTCTGGCGAAGCACACTCTTGTGGTGTGAGAATGTATCGAACGTACTCTCGCCATGATATCTTCCGATCCCGCTATCACCGACGCCGCCGATAGGAAGAAATGGCGAAGCAAAATGCATCAAAGTATCGTTGATGCATCCGCCGCCGAATGACAGCCGGTCGACGATGCGGCGCTGAAGCTTGCGGCTCCCGCTGAACAAGTACAGCGCCAGCGGCTTCGGTCGCGCCAGCACTGCCTCGAACACTTCCTCTACAGCATCATAGGTTAACACCGGCAGCACCGGTCCGAAAATCTCCTCCTGCATCACGGGTGAGCTCCAATCGACCCCGTCCAGCACCGTCGGCTCAATCGCCCGCTGCGAAGCATCGGACTGACCGCCGATCCGAACAGTACCACCTCCCTCTATAAAAGCAGTAAGCCGCTCGAAATGCCGATCACTAATAATGTGCGTGTAATGAGGATTGCCTAAAGGCTCCTCCCCGTACAGTTCCTTCACCGCTTCCCCCAAATAAGCGATGAACATCTCCTTTACTTCACGCTGTACATATACGTAATCCGGCGCCACGCAAGTCTGCCCGGCATTCGTAAACTTCCCGAAGGCGATGCGGCGCGCAGCGAGCTTCAAATCGGCGTCGTGATGCACGATACAAGGGCTCTTGCCTCCCAGCTCCAGCGTGACGGGCGTCAGATGCTTGGCCGCCGCCTCCATAACAATTCGTCCGACAGCTGTGCTCCCGGTGAAAAAGATATAATCCGTCTTCTGAACGAGCAGCGCGGTACTAGTTTCTACGCCGCCAAGGACAGCGGCTGCCCATTCCGGCTCGAACGCCTCCCCCACAACAGCAGCAAGTGCATCCGCTACGTGCGGCGCTAGCTCTGACGGCTTCAACACAACCGTATTGCCGGCCGCGACCGCACCGACCAGCGGCAGAAGCGCCAGCTGGAGCGGATAGTTCCACGGCGCGATGATGAGCGCTACGCCGTATGGCTCCGGCACGACGTAGCTGCGGCTTCCGAAATGAGTCAGCGGCGTACGTACCCGCTTCGGCTTCACCCAGCGGTTAAGCCGCTTCAAGGTATGGGTAATTTCCTTGTACACAAGTCCGATTTCTGTCGTGAACGCTTCGAACTCGGACTTGTTCAAATCTCGCTTCACGGCGGCAAGCAGTGTCGGCTCGTGCCGCTTCATCGCCTCGCGAAGCGCCAGCAGCCGCTTACGCCGCTCGTGAATTGGCTTGGTCCGTTCCGCAGCGAAGAACGCTCGTTGTCGTTCAATTAATGCTGCCGCTTGAACGTTATCCATGTGGCAATCTCCAGCCTTCCTTGTGTAATTGGGAATGGTGTGCTGTGCGTCATGTTTCATGCTACAATATGCGGGAATTCATTCCATAAATGAAGGGGCGTTATCCATTGAGGACGTTCGGTCTACCTCTGCTCATTGTCGCTATGAGCATCCTCTATATCACGGTTATTCCCGATGACCCGCTTGCAGTCAAGCTGTTGTTCAAAGTCATTCCGATGGCGCTTATCATCGTGTACGCATGGTCCCGACTTCCGAAGAATCGTCAACGCTTTCACTGGGCGGCCATCATCGGTCTGAGCTTCTGCATGATTGGGGACGCAACGATCGAATGGTTCGTCGTGGGCTTATCGGCCTTTCTCATCGGCCATCTCTGCTACATGACAGGCTTCTTCCAGCAATGGCGATATTCCGCCGTTCGGTTCGCCGCCATTATTCCCATTGCGCTGTATTCGATCTATATGGCAGCGCAGCTCGTACAAGCGCTTAACGAGCAAGGCAAAACGAATCTCATCATACCTGTCATCGCCTATATTACCGTCATCGCGCTTATGACTTGGTCCGCTGTTATGACTGGACACCGCTGGGCGATTATCGGCAGCCTGCTGTTTATGGCATCGGATTCAATCCTCTCCTGGAACATGTTTATCGAAGAGATCGCCTATTCCCGCGCGTTCATTATGACGACCTATTATGCCGCCCAATTGTGCCTCGCACATAACGTCGGCTGTCCCATGAAGGCCGAGCAGTCGTCACAACGCTTCACCGTCGATTTGAAATAGCTTCTGATGCTATCATCATAGCATTTTTATAGACCAACCGGACAACTGGCAAAAGGCAACCACTATAAGTTACAATATTTTTAGTATTGAAGGCACTCTTTGCAGTTGTTCAGCTTGACAGGCCTTTATTACGCTTATGCTCAATAAGCTTAGAATAGGAGGAACACTCAATATGACTCTTAACCTGCAATCTGTCACGACTCTCCACAATGGCGTCACGATGCCTTGGCTTGGCCTCGGCGTATTCCAGGTTGCTGAGGGCGAATCGGTCGTCGAAACGGTCAAATCCGCGATCCGCTTCGGTTACCGCAGCATTGATACGGCAGCGATCTACGGCAACGAGCGAGGCGTCGGCCAAGGCGTCCGCGAAGCATTAGCCGAAACCGGCCTGAGCCGCTCTGAGCTGTTCATTACATCGAAGGTGTGGAACTCCGAGCTCGGCTACGAGTCCACACTCGCTGCATTCGACGCTACCCTGGAGAAGCTCGGTCTTGAATATTTGGATCTGTACCTCATTCACTGGCCGGTTAAAGGCAAATATAAAGACGCTTGGCGCGCGCTGGAGACGCTGTATAAGCAGGGCCGCGTCCGCGCAATCGGCGTCAGCAACTTCCACGTGCATCACCTGGAGGATCTACTGGCCGATGCCGAGATAAAGCCGATGGTCGACCAAGTCGAGTACCATCCGCATCTGACGCAGCCAGAGCTTCATGCATTCTGCCGTGCCAACGGCATTCAGCTCGAAGCCTGGTCTCCGCTCAAGCAGGGCAATCTGCTGGACGAGCCGACGATCGTGATGCTGGCGGAGAAGTATGGCAAATCGGTTGCCCAAATTATTTTGCGCTGGGATCTGCAGAATGAGGTCGTGACGATTCCGAAGTCGGTCAAAGACCATCGGATCGCCGAGAACGGCTCCGTCTTCGACTTCGAGCTGTCGGCTGAAGACATGGCGCTGCTGAACGGCCTGAACCGCAACGAGCGCGTCGGCCCAGATCCGGACAATTTTAACTTCTAAAAATAGACGCATATAGGGAAGAAAGCTGCATCCGAGAACCGAAAGCTCTGGATGCAGCTTTTTTATTATTGAGAGGCTCCCTTAATGAGTTAGCCTCTCTCTAGTCGCTCCAGTTGGACTCTTACGACACACTTTTGGTTCTCAAGCGACAAATTTAGCTCCTTTTTCTCGCTCTCCCCCTCAATCAGCACGCCCACAAAAAACAGACGCTATTCTCATCGAATAACGTCTGCTCGAATTAAGCTTCCTTCGCCGCCCGAATCTGCTTGCTGCGCAGTTGACCGCATGCCGCGTCGATGTCAGCTCCGTGCTCCAGGCGAACGCTAACGCTCACATTGTTCTTCTTAAGCACATCATAGAAGGCCCGAATGGCCTCTTGCGTGCTGCGCTGATACTGACTATGCTCATCAACCGGATTGTACGGGATGAGATTGACGTTCACCAGTTCACGACGATCGCCGACGAGCGCCGCAAGCTCCTGCGCGTGCTCAATCCGGTCATTCACGTCCTTGAGCAAAATATATTCAAACGTAATACGCCGCTTCGTCTTCGCCAAATAATAATCAATCGCGTCCATCAGCTTGACAATCGGGATAGCCTTGTTAATCTTCATGATCGACGTCCGCAGCTCATCGTTCGGTGCATGCAGCGAAACAGCCAGATTCGTGTTCAGGTCGGAATCAGCGAACTCTCTGATCTTGCCGGCAAGACCGCTCGTTGACACCGTAATATGACGAGGACCAATGGCCAATCCTTTATGATCCTTTACCGTATTGATGAAATCGGACATATTCTGATAGTTGTCGAACGGCTCTCCGATTCCCATCACCACGATGTGACTAACCCGTTCACCTTGTCCGGCCGCATCGAGATGCAGCTGCACTTTCATAATTTGCTCCGTAATTTCTCCGCTCGACAGATCACGGCTCTTCGCCAGCAATCCGCTCGCACAAAAGCTGCAGCCAATGTTGCACCCGACCTGCGTCGTGACGCATACAGACAGTCCGAACTTATGCCGCATCAACACCGTCTCGATCAGATTGCCGTCAGACAGACGGAACAGAAACTTGATTGTGCCATCTGCTGATACCTGCTTCGTATGCTCCGTCAATGTCTGAATGCAAAAATGCTCCTTGAGCAGCGCGATGCAAGTCGGATGTACGTCATTCATTGCCGCGAAATCGGTTACCCGCTTCCGATACAGCCATTCCCATACTTGCGTCGCGCGGAATTTCTTATGTCCACGTTCTTGCAGCCAAGCGACCAGCTGGTCAAACGTAAATTGATATATCGATGGTTGGTTCATGAGTTATCCTCTCTTCAAAACGATTGATCCTACTGCCTATTGTCCCAGAACTGAGGAAGGAACACAAGAGTGCTCCATAAGCCAAGGAAAAAGAGGATAGCCAATCATTAATGACCTTCTACTTCGTCAACATGCTTCAGATACTTGCGGTTGAACCACAGGAACACGACGGACAGAACAACACACGCGCCGCCAACCGTGAACGGCATATGCGGGTCGTACCATTCAGACAGCTTGCCCGCCAGATAAGGAGCAATTGCACCGCCGATAAAGCGCAAGAAGCTATATGCGGCCGAGGCTGTCGAGCGTACGATTGTCGAAGCGTTCATAACGCCCGTTGTAATGAGGGTGTTGTTATTCCCGAGAAATGCGCCTGACAGAACAACCATCCATATGACAACTTCCTTCTCATACGTCCAGTTCGCGATGACGAACAACGTAGCTGCGAACAGAAGCAGCTGCACACACATGGCCGGAACCGTGCCCTGCCATTTCTGCAGCTTAGGCGCAACGAATACGGACGTGAACGCCAACAGCAGTCCCCAGCCGAGGAATACATAGCCGAGCTGATGCTCGTGGAGATGATGAATGTGACCCAACACCAGCGCTGCATATACAAGCAAGGTAAAAAAACCAAAATTATAAAGAAACGCTGTAATGCCGAACGTACGAAGGGCGCGGTTTTTCAGCGCGCGGAACGGGTCAAGCATCGACGTCTTCTTCTTCGGAGCACCTGTCAATTTATTTGGTGATGGCATCAGCACCATGAGCAGAATGAACGCGAATACCATCAAGCCTGCTACACCGAAGAAAGGACCGCGCCATGAGATCGCGCCCAGCTCACCGCCGAGCAGCGGGCCGACCGAAATACCAAGACCGACGGCAACCTCGAATAGAATGATGGAGCGTGCGACGCCCGCTTTAGACAAAGAGACGACAGCCGTAAGCGCCGTTGCAACGAACATCGCGTTGCCCAGACCCCAGCCTCCGCGCAGCAGGACGAGTCCTAATACACTGTTAGATAAGCCACCTAAGAACGAGAATATAGCAATAACAATAACGCCCATAACGAGCGTCCATTTGATGCCTAACCGTGAGGAAATAACGCCCGTAATAAGCATCGCGATCGCCATGACGGCATTGTAGCTCGTGAAGAGCAGCGTGACGTCTGAATCGGATGCATTAAAATTTTTCGCGATGGACGGCAGGATCGGGTCGACAAGACCCAAACCCATGAAGGCAATAATGCAGGCGAAAATAACCGCCCATACCGCCATCGGCTGGCTAAACATGCCAACCTTGGGTTGCTCTTTAGAATGCATACTTTTGCTCAAACTCCTTTAATTTAGCTGAAATTTTATACTTGCTTCTGATCGATGATCAGCTGCAGCTGCGCCTACCAGACGACCCAGCACCTAACTACTCGCTGCTGCATCACTTTTCGTGTCACACCAGACGGTCGATACCTTCAGCACTGCTTCTAAACAAAGCATGTCATATATTACTTAATACTAAAGCTTACGTCAACGTTAACTTTTGGCCAGCACTGCACTATAGATAGAGAAACTCGTCTGTCATTGCCTTGCAGTTTCCGATAAATACCTGCGATAATGGGGCACAGACGCAGACAGGACCGGGCATCATCATCCGATGACACCGGTCCTGACGAATTGCAGCCCATGCGATGCAGCTGCCTTCATAAGCTCTTAATAAACCTTCAACGCGCGGCCCTTCTCGTCGAGCACGAACTTGCTCTTGCGAACCGCCGAGCCGTCCTTGAACATGACGACGACTCTAGCCGAAGGATCGGAACGGTCGACCTCCGTCTTGTAGCCCTGCGTGTTCACGAGCTCCAAAATTTCATCCAACCCCATGTCCTTATAACCATAAAAGCCGCTAAGACCCGCCCATTCCTTGAGCAGGACATGTACTCGGTGATCTAGCTTGTCCGGACCCGTGACAGGCCGGCTGGTACTGCTTCGTCTAGCCATATATGCGTTCTCCTCCGCAATTAACATCCATTCGCGCACTTGGTGCCGCTCATGAAATCATAGCATTTCGTGGAGCTTTCGTCTATTCTCCCGGTTTTATTGCGACACGTCTGCTGTACAGTTCCATGTCTAAGGACAACTCCGTTCCTGCCTCCAGCGGCTCCAGCCGCTTCGAGTAACACTGACGCATCACTCCGCCATACATTGGACGGGTAAACTGAACTGTCAGCCCAGCCTCCTCGAGATTCCGTATGCTTGGCGCATTGTCAGGATGAACCGTTGCGTATAGGTATAGCATCCCCTTCTCCCGTGCCCGCTGCTCTCGAATCCGGCTGAACAGCCGCTGCAGTCCGAGTCCCCGTGCTGACTCATGAACAATAGTCCCATCAAGCACGGCCACCTTCACCAACTCCTCCTGCGGAACGCCAAATTCACTTCCAAGATTCCAGTTCCGATTCCCCGGAAAAGACAGCACAGAGTAAGCAACAAGCCGTCCGTCCTGAAAGGCCCCATAGATCCCGCCCAGCTCCTCAACATGCGTGTAGAAATAAGCCTCATCATCCACTGCATACAGCGTCTTCGATGGAAGCCGTGATACGACATCCTCCATCAGCGCATATACTGCCGGCACTTCCTCCGCAACGATGCGGCGAATCTCCATGCGATCCTCATTCCTTTATGCGAACTCTTAGGCAGCAGCCCAAGTGTCTTTATTTTATGACGGCCTCAGTGAATTTCCAAGTGCTTCTAGAGGCATAATCAGCCCGCATATGCCGCCGAAATTGTGCCCGTTTGGATGCCAAATCAGGGCGATAAGACGCTTGACAGCGAATTAATCAGAGGATGCGCCAAGCCTCCTGTCCTCACGTGCTTTGAATTGTCCAGTTCTACCTTCTAATACAACCCAGCTTATGACAAAATAAGCATCGCGTCTACCATCGACGCGATGCTTATCTTCTATATAACGTAGCCCCTGCTACTACCCCCGCTCCACCAAACCTTGCGTCACCGCAAGCCGGAGAGCTTCCGCCGCGGCGCGCTCGTCGGCCGCATGCGTAATCGCCGTAATGACGGAGACACCGTCTGCTCCCTCACGCACAACGCCCGAGGCGTTATCCGATGTAATACCGCCGATGCCGACGATCGGGATATGCAGTCCGTGCTCCCGCATCTCCTCCAGCACAGCTAGTCCAGAGGCCGCCTTCGCATCCTCCTTCGTCGTCGTGCTGAACAGCGGCCCGACACCGATATAATCGGCCCCGCTTCGAATCGCCGCCTCCGCTTCGGCAAGATCATAAGCAGACACCCCAAGAATGCGGTCTTCGCCAATCCGACGTCTCACCTCTGCCGCCATTTCGTCCTCCTGGCCGACATGAACGCCGTCTGCATCTAGAGCGAGCGCAAGGTCGACGTCGTCGTTGACGATGAACGGAACGCCGTGCTTGCGGCACAGCCCGCGCAGCTGCGATGCCAGCGCAAGACGATCATCGCCCGTAAGTGCACCAGTGCCTTTCTCCCGGTACTGGAACATCGTCACGCCGCCGGCAATCGCCGCTTCCAGCACAGCGACTGGCTCCTTCAAGCAATTGTTGCTGCCCATTATGAGATACACCTGCAGCAGCCTGCGAAGGGTCTCCTCCTGACGCCAAGCTACAGCCGCCGCGCTCATTCGCCTGCTCCTTGCGAAGCTGCCGATTGTGCCGATAGCTGCCGCTTCTTGTACGCCCAATGGTTCGTCGGCCCATGGCCCCTTCCGATATGCAGCGTATCCTCGATTGCCGCCTCAATGAACGCCTTCGCCACCTCCACCGATTGCAGCACACCGCGCCCCTTCGCCAGCTCTGCCGTTACAGCCGCTGCGAATGTGCAGCCTGTCCCATGCGTATGTCTTGTCACCAATCGCGGACTACGGAATTCATAAAAGTCTCGTCCGTCGAACAACAGATCAATGACGGTATGAGGATCGGATTCGTCATGACCGCCCTTCATCACGACATTGCGTGCGCCTTGACCGGCGATGATGCGGGCCGCTTCCTTACGATCCTCCAGACTGCGAATCTTCATTCCTGCAATCAGCTCCGCCTCGGGGACGTTCGGCGTCACGACGAGCGCCAGCGGCATCACCACCTCACGCAGTGCGCGCAGCGCTTCCTCCATAAGCAGAACAGAGCCGCCCTTGGCCACCATAACCGGATCAATGACAACTTTGTCCCATTTATACTGGACAATCTTCTCCGCCACGCCGCGGATAATATCGGTGTTGAACAGCATGCCTGTCTTCACAGCATCCGTCCCCATATCCTCACCAATTGCGTCCATCTGCTTCTGCACCGCCTCAACCGTCAGCGGGTAAATGCCATGTACGCCAAGTGTATTCTGCGCCGTTACCGCCGTCAGCGCCGTCATACCGAATACACCCAGCTCCTGAAACGTCTTCAGATCGGCCTGGATGCCCGCTCCGCCGCCGCTGTCTGAGCCAGCTACCGTTAATGCTTTCGCCGTTGCTGTCATACCCATTCTCCTAACCCTTTGTTTCTATAGTTTCTCGATCCGGCCAAGACGCTGAACATCATCTGCCGAGACGAGTGCCAATTGGTTCAAGAACTCGATCTGGAAGCTGCCCGGACCTTGCTCCTTCGTCTTGCCCGCTGCAATTTCCGCCGCTACACCGTATACGACAAGCGCCGCTGCCGAAGCTTGTACGAGATCCGGCTCGACAGCGGCGAAGGCTCCGACGACCGATGTCAGCAAGCAGCCTGTTCCCGTTACGCGGGTCAGAATCGCATCCCCGTTATGGATTACATACGTATCTGTGCCATTCGACACGACGTCGTCCTTGCCCGTAATGATTGCCACCGTATTCAGTTGACGGGCAGCCGTCTGCGCGAGTTCCACAACGTTGCCGTCGCCCGCGCCGGCGTCGACGCCTTTGATCTGCCAGGCTTGACCGACGACGTTCGCCACCTCTGCCGCATTGCCCCGAATCGCCGACACGCGGAGCTCCTTCATGATGTCCTGAGATACGCGCGTACGATAGGCTGTTGCGCCTGCGCCGACCGGATCAAAAATAACCGGGACGCCATGCTCATTGGCCGAAGCGCCGGCAATCTTCATCGCCGCGACATCGATCTCGTTCAACGTTCCAATATTCAGAACGAGCGCCCCAGATATTTTCGCAATGTCTGCCACTTCCTCCTTAGCATACGCCATTATCGGCGAAGCACCCAACGCAAGCAGACCATTCGCTGTAAAATTCGTCACCACGACATTCGTCATGCTCGTAACGAGCGGATTACGGGATCTAACCTCATCAAGAAGCTTGGTTACGTTCTTAATGTTCATTCTTAAATCAACCTCTCTCATCTATGAAATATTGGACGATATGCAAAAAGCGCTTTGCCTGCAGGAGCAAGCGAAGCGCTATTCATCACACTTAGCGGTATACGTGTCCCTACACTGGCATTACCCAACAGGTTATGACGGTCTATGACGGATTAGCCATACTCTCAGCCTGCTTCCACAAGCTCCCGAATCGATATGTAATTGCGATCAGTTTATTACATTCCGCTCCAAATTACAATGGTTTACGGCGAAGCTAGCTGCCGCAGCCGCTCTCTAGCATCACCCTGTGCGGCTGGAATATGAAGCACGATTCGAAGCATCGGATACTCCGATGCCGTCAACGTAACAGGCCGTACGCTCATACGACCGACCACAGGATGATCAATCAATTTGTCACTACCATAAGTCACTTGAATGTCTTGCAGCTCCCACCACTGCCGGAACTCTGAGCATCGCTCGTACAGCTCCTGAGCCATCGTCTCGTCCTGCAGCAGCCTGCCGGAGCGGTACAACGCCAATATAGATTGCGCATCCTTCTCCCAATTGACGAACAGTCGGCGCATAACCGGGTTCATGAAATTCATCCACAGCAGGTTTCGTTCACGTCCAGCCAGCAGAGCAAAATCAATCGTAAATACACGGCAGGCCGCTTCATTCCAAGCCACGATATCCCACTGCTCGTCAATGGCAAATGCCGGGAGCTCGGCCCATGAATCTAATATTGCCTGAAGCTTATAATCAACGGCTGGCTCGGCGGCCGCAGCACTGTATTCAGCAGCATCGAAGACAAGGTAGAATAAATGCCTGCGCTCTGCCGCATTGAGCTGCAGCGCACGAGCAACGCTGTCCAGCACCTGTGGAGATACGTTTATCTTCCTCCCCTGCTCCAGCCATGTATACCATGAGACGCTAACCCCTGCGATATGGGCAAGCTCTTCTCTCCGAAGGCCGGGTGTGCGACGTCTTCTCCCGATCTCAAAACCGTACTCCGACGGATTAAGCCTCTCCCGGCGCATACGCAGAAACTGTCCCAACTCCGTCCGCCGACCGTCATCCTTCATCTCGCTTCACCTTCTCCCTATACAGTTTCCATTGTCTATTCATACTGGTGGTGTCAGACCTAGGATAACCAAACCTATCGATAACCAAATATATCCATGCCATAATGATACCATAGGAGCAATCTATTCAAAATCTATTACAGCCGCAAAGCTGCAGCACAAAGGAGAGAATAATCGATGAAATACCGGCCATTAGGCAAGAACGGTCCGCTCGTATCCGTCATCGGCTTCGGCGCTTGGGCAGTAGGCGGCCCGGGCTGGACGTACACATGGGGCGAGCAGGACGACGAAGCATCCATCTATGGCATCCGTGCCGCACTGGATGCCGGCGTAACGCTTTACGACACGGCGGCTGTCTACGGACTTGGCCATTCCGAGGAACTGCTCGGTCAAGCGCTTCATCAGGACCGTAGTGATGTATTCATAGCCACCAAAGGCGGTCTTGTATGGGACACCAGCGGAAATATTACCCGAAACGGAAGCTACAGCTCGATCATCCGAGAAGCGGAGGAATCGCTTCGCCGCCTGCGTACCGACTACATCGACCTCTATCAACTGCATTGGCCGGACGATAACGTGCCGATCGAAGAGACGGTACGCGCGCTCGATAAGCTCGTACAGGACGGCAAAGTACGCTACATCGGGCTTAGCAACGTATCGGCCTCTCTATTGGACCATGCACTGGCCGTTCGTCATATCGATTCCATTCAGAACTCCTATTCTATCATATCGCGCTCTATCGAGCAGGAGGTGCTGCCGTTGTGCAAAAGCAGCGGTGTCGGCGTGCTCGCCTACAGCCCGCTAGCTTCAGGCTTACTGTCCGGTAGCTATACGATTGACACCCGCTTCGCCGCCGATGATTGGCGTTCACAATCGCTCATTCATACAGGCGAATCGTTCGAGCGGAATCTTGCCATCGTCGAGCAATTGAAGACGCTTGCGGACGAGCTTGGCATAACCGTTGCCCAGCTTGCCCTCGCTTATGTACTCGCCCATCCGGCAGCGACCTCTGCACTTGTCGGCGTGCGCAAGCCTTCGCATATCGAAACAGCGGTACCCGCAGCGCATATCAAGCTCAATGACGACATCCTGGAGCAAATTCGTACAATCGCAGGCGACGCGCCGAAAGTCAAAGCGCCGATCAAGCATTTGAACGAGATAAGCCCCGAATAACAAAAATATTCCCTCTTCGTAATGCGGCAAGTTTCTTGTGAACAAGCCTAAGACGCTCACACGGCGAACTTAGGCTTGTACTTTGTCTATAGTCTATAGAAAAGGACCTGCCGATACCGACAGACCCTTCTCGTCCCTATGCCGTATATAAGTGCTTAATAACCTGCTCAATTGGTATGTTCGTAATGTTAATGTCAATGACCGGGAAACGGTCAAGAATTTCCGAGAACGCCTCCTTGATCGTCTGACGGCTTAGATCGATCTCGATAAGTGCTGACTGCGGATGCAGCTCCAGCACCTTATAGCCTTCCAGATGGGCCGCCGGCACTGGAGTGGCGAACTTAACGTCGATGATTTTGCTATTCTCGAAATAAGTGCTTAAGTTCTGCATTGTGTCGTCGAATACGACTTTCCCTTTGTTAATAATCGTGACATTGTCGCACAGGTTCTCCAGATCGGCCAGATCGTGCGTCGTAATAAGAAACGTCGTCCCATGCTCTCGGTTCATCTGTTTAATGAAGGAACGAATATTTTCTTTGGACACGATGTCCAACCCGATCGTTGGCTCATCTAGAAAAATAAGCGGCGGTTCATGCAGCAGCGCACAGACGAGCTCGCACTTCATTCGCTCTCCAAGCGACAACGTCCTTACGGGCTGATGGACAACGCGGCCGATCTCCAGCATACCGATTAAGTAGTCAAGCCGCTCCTTATACCGATCATCCGGAATTTTGTACATTTCTTTGTTCAAGGCAAACGTGTCGATTGGCGGAAGATCCCACCACAGCTGCGTCTTCTGTCCGAACAGAACGCCAAGCTTACGCACGTACTGCTCACGCTCCAGCCATGGAATATGACCGAGCGATTGAATCGTTCCTCCCGTCGGATGAAGAATGCCGGACATCATCTTGATCGTCGTCGATTTGCCCGCTCCATTCGGCCCGATCAGGCCGCGGATCTCGCCTCTTCGAATCGTGAAGCTGACGTCATCGACGCCGTTAATTAATTCGGACTCACGACTGAACAAAGCGGCAAGCGACGAAAGAAAGCCTTCCTTTTTCTTGATTTTCTTGAAGGTCTTCGTTATATTCTTCACTTCAATAATAGGTTCACTCAACTGCTTAACCCCCCGCACTCGTATAATTGCGAAGACAACGATTCCATACTGCGATGCTTATTCCGAACAGGACAACGGAGAAGCCGGCCGCGGACCACAGCATCCCATCGGCTCGTCCCAGAAGAATCTGCGCCGGATAGAAGCCCCACAAGGCGAATGGAAGCACGGTCACCATAACCGTCTTCAAGAAGAGCGGAAAAATGTTCGTCGGGTAGTTGCCGAAGTCCGTAATCCGGTCTAGCATTTCGCCGATCCGATTCATCTGTACGAGCATGATCACAACCGCGCAATAAAGAATGGTGATGGCCATGAATAAAATAACGCCGCCGAGCACCGCCACAATTAACTGCAAATAAGAAACGACGATAAGATGCGTATGTAGCCTGCTTAACGAGTATCCCATGAAGAGCAGGCCAGCGATCAACGATCCGATGCCGCTTAACTGGAAGCCGCTGCACAGCAGCACGCCAATCGGCGGATACGGCTTCAAGAGCAGCCGGTCGAAGTCTCCCTTCCACACCATGTCCATTACCGAGTTCCGAATATTGCCGAACAGCGTATCCCTTATGCCGAACCATAACAGCAGCACGCCTTGGAACAGCAGTATTTCGTTCAGCGTCCAGCCTGGATAGCCTCGCGTCTGCGTAAAGAACAAATATTGCACGAACGGGCCGAGTCCCGAGACGAAGACGGAGATGAACAGCCCTGTAATGAAATCAAATCGGTAAATCATCGCCCGGGAGACGCTTAGCTTCATATGCCAGACGTATAATCTCATCAGTCCTGAAAAAGTAGCAGCCATCCTCTGTCTAACCTCCCGCCACGACAACTTTACGAATCAACAACGCCCACACCATCCGGCAAACCGCATACAGCCCGAGTATCCATGCAAGCTGCATAAGCACTACATGCAAAAATTCGATTCCTGACTGGGTATCTGGATGATTGATGAAGAAACGGATCGGCTCGTAGAAAATATACTTGAACGGAAGTAGATCGCATATACGCTGCAGCCAGCTAGGGAAGAAGTCAAGCGGAATCAGGCTCCCGCCGAGCAGCATAACAAGGGCACCTTTGACGGCGTTAACGCCTGAGTTATTTTGCGTCACCATCGCGCTCAAGCCAATCAAGTAGTTGATTAAGAAATGGAGAAAGAAGGCCAACGTAATAATAACCAGAAACTTGCCGAACGATGCCCACGTCAAGAAATCGGGTGGATAAATAAGCGGATAAATAATCATATCCGGCACGAACTCAAACAGGACGCCAGTAATGCGAAGCGCAATAGCATTCGCCAACTCGAAGCGGAACAGCGACATCGGCCGCAGCAGCATCGGTCCCATCTGCCCGTCCAAAATGTAGTTCGACATCCGTCGATCAGCAAAATTGAACGTAAATACCCAGACGAACGTCGTCACCGCGTAGTACCAGATCATTTGCGTAAGGTCATAGCCCTTAATGTGAGAGGTGCCGTTGTAGGCATAAATACTCTTGAACAAATAAATGTTAAGCAAGAGGATAAACGGATGAATAATGATCGAGATAGCAAACCCCTTCGGATACGCAATGAACACCTTCAAATTCAACTGTATTGCTTTCAGAAATACGCGCAAAAGCATCCCTTCCTTCCTGATGAGGCGAAATATGTGTCAAAAAGGTGAATAATGCAATCCATATTATCCCATTACCAACATTTTTTCAAGAGTTTTTTCATAAAATATTCTATAATTGCTCTTTTTATTTATTGTGGTAATTTTGTCCTGAAGGTTTAGTTCTGAACATCACGAAAGCATAAAAGATAAGCAACCTATGTCATAACTTTGTTACAATGACCTGTGGTACAATGTCCCTCAGAATAGCGTAAGCTTGTGTAACCTATTACAACAGACCGAAATGGGAGGGCTTACTGTGGTAGAGGTAAGGGGCAAATGGGCGCTTATTACAGGGGCAAGCCGGGGCGTTGGATACGAGACGGCTATCTTCATGGCGAAGCAAGGCGCGAATCTCATTCTGCACAGCCGGGATTTAGAGCATACGAGGAAGGTCGAGCAGGAAGTACTGGCGCTTGGCGTGGAAGCCTACAGCGTACAAGCCGAGCTTGCGAACCATAACGAGGTGGTCGCGATGCTGGCGAAAATCGACGCGAGAGGAACGCAGGTCGATATTGTGTTCAACAACGCAGCCGTTCAGATCGCCTATCGGACAGACTTCTGGCATACGCCAATCGAAGATTTTGAGATGAGCTTCCGCATCAATTTCATTGCCATTGCAACGATCTGTCATCATTTCATTCCGAGAATGCTTGAACGCGGCTTCGGACGTGTTATCAACACGACGAGCGGCATCCGGAACGAGCCGGAGCAAGCGGGCTACGCTGCCAGTAAAGCGGCGCTCGATAAGTTTACGAAGGATCTCGCTTCTCGTCTAGAAGGAACGAACGTCATCTTGAGCTTGACTGATCCAGGCTGGTGCCGTACCGATCTAGGCGGACCGAATGCACACCACGACGTGAAGACTGTCGTGCCAGGCATTGCTGTCGGCGCTTTCGTCAACGACGGGAAGAGCGGGCGGTTTCTGCCTGCGCAGCATTTTGCCGGCATGACATTGGAGGATGCCGTTGCAGAGGCGGAAAGATTTACTGCAACTCCATATACGATCTAGTGCCTATCATCGGAGTCCCCTGTTCGATATGTACACAAACAGCCTGCACAATGTGCAGGCTGTTCTCGTTCTTGGGCCAGTCAAAGACAATCCCCGCGGACCTAATCCACCTTCGCGCCATAAGAACGGAGAAATCCAACCGCTTGCGCTCCGTCCATCCTTGCGCCTTTCACATTCACCGTCAGCCAATCTACTCCTGCCGTCTCCGCCCCGCGCAGATCAGCACCCGTTAACTTCGCTTGTGATAATTGAGCGCGTGTCAAATCGCACTTGCGCAAATCCGCCTTCTCCAAGTTAGCACCGTGCAGATCCGCTTCCATGAACAGGACGCCGCGCAAATCCTGCTTCGCCAGATGAGCATGCTTCAAATTCGTGTATGACCAGTCACCCTGTACAATAGTGATACCGTCGAGCCGCGTCTTCGTGAAATCGGAACCGGTCAGCTTGCAATTCATAAACTTCGCCACGAACAGGCTCGCCTCTTCAAATCGGCAGTTCAAGAAGGCCGTCTCCGTATGCAGCGACGCATTCAGCATCGCGCCTGTGAACTCACACTCGATAAAACGGCAGCCTGTCGTTATCATCTCCTCCAACGAGGAGCTTGTAAATCGGCACCGTTCGAACGTGCAGCGCACAAGCTCCCGCTCTCTCCAGTCACCGCCGCCAAAATCTTCTCCGACGTATCGCTCATCCCTTAATGGTTCCATTCTTCTAACCTCGGTTCGCCCTTCCTCGCGCTGGATTTGGATTAGCTCGCTTCCTCTAATCAGCGGCGCGCCATCGGATCATTTTAAATATAAACCAATAAGAAAGCACAACAAACATGAACATAACGAGCGCATTGACCGATACTTCCCACGTCCAGCCTTCCGTGAGCATTCCCCTAAGCGCCGAAGCCGCATAAGTCGTCGGAAACACGTATCCAATCCATTGCAGAATGAATGGCAGCTGCTCACGCTCCATCATGACCGGCGACAGAAACCCGATAAACATCATCAGCCCCTGTACGAGATTGCTCGTCGTCTGATGATTCGGCGACCAGAAGCCAATTCCTGCCCCAATGCCAACCATGCTCAGCACCGCGAGAATAAAGATCGGAATCAATCCCCATTCGTATCGCAGATGAACATTGAACAAATACTCGCCCGCTAACGCCATAATCATAACCGAAGGCATGGTCGTCATTAAGCCGCGCAGCATTTGGGCCAGAACAAAATTTACCTTCTGAATCGGAAGCGACGCATAATAGGTGAAGTAGCCTTGATGCTTCTGCCATGATATTTCCTGTCCAAGTGCGTTAAAGCCCATCATGATCACAGCGAATACGATATTGCCGGCAATAATATTGACCATAATTTGATCGGTCGCAGCCCCGAACATGAACTTCATCGATAATAGCGTTGATAAGGGGAAAATAGTCGCCATAAGCAGCACGATCACCCATTGATCCCTAACAATCGCGAGCTGAATTCGGAGCAAGATGGAAAGCTCTATCCACACTCTGCCTATACCAGGCCTGACCTCGCTTACATTATGCATGGGCCGCTCCCGCCTTCTGTTTATCGATATACACATAGACATCTTCTAGACTTGGAGGGTATACCGCATACTCGTCAATGGGAAGGGACGAATCATGAATCATCCAATCAAGCAACCGGCCCGCCCGCTCCTTGCTCACGTACAGTCTGATCCGGTGCTCGCCTGTCCGTTGAATGTCGCCCCACCCTTCCATCCTGCCAATGAGACGCTCCGCTTCGCCGTAAGCCGCTGTCAGATCAAGCTTCAGCCGTCCATCGACTCTCTGCTTCAGCTGTGCGACCGAATCAATCTCCAGCAGCCGCCCATGATTAATAAATGCAACACGATCGACAACTCGTTCAGCTTCCAGCACGTTATGCGTCACAAGTATGATCGTTGCCCCTCTCCGATTATGCTCGACGATTAGATCCCATACGAGCTTACGATTGAGTGGGTCCAGCTCATTGGTCGGTTCGTCGAACACGAGCACCGGTGCGTTGCCGATGAGCGTCGTGCCCATGCCGATCATGCGCCGCTGACCGCCGGACATTTTCTTGATAGGACGGTTGATCAGCTCGCCCATATTGAATCTCTCCAGCAGCTCTCTCGTCTGCTTCTCCGCTTCCCGACGCGGCAGCCCCCTCAAAATGCCGGTATACAGCAGAGCTTCCCCCGCCGTCAATACCCCTAACGCATGAGGCTCCTGTGCATAATACGATATTTCCGAGGAAATTCTTCGCTGCTGCTTCAGCACGTTCACCCCCCGGTAACGAATCTCGCCCGACGAGGGAGCTAGCAGTCCGACCAACTGCTTTACAAGCGTGCTCTTGCCCGCACCATTCGGTCCGAGCAGACCGATAATTTCGCCTTCTCGAATCGAGAAGCTAATATCTCGATTGGCCGGAGACTTGCCTTTCTTATACACCTTGCTTATACGGTCGATTTCCAGCAGATGCATGACAGCCTTCCCCTTTCGTTATAGGCTTACAACAGGAGCGAACAAATTAAGACCTGTGCGCTGCATCCCAGTCCAATATTCGGTCGATGCCCGGGTATGGTCTGTCAGTGCGACTCCTTGATAAAATCCAAAATAAGCCCAAGCAACCTCCCACGCCGGCTGTGTCTGCAACTGCCCGAGCGCCTGCCCCTCCTCAATAATGGCCGCAAGCTTCTCCGTAAATTGATTCCCGAATTCGTCCAGCACCGCAGTCTCGGCAGGAAAGCGCCGGAATTGCCCTAACACATAATGAGCAAGCCGAATGTAAGGCTGCCCGACAGCAGCCATCCCGATATGCGTCTCCAGCATGTGCCGAAGTTTGTCCAGCGGCGTCCCCTCTACCTCCATGAAGGAGTAGAACGGCCCTCGAAACTGCTCCAACGGCTCGACAACCGCACATCGGAACAGCTCCTCCTTATTCTTGAAGTACAGCAGGATCGTTGCTGCGCTAATATTGATGCTTTCGGCGATAATCCCAAAGGTCGTACCCGCATAGCCGTACTCCGGGAATAACTGAACCGCTGCTTCCAGAATGCGATCCCGCTTCTCCTTTCTTGCTTGTGTATTCACAGTCCTTGCCACGGGCTGAACACCCTCTCTTTTTAATAACTGAATGTTTATTTATATAATATAGCGTCATCCTTTATTTGTAAACATAGATTTTCCATTATATCCAGTATGACTGGCAGGCTTATTCCTAATAAAAAAGCCGGCTCCCTAACGCGTTCGGGAAACCGGCTAAGCTTCGATACAGCCTCATGTATGTCTCAACCGTATAAGCTGCTTCACTGTGCCTGTTTACAAATTGATAACCTTATCCACGTACAGCTTCAGCTGCTGCCTGGATCGCGCTGATGACCCGGTCACAGTAATCATCAAACTCAGGGTCCTCATGCTGAAGCTCCGGATGTGCGAGTATATGCTGGACCGTCGCCTTAATGCCTTGGTCAACCCGCACAGTTGCGGTAAAGCCCGGTACAAGCCGCTTCAGCTTGGAGTTGTCGAAGACGACTGTATTCGCTTTGTCGCCAATTAATCCGCCGCGATAATCCTCCGTGCTCGTTGCCGCCAAGAATTCGGACGTCACGTGCACCGCGTTCAGCTTCACGCCGAGCGCATCCGCGATCACCTCATAAATTTGATTCCACGTCACGCTCTCATCAGACGTAATATGAACCGTCTCGCCGATCGCATGAATATTGCCCATCAAACCGATGAAGCCCTTAGCGAAATCGCTATTATGCGTGAGCGTCCAGAGTGAAGTGCCATCACCGTGAATAATGACCGGCTTGCCCTCCAGCATCCGCTTTGCCACCTGCCAGGAGCCGTTGCGCCCGTGAACGCCGAGCGGAATCGAGCGTTCATCGTACGTATGACTCGGACGGACAATCGTCACCGGAAAGCCGTGGTCACGGTACTGCATCATCAGATATTCTTCACAAGCGATTTTGTTACGGGAATATTCCCAATAAGGATTCGATAAAGGTGTTCCTTCTGTAATGCGGTAATCTGACAACGGCTTCTGGTAAGCGGAAGCCGAGCTAATAAATATAAATTGCTTCGTCTTGCCATTGAATAATCGATAGTCGCGCTCCAACTGCGATGGCACAAAAGCGATAAAGTCGGCTACCACGTCGAATGTCATGCCATCGATGAGCTCCGCTACTTTGGCTTCGTCATTGATGTCAGCCGTAATAAGCTTTACGCCCTCCGGCAAAGACTCGTTACGGTTTCCCCTATTAAGCAGATACAGCTCACAGTCCTGCTCTAGCAGTTGTCTTGTAATCGCAGAACTGATTGTTCCCGTTCCCCCGATAAATAGCGCTTTCATTGTACACCTCCGCATAGTTTATGAAGCCTGTCTGGTTCCTTATTAGCGTACCATGTACGCGCGTACAGAGCAAACCTTCCGGCGGTAATAATCGATATTACAAGAGAAGCGTACAATATTGGACATCCGACTCGCCCACGAACAATGCCAAATCTCACTTCATTTTATTGAGAAACCATAGAATTATTAGTACACTTGTACTAATTACATAAGGAGGCGAATCACAATGGTCAACCCGGCAACGGATATGGAGATCGGGATTAGTACGTTTCTGGAGACAGCAACCGACCCGGCGACCGGCAAGGCAATGAGCCACGCTCAGCGAATTCGCAACGCCATCGAAGAGGTTCAAGTGGCTGATCAAGTCGGCCTCGATGTCTATGCGATCGGCGAGCATCACCGCGCCGATTATGCAGCTACCTCGCCTGCTGTTATTCTTGCGGCGGCAGCTGCTGTCACGAAAAACATCCGGCTATCTAGCGCCGTCACCGTCTTATCCTCAGACGATCCAGTGCGAGTGTACCAGCAGTTCTCAACTGTGGATGCCATCTCGAACGGGCGGGCTGAAATTATGGCGGGCCGAGGCTCGTTCATTGAGTCGTTCCCACTGTTCGGCTACAGCCTGGAGGACTACGACGCTCTATTCGATGAGAAGCTGGAGCTGCTGCTCAAAATCCGCCAGTCTGAGAAAGTGTCGTGGCCGGGCGGACACCGTCCAGCGATCAACAATCTAGGCGTATATCCACGATCGGTGCAAGAGCCGCTGCCGGTCTGGATCGCGAGCGGCGGCAACCCGGAATCGGCCGTTCGCGCCGGAATGCTCGGCCTGCCGATCGTATTCGCCATCATCGGCGGCATGCCAGAGAGGTTCGCCTCGCTCGTCTCGCTATATAAGCAAGCTGCCCTTCGTGCCGGTCACGATCCAAGCAAGCTGCAGATTGCGACTCATTCGCACGGCTTCATCGGCGATACAACCGAGGGAGCCGCGGACCGTTTCTTCCCAGCAACGCAGATACAGATGAACGTCATTGGCCGCGAGCGGGGCTGGCCCGCTTACGACCGCGACGCTTTCGATGCAGCACGCAGCCTGCGCGGAGCACTTTATGTCGGCGATCCTGAATATGTCGCAGAGAAAATCGTCCTGCTGCGCCGCAATCTTGGCCTGACGCGTTTCTTCCTTCACCTCGACGTCAGTACATTGCCGCATTCCGAAGTGCTTCACGCCATCGAGCTGCTCGGGACTAAAGTAGCACCAATCGTTCGCAAAGAGCTTGCGCGCGGTTAATGTTGACTAACGAAGAGAAGATTAGAAGGCCATGAGAGCCCACTACGCTTCTTCGCCAAGGAAGCGGATAGGATCTCATGGCCTTCCTCATTTCGCCAAAAAGTAAATAACCTACAAAAGACTCCTGGATGTTGAAAAACAGCGAATCTTTCAGAAATTATGTAGAATTCTGTCGACTTGTGTTATTATTATTCCAGAATATTGACAATAAAAAAAGGAGGTTTGATTATGAATTACATCGAGACGCTGCACAAACGCAACAAATTGCTCGTCAAAATTATCTGGGGCATGCTGCTGCTTGGCATCGTTGTCGACTTTCTAACCGGCGCAGGCACGGACTCGATTATCGTGTTGGCCATCGTCGGCACAGTAACCTGCAGCATAGCGACTGTACTCACGTACAAGCGCTGGTTTCCGACCTACATCATGTATCTTATTTCGACCATCGTTACCGTACTGACGCTGCTGCTGCTTTACACCGGCCCTATTATCTCGACTTATTTGCTCGTATACGTCAATCTTGCCATTATGACGCTGTACGGGAGCTCCCGAGCCATTGCTTACTCAACATTCATGGGCGCAGGGCTTACAGCTTACTTGATCCTCGACCCCGATTTTAAGCAAGAAGTGTTCACGAACAACAGTCCGATCACGATTTGCTTGTTCCTCGCTATGGTTGCGATTCCATTGTACGTCTCGGCCAAATTCAGCGAACGACTGCAAAGTGATGTACAGACTCAACATGATCATGCTGTTGAAGAGAGGAACAAATCGCTCGAAATGGTGGAGCAAATATCGGCTTCACTTACGCTTTTGAACGATTTCAGCTCTAAGCTGAAGCACAACATTACGTCCACGGGTGCTATTTCGAAGGAAGTCACGACTGCCTTCAACGAAATTACATCCAGCATCGAGACACAGACGTCGAGCATTAACGAGATTAGCGATTCAATTGTACAAATCGAGCAATCGGTTACTTCACTGGCACATCGCTCGAACGAAATGAGATCGCTGTCCGTCAGCTCTGCTCAATTAACTCAATTCGGCAGCGAAGAAGCCAACAGACTCGAATCCGAAATGAAGCATATTAACGATACCATCGACGAATCCGTTCGGTTGATGAATGAGCTCGGTGAACAGAACGAGCTAATCGGTGATATCGTGTCGACGATCAAACATATTTCTGCACAGACGAATCTGCTCGCCTTGAATGCCGCGATTGAAGCGGCTCGCGCTGGTGAACATGGTCGTGGCTTCGCCGTCGTCTCGCACGAAATTCGCAAGCTTGCCGAGACGTCTCAACAGTCCACCGAGCAGATTGAACAAATTCTCGAAAGCATCCGGACCAAGACCGAGCTGGCTGCGGAGCAGGTACTCCAAGGACAGCAATCCGTAATTGACGGCAGTTCTGCTGCACAGAAGGTCGTCCAGGTAATGCGCTCATTAGCCGAAGGCACAGAAAGGCTCGACGATCACTCTGAGCAGGTCGATCGATCGGCTTCAGAGCTCACCCAGCAATACTCGCGCATTACGGATCAGATCGTGACGATCGCCGGCATTACCGAGCAGAATATGGCGGCTACACAGGAGATGTCGGCCAGCATGACGACACAAGACGCCCGAATTCTCGACATTGTCGAAAGCTTCCTGCAGCTCGATAAACTGACCTCCGATCTGCACAGCATGACCGAGAAATAAGAACGCGGCCCGGCGAATATGCCGGGCCGTTGTATTGGTTATAGTGTACAGAAATGAGCATCCAGCTTCTTCTTCATTGCCTTGACATGCTCCGCGAATTGCCTATGCCGATGCCCGTTCGCTCCGGACGGATGCGGAAATCCCCACAAGCACCGAGCCCTGTCCAGCAGCCTCTCTTCTACGAATTGCCGCAGACCGTTCTCCACACTTACACCTAGCGGGATAATTAACGCCTGCCTCATATAGTCCAGCTGCTCCTCGATCGTCGACCGAGCTTCCCGTTTCAACAGCGGGTGAGTAAGCAATGGAGGGGTCGTTCCATTGTAATTACGTTTATTGACGAACACCGGGAACCGGAGCACCGATGTCGTATGCAGCAGCTGCTGCCCAGACTCAAACAGCTCGCTGCACGATGTCAGCTGCAGCTTATGATGTAAGCCAAGCTCATCCAGCATACTGATTAAGTTTTGCCGCATCGGGCCAGCGAATCGGGCCGCCTCCTTCACCCGCTGGCAGACCTCTTCATCACTTCGTCCCTCTTCGAGACAAGCGCGAGCTACGCGGAATGCGATCTCCATCTGAGACCAGCCAGGAGTCAAGCCGATAATCACAATCTTCGCGTCCGGATTCACGTACTCGTTGTGCGGAGCGTAGTACATCTCGACCTTCCCGTTACGCTCCATCAGCAGCGTCTCGGTCAGCAGTTCGTCCTTCGTCAACCTCCGGTGAAGAGGCAGCGCCAGAATCGCCTCTCTATATCGGTCTAAGTAGTGCGTGATAAGCATGCTTCGCCTCCACATCGTGATATAACCAAGTATAAACTACGAACTACCGTCACGATGCACCGATCCGCGTAATCATTCTTATTCTGGACACCCCTGATTAGCACCTGGTATTAAGATCTTGTGCTATAATTATACTAAGATTATGTACTCAAATCGAAAATGCTGGAGGATAACACACGATGACCGGAATAATGTCAGGAATGAACATTGTCGTAATGGGAGTCGCCAATGAACGAAGCATCGCTTGGGGAATTGCGAAGTCACTGCACCGCGCGGGTGCAAGCTTAATATTCACCTATCGCAAAGAACGCTCTTATCAGAAGCTCTCGCAGCTGCTAGCGGCACATGAGATCAGGCCGCTGCTATGCGTTTCCTGCGATGTAGCCGACGATGCAAGCATTGAAGCAGCCTTTGCCGAAATTAAGACTCATGTACCCGTCATCCATGGGCTGGCGCACTCCGTCGCGTTCGCCGAGAAGGACGACCTGCAGGGCGATTACGTCGATACGACCCGCGAAGGCTTCCGCCTAGCTCACGATATTAGCGCTTATTCGCTTGTATCCGTAGCAAGGGCATGCAAGCCATTGATGACGGAAGGCGGAAGCATCGTCACCCAGACGTATCTGGGCGCGGAGCGAGTCGTTAACAATTATAATGTCATGGGTGTGGCCAAGGCAGCGCTGGAGGCAAGCGTCCGGTATTTAGCCGACGATCTTGGACCGCATCGAATTCGGGTTAACGCCATCTCTTCCGGTCCAATACGTACGCTGTCGGCCAAAGGCGGGGTATCCGGATTCACTGATCTGTTCGCCACTATCCAGAGTAAAGCCCCACTTCGCAAAAATGTCGATCAAGATGAAGTAGGCGACGCAACGATGTTCTTGCTTAGCTCGCTCTCTCGCGGCATTACCGGAGAAGTGATTCACGTCGACTCTGGCTATCACATTCTCGGATATTGATGACCTGAAATTCATGATTTTGGGCAGGCGGTTCCAATGACCTATCGCGGAGCCGCCTGCCTGATATCGCTGCCGCAGTACCTCAACCCTGCCGACCAACAACAACAGCCCTCCTCTTCCATGCCGATTATTACGAATTATTATAGCCCATATCCGTTATATCAATCATTCCATTAAAGGATATTCTTGTATTCCATCGAATAATTTAGAAATACAGTTCTACTGTGACGTTCTATTATTCCAATGATACAAGGAGATTGATTAGGTACTTATGATATACAAGAAGTTATTGGCCCTATTCCTGTCTCTCGTCGTCATGTTGACAGCCTTCGCGTCCTCCAGCTATGCCTCGCCAAAACCCCAGCCGGTAAAGGTTGTATTGGACGGTACCTCCGTGTCCATACCGGATGGCCAGCCATTCGTCACTCAAGGCACTACGTTCGTGCCTATGCGATCTTTATTCAAGCTGCTAGACATTCAAATCACCTGGAACAGCCAGCAGCAAACCGTATCCGGCAGCAGAGGCAATCTCAGCTTCTCACTGCAGATCGGCAGTACGAAGGCAGAGGTGAACGGCCGCGCCGTACAATTGTCAGCCGCACCACGTATCATACACAACGTAACCTACGTACCACTCCGCTTCGTCAGTGAGGCAACTGGCTATAAGGTCGGCTGGACCGCCGCTTCGAATACGATTACCCTTACTTCGCCGCCACAGAAGGCTGCAAGCAAAGGATTTTTGTGGCGAGTGCAGCATGATGGAAACACGGTCTACTTGCTTGGATCGATCCACGCTGCGAGCGACTCGATGTATCCGCTGCGGCCTGAAATCGAGCAAGCGCTCAACTCCGCCGATTATCTAGGGGTCGAGGCTGATATTACAAGCCCTAACCAAGAGTCTCTCTCCAGCTTCATAAAGACGAATGGCATGTACAACGATGGCACAACATTAAAGGATCATATATCTGCGGCGACCTACCGTAAGCTTACGACCGCTCTCGCATTACAAGGACTTGATCCGAACTCGATGGATAACTACAAGCCTTGGTACGTTGATCTCGTGCTGCAGACCTTGAAGTTGCAGCAAAGCGACTATGAGACCGCGCTCGGTATTGATGCCTACCTGCTGCAGAAAGCGAAGGAAAACGGCAAGACCATTATTGAGCTTGAATCCGTTGAGCTGCAATGGGGAGTATATAGCGGATTCTCGGATTCGCTGCAGGAGGCTCTGCTTAACGGAGCGATTAACTCTTTCAGCCAAGACATCGATAACAACGCCGGTATAGACGAATTATCGAAAATGTGGACGACCGGGGATGAGCAATTACTCGTTCAATATACAAATGCGATCGCGGCGACACCGGAGTATTATGAAGGTTTTATAGCGAAGCGCAACGACGGTATGACCGAGAAGATTAAGGGCTACCTTATGAGCGCGGACAAGAAAACGTATCTGATCGTCGTAGGCGCACTTCATATGCTCGGGCCGGACGGTATCGTAACCCAATTGGAGAATGCCGGATACACGGTAGACAAACTTTAATCCTATACGAATACGTAAAGCCTGCACGTACGCAATGTGCAGGCTTTTTTTCATGCAGACGATACATGACATTCCCCGCTCTAAAATGAACAAAGCCTGCATCAAAATGCAGGCTTTGTTGCACCCCGGCAGAAATCTCTACAAAGTCGTATAAATGCGATAGATCAGTGCTGCCGCCTCTTCTTTGCTCGTGTTCTGCTTCGGCTTGAACTACTATATATCTAGAACATCCAAAATTTTTGTTACATTATTATTGCTCCTAACATAGAATTCGCTAATAAAATGAAAAAGAGCCAGACATGCTGAAAAATACAGCTGTCTAGCTCTTTCTATTGGTATGTCGTTCTTACGCTTTGCCGGACGAACCGAACTCGCGCATTTTGCCGATAACCGTTGCTTTGATTGCGTCGCGGCCTGGAGCCAGGAATTTACGAGGGTCGTAAACTTTAGCGTCGTTAGCCAGAATTTCACGAGCAACCTTCGTGAACGCGATTTGGTTCTCCGTGTTCACGTTGATTTTAGCCGTACCAAGGGATACCGCACGCTTGATTTGCTCCGTTGGGATACCCGTGCCGCCGTGCAGTACGAGCGGAAGCTTGATCGTTTGGCAGATCTCTTCCATCTCTTTGAAGCCCAGTTTAGGCTCGCCCTTGTAAGGGCCGTGAACCGAACCGAGTGCTGGCGCGAGGCAGTCGATACCCGTACGTTCTACGAGCTCTTTGCACTCTTTAGGATCAGCGTAGATAACGCCGTCTGCTACTACATCGTCTTCTTGGCCGCCAACCGTACCAAGCTCTGCTTCGACCGAAACGCCGCGAGCGTGTGCGTAGTCAACAACCTTCTTCGTCGTCTCAACGTTCTCTTCGAACGGGTGGTGCGAAGCGTCGATCATGACGGACGTGAAGCCAGCGTCGATCGCTGCTTTACATTTCTCGAAGCTCGAACCATGGTCGAGGTGGATTGCAACCGGAACCGTAATTTTCATTTCTTCAATCAGCGACTTAACAATTGCCGTTACGACCGTGAAGCCGCCCATATAACGAGCTGCACCTTCGGATACGCCCAGAATAACCGGCGATTTCTCTTCTTCAGCTGCAGCAAGAATCGCTTGCGTCCATTCCAGGTTGTTGATGTTGAATTGACCAACAGCGTAACCTTCTTTAAGACCTTTGTTAAGCATGTCCTTCATTGATTCCAATGCCATTGTTGTAAGTCCTCCTTCAAGATAATAACGGTTTGATGACTAGACTTGTCTAATCATACCCAAATCAGCCGCGATTTAAAATGGCGTTCTTAAATGCAGCGTCATTAGTACGAACGGAATGGGGATTGCCTCAGCCTCGTTCACGTTCTTCTTATATTTCTACATGTTAACACAATTTTTATTATAAAACTACCAATAGACACAGTCTGATGCCCATACATTTGTCCTGCTTTTGCCGAAGACTTTCTGTACATATAACACAAAGGACGCCTATTCAGGCGCCCTTGGCAGTATATGACTAGGGTCTTAACGTTTTTAAAGCGCCGCTCCAAGCAAGCACTTGGTCAAGCATCCCGTTCACATTCGTTAGGTGCAGATCTGCCGGCTTGAATACACCATTCTCGAAATCCGTAAACAGCGACAACGCCGGATGAATGCGAACGTCCGCAACAGACAGCTCACCGAGAATGCCGCGCAGATGCTCCGCCGCACGCGCACCGCCTACAGAGCCGTAGCTGACGATGCCGGCCGCTTTATTGTTCCAAGCCTCGCGGGCGTAGTCGAGCGCATTCTTAAGCGCCGCCGTAATGCTGTGATTGTACTCCTGCACAATGAAGATGAAGCCGTCTAAGCTGGTCAACTTCTCGTTCCAAGCTGCCGCTTGAGCCGTTGCGTCCTCTTCCCCGAACATTGGAAGCTTGTAATCCGCGATGTCGACGATTTCATAATTTGCGTCACCGCGTTGATCCGCTACTTTCTTCACCCATTCCCCTACTTGGGGGCTTACACGGCCTTGACGGGTACTTCCGAGAATAATGCCAATGTTCAATTTGGACATCATCTGTCCCTCCTATTGGAATAGCGCTTATCACTAGCTTACCTGAATTGTTCCAAAATATTCATCACATACTACTCCACTGCACTGTTTTTTCATACTCGATACCTCCCTCCCTTTCAGCTAAATTCTCTCACTTGCATAATTGGAAATATTTTGATATGTTCAAAAGGTCGAATGTAGTTCCTCAGTCTCATGAACCCGCTAGTTAGGGAGGATGGATCTATGTATTTAATTATGGTTCGGAGCGTTCGTCTATGCTAAATTCAATGATCCGCTCAGCCAAGCAATCGGTGAAGGCTCGACAGGCTTCTAATAACCCCATCGTTAAGCTTGCCGTATCCTCCTTAGCTATACTGTGGAAAGCAGCCGTCACCGTCAAAAATGTCATCACTAACCCAGGCTTTCGCTCAATTGTGCGTCTTGCGCTGCTCCATTCCCGCCAAGTGCATCAGACGTCATCCTTCACTTCGATGGATCGGTATCCGGACATCTTCTCCGCTTGCCGAGATTACTTCAAAGACAAGGAACATCTCAATATTTTGTCCTATGGCTGCTCCACTGGCGAAGAGGTGTTAACCCTTCGGAAGTATTTTCCTAATGCCCGTATTATAGGAGCCGACATTAATAGACACAGCTTGGCCCAATGCCACAGGCTACAGGTCGATGACCAGATTGACTTCATCTATTCTTCTCCCGAGGAAATCAGCAGACACGGACCGTATGATGCAGTCTTCTGTATGGCTGTTCTGCAGCGCAGACCCCACCGGGTCGCTGCCAGCAAAACGACGAGTCTCGCCAACATCTATCCGTTCGAGAAATTCGAGCACACGGTCGCCATGCTCCACTCACAATTAAATCCACAGGGTCTGCTCGTTATTCACTTTACACAGTATTTTCTTATGGATACGAAATTAGCGTCGGAATATGACATTTTGGAAGGCTATACTCAGTATGATTATCTTTCACCGACATTCGACGTGAACAGCCGAATCGTACCGGATCGCAAACCGCTTCACACCATTTTTATTAAGAAAAGCTCCTAAACGAATAGGGAGCAGCAGGCAGACGATAATGTGCCCGTTGCTCCCTATATTCAGGATCGCTAGAATAAATGCCGAAACCACGCTTTGGAATAAGCGGGCGAAAGACTCCTATCACTCGCTGTAAGGAATTACAGGAATCTCGTCCAAGACGATCTTCTTCAAATAATCGAAATTTTCCTTCGTATTCGCGCAAATCAGCGGAATCGGGCGGTTAAACACGGTACGTTCATACCCGATCGTGCCTATGTAGCCGCCGGCCTCCCGGATAATAATCTCCGCGCCTGCGAAGTCCCAAGGAAATACGCGCATTTCGAAATAAAGCTCCGACCGGCCGCATGCGAGATAGACCAGCTCCAGCGCCGCCGTTCCCAGCCGTCTAATATCATCGCAGCGCTCGTATACCTTCTCAATAATATTGAAGCAGGGCTTGGCCAAGCTTTTATTGTACAAGCTCATAGCCGTGCAGAATATCGAATGCTCAACATCCCGGTCTGATACCCGAATCGGCTGTCCATTCAGAAACGCCCCCTTACCCTTCTCCGCATAGAACATTTCATCGCGGACCGGATTGTAGACGACGCCCAGAATGACCTCACCGCCGTGTACGAGCCCGACCGATACGGCGCTTAAACCCATATCGCGAATGAAATTCGCCGTGCCGTCAATCGGATCGACGATCCATAAGTAAGGACGCTCATAGTCGCTTCCTTCGCTTTCCTCTCCGATAAATCCACAATCCTCGATAAGCGCAGTCAGCCGCTCCTTCAGGAATGCCTCCACTGCCAGATCAACCGATGTCACATTGTTGGATGCCGAGCCTTTACTTTGCACCTCAAAATTTTTATCCTCGAACAACCGGCCTGCCTCACGTACGATGTCTATCACTTGCTCAAGCATCTGCGCACCTGTCCTTTTTATCAATATTTCCGTTACTGTTCTCATTATAGGATATGCCTGTCGATTTCGCTTTGGTTTCTTAATCAGCTTCGTTCCGGACTATCGTCGTCCCCATTCGCTTCAATAATTCGGCTCACTCGGCCCACTTGGCCGTCCGTAAGCCGCACTTTAATGCCATGCGGATGCTCCGGCGAATTGGTGAGCAGATCCTTCACGATTCCACGTGTCGTCTTGCCCGTCCGCTGATCCTGCTTCAATATAATATCGACCGTCAGCCCAGGCTTGACGTCGCTTCTTCGCTTTCCGTTGCCTGCCATGATGTTATCCGCTCCTGATTCATTTGTAATTTCATTCAGCGACTTGCGCAAATATCTGCTCAGAGGCAGCTTCGTTGTCGGTTTGAACATAACAGTTATTGTAACCATCGTCAAATCGCATATAAGCGTTACACGCCAATCTGACCCTTAATTTCCGGCCGAATCTGCGTCTTCTAATGAACGCCATCCCCTTATAACCTATGAATGAATCAACTTCCACAAAGAGAGGGGTTCTATTTACTATGCCGTCTATCGAAGACAAACTGTCGCAGCTAGGAATCGTGCTGCCGAGCGAAAGTGCTCCTGCAGCAAACTATGCAAATGCTGTCCTTGCAGGCAACTTATTGTTTATCTCTGGCAAAGGTCCAGCCGGTGGTGCCCGCGGCAGGCTTGGGATCGAATATACGACTGACGAAGGCTATCAGCTCGCACGGGCCGCAGCTATCGAGGTGCTCGCGGTCGTACAAGCTGCTGTCGGAAGCCTTGAAAAGGTGAAGCGTGTCGTCAAAGCGCAGGGATTCATCAATGCCACAGCCAGCTTTACCGAGCATCATCTCGTCTTGAACGGCTTCTCCGATCTGATGGCCGATGTATTCGGTGAGAGAGGCGTTCATGCGCGTTCGGTCTTCGGAGCGAGCTCGCTTCGTGACGGACTGCCGGTTATTATCGATAGCATTTTTGAAATCTACCCGGAAGAATAGAGAGGAGCAAGCGATGGCTATACAGATGGCATTTATTTTATTTGACGATATGACTACGTTAGATTTTGCCGGCTTCCATAATGCCGTCACTTGGCTGAGCAAGCGAGGATACCGGGACGACCTTACGTGGCACTATTGCGCCGATAAGTCTGAAATTACCGATGACCGCGGTATGGTGGTCAAGGCCGATCGGGTGCTCCCCGATCTGAGCGAGTATGATCTTGTGTTCGTCCCCGGCGGTGCCGGAACGAGGCGTGTAATTAACAGCGAGACGTTCATGGAATGGATTCAAGGCGCGAAGGAAGTATCGTACAAAATATCGGTCTGTACAGGCGCTCTTATTTACGGTGCCGCCGGCTTCCTTCATGATCGGACAGTGACGACTAACCCGCTCGCTCTGGAGCTGTTAGAGCCGCACTGCAAGGAAGTCATTCGCTGCAGGGCCATGCGCGACGGCGGATTCTTTACAGGGGGCGGCATTACCGCTTCAATCGATCTTGGACTTTATTTCGTCGAAACGATAACAAGTGCAGAGATTGCTAGTGAGATTGCCTTACTAATGGATTATCCGTATTACGCCGTTTCACCGAGCCCATAACCGGCCGCACGTCTGACCCGCCACAACGGCAAAGGCCGTCCCAACGTCATTGCAGCATGACATTAGAACGGCCCGCCCTTTAGACCAGAAACGCACATACTTGCGCTGAATATTCGGAGACAGCAAGCGGTCACTTAGCCGTCTCATAAGCTTGCCGGACTGCGGAAGGTGCTGCTTTCTTACGATGGAGCGCATAATACAGCAGGGCGGTCAATGCAGTCACAACGGCCGAGATGAGATACATGCCGTCATATCCCAGGCTGGACGCGATGACACCAAGCACATAGGAGCCGATGCCGTAGCCAAGGTCGAAGAGAACGAAGAATGTGGCCATCGCGATCGGCTGGCGCTCCCGGGCCGATCGTTTCACCGCATTCGTCTGAAAGCTGGGAAGCAGCGCGCCGTAGCCCAGCCCGCTCACTGCACCCGCTGCCAAGAACAAAGCCTGCGACTGCGCTTGGCCTAGCAGATACAATCCAATAGCTAATATCGCAATACTTGGATAAATGACAAGCTTCTCGCTATAGCGATCCAGTATTCGCCCGATCAAAGGTCGGGGCAGTACAATCATCACACCGAAGCAGACGAAGAAATAGCTCGCGATCGATTCCATCGACATGCTAGAGGCGTAGACGGAGATGAACGACGTCAGCCCGCTGTACGAGAATGCCGTGAGGAAGCCAGCCAGCCCGATTGGAATCGCCGTCACTTCAATTAAATCCTGCCAATGAAGCGGCTTTTTGACTCTTGGGACAGTTGGTGATGTCTGTTCCGTACGAGTACGTGCCATTACTCCGAGTCCGAGAGCAAGCAGTGAGAAGCCTGCGCACATAACGAACAGTGCCCGGTAGCCATAATGCGAGTTAACCGTAAGGCCAATGAAAGGGCCGATGACCATCGCAAGGCTCATAAACAGACTAAAATAACTGATGCCCTCGCCTTTGCGGCTTTCAGGAATAAGCTTCAGCGCCACGCCATTCGTCGACGTCGTCGCCACCGCAAAGCTTCCCCCGTTCACGAAACGAAGCAATAGCAGCATTGCAAAGCTATAAATATTCAAATAATAAACCGCCGCCAAGAAGAACAGCAGCAGTGACCAGAATACGATCCGCGTATCGCCGAACCGTTCCATCCACTTGCCCGCGAACGGCCGAATGAGCACCGCCGCGACGATGAACAACGTCATCGACAGCCCGATCTGCTGCTCCGACCCGTGCAGCGTCTCCTTCACATATACCGGCAGCGTTGTCGCTGAGGTATAGAACGTCAGAAATACAAAGAAGCTGCTTAAGCTGATCGCGACAAAATTTTTGTTCCATAAAGCTTCCTTAGTTGTAGCTCTCATGATGTTGGTTTCCTCCAGTAGTGCCGCGTCGATTTTCTCTATTCTCTTAATTCACGACGCCTCTCCATATTGCGATTCACCTTGCCTATAAACGTACGAAATGCCTCAAGCTCTGCCTCCGGAATGCCGGCCAGCACTTCCGCCATGAACCGATTCTCGACCGGAATCAGATCGACGGCCGCCTTCCTGCCTACAGGCGTAATGTGCATAAGATAAGAACGTCGATCCTCCGGATTCGGCTGACGGGTAACGAAGCCTTTGCGCTCCAGCTGATCCAGTATGCGCGTTACGTTGGCGGGGTCCTTCTCCGTCCGGTCGGCCAGCTCCTTCTGACTAATGTTATCCTCATGATGCAGCGTCAAGAGCAGCGACCACTGCTCAGATGTCAATTGATACGACTGGAACAGCTGCGTAAGGCTCGAGGACAGCTTACGGCCTGTATTGACGATTAAATAGCCGATGGATTCCTCCGGTCTCAATCAAACACACCTCTCTGCGAATTTAGTTGCTATGACAATTATATTTATATCAATAATTCTGCTGCTCGTAAAGACCACATGAGATTACAGACAAAACGAAACGGTCTTCGTCCCATCGAACATAGGACGAAGACCGTCTAAATCTTTCACTGCTTATAGATTCAAAATCGTTCTTAGCGCTTCATTCAGCGGCGTCACTGGACGGCCGAGCACCTTCTCGAAATCACTGCTCGTCACGTCCAGCTGGCCTGTGCGAATCGCCGTCTGGATACCGACAAGAAACGGAACGACAGGCTCCGGCACTCCTGCATCTGCTAACGTCTTCGCATACGTCTCGTCATCCACCTGCATGACGGGAACATCCTTACCGATAACCTCCGACACAATCGCGACAAGCTCCTCCTGCGTCAGCGGCTTGCCCGACAGCTCGTATACCGTGTTGTCATGCCCTTCTCCTGCGAGAACCTTCGCAGCCGCTTCAGCATAATCGCGGCGACCGGCCCAGCCGACCCGGCCCGCACCGGCGGAGGTGACCCACGGCGCTCCGTTAATGGCCGCTTGAATCGAACCCAACTCATTCTCCAAATACCAGTTGTTGCGAAGGAAAGAATACGGAATTCCCGAGCTAATAATCTCATTCTCCGTCTCGCGGTGGTCGCCCGCCAGAGACAGCGTGCTCTCCTGCGCATTCGGCGCGCTGGTATAAGCGATGAAGCTCACTTGCGCCGCTTTGGCAGCTTGGACGGCTGCCCGATGCTGCGGAATCCGATTCTGAATGTCTGAACTTGAGATCATCAGCATCCGGTCAACGCCAGCGAATGCCTTCTCCAGCGATTCCGGCTTATCGAAATCACCGTAACGAACGTCTACGCCAAGGGCGCTAAGATGCTCCGCCTTGCGCGGGTCACGGACGCTTACGGCAATGCGCGACGCAGGTACAAGCTTAAGCAGCGATTCAACAACAAGAGCTCCGAGCTGTCCTGTCGCTCCAGTCACTAATAATTTCATACGAACACCTCGCTATAAATAATATGTAATGCTTTGGAATACCTCTGTCCTTATCATACGACTTATTGGTGCCGCCTCGCTAGAGCAGATGCATCTTCGCCTCCGCTTCATCCCACGGCACGATATACCCATGCCCCTTCGCGCAAAAAATAGAGGATGACGTATACAGCGGATCAGCATCCTTCCGGTACGCGATTCGTTCTATAACCTCCTGCTCATTGTGGCAGCGATCGTAGCCGCCGAAGACAAGCTGAATGCTGCCTCGTCCATGAGTGAAAGCAGCAAGCTCCGTACTATAATCCATGAACGTTGCCACCGGTACCCTGCCCGTTACGATAGCATGAGTTGCCGTCGTCTGCGGCGGCTCGAAGCTCCCAAAGGCGCGCTGGATGTCTGACAATATTTTGCCCAGATGATCGATCTCCGATTTAATCTTGAACTCATAATAAGGCTCCAGCAGCACATTATCAGCTTTCTCCAGCCCTTGTCTCAATGCGCGATACGCCGCTTCGCGGAAATCGCCACCGTGCGTATGCTCATTGTGACCGGCTCCTCTGAGCAGCGTAATCCGGATGTCGGTTATCGGCATACCGGTTAACAAGCCATGATGCTCCCGTTCATACAGATGTCCCTTAATTACATTCTGATTGCCGAGACTTAATTCGTTCACATGACACTCGCTTGCGAATACAAGCCCGCTCCCCCGCTCACCAGGCTCAAGGCGCAAATGTATCTCAGCGTAATGCTTAAGCGGCTCGAAATGGCCGTATCCGACCACCGTGCTTGCAATCGTCTCCTTGTATAAAATCTCTGGAGCTTCGAATGACACCTCGTATTGGAACCGGTCCCACACGAGCTGCTGCAGCACTTCCAGCTGAATAAGCCCCATCACATGAATATGGATTTCCTGCAGGCTCTCCTCCCAGACGACGTTAAGCGAAGGGTCCTCGGCATCAAGCATCTGAAAAGCCTTCAGCACGTCCTTCACATGAAGCGAGGCCGGGAAGATTACTTTCGACGTCAGCGTCGGCACCATCTCATACGTAAGCTTATCCGCATCCGAATAGATGCCAACGCCCTGACCGGCCTCGGCCTCCGTCAATCCGACAACCGCGAACAGGTCGCCTGCCTTTACTTGATCGACCGGCTGCAGCTTGCTTCCGCTTGCGATCAACAGACGCGAGGCCTTCTCACACATGCGCTCTTGGCCGCTAGAGTAGATGAGCTCTTCACGGACCTTCAGCATGCCGCTGTACGCCTTCACATACGTCATCCGCACGCCATTGGCATCATGACGGATTTTATAGACACGTCCCCCGAACGGTGCTTGCGCATCGTATTCCGTTACGCTAAGCAGATGAAGCTGCTGAAGAAACTCCATTACGCCCGTATCCTGCAGTGCCGAGCCGCTTGCGCACGGAAAAATCCGATGCCCGCGAATCATTCGCCGCAGCGCCTCCAGCCAGAAAGCACTGCTCCCCTCGCCGGACAGAAACGACTCCAACAGCTGCTCATCCCGCTCCGCCATATGCTCGCGCAGCGCATCCTCAACTTCACCATCGGCAAGACATCCGGTGATGCTGCACGCATCTGGTGTCAGGCTGAGTCGGATCTCTTCAAGGACGCGGGCGGCGTCTGCTCCAGTCCGATCGATTTTGTTAATAAAGAAAAACGTCGGTATACGGTGCTTGTGCAGCAGCTGCCATACGGTCTCTGTATGGCCCTGTATCCCTTCCACTGCACTGACGACAAGAATAGCGTAATCCATCACTTGAATGGCCCGCTCCATCTCCGGTGAGAAGTCGACGTGTCCCGGCGTATCGATCAAATAATAAGTTGTCCCTTGATAGGACAGCACTGCTTGATCTGCGAATACAGTAATACCTCTTGCCCGCTCAATATCGTGGGAGTCCAGGTAGGCGTCCTGATGATCAACTCTCCCCCGTTCCCGAATGCTATTCGTATGATACAACAGTTGTTCGGCCAGCGTCGTCTTGCCAGCATCGACATGGGCGAACATACCAATCGTAATCGGACTTGTGCTCATCGGTAAGCATATCCCCTTGATTATTCCGCGCTGGGCGGTCATTCTCTTCGTTGTCCTCCTCATCATAACACAGGATCTGCCAGATAGAGGCAAGAGAATATGTAGGGACTAATTAATGCAAGGAATATAGCAATTTCGGCCTCGTTGCCGATCAATACCAAAAAGGCTGGGCAGGAAACAAGCATGTTGTTTCCACCCAGCCTAACTTTTATATAAAGGGATTAGAACGCCGAGGTCCAGCCCGCATCTGCGGTAACAACCGTCCCGTTCAGGAAGCTCGATTCGTCCGAGGCGAGGAACAGCGCGACCTTGGCGATTTCGTCCGGCGAGCCTGCACGAGGGATCAAGCTTTGCGTCAGCTTCGTACGGCTTACGCCGAACTCGCTTAAGCTGCTCATCGAGGCTTGGATGTTCGTCATAACCGCACCTGGAGCGATGGCGTTACAGCGAATGCCCTTGCCCGCATACATAAAGCCCGTGTTCTTCGTCAAGCCAATGACAGCATGCTTCGATGCGACATAAGCCGCGCCTGCGTGCGCGCCGTTCAGGCCGCCCGTCGAAGCGACGTTTATGATAACGCCCTTGCCTTTCTCTAAGAAAAGTGGAAGCGCCTTACGGGTTGCGCGCATGACGCCCTTCGTGTTGACGTCGAAGACACGATCCCATTTTTCTTCTGTAATTTCGCCAACGGGCTCGAACCCGTCCATAATGCCTGCATTGTTCACCAGTATATCTAACGTGCCGTATTCACTGACAGCCGTATCGATCATACTCTCGATATCAGCCAGCTGAGCGATGTTCACCTTCAACGCTTTAGCCGCGCCCCCTTTTGCGACGATTCCCTGAGCGACCTGCTCCGCTCCTTCGAGATTGAGGTCGGCTACGATTACTTTCGCACCTTCCTTAGCGTATAATTCCGCAATGGCTTTACCCATGCCGGATGCGGCTCCGGTTACAACAGCTACCTGATTGTGTAGTTTCATTGCTCTTCGGCTCCTTCGTTATCTTTGGTATGTAGGAATGGAACGTTTCAAGCTACTGAAGCATTCGCGGAGCATGTGCTGAGCGAATTTGTATAGCTAATTTTATTCTTCTATAATTTACGGAGCAATAATCAAAAAAGGTCTGCATGTTGATTTTTCAACGTTTCCACAATGACGAACGGCTACCCCTGTGCTCTAACCACTCAGCAGCAGCCGTTGATTTTATAAAAGTCTATCGCGCTCGCCGCCACCGTACGAGAAGTTCAGCCGCTAGCAGCAGAAGGATGATCGTACTGTACACCGCAGCCGTGTAGCTCGTAGTATACGAAAGTCCGCCCGCCTCTTGCAACAGCTTCGTCAGCAGATGAATGAGAAAGTTCGTAAACACAAAAGCATAGCTTCTCGTCATCCAATCGCGGTGCGCATTCACCCGTTTCTTCTTGATTGCAATGATAGCCAGAATCGTGAATGCAGGCCATATCACATTGAGCATATTAAAAGGAATGCTAACCGCCTTGCCCCCCGTCGCATAAGGAGCCATATATCCGGAAGTGAGAGAAATCAGCATGACGGAGACCACATACAAGTAACCATTGACGCGATGAAGCTTGCGGTAATTCTTATGGACTGCCGGCAAGAAATTTATGAACCCCGCAATCATGCTCAAGCAGGCGAATACGACATGAATTCGCATCACGGGCAGCCAAGCATCCAGATTCAACGGCCGCTTCAGTTCAAGCTTGTGGCTAAGAAACCGCTCCGCCTCCGGATCATGAATAAAGTTTGCGAACACTGCATATCCGAGCACGACAACCGCTGATAACGCCAATAACAAGTACGTCTTTCTGTTTCCAGCCATCCTGCCACCTTCCTTACCGTAACACATGTGCAACAGAGCCGGATCATCCGGTATGATTCATTATAAAACAACCGTACTCTGCTTCACCGGATGAATTGTTACGGTTCTCGGACAAGCTATCGCACACACGCCTTCACGATCAGAAAATGAGGATAGGTTAAGAGCCGTTCGAACCAGCGGCTGCACCATTCCCGCGCCTCCGGGTTGTTCAGCAGCTCCGGGGAGGGCTGCGGCTCGACAATTCGGTCAATCGCGAACCGCTCCGATGTTACGTTAATGATCTCCTGCATGGTTCGCCTATAGAACATCACCTCAACCGGTCCCGCTTCTTCCTTGTTCCACACTTCCGAAAGCAGCTCATGGGCAAAATAATCCGGCCGGTCGAGCATCGTATAATCCATAAACGGATGATGAACCGAGAAGAGCAGTGTACCGCCCGGCTTCAGCACTCGCTGGAACTCCTGGAAAGTCGGCCTCCAGTCATCGATGTAATGGAGCGTCAACGAGCTGACAATCCAATCGAAGGCACCTGTTGCGAAAGGAAGCTGCTCCGTTAAATCACAAGTGAGCACCTCTGCTCGATCGCTCACCCGCCGCACGCAAGCCTCCACCATGCCCGGACTGAAATCGACTGCCGTTACACGAGCCCCCAATCCGATTAACTGCTCGGTGTACCATCCCGCCGCACATCCGGCATCCAGCACCGCAAGTCCGTTCAAATGATGAGGAATAAGCTTCATCATCGCCGGGCGCTCATAGAAGGCATTATGCCCGCTCTTTGTATCCACATGCAGCTCATAGTCTCGGGACAGCTTGTTGTATACCTCTATTACTTTTTCTTTCATTAGCATCACCCCTTGCCCGCAAGTTATTCCCTTATGAAACGGAATACGAGCATATCGTCTTCTGTCTGACGCGTTGCAATCTGCTCGGTATAACGTCCACCCGTAACGTTAGCAAGCGTCTTGCGCCAGAATCCGATTGCACGCCCATTACGTTCTGTCCTGTTGGTATGCACTTCCCATTGCCCCGGCGGCAGCAGCCCAATCACTTGTCTCACCGCCTCCTCTCCTACCCCTTGCCCCCGATACTGACGCATTAGGAAGAACTCGTTCAAATAGTAGTCGGTGTAGTCCTGACAAGGCAGATATGGCGCGGTTGCTACAAAGACAAGTCCTGCCGGCAGTCCGTCTACCCTAATCAAATAAGGAAAAAGAACACCCGGCTTCTCCCACCATATATCGAACACGCGGTTCTGCTCGGCCAACGTCCGCGTATCATCCTCCTCAAAGACGCCATACCGGTTCGTCTTGCGCTCCCACACTTCGGCTAAATCATGCAAATAAAGAGGATATATTATTGATAATAAATTTGTTTTCCACACAGGATAACTGAACCTCTACCTGCATACCTATCATCTCTCCCTCTCTTATTTCAAGTTGGTTGAGGAAATCCTGGGTATAAGTATACAGGTAGAGGCTGTCACGATTATAGGCAAAAAATAAATATAAGCTTACATCACATAAGCAATTGACCCTTTACAATTGTTAATTGTCACGTCAGCCGCTTATACTCCTCCTTGTAAATCGCATCCACCTTTTCTAACACTCGGTTCATATGCTCCGTATACTTCAGCTTCGCCGGTCGGCCCTTCTGCAAGAAAGCTCCGTTCAAGCTGCTGTACGGACCAAATGCCGCATCGTAGAGCAACGAAGCTCCTTTGCTGGGTGGAGCGAACATATACTTCATAATCGGCTTCAGATAGAAGGGCAACCCTGATCGGCGGCCCTTGCGGGCCGTGTTGTTCCCGCCAGGATCGGCGCTCCGAATCGTAATTCCTTCCGGTTCAACATGCGGCGCGATGGCCTGAGTCCATAACGACAGTGCAAGCTTGGTCGAAGCATAAGGTCCGAACAGCTTGCGAAACTTCGCCGGACGCTCCAGCGTATCGGGGTCGAATGAACGTAAGGTAGCGAAAGCGCCTGAGGACGTATTAATGACCGTTCGGTGCGTTCCCCGAAGCAGCAGTTCCTTCAGTTCCATAAAAATAATATAAGGCGCAACCGTCTGCAGCTCATAATGCATTTCGCGACCCTGCCGTGAGTAGTGCAGCTCGGCAAGACTTCCGCCGGCGTTATTGAATAAAGCGTCAATTCTCGTCTCACTTCCTTGAATAGCGGTAAGTGCCCGCTTTAGCTCCCGGAAGTCCGTCATATCCGCCCGATACTCCCTGAGACTGCCGCTTCGTACGGCTTGCTGAATAGGTCCTTCATCAGCCCAAATTGCCGACCGATTAAGTGCCACGACATGCCACCCTTCGGACAGTAACCGACGGGCCAATTCCAATCCTATACCGCTGCTTGCTCCTGTAATGAACGCCGTGCGCGGCCTTGAATCTAATCGCATTACGCCTTCCTCCATCCTTATTGGATCGTTGAATTTAGTTGTATTGCGACCAGTCTACAAGCTGGAGTCGGCTTCAAGTCAAGCGGATCAGCAGCAGCATTGACTTGGAGCCCACTCCAAGATATACGATAATACTAATAAAATCACAGGGGGGCTGCGGCAATGAACGAGCCGATTACCTACACGATTAAAGGAGCAGCGATTGAGACAGGACTTACAGAGGATACCATTCGGTACTATGAGAGGATTGGCCTGCTGACCCGAGCGGAGCGCAAACCGAACCGTCACCGCGTATATCGGCAGGAGGATGTAGAGACGATGAAAAAAATTACTTGCTTCCGCAAAACCGGAATGTCTCTGGAAAGCATTAAGCCCTACTTACAATTATCGCGCGGCGCCGATCTAAACGAGCATCCCGAGCTATACGCAATGATGGAGGAACATAAGCGTAAGCTCGAGAACCAGATCGCTTCCCTGCTGCAAATTATAGATTTCCTCGATCACCAGCTGAGACCCATTCCTGATCGTAACAGAAGCGAGGCTTGCACATTAGCAGAGCCAGAGAAACGGCCGCCCGATCCGCGGTTTACAATATAGAAGCCGATAAGAAAAAGACGCCCGAGGGGCGCCTTTCTCTTGACTATTTTACTACCATCCATTATGCCTCATGCTTTTCAAGTACAAGCTCCACCTGCACCGTAAATTCGTTCTCGGTCTCCAGGACGACCGTATGCGGGTTCGTCATCCCGAAGTCGGCGAACGTCACCATCGTCTTACCCGAGAGAAGCAGCTGTCCATTCTTGTACATCGCGTTCGAGTCAAACGTCACTTCCTTGTCTTGCCCTCTAATATTCAGAACACCTGTCATCGTAAGCGGCACGGAGGTACCCTCTGTCCACTCCGACGGCAATGCAGAGAACGATCGAGCCTTAAAAGTCGCCTGCGGAAATTTCGTGACCGCCAGCAGATCGTCACGTTCCTTGACGTGCTCATCTCTCGTGCTGTTGCCAGAATCGAGAGCGTTAAGATCAACAATCCCCTCTCCTGTCATCGCTGCTGCATCATTCAAATCGACATTCCATGAGCCCGTTACCGCCTCGTCTACGAAGTTAACGGTCGATTTCGATGTCGTAACCGACCAGTATACTTTGGAGCCGTCGGCAATATGCCACATCCCGTTCAGCTTATCGGCTGGCACCGCCACATCTGCAGACGATGAGGCTTCTCCGGCTTTGTCCGCCTCCGTCCCCTCATTAGGAGCGATTACCGATTCAATCTCCACGTTATTGCCGACGAATCGGTCAAACCACATATAACCACCCACACCGATTACGCAAACTGCAATAACAACTGACAACCAGACAACCTGCTTCTTTGTCATTATTTATCCCCCCTTCCACTCTTCAGATGGCACTTGCATGACCATTGTAACAGGCGAATATGTCGGGCATGTGTCGAAATGTAGGAAATGAGTTTAATATACATTAAGAGGGTGGACTGTTATAATTTTCATCGAAATGTTTGAAAGGAGCTATCTCGCTTGAAGCCGATTCTGGTTGTAGAAGACGAACCCGCCATCGCACGCGTACTATCCGCCTACCTGCGTCGGGCCGGCTTCTGCGTTATACTCGCTTCCGATGGTCGGAAAGCACTTGAATTATTCGCGCAGGAGTCCCCTGCCCTTGTTCTTCTTGATGTCATGCTGCCTCATATCGACGGCTGGGAAGTGCTGCGCCGTATACGAGAGACGAGCAGCTGCCCCATTATTATGCTGACCGTTCGCGACGGGATTGACGACAGGTTGTCCGGATTGAACGGCGGGGCCGATGATTATATGTCTAAGCCATTTATCCCCGAGGAGGTCATCGCAAGGGTGCATGCGGTGCTCCGTCGTCCATTGCAATGGACGGACGGAAGCAGACTATGCCACTTCGGCCGCTTAAGCATCGACTTCCTTAGTCAGCGCGTTACGATCAACGGCGCTGAAGTTACCTTAATGCCCCGTGATATGGCCGTGCTTCTCTACCTGGCGGAGCATCCGAACCGGGTCTTCACGCGTGCGCAGCTAATCGAAAACGTTTGGGGAACCGACTACGAAGGAAGCGACCGAGCGGTCGATTTATCGATCAAGCGAATCCGGCAGACCTTGTCACACTGGCCTGCAGAGGAAGGCGAAATTCGGACTCTAAGAGGAACGGGGTATCAATTTTGGATCGCAAACTGAAGCAGACCTCGATTTTGTCCTATTGGACCTTAAGATATTTTATTATCCTCTTCACCGTGCTGATTACGCTTGCTGTCGCTGTCGTCTGGTGGACGAACCGCGCAACGATGGACAGCCGTCAGCAGACGGCTGAGAGGCTCGCCCAAGAGATCGCCCGTCATCTTCATTCGGTCAACGGCACGATTCTAATTCCGCCCAACATGGACGAAATCATTGATCGAAGGGTCTGGCTCATCGAGAACGGGGCCAAATTGTGCGTCATCATCACCGATAAGGACGGCAAGCTCCTGTACTCGAACGAATCCATCACGCAAGCCGACCTCTCTTCAAGATTGAACGATAAGCTGAACAAATCACTCGTACCCGGTTATCGTGCAGTTACCGCTCCGATTCTATATAACGGCGGCAAAATCGGTCAAGTCGCCCTGCTGCACCCGGTCGAGTCGCTAATCCAGCGCCCTGAATTCCAATGGGCGCTTATTCTACTGCTCGTCAGCTTAGCTACGCTCGGCTGGCTGATGATATATTTGCTCGCCAGGAAGCTGGCCCGGCCAATACGTAACGTCGCATCGGCTGCCCGCGAAATCAGTCTGGGCCGCTACGACATCGAGCTCAGCGCTAATCCTAAGGAGCGTGAGCTGGGTGAGCTTGTCATATCATTCAAAGAAATGGCCAGCAAGCTGAAGCAATTGGAGCATTCCCGTAATTTCATGCTAGCCGGCCTGACGCATGAGCTGAAGACACCCGTCACTTCAGCGAAGGGACTCATTCACGCGGTCAAGGAGAAGGTTGTTCAAGACGATGAAGCAGACGAATTTCTGGACATTGCTCTGCAGGAAACCAGCAGGCTGGAGAGAATGATTACCGACCTGCTCGATTATAATGCGTTGGCTGCTGGTCTGGTCACCGTTAGAAGGTGTCGACTCGATACAGCTGTGCTTCTGCCCGAAATTGTGTATCAATGGACGCTTCATCAGGACGAAGGCGTCTGCGAGCCTGTGTTTTCGATGCCTCGCCAACAGGTTGAGGTCGAAGGCGACCCTCTGCGCATTCAACAAATTATCGTCAATTTGCTCAATAACAGCGCTCAATCCAAGCATCCTGACCGACTACTGCGAATTACGATCAGCGTGCAGGAACGAGAGGACGGATATGCGGATATTCTCGTATGTGATAACGGCACCGGTATTCCCCCTTCTGAGCAGCCTCTTGTGTTCGAGCGATTCTTCCGGGGAGAAAGCAAGAAGCAGAGCGTACGCGGACTTGGCTTGGGACTTGCGTTCAGTAAGCTGCTGGCACAAGCGCAACAAGGGGATCTCATCTTGCAGGAAAGCTCAGAGAATGGTACCTCCTTCCTGTTAAGGCTGCCTAGTGAAATTCAATTTTATGTTAATTAGTTATTTTCCAGGATGATTGCACTAATGTAAATCGAGTTAAAGTCATGCGTCCTTTATTATAAATAGTTTTCTTATTAGTACAATAGACACAATTTAACTTATATTATTTACACTACAAAAATTGGTATATTTACTCAGGAATAACGGCATCTGTCATAGGGGAGGAATAAATAATGAACAACAGCAAACGTGCATTTGTTACACTTCTAACAATTGTAATTTTCGCATTAACCGCAGTAGCGGTTTCAGCTGGACCAATAGCAGGGGGAGACCTATGGTATGACGGAGGTCAAACCGGTACCTATGTCTATTCGAGTGTTTATGATCACAAACCAGACGATAATAAATATTACGATGTGAAAGCTAGCGTAAAAGTATGCTCTTCCGTTACAACTTCGGGATGGCTGCCAGATAGCGCATATGCATCTGCAGATAGAAGCTTCTGGTGTAACGAAACATCCTACTATGATTACCGGTCTAGATAATTTTCGTCTATAACCACTAGCCTTAATTAATTTATTCAATAGAAGATGCCGTTCTTCTTCCCTAAATGCTCAAGCAGTGCTCTCTTCACTTACATTGCTCATACAAGGTGGAACATATGAAAAAGTATTATTCATATTCATTTTAGGCCAGTTTCTGCTTCTATCTTTTATATTTAACCAATCCCTCTATCCCATCTTTGAGCTCAACCAGCTAGGCGACGGTTCATTACATTCATATAGGGCTAAAGATTATAACGGAGCCGATTTAAGTAAATTATACGATCAGTTAAACGATCAATGTATTCGCACAGGAAACTGCAAAGTGCAACTGGTAAAAACTCCTGTTTCTGATGATAATATTATGGTTTACGATATCTATCACAGTGATCCGGATAGCATACATAAAATACCTTCTATATCTCCTAATAAGGCTTTCCATTATCATTTGTTAACTAAAGAAGAGTTTGCCGATAGCAACGGTATCTTTTATACCAACATGAGCAAGAAACAGCTTCATGCAATCTCTGGCGATATCGGGCGTCCTATAGAGCCTTATCCTATTGCAATCGAATACAAGCAAATTGTTCGATATAATTTGGTGAATATCCTTTTGCTACTCGTTCTATCCCAGCTTATCTTCTTCATCTTTACCTTTACCAAGATAAAAATAAATGCAATCAAAAAGGTTCTAGGGTTCTCTGATATTCGAATGATTTCCGTTTCCATGAAGGACCTTGCGAGGATACAAGCAATTCTAGTCGTCGTTATTTTCGTTATTCACGGAATCTATTATGTAGTTCAAGATCTTCTGGTGCCACGCTACTTTTATTTGTTACTTATCTTTTTTATAGGCGTTTTCTTGGTCAACCTCATTTTAATGATGATTACGCAAATCAGCCTTAGATACATTGATATTAATCTGATGATTAAAAATAAATTATATTCGAACCGCTTAAATATAAGCCTGAATGTAATCAAAATTATATTAATGTTGTCTATTACATTCTCTATTTCGATTTTCTTAGTGAATTGGGATCAGCACAAAGAAGCTCTGCATCAATATGATAAATTTTCTAGGCTGCAGGGTTATTACACATCCATAGGGTATAATGCAGATGAAAGCACCAAAGCAAACAACAACAAAGACCTGCTTGCCAGCTACGGGCAATCCATTCTGCAATTGAATCAACACTTTACTCGTCTAGATCAATTGTATGTTCATGATGTATCCAATATAATGTCACAGCTCTCAAGCTTCGCACTAAAACATCGCAACCTCACCAAAGAGGAGGTTCTGTCCGATTTCAAAAAAAATTACATTGTGGCAAATGAGGCGTATATAAAGGACTTTACCAATATAAAGCAAGCCAACGGGGACAATCTCATACTCGATAGGAATCAAGCAACGATCCTCGTACCTGAAAAGCTTCAGGAGCATGAGCAAGAGATAAAAACAGCGTATATGAAGAAGTATAACGATTTATTAAATTATAACCGTTATTATGACCTCGAAGACATAGAATCTCAGACCATCGACGATATTCATATCATCTACATCGCAAATAACTTCGAGCTTGAACTCTTCGGCAAAGATGCCAAAGAAGATGGATTAGATGTACATTTTCTAAATCCCATCATCATCTTGGATCAAGGTAAATTTGGCAGCCTGTATTATTACGACGAGCTAAACCACGGCGATATCATCATTAAAGCTAAAAGCAGAGACTACTTATCGCAACAAATACAAAACTTAAACCTATCTTCACTCATTATTGAAGGATCGCTGATTACACCATTCGAGAATAAAATACACTTGACAGAGTTTATTCTTTATCAGTCTTCTGTATTTGTTATGCTGTTTCTCATTACATTGGTCTTTATCATTAATATTTCAAATTATATTGACATTACGGTTAATAGTCGCAAATTTGCTATTTAATACGTGCTAGGATATAACCTATTGAAAGCCATACAACCTCATCTTTTTATCACGGCGGCCATGCTGTCTGGCATGCTGTTAAAGCTATTTATTCATTTTAATTTGCTTGTCTATTTAATTGTTCTCATTATAGACCTCCTGATACTGATTGCCCTATACAAACTAATCATTGTAAAGGATATCCCGAAAATAATAAAAGGAGGCTCGCGATGAAGGTCATAGAGCTTATCAATGTTAGCAAATGCTATGATGGTTCTTCCGTATTATCCAATATCCAGCTAGTCATTACTAAAGGCGAGATGGTTGCCATCACCGGTAAAAGCGGCAAAGGAAAGACAACTTTATTAAATGTCATGGGGTTAATTACAGACCGAGATGGAGGAGATTTGAATTTATTCAACTACTCCAATCCGAGCATTAACTCGAAACAAGCCATGCTGCTTAGAAGAAATAAAATTGGATACATATTCCAAAATTGCGGATTAGTCGATGAAGAAACTGTTCTGTGGAATCTTAATTTAGCCCTAGAGTATAAGAAAATGACCGCTAAAGCCAAACGCGAGAAAATTGATGATTACTTAAATCAATTCGGACTGGCCGATCTTAAAAACAAGAAAGTCTACCAACTAAGCGGGGGAGAACAGCAGCGAATCGCAGTCATAAGACTAATGCTTCAGGATTCCGAACTAATTCTGGCTGATGAACCAACCGCAAGCTTGGATAACGAGAATGAGAAGTATATTATGGAGCATCTACAAGAGCTGAACCAAAGAGGTAAAACCGTCGTGGTTGTTACTCATAACACTCACATTCTCCACTACTTTACAAGAGTGATTCAATTCGAGGAGCTGCAGCATGGGTCAATAAGGGCGACACCCGTGAAACTGCGTGAAGCATAAAGCTACAAAACCGCCCTTGAATTGATGTGCTCCCCTTTAGGTAGACAGGTGAAATAATAACACCTGTTTATCAAGGGGAGTTTTTTCATGTCCATAAAAATGAGTACTGCGTGGAAGAGAAATTTGCCAGTTTGAAGGAGCATGACGCAAGACAGGGATCACGAAGTGAGATCGCCTGTAAATATAACATTAACGTCAGTACTTTGAAAGAATGGCGACGTCGTTATAAACTGTACGGAGTCGAAGGCCTAGCATGTCGTACAGAGAATAAGAGCTACTGACGGGGAGCGGTTCAGAAGAAGAGCGGCGTGTCCATTAATCCCTTATCACATGCCCCCGTTCCATAGCGATCTCCGCAAAGTCTGCCGTAAGCCCTGGCTGCGCCTGTATCGGCTTGTTGCTGCCTATAATAATTAAATTACCAAGATCATCCACACCCGCTCCGCGAACCGGCAGATAGAACGCTCTTGTGTACGCGCACGTCTCGCTTAGCGTCGTATGGATAGCGGCACTCCGCCTGTCGTTGCGAAGCTTTCCGGCCACATTCAGAATGACCGCTCCGCCCGGGCGAAGCTTGTCCATCACCGTCTGAAAAAACTCCAGCGTCGTCAAGTGCCGCGGGGTTCCTTTGGAAGTAAAAGCGTCGAGGAGGATGTAATCGTAACGGCCCGACTCTTGCTCTACAAGAATGTCTCGCCCGTCTCCGATGACGACATTGTTCATCCGATAACGAAAAAACCGCCGACTAAGCTCTACAATCTTCTCGTCGATCTCCGCTGTAACAAACTGCCTGTCCGGATAATGCCCCGCGATCGTTCCGATCCCGTGTCCGATGACGAATGCGCTGCTGAAAGCAGGATCGTTATCATCCATCAGGTGAATCATCGCACGCTGATATTCCAGTACGACGCGCTGCGGCTCCCGCATATCCATTGCACCCTGCACGGCTCCGTCTGCGAACTGCAGCACGCGGTATTTGCCCGTCTTCCCGTACAGCTCGGACGTCTCATATACGCCAAGCTCATTATACGGACTAATCTCCTTCGCCAGCTCGATCAAATAACGGCCCTCCCTTGCAGCGGCAAGGCAAAGGACCCTTATGCGTGCTGCAGAAGGGCCCTTGCTTGCCAATGTGCTATACTTTTTTCACAAATTCCGATTTTAATTTCATCGCTCCGAAGCCGTCGATCTTACAATCGATATCATGATCGCCGTCCACTAGACGAATATTTTTGACTTTGGTGCCGATTTTGACAACAGAGGAGGTTCCCTTTACCTTGAGGTCCTTAATTACGGTGACCGTATCGCCATCATTCAATACGTTGCCATTCGCATCCCTGACGACCTGCTGCTCCTCGTTACTCTCCGCGCTCGAATCGAGACCCCATTCATGAGCACATTCCGGACAGACGAATTGCGTACCATCCTCGTACGTATATTCTGAATTACACTTCGGACAATTAGGCAATTGTGACAAATCGTATTGCTCCTTTATGTTCGATTTTGGATATAATCAAGACAAAGATTATTTTACTATAAGCTTTAAGAAAATCGAAAGGTTTTACTTAGGTTTAATTAAGCCTGCTGCTCTATGCTAGTTGTAGAAAGGCAGGGATGCAAGCGATGAAGCGTACGATTCGAATGATGCCGGCTATCGTGTTGTTTGCGGTATATATGTATGCTCTGGTCAAAATTATTCTGTTCAAGTTCGGACAAGTCGACTTGTTGTTTCTATGGCAGCGGGCCGACGCGGCACTCGACGACGTAAGCCGACTGCACTATCGGCTGCACAGCGCCAACCTCGTACCGCTGCGTACCATTACTGGCAACCTGCGCAGCAGGTCGCTGTACGAATATATTCAGTTCTACGGCAATATCGGGTTGTTCATCCCGCTGGGCTTGTTCGTCCCATACTTCATGCGCGGCAGACTGCCTGCTCTTCTGGTGTACGGGGCAGCGATCATTCTCTCGTTCGCCTTATGCCTAATGCTGGAGAGTGCTCAACTGCTGTGCAGCATCGGCCAGTTTGATGTCGACGATCTGATTCTGAATACGGCTGGCGGCCTGCTGGGCTGCATACTGTATCACTTGTTAGCGGGAACTGCTCGGTCGCGTAAACCAGCAGCAGCATTAGGTTAGATCAAGAATACGAAAGACACCGCTCCCGATTAAGGAGCGGTGTCTTCTCGTTAAGGCCGCTGTTTCTTTTTATGGAATATATGTATATCCATAATATAGAGCTTAACTCTCATCGGCTTATACCTATTTCGTCTTCTTTATACAGGGGATCACTATGGGTAGTTATCACTTTATCGGCATTAAAGGCAGCGGTATGAGCGCACTGGCTCATATTACAAATATCAAGACAAATTGCTTCATCCGTAACCCAAGTACTATTTCCGTGCAGTCTCCTCATACCCTAATATGTCCAATTCATTCGCGAAGCCGGCATAGGAGGTAGGAAGATGAGCGAGATCGATGACAATCGTCGTGACAAGAGGGCAGGGGATGCTTCAGCACCTTGGCATTCGCAGACGGCAGGCGAGCGCGGCCCCATTCTGGAGCAGGATAACGTTCTGCATGAAACGCTAGAGACATTCATCCACTCTAAGCTGCTAGAAAGGCCCGTTCATGTCAAAGGCTATGGCGCATTCGGCACCTTTCAGACCATCCATTCGATGTCAGCCTATACGCAGCTTTGCTTCTTGCAGCATCCAGGCCAGCAGGTGCCTGTCGCCGTCCGATTCTCCCTGGCGGCCAGTAACCGGGGGACGCCGGACACCTCCCGTAACCTGCGTGGGTTCGCGACCAAATTTTATACCGATCATGGGGTGTTTGACTTGGTCTGCAACCATATCCCCGTGTTCATCATCCGAGACCCGATTCGCTTCCCGGAGTCAATCAGAGCTCTTTCGCCCTCGCCTGTTAACAATCTCCTAGATCCGGAGCGATTCTGGAGCTTCGTTGCCCGGGCGCCGGAAGCAATGGCTTTTCTCTTCTGGCTGTATTCCGATGCGGGCACCGTCAAAAGTTTTCGCCACATCCCGGGCCATAGCGTCAATACGTTCGTCTGGAAGAACGCGCAGGGCGCTCGGACTTACGTCAAATATCACTGGATGCCCCTTGCGGGCATTCAGTATATCGACCGTCATGAGGCGGCCCGGCTCGCCGCCGAGAACCCGGATTATGCCGGAAAGGACTTATACGACACGTTGGCCTCGGGCAAGACGATCGAATACGGGCTGTACGTCCAACTGATGAACCCGCAAGACGAGCCCTTCCTCCCTTACGATCCGCTGGATGACACGAAGGTATGGGATGAGCGCCAGTATCCGCTGCAGCCCGTCGGGAGGCTGATTCTCGACCGCAATCCGGAGAACTATATGGAGCAGGTGGAGAAGCTTGCTTTCTCTCCTTCCAATCTGCTGGAGGGCGCAGAGCTGTCAGACGATCGAATGCTGCAGGGCCGCGCTAATATTTATTGGGATTCGCAGCGCCATCGGCTCGGTCCGAATTTTCGCCAAATTCCGGTCAATCATCAGCAGGACTGGACGCCGAAGTCGCTGGTTACTAGCGGCAGCGGGCAATACGTGCAGGGGCACATCGCGCGTTCCAGTATACCGAAGCAGAACAACTTCATACAGGCCGGACAATACTATCGTGCCCTTGTGCCTATGCAGCAGGAGCATTTGATCGACAACCTGGCCGCAGAGCTGGCGAGCATCTCCCGCGAGACACAATCGATTGTGCTCGGCTACTTGAGCAAGGCATCCGCCGAGCTTGGAGAGCACGTCGCCCGCAAGCTCCATGCCCAGGTCAAGAGATAAAGCGACCCTTCCTCCATTGGACCAGCCCCCATTCGATTCATTCCGTCGGATGGGGATTTGTTGCACAGAAAGAAAAGACCATCCGCTAGGACAGTCTTCGCCATAATATCTATCATGCCTATTCTTAGCTGGACGATTCGCAATACTTCTTGAAGTTGTCCAGAAACGACTGCCACCCCGCCTGCTGCATCTCGACAGGATTTTCGGACTCCGCTTCGAATGACTCCACAACTTTCGTCTCGCCGCCTTGGCTAATGAAATCGATTGTCACTTTCCTTCCATCATCAAGCGTGTATGCAATATGCTCGTTCGTTCTCACTTCATCATATTCGCCGCTGAAATCAAATCCGAAGCTGCCATCCTTCGCCTCCATACGAGTAAGGAATTTACCGCCAGCCCTCAGATCATTCTCAGCTCTTGGCGCATGCCAATCCTCGGATGCAAATGACCATTTCGTGATGTGTTGCGGTTCCGTCCAGCAACTCCACACGCGTTCAACAGGCGCATTAACGGAGGTCTCTACTGTCAAGGTAACTTCATTTTCCATCACCATTCATTTCTCCCATCTTTAGTTAAAATGGACATGCACCTTCATTATACGCGCCCGCGCATTAGCCGAGTAGGGCCATTGTGACGAAATACGCTGGGGCGGTATATAAAAAAACATCCCGCTGTCGGATGATCTTATGATCTCTCCAACGATCGCGGGATGGCTTGTTTTAGATATATGTTCTAGATATAAAGGGATTATTTCAATTCCTCAACCTTGAACGTCAGCTCTACGGCAGTCTTGTTGCCTGCAGCATCTGTAAGCGTGCCTTTGACGGTCACGCCGTCTTGATCCGTATCGAGTTGGCTAAGCAGCGCCATGGATACACCATCTTGCTGCGGGTCCAGCTCTCCAAGCTTGTTTATGAAATCAAGAGTATTCGAGCCGCCGTATAAAGTCTGCGTCAACGACAGGGATGAAAGCTTCGTTAGGTCAATGCCCTCGATCGAAGTAATCGTCAGTGTAGCGTATTCGCTCACGCTAAGCGTGCCGCTTGTCAGATACTCGTCGCCAGCAAGGCTGATTGTACCATAGGTTCCTCCCGTCACGGTTACACTCTTGCCATTGACGGCAGCTGCAGTAATAACCGGTGCGGTCGCGTCTCCGACACTTAAGTTTGGCGTTATAGGTGCTACAGGCTTCCTGCTTTCTTCTGCAGCCTTCTTAGCAGCCTCTTCCTCGGCTGCCTTAGCCTCTTCCTCAGCCTTCTTAGCAGCTTCCTCCGCTGCCTTCTTCTCTTGGAAAGCCTGCTCTCCTTCATAAGCACCGTTTACAAGATCTGCGCGAGTCGCAGGTCTCTTGCCATCGGTGCCTGCCGGAATAATGCTAAATTGCTCAGCTTTTTGGATCGCATCGCTGTACCAAGGTGTACCCGATACGTCTACTTTCTCCCCTAAACCTCTAACCAATGCGGTAGCTAGCTGCCCGATGGATACTTCTCCGGAAGGATCGTACTTGTCGCCGCCTACGCCGTCAAGTATTCCAGCTTTCTTCGCGGCTTCGATATAAGGAATTGCCCATGGGTTAGATCCGTCCTCGCCCCCTACATCTTTAAAGGAGGAGGTCTTGACGTTTTGGTCCACCGGGATACCGTAAATTAACGTAACGACCTTCGCCATTTGTGCCCGATTCATATTCTCATTGAGTCCGAACTTATCTTCAGACACTCCGTCGAAGACGCCTTTGCTTAACAACTCATCGATCTTTGCCTTAAGCCCTGCATCCACGTCCTTCAAATCGGAAAAATCCTCCGACGACTTAGCTGCCGCATTCGCAGCTAGACTCGGAAAGAGCAGGCTCGCTGCCAATGGAATAGCCAGCCACTTTGATGCCTTTTTGTTCATTTGTATACTCTCCTCTGTTGTAATGTATATGAAGTACTCTATCGGCATTTGGACCTAGATTGTTAACATATTCCTCACAATTGATGAGAAAAATCAAAAAAAAAATGAGTAGATCGCCGCTTAATCTACCGTATATCGGGACTTTATGCCCGTTGATTTATACACTACCTTGCAGTACAAAGTGGTTAGCTATTAGGTATTGCAAGGTAGGGGGATGGAATGAACGATTATTCGCAAATGCTCAAAGGAACGCTAGAAGGCTGCATTCTGAAAGTCATCAGCGACAATGAAACGTACGGCTATGAAATATCAGAGAAGCTTAAAATGAATGGATTCCCCAATATTTCGGAAGGTACGATCTATCCTTTATTGCTGAGGCTTGAGAAGAATGAACTCATTGCTGCAACCTACAGAAGCTCTTCCATAGGCCCAAAGAGAAAATATTTTAAGCTCACCGATCAAGGATTCATAGAACTCGAGCACTTTTGGAACAAATGGACAGAGCTGCAGTCGGCTGTTAACCAATTGTTCATAGAGAAGGAGGAAACCTAAGCATGGCCCACTCGACCATTCAACTATGTAAAACCAATAATGAGCTTCAAAAAAGACTCACCGGGAGCAATGCTGCTATTATGACGGACATGGTTGTCTATCTGCGTGTTAGCAGCTTATCGGAACAGCAAATTGAACAGATCCGGCACGACTTGCTGGAATGGCGCTTGCTGCTCAGGAGAGAGGCGAAGACCTCGCTGACGTGATCGGCAGCGATTATAAAGCATTCTGTGATGAAATTGTAAGTCAGGGCACTCGCAAAACGAAGTGGGAATACGTGAAGGAAGCTATATTTATCATAGCCAACGGAGGTGCTGTTCTGCTGCTCATCCACCTCCTGTTCATGACGTCCACCACCATTGCAGCAGCCTGGTTGATCACCTATTGGATCGGGAAGCGGTCCTTCCAGCTTTCAAGCCCGCTCGCCAAGAAGCCATATCTCGTGCAGTTTCTATGGGGAGCAGCCTTCGGAATAACGACAGTTGCATGGCTAATCCTAGTCATCTCGCTCAAATCCGTCGTTCTATTCTCCGTACACCTGTTCGTCGTCATTGGAATGATTATTGTCCTATCGTTAATCGGAAGATGGTCGAGATAAGAAAGGGGCCGCTATCTATCCTGAATTGATCAAAAGGCGCTTTAAAGTGGCGGGCCACTTTAAAGCGCCTTGGTCATCTCTGACTATTTGTTACCATTCATATTGGCCTTTAATAACGAAGAACGAACCCCGAATCGTTCCGGCCAGCTTAGACTTCTGTCTAGCGAACTTAAACTTATCGGCCAGCTCCTTCGGAACCTCCATCCCCTCAGACAGCTTAAACCCGACAGCCCGCTTCTTGGGGTCATCAACCGTATACATGACATTGAGTCCCAGACCGTCTTCATAGAAAACATAAGTGAATTGGATATTCTCCACTTGAAAGTGCGACGTCTCTAAAGGTTTGGCTGCAAATTCAATGCCGCGTTCTTCTTTCAAAATCCGGTTCACATAATCAAGACTCTTCTGACTTTCGCTGGCAGGTACAACCGTAAATTCGTGTTTATACTTGTTCATAAAATATCGGGCTTCATTCGCACGCAGACCAGCAAGCGCTTCGGCTACAGGTGAAGACTCCAAACCAACTGTGGACACTTGTTTGAAATCAACGACATACGACATATCATCACTCCTTTGCACCTAGTATTCGCTATCGCCGTGGAGAAACCTTCATCCCAATCAAAAATAACCATATCATGGAAATTATTATATAATCTATATAGAGGAAACTCAACTTGTCCTATCGAAAAAGATTCAAAACATCCATGTGCGACGGTATGCATGAAATAGAAGTATGGATTCCTGTCATCAAGAAGACGCGGGCCTGAATAAAGAGAGAATAAAGAGTAACACCAGTGCTGCACACTGCGTGTTGCTCTTATTTTCTTTTCTGAATGAATTCGATAATTTCGAGATATAAAGCCGTCATCTCTTGCGGAGTCTTATCCAGATTATTGTGAATCCACTGTTCAATTAATCCGAGAAAAGCCGAGGTTATAAAAGATAAAAAGTAGTCCATTGGCACCTTTAGATCCGCATAGAAGCTTTCGTGGTACTCTAGGTTGAAGCGCACCTTCTCGGAGAAGGCATTACGAAACCGAATGTGAAAGCCTGCCCTACCGTGATCGCTCAAAAATATTTTTAAAATGGGGGCATTCATCTTAATGAAGCTGAATAACGCATCGGCCAGCTGCTCTTGATCGGTCTCAAACGTATGCTTAGATAAATAGCGGGATTGCAATTGATCGATATGATTGCCTAAATCCGAGAATAGCTGTTGCTCCATCTGATCAAGCAAATCGAATTTATCCAGGTAATGCAAATAGAAGGTTCCGCGGTTAATTTGCGCCGTTCTTGCAATATCTCCTACCGTTATCGATTCGAACGATTTGCCCTCCAGTAGCTGTATGAATGATTGTTGGATCAGCTGCATCGTTTTTTGTTTTTTCTCCTTATAAATGCCCATAGCGAATCCCCTTTACTCAAAATGCAACAACCTCATCCGATCTGTTCATTGCTTGTGTGCCCCCCAAATTATAAGATTAAAGCACGCTACTGATCAACGTGTTGAATTTTGAGAAAGGGTGAAGATCATTGCGACTCTTTAAGGAGAAGTTGGCGTGGGCGGCGCCTATTGCGGTTATATTGATTATCGCTTTATTCTCGGTGAACTTATTCGTTCAAGGAGATCCCAAAGCGACCAACCTGCCTGTTGCATTCATTGTCAATGATGAAGGCGAACATGTAGAGGCTGTACGAGCAGCTGTAGAACAGATGAGCAAAGGGATCGATGGCGCCGAGCCTGTCGTCGCTTTTACGAACGAGAAGGAAGAAGACATCGAACAATTATTCAAGGACAAAAAATATTACGCTGCTTTGGTGATTCCTGAAGGCTACAATAGTGCGCTGCAAAATGCTGCGACCAACAATACAGCCGCGGCCTTACGAATCTATGTGAACCAAGGCTTCAACATGACAGGCGCAACCTATGCGAAGACGGCACTCAACGCATTAGTGGCACAGGTCAGCGCCCAGCACTCCGCAAGCTTATTGGAGCAAATGGGCGATCAAAAAATTGATGCCAGCCAAGCTGCCGTACTCGTGAACCCGGTCGTCTCGGAGGAACAAGTATTCAATCCTGTTGCCTCTGCCACCGCGAATGGCAATGCGCCAATTCTTATGGCAATGCCTGCTTGGGTAGGTGCGTTAATTGGCGGCTTCATCTTGTTCCTGGTGACATCAGGCATAATGAAGAAGGACGTATTAACTCGTAAGCAAACGCTGCGCATCATGGGCGGTCAAGTGCTGTTCGGTATTATTATTGCCCTGTTCTCTGGCTTTACAGTTGCAACATTAGGCTCCATTGCGGGCGTTAATATGCCAAGCTACTTCTTGGTCGGCTCGTTCGTATCCTTCGCTGCCTTCTGCTTCTTCTTATTAGTATCGGCGGTTACGGCATGGATCGGCAAACCTGCCATTACCCTCTTCATGGTTGTTATGCTTCTTGGTATGGGAGTCATTATGATGCCGAAAGAAATGATTCCGGATTTCTTCGTCAACTTCATTCGACCTTGGATTCCGATCCGCTTCGCCGGCGATGGATTACGTGAGATCTTCTACTTCGGCAGCGGCTTCTACACGGGCGAGTCGTTCAATATCATTACAGGAATCGGAGCTGCCGGCTTAGCGATCTATCTGTTATCTATTTTCAAACCTTTACATCGTAAATAATTTATTGTTGACAATTTTATTACCGAAATATATACTAATCCCCATGAAAATACTCGGCTTTATCAATGGAGTATATGTAAATAAATGCATAATAGTATGCATCTCCATTGTTGAAACCAGTATAATTATGCGGGATTATTTTATACATATTTATTTCTATACGGGCTTTAACCTTCTTCATTAGGGCCGAGCCAGCTCATAAATCCGACTATTGAGGGTGGAAAAATGAAGATCGAAAAAATTAAATTTGAGAAGGTTACGAAGTCATTCGTTACTCGAGCAAGAACGAATCAGAAGGAAAAGACCATCTTCACGGCAATCAAGGACATCGAGTTTTCCGTAAATGTAGGGGAGTTTCTCACGATCGTTGGACCGAGCGGATGCGGCAAATCGACTCTTCTCGACCTGCTGGCTGGCTTGACTGAGCCTACGAGCGGCTCGATTAAGATTGATGGACAGGAGATCAGCGGCCCGGGTTTGAATCGCGGTATTGTGTTTCAGCAATATGCGCTATTCCCATGGAAGACGGCCAGAGGCAATATTGAATTCGGTCTGGAAGCGAAGAAGATTCCGAAGAAAGAATGGAAGAGACTGTCCGACTACTATTTGGAATTGGTAGGGTTAACCTCATTCGCTGATCGATATCCGCATGAGCTGTCCGGCGGCATGAAGCAGCGTGTCGCGATTGCGAGAAGCTTAGCTTTCAATCCAGACATTCTACTCATGGATGAGCCGTTTGCCGCACTAGACGCGCAAACAAGGGACACCTTGCAATCGGAACTGCTCAACATATGGAAAGAAACGGGCAAGACGATTATCTTCATCACGCACAGCATTGATGAAGCGGTGTTCTTAGGAGAGCGAGTAGTCGTATTAACGCCTAACCCGGGACGCGTGAAAAAAATCGTGCCTATTTCGCTCCCAGATCGTCTGGAGAACAAAGATATCCATTCGAGCCCTGATTTTGTGAAGGCCCGTCATGAAATATGGCAGCTGCTTCACGAGCCTGAATTCTTCATATAGGAGGTTGAACTATGGAGTCCGCTTTAACGAGCAATAAGTCTTCAACCTTTCCCAAAGAAGAGACGAAAGAGAAGTTTATTGCCGCTATTAAAGACATTCTGATGCAGTCCTTGGTGATCGTGCTAATTATTCTGTTCTGGGAGATTGCACCACGGACCGGCACCGTTAATCCTGACTATTTGCCGCCGTTATCAGAAGTTTTGAAGATGGGCTGGTCGATGATTGAAAGCGGTGAATTATGGGATCACTTCTCGATTAGTATTACCCGCTCGTTGAATGGGTTTGTACTCGCTTTAATTTTCGGGATACCGATTGGCCTCTTGATCGGCTGGTATCCGCTGGTAAGGGACATTTTCAACCCGCTCTTTGAAATTTACCGGAACACATCGACATTAGCACTGCTGCCGATCTTTATTCTGTTTCTAGGTATCGGAGAAGAGTCCAAAGTCGCCCTTATCTTCTATGCATGTACGGCGGAGATTATTATCCAGACCATATCAGGTGTGAAAAATGTCGATCCTCTGCTCATTCGAGCGGCACGATCGATGAACGTTTCCTCCATTCGCATCTTTATGAAGGTGATATGGCCAGCAGCTTTGCCGATTATTTTCGTTGGTATTCGTATGGCGGCCTCAGGATGTGTGCTTATCCTTGTTGCTGCAGAGATGATCGGCGCAAGATCCGGTCTTGGCCAGCTCATTCTATCGTCTCAATACAATTTTGAAACCGAGAAAATGTATGTTGGCATCTTGTCCATTACATGCTTGGGCCTGCTCATTAATGCCGTTCTGAAATTGGTAGAGAAAAGGCTTCTGAAGTGGAAAGAGTAATTTTTCAGGCTTACCCCGGCCTAAAGATAAATTCATATGACAAAGGAGATTGAACAACATGAAAAAATTTAAACTTACGCTCCTCCTCGTACTGGCATTGACGTTAGTGCTATCTGCATGCGGTAAAGACAAGGATTCCTCGCAATCGAATGGAAGCGCAGACGGCGAAGACAAGGTGCTGCAATACAGCTTCGCTGATGGCAGCATTACGCTCCCTGAATTGGCAGAGGATCTGGGCTACCTGGGCGATCTTAAGCTTGAGAAGGTATCGACTACAGGTAACGGACCGGAGCAAATCCAGCTCGTTGCAACCAAGCAGCTTGATTATGCTTACGCATTTAACGGCGCTGTCGTGAAAGCGATCGCTGAAGGTGTCGACTTAAAAGCCGTTGTAGGCGCATATGGCACGAACGAATTAACAGCGAGCGGCTTGTACGTACTCGAAGACAGCCCGATTCAATCCGCTAAAGATCTGGTTGGCAAAAAAATTGGCGTGAACACGCTCGGCGCACAGGCTGAATTTATTACAGTGCAATACTTGCGCGACAGCGGCTTGACGCCTGAAGAAATTAAGAAGGTTCAGCTCGTTGCGATTCCTTACACGACTGCAGAGCAAACGCTGCGCAGCAAGCAAGTAGACGCGATTCGCATTGGCGATATTGTGAAAGAGAAAGCACTCGAAAACGGCGGACTTCGCGAGCTGACGAACGACGTGAAGATGTTCGGCCATGGCTTTACGGGCGGCTCCTACTCCTTCAGCAAAAAGTATATCGAGCAAAACCCTAACACAGTCAAAACGTTTGTTGAAGGTGTAGCTAAAGCTTACGAGTGGACGACCACTGCATCCAAAGAAGAAGTTATTGAACGCATGGAAAACATCATTAAGAAGAGAAACCCTAACGAGTCCTATGAGAATGTCAAGCTGTGGAAGAGCACAGGCCTGCCATATGAAGGCGCGTCGATGACAGATGAAGATTGGACGATTTGGATCGATTACTTGGTCAATGACGGTCAGATCAAGCCGCTTGAGCCAAGCGAAGTGTATACGAACGAGTTCAATCCGTACGTTAAGTAACTTGGATTAGCATAGGGACTACATCAAGGGAGGACTTCACGAATGGCTAACACACACATGAAACTCGGATTGTTCTTGACGCAGCCAGGCCACCACGTTGCAGCCTGGCGGCATCCTGAGGTAAACAAGGATTCGGTTATCAATTTCAACTTTATCAAGCATCAGCTTCTCCTAGCCGAGCAGGCGAAATTCGATTTAGTGTTTCTAGGCGATGGCATTGTAACAGGGTACGACAAAAGCAACTTCGGCAAGCAAGCTGTTGCACGATTTGAACCGCTCACCCTACTGTCGTCACTGGCAGCCGTTACGGAACATATCGGTCTCATCGGAACGGCATCTACAACATATAATGAGCCTTACAGCGTAGCGCGTATGTTCGCCTCCCTCGACCACTTAAGCGGGGGCCGGGCCGGCTGGAATATCGTTACAAGCGGCGGCAAAGAAATTGCTGACGCCTACAACGGCGTTGAGCCTCTGCATCATGAGCGCTACAAGCGCGCCAATGAATTCGTAGATGTTGTCACCAAGCTGTGGGATTCGTGGGAAGATGATGCGATTGTATTCAACCAAGAGACAGGTCAATATCTGGACACGAATAAAGTGCATCCTATTCAACATAAAGGAGAGCATTTCTCCGTCAAAGGGCCGCTTAATATTACGCGTCCCGTTCAGGGACATCCTGTCCTTGTTCAAGCAGGCTCTTCCGAGGATGGACAGGAGCTGGCAGCACGTTATGGTGAAATCGTGTTTACCGCTTGGCAGACGTTAGAGGAAGCACAAGCGTTCTACAAAAGCTTGAAGGGCCGTATGGCCAAATATAATCGCGACGCCAGCGAGCTGAAAATTATGCCTGGATTATATCCGGTCGTAGGGCGTACAGAAGAGGAAGCGAAGGCGAAGCATCAACAGCTGCTGGACCTCATCCCTGACGAGGTAGGCGTTGCCTACTTATCCGCTCACTTCGGCGTAGATCTAACGGGATATCCGGCTGACGGACCGCTTCCGGAGCTGCCGGAAATCTCGGAAATCAACGGCATTAAGAGCCGCTTCCAGCTGCTTAAGGATCTTGCGGATCGCGAGAACTTAACGATACGTCAGCTTTACCAGAGAATAGCCGGGGCGAGAGGACATAAAGAAATCGTCGGCACTCCGGAGCAAATCGCGGATCTGATGCAGGAATGGGTAGAGAAGCAAGGAGCGGACGGCTTTAATATTATGCCACCGATCCTGCCTTCCGGTATTTCCGATTTCGCTGAGCTTGTCATTCCAGAATTACAGAAGCGCGGGCTGTTCCGCACCGAGTATGAAGGGAATACGCTGCGTGACCGTGTTTCACTGAAAAGACCAGTAAGCCGGTACACAGGCAGCCTAGTATAAGGACATGGTGATATATAATGGCGTCTAATGTCGAAACAGAGGCTTTCATCGAGAAAGAAACGTTTTTTAACCGCGCGAGATTATTTCTTTTATTCAAGAACTCGATTCTGGTTATTGTTCTGCTTATTGCTTGGGAGGTTGCGCCTAGAACCGGTATGGTTCAAAGCGCCTTCTTCCCTCCTCTATCCGAGGTACTGCAAGCGATTTGGGATATGCTCCTATCGGGCGCCTTGTGGGATCATGTGAGTATTAGCCTCAAACGTGCCATCACGGGCTTAATCTTAGGCATAGTCGTAGGAATTCCGCTCGGTTTATTAATTGGCTGGTCGCCTATCGTACGCAAATTATTGAATCCGATTTTCGAGCTGATGCGCAACACCGCCAAGCTGGCCATACTGCCGGTATTCATCCTATTCTTAGGAATTGGCGAGGTGTCGAAGGTGACCTTGATTTTCTATGCCTGCATTATTCCTATTCTGCTTAATAGTATTACGGCCATTGGCACGATTGACCCATTGCTCATCAAGTCGGCCAAATCAATGAGCATATCTCCATTGAAGCTGTTTGCCAAAGTCATTATTCCCGCCGCGCTGCCCGCCATTTTTGTCGGGATCAGAATCGCGGGTACAAGCTGCATACTCGCACTGGTTGCCGCAGAGATGCTCGGAGCTAGCGAAGGATTAGGCTTCCTCATTATCTACTCGGAGAACAGCTTCAAAATTCCGGAGATGTACGCAGGAATCCTTATCATTTCGGTTCTCGGCCTATGCATTAACTATGCTCTCGTTCTCTCGGAGCGTTACTTACTGAGATGGAAACAGCCTGTTCGATAGGCAGTACAAGCTGCTGTATCGACGCCATAATATCGCAAAGCCCCTTCCGCCTTGTCGTTGGAGGGGCTTTTTTCTAATCCAAGCTTATTATGATCACAAAATACAGGATTGACACAATCTAGAAATGTGATACACTTAACGCATAAGTTTACTTGGAATTAAAACCGCCATATAGAAGCCGATTAGTCGACTAAAGGCTCCTGCTTTCACGCTTATAAGTGAAGTAGGAGTTTTTCTATATCTGGCGGTGTTTAAGTGAAAGGTGCTGATGGAATGGGAGAGAAAATTAGAGTCGAGCGCGTTACCAAAACCTTTACCGTGCGCGACACCAAGCAGAAGGGTGCCCCGAAGCAATTCACTGCGATTCGCAACTTAGAGTTCTCTGTGAATGAAGGGGAATTCCTCACCATTGTTGGTCCTAGCGGATGCGGAAAGTCCACGCTGCTCGATTTATTGGGAGGACTGTCCACTCCAACCCAAGGACGTATATTAATTGACGGTCAAGAAATTAAAGGTCCTGGTCTAGACCGCGGCACCGTGTTTCAGCAATATGCCCTCTTCCCTTGGAAAACAGCACGCGGCAATATCGAATTCGGACTTGAAGCCAAGGGAATTCCGAGACGCGAATGGCGCGAGCAATCAGACTATTACTTAGAGCTAGTCGGATTAAAAAACTTTGCCGATCGTTATCCTCATGAACTATCCGGCGGAATGAAGCAGCGTGTAGCGATAGCCCGCAGCTTAGCCTTTAACCCCGATGTTCTGCTCATGGATGAACCATTTGCCGCACTAGACGCTCAAACCCGCGAAACCTTGCAAAGCGAACTGCTGCGAATTTGGGAGAAAACGAAAAAAACGATTATTTTCATTACGCATGGAATAGATGAAGCCGTCTATCTTGGCCAGCGAGTTGTCATTCTGTCCGCCAATCCAGGACGTGTAAAGCATATTGTCGATATCCCCTTAACTCATCGGTTGGCTGATGCGGATATTCGTTCGAATCCAGCGTTCATCAAAGCGCGCAGTGAAGTATGGAACCTGCTTCATGTCGATGAATATGCCGGACAATATATATAAATTACGAAAGGGGTGGGATGAATGGACGCAGTAACGAAACAAGACGCAGTAGTGAAACAAGACGCCGTTACGAATCCAGTGAAGTCGTCTAGACGACAATTTAATCTTACTTTCCAATCCTTATTAACGATTCAAAAGCTGTTCAAGCAGTCCATCGTCATTGTGCTGTTTCTAATGTTCTGGGAAATTGCACCCCGAATCGGCTTAGTGGACGCTGCCTTCTTCCCTACTTTCTCTGAGGTTGCTTCCGCATGGTGGGATATGGTCCTATCGAATGAGCTGTACTCGCACTTCCGTGCAAGTATTACGCGTTCGATTGCAGGCTTCGCTTTAGCTATTGCAGTTGCAATACCGCTAGGTCTCATCATCGGCTGGTACCCGATTGCTCGTGACCTGCTGAATCCTATATTAGAGGTATTCCGTAACACGGCAGCATTGGCGCTGTTACCGGTATTCATCCTCGTGCTAGGAATCGGTGAAACGTCCAAAATCGCCATTGTGTTATTCGCTTGTACCTGGCCTATCCTATTGAATACGATCTCAGCTGTTCGTAACGTTGATCCTCTTCTTATTAAGTCTGCACGCTCCATGAACATTTCATCGTTTGCTCTATTCGTTAAAGTAATTCTCCCTGCTTCGATTCCAACTATGTTTACTGGCATTCGGATGGCGGGAACAGGGGCCATCTTAGTGCTAATCGCTGCTGAGATGGTTGGTGCCAAGGCAGGCTTAGGATATTTCATCACGTATTCGCAATATAACTTCCTGATCCCCGAGATGTATGCAGGAATTGTTACGATTTCGATACTTGGTTTAATCATTAACTACGGTTTACTAGCGCTGGAGAGAAGATTGTCCCGCTGGAAGCAAGACCCGACAGCATAGTCTTTGTTGCGCCGTAAACCAAGTAAATATATCTGGATAGTAGGAGTGTGGATACCATGACCAAGAGACAATTAAAACTGGGTGCATTTTTAAATTTACCGGGACATCATTTTGCAAGCTGGCGTTACCCAACGACTCGTCCGGAGCAATCCTTTGACTTGAATTATTTCATTGAGCTTGCCCAAATCGCTGAGCGCGGCAAGTTCGATACGATTTTCTTCGCGGATGTATTCGGGCAGGCGCTGCAAGAGAATTCGCCTTCCAGCCTCAAGCTGGATCCTGTCATTATTCTGTCTGCATTAACCGCTGTAACGAAAAATATCGGCTTAGTAGCGACGCTGACAACAACGTACAATGAGCCATTCCAAGTCGCCCGTAAATTTATTGGACTCGATCACTTATCGAAAGGCAGAGCCGCTTGGAATGTCGTGACTTCTGCAAACCCGAGGGAATCGACCTTGTTCGGCAAGGAAAAGCATCTCGCCCACGCCGATCGTTACGTCCGTGCGGAAGAGTTCGTTGATGTCGTGAAAAAGCTGTGGCTCTCTATCGAGCGCGAAGCGCTTGTCATTGATAAGGAAAGCGGCAAATATCTCGATCTTACGAAGGTCCATCCCGTAGACCATGAAGGACTATGGTTCAAGGTTAAGGGAACATTGGATGCGCCAGCCTCCCCGCAAGGCCATCCTGTTATTGTGCAGGCCGGTTCCTCTGAGGCTGGTAAAGAGCTTGCCGCCAAAACAGCTGAAGTTATTTTTACAGCTTGGCAGACGCTCGAGGAGGCTCAAGCCTTCTACCGTGACGTGAAGGGACGTCTGGCGAAATACGGACGCCAACCGGATGATCTTAAAATTATGCCAGGAGTTTTCATCACAGTTGCCAATACAGAGGCCGAGGCTATTGCTAAGCGCAAAGAATTAAATGCTTATATCTCGCCGGAAGCTGGTCTAGCTTATCTCTCTAACTTTGTTGGCCTTGATCTTAGCGGCTATGATGTCGATGATCCAATCCCAGCACACGCTAAAAGCGACGATCCAACCAATCCGCAAATCCGCGCCAATATTGTCCGCGGCATCGCGGAGCGCGAAGGTCTTCAAACGATTCGGGAGCTGTATGAATTTATTGCAGGCGCTCGGGGACATCGCGAAATTGTCGGTACGCCGGCACAAATTGCGGACCAGTTACAGGAATGGTTCGATAATGAAGCGGCTGACGGCTTTAACGTCATGGCTCCTACTTTCCCTGACGGGTTGAACGATATCGTGGAGCTCGTCATTCCGGAGCTGCAGCGTCGCGGTTTGTTCCGTACCGAGTATGAGGGCACGACGCTGCGTGAAAATTTAGGTCTCTCGGTCCCTGTTCACCCTGCAAGCCAAGCTTTAAACACTATTCAATCGTAAGGAGACATCAACTAGCCTATGCAAAAGTCTTATAAAATCGTCCTCGCTTTCCTCATGAGTACTCTGATTGCCGGTCTGCTGGCCAGCTGCTCTTCATCGGGCAGCAGCTCCGGTGAAGAAGACAAAGTATTGCAATACCAAGGCTCACCAGGTCTTGTTAACTTTCCGGAGCTGGCGGCCGATCTCGGCTACTTAGGCGACTTAAAGCTGGAGAAGGTGAGCAACACCGTCGGCGGACCTGAAAGTATCCAGTTAACGGCGACAGGTGAGATCGATTTCGGCACTGCTTTTAACGGCGCAACGATTAAGGCCGTATCCAAAAACGTCAAAATTATATCGGTTGTCGGAAGCTACGGAAGCGATGAGAACACTTATATGGGGGCCTATGTGCTTGAAGAAAGCCCTATTCGAGAGCCGAGGGACTTTATAGGCAAGAAAGTAGGCATGAACATCCTCGGCGCGCATGCAGAGTTTCTCGTCAAAGATTATTTGCGGCAAGGCGGACTGACGGAAAAGGAAATTAGCGAGGTCATTCTCATGACGATTCCTTCCGGAAGCGCCGAGCAGACCTTAAGAAACAAACAGCTTGATATTATTATTACGAGCGGCGTAGCTAGAGACCGCGCAGTTGAACGCGGCGGACTCGTGGAGCTGTTCAAGGATATCGACGTGTTCGGCGGAGAGTTTACGGCTGGTGATTATTTCTTCACGGAAAAGTATATCGCTAGAAATCCTACGACGGTCAAAACCTTCACGGAAGGCGTCGCCAAAGCCATCGAGTGGGCAAGAAACACGCCTCGCGAAGAAGTTATTGCCCGCTTCGAGAAGATCGTATCCTCCCGTGAAGGCAATGAACCAACCGAAAACTTAAAGTATTGGAAGAGCACCGGCATCGCGACTACAGGCGGCGTCATTCAAGACAAAAACTTTAGTATATGGATCGATTGGCTGGAGAAGAACGGCGAGTTAAAGCCTGGAGAGGTCAAGCTTGAAGATCTGTATACCAATGAGTTCAACCCATATGCTCAAGCTCAATAAAGGATCAAAGCACCTCGACCATCGAGGTGCTTTGTTATTTCTCGGCTAATTAGTCCTCCAGGAACCGAAGCAGAGCTTCGTTGAACTCCGCAGCATGCGTCACGATCAAGCCGTGAGGGCCGCCTTGGATGACCGCTAGCTGACTTCCGGCTATACGCTCATGTGCTTTTTGACCACTGACTTCGATAGGAACGATTACATCCGAGTCTCCATGAATAACAAGTGTCGGCAGATCGAATTTGTCTAAGTCCGCGCGGAAATCGGTATAGCTGAACGCCGTTATGCAATCGAGGGTTGCTTTCGGCGATGCGAAGGCAGCAATATTACAATGATACTGACGGAATGGCTCGCTGACGAGGTCGGTTCTTCCCCCTGCAGCGTAAAATCCTTTCGAGAACGAATCGAGGAATGCCAAACGATCTGCTTTTACACCGTTGAGGAACCCTTGGATCGTTGCATCATCTAAACCGCCATCCGGATTATCCTCCGCTTTATATAAGTACGGCGGAACCGCAGCAGCAAGCACCGCCTTAGATAGCCGCTCCGTGCCATAATTGGCGATATATCTTGCAACCTCGCCGCCGCCCATGGAGAAGCCGACAAGTGTGAGATCACGCAGATCGAGCTGCGTAATCAATTCATGCAGATCGGCTGCCAAAGTATCGTAATGATAACCCTCCCAAGGCTGCGAGGACTGTCCGAACCCACGACGGTCGTAGGTGATCACTCGATAGCCGACTTCTACCAAAGCGGGAACCTGGTATTCCCAAGAGCGCCCGCTAAGCGGCCAGCCATGAATAAGAATGATCGGCTTGCCCGTGCCGTAATCTTCATAATGAAGCTGAATGGGTGCACCATTCTCATGTCCTACTGTAATCTTCGCCATGCTTATCGCCTCCATAACCACAAATAATATTTGGTTGTTTACCCACTGATTGAACTATAAAGGCTGGGCTTCCAATTGTAAATCCAAATTCTATTCAGCACGTGCTGCGGAAGCGGCTTTCTCGCGCAGCGGTACCAATATAAATGAAGCAACGATAATCAAAATACCTAGAACTGCCGCTGACCAGTATAAGCCGCCGTAACCATTCTCCGCAGCTCTTTTGGTCATTTCAGCAACGCTCTTTAAGACAACTTCTTTAAGTGCAGGGTCTTGAATGGCATCAACGGCCTCATTCATTTGATTGGCATCAATTGGCCCCGCGCTTGAAGCCATCTGTTGACCGATTTGAGCCAGCTCGCCAAGTGCTTCTTGAGATAAATTCGCCTGTGCAACATGATCCTGCAGAACCTCTTGGAAATCATTCTTGAACAGATTGCCGATATTGCTATAGCCTCGCGCAATGAAGCCCGCGTAGATCGTTGGAGCGATCGTCATCCCGACCTGGCGGAGCAACGATAATGAAGCGAGCGCCGTACCTTTGTTCGACTGTAATCCTTCAGTGGCCAGAATGTTTAACGGTGCGCCTAGAATGACCCCTATCCCGACGCCGGCAATCATACTGGAGACGATAAATTCCCATTTCGCATCAATCCATAACGGGAATAAAGCGAACCCGATTGCAGCAATTAATCCGGACATGATTACGGTAAACACAGGACCGCGCTTCGTCACAAGCGTACCGCCCAGTCCCGCTCCCAAGCCCGCTGCTACCGCAAGAGGGGTCATCCAGTAGCCTGATTTTTCAGCTGAAATACCGAGCACGTTCTCAGTAAAGGCCGGAATAAATATCATCGCCGCCAAAATACCGCCTGATAGAGCACCAATGAGAAGAACCATTAAGAAACGAGGCTGCTTAACTAAGTACAAGGGCAGAATAGGGTCGCCATGCTCCTTGCGCGCCAATGCTGACTCATAGAACATCAGCACGATAAACAATAAGATTCCTGCACCGATATAACCGGATACATCAAGCTGCTGCAGACTTGCCCAGAAATCAACATCGATGTTGGTCAATCCGTACATCAGTGACAAGATGGCGAGCGATAAAATAATCGTTCCCAGCAAATCGAGCCGCCCAGGGCTTGGATCTGACGATTCCTTCAATCTCACGATGCCGAGAATAACCAGGACAACGGCAATGGGAACGTTAATCAAGAATAGAATATGCCAATTCCCCGTTGCATCGAGCAAGAACGAGCCGATATTCGGCCCCAATACAGCCGCGACCCCGTTCATTGCGCCGAGAAGCCCTAAATATTTCGCCTGTTTGCCTGACTCAACTGTACTTAATATGTGAGAGTTCCCGATAATGAAAATACCGCCGCCGCCAAGTGCTTGTATAAAGCGTGCGGCTAAATATAAGCCAAACGATGGACTAAGCGCGACTAATAATGAACCTAAGCCGAACAAGGCGATTTCAATCAGAAACAGCTTCTTTCTTCCGTATCTGTCGGAAAGCTTACCTACAACCGGCAAGCTAATCGCTAAGCCTAACGTATAAATGGTAATTCCCCATGCGCCCCAGTTATCGGTCACATCATAATGGCGATTAATGGTCGTGAGCGCGGAGCTAATAATTCCGTTATCCAGCTGCGCCATAAATACGCCAATTGAGAATAAAAGCAAGGCCCAAAATTGAGATGATTTTTTAGCCAATGCTTCTCACTCCTTATCCTTAATTTTCTCATATCATACACTTGATATTTAGGTCTTTCAATTACTTGCCTCCACCTCAAACGTGCACATCAACTCTATATACCATTTATAAACCAGTATATGGTATATAAATATTCACAAAACCTAGAATTAAGGATTATGCTTAGAATTTCCCTTGAAGCAGGCTCTTAGTATCGAACTGAGTTGAGCTCTCGCTAGTGTCTGCCTCATCAGCATATGGTTAATCTTAACAGATCATACATATAGTCATATACGAATCATGACTAAAGTGCACTCTCTTACTATGACTTTTTCAGCTTATACTCATTAACATCAAACCATTAAGGAGCTGAAAGATAGCATGACGAATCGTTTTGCGCGCCATGAGGCGCAGCAAACCAACGGGAGCAAAAGTACATGGAGCCGAATCTGGCGCTTTCCTCTCGTTTGGATGATCGTAGGGTTACTGAGTATCCTGGTCGTGAATGATTTATTTTACCTGCTGATAGAGCCGGCGGAGGGGATTGCCTCCCTGCTCTTATACGTAGTGCTATGCTTAATCGTAATCGCTATTTATAAGCTTACAATGAAGTATCTAGCCCGACAATCAACTCCAGAGCTGTCAATAGCACGCGCAGGCAAAGAGGCCGGACTAGGGGCGCTAATCGCAATCGGTCTCATTGGCGCTGCTACTCTTATTATCACTGCCGCTGGAGGCTACTCCTTCCAATGGGCCGATGCGGATATAGACGTTGTTATCATTTCCGCTATAGGTGCCTCTTTAGGCGCATCCATTGTTGAAGAGCTGGTCTTTCGTGGTCTTGCGCTTCAGGCTATTTCAAAGCTGGCGGGAAACTGGGCAGCTCTCGCTGTAACCTCCCTATTCTTTGGAGTTGCCCATCTTGGAAATCCAGGGGCAACCCTATGGGGCGGAATCGCCATTGCGATCGAGGCAGGTATTCTGCTTGGTGCTGCCTTCATGTGGCGAAAGAACCTGTGGTTTGCCATGGGGCTGCATTTTGCCTGGGATTTCGTTGATTGCCTGCTCGACTTTCCTGTCTCGGGACACGATGTGGGCGGTCTGTTCACGAAAAATTTGAAGGGAGATATCCTTCTTACAGGAGGTGAATTTGGACTCGAGGCCTCCTTTATCACGGTTATACTCGGACTTCTCATTGCCATTCCGATGCTGATTAGCGCAGCCCGGAAACGGGCATCTCAATCCCCGAAGCAAATTGGATGACCCTTTTTTCCCATTGAACATAGCAAAAGACCGCAAAATTGCGGTCTTTTGCCCTTCATTTGATTAATGAGCAGAACGGCTGTTTTGAATAAACAGAGAACAGATTAAGCCCACGATTGCTACAATAAGTACCGGAATCATCGCATGATTGACACCGTAAGCCAAAAACTTATGCGGTTCATTAGGACCGTGCTCTGCAATATATCGATTCTGGGCCGATGTAAATACGGTAATCGCAACTGCCGTACCTGCGGCGCCAGCTACCTGCGTCAATGTATTGAGAGCAGCGGAGCCGTCGGCATATAGCTTAGCCGGCAATGCATTCATCGCATTCGTCTGAGACGGCATAATCGCCATCGATACTCCTAAGAAAAAGACACACAGAATCGCAACGATTTGCCATACTGGCGTTGTAGACGAAATTGTAGCTAGGAACAGAATCGACGCAATCGTAATCAGCGAGAAGCCGATGCGCGTAAATATTGTGGCCCCTACTTTATCGAAGTTCGTCCCTACAATAGGCGCCATAATAATGTTCAGTACGTTACCTGGCAGCATCAAGAGACCCGCTCCAATAGCAGTGTAGGCCAATACGCTTTTCAAGTAGAGCGGAGTCAAGATCGCCACCGACAGGATCATAAACATCGTGGCGAACATCATCACGACGCCCAAGGAGAACATGGGATACTTAAACGCCTGTAAATTAATCATCGGCTCAGCCATTTTCAACTGGCGGATTATAAACAGCAGTAACGCAATAATCCCCACGACCAACGGCAGCCACACTTGAGGGTCCGAGAACGAAATTTCGGCCATCGTAGCCAACGCATACACAATGCCTCCGAAAGCAATCGTCGACAGCAGCAGCGACACCAAATCGATGCTCGGCTTCGTAATGGTCGAAGTGTTCTCTACCTTCGAAGCACCAATCAAGAAGACAACTGCATATAACACGATCATAATCCAAAAAATATAATGCCAGCTCGAGGAGCTAATAATAAGACCTGCAATTGTCGGGCCTAATGCAGGGCCTGTCGTCAAGACCAGACCAACGATACCCATTACGGCGCCGCGTTTGTGAATCGGGAAAATCATAAGTACAACGCTAAACATCAACGGCAGGAAGATGCCTGTTCCAAGGGCTTGTACCATACGTCCAATCAGCAATACTGGAAAAGCAGGGGCTATCGCTCCTAACAAAGAACCGATTAATGAAAAGCATAATGCGCTAATAATTAATTGACGTGTCGTAAACCAACGTACCAAATAGGACGACAACGGAACCAACACCGCTAATACTAACAGATAGCCTGTCGTTAACCATTGGGCCGTACTCGGACTGATCTCGAAATCCTCCATGACTTCGGTTAAAGCCATGTTCAATGCCGTTTCGCCGAACAAGCCGACGAATGCACCGAACATCAATACGAATGCAATTAATTTGGGACTTTTCACCTGCACATGAGCGTTCATGAGTAACTCCTATTCTGTCTTTAATATGCGGCCTAATTGCTGTGAAATCATTCGAAGCGGCTGACTGGTCTTCTTGGTCAATGAAAGCATAATGCCGCCTTCCAGGGTCGCAATAATGAACAGTGCATGCTGTCTGGCCTCATCCGTCGACATGCCTTCCTGTTCAAGCTTGCGGGCTATAATGCGTTCATAATTCTCGTATACTCGCTCACATGCTGATCGAACATTTTCGCTTAGTGCACCCATCTCGCTAACAATGCTTGTAAACGTGTAGCTTGCGATTGTGCCCTCATTGTCGTACAGCTGAATCAGCTTATCCAGCACCACCGAAAGCGCTTCTTGAGTACTTCTATTCCCTCCGAAAATACTCTCCATGTCCTGTACAATCACTTGGCCTAACGCTTCCAGACATGTGACAAGCAGCTGCTCCTTGCCCAAAGGAAAGTAATGATAGAATGCCCCTTTGGAAATATCGCATGCCTGTAGCAGCTCGGAAAGCCCTACCCCCATATACCCTTTCTTCTGAAATAGAGCAGTAGCTACTTCAATAATGTACGTTTTTTTGTCCATACCATTATCCTTTCACCAGACCAACCGGTCTGACTACTACTATAGCAAAATAATTCGTAATAATTCAAACTGTTTTTTATGTAACTTGCTGTGGTTCTATCATTAATTCAATAGATTCTACTCATTTTATCCAATTAGTATAGGAATCATTCTTATTATTTTGTATTCTATATGCCGCTTTCTGCATGTGCCAGTACAAATTTTCATGGCTAGAATCACTTCGTATAAAAATGTTCATATTGGTTAGACTTACATGCATAGATTGGTTGTAGATTTTAGTTGCAGTTTTATTGCAGTTTGAGGTTGTGATTTGTATAATAGGAGGTGTAAGCCTATGCCTAAAGAGGTGAAGTTAATGTCCACCGTTTTGGATAGAGAAAAGGTCCGACATTTTGGTGCATTAATCGAAACAATCGAATCCATGGAAGATAGCGAGAAAATTGCTTTAAATATTAGTGATTTTAAAGCATTTTTAAATGTCATGCGGGATTATGCAGTGATGACTCACTTAAGCGACTCAGATTCGGAAATCGCGACTGCTTTGTCATGTGTAGCAGACTACGTCGATCAAGCATCTACTGAAGTCACTAAAGCCAAGCCAACATTTTATAAGACAACAAAACTCGCTGAAATCTTTGACGTTTCAGTTACTGCAATTAATAAATGGATCGATGAGGGCAGATTTATTGGGTATCGTCGCCCTGAACCAGGAAAGCATGCACGAATACCCCATTTTACACCCTTCCGCCTGCGAGATGGGTCTGTTGTTCCGTTGGGTAAACTAATTGATGAATACTCGGGAAATCCCGCTGCTTCATTTGCTGATGATGATGAACGTCAATTACTCCATAACGAGCTGCGTCGACTACAGGATAAATACGAAACATTGTCGTATGATGAGGCATTCGGTGGACGTGTTTTATCGCCCAGCGAGGAAAGTGATGCGTCATGGTGGAATTTCTATGAGAGAAAGCTGAGCGAACTGAATAATGGTTAATTATGAGCACTGGGCAGTAAATAGAGACCAGAAGATGCCTGAAACCGACTTTGATTACATCGCCAATCAGTTCGCGGACATCATCCAAGGGGAAGTAAAGCCCGGTAATCACGATGGAAGAGACGGGTGGCCGCAGGTTCGAAAGACAATCACTCTTCAGGATGGTCTCGGAGTGCTCGAAGTAAACGAATACATTGATAGAAAAACAAGAACCATTGAAAAGTTTGAATATAACTGGAACTATACTCTCAACCGTCAATGGAAATTTCATTACGATACGTATCATCCAAAAAGATACTGGACAGATACGATTCATTATCATCAACACGATGAGCCTTCTCCAAATAAGTCCGAACAAGATCGAATATCTAATTTTCGAATGAGAGACTTACTACATATTCTGGAGACCATCCGCATAATTAGACGGATCACTATCGAACAAGCTAAGTTCCAGCAGGAAACTCAATTGCTTAAATAAATAAAATAAGGATTAATATTCTTAATAGACTCAGGGCACCCCACGGGGTGCCCTGAGTTCCTCTACTTTTCCGTTTATCCAATTCTCATTAGCTTCCGGAGGCCATAGCATCAGCCTTTGTTATATGAACCGTGCCATGGGGATGCTGAGGCGGTGCGTAAATGACATATACCTTGAGCGGCTTGTGGCCCGTGTTCGTGACGTTATGCCATTTGCCAGCCGGTATCATTATGGCATAGTCATCGTATGCGTATGCCGTAAAGTCTAATCGGTCCTTCGCATCCCCCATCTGAACCAGCCCCTGACCTTCTTCAATCCGTATGAATTGATCTGTTGTCGGATGCACCTCAAGACCGATGTCATCCCCAACAGGGATACTCATCACGGTCACTTGAAAGTGTTTCCCCGTCCATAGAGTCGTTCTGTACGTCTTGTTTCGTCTCGCAGCCTCAGCGATATTAATGACGTATGGCCTTGGTCCATAATCTTGTATGGGTGTCTTACCTGGCGGATATAAAGGGTATCCATGCTGAGCAAACGGATATTTCACATGAACAGAAGGGTAAACCGCCATATGCCCGTTCGTATAGTATGGATGTCCATAAGTAACAGGAGCCGCATGATAATACATCGGAGTCACTCCTTCCTGGGATGTTAACCATACTATGCCCAAGGTAAAAAGGACGTTCTAAAGGATGACCGCAACCGTTAAATATAACGAATCGCGGATAGCAATAGAAGCAAAGCGATTCCAAAGCATATCCGCATCAGCCACCGATCCTGGCGATCGAAGGAATTCATGACGTTCTCCCCTTTACATAATTAACATTGAATAGAAACAACCGAAGCAGAAGCGTCAACGCAGGTATCAGCAGACAAAGTCCGGCCACGAACGATACGACTAACGCCCTGCCCATAACCGGATTCGTAGCGCTGCTTGCAACCGTTAGATACGGGTACAGCAAATAAGGAAGATGCGAGATGCCGTAGCCGAAGAAGGCGAATGCGAATTGAAGCATAACCATAACAAACGCCGTTCCGTATTTTCGTCGCTTCCATATTAAATAGCTTGCAATAACAAAACATACCAGCGACAGACCGAATAGCCACCAGTAATGAAGCATGTTCCGGAAATGCTCCTGATTGTGGTTGCGCAGTGCAATGAAGATAAATAGGCTGGAGACGATCGTCGGCGCGCCCCCCATTAGCGCAAAGGAACGAAGCCATTCCAACGCCCTCTCGTCTTCCGCATGGTCAGCGTAATAGGTCAAGAACGTCGAGCTGATAAACAGTACGCTCGATATTGCCAGCAGTACGACAGCCCAGGAATAAGCGCTAAAGAACAGCTCATCCATCAGCAGCGACACTTTATTACCCGTAACGGACAAAAATCCTCCTTCAGATATGGTAAACACTGTCGATAAGGATGCCGGAATAAGCAATCCCGTCGCGCCATAGGCAAGCAGGTACAGGTTACTCTTCCTTGCGCCATAATTCGCGAACGCATAGAATGATCCCCGTACGCTCAGAAGTACTAGCGCGATGCTTCCGGGGATCAGCAAGGCTGTTCCATAGTAATAAGCCGTATCAGGAAAAAAACCGACGATACCTACAAAGAAGAACACGAGGAACACATTTGTCACTTCCCATACCGGCGACAAGTATCTTGAAATGACAGGTCCAATCACGGTGTCTATACCAATTATCCTGCCGTAGTAAGCATAAAACCCAGCTCCAAAATCGATAGATGCTACTATCAGATAGCCGTATAGAAAGACCCATAGCACCGTAATCCCCAGTTGCTCAATTGACACCGAAACGCCCCCTATAAAATAATTCTACGTTCCTCAAGCTCAAGCTCCGCCGGCTTATTGCGAAACAGCTTGCTTAGAACAAGCAAACAGACAATACCTAGTAAGAGGTACAATGCGGCGAAGAGCCAGAACGTGAAACCGACGTTGGAACTAGTCGTAGCCGCATCGGATACGCGCATGTATCCCCTTAGAATCCACGGCAATCTGCCCACTTCCGCGTAGAACCATCCGAGCTCTATTGCAAGCAGAGAGAACGGCCCCCCAGCAAGGATCGCTCCGAGCACCCAGCGATTATAAGCATTCCTGCTTTTCATCCGGGACAAAACGAGAAACAAAACGGGCACGGCCAGCAAATAAAAGCCGATGCCGACCATCGCATCGAACAAATAGTGGACGTACAGCGGCGGCCATTCGTCCTGCGGAAAATCGTTCAGTCCGATCACGGTACCGTTAGGATCATGGGTGGCAAGCAAGCTCAGCATATTAGGAATTTTTATGGCCCCCGTAACTTCGTTCGTATCGGGGTGAAGCCGTCCGCCAATAATAAGAGAAGCTCTGTTGCTAGTCTCAAAGTGCCATTCAGCCGCAGCAAGCTTCTCGGGCTGCTCCTCCGCAAGGAAGATAGCAGACAAATCACCAATCCAGATCGTAGCTGCCGCCAGAATCAGACCAAGCTTCATATTAAGACGGATAGACTTTCTGTTGTAGTCGCTTATTCTTCCTCTCAGCATAGAGAACGCTGCGATCATCGCCAATACGAAAGCAGAGGTTAAATAAGCGGAAGACAGTACATGGGCAACCTTAGAAGGTGTGGCTGGACTGAACATAGCCGCAAGTGGATCGAGATGCGTCAGCATGCCGTTCTCTAGCGTAAATCCTTGCGGCGTGTTCATAAAGCTGTTTACCATCGTGATAAATACGGCGGATGCCGATGATCCGATAATAATCGGAAGGGTCAGCAGCCAGTGCAAATAAGGATTCGAGAATCGATTCCATGTATAAAGGTAGATACCGAGAAATATGGCTTCAAAGAAAAATGCGAACGTTTCCAGAAAGAGCGGTAAACTTATTACATTGCCAGCGAATCTCATGAAATTGGGCCACAGCAGGCTAAGCTGCAGACCGATACACGTACCGGTAACGACACCTACCGCCACTGTGATGACGAAGCCGCGAGTCCACCTCCTGGCCATAAGCGAATAGTGCGAATCATTTTTCCTAATTCCAATCCATTCGGCCACGGAAATAAATATTGGAATACCCACTCCAACCGTTGCGAACAAGATGTGAAACGCAAGCGTCATTTCTGTCAATCCCCGGCTCCAGTCCAACGAGTTCAATGTCAGCACCCCTTTATCCATCCTCGATCCTCGACAACCACCGAGGTAACGCTTCTTTCCCTTGCATATCGTTCCACGGACTGCCACAAATATACAACAAAAAACGACCGTCTCCGGTTAACACCGGTCAACGGTCGCTTCGAACACGCTTGGAATAATGGGCTCACCTTCCTGAATGACTCAGCACTCGCTCTTCACTGTGAAAGACAGCCTCGACGATACGGTTAACTCGATCCAATATGGCATCGTAGGTCGTGTCTAATGAAATAGCGATCTCATTAAACAAGATCTGTTGAGTGGAGTTCAACATATTCTGATCTTGTTGATTCAGCTTCTTATGGTTGGATTGAAGCTTATGCTTCTGACGCATTAAAGTATTAATAACCTTCGCAATTTCCTTCCGATCCCCTGAATTCAATATATTCGAATAGGTATGATTCCGATCCGAGCTCTTATCTATCCATTCCACACCGGGAGACCTGAAGGATTCTATGATGACCTCCGCCTCATCCCTTTCAATAAGATCCAGCATGAGTATCGAATCGTTATCGACCGGAATGCTGATCTTTAACCCAGCGGAACGCAGCGGATGCAAATCGTAGTAATGTTTTGAAACCCCGGAAATCGTTTTCTCGCTTATCCCATCGATTCGGCAAATTCCATGTGCTGAATATATGATTAGACTACCCACTTCAAACATTGCTGTTGCCCCCTCGATATCGTCAACTAAGATGACAATTTAGTTCTATTATACACCATTGTCAACCTAATTGACAATGAACGGACGCTTTTTGTATATTGAATGGAGATATGCGGAAAGCGGTGAGAGAATGAGTTCCGAATTACCAGACTTAAACTTGATAGACTTAATAAGAGAACGTCATGTTATGCTGCGCAGCCTGACCAATCGATTGTGGAATGAAAATCATGACCTGCACATCTCGAATTCAGAATGGTTTATTATGGCGAGAATCTACAAGAAACAGCCCACCATATCCTATGTCACCAAGCATGTAGACATTTCGCGGCAGGCTACTCATAAATTCATTAAAAGTCTGGAGTCCAAGGGACTAGTCGAAATAAGCAAGGCACAGCATAACAATAAAGATAAATGCATACGCTTAACCGAGTTCGGTGAACAATGCTATGAGAAGAATGCGATTATTAAAGCCTCGCTCGAAGCCAAAATCGTCGAGTCGATCGGGAGCGAGCGGGCAGCCCTGCTGAAAGAGCTTCTACAATCCGAATGGGGATTATAAAGAGGACTGCTGTCACTTCAGCAGTCCTTTCGTTCGAATTCAGCTTATTTGGAATTGCCTGCGAATGCTTCGCTATCCTGCAGCAGCTGCTGAAGGATTCGTTCAAACTCGCCCGTCACATGCGCATTCGAATTCCCTGGGGTCAGAGGAATGAGCCGCAAGCTGTGATCGACCGATGAGCTCGGACTCTCTTCGCGCCCTTCTTTGACCGGATAGAACGCCCATACCTCGGCAACCGGACTGAGCCGTTGCAGCGGCTTATTATTGAGTCTGTCCTCCCCATATAGGAAGCTAGAGCGACTGTCACTATATGCAATCAACTGGTTCATCTCGCGAGTGCGAGCGATCGTATTCACCCTATCCTTCTCCCAGAAGTTATGGCGCGGGCGATACTTAAAGTCTATCATAATCGATCCGCAATATACTCCAGCTCGATAGACATCCAATCGTCCATCCGGACGGTTATACTGCTGGCGAACATAGAGCGGATGCACGAACAGCTGCGTCTCTTTACTCGTTAAAGGCACAACGCCGTCGTAGACGAAGTGAAGCTGAAGCTCACCCTTTTCTAGAATGACTCGCTCCCCTGCCGGTAAAGATGGAATCAGCATCCCCTCTCCATTGAAGTGTAAATTGTAAATCCAGCCGCGAACGGGATTAAACTCCAGCTTCTTCTCCAAAATTCGCAGCAGCTCCACATAGCCCCACATTTCATAAAGCTTATCGGTGCGCTTCCATTGATAGGAATACATCGGGTCTAGCATAATTTCCAGCTCATCCTGCTGGAGCTCCCGATACAGCATATAGATGGAGCGGTACCGGGCATCCTTCGTCAGCACATAGGGCACGACGGTGAGCGGCTTCTCCTGCAGCTGGTCATACCAGTGGGCGGAGGTAATAAGCTGAAAGCCAATCTTCATCCGCTGCACCATGTCCAAGTACTGCTGGAGCTCATCGAGCACCTTGCTCTTCTGTTCGAGTACGATCTTCGTACTGGCCTGATAATCGAATTTTTGCAGCTGCTCGATCTCCCCTTGAAGAGCCGATGCATGCTGCTCGACAGAAAGCACGAAGTCATTCAACACTAAGATGAGTTGTCTGACAATATGCTTGATCCATATATTCTCAGGTAAATTATAGTCAATCGTACGAACAGGCACCTTCAGAAAGCCTTTCATCTCCGGATGCTTCAGCCGATGCCGCACCGTCTCCTCGTCGACGACGTTCGCCCGATCAGACCGGACGATGTCATACTCCTTGCGCGTTCGGAAGTTGACCTTCGTGTACAGATCGCTAAGCGCAGCCATCACATTCGGAAAGTGATTGGAGATGATCATGAACTGCATTAGCAGCCTTGGGGGGAGCGATTTGCCAAGCTGCTGGCCCTTGGCGAACTGCTTGCCAATAAAATCAAACGCCAGCCCCCTAATCACATCCTCCAGCTGATCCCGCATAATGTTCAGCTGATGCGTTGATATCTGCTTCGGCTGTATCGCGAAGGGAGCATACCACACCTTATCTTCGCTCTCGACCCGGATCTGATACGTCCCCGGAATTAATGGATAATAGCTTTCGTCAAAGAGGGAAATGCTTCCTTCATTCGGGAAGAGGAAGGCCTCTCCCCTCTCATCGAACTCCACCCCGCGGTAAGGGATCGTCTCCAGCCCATACATATAAAGTCTAGCGTTATCATCAGATGACTTAAAATCGATTGTGATCTTCAGATTCTCAACAAGCACAACCGAAGGGTCATCAATATGCTCATAGAAACCGTGCTCATTGTCATAAAACCGGCGTACACTGTGGTGCGTATTGCCTACCTGAAAGGAGAGCTCAAACGGGAGCTCATTAAATGGTGTAGCCATTAATTTTCAACTCTTTCGCTTTGTGAATCAGTGCATTTCTCGTTTCGGTAAAGTCAGAGATGTCCTTGTACTCATTCAATCGCTCGACGAGTTTACTGCCTACTAATTCACCGCTCGCATCCACCTTGCCAATCAAATCCCGAAGCAGTCCTTCCGGACCTCTCAGCTTAGTCAGAATACGCTGCACCACTTGAATGTCCAAAGCTTCCCGCCTCGTAATGTAAGGGTTGTCCGGCAAATTCCGAATATACATATCAATCTGACGAACAACGCGAGGACCAACGCCAAGATTTTTATTCGACTCTTGAAGCGTCCGATGCAAGATCCAGAAAAACTCCGCTTCCCGATCACTTAGCGTAAAGCCTTCCGTCTGACGGAATTTGCTGTATTCCTCGAAAGAGTACGCCGTCTTCCGACCCTGAGGCTTACGCTCCTTTTGACCTAAGTTTTTCAGACCTGCATAGGGCAAAATATCAAGCGATATGACATTGGCCCGATCGAGCACCTTATCCGAGAAGTGATACGTGGACTCGTCAATATTAACCGTTCCTACGAACATAATGTTCTCCGGAATCGTAATAACAGGCTCATATTGAGCCGTGTTATACAATCGGCCCGTCAGATCGTCATTGTACAGCCGCAGGAACCGGCGCTGCGGGTCCATCTCAAGGACAGACAAGAACTGCGAGAAGTAATGCTCCACCCGGGCCAGGTTCATCTCATCAAAGCAGATCAGATAAAGCTTACTCTTACGGTTCTCTTCCTTCTGCGCCTGAATCAAGGTGTTAATCAGCCCCGAATCGCCAGGACGGTATACCATGTTCATGGCATCAACATATCCGATCAGATCGGAATCATCGGTCCAAGAAGGCCGCACCGGGATAATGACGAATTGATCATCATCGAGCCCCAAAGCACGCGCGTACGCCTGAACGAGCTTGGATTTCCCTGTCCCGCTCATTCCGGCAATAATGTTGAGCGTATTCGATTTCATAGCCGTATGAAAATTGAACAGATCCTTCTCGGAATATTGCAGACCAAGCTCTCTCGTCACTTGAATAAAATGCTCCATGAACCGAAGCTCCTCGTTATCCGAGGAGAGCATAGGTTCAGGCGCTTCTTTGGCCGTCTCCTTCAGTACAACAGATGCTGCAGCTGGAGCAGACTCTGGTTGCTTGATTTCCACAGGCTTCTCAGGAGCCACCGCAGCGGCGACCGCCAAACCAGCGTCCTGCAAGCTATCGAGTGGAGCTGCTGCTTCTAACATCGTGCTCATACTCTGATAAATACTTAACGGCACGAACATAAGAGTCGAGTTTTCCGACGTGCTATAGCAATCCTCTAACAAATCATCCTCAAATTCCGTTACCTTCAGCTGTCCAGCTATATTTAAACAGTATCCTCCATGGGCATACTGATGCTTGTCGAATTCACCAATGAGACTATATTTATCCTTCTGCTTCCAAATAATAAATTGTGGAGTATCATTCGCTTCCGTCGAGATGCTCTCGATTCTGCCTACAAACTTACCGTTTAACAATTTCTGAATAAAATCGTCGTAGGAAATATCATGTTGCTCCGCACTGAATACAGGAACAGGAATGAATGTCGTACCGTCTACGTAGCTGTCCGACTTCCGAATCAGCCGCACCTCTTTGCCGGCATAGATCTCGTTATGATTCGGAAGAATCTTCTTCTGCGGCCGGAATATGAGCATATAGTCGTTCAAAAACCGTTCCAGCTTATCCTTCCGCTCATCATCAGGCCGAAAATAATCATCCTCGAAGCCGTATCGGGTCAGATCGCTCGCATAACAGGTAAACAAATTTGCATTGGGGAATCCATACGGGGTTTCAGAAATGAGTCTCACAAAAAATTGCAGCACGTTCTGCGAGTTAATAATAATTGGCCGTCTCTGTAGATCTTCTTCCGTTGCCAATATTCCTACAAAATCCAAATTCCAATCTTTATTCATGCTGTCGTTCCCTCACTTTTTATTGATGTACGATTGGAGTTCTACCAATGTAGCAAATTCTTTAAAGCTATTGTCCTTGCAAGCATTGCGCAGCCTTCTTTGCTTGGAAGGTGAAATTTGAAACGATAACATCCAAATCTCCTCGGCCTCTACGCTGCGTCGAAGAAGGTCCTCAATCTGATTATTGCTGACCAATTCAATATCAAATTTCGGTGTGTCTAGGATCGATTCGTTAATATATTCGCCTACCAGTACAACCTTCATGGGACTTAGTGTCGGACTAGCTGGCTGAGCCGGAGGCTGAATGATTTCTGCTGTCTTCATCTCAGCCTGTTCTGTCAAGCTTGTGACCTCTTCTTGAAGCTGAATCACTTCTGCTTGCAGCTTAGCGATTACAGCCTCCTGCCAGGCAGCTTGGCCGCTTGTATGCTCTAGTTCCGTTCTTAATGCTTTTATTTCTTCTGTATAACCCTTTCGTTCCTTCTTCCATTCCTGTGCCTCAGTCTTCCTCTTCTCTCGAAGCTCCTTCAATGCGGCCTCAAGCTGTGCTGCCTTGTCCTTCGCCTGAGCAAGCTGTTCTTCCAGCTCTCGAACAATTGGCTCCAAAGACGGGGCAGCTGTCTCGATGACGGCCTGCTCTTTCTCCTGGTCATGCTGAGAATCGGCCTGCGGCTCGTTCTCGGCCATAGTTTCTTGTTCCGAAATCGTTTGAAACAGAGCTTCTGCCAGTGCCAGCTGCTCCGCCTCCCCCGTTATAAGAGCCAGAAGCACATCTGCAGGGCTATATTTCTTCGTATCTATAAGCTCCAAGAGCTCATCCTGCTTCTTCTCTCGAAGCTCCTTGACGACCTCTTCGGTTAATGTATTAAGGACCTGTTGGTACAGCCCCACTTTAAGCTTCACGGTCTTGGCCGGTTTCTGCAGTTCATGAATAACCTGAGACCGAACCTGCTTTATATTGGCTCTTGTGATCTCACGAAAGCCTTTTACTTTACAGTCCGTAACATTAGCTAGATCGTATAATGCTGCTGGTTCCTGCTGGGTCAACACCCATTTCATCATAGCTTTGTTCACAATTTCATACACCTCTTTGTCTCAATATGCCTAATATCTTCCTATTTTATTGAATTTTCAGACTATTAGTGGCAAGCATTGGAATTATTTCATCATCTCTCCCTCACGGTTGCCTATTCTATTCTAGCACGAAAAGAGGACTGAATGCCTATCAGCAAACATACATTCTGTGAAGATACATAATTCAGCAGATACTAGGGGTACAGCTGAAAGACCCGGAGGTTCAATTCCACCTCAACCTCGCATTAAAGGTCAATCGCCTAGTTAAAGCCCGCGGAGAATAACCCCCTTCCGCCGCCGAACAATAGCTGAACAAGGCTGTCGCTATACATATAAAGGGAGCTGTCGCACAGCGACAGCTCCCAGCTTCTCTACGGCGTATTCAACGACAGTGCAACCGGCAGCTTGCCGCGTGCTTCTTGATTCCCCAAGATCACATTTAAGCCCGCCGTGATATTCGGTTCTACGGCACCGTAGACCGCTATCATATTTTGTACATCATGAAGATACATCTGCTCATAAGGATTGCCAAGAGAAAGCAGTACATACGGCTTTGAGGCCGCGTTCAAGGCATCAATGATCACCTGATAGTCCGACCAGTTATAACTGCCCGAGGTACTGCGGAAGTCATTCGTTGCTACGATGAAATAATCCGCTGTGGAGAGCAAGGCTTGAAGCTCACCAGTCGTTACCGCACCTTGGACAGCTGTATTTACGCTGACCTGCTGCGGAAGACCAAGCTCCTTCAATTTACTCTTTATAAGCTGTGCCTGTGTGGAAGCAGAGGTGACCACCGCAATAGTGCTGCCAGCCTTTACCGGAGGATGAGGAAGCTGCCCGTTCTCCGCCTTCGTCAAGGTAACTGCCTCTTCCGCGATCCTCCGCTCTACGGCAAGATGCGATTTCGATCCAACGATACCCTTCGCCTGCTTCAGCTTCGTCTGCAATGAATCGGATGGCTCGAACAGTCCATATTTATGCTTTAGCTTTAATATGCGCTTGACCGACGTGTCGAGCTGCTGTTCGCTCAGCTCTCCCTCATGGACAGCCTTTACGATAGCATTGAATACTCCCGTTAAATTTTGCGGCATTAGAATGATATCTACCCCTGATGAAATGGCACGCACCGCCGCCTCCTGTTCTCCAAAATGCTCCGCAATGGCATTCATCGTGAACGCATCAGAGATGACAACCCCTTGAAAGCCCATCTCTTCTCTCAGCAATCCCGTTACGACCTTCCTCGATAAGGTGGCGGGCAGACTAATCCTTGTGCCATCCTTCTTGGAAATTACCATCTCATTCTCAACCGCTGGAAAAGCGACATGGGCAGTCATAATCATATCTACCCCTTGCTTAATCGCTTCGCGAAACGGCTTAAGCTCTACTTGCTCCAGCCGCCGGCGGTTGTGAGCCACGACGGGCAAGCCTAGATGGGAATCAACACTCGTATCCCCATGTCCGGGAAAATGCTTCGCCGTCGCGATAACCCCCTCCTGCTGTAAGCCCTTCATAAACGCCGTTCCCTGTTCGGCGACAAGCTCAGCATCGGACCCAAAGGAACGAATCCCGATGACAGGGTTTGCAGAATTGACGTTCACATCCAGCACCGGCGCAAAATCTACATTGATGCCAAGCGATAGAAGCTCAGCCCCTGTGACCTTTCCCGCTTCAAGCGATAAAGCCGCATCACCAGCCGCACCGAGCGCCATTGCGCCGGGAAGATTAGTACCGTCCGGTATTCTTCTCACGACACCGCCCTCCTGGTCGATGCCGAGGAATAGAGGAATGTCACCGGAAAGCTTCTGCAATTGATCATTAAAGGTGGTCAGCTGCTCAATGCCGGTAATATTTTTCTCGAATAAAATGAGTCCGCCCAGCTTATGGTCTTGAACCGTTGATGTAATACCCGCATGAACCGCCGTTGTCGGCTTGTTGTTCCATGTACGAATATCAGGCATCAGCATTTGTCCTGCTTTCTCCTCTACCGTCATCAGCGATAATAGAGCATCCCAATTATCAGCCTCGATAGCCTGCGCCCGCTTAAACTGAATGACTCTGGACAAGAACACAGCATATTCCGCCCGGTTCACAGACCGGTTCGGCATGAACGTACCGTTCGGATATCCTCCTGCTAAGCCATTGGAGGTCAGCACTTGTATAGACGACGCTGCCCAATGCTCCTGAATGTCCCGGAAGCTTAGCTCGCGATCCCCTTTCACAAGCTCATATGCACGAGTTAACATAGCCGCTGTCTCCGCACGGCTGACCGGCTCGTCTGGTCTGAATGAGCCATCAGGAAAGCCCCCTGCCAGCCCTTTATCCGCGGCGATCATAATCTCCCGGTGGAACATATGACTCTTCGGCACATCGGCATACCCCGTCTGCAGAGCTGGAGATGCCTCTGGATATAGCTCGCGCACCAGATAGGTCACCGCTTGCGCTCTAGTGATCGAATTCAAAGGCTTAAACTTTCCGCCGCCGTAACCGGCCACCGTCCCTCTATCCGCCAAATAATATATGCCATCTGATGCCCAGCCGGCTTGCTGCAAATCGTTAAAACGCTGACCTGCGGCTGCGGCAGAAGGATTTGTATTCAGCAACAACAACAGCAGGCTCGCTAAGCCTACCGCAAAACTCATTCTTCGCCAACTATTCAACGTTCTAATCCCCCGCTTTCAATAGTTAAGTACGTCAAATACCATCGAAAGTTCTACGTTAAAATATGGAACCTGTTAATCTGCTGCATCCCGAAGGATAAGCTGCAAATAAAAAAGGCGACCCTTGAAGGATCGCCAATTATGATATAGATATTTCAACTGCCGGCTACGCCTTAGCTAATGTCAGCTTACCATCCTCCATACGATACACCTTATCGCAGTAGGTAAGCAGTCGTTCATCATGCGTGACCATAACCGCTGCCTTCTTATGCTTTCTTACCTCTTGAGCAATCAAGGAGACGACTTCATGTGCCCGCTTCGTATCCAGGCTTGCCGTAGGCTCGTCCGCTAATATAATACTTGGATCGTTAATGAGAGCTCTAGCTATAGCTACACGCTGCTTCTCGCCCCCAGACAGCTCCTCTGGGTATTTCTTCAGCTTCGCTCCAAGGCCCAGCTCTTCAAGCAATTTAACCGCATAAGCTTTGTCGTCTGCGCTTACCTTTCCCGCCATCCGCTTAACCACAAGCAGTTGATCCAGAACATTGAGATAAGGAACCAAGTTGGACGCCTGCATAATGAATCCGATCTCATGCAATCGAATATCCGCTAATTGATTAGCCGACAAGCTCGAGATGTCCTGCTCATTGATGATGACTTGCCCTTCAGAGCATTTCAGCAGCGCGCCTGCTATGGACAAAAATGTGCTTTTGCCCGATCCGGACGGCCCTACTACCGCAATAAACTCTCCCGGCTCTACTTGGATCGACACGTGGTCTAACGCCGACACACGATTGCTGCCTTCGCCGTAATGCTTCGAAACAGCCGTCATCTGCAATCCTTTACTCATTACTCCACCCTCCCAAGTGCTTTAAGCGGATCAATCTTCGAAATCATGCGAACAGATGCTAACGAGCTAAGCAATGAAATGACCAGCAGCCCGATGGAATAAGCGACCACCAGCGTGACATCCAGCGCGAACGGCATTCCTTCAGGCATAATAGCTGCAGTGCCGTAAGTCAAAATCACGCCAACTATAATGCTCGCTAATGAGATAACGAACACCTGAGAAACGACCGCTTTGTATAAGAAGCTGTTCTTGGCACCGATCGCCTTCATAATTCCGAACTGATTGCTCTTCTGCAGCGTAAGGACGTAGAAGAATACGCCAAGCACAAAGGCAGATATCGCAAGCAGGAATGCAAGCATCATCAGAATCGTGCCGTTCTCTTCCTTATAACCCGGCATCCCTTGTACAGCTGCTGCACGGGTTACCGTATCGGTATCCGACAGTTGTGCATCAATATCTTGAGGATTGATGCTGCCTTGAAGCATAATCGCATTCACCGGGTCAGCAACACCTTTATCCGACCCAGGTGCAGCAAAGGCCATCTTCTGCCACTCTTTAATAGGGGTAAATACTGATGCTACGTGGTTATACGTCTGGTCCTTAACAAACCCGACAATCGTCAACGATTCTGGAGAGCCGTCCAATTGGAAGGTATCGCCAAGCTTAAACCCTTCGTCCTTCAAGGTGTCATTGACAATAACACTCGTAATATTGTCAGCGGTCAAACCTTCGCCCTCTACAGTCTTCGGCTCGAGAAAGCTGCCCGGAACGATCCCGATAATCGCGATATCGACTTTATCCTCATTCGATGTGCTGTTCCCTTTAATGGCCGATGCCATCGATACGCCCATTGGCGAGGCCGCTTTGACATTCGGCATCTCTGCTACCTTCGCCGTTAATTCATTGGACAGCAGCGACTTACTCATCGAAGCCTTAGACCCTTGTTGAAACACCACATAATCAGCCTTCATATTCTTGAATGTCGATGCCGCCAATGTGGACAAACCATTCCCCAGACCTGACAGTATGAATACTAGCCAGGCAATGAGGACAAAAATAATAGCAATCATGAGAAACCGTGTTTTGCTATGCTTCAATTCCTTCAATGCCAAAAACATAGTCTGACCCTCTCCTTCACTTTCATATATGACACACGTGTCAAATTAATCGCTTGTATACGACTACACAACAATATAACTCCATTTCGACACGCATGTCAAATTCCTTGTTCCTCCTATTGCCTTCCCACTCCGCCTAACCACATTCGAAATAACAGCTCGCTCCATTGCGGGACAGGAATATTCATCATATTGGGAGTATCGATAAGATTGAAGAATACCGAAATAACAGCAGGAAGCGGAATGTCCGTCTTTAAGCAGCCCTCTTCTTGCGCGCGAGCAAACAGTCGCTCAAGCTGTTTCTTTAACGTGATATGCGCCTGCTCCACATATTCCAAATCATGAGCCGCCGCCGCGGAGTTCAATTTATTGATCTTATGGGCGCTGCCGAGCAGCTGATGGAGGCTCGCCTCTCCCAAATAAACCGTAAGCAGGCTTTGCAGGGCGCTCATACAATCGGTCTCATCCACAGCCATTGCTCTGTCCAGAACTTCCTCCATTACATTTCTCATGCAGGCGGCGACAATTTCTTCTTTATTCGAATAGTATCGATAAATGGTGCTTCTCGCTCCAACCAAGTGCTTTGATAACAGCTTCAGCTGGAACCCTTCATATCCGGTTTCAAGCAGCAATTTCTTCGTTTGTTCAAGCAGCTCCGACCTCGTGAATGCCTGCTTTCTCCCCATGCGGATCACCCTCTAATTGTTGACCATTTTCTATATTATATATAAAACCACGCCTCGCTGGCTAATTCCATAGCAAGAGGGCCATCCCTTAACGGGATAGCCCTCGCTCCCATCAGCCTGCCGACCCTTGTACAAACTGATTTTGGTACAAATCCGCATAGAAGCCCTTCTGCCTTAACAGCTCCTCATGCGAGCCTTGCTCGATAATTCCGCCGCTCTTGATCACAAGAATCTGATCTGCCTCGCGGATTGTACTGAGCCGATGGGCAATGACGAAGCTTGTTCTCCCCTTCATGAGCGTCTTCATCGCCGCTTGAATATGAAGCTCCGTGCGTGTATCCACACTGCTGGTCGCCTCGTCCAGAATGAGGATGGCCGGATTGGCCAGTATCGCGCGCGCTATAGTAAGCAGCTGCCGTTGGCCTTGGCTTATGTTGCCGCCCTCCGCACTCAGATACGTATCATAGCCGCTCGGCAGCTTGCGGATGAACGCATCGGCATTAGCCAGTCGCGCCGCTTCCTCAACCTCCGCATCCGTCGCATCCAGACGGCCGTATCGAATACTATCCCGAATCGTGCCCGAGAATACATACGCATCCTGCAGCACCAATCCAATTTGCTGACGCAGCACATGCTTGTCCATCTGCCGAATATCCTTACCATCTATCAGGATTTGCCCGGATTGAATCTCATAGAATCGCGTTAGCAAATTAATAATGGTCGTCTTGCCCGCGCCTGTAGGTCCAACCAAGGCAATCATCTGACCTGGCATCGCGTGCAAGGACACATTGTTCAATACAGGAAGCTCTGGCTTATAACCGAAACGAACCTGATCGAACACCACTTCCCCTTGAATCGGCCGCTTCGCATCCGTATCCTCGCCTTGCATCGTCTCCGGCTCTTGGTCCATGATCTCGAAGATCCGCTCAGCACCGGCAATAGCGGCCTGCAACAAATTGTATTGATTAGCGAGCTGGTTAATCGGCTGACTGAACTGACTGGAATAGCTTAGAAAGCTGGCAATAACACCAATTGTAATCACATCATGATAGGCAAACATACCGCCGCACACCGCAATGACGACAAAGTTCAGATTGCGCATCGAGTTCATAATCGGGCCCATCGAGCCAGATAGACTTTGCGCCTTCACGCCAATGGACCGCAGCCGCTCATTCATCTCGCGGAACTGCTCGACAGCTTCCGATTCCCGAACGAATAGCTTAACCACCTTCAGACCGGAAACATTCTCTTGCACGAAACCATTCACTTCGCCTAATTGCTTCTGCTGCTGAGAGAAGAATGTGCGCGTATACTTCGTGATCCGCTGCGTGATCCAGGCAATTAGCGGTACAGTGAGAACGGTCACAAGCGTCATCCAGAGGCTCAAGCTCAGCATCATGACAACGCTGCCCACTAAAATCAATACGCTGGAGATGAGCTGCACGACGGTCTGGTTCAGCGTATTCGAGACGTTCGTCAAATCATTGGTCGCCCGGCTCATCAGCTCCCCATGCGTCCGCTTGTCGAAGAACTGTATCGGCAAGCGCTGATACTGCTCGAACAGATCCTGCCGCATATCCTTAACTGTATTCTGCGACAGGCTGGAAGCGACATATTGCTGAATCCAAGTGAAAAGCGCCCCCATCACATACACGCTCAGCAGTATCATACCCATGCGTACAAACCCGTCATATTGATGCGGCACAATATGATTATCAATCATTTTACCGATCAAATAAGGCCCTAGCAGAGTAAGCATCGTCGTAACTAAGGTACATCCTACAACGATCCATAACGCTTGCTGCTGCAGCTTCAAATATCCCCAAAGGCGGCGAACCGTCCCGGCAGCATCCTTCGATCTGACCTTCTGTACTTCCCCAGGACGCGGCCCGCGGCCCTGCTGTAATCCCATCTGTGACAAATCTGCCATGCCCTTATCCAGTTCAGCTGAATCAGATTGGTTTTGCTTCGACATCCTGCATCTCCCGCTCCCCGAATTGCGATCGATATATATCCCGATAAACCTCACACGTCGCCATTAATTGGTCATGTGTGCCCATTCCTTCGATCGCTCCATTGTCCAAGACTAGAATGGTGTCGGCATGCATCACAGAAGTAATGCGCTGAGCAATCAGCAGCGTGATGCTTTCCTTCATTAGATCGTTCAACGCTTGGCGCAGCCGCTTCTCTGTTCCAAGATCCAGAGCGCTCGTACTGTCGTCTAGAATTAGAACCGACGGCTTAATGAGCAGCGCCCGGGCGATAGCAAGACGCTGCTTCTGACCGCCAGACAGATTCACGCCCTTCTGCCCCAGCCTCGTATTATAGCCGTCCGGAAGCTGCAGGATGAAATCATGCGCTTGAGCGATTCTTGCAGTCTCTTCTATCTCCTCTTGCGACGCATTAGGCTTGCCGAACGAAATATTGTCCCGGATCGTACCAGTGAACAAGAACGATTCCTGAAGGATCATCCCAATACGGCGGCGCAGCTCCATTACAGGCAAATCACGAATGTCCTTCCCATCCATCTGAATGGAGCCGGATGTAACGTCATACAGTCTCGGGATGAGCTGAACCAGTGTCGATTTCCCCGAGCCTGTAGAGCCAATGATTGCAACCGTCTCACCGCGCCGCGCCTCCAGACTAATGTCCTTTAATACCAAGTCGGCTGCGTTAATAGCGCCCGGATAAGAAAAGGATACGTGATCAAACTTCAAATGGCTGGCCGGAAGCTTGTCGAGTGCGCTCTGCTCCTTGTCCTCAATGCTCGGTTTTTCTGCCAGAACCTCGCTGATGCGTTTGGCAGACACGTTGGCCTGCGAAATATTCATCAATAGACCGCTAACCATAAGCAAGGATGACAGCACCTGAACGACATAGTTAACGAAAGCGACTAGATCGCCTACCCGCATCGACTCATCCCACACCAAGTTTCCGCCGTACATCACAATGATCACCAAGCACACATTCATAATCAACGTGACGATCGGTGAGTTCAAGGCAATAAAACGGGCCGCTTTTATCGAGATTTCAGTAAAATCCAGATTGACCGCGGCAAACCGCTTCGTCTCATAGTCCGCACGGTCAAAGGCTTTGACGACCCGAATTCCAGCGAGATTCTCCTGCATACGCATATTCAGGTTATCGAGCCTATCCTGAATGCTCTTAAACATCGGAATCGAGAACCGAATCAACAAGACGAGCACCGCTACGAGCACAATCAATGCACCAAGTAGAATCATGCCCAGCCTAAAATTGATAAGAAGCGCCATCACGACACTGCCGATGAGCAGGCTCGGCGCACGCACAATACGCTGCAGCAAAATCTGCATCAAATTCTGCACCTGCGACACGTCGCTGGTCATGCGCGTAATGAGCGAACCCGATTGGAAACGGTCCACATTCTCGAACGAGAAGGTCTGAATCTTCGTGAACAATGCCTCTCGAATATCAGCTCCGAAGTTCTGTGAAGCACGGCTGGCAAAAATATTGCAGGTTACGCCCGAAATGAGCGAGAATACCGTCACCGCCACCATCATAAGCCCGGTTTGCTGGATGACCGAAAAATCGCGCTCCGCAACGCCGGAATCGACGATATGGGCAGCCAAGCGCGGCTGGAGTAGATCAAAAAACACCTCAAACAGCATGAACAGCGGCCCGAGAATGAAATATTTCCAGTACGGTTTAATATAAGCTCGTAATCCCCACATACTATAAGCTTCCTTTTCTTCATCCTTATGATTTAAGTTGTTCGACTTCTTGAAGCTCGAAATGCCGGGTGTAATCATCAATTACCGATTCAAGAGCTTTAAGCTCCCCTTGAATGAGGAGCTTGATCTCCTCGAACTCCGGCGCATCAAGCTGCTGCCTTAACGTATTTCGTCTTGCCGCCAATCGGTCGAAAAACTCTAGAGCCCTTCCCCTTCGAAAGGTCTGCGCCCCGCGATAATGATGCATCCTGCCTTTATGTCCTGCTCTGTGATGACAATCCCCATCCATTGGTTTATCAGAGGCCTTCATACGCTCACTCACTTTCGTATACATTTGTATACAAGAATTCAAGTATGATTGTATTCAATTGTATACAATGTGTCAAGCAATAAAAGCATCTGTTCAAGCTCCTGACAATTTCCAAGCCTCCTATCCTAATTTTTGCTTAAATCTTACATCCGGGAGATAATCTTCGATATAATGATGTAGTTATGTTTGTAGTCCAAAGGAGCCCGTACGCCATGAATAAACGCAAACTGATCATACGTATTACCGGCTATATCATCTTCTTGCTTTGCTTGTTCTTCATATTAAGAAGCAGCGGCTACACGGTAGCAGACATCACACCAGAAGCGATCCGGGAGATCGCACACGACAACACTGCCCTGCTCATGCTGATCATGCTCGTCATTATGACGCTGCAGAACATCTTCACCTTTATTCCGCTTATTCTAGTCATTACAGCGAATATCACCTTATTCGGCTTCTGGAACGGTTATCTGTATGGCTGTTTATGCAGTGTGATTGGCAGTACGCTAGTCTTCCTGTCAGTTCGTTTCTTATTTCATGGTCTATTCAAAGACTCACCGAAGCTGCGGCAGCTTCAAGATAAAATCGAGAAGAACGGCTTCACCTTCGTGCTGCTCGGACGCATTCTTCCCTTTATGCCGACTAACTTAATTAATATTACATCAGGATTGAGCTCCATCAAGACGCTGCACTTTATCGTTGCGACAACGATTGGCAACTTAATCTACGGACTTGTCCTATCTTCCGTATCCTTCGGCATCCTATCGGCGTCCGTGCATAACTTTATTTATCTGGTGCTGACTGTCTTCATAGTTCTGGTCATCGGAGTATTCTATTACTTAAAGAAACGAAAGCTCAAGAAAACAACTGAAGCCGGTACGAAATAGGGCGCCCCGTTAGGGCGCCCCGATTGTCTTCATGTTCACTCTAGATTAACACAGCTAACTTCAGCTAAGATGCTCCATCCCCTTAAATCAGTGGATGTCCTTCTTCTTGAAGTTACCGCCCTTCACTTCCGCGACGTCGTACACCATTACGAAAGCATGTGGGTCAAGCTCATGAATAATCTCTTTCATTTTACTTTCTTCCATTCGGTTAATGACACAAGTAATTTCTTTGAATTGCTCGTTCGAGTATCCGCCTGACACGAGGTTATACGTAGCACTGCGTCCTAAACGGTTGCGAATCGTCTCGACCATCGCCTCCGGCTGTCTCGTAATGATTTTGAACGTTTTGGCTCCGCTTAAGCCTTCCTCGACGATATGGATCACCTTCGAGGCGATGAAATAAGCAATACCCGATAGAATTGCCCCTTTGAGACCAAATACACTCGAAACGACAATGAATACAAAGGTGTTCAGGAATAGAATAAGATCGCTGGTACCGAAAGGCAATTTGCGGGAGAGCAGTACGGCCAGCATATCGATACCGTCTAATGCGCCGCCGTTCCGCAAGGCCAGACCCATACCAAAACCGATAATAATACCGCCCACGACGGTTACCAGCAGCGTATCCCCTTCAATAATAGGCGTTAATTCATGCATGACGGCAGTACCGACTGCAAGCGAAGCAATCCCCAGTACAGAATAGATCGCAAAGCTTTTGCCAATCTGCTTGTACCCCAGGAAGATGAACGGAATATTAAGAACCGCGATAAGAAGTCCCAAAGGCAACCCGATCAGCTTCGAGCCTACGATACTAAGACCCGTCACGCCGCCGTCGGATACACTATTCGGAATTAATACGGCTTCAAGCCCATATGCCGTAATGAACGCCCCAATGACGATCATGAATCCTCTCATAATCCTTCTCAGCATGACAGATTGTTGTCTTTCTTCCTTCTGTCCCATCTCCATGTTCAGCCTCATTTCGTTAAAAGCATTATGGGTGCGCCCCTCGCTTCTTGCGAAAATCGCTCAAGGATTGCCTCCCCTACATATAGAATGATACCACTTTCAGGAGCTAGTTGCGAATGAAATGGCAGTAAATCGACTTCTCTATCCAGTTAAGAAATAATCATACCACTAGAAGCTATAATTTATATAATTTTCCAACAAAAAATAATGGTCATGCAAATTCCACTACACCTTAAACGTCTGGACTAGCTGCTGCAATTCCTCTGCCATTTCACTCAGATGGACGACGGCAGCGGAAATCTCTTCACTTGCCGCATTCTGCTCTTCCAAAGAGGCCGCAATATCGGTGGTATTGTCAGAAGCCTTCTGCAGAATCTCCGTAATCCGCTCCATCCTGTTTACCGTTTCATGGGAATTGGCATGAACCTGTTCGACAATGGCGGATACCTCTTGAGACTGCGATGAAATTTCACTTATAGCGTTGGCAATATCTCGAAAGGTCATACCGGATTGCTGCACTTGATACAGCCCTTGCTCTACGACCTTCGTCCCTTGATTCATAGCTAGCGCAGCCTTATATGAATCCGCTTGAATTTGTCGAATAAGCTCACTAACCCGCTCCGCCGACTGCCCTGACTGGTCCGCCAGCTTCTTCACCTCCGATGCGACGACAGCAAAGCCTTTACCTTGTTCTCCAGCGCGGGCAGCTTCTATAGAAGCATTAAGAGCTAATAAATGAGTCTGGCTCGCAATCGCTGTAATCGCAACTACGATTTCATCGATTTCCTTCGATTTCACCTCTAAGTTGTTCATGATCCGCGAGGCATTCTCAACTGTGCTTTTCACCAAATTCATATGCTCGATACTCTCGGATACCACTTGGGTTCCTAGACTTGCATTGCTGCTTACAGCAGATGAGAAATCTGCCATACTTTGAATAGCTTCCGCAACTTGATCCATGCCTCTCGAAATTTCGAGTACGGCTTCGGTTGAATGAGTCACGCTGGTCGATTGCTCAGCTGCCCCTGCTGCTACCTCCTGAATCGCCATGTTAATTTGTCCGGTCGCTTGAGTCGACTGCTCTATGCTGGCTGTCAACTGCTCGGACGAGGACGCAACGAGCAAGGAGGACTCCTTAACCCGACTAATGACAGCGCGAAGATCGGCTGACATAGTATTCACCGCGGCAAGCAGCATTCCTGTCTCATCCTTACTCTTCACACGCAGCTCCTTAGACGTCAGATCACCGCTTGCCACAACCTGCAGAGCTTGGGCAGCGTCTCCAATACGTCGAATCAATGGACGGGTGAGCACGAGAAACAGCAAGAACGCAGCAACAAGAATAATAGTTCCTTCAACGGTCAGCCGGATCATCATGTCTTTCTTTACTTGTTGAACACGTTCGTCCGCATCAGGAGCACCCACATACCACATTCCGATGACCTTGCCGCTAGAATCATGAATCGGCATATACGCAGCCTGATAGGTATTCCCCACAACATCAGCTGTACCTAAATACGTCTTGCCTTGGTGAAGAACCTGCTCAACCACTTTGCTTGACGCTTGCGTGCCTACTGCACGTTGTCCATTCACAATAATATTAGTTGTAATCCGGGTGTCGCCAAGAAAGATAGTAGCTGTATCCCCATTCGTTAACTGGCCAATAAGGTCAATGAACTCATAATTATTGTTGATTAATGTCTCCCCTTTGTATAACTGATTCTCTTTGACATGCCAATCCCCCGGATATTGTGCATCGATAATTTCCATACCTGTCATCAGGTCTGATTGTGCTTTTTCCAACGCATCCCTTTGGATTACGGTCGTAATATTTGCTGCTTGCTGGTAACCCATCATCGAGAATGAGCCCATTAAAATAATTAAAATTAAAAGAAATAGCTTCGTACGCATGGATATTGCAGAAAGCCTATCGAATGCTGCATGCTTCATCGTTGTTTTCCTCCGCTTTAACAATACATATTTAAAATATTAGAGTGAAATAATTCCATTCTCTAGGAAAACTATAACAAGAACCAACAATACAATCAGTGATAAAGATCACTGAAATATGTGTTGCTCTACAGCATACTCATGACCTATTAATTAATCCTTAAAAAAAGAAGCGGCCCATTAAAGGCTCGCTTCCTTATCTATCATTCTATCCATTCCAACTGTCTGTCTCGAACGACACGATGATATAGCTGTCGTGCAATCGCAGCTACGCCATTTTCTCCGACTTTCCTATTGTCTTGATGTACCACACCACAATAGCTAGAGAGAGCAGGCATACGGCGAGCAGAATGCGGTATACATTCTCATACGCTAACCCAAGGGGCATGTCTTTCTCCAAGGCAAGAATCATCCCAATTACAGCAACCGATACCGATCCTCCAAAGAATTGAATTAGCTGCGTCAGCCCCATGCCTGAGCCAATCCACTGCTTCGGCAGTATGCGAGTCGTTTCATTATTTAATGCAGATAATGTGGCAGAGAACGAAGGCGAGAAACATAAATATCCACACAGAATAATGAGAGGGGAGACCTCAATAGCAAATGAGAATACGGCCAGCACAACCGCCAGTACAATATGGCCTAGGAGCAGAAATTTAATATTCCCATATTGATCGATCCATTTGCCCACATATCGGGTTAGCAGCGCCGATACTAACGCTCCCGGTGCTATAGTTAATCCAATGGCGATCTCCGATTGATCACCCAAATTAGCTAAGGCCAGTGGCATTAGAAATAAATTTCCTAAGTTCAGTATTAAGATACAGAATCCGACCGTTGTTAGTTTTCGATAATCCCTTTGTAGCAGAAGTTTTGGGTTAATGAAGGTTTCTCTCTTCACTTTCTTCAAATACCAAGCATGCAGGACCAGAGAGAGCAGGCTTCCGGAGACCCACAATAGAGAGCGCTGCATGACAGCGATTAATAAGGTCACGACATTTACAATCGTGAAGATCGCTCCGGGAACGTCGAAACGAAGCGGCTTTGGCTCTTCTTTCGGAAGCAGTCGCATTAATATAGGAAGCACGACAAGAATTAAGCAGGTGACAGCAAACAGCCCATTAAATCCGAAATATTCACTGAGAACGCCCCCAATAATCGGACCGAACCCAAAAGCCATGGCACTGCCTGTCGAGATCATAGCGATCGCTCGCCCACGCCGTTCGAAAGGAATGTAACGGCTCGCCATGACTAGGCCTAAGCCTGCCATCGTTCCCGCGCCCGCTGATTGCAGAATGCGTACGGTTAGCAGCAACTCAAAGCTGTGAGCGAAAATTCCGAATATCGAGGATAAACTTAGGATGGTCAAGCCCGTCAATAACAGCCCTCGCATAGGGATACTGTCTGACAACCGGCTGTATATCATCGTCGATAAGGCATAGCCTATGGAATAGCTGGAAATAATCCATGATCCTAAGTCTGCTGTAATATGAAACTCGGTAATGATCCCTGGAATCGATACATTAAACATTGTTGTGTTCATCACGATAATAAACACGCCAAACATCCATATTGGCATAACTACTCTGTCGTTCATGTCTTTGCCCTTCCTGTTATCTATGATGTCAGCTTCGTTACCTATAAAGGACAGTAGGTATATGATTAAGTAGCGAGTCCGATCGACGTATGATCATAACGGGGATCTTGTAATGCTTTGATAATAAAATGTGCAACATCAGCGCGTGGGATCGACCTGGACTTCTCAGGTACACCTACCGCCGCTTCTCTATACCGTCCTGTAAAGGGGTGATTCGTTAATCCCATTGGTCTAACGATTGTATAGTTCAACCCATGCGCTTGAATATAATCTACAGCAGCCCGATGATCGGCTAGAGGATTGCGAAGCATGGCCATGACCAGCTTTCCGATAGCGCCTGACAATTCTCTATGGACTCCCGCAGACGCGGTGTAGACTATTCTTGTTATATGATGCTCCTGCATGCCATTCACCATGCATTTCGCCATTTCTTGAAGCTCCGTAGATTTCTTCATCCCTTTGCTTGAACCTAAACATGACACAACAACATCATGACCTGCAATCGCCGCTGTGACCTCCTCTTGATTGAGCGCATCCCCTTGAATAACGCGCAAATGGCTATGCGATCCTTCAAGCTTTGCAGGATTTCGTACGAATGCCGTTACTTTCAGCCCAGCCTCAAGCCCCTGCTTCACAACGAATTGGCCTACACCGCCCGTTGCACCAAAAACAATAATTTTCATCGCCTTATCCCCTCTCTTAATTCGCACACGGAGTATACGCTGTATCAATTCTAGCATGTCCAGCATAACGATGTGCAATATTAGCCACGGAGACAGGCAGACGAACTGTAAACCAGAGACCCATTCCTACTGCCGCAAGAATAACCAGAATCACAGTTTATTAGAGCATAGATACTCAAGATCTGTTACACGGTTATGCGAACCATATACATCTCATTCGTGACGCGAAGCCCTTGTTCTGTTGCGTTATCGAAAAATATTCTTTCTATCTCACGCATACTCTCGTTAATGACCATCTCATACACCGACAGCACCTGTCCAAAACAGCACACTCTGACGACATCCATAGGCTCAAGTAAATAAGAAACACTTCTAATCATTTCAATGCTCGCCTGCTTGAGCAGCATCCCCCGTTCCAAATTGGCCTTTATTCTATCCAATATTGGAGTCCCTTCACTGACCGGTTCGAATAGGTTCGGGAAGAAATATGATAATTCTGGGTACGAATGATCGCCGGGATGGAGACTAACAATGCGCCCGCCTGGTTTAATAATTCTTCTTAAATCCTGATAAGCAGAAGTCGGACCCTTGCGATTATACGCACAATCAAATTCCTCATCTTCAAACGGAAGGCGATTGCCCGTGTCGGCAACTACAAAGGAAACATTCGATATCTTATAGTTTCTGCTGGTTTCAATAAAACCACTCGTAATATCGATTCCTACAATTTGCTTGGCTGCCGAGCTCCAACGAATCGTAAAGTCGCCGTGTCCACAGCCGACATCGAGAACCTTACGGTGAACAACCATTCGAGAGACCTCTTCTTCGAACAATGCCTCAGCATCCGGCTCCGCCGCTGTGGAATTCCACGGCAGTGAATATCGTCCCGTCAATTGGCCGAGCTGAGCATACCATTCACGAGAATGGGGCGTTAACCAATCCTTATGGGTTCTTGGATTTACCAAATTGTTAGCCAAAACAGCACCCCCCGACACACATTTTTCTTACAAGCATTAACAGAATACGGGAAATAAATCCCATAGTATAGACTTGAATATACTCTCTATTAAATAACACAAAGCCGCTCCTATATTAGAACGGCCTTGTGGATCATCTCATATGTTATTCTCAATACCCATTACGACTTCCGCACCGCGAACCAAAGCTCGACATAGTTGAGTCCATCCTTGGTTCCGGATATTTCAAGTTCAATTCCTTCTGCTTGCTCATAGCCTGCTGTCGGCAGCCACTCGGTGTAAAAGCGTTTGTACAGCGTTTCTATGACCTCGCCAAACCTTTCCTCCGGATGCGGCTCCGACGGGAAGATCACCCACGTATGCGCCGGGATCGTCACAGTCGTATATCCATCCGTTCTGCTGCTTTCGTCTTTGAAGGCGAACAGCATATACGGGAACGTATCTGGCCCCGTCTTACGGTAGCTGCACACCGCATTCACGAGATGCAAATTCTGACTGACGAACGATGGCAATCGACCTGCGGCTTCTTCAAGCCGCTTCACGTCGCCGTTCGCCAGACACTGCTCCCACAGCTTGGCCGGTGTCTGTGGAGCCTCTCCGCTTCCGTCAACTCGAAATAGACCTTCAATGCCGAACACTTCAAAGCTTTCCTTCGTTTCAATCCGATAATTCATCGCTTCTGCCCCCTTAATTGTGATATGAAAGGACAGACGGGGGTAGGCTTTAAGAACGATTCCTTCCTGGCGAGCCATAGCCGGCGTTATCCCATGCAATGCATAGAATGCCCGTGCGAACGAGACAGGCGATTCGTAACCGTACTTAAGCGCGACATCAATCACTTTCGCATCCCCATCGTTCTGCAGCTCCAGAGCCGCAAGTGTCAGACGCCTGCGCCGTATATACTCCGCCAGCGTTACGTCTGTAATAAACGAGAACATCCGTTGGAACTGGTACGACGAACAACAGGCCATACGGGCTGCCTCGCCCAGATCGATCTTATCGGCCAGCCTTGCTTCAATATAGTCTACCGCCCGATTCATTCGTTCAAGCCACTCCATCTAAGTCCCTCCTTTCATACCCAAGTATAGATGGGCCAGAATTTGGATTCGCAACAATTTGTGCCCGAAAAAGTTACTTCTCTATTACAGCACAAATCTACTCTAAGAGACAGTTGTCTATATTGTAAGATAATGAGTCCAGGTATCCAGATCTCACCCTGTGTATGCCCCGACATTCCATAATACATTTCGAATTGAGGAGCCTCAACCTGCTCGTATCCGGATGTCGGGAACCACTCAGTATAGATGCGTTCCCATAGTTTTTGTAGATCACATTGCGGCTCTGGGAAAATAGCCCAAGTCAAAGCCGGGACAGAAAGCGGTGCCCCTTTGTTTTTACCGCGTCTTCTGCTTACAATAAGTGTAGTTTATTTGGTGTATAATTAAGGAAATTTGGCCAGCTGCGCTTGAGTAAGGAAGGATACCGATGAAGAAAGTTTTTTATTTCATGGATTGGGGGATATTCGGGCTCCGGTCTTATTATTATATTTTGTTGTTATCTCATATTTTAATGGAGAATGAATATTCGCCCGTGAGCATTGCTTGGCTTTTAGCGGCCTTTATTATTCCGATTTTATTCTGGTTTCCGCCAATTAGGAAGAGCAAGGAATGGTTCATCTTACTTGAACTATTGCTGGGAGGGTCCTTTTATTTTATATCGTTCATGCAGTCGGAGCAGCTCGGGAGTGTCGATTATCTCATTCCAAGCCTTACAATCGGTTACTTACTAACCCGAAAGACGGCCTGGTCAATGCCAGTATTATTATTGCTGCCCTTTACCAGCATGATATTCGGAAAGGTTACATGGATCTTGGCGCTCGGTTCAAGCTCAGATAATATTCTCTTCTCTTTTATCGGAATTTGGGTCAACTACATTGCCAAGGCTTATCATGAGAAAAATAAATTAGCCAAAGAAATTGATGAGCAGAATAAATTGTTAACCCAATATGCTGCCGAGATTGAAAGGATGACTCTCCTGGAGGAACGAAATCGTATGTCCAAAGAGATGCATGACACGTTAGGACATTCTTTTATTTCCCTTATTATGAGCCTCGATGCCGCTATCGCACTTCTAGACAAAAATCCAGATCTAGCAAAAGATAAATTGATTCGTATAAGAGGATTGACAGAACAGAACTTAGATAAAATGAGAGACATCGTGCACCAAATGGGAGAGGAAGAGAATTTAAGTTTAGTGGACCACGTGGAGCGACTCATTAACAGCTTTCGAGAATACACCGGGACAGCCATTCGATTCACGCTGAACGGAGCAGATCGGGTCCTTCGTTTCGATGTGCAGCAATCGATTATTCGGGTGATACAGGAGTCTTTCACGAATGCGCTGAAGCATGGCAAAGCAACGGAAATCGAGCTGGACCTCCACTTCTATCCATCAACCCTGCAGGTTTCTATTCGTAATAACGGAAGGCCCTTGGGCAAGATTGAGCATGGGTTCGGGCTGACAACGATGAAGAATCGAATTGAGATGCTTGGGGGTACCTTTTCCATCTCCACCTTAGCGGTCACTGGCGTTGAAGTCAGGTGCGAAATACCACTGAAAGGAGATAAGTCGGATGCCGAAAATTAAAGTACTCATCGTGGATGATCAAGAGTTGATCCTCGAAAGTCTAAAAATTGTACTCGAGATGGAAGACGATATCGAGGTTGTCGGATTGGCTAAGAATGGTGAAGAGGCAATCCGCTGCTGTGAGAAATCCGAGCCGGATATCATTCTCATGGATATCAATATGCCGATTATGGATGGCGTTGTTGCTACTGAGAAGATCAAGCCTCGATTCCCATTAACGAAAATTATTATTTTAACTTCTTACAAAGAGGTTGAATATGTGCTGGCGGCGTTAAGCCATGGAGCTGAAGGCTTCCTGCTCAAAGCCATCCATCCCAAAAACCTCATCGCCGGCATACGGGTGGTTCACACAGGCGGCACACTCATTTCGCCGGAAATGGCAGACAAAATGATTAAAAGAATGCTCGAAAGCGGTAATTCATCGACAATGGATACAGAGGCCCCGGAAGCCGAATGGCTTGAGAGAAACAATGAATTCGGACTTAGCGCCCGCGAAGTCCAAGTTCTTCACAAGCTGGCCTTAGGTCTACGCAATCAGGACATCGCTAAGGCATTATATCTTAGTGAAGGTACGGTTAAAAATTACATCTCGAATATTTATTCGAAATTGAATGTAAAAGGGAGAAGGGAAGCAGCCTATAAGGCTAGGGAAACTGGAATTATAGATTGTTAAAGAATACGCCCTGCAGAAGAATGCAGCTAATCTGCCCGAAGCCGACATCATAACGGATGTCGGCTTCGGCTTTTATTTGGTGAGCTTCAAATGACTATGATATGACGAAACGGCACTACTGCCGTATGACTTTTATAAATTATTATATAGAAAATCAATATCTGTCAGAGGAAAGGAGCGGCTACTACTCATGAGAAAGACTACTGTACAAAATAATGAAGCACTTAACGATAGGAGAAAATCTAAGATTGTTTCGTTCTTTCAGTTCCCCCTCATCTGGATGCTCGTGGGAGCGTTCGGGATCATACTTACCAAAGTGATATTCGGGTCATTATCCAGGGATTCACAAGCACTAGGATCCATTACATTGGCACTCCTCGGAAGCGCGGTTGCCATCGTTGTCTACTGGCTTGCGATGAAGCTTCTGGCGCGGCGACCGGTTCCTGAGCTTCTAATCCCACGGCGTGCATTATCGGAAAGTATTCTCGGCGCTGTCATCGGCCTTATCTTTATTATCGTCTCTACAGCCCTCATCGTCCTGTTGGGCGGGTATTCATTCAAGTGGTCAGCCGACAACGTCAGCTCTGTCGTCTTGCCTATTATCGCCGCACAACTTGGCGCTGCCTTCGTAGAAGAATTGGTCTTTCGAGGGCTTGCCTTTCAAGCCATTGAGAAGATGGGCGGAAGCTTACTTGCACTAGCCCTAACATCACTATTCTTTGGGATCGCTCACCTGGGCAACCCAGGAGCTACGGTTTGGGGAGCCGTCTGTATTGCCCTTGAAGCTGGCGTATTACTGGGTGCAGCCTTCCTGTGGCGTCGCAATGTTTGGTTCATCATAGGTCTCCACTTCATGTGGAATACAATAGAGGGACTTAGCGGTATTCCCGTATCAGGCCACCCCTCCACAGGCCTTTTCACAGTTGAGGTTACGGGTCCGACCCTTCTTACTGGAGGCCAATTCGGCCTTGAGGCTTCGATCGTGCCCGTTATCATCAGCCTGTTGATTGCCATCCCTATGCTGATTTTTGCTTACCGCAAAGGGCATCTCAGATCTCTTCGTCAAGATCGACAATAATTTACGAATCTGAAATATGCTAAACAACCGCCCTACTTATAAAGCAGGTTCACCACGCTGTCCGCAACGGCAAGTTGACGGGAGAAGTTGCGCGCTTCTTCGGCGTCAGTGTCGCCACGATCAATAACTGGATCAATCAAGGACGCTTCATCGGCGTTGAGAAAGGCGAACGGTTTAAGCAGGCTCGTATACCCGAAAATGCCATATACGTTGCTCCAACTGGCGTGAAATCAACAGTAGCAGAAGCAGCCGAAGCTAACCGCTAACGAGACCCGTGACGCACAGCAGTGGGGGGGCTTGTTGCGTTCAATCGAAAGGCGGGGAGCCGACTCTTGACCAAGTCTCAAAGAGCGGTAAGACCTTCATCAAACATTACGCAATTAGAACGGGATTACGCCCACATCATTATGGACTCTAGAGACGGAGACGGATCTGGTTTGATGTCCTCTCGCAAATTTACACGCCATACATTCGTCTTCGTCGATGGGTCGCGTTTACTTGTCACTGAGGAATTGGACAGTGACAGCATAGATGTTTCATACTACTGGGTGGATCAAAGCGGGAACACGATACTATCTTTTCATAGTGAGCCGCATGATAAAGACCCTCGTTATCAGACTGCGACCGAACCACACCACATTCATCCTCCAGCCAATTTAAAGAGAGTCGAGCTTGAGTGCATTCTGAGAGAGGCATTTGAGAAAGAAGAGCTTCATCTTGTCTATCAGGCTCAATATAGACCTTATCCTCAACAGCCCAACAGCATAGACCAGCAGCAAACGAGAAAGCCTATTGTCGGCTCGATTATTTCACTCGTGCACCAGCTGGACATTTCCGTCGTCGCAGAGGGTGTAGAAAATGAAATCCAACTGCATTATCTTAAAGAGCAGCAGTGCGATTTTATTCAAGGCTTCTATTGGGGCAAACCAATAACCGAGCATGATCAGATTGAATTGCTTACGGAATTAAAGACAGCCTCTTCGGCGCAACATTAGTCGAAAGGGCGCACAAGCAGGCGCCCTTTCCGTTCCAATACCAAACGACTTATAGCTTTTCAATAATGCTGACTAGCTCTTCTGACATCGTGCTTAATTCCTGTACAGAGGCGTTGATTTGCTCGGTCAATGCCGCTTGGGCTTGAGTTAATGTCGACATGTTAGAGATGGTTTGAATGATTTGATCAATATTGAGCTTCATGTCTTTCATTGAGTTCTCAATATTCACCGAAGCTGTTTTACTATGATCGGCTAATTTTCTAACCTCACTTGCGACTACTGCAAACCCTCTGCCGAATTCACCCGCATGAGCGGCTTCAATGGATGCATTAAGACCGAGAAGGGTCGTCTGGTCTGCAACCTCTTTAATGAACGCCGTAACGGCTGCCGTTTCATCTGTTTTGGTTTTAACACCCAAAGCGGTCTGATAGGAACGTTCTTGTTCAGTTGCGATATCTTGAGCCTGCTCGGTGACGTTCACGACGCCTCGAACAATATCGTTAATTGCTTCGAACAATCCTTTCATCTGCTCATTAACCAGACGAATAACCTCTTCTTTATTCACTTCATGAGTAATATCTCGAATCGTGCCCGCTACGCGCAGCGGCTTACCCGCTTCATCACGCTTCGTAGCCCCGCCTGCATAATACCAACGGTATTCCCCCGACTTGGAGGCCAAGCGATACTTGAGTGTATACTCTGTCTTGTCCGGTTCTTGCAGCAAGTGATGCGTGAATTGCTCCAAGGCTTGCTCGCGATCATCCGGATGAAGCTGATTAATCCAACTGCTCATCTTGTTAGGGAAATCATGCTCCCCCTCGAAGCCGATCGTTTTTCTGAATTGGTCCGACCACCAGAACGCATTTTCTGGATTTACAGGGTCCCCCGCGACTACTGTCATATCCCAAGGCGCTTCGACCATTGCACGATTCACAAGATCATAGCGCTCCATTAGTGCACTAAGCTGGTCATTCGTTAATTTTTCATTATGGATATCGAATAGAGCGCCCGCTACGAAGACTGGCGTGCCGTCTGCTTCACGAAGGGTTGTACCGGTAGCCCTAAACCATTTGTATTCTCCTGCCTTGGTCATTAGACGATACGTGTCATCATATATGGTCTGGCCTGTGCGGTCTAACATATGATTAGCAAAGTTCTGAACCGCCTTATCCTTATCCTCAGGATGAAGCTTGCCGGACCAGCTATCGAGTACATTAGGAAAGTCCGTTTCATCTTTATAGCCAAGCATCTGTCTGAATTCATTGGACCATTGAAATACATTGGCAGGGTTTACAGGATCGCCGGCAATAACATCCATCTCCCATAGCCCAACCTCTATTGCAGTAGTCACCATATTCAAGCGTATGTTAGGCCGCTCCTCACGACGATGAAGCACAGCGGATACCCGCTCCGTAAGGGATTGAAAGCGATCGAATAATGCACCATCCGTCCGTGCTAAAGAGTAATCATTCTCTTTGCCCTGCTCCAGCAGCTTAACGTACCTTTCGAACTCGTCCAACCATGCCGATTCCGTACTAACGTTCTTACCCAATGACGCATTTCTTTTATTCCCCGATTTGAAGATCATCCGCTGCTCTCCTTCACTCATGATGTCCATCTCTAATCTTCTTTTATCTGAATATTATCGACAATAAAGATACGAAAATGAATCCTTTAAACTAAAACTTTCTCGACCGCAGCCAGCACACGTTCAGGAAATAACTCACATGACTATAGTCCTTTTATGAAAATTATTACAGATATTAATGTTGTTTGCATAAAATGAAGAGCGATGTTTCTACTCCATCATCTGCCTAATACACCCAATATTATTTCCTACAAGTATATGACATGTAATTTACACAAAATGTAACAGTTGTTATGAAATTTTATTGCATTATGTTCTGGGTTATAAGAGAATGAATGTGTTCGCATGAAAATATTGACCAAAAAGGAGAGCTGCACATGAGAATGAAGATACCTATCAAAGAGTCGCTCATGAAGAATAGGTCGAATAACACAAGGTTAATTCATTCTCTGAAGTTCAAGCTGATTTTACTGGGAACGGTATGCTTAGTCATTTTGCTGCTTGTCGGCGGGATGTCACTTGTCATGCTGAACAACAGCAACAACAGCTATGATCTAACCAATCAGATGAATCAAATTAACCGATTGTCTGAACAGAATGAAACCTTAAATGTGCAGTACGTTTATTCGAAGAACAGCAGCTATCTCAATGAGATCAGCAGCAATGTGGAGAAAGCGTATAATATCGCTCGCAATAACGATTCCAGCGGCGATTATAAGGATAGCTGGAACCAGCTAACGTCGCTGTTAGAAGATAACAATTCCAACATGCAGCAGATCATTAAACTTGTTGGAGAACGCGGATTCGATACTTCAACAGGGATCTATGGGAAGATAAGTGAGAATGCAAGTCTGCTGCAGGAGCAATTGGACGCGATAGATAAGGTAGGAAATTGGACGGATATTCCAATGCTTAGCACAGGGAATTTCTTCAAGGGGACGGAGGTAATCAACGGTACCGCTTATAGCAAATATCGTTATGTTAATAAGCTTCCGGATAAAGGGAATCGCGACGCATTATCGGCACGCATTGGCGGCGACTCCATCGATTATAAAGCTACGGCCTACATAACGAAGATTGAGCTTCTGAGCGGTTCAGAGGCTGCGACCATCGATTTCAGCCAGAATCCTAGTTATGTTCTAAGCACTAGCTACGGTGGCGCGCTTGGCGGGCTGGAGTATGTGACGTTCAATGGTAACCCTGCCATAAAAGTCGATACCGTATTTACAGCAGCCAATAATGCATGGGAAGAAGTCGCAATTAAATTCAATGCCTCCGCCGTCACATTGAGCGACTATAAGCAGATAGCTTTTGAAGTCTATTTCGATTCCGCTCCCCCAGCTAAATTATCGTTAGGAGGCGCAGCAGATGAAATTTACAACTTTACTAGTGCTGTTAATCAAACCAACATATTATTCGACACTTATAACAAGGCCGTCATAGAAGGCAAGCTGCAAGAGGTTAATGATTCGTACAATCAAATTAGTTCGCTTATGAATGAAATGACGTCCAGCTTCAACTCCTATTTCGGCATCAATGATAAACCTACCGAGGCGATTAAGATCATGCAGGATAAAATTGCACTCTTTGAGCAATTAAAGCCGCTGGATCTAGAGCTTGCTCAACTGTACAACGACAACACTGCGCTTGTTAATGAAATGCGCAGCAACATCAGCAGCATGCAGGAATCCATTTCAAGTGATATGGTAGCCAGTGAAGAACGTTTGCGGATAACGATGATCCTATCTAGTGTTGTTGCAATTGCGATCGTTTCCGTCATGG
>NZ_BIML01000006.1 GCF_004001065.1 Paenibacillus xylaniclasticus
ATGACCATCCTTGGCAAGCCCAATAATTTCAATATCCTCTTCCATACCCAACACGATGTTTAAGCTTTCAAGAATAAGCTCTTGGTCATCTGCTATAAGCAGTCTCATTTAGTAAGTATCCCCTTTTGTTATTGGAATCGTGACTAATAATTGCGTCCCGTTGGAAGGCGATGAAAGAACCTGTAGCTGACCTTGAAATGGTTGGAGCCGATTTCTCATCGTCGTAAGACCGAAGCCTTCTTTTATTTTCGCTGCACCTTTACCGTTATCACGAATTGTCATATTCACTTGATCGGAGGAGAAGTGGAATTCCAGAGTGATAGTTGTGGCCCCTCCATGCTTAACTGCGTTCGTAAATGCTTCCTGTACGATGCGTAACAAGGTCTGGCGAACAGGTGAGCTTAGAACCTGCTCTGTACCGTCAATACGCAGCTCCACCTCTGTACCGGTAAACTCTTTGAAACTTTCGATGAGCTCCACAATCTGGTCCATCAGCATTTCATCCTCGCCGCTCGCATGAACCAGCTTTCTCATCTCATCCACATTACTTTCCGTCAAGTCCCTCAATCGCAGCAATTTGTCTCTTGCTCCCTGAGGATTCTTATCCAGAAGTGCAATCGCTGCATCCAAACCCATTACGAGCGAAATATAGGAGTGCCCTAATGTATCATGCAGTTCCTTGGACATACGGTTTCTTTCTTCCAATAAAGTAAGCCTTTCGATTTGCAAAGCGTATTGTGTGAGAAGTTTGTTCTTTTTATCGATTTCGATCATTAGCATGCTATTCGTCCGGTAGGCATTGCCAATAAAACCAATCCAAAAGCCAATCGCCAAAAACAATACCAAATCGGATATTAAGCCCGTCGCCTTCCAGAAGGAAAGCTCCCCCGATAAAGTGGATGCATATGGAAGCAATAGAACAACAGGGGCAATCCAGAATACTTTACGCGAGATCATATAGCCGATTGATAATGCCGGAATGAAATAGAAATAGGTGGTTTCCCCTGTCGATATTAACAAATATACAAGTAGAGAGCCCCCGATAACGGTTTCAGAAATACAAAAGGCTTCTCGCTTTTCTCTGATTTGCGGAATCCAGAAAATACATGGGATCAAATAAGCTGCCAGTGCCCACAAGATGATGAGGACATGAGTGAGGCTATCCCCTTGCTCTCGAAGCAGCTCTAGAACTTGAATGATATACCAGTATGATCTTAGTCCAAAAATCCCCCAATTCATGAATTGGAACACTTTTTTCACTGTATTTTCTACCACCTAATGGAAAATATTAATAGAGAACGATGAATCTTTCTCTTATTTTGTAAGTATACGATATGACCGCTTTTTCCCTCTAGTACTAGATTAATTATATTTCTACAATAGTGAGGGAATATGCAGATTCAGGGTACACCTAGAAACCCTCCACTGTAACACCAGACTTATAAAGTGATGATACAGTGCAGGAATGAGGTGATGAAATGGATGAAAAAATATAAAACCGCAGAAATAGCGCATTGCTTCGGAATCCACCCTAACACGGTACGACTTTATGAAAAGCTTGGACTTATTCCAAAACCGGAACGAGAGGCGAATGGTTATCGTGTTTTTACGGATCTCCATATGGAACAGCTTAAATTTGCAAGAACTGCTCTACAAGTGGAGGTATTACAAAACGGTCTGCGAAAACAAGCAATTGATATTATTAAGACCGCCTCTGCCAGAAATTTCGACAAAGCTATTCATCTTACGGAGTGCTATTACCAACAAATAAAAAGTGAACAACAAAACGCCGAAGAAGCGATAGCGATTACAGAAACGCTGTTGTCAGGCGAAAGCCAAGAACGGAGCAAAGCAGTCTTAACTAGAAAAGAAACGGCAGACCTTCTCCATATCTCAATGGATACTTTAAGAAATTGGGAAAGGAATGGTTTATTGACCGTCAAGCGCAAACAAAATGGTTATCGTGTTTATTCCGATGACGATATTAGACGGCTGAAAATTATTCGGTCTTTACGTTGTGCAAATTATTCCCTTACCGCAATCTTGCGGTTGCTGAATGCCTTATCCAGTGATCCCGAAACGGACATAAGAGAAGCAATTGATACTCCCGAAGAAAATGATGATATTATCTCCGTATGCGATAAGCTGCTCACGTCCCTGCATTATGCGGAGATAAACGCTCGAATGATACTCACTCACCTTGAGGAAATGAAAAAGCATTTTTCAATAAACCCTACAGCATAACACCAGACTTTGCTCTGGTGTTATTTTAATTTAGTGAATAGAGAATTCAGGAGGGAATCGATAAGTGGAAACAACGATCATGGTAGAAAACTTGAGCAAGTCTTACGCTAGCGTCAAAGCAGTTGATCATCTAAATCTATCGATTGACCGCGGTGAAGTGTTCGGCTTGCTGGGTGCAAACGGTGCAGGTAAAAGCACCACCATGGAGTGTATATTAGGCACCACAAAACAGGACAGTGGTACGGTATCCATATTGGGAATGAACCCGCAAAAAGAACGAAAAAAACTGTTTGAGAAGGTCGGCGTTCAATTTCAGGAAGCTAATTACCAAGAGAAAATTAAAGTGATAGAGCTGTGTGAGGTCACTGCATCCCTATATCAAACCGTTACAGACTATAGGAGCTTGATCAAACAGTTTGGGCTTTCCGACAAGCTGAATAGCTATGTAAGCGAGCTTTCAGGTGGACAGAAGCAGCGACTGTTCATCGTTCTTGCGTTGATTCCAAATCCTGAGGTTGTTTTTTTAGACGAGTTGACTACAGGGCTTGATGCGAGAGCAAGACGGGATGTGTGGAAAAGTCTTGCCGACTTAAAGGCACAAGGGTTAACCATCCTGCTCACCTCTCACTTTATGGACGAGGTGGAGGCTCTCTGCGACAAAATCATGATTCTGAAGAAAGGAAAAAGCATTTTTTACGGGACCGTGCAAGAAGCGATTGCAGCCAGCCCTTATGACAAATTTGAGGATGCCTATCTTTGGTATACAGACGAGGAGGACAATGAATATGGGAGCATTTAGGACGTTGCTCAAAACAGAGCTCAAGCTATCGCTGCGCGGGATGGATATGTTTATCTTTGCGATCTGCATGCCTGTCGTCGTGGTCATCATTTTAGGGGCGATTTTCGGAGACAGCCCTGCCTTTGATGGTGCAGCTTATACCTTCCTGGAACAATCCTTTGGAGCGGTGGTGACCATTGCGATATGCGCCGGGGGAGTGATGGGCCTTCCTTTGGTTGTTTCCGATTACCGAAACAGAAGGATACTCAAGCGCTTTAAGGTAACGCCGACCAGTCCCGCCCTTATCCTAGCCGTACAGGTTGTCGTATACGCGATTTACTCCATTGCTTCACTCATCCTTGTTTACTTGACTGCAACCATTTGCTTTGACTATCAATTTCTCGGCTCATGGCTTCAATTTACTGGCGCGTACTTCCTAGTCATGCTATCCATGTTTAGCATAGGGCTGCTGGTGGGCGGTCTGGCGCCTAATGTGAAAACAGCAGGCGCTGCAGCCAGCCTGCTATATTTTCCAATGCTCATTTTCTCCGGTGCTACCCTACCTTATGAAGTTATGCCTTCAGCACTTCAACAAGTGGCAGACATAATGCCGTTAACACAGGGCATTAAGATGTTGAAAGCCGCTTCACTTGGGCTGCCGATGGATAGTGTCACCATTCCTGTGGTCGTAATGATTATATTGATGGTCATCTGTATAAGTTTGTCCCTTCGCTTTTTCAAATGGGATTAATTTTTCAACCGTGTAGGCAACTTTGTATTCATGTACCCTCAGTGATATATATTTTTAAATTCTTATTCATAGTTTCAAGTCCTGTTATAGTTGATTTTTATCATGAATACAAATTGGAAAACGTGAACTTTATATAAAATCTAATCCAAAAGAACTATAGTCTTTAGGAATTAATTTTTCTACAATATTAATAAATATTTGGAATACTTGCCACAGGGAGAGTGAGTCCATGAAGAAGAAAGTATTAGTAGCGATTATAAGTGCATCAATGTTGGCCAGCATGGGGACGGGCGCTTTAGCAGCAACTAAGCTGAAAGAAATCAAAGCGTACCTTAACCCTGATATCAAAGTGAAGGTCGATGGTACATACGTTGAGTTGCGTGATGGCAAAGGGAACGCAATTGCACCGATCACCTATCAAGGAGCAAATTACTTGCCAATTCGTGCAGTCTCTGATGCTCTTGGTGTAGCGGTTAATTATGATGCGGCTACTCAGACCATTTCGTTAGGCGAGAAGGTCGACGGCGTTTCTATTGCGAATGGCTTCAAAGATATGTATTATACGAAGGACCCAGTGAAAACAACCTACAAAGGCAAGGATTACAAAGAAGCTTATTATAACGATGCTTCCGGCAACCGTTCCGCCAGCTTTATGCTCTATCCGGAGAAACAGTATCAAACGCTCTACCTTCAGATCGCGGCTGTTAACGGCGATATTACGGACCTTAAGATCCAAGAATCCTCCACCTCTACGATCTTGAAAAAAGTAGATTTAATCAAGGCCGAGGAAGGCCTAGTGACGATCGAAGTCAACATCGCCGGTGTGAAATCGTTATATATTGAAGGCAGCGTAAAAGGCGATACCACTGTCTTTGTCCCATTGACTACTTCCTATTACAAATAAGTTTTACATAAGGAATCTTCCTCATGAGGGAGATTCCTTTAATTATTTAAGTAAACGCTTTCACATAATTGTTGAAAATGGAGGAAGAAAGCCATATCATAGATTTGGATGATTAAATAATTACTAGCAATTCATCCAATTATGATCCAGGTACGCAAGGGGGGTGCACCACCAGCGCGCCGGATCGAAATACAAAGGAGGGTTATTATTTAATGCCAAAACGTTTTAGCAAAATGCTCTCGTTCCTCTGCTGCTTGGTCTTGGTGGCATCGCTACTGCCTGTCAACCTTGCCGGCTACACGGACAACATGGTGCATGCAGATGCGAATGACACACCGACTGCCATGTTCGGAACTCCTGAGCTCGGGTCAGATGATCTATTATGGTCCAAAACAACGACGTATCCAATCAACAAAAGCACTGTACCCGGTGACCCAAGGCCACATGCTACAGGCACCGTACAGATTCTGTGGGACTATGACTACGTATATGCCCGCGTAGTTGTAGAGGATAGCAATCTATATCAAGGACCTGGTGCGGATCATACGTACGACAGCTTAGAGTTTTATGTCGGCCCAGGGTCCAGCGGTTCAAACCAATGGCGTGTCAGTTCTACTGGCGTGTTCTCAGCACAGTCCCATACGGACAGAGCTGCATGGACCCAAATCACGAACACGGGATACATCGTGGAAACAAGAATTCCAAAAAGAAGCTTGACCTTGGAGCCAGGCAAATTAACCTTCGAGGTTTATATCAATAACTCTACGGCGAATGGCGGGGATCGCTATGAGGTCGTTTCCGCTTTCGGAAGTCCAGACACGGGTTTTGGCAGCCATGCTGCATTTGAGAACAGCTTGGAGCTCATTGAAGCCAAAGACGTGGACACTAGATTTACAATCACCACCAAGGTGGATACGGGCGGCACAATAACGCCGAATGCACCCGGCAATGTTATGAAAGTCACCCCCGGATTAGACAAAGTATTCACAATTATACCTGATAACGGCAAAATCGTAGATACCGTAACGGTTGATGGTCAGGCTGTGACGATCGCCAACGATAATACGTTCTCTTTAACCAACATAAGCGCTGATCATCAAATTCATGTGACATTTAAAGATGATCCAGCCGCTTCTCAGCTTCCTTTTATCGTATGGAATGATAACTTTGCTAGTGGCGAGTACACAACGGCTGTCATCATTGACTTAGGCGAAGGAAAAGAAGCATTAGGCTCCGAGCTTCATCCGGGCTTGTTCACCGTGTCAGCTAGAGACACGACCTTGTCCGGCGACTCCGTGGTCTATGAAGGAACGCGCAAAATCTCAAGAGTATACGCCAATAACCAACCGAATGTGCGCGGTTATAAAGGAAAGGTAAGCAATTCACCAGATTATCAGGACGGGCTAGCAAGTGGCCGTTACATTGTAGTTGAGCTTGAATTCTATACAGAAGTCGGCGGTAAAACAACGCTGGATGTCAACAGTAACTCGACAAAGCAAAATTACAACGTCGTTCAAAACGGCGATATCGTGCTAACTGGAGGCGATCGGATCAGCAACGCTGTCTTTAAACAAAACAACGTTGTGAATCCGATCCTTGACAAGTTCACACCACTTACAAGCGATTCAGTCAATTACGCACTCTACCTTCACAAGGATGATAATGGTGATGCGCTGCAAGGATTGCCGCTATATGTCTATACTCACGGTTTTTCACGCGGCGGCACACAAGCCCATATCGACCAGAAGGCGTCTATGAAATCCGCTAACGGTTCGGTTGCTCTGATGAAGAGAATCGAACAAAATCCTGGCAAATACGCTAGCCACATTCTGAATATTTCTTATAGCGGCGGTTCCGCACCAGACATAGGCGACGTTAAGAAGATTATCGACAATATGGTTGCTAGCGGGTTAGTAAATCCTAACCGTATTTATGCGGCTGGCTTCTCGATGGGTGCAATGTTTACGAACACCTTAGTTAACACCTACCCTGGTTTCTTCGCAGCAGCAGCACCTATGGGAATTGCAAGCGGCGCGCCGTCAGTGAGCGCCAACGAAGCTCACAGAGACCAGGCCTATTGGATATTTGTAAACGCGTATGACACTCGAGTAAATGCATCGCTGCTCGATAATTTCATTAACAATGATATTTCAGATCTGACCAACGCAAGAGCATCTCGTTTTGAGAGCAATGAGGCTCTTACATGGCCATACAATCAATACGATCAGCCAAGTCAGAGACCAAATCCGAACAGCACACCTCCCCTGCTTGACTATATAGCACACGAAGTAGAAGCAGCGGTTCTTTACAACGGGATTACAATGGAGAATCCGATTACGAAGGAGACTTGGAGCATAGCTCCGATCGCACAGTCCCCTAACTTGCCGGCTTGGAACAATGACTACACCGACGTCTTTGATTGGATGTATTCGCAAAGTAAACCAAGCGTGCTGCCTGATGCCCCGACCGCCATGTTCGGAACTCCTGAGCTCGGGTCCGATGATCCACTGTGGTCCAAGACTAAGGAGTATCCAATTAACAAAAGCACTGTACCTAATGACCCAAGGCCGCATGCTACGGGTACAGTAAAGCTTCTGTGGGACAACGACTACGTATATGCTCGCGTAGTTGTAGAGGATAGCAATCTATATCGGGGACCTGGTTCGGATCATACGTACGATAGCTTAGAGTTTTATGTCGGCCCAGGATCGAGCGGTTCAAACCAATGGCGTGTCAGTGCGACGGGCGTGTTCTCAGGACAGTCCGAGCTAGGCAGAGCTGCGTGGACCCAGATCACAGACACGGGCTACGTTGTAGAAATGAGAATACCAAAAAGAAATTTGACCTTAGAGCCAGGCAAGTTTACCTTCGAGGTTTATATCAATAACTCGACGGCGAACGGCGGAGATCGCTATGAAGTCGTTTCTGCTTTCGGAACTCCAGACACAGGTTATAGCGGCCATTCTTCATTTGCAGACAGCTTGGTGCTCATTGAAGCCAAGGAAGTGGACACTAGATTTACAATCACCACCCAGGCGGAAACGGGCGGCAAAGTATCACCGAACGCACCCGGCAATGTTCTGAGAGTGGAAAGCGGTGAAGATGTAATCTTTACGGTTATTCCTGATTACGGCAAAGTTGTAGATACCGTAACGGTAGATGGCCAGGCTGTGACGATCGCCAACGATAATACGTTCACTTTAACCAATATTAGCGCGGATCATAACATTCATGTGACATTTAAAGATGATCCAGCTGCATCCCAGCTTCCTTTTATCGTATGGAATGACAACTTCGCTAGCGGCGAGTACACAACGGCTGTTATCATTGACTTAGGCGAAGGGAATGAAGCACTAGGCTCCGAGCTTCATCCGGGCTTGTTCACCGTGTCAGCTAAAAACACGACTCTCTTCGGTAACTCCGTGGTCTTTGAAGGAACGCGCAAGATCTCACGAGTATACGCCAATGACGAACCGAAAGTGCGCGGTTATAAAGGAAAGGTAAGCAATTCACCAGATTATCAAGACGGACTGGCAAGCGGCCGTTACATCGTAGTAGAGCTTGAGTTTTATACAGAGGCCGGCGGCAGTACAACGCTCGACGGCAGCAGCAACTCGACAAGACAAAATTACAATATCATTCAAAATAAAGATATCGTGCTAACAGATGGCGAGTCGCTTAGCTATGTCGTCTTCAAACAGGAGAAAGTTGTAAATCCGATTCTTGACAAGTTTACATCACATACGAGCGATTCGGTCAATTACGCACTCTACCTTCACAAGGATGATAAAGGTGAAGCGCTGCAACAATTGCCGCTATATGTCTATACACACGGCATGTCACGCGGCGGCACACAAGCACAGTTCGACCAGAAGGCGTCTATGAAATCCGCTAACGGTTCGGTTGCTCTGATGAAGAAAATGCAAGAAAATCCTAAAAAGTATGCTAGCCATATTCTGAATATTTCTTATAACGGAACTTCCACTCCACAAACAGCCGATGTGAAGAAGGTTATCGACGACTTAGTTGCACGCGGATTAGTAGACCCTAACCGGATTTACGTAGCGGGCTTCTCATGGGGTGGCGCGTATACGAACACCTTAATTAACACATACCCTGGCTTCTTCGCAGCAGGTGCACCGATGTCACCAGTATTCGGTTCACCAGAAGCGAGTACGAACGAAGCTCACAAAGATCTGGCTTATTGGATGTTTATCAATGCTCATAACGTTGGAATCTATCAGACGAATCTCAATACCTTCATCACCACTAATATGCCGGCGATGACCAACGCAAGAGCTTCCCGTTTTGAGAGCAATGAGGCTCTTACTTGGCCATACAATCAATATGATCAGCCAAGTCAGAGACCGAATCCAGACAACACACCAATCATGCAGGACTATATCGCACATGAGGTTGAGGCTGCGGTTCTTTATAACCAGATCACGATGGGGACTTGGAGCATAGCTCCTACGGCACAATCCTCTAACTTGCCGGCTTGGGACAATGATTACACCGACGTCTTTGATTGGATGTTCGCACAGAGGAAAGCGGACGTGCCTGGTGCTCCGAGCAGCTTTAAAGCGACGGCAGGCGACGGACAGGTCACATTGAACTGGACAGCTCCAGCAGATAACGGCGGCAGTGCGATATTGGGCTATAAGGTCTGGTATGGCGACGTGACGCCGGTCACACTAGGTGCGGAGGCGACCGAATATACCTTCAAGGATCTGACTAACGGCCAAGAGTACACCTTCAAGGCCGTCGCGATGAACGCGAAAGGCGATAGTAGCGAGGTAAGTGCGACGGCGACGCCGGTAACGAAGGCGACCCCTCCTGTTAATCCTGATCCTTCCGGCGGCAATGGCGGCGGCAATGGCGGCGGCAATGGCGGCGGCAACTCCGGTGGTAACACCGGCGGTAACACCGGCAATACAGGCACCGAGACAGAAACTACATCGCCTAAGCCGTCCTACACCGTGAACACGCCGAAGGATAAGCCTGCTGTCACGGACCGAGACGGTAACACTACCCTGCCGGGCGGCGGCGAGATTACAACCAAGGGCGGGACGAAGATTGAAGTACCTGAGGGCACAACTATAGACGCAAAAGGTAAAGTGACCATTCCGGCGGACAAGAACGCCGAGGTGACGCTATCCGGCGGCAACAGCACCGTGACCATTCCGGGCGGCTCGACGATCGAGAGCGACGGTACGGTTACATTGGGCGACGGCGACGCGCAGGTGAACCTGCCGAACGGCAAATCGTTGAGTATCCGCGGCGGATCGAGGATCCTGAGTGACGGCTCGGTTGTGGTAGGATCGAACGGCGCGAAAGTCGGCTTAAACAACGCCATATCGCTGAACATCCATGAGGGCACGGAGTTTGTATTGGATGACGAAAGTCCGCTGGGCTTCCTCGTGATGTCGGGCAATCCATTCAATGATGTCAACGTGGATGACTGGTTCTACAGCTACGTCAACTCCGCCTACACATTCGGTCTTGTCAACGGCACGGCGTCCACGACGTTCTCACCGAGCAGCTCAATAACGCGCGCGATGTTCGTGCAGGTACTGGCCAATCTTGAGAACATAGACCGCACCGGTTACACAAGTTCTCGCTTTAGCGACGTGACGGCCGGTCAGTGGTACACGGCGGCAGTCGAATGGGCAGCCGAAAGCGGCATCGTCAACGGTACAAACGCAGACAAATTTGATCCTAATTCACCGATGACGCGCGAGCAGATGCTGGTAATCCTGTACAACTACTTGAAGTACAAGGGCATTGAAATCCCTGAAGGCCAATCGAAGTCCTTCGCGGATGAAAGCAAGATCAGCTCATGGGCGTTAGAGGCTGTTCAGGCACTGAAGGGCATCGGCATTGTAACAGGCAAGGGTAACAACATTTTCGACCCTCAAGGTACTGCTACCCGCGCCGAATTAGCCACTATCTTTGTAAGATTCATCGAATATCTGGCTAAGTAAAGGCGTCAACAGGTAAAGGCAGATCCTTCCGGCTGGACATGATCCGGCTGGAAGGGTCTTTTTCTAGTTTGTCATAACCTTTTCAAAGCGGAAAAATTCATATTCTGCATCTGTTTCTGGCTCCTCGCCTTCGACATTCGGCCCTGGGTTGCCGCGATGATAAAACTCCACGATTTTGAAGCCGCATTTGTTTACGTAAAAGTGAATATTGCGCTTTTCAAAATACGGTGTGAACAGCTCCCATACCTTCGTTGCTGGGAATGCTGCTTCGATGGCTTCCCATGCCTTGGTCCCGATGCCTTGTCCTTGTACACTCGCCTTCGTATACAAGAAATCGACTTCATTGCGCTGTGTATCCGTATTAATGTGTAGCACGACGCCACCGATTCGTTCCCCGTTTAAGAGAAATTGACGAACAACCGCCTCTTCTGAAAATAACGAGCGCTCAAAATCTGCTTCAGACGGGATGGGCCCCATTGTTGTCGGATCCTCCGCCCCTTTAAAACTTTCCTGCAAACCTTTCATAAACGCTTCCTGTATTTCTTTCTTTAATTCTATTAACTCTTCCTGTGGTACAGGCGCTAAAATCAATTGTTCATCCTGTTTCATTCTTAATAATCCTTTCCATAGATAGCGATGAGAGAAATGCTATGATGCAGTAGTCTAATTTTTGTGAAATAGCCAACGGATAATACTATCACTTCATCGGGAATCGGCAGGCTTATGTCATAAAGCAGAAACCATCGAGGACTTTGATGATTACTCTGTCGATGACATTTTAAGTGTGGCTGGAATTCTGAAACCCGGGGAAGCGCAAGAATTATTAGACCACATTCAGGAGTCACGGGAGGGCTGGGGAAAGTGACCCACAGCCACTCCGGATATTTATTCGATTCGAACATCGTCATCGCCATTCTGGACAACGATCATGCCGCCATTAACTTAGTACGACAAGCCCAAGAAGAAAAACGGCGAATATTCTTTTCGACGATTACGGAATGTGAAGTACTGAGTGGTGTCAAACACAATCAGTTCCTAATCGCAGTCTTTCTTTGGAAATTTCATTATATGTAATAATAATCTCCCCAACGTCATAAAAAGCATTACTATTTATCGGATCATTTACAAAAAAAACACTTTTTATAGTGCCTCACAAAAATTCAGTGAATACATACAAAATTTAAAATACTAAGGGCTATTATTGAATAGCTCTTAGTATTTTTTTGTATTATTAATGACTTGTTGCTGGTTATGCAATTTCTCTAACTCATCAATAAACCTTAATATTTCTTTCTTTATGCTTTCGGTTAAACTATATAATTCATTTACGTCAGATTCTGCTTCTTCAGCTAATTCTTCATGTCGGTTAAAGGCTCGTTGGGACGCTATCTCTGTAGCCTCATCTAGTTCATCAAAATATGAAAGTTCATCACTAATTAGTTCACAAGCAAAATCTTGATGATCAAAGAATGCTAATTCATAAATAGGTGATTCTTCTTCACATAAATTCCGAGCAGTCTCTAGGTCACTAATAATGTTTGACTCAAAAAAGATATCAAGCTCTATCACGCTAATCAAATCATTTATTTCCTCTTCGAGATCATGCAGTATATTACCGAAATGAATAAGATTTCCAGGAGATACATATGGATCTCTCGAATTATATACCTCATTTTCTTCGAATTGACCTACATAAGTAAACAATCCTTCCTTCATGCTATCTGTAATAGATATCATATCTGACAATAGCATTGACAAAGTAATTTGCTTTTTATTAAAGATATCACCGAAATACTGAATCCCTTCATCTTCAATTAAAGGGACTAAATTTTCAATAATCAGTTTTACCTTATTGGGGTCACGAATAATTATACCTGTCTCTCTGTTATTCTTGCTTTCATCCGAGAAATTCGCTGAACCTATGTAAGCAATATTATTTGTTAGTACAATTTTTGTATGATTATCAAAATGATAAAAAGTGGCTATATCATCTATCTCATTTGAATTCAACCGTCTTGTATAATTCGTAATGCTATCTTTAGCTTTTTTACGTGCTGAATCACTATAGTAGGTATCATAATGATTTGGAATATTTGTAACAATACGTACCAATACGTACCTCTGCATGTTCTGCAGCATCCTTAAGTAAATCTAATAAATGATTTCTTTGGGACGAGATATTATATGTGGTTACAAATATATAATCTGCATTCGGAAAATCATCCAGAACCTCCTGATAATTCAATTCATCCCTTGAGGAAACTAATTCAATAATTCCAGGCACTAAATTAATTCTTTCTGAACTCAAATCATCATCTCCTTCGTCAAGATAAAACAGAAGACACCTTAGAGCGATTTCCATCACTCTAAGGTGTCTTCATTATACACAATGTGGGCAAGGTTTCTCCGAAGAGAAACCCTTGCCTCACAAGGCTTTATAGCCGATATTTCCGCATGGAGCGGTCTGTGCTCCATCGGCAATGAATTCTACCGCTTAAGCGCGGTCGCTCCTCCTCGATTTACATCGAGGAAGAATTCATTACATCATGCCGCCCATACCGCCCATGCCGCCCATGTCTGGGCCAGCTGGTTTGTCTTTCTCAGGCTTGTCGGCAACAACCGCTTCGGTCGTGAGGAACATAGCTGCTACGGAAGCTGCGTTCTGCAGAGCGGAACGCGTTACTTTCGCAGGGTCAACGATGCCCGCTTCGAACATGTTCACCCATTCGCCCGTTGCTGCGTTGTAGCCTACGCCGATTTTCTCGTTCTTGAGACGCTCGACGATGACGGAGCCTTCTTGACCAGCGTTCGCTGCGATCGTGCGGATTGGCTCTTCGAGAGCGCGGAGGACGATATTAACGCCCGTTTGCTCGTCGCCAGATGCTTGAACCGCTGCTACTGCAGCATATACGTTCACGAGTGCCGTACCGCCGCCCGATACGATACCTTCTTCGACTGCTGCGCGAGTCGAGTTCAGTGCGTCTTCGATGCGGAGCTTGCGCTCTTTCAGTTCTGTTTCCGTAGCTGCGCCAACTTTGATAACTGCTACGCCGCCAGCCAGCTTAGCCAGACGCTCTTGCAGCTTCTCGCGGTCGAACTCGGAAGTCGTTTCTTCCAGTTGCGCACGGATTTGGTTGACGCGAACTTCGATGTCGGCCTTGTCCCCAGCGCCGTCAACGATGATCGTGTTTTCTTTCGTTACGCGAACTTGACGAGCCGTACCGAGCTGTTCAACCGTCGTTTGCTTCAGCTCAAGGCCGAGCTCTTCCGTAATCACTTGGCCGCCCGTCAGAGCAGCAATGTCGCCCAGCATTGCTTTGCGGCGGTCGCCGAAGCCTGGAGCTTTAACGCCGACGCACGTGAACGTGCCGCGCAGACGGTTAACGAGCAGCGTAGCGAGCGCTTCGCCTTCGATATCCTCTGCGATGATCAGCAGCTGTTTGCCGGATTGAACGACTTTCTCGAGAACCGGAAGGATCTCTTGAATGTTCGTAATTTTCTTATCCGTAATCAGAATGTATGGGTTGTCGAGGACCGCTTCCATTTTGTCCGTGTCCGTAATCATGTACGGGGACAGGTAGCCGCGGTCGAATTGCATACCTTCAACCACTTCAAGCTCCGTAGCGAAGCCTTTCGATTCTTCAACCGTAATAACGCCGTCGTTGCCGACTTTCTCCATCGCTTCTGCGATCAGTTGACCAACTTCGTCATCAGCGGACGAGATTGCTGCAACTTGCGCGATCGATTGCTTGCCTTCGATTGGCTTAGCGATCTTATGCAGCTCATCAACTGCAGCGCGTACCGCTTTCTCGATCCCTTTGCGGATCACCATTGGGTTAGCGCCTGCCGTTACGTTCTTCAGACCTTCACGGATCATCGCTTGCGCGAGAACCGTAGCTGTCGTCGTACCGTCACCGGCTACGTCATTCGTTTTGGTTGCAACTTCTTTAACGAGCTGAGCGCCCATGTTCTCGAATGCGTCTTCGAGCTCGATTTCTTTAGCAATAGAAACGCCGTCATTCGTGATAAGCGGGCTGCCGAATTTTTTCTCCAATACGACGTTACGGCCTTTAGGACCGAGCGTTACTTTAACAGCGTTAGCAAGAGCGTCGACACCACGAAGCATCGCGCGACGAGCGTCTTCGCCGAATTTAATTTCTTTTGCCATCGTCAATGACCTCCTATATATCAACTAAGTAATATCATGCCGGAGCGTCTATCGCCCCGTCCGATTATGTTGCTTGTATGTGATTCAATCGCAGGCGAATTAGCCCAGGACCGCGTGAATGTCGCTTTCCTTCATAATCAAATACTCTTTGCCTTCATACTTAACTTCTGTGCCTGCATATTTGGAGAACAGGACGCGATCGCCGACTTGTACTTCCAGCGCAACGCGAACGCCGTCTTTCAGAGCACCGCTGCCTACAGCGACAACTTTACCTTCTTGTGGCTTCTCTTTCGCCGTGTCTGGAAGCACAATGCCGCTTGCCGTAGTTTCTTCTTTCGCGATCGGCTCTACCAATACGCGTTCACCCAAAGGTTTGATCATGAAAAATAGCCTCCTTTTGAAAATGGTACGTTGTACATTTTGTTAGCACTCGTAAGACAGAAGTGCTAACAACCATTTTTATAATACCTATTTTACTCTTACATTTCAAGTGCTCTGAACCATTAATTTAACGGATTTTTACTATAGATTCATCTGCGCCTCGGGTCCGCCTCTTACTTCAAATCATACTTGCCGTTGTCCGTCATCCTCACCTTCACTTCGATCGTCATATCGTCCTTGGCAGGAAGCCAATCTTTCTTGGAGGCATACATTTTCCAGAAGGCCGGATGGTAGCGGTAAAGGTTCAATCTCGTCTGCAGCAGATCAGCGTGCTTGTCCAGCCCTGCTTCATACGTTTGCTTAATTTCTTCACGTACCTTGCTCGAAACTACCGACTCTACCTTCTGCTTGGTCAATTGGCCTTCCAATTCTACAACGTGTACACGCAGCTTCACCTTCAGCCTAAATCTCGCCGAATCGCCCTTAATTATGCTGCTAAGATGAGAAACGGATTTTTCGACCGCAACCGTTGCCCGTTTTCCATCCACTTCGAAGCTGAACATCTCTCTTCGGAAATTAGGCAGCAGCCAGCGAAGCCCCTTCATCTCCGATTCAGGCAAATAACCGATAAGCTGACGGTCGCTCATAATAAAGCTTCCTTGCGGTATATTCAATGACAACGGTTTACTTCCTGCTTTCCAATCTCCTTTTGTCTCAGCAAGATTCGTTAAAAGTGTCGTATAAGAACGCTCAGTCTGCTGTTGAATGAACTTCTGCATATTGAGCGGTCGATACATGCTTACTTGCCTAAACATGAGCTCCGGCTTATATATAAAGCTAACAAGAGGAGATAGGTTAAAAATAGACTCCGTAGAGAACAGCTGATCGAACGATGCTCGCGTGCCGAATACCCATGCCGAAAATCTTGCTGCCCGCTGCCGGTTCATCGCATCGAGCAGCTCGTCCAGCTTAGGCATCGCTCTCTCGTGGATAATGAGCGTCTTCAAGTTCTCGACACTTAACTGATATTGACTCGACTTAATCAATTCCGTCAGTGCGACCAGAACCGTAGGCCCTTCGCTATGCCCGACCCACTTATTCGGCCCTGATGCTGGCCCACCTTCCGTCTTCGCAATCGATTCGAAGGAGATCATCTCGCCGTATAGCTTGAACTTCCCGTCCTCATAATCTATACCCATCGCGGTGATATAACCGATATCCTGCATATCGACTTTATCCCAGCAGCCGCCAAGCAGCGCTGCCACCAATAGCACCGCGATAGCCTTCAACGCTCGATGCTGCAGGCGACAAGCAATCATCGCATTCCACCCTTTCTCATGCGGCTCTCCTTACGCTGTCCGTACCACGGAAGCTGGGTAAGGACGTCCAGCAGCTTCTTCCACTTGATCGGAGCAATGGGCAGCATATAAGGATGACCGAACGATTCTAACGAGCAAACGTACACCATAACTGCGAACAGGGCGATGAAGAAGCCGAATATTCCAAGCACTGAAGACAGAGCCAAAATAAATAAACGAAGAACGCTCACCGTTCCGTTAAGCGTCTGATTCACGAGCGTAAAGGTAGCCACTGCCGTTACAGCAGCCACAACGAGCATGGTCGGAGAAGTCAATCCTGCGCGTATGGCTGCATCGCCGACGATCAAGCCGCCGACGACGGATACTGTCTGGCCGACAGGTCTTGGCAGACGAACGCCTGCTTCGCGAAACAGCTCGAACATTGCCAGCATGAGAAACATTTCGAGAGGAGCAGACAACGGCAGTCCCGCTCGGGATATCGATATCGTCGCAAGCAGATTAAACGGCAGCTGATCGATGTTGTAGGAGGACAGCGCCACCCAGAAGCCCGGAAGATATAACGCGAGTGCGATCCCTGCCAAACGAAGCAGCCGCTCCAGCGTGACAAAATAATAAGGGAGATGAATATCCTCAGGCGACTTAATCTGCAGCGTAAGCGTTGCCGGCGCGAGAATGGCGGTCGGCGAGCCTTCCACGAGCACCGCGATCCGATTACTCATGAGCGCTTGAACCACATAGTCGGGCCAGCCAATTGAATCGACCAACGGAAACAGCGCTCTTGGCTGGTCGGATACAAGCTCTTCTAACTGCGAAGAACCATATAAGGCTTCGATATCAATGGCACTCAGACGCTGCCGCATTTCATCTACCAAGCTCCGAGACGCCTTACCGGCTATATAAAGCATGACCACCTGCGTTTTCGACTGACTTCCAATCGTCATAAACTCGCAATGCAGATCGGGCGTGCGCAGCCTTTTGCGAACAAGAGCAAGATTCGTTTCCAGCTTCTCAACGAATCCGTCACGCGGTCCTTTAAGCGATACTTCCATCGTTGATTCTTCGGGCTGCCTGCCCGGCGGATTGCTCGCGTTCGCATGAAACCAGCATTCATCGATGTACACGATCACCATACCGGAAGTGAGCATTTCGAACGCCTTTTTTTTCATCCACATCCGGTTCAAGCGGAACAATGGCTGGAAGGTTGGAATGACCGTCCTTAGACCTCCAGTTCTCCAAATCCTGCAGGATGCCGGTAGTGAGCGCCTGATTATCGACCATTCCCATGCAATAAAATAAATCGACATGCATGGCCCCCTCTATTCCCACTTGGAATGATTGGATCGTTATGTCGCCGCATTGCTTGACCATCGCCATCCACAAATCGTAATTTAGGCGCGACTTACCTTCTGACCCTTTACCACTCTTGCCCGATAACGGCCTCATCGCTTTCTTCCTTTCCTGCTTTATGATCCGTACGTCTCCCTAGCCCTTTCGTCGGCCTCTTGCCGCCGAGATGACCCATAGCACAAGCGTCAAGCCTACAACGAACAAGCCCGAGTAATGAAAATAATGCTGAACGGCAAGTTGATATATATTTCGCCTAGTTGTCAAAAGCTCGGCAGCAGCGGCGAAAATACAGGACAGTACCATAATTCCCCATACGCGCCCTTTGGACGAACGAGACAATAGCTCCGTCACTAGATACATTGTCATCGACACGCGTATGAACGCACCCGATAACCACTGATAAATGGCTAGAAAATCAAGATGCTCGATATACCGCCCGATTGAAACGAGCCGCCACTGTGCAAATGCTGGATAACTCAGCTTCTCGCCTTCGACCGGTCCAAACTCGGTTATCGTCCCCATAACCGGACCTAACGTAAGCAGCACAAGAAACACAATTAATGCCGTTAGACCAATTCTGCCCATTCTTCCTTTTTGATGAGACTGAAACAGTAGCAGCATATAAATTTCAGCTAATGCGCTGAATGAATACAATGCCCCGTCGATAATCGGATGCAGCCCATGCTCTCCAATCGGAAGCAGAAACCGATAATCTTTATGCGAGAAGTTGGCCGACATAACCAGATCACCGAATACGATGTGAAGGGGAGCAGGATACACGCAACGAAAGCGATCGTCCGCAGTCCTGTGATCGCCCCGTAAGCACATAAGCCTGTGAATAAAAGAGTAACGATGATCGATGGCGTTAGTGGAATATAGGTCGCGTTCGAGAATTCGACGGCATCCACAATGGAATGAAGTGACACGAACAGAAGCATGCCGATTATTAGAACGAGTATAATCCACCGAAGCGCAGCGAAGCCTCGAGCTTCTAACCAGACCTTAATTGGTTGTCCATCGATCGATTTTAATATGTGAAACAATGGAAAAACCGCCCATAGTATGACGAATGGCATCGCCAGGATTGTGCTCAACCACGCGTCCCGTCCGGCAGCATCTAGCAGCAGCGGCATGATCGTAACATGATTGACGATTCCGACCGAAAGCGTCATCATCATAATCATGGGCCACACGCCGAATGATTTGACCGTTGACACCCGTTCTTCACCTCCATCGCCAATATTTTCCCCGTTAAAGAGTCGATCATACGCTTATTGCAGAATAATGGAAAATAAAAAACCGGCACTTGCCTTCCGTTGAATTCAGGAAAGCAAATGCCGGCTCTTATCGACCGGAAGCTTATAGGGCTACACGTTCGCGTATTCTCTCTCCCACTCTTCATCCACCGCAAGCTGCTTCTTATATACAGTGGAAGACAGGAAGATGCTAGCTTCGTACAGAAGAATCAGCGGAATGGACACGAGAATGTCCGAAATGACATCCGGAGGCGTAATCGTTGTGCCGATAAGCACCATGACGAAGTAGGCGACCCGTCTCAGCTTGCGCAGCCGCAGAGGGTTCAAGATCCTCAGCTTCGTCAGGAACATAATTAGAAGCGGGAGCTCGAACAGCAATGAGATCGGGATCAAAATGTTAAACAAGAAAGATATGTACTGCATAACACCATACGTCTCGATCAATCCCAGGCTGTGCGATACCGATTTCGTGAAGTTAAAAGCCATCGGAGCGATGACGAAGTAGGAAAACGACAGTCCCGCAAGAAATAAGAACAATGCGTATGGAATATATCGAAGCGTGGCCCGCTGCTCCTTCTGTGTGAGCGCCGGCTTCACGAACAGCCACAGCTGGAAGAAAGCGAACGGCAGCACGAGCACGAGCGCGATCAGAAAGGCGAACTTCATATACATGCTGATGCCGTCCCACAACGAAAACGTATGCAGCTCGACACCATTCATCGGTCCGTCCTCAATGACGAAGTTATATAGCGGCTTGGCAAAATATAGTCCGATCCCGAGTCCCACTACCAGAACGAGCAAGGTCCAGAATATACGGCGTCGCAGCTCGCCAAGATGCTCCAGCAGCGGCATCAGCCCTTGATCTTGCATGCGCGTCCGTAATTCCTCCGCCGTCTGACCGGTCTGGGACTTGCGATGTTCGGCCATGTCAGCTCACTCCTCAATGCGAAGCAGTTATAATGGCTCTATCATGCAGTAAAAAAAACGGCCCCGATTAATCCGGAAGCCGCTTGTTATCGAACTTGACGTCGTCCGTCCGATTCACTTCAATCCGATCCTTCGACTTATCGGACGGTTCGTCCATAACATCGCGTGCGCCTGCTTTGAACTCACGCAGCGTTCTTCCGAATGCACGGCCCAGCTCCGGCAGCTTGTTCGGTCCGAATAACAACAGCGCAAGAAGCGCAAGAAGAATAAAACCTGTTGCCCCAATACCGCCTAACATGTCATTCACCTCTTCCATATATGTAATCTCATATATATATGCTGTTGCCGATTAACAGCCATGCAATCCGCCGTAACCCATTGCTACGATATCCGCCCGGGTAATCGTGTCTCCCGCTAAGATTCGCGGCAGCAGTACGTCGAATGAGGTATAAGGGTCATGCATTACGCAGCCCGGCAGTCCCATAATCGGAATGCCATGCAAGTAGCCGATAAGCAGCATAGAGCCCGGCAGCATCGGCGTGCCGTAGCTGACAATGTCGGCACCGGCTTCTTTAATTGCGCCGGGAGTTCGGTCGTCAGGGTCTACCGACATGCCGCCTGTCACTAATATCATATCATATCCTTTGTCATACAAGAAACGTATATGATTGACAATTGTTTGTCGATCATCCGGCGAGAAACGCTGCTCCGCCACTTCAGAGCCAAGCGCCTCCAGCTTCGCCTTCACCGCCGGCCCGAACCGGTCCTGAATTCGCCCGCTGAACACTTCCCCGCCCGTCGTGAGCAGCCCCACCCGCATACGACGGAGCGGCCGAATGTTAATTGGAGCTGTTCCATCGTTGCTGGACCGGTAAGCCTGCGCGAGCGCCTCCGCCGCCTCGACCTTCTCCTTCGGAAGCACCAGCGGAATGGCACGCGTAGCCGCAACGGGCTGGCCTTCCTGAACAAGCGTATGGTTACGGACGGTCGCAAGCGCAATATCTCCGATACGATTAATCGCATCGACCAGCTTCGCTGGAACAGTTACGAGCCCCGTATACTGTGCCTTGAGCGAAACTTTGCCCTCATGCGGCTCGGATAATGCGATCCCGCTGCCCTGCAGCGATGCGGCAAGGCGCTGCGCCGCATCGTCCTCATGCAAATCTGCATCGCCGAGCTCCAGCGTATATATATGCTCTTTCCCTATATCGAGCAGTCCGGGAATGTCCGCTTCCGTAATGAGATGACCGCGCTTATACTTGCGGCCCTTGAATTGACCCGGCACGATCTGCGTCAAATCGTGGGCGAGCCGCATGCCAACCGCTTCGGTAACCGGTACCTCACGCATCACCGTCTTGCGCACAGCTGCTTGTCCTTCTGTCTCAGCGCTCATTGGCATGCTCTCCGATCCGGCCCGATACGATACCAAGCGCGTGCGGCAGCTGGTCCATCACCTGCATCAAGCTTTCATGTACTCCCTTAGGACTGCCGGGAAGGTTAATAATGAGACAACGCCCTCTAATCCCACTGACGCCTCTGGACAGCATCGCCGCGCGCGACCGCGACATGCCCCCCATTCTCATCGCTTCCGAAATGCCGGGCACGACTCGGTCGATCACCTTCAACGTCGCCTCCGGCGTCAGATCGCGCGGTCCAAGTCCTGTCCCGCCCGATGTCAGCACGAGGTCCGCTTGAAAATAATCGGTCATCTCGATCAGCGCAGCCATAATCTCATCCTGCTCGTCCGGAACGATCCGATATTCGACAATTTCGCCGCCGAGCTCTTCCTCAACCAGCTCGCGAATAACTTGAGCGCTCGTATCTTCCCGCTGTCCTTTGGAGCCTTTATCGCTTGCTGTCAGAATCGCCACTCTCCACTTCATGAACAATTCCTCCTATCCGTACGAACCGTTATCCAACCGGTTCGCCGCCGCTCCTGTAGTCGCCGCTCTTCCCCCCGGTCTTCTCTACCAGCTGTGTCGGCCCAATTACCATATCTTTCTGCAACGCTTTACACATATCATACACAGTTAAAGCAGCAGCCGAAACCGCGGTCAACGCTTCCATCTCAACGCCTGTTCGTCCTGTCGTCTTCACCTTCGCCTCAATGTACAGCTCGTTCTCATCATTATCGCTGAAGGCGATGTTAACGCCGGTAAGCGCGATTGGATGACACATCGGAATCCAAGACGACGTCTGCTTGGCAGCCATGATGCCCGCGACTTGAGCGACAGCAAGCACATCCCCCTTGCCGATCTTCCCCGCCTTAATCGTCTGCAGCGTATCCGGCCGCATCGTCACTGCCGTACGGGCAACCGCCGTCCGTGAGGTCGTCTCCTTCTCCGAAATGTCTACCATACGAGCACGACCCTGCTCGTTAAAATGCGTCAATGATTCCATTCTACTTCCGCTCCTGTTCGTCCGCTCCAATAAACGCTGCTGTCTGTAACAACCGCATCCATGAAAGCATCATGCCCGTCCGTCGGTATCGACTCAAGCAGCTGCTCCTCATAAGCGAAGCCCAGCCATGCTGGCTTTCCGCTTCCCGCTCTCACGGATGACTGCAACGCGTAGTAATAGCGATCATAATAACCAGCGCCGTAACCAAGTCTGCCTCCCTGCCGATCGAACGCAAGTCCAGGCACGATAACGGCATCTGGAACATACACGCTGCCGCAAGCGGTTGCTGCAGCCGGATCCGGCTCCCGAATGCCATAAGCGCCAGGCTTTAAATCGTCCCAGCTGCGAATCCAATAAGGAGTCATCGTCTGTCCGTCCGGCTCGCATCGCGGCGCAGCCGTCGCAATGCCGCTTCGCCAGCACCATTCCACCAGCGGTGCCGTGTCCAGCTCAGAGCGCAGACGAATATATACGAGCACGTTCTTCACCCCCATTGTCGACAGCAGCGATTGCATTCTCAGGCATGCTTGTTCTGACTTAAGAGAACGCTGGCTGACCTCGATCGCATCCCGGCGAGTCTTCATTAACGCGCGCAGCTCCACCTTCGCTCCCTTATTCCGTTCCGTCATGAGTACTCGCAGCCCTTTCCGAAGGTTCTTATCGCTCTTAGTTTACCATTGTTACTCAGCTTTCGCCAACGTACACCTAGTTCCTTATTCGAGCGGAATCATGTAAACTGTCCGTATATGTAATCGTTTATAGAACCATCGCGCAAGAAGGACGGATCATATACAAGGCACGCGAAGACTGCCCTTCCTGACCGTCTATCTTAAATAGAGGCATTAGCTATATTGGAGGTTATCATTTACCATGCTGCTGCAAGTTTCGGACTTGTCCAAAAGCTATGGCGTTACGCCTATACTTAGTCGTATAACGTTCCAAATTCAAGAACGTGAAAGAGTCGGTCTCGTCGGCGTGAACGGTGCCGGCAAATCGACGCTGCTGCAAATGATTGCCGGCGAGCTGACGCCCGATTCCGGCACGATCTATAAAGCGAAAGAAACGAAAGTCGGCTATCTCGCACAGAACAGCGGCTTAAATTCCGAACGTACAATAATAGAAGAAATGCGTGAGGTGTTCCGCCCGCTGCTCGATGCAGAGCAGGAGCTTCGCCAGCTCGAGGTCGCGATATCTGATCCGGAGCTTATAAGCGACGAGAAGCGTTATGAGGACACGCTCGCTCGATACGCCGAACGTTCCGAATGGTTCCGCTCACAGGGCGGCTTCGAGATGAATACGCGGATTAAAAGCGTGCTGCACGGCATGGGCTTCGGCGACTTCGATCATGACACACGAATCTCGACGCTTAGCGGCGGACAGCGGACACGGCTCGCGCTTGCGCGCATGCTGCTGCAGGCACCGGATTTGCTTATGCTTGATGAGCCGACCAACCATCTCGATATCGAGACGCTGACTTGGCTCGAATCATATCTCCGCAGCTACAGCGGCTCGATTCTGATCGTATCCCATGACCGCTATTTCCTTGATGCAATAGCGACGACCATAATCGAGATTGAGCGCCATTCTGCGAAGCGATATGCCGGTAACTACAGCCGCTATATTGATTTGAAGGCTGCCGAATACGAATCGCAGCTAAAGCAATACGAGAAGCAGCAGGAAGAGATCGCGAAGATGGAGCAGTTCATTCAGCGCAACATTGTGCGGGCCTCTACAACGAAACGCGCACAAAGCCGCCGCAAGGCGCTTGAGAAGATGGAGCGTCTGGACAAGCCGCTGGGCGATCTGAAGAAAGCGCACTTCTCATTCGAGATTGAACGCCAGACCGGCAAGGACGTGCTGCAGGCCGACTCTCTATCCGTTGCGTTCGAAGGCTCGGCCAAGCCGTTGTTTAAGAACGTCAGCTTCAGATTAGAGCGCGGCGAAACAGTAGCGCTGGTCGGACCGAACGGGATTGGCAAGTCGACGCTGCTCAAGGCACTTATCGGCCGACAGCCACTCGCGCAAGGAACCTACCGATGGGGCACGAATGTGAAGATCGGCTTCTACGATCAAGAGCAAGCAACGCTCACCGGCTCCAACACCGTGCTGGAGGAAGTGTGGAGTGCATTTCCTGAACTGGAGGAAGCCCGTATTCGCACTGTACTCGGCAACTTCTTATTCAGCGGCGACGATGTCCAGAAGGTCGTTTCCTCGTTAAGCGGCGGCGAGAAAGCGCGCGTCGCGCTGGCTAAGCTGATGCTTGACAAGGCGAACGTCCTTATTCTCGACGAGCCGACGAACCATTTGGATCTGTTCAGTAAGGAGGTGCTGGAATCTGCGCTCCTCGATTACGACGGCACGTTGCTGTTCATCTCCCATGACCGTTATTTCCTTAACCGGATGGCGGAGCGAATCGTCGAATTGACGCCTGATGGCTGCCAGCACTTCCTAGGAAATTATGATGATATGATCGAGAAGAAGCAGGAGCTCGCTGAGCTCGCCGCTCAAGCCGCCGAATCGACCGGCTCGAAGCAAGCTAAATCAGCTGCCGCTCCTGCCGCGACACCTGCATCCTCCTATGAAGCGGACAAACAAGCGAAGCGCGACGAGCGCAATCGCCAGCGGAAGCTGGAGCAGCTGGAGGCAGAAATTGCTTCTCTGGAGGAAGCGATCGGCGCGCTGGAGACGGAGCTGACGAACCCGGAAGTGTTCAACGACTACGTCCGCATTCAGAGCATCCAAGCGGACATCGACGCCAAAAGAACTGCGCTTGCTGCTGTATACGAGCAATGGGAAGCGCTGGTCGAGTAGCGGTAAGCATTAATCAACTAGCTCGAACGCCTGCATGAAGTGCAGGCGTTCGGTTCTTTTCGAGCGTTCGAGCGGGGTTAGCAATTAGATGCTTTTACAATCGTGTTCTCTTTCGTTGCTCCCTAACGACACACTTTCGGGGCGTTACAGCAATTGCGAGGATTGCACCTCAAGATCTTGTAGGTCTTATGTGCATCTCTACGAAAATCAGAGATGGCGATGAAGGGATCGTACCCTTTGGCATCGCCATCTCTAAAGCGATCAATATCGGTCCGACTTGTGACCAAGCTCGGAAGCCAGCTCCATTCCGTCGCCGCTCTGCGACGTTATGCCGCTATGGCTGCCCGCACGCTTCTTCAGCGCTTCCTCGATTGCCTTCGCAACATTCGCGCCGTATTCCGGGTCTGCCTTCGTTAAGTTCTCGATCATCCGATTACGGATGACCTCCCTGCATTCCGCCAACGCTCCGCCCAGATTGGCGATCAGATCTGCACGTTCGACCTCATCGAATTTGCGGTACGTCTCGCCGGCTTGCGCGAAGTCATTCGTCCGCTCGATTCGCTGCCGTACGAGCCGTTCGTTATAAGCAGGCTCGTAGCTCTTCCCGCGCTCCTTCGCCTCCTGCAGCCCTCCAAGTGAGGACGGCTCATAGTTAACATGCGGATTGGCGCCCGGTGGAAGATCGACCTGATAGGCCATCTGGCCGCCGCTCTGATTCGTCGCAACATGCTTCTTCGGCGCGTTGATCGGCAGCTGCAAATAGTTCGTGCCAACCCGGTAACGCTGCGTATCCGAATAGGAGAACGTACGGCCCTGCAGCAGCTTATCGTCGGAGAAGTCGAGACCATCGACAAGCACGCCCGTACCGAATGCCGCTTGCTCCACTTCAGCGAAATAGTTAACCGGATTTCGATTCAGCACCATTCTGCCAACCGGTAAGAAAGGAAACTTCTCCGCATCCCACAGCTTCGTCGGATCGAGCGGATCATAATCCAGCTCCGGATGGTCATCATCGCTCATCAACTGCACACACAGCTCCCATTCTGGGTAATCGCCGCGTTCAATCGCCTCGTACAGATCCTGCGTCGCATGGTTAAAATTGACCGCCTGTATCCGCTCCGCCTCAGCGGCCGTCAAGTTGCGAATGCCCTGCTTCGGCTCCCAATGGTACTTGACGAGCGTCGCCTTGCCTTCCGCATTGACCCACTTGTATGTATTAACGCCCGACCCTTGCATTTGCCGATAGTTAGCCGGAATGCCCCATGGCGAGAAGAGGAACGTAATCAAATGAGTCGCTTCTGGCGAGTTGGATACGAAATCGAAAAACCGCTCATTGCTTTGGATACTCGTCACCGGGTCAGGCTTAAATGCATGCACCATGTCAGAAAATTTGATCGGATCGCGGATAAAGAACACTTTTAAATTATTGCCAACCAACTCCCAGTTTCCGTCTTCGGTATAAAACTTAACAGCGAAGCCGCGCGGATCGCGAAGCGTCTCCGGCGAATGGCCTCCGTGAATGACGGAAGAAAATCGAACAAATACCGGCGTCTGCTTCCCTGCCTCCTGGAACAGCTTTGCCCGTGTATATTTCGCTATCGGTTCGTCGCCGACCTTGCCGTACGCTTCGAAATAACCGTGTGCACCCGCGCCGCGGGCATGCACTACCCGCTCAGGTATTCTCTCCCGATCAAAGTGCGAAATTTTCTCGAGGAAGTCGTAGTTTTCCAGCGTCGTCGGTCCGCGGCTGCCTACCGTCCGAACGTTCTGATTGTCCGTTACCGGATGCCCCTGACGGTTCGTCAGCGTCAGCTCCGTCTCGCCTTCGCTGAACGGCTATCTTGTGGTCCCCCAGCTCCAAGCTTGCTATCGCCATTATTAGAATTCGAGGACATCGTCATAGCCTCCCTATCATGTCGTCATAGTGAAATTGGTTACCTGTCCATTATTTCACTGATTGAATATGGCTATGCGTCCAAAAGGTGCTCACTGCAACTATTCACTTCATCCACAGATTTATCCACAGCCGTGTATAAATTGTTGTACAATTCTGTCGAAATCAAGGTCGAAAACGGCGGGATATTTCAAGGGGTTAACTAATGGAATACGACTTCGGAACGGTTGCGTGTCGTTTTTGTCCCCGTTATCCACATTATCCACAGTCAGCCTGTGAAAAAGTTGTCCACTTTTACATCACAACGACCGAAGGTTTAAAAAGTGATCATACTGCGGAATTGAAAACGTTATCAACATTTCACAATATTCTGTGGATAAATGTGGATAACTATCCATCAAAGGCATCGTTATTTACGGACTCGATAAAACAGGGCAGCCGACTACTCGTTCGGCTGCCTTGTTTGTCTACACTTTCTCTCGTATATACAGCAAATGCGAAGAAACAGCAAGATTGTACGGATTGGCTGCTTCGCGGTAAATCATCTCTAGCACGATGCTCGATGAGCCGATCAGCTTCGTCATTCGAAAGCCATGCGATGCCATGAAGGGCTCGATTTGTTCTATCGGGTAATAGTAAGCTCCCGTGAAGCGCCCCTCATCCACATGATTAAATATTCCCGTCTCTATTCAGAATTCAAATTGCGTGTCGTGCACAAATCTTCATATTTTGTTTGCCGCTATTAACAGAAACATCGGACGGCGAACCTCCTCCTGCCACGCCGGATTACTCTCCAGCATGCTCGGCGTCGGCTGAAGCTCCGACAGCTTCGTGACGACAAAGCCGGCCCCAATCAACGCATTCAAATAAGAGGACACTGTTCGGTGATATTTGATCACATCATGATCGAGGAACCGAGCTTCGCGCTGCCCTTCTTGATGGTAGTTGTCAACCGGCCAATGCAGCTTCTCGCCATTCGGACCGTAATACCAATCTTGCGCAGCAAGCGCTGTAAAGATCGGATGCTCAACCGACAGCACGAAGCTTCCTCCCGGCACGAGAGCATAATAGACCTTGCGGCACACCAGATCGAACCGTTCCACATAATGAAGCGCAAGCGAGCTGATGACCACATCATACTGTTCGTCCGCCAGCTCCACGTCCTCGATCGCCTGCCGCCGGTATTCAATACACGGATCGCTTGTCATCTCTCTGGCACGCGCCAGCATATTCTCCGACAAGTCGATGCCAAGCACCGAGCGAGCTAGCTGCTTTCGCACATACCGGCAGTGCCAGCCGAAGCCGCAGCCCAGATCAAGAACCCGCTTGTCCTTAAGCTCCGGCAGCATCGCACGGAATGTCGTCCATTCACCTGCTGCTTCCAATCCGCCTATCGATCTCGGCATCTGACTATAGTTATAGAAGAAGCTGGAATCATCATATTTATTCTGCTTCATCGTCTTACTCCTCCCAGTCCAAGATCCGTCCCTCAATAAGACGCTGCACACTGTCTTGCAGTTGCGCGAAACGGCATACGCGTATCACACAAAAAGCCGGTCAACCGACCGGCTTTGCTGCAACTGACCACTCCTCCAGCGAAAGGAGCGGGTCAGCCTTCATATCAAGCGAAGTAAATTCGCCATTCTTCCATTTCAGATGGGCGGCGGCGGCAATCATGGCGCCATTATCGGTGCACAGCTCAAAAGGCGGCACGAGCAATGGAACGCCCTCCGCCTCGCAGCGCGCAGCGAGTGCGGCACGAAGGCCGCGGTTAGCCGCGACGCCTCCGCACAGCAGAAGCTGCCGGGCGCCGAACGCCTCTACTGCCCGCATTGATTTACCGACCAGCACATCGATGACGGATTCTTGGAAGCCGCGCGCGAGCGCGGCAGTCTGAATCGGCTCGCCCTTCATGCGCGCCTGATTAATCGCGGCTAGCACGGCCGACTTCAGGCCGCTTAGACTGAAGTCATAAGACTCTGGCTCCAGCCAAGCTCTCGGCAGCTCGATAACGTCCTCTGCCGACAGCGCCAATTTATCGATATGCGGGCCGCCCGGATACGGAAAATCGAGCGCACGCGCCACTTTGTCGTACGCTTCGCCGACCGCGTCATCGCGCGTCCGACCGACAATCTTGAAGGAGCCCTCCCGTTCCAATACGACGAGCTCCGTATGACCGCCTGACACCACAAGTGCTACGCATGGATAAACGATGTCATGCACAAGCGCATTGGCATATATATGACCTGCAATATGATGCGTCCCAATAAGCGGAATATCCAGTGCCATGGCATACGTCTTGGCCGCCACGCCTCCGACAAGCAGGGCGCCTACTAGACCGGGCCCTTGCGTCACGGCGATTGCAGACAGCTCCTTCGGCTGAACGCCCGCCTGCTCCAGTGCTGCTTCCATCATTTGCGTAATCGTCTCGACATGCTTGCGGGAGGCGATCTCCGGCACGACGCCGCCGAACTTCCGATGCGTGTCGATCTGACTTGAAATCACGTTGGACATGATGTGCCGCCCGTCCCGGACGACCGCGACCGACGTCTCGTCACAGCTTGTCTCGATGGCCAGCAGAAGGCTTTCATCCCGCTTAAGCTGCTTCTCGTTGTAAGATCCTATCATTATAGCTGAACTCCCGTCCCGGACTTGCTTAGCTCCACCCACATAATGAGCGCGTCTTCATTATTGTCCGAATAATAACCCGGCCGAATGCCGGCTGGCTCAAAGCCGAGCCGTTCATACAGCCGCTGAGCCCGATTGTTCGATACGCGAACCTCAAGCGTCATCCGATGCATGCCGTATTCTGCCGCTTGCGCCATCATCCTGCGTAACAGCCTCTCGCCAAGCCCTCTGGAGCGGCGATCGTAACGCACCGCGATGTTCGTTACATGTGCCTCATCAATAATGGTCCACATGCCGCCATAGCCGATAATGCCTGTGCTATCCTCCATTACCGTATAACGGGCAAAATGATTATGAGAAAGCTCATTGGTGAACGCTTCCTCCGACCACGACGTCGTGAACGCCTCCTGTTCAATCTTCACGATCGCGGGCACGTCGCTAAGACGCATCGCGCGAAACTTAACCTCTCCCGCTTCATTTACACTTGTCGTCATTGTCCGCCACTTCCCGCCTGCTTCTCCTTCAGCTTTACTTCCGCCTCCGTAAGCTGCGTATAGTTCGGCACAAAGGTATGCACATCGTCATACTCACCTAGCCGTACACGTTCCAGCCCCAGCAGAGCGACGCTGCGTCCTTCCATCAGCGAGTCGGCCAGCACGACGCGAACGCCAAAGGCCTCGCACAGCTGCTGAAGCCGCTTCGCTTCTGTCTCATGCTTGGACAACTCTCCGCATATCGTAATAACAGCCGGGGCTCGGTCACCTGTATCTGCAGTCGAGACTTGCGCCAACTTCCCGTCTTCCATCCCGGAAGCTGACTGTATTCGTTCATACAGCGTATCGACCCATTCATTCATCAGCCGGATTCCGTCTCGCTCCAGACGGCTCCAAGTGCCATCCGCCCTGCCCGAAGCGAAAGCCGCTGTATATACTTGACCGCGCCTTGCATCCATAATCGGCACAATCCAGTGCAGATCGGCGTCATCTGTCAGACGGCTGCCATATGCAAGAGCCTCTAAGCTTGAGACGCCGACAATCGGCTTCGACCATGCCCACGCTAGCGTCTTCGCAACGGTCACACCGATCCGCATTCCCGTATAAGAGCCTGGTCCACGTCCAACCGCGATCGCATCGAGCTTTTCCTCCGTAACACCGGATGATGCCATCAGCCCCTTCAGCTTCGTCACAACCTCAACCGAATGGTTGCGTTCGGCCATCGATTGTACCTCGCCGAGCACTTCGTTCCCTTGGATGATAGCCATTGACATCGCAGCCGTAGACGTATCCAGCGCGACGATGACCGGTGAAGCGGTCTGTGTATGATTTCGTCCGTTCATTGCCTTTCCTCCCCAACATCTTCGCCGTGCATAGCAGCTAGCTCCCTTACGAATGCAGCACAGCGCTCCCCGACGCCTCGAAGCTCGTACCGTCTGCTCTCTCCGCCGAGATGCGTAAGACGAACATGCAGCCGCTCAGGCGGCAGCAGCTCTTCGATCAGACTCGCCCATTCGACAATCGTCACACCTTCGCCGAAAAAATATTCGTCCAGCCCCAGATCGTCCGCCTCGTCGACCGACAACCGATAAACATCCATATGATAAAAAGGCATCTGCTGCCCTTCATATTCCTTAATAATAGTAAAAGTCGGACTGTTCACGATACCGGGCACGCCGAGCGCAGCTGCAAAAGCTTGGGAGAATCGCGTCTTCCCCGCTCCCAAATCACCGTCCAGCGCCAGCACCGTACCCGGCTGTACCCAAGCTGCCAGCTGCTGCGCCAGCTGGATCGTGTCCGCTTCGTTATGGCCTTCCCATGCCGCCCGTGCCTCTGTCTCATTCACCATACGTTCACCGTTCCTTAATCCGTTCAAGTAAAATGATTGTATCCCCGCTTCGGCACATGCCGTCTTCGCTCTGTTGATGACCCGCCTGCTCCTGGCACGCTTGTCACCAGCTCGACATCAGGAGCTCCTTGCTCCACCTCGCCTACAATATAAAAAGGCAGCCCTTCTGCGCTGAAAGCCGATTTAGCCTCCGCAGCATCCGAAGCTTCAATCGTCCCGAGCAGCACGTAGTCCTCTCCGCCGTACAGCATCCATTCCAGCGGGTCCATTCCCGTTACAGCCGCATACGACATAAGCGTACCGCTGCGCGGCAGCTCTAGGTCGCGCAGCACGAGCCGGACGCCGGACGCTTCGGCTATTTCCCACGCCTCGCTCGCCAGTCCATCGCTCACATCATTGAGCGACGAGCAGGTGCTCCGCTGCTGCAGCAGCCGTCCTGCCCGAACGGAAGGAGCCGGACGGCGGTGCGCCCGAACGAGCGCCTCCGGCACAGCCTCCTGCTTGCCGGGCTCACGGCCTGCGGCTATCCCGCCCCCGCCATGCAGCAAACCGTGTAAGCCTGCTGCAGACAAGCCGACCGGTCCGGTCAAAAAAATAAGATGGCCCGGCTTCGCACCGGACCTTCGCAGCGCGCAGCCTGGCTCGACTGTCCCGACGACAGTGACGGCAATGACAAGATGCTGCGGCGCTGAGGTCGTATCACCGCCGATCACTGCAACCCCGTACCTGTCTGCGCATTCGTATAAGCCATCGTACAGCCGCTTCATACGCTGCGGCCCCCAGCTCTTCGGCACGGAGACCGATATAAGCGCATGCCGAGGTAAGCCGCCCATCGCTGCAATGTCGCTGACATTAGCAGCCAACGCTTTGAAGCCGATATCCTCTTCCGTCATCGTCTGATCATTGAAGTGGATCGTTTCGACCATCGTATCGACAGCCATCACCCACTGCCATACTGTTTCCGGCTCTCTGGATGCTTCCACTACGGCTGCATCATCCCCGATGCCGAGCACGACACCTCGTTCCTGCTGCCATTGCGCGGACTGGCGGCCGGCCGTCCAATGGCCGATGCTCGCGAACTCGTCCAATCCACTCGCCTCCATGTGCGCATTCGTCCTATTCTTACGATGACCTTATTATATCGGGCTGCGCCCACTGCCGCAACAAGCGTATTGCGCTCCTGTGCACCATACTGAAGCAAATATTGGCGACGCGAGATGCTGTCATCCAGATAAAAAACCTCCATGTCGCAGCAGCAGCATGGAGGTATAACGATGTTCATTTAATGAATGTCACGCTTCTTGAAGCGCCCGCCCTTGACATCATGGATGTTGCCGACCGCCAGGAAGGCCTTCTCGTCTATCTCTTGAACGATTGATTTCAGCTTCGCCTCTTCCAGACGGGTAACGACGCAGAAGATCACTTTCTTGCTGCCGCCGGAGAATGCCCCTTCGCCATGCAGATAAGTGACGCCGCGGCCTAAGCGGCTCATAATCGCGTCGCCGATCGATTCCGATTCTTCGCTAATAATCCAGACGGACTTCGATTCGTCGAAGCCTTCGATCGTAATATCGATCAGCTTGAACGCCAAGTAATAAGCAACGAGCGAATACATCGCACGGTCCCAGCCGAACACGAAGCCCGCGCTTCCGAGAATAAAGAAGTTGAAGAACATGACGATCTCGCCAACTGAGAACGGAATTCTCTTATTAATGAGGATTGCGACAATCTCAGTACCGTCGAGAGAGCCGCCGGACCGAATGACGAGACCGACGCCGATACCGAGTATGACACCACCAAAAATAGCAGCTAGAAATGTATCGTCCGTAAAAGCCGACACCGGATGAAGCAGAAAGGTTCCCCCCGACATGATGAGGACGCCGTACAAAGTCGATAACGCGAACGTCTTACCAATTTGCTTATATCCCATAAACAAAAACGGCAAATTGAGCAGGAATAGATATACACCAATCGGAACGCCTGACAGATGTCCAAAAATAATAGAGACCCCTGTAATTCCACCGTCGATAATGTTGTTCGGCACAAGGAAAACTTCCAGTGCGACAGCCATTAGAAATGCGCCGACTGTAATAATTACAATACGCCGCATTAACTCGACCTTCGTAAGTCTGCTGTGTTGTGTGTGTACCATAGGATGCTCCTTCCTTTCTCTTCATATCGCTAGACTAATTATAGTATATAGGAATAGTAAGGCAATTTGAACCAAAAAGAATCGATTTCAATCGAATTTGCTCATTTTTTGATCCTCAAATCATGCGATCTTTAATTATCGATTGTTATTGGGCTCAATCTTACATTTGCTCCACTTGCATTCTACTTTATCGTGCTTGTTATACCTCGAATGACTGTCCCTCTGTATTCCTATTAGAAGCTTTATCTAGTTTTGAAGAATTCCGCTAGTTCTCCCGTTGAAACGGGCTACAGCAGCGGTGCGCTTAAGGTACAGCGAGCATATTTTACACTATGAATCCCCTACTATGACAGCTGATAGGGAAGTATACCGACCGGGGATGCTAGATTCGCATCATTGTGGAAAGGAGGAGGGTGTAATGCTGGAGCTGGTTATGATCGTCATTGCCGGATTACTATTGTATGCATTGTTAAAACCGCCAGCCCATAAAACGGACACACTGCCTAGGACAAACACGGAGCAAGCAAGAGTAGAGTTATCCCCCGCAGAGCGGATGCCAGCACCGCTAACCGGCCCAACCATCGTACGGCACGATGCAATAGGCGAGACAAAGAGGTGATAGTCGTTGTCTGACTCGGTCGTTTTATTCGTCACAGTTGCCGCCTTTTTGGCTACCGTCGTCCTCGTGCTTTGGAGACCTAAGGGGATTAATGAAGCTTTCTTCGCTGCCGGAGGTGCGGCTGTCGTATTAGCCGCAGGCAGCGTATCGTGGGCAGACCTTGGCCATATTACGGTCACGGTCAGCGGTGCAGCGATTACCATTATTGCAACGATTGTAATGGCAATCGTGCTGGAGAGCATCGGATTTTTCTACTGGGCGGCAGAAGGACTTGCGGCCAGAGCGCGCGGTTCAGGCATCCGGCTGTTTTGGCTCGTGAATTTGCTCTGTTTTCTTATGACGCTGTTCTTCAACAATGACGGCAGCATCCTTATTACGACGCCTATTCTTATTATTCTGCTGCGTAATTTAGGCATCAAGCCTCATCAGCAAGTGCCTTATCTGCTGTCCGGCGCACTGGTGGCGACAGCCTCCAGCGCCCCAATCGGCGTCAGTAACGTTGTGAATCTAATCTCGCTGAAGATGATCGGAATGGATCTGTTTCTGAATACGCAGCTTATGTTTGTACCAGCCATGCTCGGACTGCTATTCATGACGGCCGTTATTTATCTCGTCATCGGCCATCAGCTGCCTCGTACTCTCTTGCGAAGCCGTCACGTAAGAATTGACCCGTTCCATCATCCGCTCAAACGCTCTCCTGAAGATCCGCCCGCTCATAACGAGCAGAGGATGATTCGAATTCTGTTATTCGTTCTCCTCATTCGACTTGGACTGTTCGCCGCTTCCTACTTCGGAATCCCGATCGAATATGTCGCCGTTGCTGGCTCGCTCATTCTACTCGGCTGGCGTTGGCAAGCTCTAGGCGTTCCTCCGTACGATATCATTAAGAAGACACCGTGGCATATATTCGCATTCGCATTCTCCATGTATGTCGTCATTATGGGGCTGAACAACATCGGATTAACGGAATGGATGATTGAGCTGCTGCGGCCGTATGTAACCGCAAGCCTTGCGCATGCTGGCTTCATTATGGGCGGTCTGCTCACCTTCATGTCGACGCTGTTCAATAACCATCCGGCGCTTATGATCGGGACGCTAACCTTGACCGGCATGAGCCTCGATACGAATACCCTTTACGTGACTTACCTGGCGACCGTTATCGGAAGTGATATCGGCGCACTCCTACTTCCAATCGGAACACTAGCTTCACTCATTTGGCTGCATCTGCTGCGCCAGTATCGAATTAAAGTTGGATGGAGGCAGTATATGCGGATTACCTTTGTCGTCATCCCGCCTACCCTTATCTTTACGCTGCTTTGTCTCCATATTTGGACCTCTTACGTTCTCGGAATGAAATAATCTAAGGCATTAATTCATGGATAAGGATCAAGGGGTTGCGTCCGTACTCGATGTCGCTTATGCTGGTAAGCAGCAGCACCTTGGTCAGGTTTGATCCGAATGCTGCAGCATCGATCTGGAGGGATAACGAGAATGAGCAGTAGGAAGAGTAAGACGAGGTTCCGCAGCGAGAAAGACAAAGCGATGGCAATCATGACAGGAGCCGGACGCAATCAATGGACGCGCAAGCCGCAGACGCAAGTGACACCGAACCGTAAAGCAGAACAGCGCCGTATGTGGTGCCGTAAAGGGCACGACGACGGCGCTGTTTTTGTATTCAGTGCTTTACTGAAGTTATTTCCCGTACTCTACAAGCCGATCGACAGAGACCGTTTGTGTATTTTGCGGCGTGCCGCCGACCTGAACAGTTGCCAATCCTTTCGCCTCATCGACATTTTCAATCCACACCGGCTCCCCCTCTAGATGAACGCCAATTGTAGCAGGTGATTCATAAATCTGCTTAGCTCTCTTAATGTCCAACGTCAGCCTTCCTCTCCGTCGTTTAAGTAATCCACCTCAAAGCTTTTCATGTAATCGGTCGTCGACTCGTCGATCAGTCCGTTATGAACCGTCACTTGCCCGCCGCCGAGCCCTTCATTCACCATCCGATCAATATCCATCTCATAGTCGCTCCGACCGTCATGCCACAAATCTCTTGATTGTTCCGGTGCACTTTTGTTTCCTCTGTTCGCTGCACGATTATTCGCCATTATGCTATCTTCCTCCTTGAGCGGTTTCAATGCGGGATGAAGTTGTCCTTCTTGAAAAATATGCCCGTTACGGTTGAATCTCATGCGTTCCGGGAACCATGGTAATAAAAACGTGTGGAGGTGCGCGCATGCATACGGTATGGAAAGGCGCCATCAGCTTCGGACTTGTTCATGTTCCCGTCAAAATGTTTACCGCCACTGAAGACAAAGACATTTCACTGCGAATGATCCACAAGACTTGCGGGAGCCCGATCAGCTACGTCAAATCCTGTCCTTCCTGCGAGACCGAGGTAGCAATGGACGAGATCGTGAAGGGATATGAATTCCAGAAGGGGCAATTCGTGCTGCTGGACAAGGAGGAGCTCGAATCGATCGGCGGTGAACGGTCGAAGACGATTACGATACTCGATTTCGTCGCGCTGTCTGACATCGACCCGATCTACTTTCAGAAGACATACTATTTGTCTCCGGACCAAGCGGGAAGCAATGCTTACCAGCTGCTGCTCGAATCGATGAGACAGACCGGCAAGATCGGCATCGCTAAAGTATCGATCCGCCAGAAAAGCTCTCTGGCTGCGATCCGCGTGATGGAGAACGCTCTCGTCATGGAGACGATCTACTATCCGGACGAAATCCGGTCAGTTTCTCAAGTGCCGGGACTTGGCGAAGCGAAGCCCATTAACGAGAAAGAGCTGATGATGGCCAAAATGCTTATCGAGCAGCTGTCGTCGCCATTCGAGCCGGAAAAATATACGGACGATTACCGGGCGCAGCTCATGGAGCTTATCCAGCACAAAATCGCGGGCGAGGAAGTGCGCATTGCCCCTTCTGCCGAGCAGACGAACGTGCTCGACCTGATGGCGGCGCTGCAGGCGAGCCTAGAGGCAGCTCGCCAGACGCCAGCGGCGGAAGCGCCGCCAGCTCCTGCCGCCGGGCCGCTCGTGACGGCCAGCGGCGCAGAGGATGCGAGCGCGGCGAAGGCGCCCGCGAAGCGTAAAGCACGCGGCGGTGCGCGCAAGTCCGCCGCCGCGGGCGATGCCGCTGCAGCGGAGCCGGCAGCGGCGGACGCCAGCGCTGCCGCGCCGGCGGTGAAGCCGCCGCGCAAGACGCGCGCGGCGCAGAAGCAAGCGTAGGTTTAGGGGGCTCTGCCCCCTCCCTCACCTATGATCTATCCGCAATGATTTGCCTGCCCCTTAGACAAGCTGACTATTGTGTGTCTAACTTCTTTCACCTTCGTAAATAGATTTTGCATGGCAGCATAGCTTTCCTTCGGTGCGTTGATGAACGTTCCAAGTATGAGCGACAAGCTAGTTATCGCAATGCCCATTTTGAATACTTTTTTGCAGCGAGACCGTTTGTGCTGTTGCTTTAATATGACCTGCATTTGCCTCCAAGCTGCTTCACCATCTGGGATTTCTATGGAGGAATTCATAACGAACAATGTGGCAGCCAACTGTTCATTCGTATTCTTATCGGACCTCATGATGTTCACCCCACTTTCCTTTGAACAAATTGGCAAGTGTCTTCTTGGCTCTTTCCAACCGCTTGCCCAGCGCATCCTCGTTAATATCAAGCTCCTTTGCAATTTCTTTGTAGGACATTCCTTCCATATATCGCATCATCAATATTACCCTCTGATTAAGCGTAAGTTCTTTGAAGGATTCCAGCAGCAGCTCGTTTTGAACGGACTTTTCAACCATTTCGCTCGTTGAGTTCCGCAGTTCATCTCTCTCATAGGTCATCACAGACTCAAGGTCATAAATCAGATGGTACTTTTTGTTCTTTCGAATAAAATCAATAGCCGTTCTTCGTGTGACTTGCAGGAGCCATGCCTTCATGTTAGAATCAACCTTTGTTTTGGGACCACATTCCATAGCCTTTATAAATCCCTCTTGTATGACATCCTCCGTTAATGAATGGTCGCGCAGCATAAGGTATATGTATCGATAGACAAGTTCACGATAAGCTAAAAACAAATCACGTTGAGATACTGCTTCTAAGTCACGTACATTGCTGCGAAATAGACCAAATATGCACTCATCCACTATCTACTCCTCCTTTCTAAGTAAATATTGTTACAATTTTACTCATGTGGAAATAATATTACTATACTATAAACAGAAAATATAGCTCGCTTCCATTGAAATCGACATGAAGAAATACGACAATCGCAGCGAAAATCCGGTAGATTAAAAAAGGCAGCCAGAATAATCTGGCTGCCCATAGAATCCACAAAGGCCAATTCTTACAGGCACGCGGCGCTGCTGCTTTACTGACTGGCCTTCAGAAACAGGTAGCTTGTCCGGATAGCCACCTGTACTTGCTGCATCAGATCTAGACCAATCCGAACGGTAGAAGGCTCTGTCTGGAAATAGCAGCATGCACACCAGTACTGCAGCGCTCTTATTTCTCTTTCACCCTATAAAGATATCTGCAGAAAGTGCAAAAAGTTCAGCCGCAACGGCTTCCCCATCGCGGTTGAACCTGCTTTATTATACCGATATTGATCATTTTCCGTAAGATAATCGACCGCTTACCAGCACCATACTCCATAATTATTGCTCCGATGCTGTTGAAAGTTTTTGACCTGCTGCGTCAACAGCCAACTGCCCCTTGATATCTACTTCCGCCAGCGCTTGCTCGACGGTCATTTTACCGGCTATCACATCATTCAATAGCTGCTGAGCGACGTCCGCGAACGCATCAAGAATGGAAGCATCAACAACCAAGTACGGGTTTACCCGTTCAGTCGCCGGCTTCAGACGATACAACGGAGACAGATCATGACCTTCTATAGGTCTTATGTAGTCCAGATTTGCGGGAAGCCCGCGGTTCACGTTCTCCTGCGCTAGATAACGGTTATTTCGGGAATCGTTAACGATAAATTCAATTAACTTCCACGCCGCCTCCTGGTGCTCGGTTGAAGTCGCAATTCCGTAAATATCATAAATCGAATAGTTGTGCGATACCGTCGGATTGTTAGGATCAACAGGAACCGTAACCATTCCCCAGTCTATCGTTCTACCATTAGGATATTTGGAGAAAGGTTCAAAATTGTACGCCGTCAAAAAAGATGCTTTAGTCATCGCTGCCTCTTCCATATAGAACGGCGGATTCGACATACTTGCTGCATCCTCACTTTCATCTTTCGTATAGATGGTGCCGGATTGAAACGCCTTTACCGCAATGTTCCAAATCCTCTCCCACTTCTTTGTATTCATCGTGACCTTTAGTGTTGAGGTATCTATATAAGAAAGACCTTCCGTGGTCCCCATTTCCAAAATATAATTCAGCGTTACATTTTTATAGTAGTTCATTTGCATTCCGTATAAAGGAGTGCCTTCATCGGTCTGATGAGGGAAACGCTCGGCGAGCTCCAACACCTCTTCCCAGCTCATCTGGTCCTGGGGAAACTGAATATTGTATCGTTCGAATAGCTTCTTATTATAAAAAAGAGCGTCGCTATGAAATGTCGGAGCCAATCCGTACAGTTGACCGGAGGCAGCCGATTGGAGCAAGGACAAAGCGATTGGAGATAAAGTATTCACTTTAAAATGATTCTTCTGAGCAATGGGCGACAATAATAGCAGATCGCCTTGCTGCACCCTTTGTTCCAACAATGGCAGGCTGTTCATATACACGACATCCGTGGACGGCGGAGAGCTGCTATCCATCAGATTATCCTGAACAACTTGAACCGTTATATCGGGATACTTCTCTTCGAATGCATAACCGTAAAGCTTGTAAAAAGTCTGAGCGGATGGATAATTAACGGTGATGGTTACAGGTTCGGATGCGGTTTTGGCACATCCCGCTCCAACCAAAGCAAGGAAGCAGCAAATACAAGCTGAAACGAGTCGTCTATTCAATTAACGAGCCTCCTAAAAAACAGAGTGGAGCAGCTCCACTCTGTTTAAACAGTTTTTTACCAAGTAGCAGGTGAAGCGTAGTGCTGATCGTAACTGCCTCCGGAGTAATACGTTCTCGAGGCCGCGTTCAAGGTATAGGAGTTGGTATCCGCATATACGCCGTCTTTGGTATACCACGATGCCTCGGTTCCTACGCTCGTAGCCGTACCGGTACCGCTTTCTTTCAGAGTGGAGCCCTGGTAGAACGAACCAGACACATTAATTTTGGTCATCTTAGGATTTGAAGTGCTTGCATAAGCCTTACCTCTGACTTTGTTGCTGTAGTTCTGGCTCCAGCTGATATAAGCATTCGTTGATGCATTAGGGTCAGGGTTTGCGGCAAACACCGGCAGTACGACGGCTGCCCCCAGAATCGTTAGCGCCGTTGCAGAACACAACAATTTCTTCTTCATTACTTCATTTCCCCTTCCAACAAGTTATTTATGTAAACAATCCATAGATAGGACTGTGTACACCGACAATTAGGTGACCTCGTTTAATCGCTGTGTAATTGATTCTTGCAACTCCTGTAAACCCGTGTCGACCGAAATTGAACCCTCTACAATCTTGGCAAAAAGATCATTCACAAGACCTAGAAGATAATCCGGCCAATCTTGGGCGAAGGGTACTAACGGATCGCCTCTATAGAAGGCTTCAAGCCTTCCGTTATTCTCAGCATTCAGCGAAAACTGCTGGACTAAGGTAGAAAAGCCGTAAATGGATCGATAGCCCCATTTGGCCGCTTTATCACTCATAAAGAACTGAATGAGTTTCCAAGCCTCATCCGGATTACTGGAGCCCGCCGGAATTGCCCAATAGCCGTCTGCCGTGATGGATGTCGTCTTGCCCTGCAAGGAAGCAGCCGTCGGCAACATGACCATATCCCACTTGAACGATGGCGCGTTTTGTTCCAACACCTTGTATTCATCGTAAGAAATAAGTGCCGCAGCACGTTCCCCTGTCAGAAATGGATTCTCATTCACATCGTCGAAATAGATGCCGCCATTCTTCACGGCGCTAGCCGTTATATCCCATAGCTTGTTCCACGCCGGGTTGTTAAGGGTTACGGATTGATTCTGAGCATTCATCATTTGAAGCTGCTCCGATTGCCCCATTAGAGCCAATAAATGAAATGGACTTGACGAATGAACGGACAATCCTCCGTCCAGCCGCTGGATAACATTGAATAATTCCGGCCAGGTCATTCCGTCCGTTAAATAAGGTACCTTTAACCGATCAAACTGATCCTGATTGTATACAATAACCTTGCTATCAAAATTCGTAGGTAGTCCGTACACATTCCCGTTACCATACGCTCTAGTAAGCTTCATGACGCTAGGAATCACCGCGTCTTCGAGAAACGAATCCCTCTTCATATAAGTGTCTAACTCTACTAGACTGCCACTATCGATTAAGTCCTTAAAGCTTGAGGAAGGAGCATAGATCAGATCCAGACGGTTCGACTCCACCCACTCGCCGGCGGGTAGCCGATTTCGGATCATATCTTTAATAGGAACGATTTCAAGCCGATAATTCGGGAACTCCAGACTAACAATATTACCAAATCGTTGTTCAAAATGGTCCTCCGAAAGGTATCCGACCCGCAGGATCGGAGATTTGACCTTGTCAGGAGAAACCGCCGCGCCAGTACAGCCGCTTAGAATTAAAAGAAACGTAAGCACTAGACTATTAACCACTATTTTGTGAGCAGAAGTAAAAACAAGAATACACCCCTTACATGGAAGCTCCGCTTGTTAAATCGGAATCTACTTGGTTTTGTCACCTTCATCTATTAAACGGAAGGAAGTTCCAAAATCTGACTCGAAAATTTTAAAAAAACGGACTAAATCTTCTAGCCCGCTTACAATTGATCGAACGTACACTCCGAATCCTGCTTCTCAACAAAAGCCTGAATGCTAGGCTGGCGCAAGATCCGATGCGGCGACCATTCCATATAATTAATTTTGACCTTCAGAAGCGGCTTAAGCCATATAGCCGCGGCAGACCTTTCAGGGGTATTCTTGAACGGCTTGGAATGAGTTCTGATCGAATCGGCTATTGCTGTAACCGCCGTCCAATCGTTAACGGTCAGCCTACCTGTCCCTGCGTGTCCAATATAGATGAGCTCTCCATTATCATCGTACAGTCCGAGCAGGAGCGCATTGACCCTTCCATCCCGCATCGTCACGCCGCCGACGACAGCGACCAAATCTCGGATTACTTTCTTTTTCTGCCATCGGGCGTCCTTGCCGTTAACTATATAGGTGCTGGTGAGATCTTTGCAGACGATACCCTCCATCTCATGCTGCTTCATTACGGAGAACAGACTTTCTCCATCTTGTATATTCTGTACCAGCTGCACTTCGCCGGTAGGCTTGATCGTCTCCGCAAGCAGCTGCTGCCGCTGCTGCAGCGTCCGATCGGTTACCCATTGGCCATTCAGATACAAAATATCAAATACCATATAGGTAATGCGCACCTCTTGAACCGCTCTTGCGACATGTGCGGCTTTGCGTACGCTGTCCCGCCGCATGACAAGATGAAAGGAGGGTCTGCTTCGGTCTAAGGCAATAATTTCTCCATCAAGAATAACCGACTTGCTGCTACAATATTGCCGGATATCCGTCAACTCCGGATACTGGAGCGTGCGTTCGTTCAGACTGCGGTTCATTAATCGAACATGGCTTCCGTCATAATAGGTCAGCATTCTTACTCCGTCCCACTTAATTTGGCTGACCCAACTGCTCCCTTGCGGAACGCGATCCGTAAGTATAGGCTCGAACGGGACAACGGCTTTCACAAGCTAGAGCCTCCTTCCGTACACGATGAATGATTTCAGTACCACTATTGCCCGTCATGCAGAAGGAGATACATGAAAAAACGGTTATCCATCGGGACTCACAATCCCCGATGAATAACCGCACAAGTCAAAGCGTTACTATGAGCTCTTAGCTTGGGCTTGAATGCCGCTTGTTCCAAAAGCTCTGTGCGCCTCCGTATCCGTCTGCTTCGTCCGCGGCCGCATCGCCTGGCTCAACATCCGCTCGGCGGATGCGAAGGGCGAAGGCGCATGCTGCAAGCAGCAGTCCCGCGGCGCTTAACAGCGCCGTACGATAAGCTGCAAGCCCCGACGAACCGCTTCCCGTAAGACCGCTCGATCCGGCTTCAAGAGCGCTCAGTATGCAGACAAGCAGCGTCAGCCCGACTGCGGATGACAGCCGATTCTGCACGGTGAACAAGGCTGTCGCCCCGCCCATCGAAGCTTGCGGAATATTCGTAAAGATGGAGAATTGAACCGAGTTGACCACATGCCCTAGACAAAAGCCGCAGAAGACGAGCAGCAGCCGAATCGTCCACGGACTGGTATGCTCCGTTACCGTGCAGAGCAAACCGTAGCCAATCGCAGCGGCGATAAGCGCGGCGGTAATGAGCACTCGCGCGCCTACCTTGCGGTAAGACCAGGATACGGCCTGCGAAGCGAGCATTAATCCGATCGCTTCCGGGAACGTCGTCAATCCGCTAGCGAATGCGGACGCGCCGAGCGCATCCTGATAAAGCAGCGGGAACACATAGAGCATGCCCAGCAGGCCCGCTACCGTTAATGCCGAGATCGACATCATCGTACGGAACAGCCGGTCTTGGAGCAGCCGAAGCTGAAGCATCGGCTGGTTCACCCGAAGCTCGACGATAATAAGCGCTGCTATACCGGCAACCCCAATGGCAGCAAACGCCCACAGCCGCGGATTGCTCCAGCCAGCTGCTGCTCCTTCATTCAACGCATAGACCAGCATGCCGACACCGACGGCCGCAAGCGCAAATCCCGGCCAATCAATCGGTCTTTTATTTGCTTGCTGATCTTCCTGAAGGAAAAGAAAGGCGAACAGTACCGCCAAGATCCCGATAGGAACGTTCACATAGAACACCCACCGCCACGACAAGTAGTCGACGCAGTAGCCGCCAACGATAGGGCCAAGTGCCGGTGCGATCGCAACAGGGAGCACTAAGTAGCGAGACAGCTTCATCCGCTCTTCAGGCGGAAAGGTCTGAAACAATATTTTCATCGCAATCGGCGTGAGCAGTCCTCCGCTCGCTCCTTGAACGATTCGAAATAAATATAAGGAGACAAGGTTACTGGACAGCCCGCACAGCGCCGACGATGCTGTGAAGGTGATGATCGCCAGCAGAAATATTTTTTTGGCGCCGAACCGGTCTCCAATCCATCCGGCTGCAGTAAGCATAATCGCCAGACTGACCAAATAGCCGACGTTAATCGAACCGGCTGCCGAGGGGGCGATTCCCATATCATTCCCAATGGCCCGTAAGGAGACATTGAGAACATTCGTATCCATCGCAACCATGAACATGGTTGCCACATAGACAATGCAAATGGCGGCTTTAGAATTAAGGCGCCAAGTCATGCCGCTCACTGGACGGCGCCGGAAGCAGCCGGTTCACGCAAGCTTCTCGGCTTCATATCGGTCCAATGCTCATTAATGTATGCGACGCATGCTTCCTTGCCCTGCTCTTTCATGATAACCTGCCATCCATTAGGCACTTGTACGAACGAAGGCCACAGCGAATACTGACCTTCGTCATTCATAAGCACATGGTACTTGCCATCGGGATTCTCGAATGGATTCACCGTATTGCTCATGCTCCCCTACATCCTTTCTGCTCCAGCCTCGTATTTCACCTTCAGCGCGTCCAGCTTACCCGCCAGCCGCTTGCCGATAATGGCAAGCGGCTCCGGCTGGCACATATCCTTATGCCGGCAAGCAATATCGTAACGCTCGATCTCTCCGTCCAAATAAGGCAGCCACGTGTCCGGATCGATTGGCGTGAACCAGTCCGGTATTATGGTGGAACGGAAGAACAGCATGTTGCCCTTGAACCGCTGCGGCGAATAGGCCGCCATAATTTTTACTGAATTCACGTACGTTTCTTTCAAATTTATAATCGTCGCTTCATCCAGGCTGGCCAACGCGCTGCCGTCGCTGCGCAGCATTTCGACCGCACTGGACAGCGTTAGCGGCTTATCCCCCATATTGTCTGGATCGTAGCCGCCCAGGGCGAGCAGTGCAATGAGTGCCTCGCGCTCATCCGGTCCGTCTGCGATTGGCAGGAAGTGGCTCGGATAAGAGTCAAGCATCGCTAATAACGCAACCTCTTCGCCGTCCTGCTGAAGCTTGACCGCCATCGCATGCGCGACATTGCCGCCAAGCGACCAGCCTGCAATATGGTAAGGACCTTTGGGCTGTACTTGGCGAATATGGTCCAAATAATCGGCGGCCATCTCCTCTAACGATTCGGGCAGCCGTTCAACCCGCTCGGCAATGCCTCGCGCTTGCAAGCCGTATAGCGAATAAGAAGAAGGAAGCGAATGCATCAGTCCCGCATAACACCAGCTCAACCCGCCAGCTGGATGGATACAAAATATCGGCGTGCGGCCATCGCCTGTGCGAAGCGGCAGCAGAACCCCAAGCGCACTATTGCTGCTTCCCTTCTGGAGTCTCTCCGCCAGACCTGCAACGGTCGGCGCTTCGAATAGGTTGCCAATGGTAAGCTCTGCACCCAATGCTTCACGAATGCGGCTCATCAGACATACAGCTAGCAGCGAATGCCCGCCAAGCTCGAAGAAGCTGTCCTCGATGCCGACGCGAGACAAGCCGAGTATCTCAGCGAACAGGCCGCACAATATTTCTTCCTGCGGCGTTCTCGGGCCGGCTCCCCCGACAGATACTGTATAGTCCGGCGCTGGGAGCGCCCTGCGATCCAGCTTGCCGTTCGGCGTAAGCGGCAAAGCCTCCATTGCGATATAGGCAGACGGCACCATGTATTCCGGCAAATCTTCTGCGGCATGCCTACGAAGCTTCGCCGGTTCCGGCTCAGCATGGACGGCCGGTACATAATAAGCGGTCAGACGCTTATCGCCGGGTTGGTCCTCGCGCACAATAACGGCGACCTGGGCCAGCTCAGGATGCCGTGCGAGCACCGCTTCAATCTCACCCAATTCGATTCGGAAGCCGCGAATTTTCACCTGCTGATCGGCTCGGCCGATATAATCGAGCGATCCGTCCTCCCGCCAGCGCGCAAGGTCGCCTGTACGGTACAAGCGCGAGCCCGGCTTGCCGAACGGGTTGGCAACGAACCGCTCAGCTGTCAGATCCGGACGCCGCCAATAGCCTCTAGCCAGACCGTCGCCCGCGACATATAAGTCGCCTGCTACGCCCGGAGGCACAGGCTGTAGCGCCGCATCCAGCACATACAGCTGGAGGTCTGGAATGGCAACGCCAATTAATGAATTCCCACCTTCTGATAGTGCTTCTTGATCCAGCGGCTTGTAGCTGACATGTACGGTCGTTTCGGTTATGCCGTACATGTTAATTAATCGCGGCGAATCGGCTGGATGACGCGCATACCAATCCTCCAATCGGCGGAGCTCCAACGCTTCGCCGCCGAAGATGATATAGCGCAGCGACAGCTGCTGCCCGTCGGCAGCATTCTCCTGGTCGGCTTGCATCAATTGATAGAAAGCAGACGGCGTCTGATTCAGCACCGTCACCTTCTCTTGGACCAGTAGCTTCAAGAAGTCGGAAGGCGAACGGCTAATCCAATGCGGCACGATAACGAGACGCCCGCCATACAGCAGCGGCCCCCATATTTCCCATACCGAGAAATCGAACGCATAGGAATGAAACAACGTCCAGGCATCGCCCGGCTCGAACTGATACCAGTGCTCCGTCGCACGGAACAGCCTCACGACATTCTGATGCGGGATTACAACGCCCTTCGGTTTGCCGGTAGAACCGGAAGTATAGATCATATATGCCGGATGCTGCGGCACAAGCGGCGCTGTCCGTTCGAGATCAGAAGGATTGCCGGATGGATACTGCTTGAGAAGCGCCAGCAGCTCCGATGAGTCGATAACGACAAGCGGCGTCTTGGCAGCTTGAGGAAGCTTGCCGGTCAGCTCTTCGCTCGTTATGATGCAGATCGGATCCGCGTCCTCCATCGCGTAAGCGAGTCGATCGGCTGGATAGTCCGGAGCTAGCGGCAAATACGCTGCTCCCGATTTAAGCACAGCCAATATAGCGACGACAAGGTCAAGCGATCTCGGCAGCGCCAGCGCTACGAAGGCTTCCGGTCCCGCGCCTTGGCTGATCAAATAACGGGCAAGCCGATTGGCTCTTCGATTCAGTTCATGATAGCTCAGCGAAGCGCCCTCGTACGTTGCCGCTGTCGATGACGGCGTCAGCTCCGCTTGCCGTTCGAACCAATCGGGTATCAAAGCCTTCTCGGCCGATCGAATCGACTCTGGTGTATTCCAATCGATCAAGATCCGATGCCGCTCCTCCTCGGACAAAATATTCAGACGTCCGATCGGCAGATCCGGCCTGCTTGCCGCAGCGGCGAGCAGCCTTACGAACCGCTCGGCCAAAGACCGAACCGTCGATTCCTTGAACAAATCCTTGCTGTATTCCACCATTCCGACAATGCCGTCCGGCAAGCCGTCGCGGCTGCGGCGTTCGACCAGCTCGAAGGTTAGATCGAATTTGGCCGCACCGACCGTGCTTAGCTGGAGGCTGCTTTCGATGCCCGGCAGCTCCAGCTTGGCCTCCGGCATGTTCTGGAGTACAAGCATCACTTGGAATAACGGATGGCGGGCGCGGGATCGGACCGGATTAAGTACCTCGACCAGCCGCTCGAATGGAACATCCTGATTCTCATAAGCTGCTAGATTCGTATGCCGCACGCGATCCAGCAGCTCGGAGAAGGCCGGGTCGCCAGACGTATCGGTCCGGATGACAAGCGTGTTAATAAATAAGCCGACTAACTGCTCCAACGCGTCGTCGCTGCGTCCGGCAATCGGACTGCCGATCGGAATGTCCGTCCCGGCGCCCAGCCGGGTGAACAGTGCGGCCAGTCCCGCTTGAAGCACCATGAACAGACTAGCCCGGCCCGCTCTCGACAACTGAAGCAGCTGATCATGCAGCGTGGCATCAATTGCGAAATCGATTGTCCCCCCTACATAGCTGGCAGCGGCTGGACGTGCAAAATCTGTAGGCAGCTCCAGCTGTTCGGGAAGATTGCGCAGGTTATCCGTCCAATAGGCTAGCTGCTTGGCCATTAGGCTTTCATTATGCTGCGCGTCTCCGAGCAAATGGTGCTGCCAGAGCGCATAATCCGCGTACTGTACTGCAAGTGGAGCCCATTTCGGACTTTCTCCTTGAATACGGGCGGAATAGGCTGTCGATAAATCGCGGGTCAACGCGCTGAGCGACCAGCCGTCGCCAATGAGATGATGCAGCAGCAGAAGGAGCACGTATTTATCCTCGGCAAGCTCAAACAGCTGCACCCGCAGCGAAGGCTCGACTGCAAGCTCGAAGCTGTACCGAACGGCTTGAGCCAGATCGGCCTCAATATCGCTGTCGTTCGAGGCGGTTACGATTATACTTGGCGGAGGAGTAGAAGCGTCCAAAATGTGCTGATAGGAGGAGCCTTCCGATTCCGGGAATATCGTACGAAGCGTCTCGTGTCGAACGAACAGGTCTCCGATTGCAGCCTGCAGCGCTTCTTGATCCAACCGGCCATTCAGATGCGCGACAAGCGGAATATTATACGTTGGGCTGGCGCCCTCCAGACAATACAGAAACCACAGCCGCTGCTGCGAGAACGACAACGGAATACGTCCGCTGCGATCCGCCGGACGAATAGCTGGACGCGCTTGCTGCGCAGTATCGAGCTGCTTCGCCAATGCTGCCACGGTCGGCGATTCGAACAGTCGGCCAACGCCAAGCTCGGCTCCGAAGCTTTCTCTTATCCGTACCATCAAGCGGCCGGCAAGCAGCGAATGGCCGCCCAGCTCGAAGAAGCTGTCATGAATACCGACTCTCGGCAGGCCCAGCACCTCCGCGAACAGCTCGCTCAGCATCGTCTCCTGCGGTGTTCTCGGCGTTCCCGATTCGGTGCCGGATGCGATATCCGGCGCAGGCAGAGCTTTACGGTCTATCTTCCCATTCGGCGTCAGCGGCAGCTCCGGCAGCACAACATAGGCGGAAGGCAGCATAAAGACAGGAAGCTTGTTCTCCAGCCATTGGCGCAGCTCGCCTGCTCCCGGCGCCGCTTCGCTGCCCGGAACGATGTAAGCGGTCAACCGAGAATCGCCCGGGTGGTCCTCGCGTACGATAACCGTCACCTGACCGATGCCTGGATGCTTGGCAAGCGCCGCTTCGATCTCGCCAAGCTCAATTCGGTAGCCGCGAATTTTGATCTGATGATCGGCACGCCCGATATAGACCAGCGAGCCATCCTCCCTCCATTTCGCCAAATCGCCTGTCCGGTACATCCGGCTGCCAGGCGGTCCGTATGGATTCGCAACGAACCGTTCAGCCGTCAAGCCGAACCGGTCAAAATACCCGAGTGCTACGCCGTGCCCGGCAATATACAAATCTCCAACTACGCCCGGCGGCAAGGGTGCAAGCTCGCTACCCAGCACGTACACCTGCGTATTCCAAATCGGCTTGCCGATTGGAACGCCACCTTCTTCTTCATGAAGCGCTGCCGTCGTAGACCAAATCGTCGTCTCCGTAGGGCCGTACATGTTCGTTACCGCACAGCCGGCAAGCTGCAGCTGTTGCTTGAGCGCAATGGGCAGCGCCTCTCCCCCGACGAGCACCCGCAGGCCGCGAAGCACTTGCGCATCATAAGCCACAAGCGACTGCCACAAGGTCGGCGTTGCCTGCATGATGGACGGGGAGAGCTCTCTTATGATGGTAGACAGAGCGGCAGGGTCCTGCACCGCCGATTTCGGAGCGACTACAACTTGAGCTCCGTGCAGCAGCGGCAAATACAATTCGAGCGCCGCAATATCGAACGAAATCGTCGTAACCGCAAGCATCCGGTCAGACGCATGTAATGCGAACTGATCCTGCATAGCGAAGAGAAAATTCGTTAAGCTGCCGTGCGAAATGACCACGCCTTTCGGCTTCCCTGTAGAGCCTGATGTATAGAGGATATAGGCTGGATGCTCAAGCCGAGGCGGGGCGGAAAGAGCCGTCTCACATGGGTTCGATTCCAGACAGCGCTTCAGCTGCTCGGCTGTAACCGGGTCATCTAGGACGATCACTGCTCCGTCGTACTCGGCCAATAGAGCAGCTCCTGCTTCACTGCTCGTAATGACGCATATGGGCTTGGCATCCTCCAGCATGTATGCGATCCGGTCAGCCGGATAATCGATGTCCAATGGCAAATAGGCAGCGCCGGACTTCAGGACAGCAAGCAAAGCGACGACCATATCAGTCGATCGCGGCAATGCAAGTGCGACTATCTGATCGGGTCCCGCTCCCATCGCGATCAAATCATGCGCCAGACGATTCGCTTGCGCATTCAAATCGGCATAGCTGACCGTATCTCCCGCTGCGCTTAGCAGCGCCGCAGCAGTCGGGGTGCTGGCCGCCTGCTTCTCGAATAAGGACGGAACGGTTGCCTGCGGCACAGCACGAGCCGTGTCATTCCATTCGACAATGACCCGCTGATACTCATCATTGTTTACAAGCGGAATTGAGCCAATAGACCCATTCTGTTCGACTGCCGTAATGAATTGCTTCAGAAAGCGAATGAACCGCTGCTGATGAGAAGCGAGCTCTTCCGGGCTGTAAGCGGTCGGATTCGCATCCATATCGATACGCAAGCCCTCACCGTCCAGCCGATCATATACATTAAAGGATAAGTCGTCTACCGGGCCTGCGGACAGATTGCGCGCAGCAGCCTGCATTCCAGCGAAGCGAAGCCCGTAATCGAAGGGCATCAGATTCACCTGCGGGCCGAACAGCCGTTTATTGGCGCCAACAAGCTTCAAATCCCGGCGCAGCTCCTCTTGCCGATAGCGCTGATGCCGGCGCGACTGACGAATACGGCCGGCAGCCTGCAGCATCAGCTCGGAGGCGGTCATATCGGGACGAAGGGATAGCCGCAGCGGAATCATATTCATCACCATGCTAGGTATACGAAGCGAGACAGAACCGAGTCGGCCCATTACGGGCAAAGCAAGCACAATCTCTTGAGCCTGCGTATGCCGATGAATGTAGGCGGCGATAGCGCCAACCACGAGCTCCGTCCAGCTTGCGGAGCAGCTTTGGCTGGCGGCGTGCATCCGCTCCGTATCTTCTGGAGGAAGCGACGTCGACACGCGAAGGAAGCTGCTGCTTAGGCTAGGCGCACGCTCAGCCAAGCTGGCTGCTTCCGGCTCATCAGCGAAGCGCTCCAGCCAGAACTGCCGGTCCCGTTCATACTGCTCCGATGTCCGGTAAGCTTGATCCTCCTCAATGACTGCGCTAAGCGGGCCGAACGGCTCCCCGCAAGCCTTGCCTTGCTCCATGAAGGCCGTATACAGCTCCGCCGTTCTGCGAACAAGCAGGGAGAAGCCGTAACCATCCATCACAATGTGATGAATTCGCTGATACCACATATACCGGTCGTCGGCCAACTTGAAAAAGGCCTGCGTGAATAGCTCCCCACGCCGGCGAAGGTCAACCGGGCGAGCCAGGTCGGCTCGCATCCATGCTTCCGCTGCTTCATAAGGATTCTCTTCCATGCTCCAATCAAGCTGATGGAGTTGCCAATCCATTGAATCATGAATTTGCTGCCACGGCCCGTTCTCATCCTCCCCGAAGCTTGTACGGATCGCCTCCGTCTCGCTGATCGTTTGGCGCAGCGCTCGTTCGAATACTCGAGCATCGACTGGTCCTTGAATCTCTATACATTCGCCCGTGTTGTAAGCAGAACTGTCCGGCTCCAGCTGCTGGGCGAACCATATGCCGGCTTGGGCGCCGGACAGCGGCAGGCGAGTGTCTGCCCGAGTTTCTTCTAATGTGAGAGGCAACCTCATCTACCTCCCTCCTGCAAGAAAATAATCGGCGTTGGGCATCGACAATCCCTGCTTCGCAATTAACAGGCTTCGCCAGTCGGCCAGCGTCGGACGCTCGGCCAGCTCCGCAAAAGATACCTCCGCTCCGCTGCGCCGCCACTGCTCGACGAGCCGCATCAAACGAACCGAATCCATTCCCCAATCGTTAATCAGGTCATCCGTATCCTGAATGTCGGAGGCCGATTCCTGCAGCATATCTGCTATATGCTGACGAAGTGTGTCCATGCTGAGCAAAGATGAACCCGCCGCAGGCTGCACAGACTTAGCGGCTGATTCGGAACGGACCAGCGCTTCATCAATCGCGGCAAGCACCGACGCTGTCGTCGTCGCTACTGCGCAGCGCGTGGCTGCATATTTGACCGCCATCATATGGTCCTCTTTGGTGAAATCAGCCACCGCATCGGCAACGAGGAACGGCTCAATGTCCTGCATGAACGCATCGCATGTCGTCATTAACACGCCAATATGCGCGTATATACCGCATACGATCAGCTGATCGCGGTCATGCTCCTGCAGAATGTCCAGCAGGTTCGTTCGGCGGAACGCATTATAGCGCCATTTGGTCAGCACAATATCGCCTGCTTCCGGCGCAATTGCTTCGATAATTCGTTTCTGATAAGGACCATCGTTCATCCCCGGTCCCCAGAAATCCGTCTGAAGCCCGCGATCCTCCCGCTTTTGCCCGCCTGGCTGCGCCGAGTAGATGATTGGAATCCCTGCCGCCCGGCATGCGGAGCGCAGCGCGTCAATATGGGCAATAAGCTCTACAACAGGCGATTGCTCGGGCGTGAAAGCATCCACGAAATATTGCTGCATGTCATGAATCAATAAAGCGGCACGTCCAGGCTCAAGCTTCCAGCTTACGCGATTGGCCGGAAGCTCGGCTGCCTGGGGCATCGGATATGGTTTAATGGCAGGTAGCGCCATGTCATCCCTCTTTTCGTCAAATGAAATGATGTTTTCCCCTGGAGCGGGCAGCTAACGATGAGCTCTGCTAGCCGCAACCCTCTCGCGCAGCGCCTTCTTGTTCACCTTGCCTACGCTCGTCGTCGGGAACGAATCGATAATTTCAATGCGGTCGGGAATTTTATAACCAGCCAATCCTCGTCCGCGAAGAAACGATTTAATTGCAGCCGCGCTTGGCCGATTCTCTCTGGCAATAATGAACGCACAGGCTCGTTCGCCAAGAAAATCGTCCGGCATCGCAACAACCGCTGCGTCCTGCACATCCGGATGCGCCAGAATATGATTCTCCACTTCCTCGGCTGCCACTTTGTCGCCGCCGCGGTTAATCTGATCTTTGGCGCGGCCCTCCACGATCAAATAGCCGGAATCAGTCAGCTTCACGATGTCGCCCGTTCTATAGAAGCCATCTGACGTGAATGCTTTGGCATTATGCTCATCAGCCTTGTAATAGCCGCGAATCGTATAAGGTCCCCGTGTTAGCAAATGACCTGTCTCGCCAAGAGGAACCTCCTGATCGTCATCGTCAACGACCTTAATTTCATCCCATTCGGACATTGGCTTACCCTGTGTATGGATAATCGTCTCTTCAGAGTCGTCCAGCCGAGTATAATTGACTAGCCCCTCGGCCATGCCGAATACTTGCTGCAGCGTGCAGCCGAGCGACGTCCTTACCCGGCTTGCAGCTTCCGCGCTGAACTTGGCTCCTCCGACCTGCAGCACCTGCAGGCTGGACAGATCGTCCTTCCGGGTGCCCGCAGCTTCTATCCACACGATAGCAAGCGGAGGCACTAGCGCCGTAATCGTCACCTTCTCCCGCTCGATAAGCGGGAAAGTGTCATCGGGGCTCGCTGTCGGCGCGAGGACAACGGTGCCTCCCGCATAGAGAGTGCCGAGAGCGCCAGGCGAGCTGAGCGGAAAGTTATGGGCAACCGGCAGCGCCGCCATATAGATGCTTGAGCTATCCAATCGGCATACCTCAACGCTCTTTCTTAAGCTGTATATATAATCGTTATGAGTGCGCGGAATAAGCTTGGGCAGTCCCGTGCTCCCGCCGGACAGCTGCATGAACGCGACTTCATCCGGCCGGACCTTAGGCAACTGAACCGGTTGAGCGCATAACGAGCTTAACGCTGTATGCGAGCCCGGCTCGCCGGCAACGATTACGTGCCGCAAGGATAGGGCCGTCCCCTTCACTTCACTGGCAAGCTGTCGATAATCAAACCCCGCAAGCATATCTGGAATAATGTACGCGACCGCCTCTGCGAACTCACAGAAATAGCGGATTTCGCTGCTGCGATGAAGCGGCAGCGCGAATACAGGCAAAGCCCCAAGCCGGAACAAGCCGAATATGACCTCGAAGAAGGACGCAATATTCGGCAGCTGGACGACTACGCGGTCCAGCGGTTTAATACCGAGTGCGCTGAATCCGTAAGCGAGACGGTCTGCCCTTTGATCCAGCTCCTTATACGTGATTCGCTGCTCGCCATCTACAATGGCTATGCGATCGCCATATTTTGCAGCGCGGTCCCGAAGCATTTCGCCGAACGTTATCTCTTCCCAGCAGCCTGTCCGCCGATAAAGCTCTGCGAATTCATCGGGCCAGGCGGAGCAATGGTTCAGCATAAATCATCCCTCCATGTGTTCGTTCATTTATTCTTGCTGTAATCCAAGCGCATGCAGCATCGTCCGGAACTTTGCCGACGTCTCGGCGAGCTCAGCCTCCGGCGTAGACGCCTCCACAACTCCTGCACCGGCATATAGCCGAAGCGAGCGGTCATAGACTTCCGCACATCGAATCGTTACAATCCATTCGCCGTTGCCATCCGCATCATTCCATCCGACCAGCCCGGTATAAAAGTCTCGATCAAACGGTTCGATTCGTGCAATCGCATCGCGGGCAAGCTCCGTCGGCGTGCCGCATACGGCTGGTGTCGGATGAAGCGCTGCGGCAAGCTCCAAAGAAGATACAGCCGAATTCAACAGCTCTCCCCGAACGACAGTAGACAGATGCCACATCGTGTTCGTTTGGATGAGCGAAGGACGGTCTGGCACATCGATCGACTTGCAAAATGGGGAAAGTGCAGACGCGACCGCCTCAATGACGACGGCATGCTCATGCAAATCTTTGGCTGAGACAAGTAGTGCCTCGCCGATACGCCGATCCTCCACCGGATCTTTGCTTCGGGGCGCGGAGCCAGCCAGCGGGTTCGAGATTACTTGCGACCCGCTCTTGCGAACGAGCAGCTCGGGACTAGCCCCGGCCAGCACCCGCTGGACCGACGACGGTCGGCTTCCATGCCCAACCGGCAAATCGGCCGCAAACGTATAGCCGTGCGAGTTACTACTAGCCAGACTATTAAGCAGCTCCCGCACACAAATTTCGGAATCCGCAGTCAGATCAAGCGCACGAGCAAGCACAACCTTGGACAGCTCGCCTGACCGCAATCGATCAATAGCAGACTGCACGCCGCGGGCGTATGTCTCCGGTGACGGAAATGGTTCGACCCGATACGTCAGTTGCGCTCTATTTCGTGCCTCGGCTTTCGCACTCAGCTGCAACGGACCGCTGCGTCTGAGCATCTTCGGTATAACAAGCTTGGCAGGCTTCGTATAATCGAATGGAATTGCCCCTAATAGAACCGGAGCACGATGGCCGGATCGCACAGCCTCGCAAAGCAATTCTGCAGCCGAGTCGGTCAGCTGCTTCATGCTGTCCGCCCCTACGACTGCTGGAAGCTCAGCGAAAACCCCTTCTGCCAGCATCGTATGCTCAGGGGTCGACAAGAAAAACGATGAGCCGGGACGATATTCCTCCAGCAGTTGAACAGCTCTGGCTGCTATCGCTGTATGGTTCATTAGCTTTTATGCCTCCTTCATCATTAAAAGCCTAAGGCTGCGCCGCCATCGACGCACAAATTATGCATCGTTATATGTCCCGCCTGGTCGGAGACCAGGAAGGCGACCGCATTGGCAATATCTCTAGGCGAAGCTATTTTGCGAAGCGGAATCCCGACTCTATAATCGGGCAGCGAGCCGTGAATGACACCATCCGCTCCTTCCCCGTCACGCCATAGCAGCCTTTGCATCGCTGTATCCGTCGATCCCGGCGACACTATATTGCAGCGGATGTTATGCTCTGCGAGCTCTAAGCCCAAACATTTGGTGAACATGGCGGAGGCAGCTTTAGAGGCGGCATAAGCAGCCATCCGCATTCGCGGGATGCCGGAAGCGTTAGAGCCGACCGTTACGATTGCACCCGATTGACGCGGAATCATCCGTCTAGCGACGGCCCGGCTGACATAGAAGACGCCATTCGTATTGACATCGAAGGCTGCCTGCCAATCGGCGTCGCTCAGCGATTCGATCGCCCCCATTCTCAGCACGCCTGCGACGTTGGCTGCTATCCCGATCGGACCTGCTTGGTGCCCGATAGCATCGACCGTCTGTTCGACTGCAGCCGCATCCGCCACGTTAGCCGGGTAAGCATAAGCCGAATAACCCTTGCTCTGCAATTCATCCGTAATGCGCCGAACGCCTTCGGCGTCTTGATCGACCGCGGCAATTATAGCGCCATGCTCAGCCAATACTTTTGCAACCTCAGCACCTATGCCTTGCGCTGCTCCCGTTACAATTGCAACCTTGCCTGCAATGCCGGTATATGACATGCCTTCACCTCCAATCAATTGATAATGATTATCATCATCAAATATAGAGCAGTCTTCCAGTATTGACCATGTACAATTTCCAGATGAAACATGTACTTTTGACGGGTTTCCGATAACCTCAATGAGCGGGGAAGACGGTATATTCGGGCTGTAAACGCGGTAATGCTGAGGGTATGCGGTAATTAATAGGGGCATCGAAGAAGGGTGATGAAGACAGAATGGCCAGCAAGAAAGGAACTATCGTCGTCGACGGGGAGTCGATCACGATTACGAATCCGGACAAGCTTCTATGGCCGGAGCTTGGAATTACGAAACTAATCTATCTAGAGAAGCTAATTGAGCTGTCTCCGTATCTCATACCTTATTGTTCCGGACGCTATTTGACGACGATACGCTGGCCGGACGGCATTCATGGTCAATCGTTCTATCAAAAAAATTGTCCTGAGCCTATCCCTCCCTTCATTCAGACCGCCATACAAGCGGACATTCGTTATGTCGTGCTCGATCGGCTGCCGACACTGCTGTGGCTCGGCAATTTAGCCTGTCTGGAATTCCATGCTTCATTCGACCGGATCGGCGAGCCCGTATTCCCGACAGAGTGGGTCATCGACCTCGATCCATCACTCGAGGATGAGCCTCGTATTATGGAGGCAGCCGTTATCGTCGGCGATTTGCTTCGCAGCATCGGCGTCGAATCGATACCGAAAACGTCCGGTGCTACCGGCGTCCAGCTTATTATCCCATCGACTGGCGATACGACGTTCGACGAACTGCGGACGATGGGCCTTTTCGTCGGCAGCTATTTGTCGCAAACGCATCCTGATCTATTTACGATTGAGCGGCTAAAAGCGAACCGGGATGATCGAATCTATGTCGATTATTTGCAGCATTATCCGGGCAAAACGATTGCAGCTCCCTACACGCCCCGCGCACGCACCGCCGCCTCCGTCTCGACCCCTCTTACTTGGGATGAAGTAAGAAACGGAGCTAGAATCGCCGATTTTAATCTGCTCACGATCAGTGATCGGCTGCGAAAGAAGGGCGATCTGCTCGCGTCGGCGCAGCGTCAGCAGCTTAAGCCGATCTACGATTTTGTCAGCCAAAATTCCCGGTCCTAAAGGCCGCCACAAGGCGGGATCTTGACGGTTAATGCGGCTCTCGTTCTTATTTTATAGACATGATTTGTAGACAGACTGAATAAATAGGATTAGAACGTTCGAATTCGTATTCGCCGGCAGAAAGGAGTACAGCTTAGTGAAACGGTCGCCCAAGCCGAAATGGTCATTCGTCCTGATGCGCGGCGCCGACAAATCGGTCAAACAGTTCAAAGTATCGAAACGATCTGTCGTCGCCGCCCCTGCGGCTGCTGCTCTGGCATTGTCAGGCTGCATCGCGGCTCTTCAGATCCGATCAGCTTTCAAAATCGATTCCCTCCAAGACGAGATTTCGCAGCAGTCGAACACATTTACTCATACCGTAAACGACAAGGATGTCTCGATCGGGACACTGCAGGAAGAAATCAGAAGGCTCAATCGGCAAGCCGAAGAAATGCGGGGCAAGATCAACGATTTGCGTGAGCTGGAGAACAAGCTGAAAACCTTCATCGAGCAATATGGGAAGCTGACGGGGAGCTCTGCATCCGGTATATCCTCGGGCAGCTCGGAAGCGAGCGCAGCGTCAGCGTCGCTTGCGTCCTCTCCTACCACCTCGGAGGCCCAATATATGATCGCATTGGCGAAGCAATCCGGCCTTGATTTTCGCAAAATCAGCATTCTCGTTGACAGTATGGAAGCTGCGATGGAGCAATCGGTCAAGCAGGCGAAGGCTCGGCAGGCCGTTCTTGATGCACTGCCGACAGGCTGGCCGACGAAGCGTTCGGCCAAGCTGACGTCCGGCTTCGGATACAGAAGCGATCCGTTCACGCACAAATCGACCTTCCACGCTGGCATCGACATCGGTGGGAGTACCGGCGACCCGGTGTTCAGCGCAGGCGATGGGACGGTCGAAGAAACAGGTCGAGACGCCAGTGAAGGGAATTACATCGTCATTAATCATCATAATGGGCTGAAGACGAAGTACATGCATCTATCCCACATTGAAGCCAAAAAAGGCGATAAAGTGGTGCGTGGAGAGAAAATAGGACTAATGGGCAGCACCGGCCGAAGCACTGGAGCCCACCTCCATTTTCAAGTTATGCAGCACGACGAGCCTATTAATCCGATGCGATATTTGGACGACTGATCAATTGCTCGCTGACAGCACTCAAGCTGCTGCTATTATAATGATTTAAGGAGGATGCTATGTTCAAAGATTCGAAGCGGATTCCTATGACCGATACACTGATCGGTCAAGGGACACATGCCGAAGGGAAGATTGTATGCGAGGCCGGTCTTCGTATTGAGGGAGAATACCGGGGAGATATCGAATGTGTCGGAGATATCATTGTCGGGGAGTGTGGTGTAGCCCGTTCCAACATTAGCGGACGCGATGTGACGATAGCGGGCAAAGTATATGGGGATGTCGTTACGAAAGGACGCTTAACGATTACGGCTACCGGACAGCTGCACGGGAATATTAACGCTCAGTCGTTCATCATGCAAGACGGAGGCCTTTTTACTGGCGCATGCCGGATGGAACGCGCGCAGGAGCAGTCACGCTCCCAGCCGCTCATCGGCACTGAGGCTCAGCCTCAGGCGAAGGAGCAGCATTCGAGTTCGAATTCGAAAGAGAAGGATAAACGGCAGGCCCAAGCCGGGTAACTGCAGCCTGCCTGCAGCGATATGAGCGTAACAATAAAGAAGTGACGGTAAAGGGATCACTCTCCCGATACCGTCACTTCTTTGCTTAGCGGACTAGACTCTTGTGAGACCGTCCCATCCATTGTTAGGACGCGATATCACGCTTTCTGAATACCGTCCAAGTAATTCCGATAAAGATCACGTAATAGACAGCCAGTACGCCAAGCGAGAAGCCCAGCGTATGATCATATTCGCCTGGCAGCAAATATTTCGTCAAATCATCATTCATAAACCAGAAGTAATCGACCCAAGGCTTATCTACCATGGACATCACGCCGTACAGTGTGCCGCTCATAAACATCAAGAGCAGCGATAAGCCAATCGCCAAGCCGCCGCTGCGGAATACGGTCGAGAGCAGGAACGAGATCGTAATGGTCGTCATCACCGTCGAAACGAATTGGAGGCCGAACAGAGACAGCATATAATTCCAAATGCTCTTAGTGGACTCTTCTCCAATCATTTCTTTAACCGTACCGCTGCTGAAGCCGAAGAAAATGCCGTCAAGCACGTAGTTCCAGACGAACAAGGCAACAAAGAAAAACAGCGCAAAGCCGATTAGAGCGATATATTTGGACAATAAAATTTTGGAGCGCGACCATGGGCGGATCATAAGCAGCTTGATGGTGCCTGCGGAAAACTCGCCGGCAACACTGTCAGCCGCAATAATAACAGCATAGATAACGACAATACTGAAGCCTAACATAGCCTGCATATAAAAAGCTTCCCACATCGAGTCGGGGTTTCCACCAACGCTTACCGCGATAATATCCGATGCCAGCATCAGCACCAGCATAATGCCCATCATAATCCACGTGCGCGGACGCGAGTAAATCTTCATATTCTCATTGCGAAGCAAGTCGATAAAGCTACCCAATCGTCTCACCTCCTGTTACTTCGATGAACTGTTCTTCCAGAGACTTCGTCTGTATGCGGAAGCCGTACACTTTAATGCCAGCTGAGACGAGCTGCGCGTTAATCCAAGCCGCCGTCTCACGGTCCGTATCCAGCTCGATGCCATCTTGAACAATAGCTGCCGAATGCTGCGTCAGCAGCGCCAATGCATCAGCAGGACGGTCAACATCGAACCGGTATTTGCCAGCTGCATTGCTTGTCGTACCTTCTTGCACAATGACTCTTTCATCGATCAGCTTGCCGTTCTGAATAATGGCAACACGGTCGCACATCAGCTCCATCTCGCTCAGCAAGTGACTGGATACGAATACCGTAATGCCCTCTTCCTTCGCCAGCTTGCGCAAATAATCGCGCAGCTCGCGAATACCTGCCGGATCGAGACCGTTGGTCGGTTCGTCAAGAATAAGCAGCGCCGGCTTATGAAGAATCGCCTGCGCCACACCTAGACGCTGACGCATACCGAGCGAGTACGTCTTAACCTTATCGTGAATGCGTGCTTCCAGTCCGACAAGCCTTACTACCTCGTCAATCCGCTGGCGTGTAATGCCCGGCACCATCCGGGCGAAGTGAATTAGATTCTTATATCCCGACATATATTTGTACATCTCGGGATTCTCGACGATCGCGCCGACTTGGCGAATTGCCTTCTCATAATCCTTCTGGATACTGTGGCCTTTAATCGTAATTTCTCCACCTGACAGCTTCATCAGACCAACCATCATCCGAATGGTCGTTGTTTTGCCGGAGCCGTTAGGCCCCAGGAAGCCGCATACTTCTCCAGCATGCAGGTCGAGTGATAATTGATCAATAATGGTTCGTTTGCCGATTTGTTTCGTAACGTTCGACAACTGAACAATCGGTGCACTCATTGCATCTTCCCCTTCTATGTAGACTCTCAATTATTAATTATACACGAAATTGGAAGATTCAGTGATTACTTTAAACAAACTTAAGGTCCGCCGTCATCCTTTTGGGAGTAGACGGCGGACCTTTTAATGAAACTTTATAGGAACAATTGGAGAACGCTCCTCTTCAGCCGGTCGATACCAGCTTGCGCTCAGATCGGGTGCTTCGCATGCCGTACTGCCATTCATGCTCATTAGCTCTGCATGCGGTGTACTGTGGCCGGAATGGAGACGACGATGATCCGGGAGCATGTCCGCATGACTCTGCTTCTGTTCGCAGGCCAGACAACAGCCCAAAGGATGCACCACGCGGAAGTACCCCGTGCGGAACAATAATTCAGCATGCTTCATCTCCATTAATTGACCGCAGGACACACAATAAAACCGGTCACCAAAATGTTGCACCGTCACTCATCTCCCTATTGTTACCGATCTGTATACTATATGTATCAAAATTAAATAAGTTGATACATTACGTATCTTTAAGTTTAATTTATGACAAATATCGATGAATGTCAATAGAAGGACGCGATTCATGTCGTTATTCCAGCTTCCACAGAAACAACCATTCTCCGTTCTCCTTCACCACATAGCAGGTTTGCACCAGCTCGATTGGACCGTACAGCGACTTAAAGCTCTGCTTGACTTCTACGGAATAAACGTCATCCCATTCTGCATCTTCCTCCTTGAGACGAAAGCCGCTTACCTCCTTCGACTTCCCGATCGTATACCCGTATGTGGTGGTATGCAGATCTTGCATCAATATATGTGCCCGATTCTGAATATATTTGTCCTTTGGATACTTCTCCTTGATCGAGGTATGAAACAATTCCCACGAGCTTCCGTAATCGCCGGCCTGCTCCAGCCGGTAAAACTTATCGACAAGCTTCTCGGCCACTTCCGACCGGCCGGCTGAAGAAGCAGCTCGCAATCCTTGGATGGTCAGCCACGAGCATAGAATAATTGATGCCAGCACGAACAGCAGCTTGATTACCGGCCTCCTGCGCCTGGTCCTCCATGCCAATGTCATCCCTCCTAACCGAACAGCGCACGTCCCATATGTCTCAAGACATGCCCTTACCAGTCAGTATATGAGGGTAGTCCCCCGCTCCATGACAACCGATCCGTTATCGAACCATCATTCGGTATATAAAGTGAACCTTTGTGCCTTCCGGATTCATCTGCTGCAGCACATCGCACAGCGCTTGGACAATTGCTCTCCGAATGGAAGGCTCAGGGGTCAAGCTGCAGCGATACCTATAAAGATTATCTTCACGCCGCTGCCAATCCGTATGGCCGGTGAGCCGAAATTGCCAATCGAGCAATTCGAGATCGAACTGAAGCAGCACTCTCGGCCCAACCGGCAGCTTCAAATGGGACATAAACTCAATACTGTCGGGACTCATATGTGTAACGAGTACTGACGTTGCTTTCGACTGAACGACTTTTCCATCCACGCTATAGATAGACAGCCGCGCAGCCATCCCGGATAATATCCGGATACGGATTGCGCGGCTGTATACTGGACTTGTAGAGCTCGCATCCCGTTTCATCCGGTCACATCCAAGCTGAGACCGTGATTGGGCTGCACATTCCGAGCTATGCCCTTCCTATCATACGTCATATAGAGGCTCACCGCTTGTGATTGAATACGTTCCTCTTCCCATGAATGTCGAATGCTCATGTGCAGCCGCTCCCCTCTGCGGAAGGAGCAGCCGTACAAGTAACCTCCCTCTGTCTCCCGCTTCCAGACAACAACGGCCGTCATTGCTCGGCGGTAATGGCGGCTCGACAGCTCTAGACAGATCGTATACCGGCCATGCACCGGAAGATCAAGCTTCGTTACAAACTGTATGCCGAACGAATGAATATGAGCGGGTATTACATCAATTTTTCGGGATTGAACAGCCACCCCGCTAACACTATTAATTGACATTACGACCCGCATCCGGCCCATCTGCGGGTATAAATAGTGATTACGGTTTCGTGATCCGATGATCATGACCCTTGTTCACCCTTTGTCACCTTATTTATTGATACAAAATGTATCATCATAAACATAGAAACCCCTCTAATTCACTTCCTGATGCTTCTTCATTAAATCGTGAATCCGCAGCTGTTCTTCTGTAGAAACAAGGTAATACCAAATCCCGTTGATCGTTCTGCCGGTTCCGGCCACTTCGATCGTATCCAACCTGTTAATGAGCTGCCGATATTTGTTCATAAACGTCTTCATATCATCGAACGATACGTTCGTCTTCACGCCGCCGCCGATTTCGCTTAGGATCGAATTTATCTTCGTAATGTTCTGAAGATTTACGGAATGCCGCATAATCGATTGCAATATATCGCGCTGCCGTGTATTCCGTCCAAGGTCGCCTCTTGGGTCCTCGTAACGCATTCGCGAGTATAAGAGCGCCTCCTCACCGTCCAGCTTCAGCCAGCCCTTCGGAAACGAATGACCAGCACTCTCGAAGGCGAACGGATTGTACACCTCTACTCCGCCGATCAGATCAATAAGCCGCTCGAAGCTTTCCATATTCACCTTTACGTAATAGTCGATCGGATAGTCAAGAAAATGCTCTACGGTCTGCAGCGACATGTCTATCCCGCCGAAAGCATAAGCATGGTTTATTTTATCCGTCGTTCCATGCCCGATTATTTCGGTCCTCGTATCGCGCGGGATACTGAACATGAGAATCGACTGCTTAGCCGGATTGACGGACATCACTACGATCGTATCCGAACGGCCAACATCATTCATGCGTTGATCGACCCCAAGCAATAGCACCGTAAACGGAGCTTCGCTCTTCAGCTCTGCCGGCAGCTCTGTCTTTCTAGCCGTCTCTGGATCTTGGCTAATATAGACAGGTCGGCTCGGTTCCTCGTAGATTACTTTCGCTGTATGCTTGATTTGAGAGTATAAGTAAGCTGTATGTCCCACCGCATATAAAATAAAGGCCGCTGCTGAAGCAGCGACCCCCATCCATACCTTTATCCATATTCGACGATCAATGGCGACATCACCTCATATCCTCCGACTATACAGCCCCTTGCTGATAAGCCAACAGCTTGCTGAAGGAGCCCCTCAGCTCCATCGACAGCTGCATATATGACCCTTGCTGCACCACTCGACCCTCCTCGAGCACGATGACTTGATCGGCATTGCGAATGGTAGACAGCCTATGGGCAATGACGATTACGGTCATTGTCCCCTTCAGCCGTTCAAGCGCCGCTTGAATTTTCGCTTCGTTCTCGTGATCAAGCGCGCTCGTCGCTTCGTCCAGCACGAGAATCGAAGGCTTGCGAAGGATCGCACGGGCAAGTACGATACGCTGACGTTCACCGCCGGACAGACGGATTCCACGGTCGCCGATGATCGTATCAAGCCCTTGCGGCAGCTTCCTGACGAACTCATCAGCCGCCGAGAAGCTTAACGCTTCCCATAGCTGCTCCTCAGCAGCATCCGGAGCGACTAACAGCAAATTGTCACGTACGCTCGCATGGAACAAGAATGGGTCCTGCGAGACGAAACCGAACATTCGCCGAATCGTCAGCAAATTATGGGAGGACAGCGGGATGTCGTCGAACAGCACCTCGCCTTTCTCCGGCTGGATAAGTCCGATAAGCAAATCGATCAGCGTGCTTTTTCCCGCGCCGGACTTGCCGACGATCGCCGTCATCCCTCTAGCCGGTATGAACACATTAATATTGTGAAGCGCATATTCGCTTTGATTTCTTTGGTAACGGTAATGCAAGCCGCGGCACTCAATTCCATGAAGCGCACCGATCGGCTTATAGCCTTTGTTTATGGTCAGCAGGTTCATTTCCCTTGCCTCTGCACATTCCTTATGCAGCTTCATCAAACTGGTGAAGGCCGGAAGTGACGAAGCAAGCGATTCCCAACTGCTCTGAATCGTCTGAAACTTCGGCCACAGCCTTGAGAATATAACAACGATCAGCAGAAGCTGCCCACCTTGCACATGCAGCACTTCGAATGAGAAATAAATAAGCGAGCCTATTAATATCGCCGATGTTATTTTATAAAATTGCTGGGTATTCGTCTGCAGCTTCACGAACCGGATCATGTTCGACTCCAGCTGTCGGCAAAGCGCCTTAAACCATCTATAATGATGGACCTCCAGCATATTCGTCTTCACTTCTTTGATCCCATTGAAATGATCCGTAATGCTTGCAACGTAATGCTTATTCAGATCGGTCGTCTCTTCGCCAAGCTGCTTCGCCCGTCGCGTAAACCGGCGGGAGAACAAGGCTAACAGCAGGCCGCAAACGGTTACAAAAATCGTGAGCTTATACGATAGCCATAACGCGAACCCAATTTGGATGCTCATAAAAACAATCGTTGAAGCCAGCTTCAACACAAGATTCGTTCCTAAAATAACTCTGACAAGCTCAAAGTTGAGAATGTGATGGATATCCGATTTTCTCGTTCGCAGATACAGACTCCAGTTCGCCTGCAGCAAATTCCGGTACGTCTCCAGCCGGATCGCACGGATGAAAGCTTGCTGAATACGGCTTCCTTGAATCGTCTGGCTGCGCTGTACGAGCGATTGCGCCATAATGAGTGCGACATAGACAGCGATCATAACAAGGAGGCGGGAATGCTCCGGAATCGATTGAACAGCCTCGGTCACATGACCAAGTAACGGAATCGACAGCGATCCTATCTGCACTAAGCCCGTTATACCCAGCAAAGGCACTAGCAGGTAGATTGCGAAGCCTTCAATCGAACTAATCAGCATCATGACAATCATATTCACATACAGCTTGCTTCCCGATATAAAATGCAGCCTTTTCATATAAAAGATAAGCCCCTGCACTCCCTCACCCCCTCGCTTGAACCTCATCCCGCTTCCATTTCACAGTCTTGCCGAACAGAGCAACGACCGTAAAATTCTTCATCTGCTCATAGCCTGTCAAATAAATTGGTCCGCTGCGCAGCCATGCATGCGCGACCATCTCACCGGATGGGCTCCGGCTCGTTCCAAGATAAAGTGTGCTTGCAACGCCGCGCCGTTCCAGCATTTTCAGGGCTGCAATCGCCTGCACCAGACACATGCTCTCCCACCATGTATAACGGCTCATGCTTCGAACAGCCTGCGAGATGCTGCGGATCATGGCCTCATCGGCGCCATGATGCTCATAAGGTGTTTCAACCATACGCTCACCGAGCTGCGGCGCAACGCGGGCGAACGGAATCATCTTCAATATTCGCGCCCATCCCAAATAAAAAAAAGCTTCTGCATACAGCCTTTTCCTCTCCATCGGCCAAGCAGCAAAAGCCTTCAGCTTGCTCCACAAAGGGATATGCCTCCCTCCCTCGTAAAAATTGGCTCTCACAGAATGAAAAGGCGCTTATGCCACGACGATTAGCTGTTCCTTCGCCAAGCTTTCCAGAAAGGATATCACCTGCTCCTCGCACTCCGATACCTCTACCTCGTATTCTTGCGTAAGCTCCTCAACGAGCGACCGTACCGTCTTCGGCGTCTCGATCAGGCTCCATATTCGGCCGCCAATTTCACCAAGATTATAATATTTGCCGGATTCGATGCGCATCATGACCGTTTCGCCGTTCATGCTGCTAGCCAGATTGCCTTCAGCTTGAACGACTGTTTCATTCGCAGAAATTTTCATTGGGCAGATACTCCTTCCGATACTTCATTCAGAATCATCGACACTAATTCGTTCACCGTGAATCCAGATGTCGGCCGGCTCAGCCGATATACATTGGACGTTTCGGATAAACGTGTTGTGCACTTGAAATGCCACTCGTACAATCCGAGCATCGGGATATGATAATTGCGGTATGTATGTTGAAGCAGTACCGGAAGCGGTTCCATACCGTCTAGCCGCTGCAGCCTCGGTTGATCAGCATCCGACTTCACAAGCTCAATTATTCCCGCTAGCGGAAAGGTTTCGTTGATATAGCGATCATGAACGGGCACCGCATACTTCGGCCTAGACTTCTCCTCATACAGCGTCTCAAGACCGTTATGGTCCATCTGCAGGCTGGAGACGCTCTCTTCCCAAAGCTTCTGCTGCGGGTACGAAGGAATGACAATCGGAAGCGCTGCTTTCTCATCCAGATCCAACTTCACTGCAATTACATCATCCGTTAAAAGCTTATAGCCATGGCTTAACAAAGCAGCGGCAAGCGTAGATTTGCCTGCACCTGATTCGCCGACAATAGCATACGCTTTATCTCCAATGACTACTGCACTTCCGTGCAACGGCAGCAATTTTCGGTGCAGCAGCAGTACGCCCATACAGCTTCCGAGCACAAACAGCCGGATCTTCCGCATGCTGCAGCTCGAAGCAGGCGATACCGTTATAATGCCGTCCCTAGACACGCGAAAGATCGCTACGTCTGGAACGTGGATAAAATAGTTGTGCTCCACATAAGCATAATAGCCCCTCTTGCCGCCCAGACTCTGCCATTCCGACTGTAAATCGCCCCATACAACTTGTACATCAGGCTCTTCGTCATATTGGCTTTGCGTATAAAGCTCCGGGAATGAAATTTCACTTTTAATGATCATGCCGAAGGCGCTGTAGAACGAATCTTCCGAACTCGCCATCTCTTTAGGCACCCCTTTAATGGAGGGGTCTAATACAGAGAATACTGAACTGCATTAGACCGCCGGTTAAGTATCATCGATAAAAGTATGAAACTAGGATGCTGCTGGCGGATCATACAAATCAGCGTCAATGACGTTACCGTCTTTGTCGAATACGACGCTATCCGTCTCCTTCACGCCGAAGCCCGCCATCGTCATCTTAACTTGCAGCATTTCTAATGCAGGAGCTTGCCACTGTTTTTTCATGGTCTCACCTCCTTTCCTGCTCACATTCCATATCCAGCTATGCAAGCTGCTTTAGAAACCGGTAGACAACAAGCGACCGCATAAGAGCTCGCATCGTCGGGCCGCTGGCCAGCTCTGCTGACGGTCGGTGTCTAACCTCCGCAAGCGCTGCTCGTATTCGATCTACATGGATGTACGGCGCCATAAGCTCGCTTGCGCATAGCTGATCCATCTCTGTAATGAACGCATCCCATGACGGAAGCATACGATGCACCCAATCCGTCCCTTGAATGCCGCGAGTACGTTGATTGAGCCGCACAGCATCCGGCAGCAGACCATTCATAGAACGGCGGACAAGCGCACGGTCCATCCCTTTCTGAACGAATTGCTCATACGGCAGCGACAAACAGAAACGGACAACCCGCGGATCGTTCGTCGGATCTCTCTCCGTTACGCCGTAACGAAGCGACAGCTTGGTCGCAACGGTTCCCTGCATACTTACAATCGCAAGATTGTCGTAGAACTTCTCCCGCTCGTTATGAATCGTAAGCGAGAAGCCTCCAACTCCAACCTCATAGGGCTTTAGCCGTTCGTACACATTCGTTGCCTTCGCAAAGTCAGGATGGATAAATTGGAGCCCCTCTTCATAGCCGGATGACGAGGAGGCAGTCCACTTCGGAGCTGCTCTCTGACCGATTAGCTTCAACAGCCTCTTCCGCCCGACGCCTACGTTCCTTGCATACTGCTTCAGCTCCTGATTAAGTCGAACCAATCGAAACCGCCGCAGAAGATGAACATAATAGTCGATGGCGTCTCCCCAAGAGATCGAGTAATTACCTCCCGAGCCCATGAGCATGAGAGATATTCCTTGCTTGGCGGCGTATTCCTTAATCCCCTTGATCCAAAAAGAGTTCTCGATGAACTTGTAAGGCATCTCCATAATTTGGAGCCACTCATCCATCTCAGACAGCGAGCTCTTCCCCTCCAAATCAAGATAATGGTCCGAGATGTTACCTGCATTCCGTACGGTCTCTCGTATAAAAGGGCGCTCATCCGGCACTCGCGTCCATTTCGTCCAAGCGACGAAATCGCGGGGAGGAATATAACTGAACGTATGCAGCGGCTTATTCAGCTTGGCCAGCTCCCGCGAAGCTACACTAACGACCGAGCCTGAATCCAAGCCGCCGCTCAGCGTCGCACCAACCTGCTGATCCGTCCGAATTCTCGTCTTCACGGCTTGAGCGAATACATCGCGAAATGCTTCCTCATATTCGGAATCTGAGCGAAGCTTCAGCTTCTTCTCCGGCTCAAGCGTCGCATATTGCGATATCGTCAGCTTCCCGTTCCTTACGATGAAGCGATGCGACGGCGCTAGCTGATCGATGTCCGCATATACAGTGCCTCGCGTATCGACGCTGTCTAGTACAAGCGGAATCGCCATAAATTCCGCCAGCCAGGACGAACGAGCCGCTGTCGTGACGCCTTTCATTGACAAGAGCGGCTTCATCGTGGACGAGAAAACAAAATGCTCCTCATTCTGATGAAAGTACAGTGTTCGGGCACCGATTAAGTCTCGTGCGCCGAACAACAGCTGCTCTCGCCGATCCCAGATGACGAAGGCGAAATCCCCGATTAAGTACCGCGGACATTCCATTCCCCATTTGCGATACGCGCAGGCAATGATTTCACCATCTCCAATCGACCGCCGCCGGTCCACTGCAATGCCGAGCCGCTCGAACAGCTCTTCCCGATTATCTAGAATGACGTCAGCTGTAATGACGACTCCGCTTTCCTCTTCTGCGTAAGGCAGCGGCTTCCCAGGCTGATCCGAGAACATTCTACGCTCACCACACAGCAGCATGATCGACTTCTGCCGCCAGCTCCCTACGAAATCAATGCGATGCTCACGAAGCGAGCTCGCAAGAATATGCGCCTCATCTTCAGAGACGAGGCGTTGTCTATGTTTATGAATACCTAGAATGGCACTCATATAGTCCCCCATTTCAGTTTTGCATCCTACCATAGTGCCTAATCTGATTATAGCTTATTTTGATACAATATGTAACAATTATTTTTTTAAACCTACATTTTGTATCCTGATTCATTGAAAAGTACCTTCGTGGAATGCTTCTTGGGGATTGTCGAGGTCTTTCAGATTAGCTATCAGATACCGGAAGCTACACTGTTATTCGCTGTTTCTTCTTGCGCCAGTACCATAGAAACGGACGCAGCGGAAAATACATAAAATGCAGCCATCTAGGAAGTGCCAGCACTTCAGCGTCCAGATCGGTCGGATAAAGCTTCAGAATGCTTTGTTTCAGCCGCTGCCGAGTTGATAAGAGCAATCCATTATATCGCTTAAAGTAAGCAACGTATTGCTCCGGCGACATTTGATCCATAATGTCAATGTATTCTGCAATGATCGGAATTGCTTCGTCTGCCAGCAACCGGGCTCTCTCACGCTGCGCAATAATGCTGCACGCAGGGTTCAACGGAGCTTGATACAGCTGAGCTGCCAGAAGCAGCGCTTGACCTGCAACATGCGTTCGGTCAAGCTGTCTAAGCTGCTTCATCACGACATCCCATTGAAGCTTCAGCCGCATCATTCGAGCAATATCGTTCAACCAGCGCAGCCGGAACCAAGCGTGGCGTGCACCATGCGATACGAGGTATATAAATAGATCCTCCTGCCCTAAATAATAAACTGGCTTCGTCGTCTTCTTCGTCGTCTGCCGCCGGTTCCATAATTCCGTGAACGCAGGCTCCTTATACGTGCCCGAGCTCATTCTCCAATGCAGCTCCACTTGCACCCCGTTCTGTGGATGCGTGTAGCCAAGGTGATGCTTCTTGCGCTTTAACGAATTCAGTATGCGCGGCGTATGCTCATCGGGCTTAAATCCAAGCTGGAGCAAAATGGCTTCCGCCTGCTCGATTCGCTGCTCTGGAACGAGTATATCAAGATCCTTGGAGGTTCGAAGGGAGAAGTCGCCATATAAAGCCTCTGCGATTACAGGACCTTTCAAGACTAAAGCTTCGATATGGACAGCCGCCAGCTCGCTGCATACCTTCTCCATCACAGCTGTTAATTGCAGCATCCGATACGTATTCTGAATAAACATTTGATTGAGCTGCTGCTTAACATGCTCCGGAATGACGTCGATCTGTCCAAGCTTAGAGGCTGCGACCGGATAGAGCCTATGCTGCTTCGCCAAATGAACAAATCGATCCCAATCGATATGAAGCTGCCCGAGCTGCCGGGCTTCCTCACGCGCTTTGCTTATGTCGTCTGTTCGGATGATGGTAAGCAGCAGCTGCAATTCAAGCGGCAATCGTCGAACCATGTCCAAAGATCCGTTGACCATCACGCTAACTCCTCGTCATAAAGTTATAAAGAAACGAGTGGAATCTGTTCCCGAACGCCTTGGTTCAGACTTGGACGGCCTACCGAGTAATAAACGAAGTCGGTCCCGACCAGCTGATCCTCGCTGTAAACGTTGCGTCCATCGATCAAATTCGGCGATCCAAGCCAGCTTCGAATGTCCTGCATCGGAATTTGCTTGAACTGGTTCCATTCCGTAAGCAGGCACAGCGCATCAGCGCCAAGCGCCGCTTCCTTCGCCGAATCGCAGTAAGCAACGCCGGACCGGTCGAAGGCTGCTTGAAAGTTATCCGAAGCAATCGGATCGTAAGCCCGAACGCTCGCTCCTTTGTCCAGCAGCTCTGCGATAACCTCAATCGCTGGCGCATCTCTGACGTCATCGGTCTCCGGCTTGAACGACAGCCCCCATACGGCGATCGACTTACCTTCGAGATCCCCAAGTATGGTCTCCAGCTTGCGAATGACGTTAAATCGTTGGTCACGGTTCACTTCAACGACCGATTTCAGAAGCTTGAAATCGTAATTTACGTTGCCCGCAATTTGGATAAGCGCCTGCGTATCTTTAGGGAAGCAAGACCCGCCATAGCCGATGCCAGCCTTCAGGAAGGAAGAACCGATTCGCCGGTCCATTCCCATCCCCTTGGCTACCTCCTCAACATCCGCTCCCACCTTCTCGCATATGTTGGCGATCTCATTGATGAAAGATATTTTGGTAGCCAGGAAAGCGTTGGAGGCATACTTGATCATTTCCGCGCTGCGCACATCGGTTACCGTAATTCGGTCTGTCAGCGGAAGATGCAGCTCCGTTAGTATCGCCGCCGCTTTATCGCTCTCGGTTCCGATAATAATACGATCAGGGTTCATCGTATCCGTAATCGCCGTGCCTTCTCTTAGAAATTCCGGTACGGAAGCAAAATCGAATGAACTCGTTGCATATTGCTTAATAATAGCGGCCACCTTCTCATTCGTGCCGACCGGAACCGTACTCTTCACAACAATCACTTTATATTCATTTATTTCCTTGCCAATCTCTTCCGCAGCCTGTTCGATGAAGGACAAGTTCGCTTCTCCACTCGGCAGCGAAGGGGTGCCGACGGCAATAATAATAATTTCCGAACGTCTTACGGCGGCAGCCAAATCCGATGTGAACGTAAGCCGTCCGGCTTCTACGTTCGAAGCAATCATTTCCTTCAAGCCCGGCTCATAGATTGGAACCTCTCCATTATTCAAGCATTCAATCTTCGACACGGCATTGTCTACACATACCACTTCATTGCCCAGATCCGCAAAGCATACGCCAGATACTAGACCTACATAACCTGTACCGATTACCGCCAGTCTCATTTACGATCCACTCCTTACGATTTGATCCAAATAAGCAGCAATTTGTCCCGCACCCTCTCCGGTTTCCCGTCGAAAAGTCGATAGACCGCAGCTGCTTCGCGCTCCGTTCATGATATTGCCGTCCATTAATTGCTCCCAATCAATCAGATGAAAGGGATGATTGTTCTGCAATGCCCGAATCGTATTCGAATCCTCCCGCATCGCACCGCGCTGAACTAGCACAAGCGGCTTGTGCAGCACGACCGCTTCACTGACCGTACTCCATCCTGGCTTCGTGATGACAAGCTCCGAAGCAGCAACATAGTTCTGTGATTCGGTATAGGAAGCCGGAATCGCCGTAACGTTCTTATGAGAGACCTTCATGTTGCTCGAAACAATGAAGTGATACGCCTCATTCTCCCACAGCTTCATCTGCCCTAGCTGGTGAACATCAATACTCATACCGATCGCAAAGTAGACAAGCATCTTCTTGCCGCCCGGATTAATCGTCTCCCGGATCGCGGATACTTCGTTCCAATCCGGCTTCCGGCAGTAGAATCCGCTCTCCATCGATCCGAGCCTGCCCCAGTCTGGCTCCTTCGCGCCGGCCAATCGAATGTAATAATCCATAGCGGCATACGCTTCATTCAGCGGCTGAAGCGATAGACGGTCGAGCATCGACCTATACGCCGTATACCAAGTGAAGTTGGATACACCAGCAGATCGAATTTGGGCTTGCTGCGCAGCCAGTAATGCGATAGGAGAAATATCCGACACGACGAGTTCGACTTGGCTATTATGCAGAAAGTCCGCCTCGCGGCGGACTTCCATCGGCAGTGCTTGAACATACGCCTTATATTTCTTCCGGAAGGCGGCGAAGTCAGGTTCAATAGATCCAGCATGCAGCACGTAACCGAGCTCTGAAGCGCATCGGCGATAGCAGACCGACTCCGAATGCTCCTGCAAGGACGAACGCATGAAGCTTAATATTCGCTCAGAGGAGCAGACGACTATCCGATATGGAGTCGCTGCACTCTGAAGCCAAGCACGAATAACGGCTATGCTGCGGGCAGCATGGCCGTATCCGTAATCCGATACATAATAAGCAACCGTGTGCATTATCCCATCGAGACGTTAAGGCAATGCTCCGACATTTCCGACCAAGTCGTATACAGCTCCATGACCGTGTCTTCCTCTGAGTAGCCGCTTTGTACGATAATCATCTCCATATCGGTATTGGCCCGTAAGCTGTGTAAGGTTTTAATCGGGATGTGCAGTACGTTGCCTGCTTTGACGCTCATAGAAATTCCGTTCTGAACGAACTCTCCTTCGCCCTTCACAATCGTCCATACCTCTTCCCGATACATATGCATGAGATAGCTGAGATTGCGTCCCGCTTTAATCGCAACCCGCTTCGTAATAACGCAGTGCCCTTCCTCATATCGCTCATCGTCCAATATCCGAATCCAGCCCCATTCCTTCTCCTCGAACATCGGGCCTTGATCATAATTAATAAAATCTTTAATCCGAGGACTCGCGCTCTTATCGGTAACCAGAATTCCGTCGGGACTTGCCGCCACAACGACGTTAGATACGCCAAGAATCGTGACCGGAATCTCAAGCTCGTTGACAAGGTGCGTGTTATCGCAATCTTCACTAATCGTTCCCCGGCCGATCTGGTTCTGCTTCATTTCTTCCGTTAAGGTGTTCCAAGTACCAAGGTCCTTCCAATACCCTTCATACGGTACGACGATGATGTTGTTCGTCTTCTCCACGACCTCGTAATCGAAGCTGATTTTCGGCAGGCGGTGGTAACGATCGACAAGCTGCTCGTACTTCACCGGATAACCTTTCGTCTTCAAAATATGAATGAGATAGCCCAGTTTGAAAGAGAATACGCCGCAATTCCATAACGCCTGCTGCTCGATGAGCCGCGCGGCGGCCTCCTCGGAAGGCTTCTCTTGAAAATGGCTCACTTTCAGCACGCCTGCTTCGTCCGACGGTCCTTCAGCCGGAATAATGTAGCCGTACTTCGCAGAAGGATAGGTCGGCTTCACTCCGATCAGCGCCAGATCCGCTCCCGTTGTACAGATGGTGTCCTCCAGCCTTTTCACGACATTAAAAAAGTGGTCCTCAACATAAGGATCCACTGGCAATATCGCTATCACTTCATCTAAATCTACATTGGCAACGGAATACAAATAGGTGGCTGTTAACGCAATAGCCGGGAACGTATCCCTTCGTTCAGGCTCGATAATAAGCGGTACGGACGAGCCGATCTGATTGTGCACCATCTCGATTTGCGACTTCCCTGTCGCAATATAGCTTGAACCCGCCAATCCCGATCGATCGATTTGTTTCCAGACTCGCTGAACCATCGATATCAACTCTTGCTCGTCATTCTCGAGCACCTTCAAAAACTGCTTCGAACGGGCATCGTTCGACAGAGGCCACAGCCGTTTGCCCGAACCGCCAGATAACAGTACTAGTTTCATCGTTACCATTCCTCATCCATTATTTAGCGAAGATTCTCTACTCTTCTTCATGTGGACGCCAGGCAGTTTATTGCGAAGCCGATGCGGCAGCAAAATAAAGAAATAGGAGTACTGCTTCGTCACCGCAAGCCCAACCGCGTACACAACGGCACAAATGACAAGCTTATACAGCAGCGACAAGTAGCCATTGTCAATATCATTATTGCTGCTTAGCACCATAACAGCTGCCATGAGGACAGCAATAATGAGCTCGGGCACGTTAATATACAAAAACTTGAAAACAGACTTCTGGAACCCGATTCCAACCAGGAAAAAATATTCGATAAAATATTTCAGCATGAAGCTGACTGCGACGCACCAAGACAGTGTAACGATATCCTTGCTCAGCACTCCAGCGATGATCATCGCCAGTTGAACCGGCACGTATACGAGTACGCTCTTGAACATCAGCTTCGTCAAGCCGATGCTTCTATAGATGCTGCCGCAGCTTGAAGCGGTCATCTGGAACCAAATCGACACGCCAAGCGCAGCCATACAAGGAACGACGGCATCCCATTTGGGACCATATACGATGTAGATTAATTCTTCAGCCGCGAAATAACTGAATACCGACACGAATACGCCCATCAGCGATAAGCACTTATACACCTTGATGTATTTGTCATAAATGTACTCCTTGTTATCCTGATGGTCCGACAAGATCGGATGAAGAATCGGCGTAATGACATGTGTCAGATTCATTACCGGATACAGCATCAAATTGTACGCCCGGCTGTAAAAGCCTAAAGCTGCGCTGCTCATAAACTTACCGGTTAAGAGGCTATCTGTATTTCTGGCAAAATAATTAATGATATTGAAGCCGAAATCGTAAACGGAGAAACCAAATATTTTCATAATGCTGTTAAACTTAAAGTTCGCATGAAGCTTTAATTTCGTGCTCCACAGGTTTAAGAGAAAGGTCGCGGTTGCAACGACAATCGACTGCACGACCAGGGCGTAGTATTTATACCCATAAGCAGCGAGAATAATAGCTACGACATAGCTGATCCCCGTTACCGTAATCGTCCGAATGCCGACTAATTTAAACCGTTTATTCTTCATCAATAACGCGTTCGGAACAATGTTCATCGTCGAGAACAGCACCGTGATAGACAGCAAGGCGCTTACCGGCAAGAGCTTTTCGTTGTTATAAAACCACGCGATAGGGTAGGCTAGCAGTAGAAACAATGCCATTAATATGAAGCTTGCGTATACCGTTACCGAGAAAATATGGTTGTCGTCATCAGCCGTTAACGTTTTGTTCTGAACGATGCCTGCTCCGAGTCCCATATCCGACAGCAGCACAAAAAAGCTCGTAAACACTAGAATGACCGCGATAATTCCGTAGTCATCCGCGCTGAGCATTCGGGCAAGAATCGCATTGGCGACAATCTGGATAACGATGTTCGTATACCTCGCCGCAACATTAATCATCGCCGCTTTCTTAAGCGTTACTGCATTCTCTTTCATATGAGCTCCCATCTATCCTTCATTCGCAGCCCTCCGTCCCGCTTGCAAAGGGAAATCCACACGATGATCCGCACCGTCCCGAATAAACCGCATCTTCTGTTCCCATGTTAAATGGTTTTCGGCGTACCGTCTCATTTCCTGAGAAAAGTTAGGATGACGGCTCGTAATATGCTCGTAAAACTCAATGATGCTGCCAATATCGATCGCGGACTCGTCAGCAGGCACCTTCTTACGGAATTGAAATGGCTGTGGAAAATCGCTGTCGTTCAAAGCCGTAACGAAGGGAACGCCTCTAGCGCAGTATTCTCTAATCTTAATAGAAGTATCTGCGAATACGCCTCTACGATGAAAGCCAAGGTTGCCAATCGCGATGTCCATTTCATCAAATAATTGATCCAGCTCCTGGCCAAGCAGTACGCCATGGAACGTGACATAACAGCCTAATCCGTATTGAGCAGTCAAATCCTCCAACGGCTTTACATTCCCGTTGCCTACCATGTGAATATGAACCTGTTGATTTCTGTCCCGAGCATCGGCTGCGTAATAATTTTTTAACCCTTCAAGCAGACGGTCGTACCCATGCCAATAATCGAACGTTGCGACGCATATAAGATTGATTCCGGGATGCTGCTTATGCTCTTTCAACTTAATGCTTCTAGCATTAACGCCGTTCGTCGTAAAAATAAAACCTTTCCTCTCTAGCCCTTCCTCAGCTGCAATCGCAACATTGTTCGTAAGATATCTGCTAATATAATGGTGCATAATTCTGTAGTACAGCGTCCTTAGATTGCGGATACGATCCTGAATCTCGGAATAAGTCGGAATCTCCCAATAGACTTTGCGGCGTTGTCTGGAGCAGTACTTCAGAAAGCGCGCAACATCCATCGTAATCGGAGAAATATTGCGAATGTAGATCGAATCCGGCTGCTTTTCCTCGATGACTTGCTTAGCGAATTTGAAAAACTGCTTTAACCGAAGCAGGCTCGACACCTTTTTGGCGAATTTACTGTTATCCTCGTTATACTGGCCTAGCTTCGTATACGCCGCTGTTCGGATCTCCACCAGCTTGTTATCGATGACGTCGTACTGTACGACGCAATGGTTTCTTGAAATAATAAGACTCGACTGAACGCCAAGATTGTGAATGGCCAGGCACTGCTGTCTTACTTTATTCAGTATGCCTACGATCTCCGACTCTTCTCTCAAAAAGCAGATATATATATTTTTTTTCATATTCATATCCCTTTAATCTTTAATTTAGTGAAAATCAGAATCCACATGACCCAAGAGATTAAAACACCGGGAATAAACATGACATTCTCAGCTCCCGAATAAAACAGGAGAATGATCAACAGCGTCACAATGCCGAGCCTCTTCTGCCGAATCGAAACGAACAACACCATGAACAAGCTGAACACAAACAGCGCCATTCCGACCAGCCCGAATTGAATGAGATGCGTAACATACCAATTGTCCGAGAACGTTAAGCCATCAATCATCGTCTTCAAGTCCGACACATTAACGGGAGCGATACCGAACACAACCGCATCATGTTCCTTTAGAATGTTTAGATTGTGGACAAGGTTTGAATTTCTGCCGCTGGCCTCGTTGAAGAATGCTTCTAAATTAAACTGATACAGCATGACAATGAATCCGGGCACGATCACACCGAAGAAGACCGCCAGCTGAATTAATGGGTTCGCCTTTGATAGAACGGAAGAATACAAGCTTAACAGGAAAAACAAAATCGTACCGATGACAGCCGTTCGTGATCCTGTAGCCAATAAGAACGGCAGCAATAATCCGATCAAGACGGTCCATACGTACCATCTTCCGCAGCCGAGCTTGTTTACGTAATAGATGAGGATAATTTCAAGAAACAGAAACATACCTGCCGTATTCGGATGCGAGAAGCCGAAATTCGCTCGGCTGTTCCGCTCCCCCGCCAATATCCAGCTGTAATTGTCGATATTAATTTCATTCATGTTCGTAAGCAAATTCATGATCAGAAGAATACTGTTGCCAAGCAGAATCGTCTTGAGCACAGTCTTATAATTTTCATATTTAATGTAGGAGACGGCTGTGCTCAAAGAGAGAATGAAGATCATAAATAATAGGATATAGACGAGATTTTTGATTGGATCATACTTATAAATCGTCTGTCCTATAATCGGGGAGATCGTATATACACCGACGAGTAAGAATAAGATCACTTTCCCTTCACGACTCATGTCGATAGGTGCTCTATCGAGAAGGAATGCCGCAACCATTAGTATGTAGGGAACGTATTGAACATAGGACAAGCCCGGAATCATATTAACCAACTGATTAAAGAAGGGCACGCATGCCAGCAATACGAGCATGACCTTACTCTTGGATAATGTGAGGTTCATATCAGCCACCTAATCCTCGCTTGGCTACGCATTTTTCGACCGTGGTTCTCCCTCTATAAAATATTCCTTCTCGCGATACTTTCTCTCCGCCCATTCCTTCGTATTCATAATGACGCGGGCAGGATTGCCGACCGCTATGCTGTTGCTCGGAATATGGCCTTTCACAACGGAGCAGGCACCAATAATTACATTGTCACCGATATAGGTACCCGGCAGCAGCGTACTGCGCGTGCCTACGAAGCTGTTAGCTCCAATATGGATGCCCTTGAGGAACAATTCATCTCGATCAGGGTCCGGATTGTTCTTGCCGATCGCCTGCAGACCGCGCGCAATGGAGTAATCATGTGTGAGAAGCTGAACCTCGCTGGAGATGACGCAGCCGTCGCCCAAATGAATGATTGAATAATCGTTTCCATCGAACGTGGCAGTCGTTGCAATATATCGAGGCGTACCTTCAATATCCATCCCATGCTTCTTCAGATGCTTCGCATATTGTCGCGTATACAGATTCGAATCAAAATGCGCGAGCTTCTTCACATATCCTCTTTCTGCAACCTTCCATGCTTTTTTGATTATTCTGACGATGTTCACTGGACAACCCCTCTTTCGAAAATTCGGTGATACCCGGTATGGCTCACTTTCTTCTCTCCGCTCTTAATGGCATATTGCACAACATTGTTAAAGGTCCGGTTGAATTCCTCATTCCCTAGCTTGGCATAGCGTTCTACCGCTTCCGCAAATCCGCGAATATTATCGACCTGAAGCACCTCGCCCGCTCCATGCTGCTGAAGATCCTGCCAAGGCGTCTGGTCGCTGAGCAGCGTATAGCACCCCGCTGACAACGCCTCCTGAATGACGTGTCCGTAATTTTCCCCTAATGTCGGGAACAAGAACAGGTGATGCTTGCGCAGCGTCTCGACTACTCGGTCGGAATCGACCAGGCCCGCATATTGCCAGCGAATATTCGGAGGCAGTTGTCGCAGTTCATTCTGGCATTGCTCCCAATAATGCGGATCGTGTACCGGCCCATAGATCGTGAAATCGATATCGCTTCGTACGAGCTTCAGCACTTGAATTGCACCGATCAGGTTTTTCTTCGGAGCAATTCTCGATATCCAGACGACCTTCACCCGGCCCTCTTCTTTATGCTTCGCAACAGGCGTTTCGTCCACTTTTCTCGGAAGATCCTCAGCGATGACGAAATTGCCGTGTGTTCTTACCTGTGCGCTAATCTCCTTCACTTCCATCTCCGAGGTAGCGGACCAGTAGATGTTCTTGAACATCCCCAGCATGTTGAACACAATCGTAAACAGTTTCTTCTTCTTATACTTGAGGCGGAACTCCATCGGAGAGAACAAGCCCATTGCAGCGACGAACACTGGCTTCTTGATCAGTCCGAGCCGCTTCAGCAGCAGTGTTCGGATCGAATAATCGCTGAAGCAGCCGCATACGTACACCAAATCCGCTTCATTGGACAGCTGGCGAATTGTGCGCAGCGAGAACCCCTTAGGGGGAACATAATAGACGCTTGCTTGCCCAACCCTATTCCAGCCATAGACCGTAATGCCCGGATAAGGCGCTGTATCTCCATGATCTCGATCGCAAGTAAGAATACGGAAGTCATACTGATCGCCCAAATAATCAACGAGATTTTTAATCGAACGAACAGGTCCTCCGTCTTTGTAGCCAGGCAAATATCTGCCCATAATGATTAGAATCTTTCGTTTATCGTTCTTCATCTTCACATAGGCTCCTTGATTATGAATCGAGAGACTTATGCCTTCAGATCGCCCTGCAGCTGCATCTTACGGTCGAACTTCTCGCATTCATACATCTTGGCGTCAACGAGGAACCGGTACCAGTATGCCTGCAGGAAATGAAATATTTTGCCCTCCGGTCCGTCCAGAAAGCCAAGCTTCACATAATACCGGTAAAAAAAATAAAGGTGAGCCCGAAAGAACTTAGGAAGTCCGTAATATCCCTTGTTCTTGACTACCCTCTTCACCTTAGCCTGCTTGGTTGAAACCCCATTCTCGAGCAGCTTATCCTTCGCGAATGCCTCATCCACTGTCATCTGACGATCAAGCACTTCACGGTTGCTGTACCAGTTATGCTTATTAATCCACCATTCCAGATCCTTCTGGTTATTGTCAATCAGATCATACTTGAAGTTGACAGTATCCCCTTCAGACAAAATCATATGCTCATCCATCATCTTTTGCTCGCACATTGCTTTTCCTGTTCGGAAAATTCGCAGCAGCAGCTCAGGATACCGGCCGCCATGCTTAATCCAGCGCCCCATGAAATGGACTCGTCTTCGGAGTACAACGCCGTTAATATTGCCCGCAAGCTTAGGCAGCTTCGTATTAATCTCCTCCGCCAAATCCTCCATTAGCTCCTCGTCGGCGTCCATTCTCATCGACCACTCGGTCGTAATATTCGTCTGGGTCAAGCCCCAGTTCAGCTGAGTAGCGTAATCGACCCACGGGTTCTGATAGAAATCAAGTCTGCTGCCGATGGCCTGAAGCTCCCGGTTCAACTCCTCACATATTTGCTCGGTTCTATCATTACTATAGCTGTCCACAATAACAAATCGTTTCGCGATGCCGCGAAACGACTCAATACATTTTCTAATGTTCTTCTCTTCATTCTTCGTCAGAATCACGACCGTAAGGTCAACCATGGCACAGCTTCCTTTCTAACGGATACGTCAGCGGCGGCTTAAGGCTGCAGCTTCTTAATCACTTTGGCCGGATTGCCGGCGATTACACAGTTATCCTCGAATACACCGCTGACGACGGCGCCGGCGCCAACGACGCAGCCATCGCCCAATACCGTTCCTTTCAGAATTAGGGAGTTGCATCCAATAAAGCAGTTTCTGCCAATTGTAATCGGTCGGCTGCCTATTTTCTCTTTAATGTCCAGGTTTCTCGCTTCGATCTCCAAAGGGTGAAAATCGTTGTCCAATATTTTGGCATTGCCGCCGATATTCGTATTGTCGCCAATCGTAATCGATTTGCGGGCGTAGATCGTCGCTCCGGAGATGCCGACCCGATCTCCAATGACGATTCTTGCCTCCGGCGTCCTCGTCACGATTATCGTGCGCTGATACAAACCGACCAAATTCGATAAGAACGAGGAATTAATCGTAACCTGATCGCCGATCTTAAGCTCGGCACCAGACTTGTTGAAGATGACAGGGACGCCCTTCAACAACAAGCCTTTACCATACTTGACCTTCATGGCGCTAAGCAACAATTTGAACCAATTGCTATTCATTTCGCAGCCCTCATCTTAAATAGATAGTGATCGGATCTCTTCTGTATACTTCCGTATCGACACATCCTTCGTCAGGTTAGCAACCAAATAAGCTCTAGCACGCTCACTCATCTGAACCAAAGCCTCCGAATCCTTCATCTCCAGAAATTGAGCGATAAGCTGCTCCACTTCTTTGTAATTGCCAGGCTCCGTAACATAACCCGAATTCGTCTCTTCAATAATTAAGCGTGCCTCGGAGCCCCGCTCCAGCACGCCTAATATCGGTTTGCCCGCTGCCATAATCCCGTACAGCTTGCTAGGCACAGATACACCCTTGATGCCTTTAGCATTAATACACCAATGAACATCGCCAGCATTCAGGCTGTAAACTAAGTCAGCCTTGTCTTGATACGGTATGAAGATGACATTGGACAGCCCGTGCTCCTGCTTATATTGAACGAGCTTCTCGCGAATCGTACCATCCCCTACGAACGCAAACGCAGCATCGTCCCGGTCTTTGAACTTAGCGATGACAGGCATCAAGTTCTCCAGATCATAATAGAGACCAAGATTCCCTGAGTACATGAAGACAAACTTGTTATCCAATCCATATTTCTGTCTAAACTCGGCCACCCTGCTGTGATCGCTTGGCAGTGGATAAATTTCGTTCTCATCGATCCAGTTATTAATGAATACATGCCTCGGCACCTTCTTACCTTTGAACCGTCTCTGCAGCGTATCCATCATATCCCGACCGACGACGATCACTTTATCGGCTCGCTTGCAGCTGAATTTGTCCACACTCAGCATAGCGTTTAGTACCGGCTTGTTCCGGCTGTAGCCAACGGCAATCGTCTGCTCCGGGTTAAAATCTTGAATGTTGTAAATGTACTGCGCTCGTTTCACCCATTTGCCCCAAACACCAAGCAAACCTCCCAGTATGGGAGGCTGTGAAATAGAATAAACGAAATTGGCAGGTCCTGCTTTGAAGGTTGCGATGATGGCTCCTAGGAAGTAAGCGATAATATTGCGAATGCGGCTCAGCTTATTACGCTTAGAAAACTCCGGTACGCGAATTCGGATAACTCGGACACCGTTAATTTCTTCCGTATAAAATCTTCTCGTCTTATACTCAGGCGCAATCTTGCCCGAATAAGATGGAACAACACATATGACCGTTACATCGAACGATTGCAGCATGCCCTCGGCGAGCTCTTTCAGGATCTGGCCGGTTGAGGCAACGTCCGGATGATAATAATGAGCATAAATCAGTACCCTGCTCTTGGCGGCAGCACGATTCATCTCCATATTGAAGGCTTCACCTCTCATCTGCTCTGCTTATTGCACAGTAGAGACTCGGCTCAATTCTCCTCTTACCTTGTCCAAATCGCTGTCTACCATCATTTCTATCAGCTGCTTGAAGCCAACCTCCAGCTTCCAGCCGAGCTTCTCTTTCGCTTTGGAGCAATCGCCAAGCAGCAAATCGACCTCTGCCGGGCGTACGAATTCCGGGTCGATGACGACATAATCGCGATAATCGAGTCCGACATAGCCAAATGCCACCTCCAGCAGCTCCGTTACCGAATGGGTTTCGCCCGTTGCAATGACATAATCGTCCGGCTCGTCCTGCTGAAGCATGAGCCACATCGCTTTAACATAATCACCGGCGAATCCCCAATCGCGCAGAGCATCCAGATTGCCCATCCGCAGCTCTTGCTGCAGACCGAGCTTAATTCGCGCGACGCCATCTGTTACTTTGCGCGTAACGAATTCTAGACCGCGGCGCGGCGATTCGTGATTGAATAGGATGCCGGAGCAGGCGAACATGTTGTAGCTCTCCCGGTAGTTCATCGTAATGTAATGGCCGAATACCTTCGCTACGCCATATGGACTGCGCGGATAGAACGGCGTCGTCTCCTTCTGCGGCGTTTCGACAACTTTACCGAACATTTCACTGCTGGACGCTTGATAAAATTTAGCCGTCGGCTTCACAATGCGTACCGCTTCCAGCATGTTCGTGACGGCCAGCGCCGTCATCTGCGCCGTCGTGATCGGCTGCGGCCATGAGGCGGCTACGAACGACTGCGCTGCCAGGTTATATACCTCGTCAGGATCAGAGGCACGAACCGCCTCAATCAGCGAAGCCAAATCCGTCAAATCTCCCGACAACCATTTGATTCGATGCTTAATATGCTCTACATTCTCGAAGTTCGGCGTGCTCGTTCTGCGGCGCAGCCCGTATACTTCGTACCCTTTGTCAAGCAAAAATTCCGCCAAGTAGGAGCCGTCTTGTCCGGTTACTCCCGTAATTAATGCACGTTTCATCCCAATGTCTCCTCCTGAAATCTAGATCTTAACCTCTAGTCCATTGCAGTATTGTTCATAGACCGAACGAATGCCGTCCTCCAGCTTCACGGAGGCTTTCCAGCCAAGCGATTGAATCTTCGTCACATCGACCAGCTTTCTCGGCGTGCCATCAGGTATCGAGGGATTAAACCGCAGCTTGCCGTTATAGCCGACAATACGTTGTATCAGTTCCGCTAATTCCTTGATTGATATATCCTCACCAACGCCAACATTAATAATCTCGCTATCCTCATAGTTGTTCATCAGGAACAAGCAGGCATCAGCGAGATCGTCCGAATGAAGAAACTCGCGGCGCGGCGTTCCAGTACCCCATATTTCCACTTCCGGAGCATCGGAGAGCTTCGCTTCATGAATTTTGCGAATAAGCGCAGGCAGCACATGAGACGTATTCAGATCAAAATTATCATTCGGGCCATACATGTTCGTCGGCATAGCCGATATGAATCGGGTTCCGTACTGACGATTGTATGATTGGCACATCGTAATTCCCGCAATCTTGGCAATCGCATATGGAGCGTTCGTCGGCTCCAGCTCTCCCGTCAGCAAATATTCCTCCTTAAGCGGCTGCGGAGCGAACTTGGGATAAATACACGTCGATCCGAGGAACAGCAATTTGCGCACCTGATATTCATGTGCCGCATCAATGACATTGGTCTCGATTAAGAGATTGTCGCGAATAAAATCTGCAGGATATTCGTTATTCGCCCGAATGCCTCCAACCTTAGCCGCTGCAAGAAATACGTATTCAATCTCTTGCTCCCGGAACAGCTGGAACACCGCGTCCCGGCCTCTCAAATCGAGCTCCTGACTCGTTCTCGTCACCAGGTTCGTATAACCCCTTTGCTGCAAGGCTCTCAGAATCGCTGAACCGACTAACCCGCGATGTCCGGCAACATAAATTTTGGAGTGAAGCTCCATATTTTCACCTCAAATAAGCGTTAGTAAGCATTTTTCGAACCAAAGATAAGCAGTATCGTCCGAAGCATAATTTTAAAATCCAACCAAATGCTGCGCTCCTTTATATAGCGCAGATCGAGCTCTACCATTTGGTCAAAGCTCAGTTGGCTTCTGCCGCTGACCTGCCACAAGCCGGTGCAGCCCGGAATGACGCTCAATCGTTTCTTATCGTGAGCTGAATATTCTTTTACTTCTCTTGGCAAAGGTGGACGTGGTCCGACGAGACTCATATCGCCTTTGAGCACATTGACCAGCTGCGGAAGCTCATCGATGCTTGTTTTGCGAATACACCTGCCGATTCGCGTCACTCGCGGATCATGCTTCATTTTGAACATATGGCCCTCGACCTCGTTCTGGCTCAGTAAGGTCTCGAGCAATTCTTCTGCATTCGATACCATCGACCTAAATTTGTACATCCGAAAAGGGATTCCATTTTTTCCCACTCGCTTCTGATGGAAAAAGACCGGGCCGCGAGGGTCCTCCAGCTTGATCAGAATCGCGACTCCAATAAACAGGGGCAGCAGGACAAAGATGCCGACTGCAGCCCCAACAATGTCGATCGTTCTCTTCATGATCAGATAAGCTCGAATCCTTTTATCCTGTTCCAGTGCATGCGCTGAGTAGTAGGCGTTGCTCTCCAATGCGACCTCGACATCATTCCCTTGCGGAGTCATTATGTTCGTGCCCCTTTCCTACCGATCAAGAATAAATTTGTTCGCTTGTTCACGTTGAACAATTTCATCCAATACCGTAAGTAATGGCGACCGCAGCTCTTTATTCTGAAGCGCAAATTCAAGCACCGTCGTAATAAATCCTAGCTTCTCCCCGACATCGTAACGTTTGCCGTCGAATTCAAATGCATAGACACCTTCATCCTCATTCAGCTTCTGAATCGCATCGGTAAGCTGAATTTCACCTCCAGCGCCAAGCTCATGGCGATCTAGAAATTCGAATATACGCGGCGTCAGGACGTATCTTCCCATAATGGCCAGATTAGACGGTGCACTGCCAAGTGCAGGCTTCTCCACAAACCTTCTGACTTGCACAAGCTTACCTTCCGTATCGATTGGATCTACAATGCCGTAACGATCTGTCTGCTCAATCGACACGGCCTGCACCCCAATAACCGATTTCTCTGTCTGTTCGTATTGATCGATTAGCTGGCGGGTGCACGGCACTTCGCTTTGCACAATGTCATCTCCCAGCAGGACAGCGAATGGAAACAATGCTTACGAATCCAGTCATTACATTGGACATTCGCGACATTCTATCCCAACTCGGAATTGAAGAATCCAAATGGCATGACTTTAACGAGCAGTCGAAACAGAAAGAGAAACAACCAGAGGAAGAAGAGGCCTCTTCATTAGAAGACGACAACAACTAAATTAATTCATCATTTACTTCTGCACTCATACATGCAGCAGCCTGATGACCGTATGAATAAAGACGGAGACGAACCGCTAAGGCTCTCTTCGTCTCTTCGCCTACATGTAAGCATAACAAAAAAGGGTATCCCTAAGCCATAATCATGGCTTTGGGGATACCCTTTTGCTTATTCATCCAACCGGATATGCAATCTATGAGTTACGGCTATACGCGAGCCAACTCGCGCTTGTTCGCCTCGAACGCTTCCAGCAGCGCTTCCTCGCCTTTAAAGCCTTTGTTCTCGGCTTTGCGGATTTGCTCCAGCATCTTCTTGTAATCCTTCGGAATGACCTTCACGAACTTCGTAAGCGCGTTATCCCAATCGTTAAGCACACGCTGTCCAGGCACACTGCCCGTCAGCTTGACATGGCGTTCGATCATGCCGCGAAGCTCCTCTTGATCCTCTGCTTCCTCTACCGGCTCTAGAAGCACCATCTCGAGGTTGCAATTTCTATAAAATTCGTGATGCTCGTCAAGCACGTAAGCGATACCGCCGGACATACCAGCCGCGAAGTTGCGTCCCGTGCTGCCGAGGACAACGACGCGTCCGCCTGTCATATATTCGCAGCCGTGGTCGCCTACACCCTCCACGACGACGTTGACGCCCGAGTTACGGACCGCAAACCGTTCGCCGGCAATGCCACGGATATAAGCTTCACCGCTCGTAGCTCCGTAGAATGCCGTGTTGCCGATAATAACATTGTTCTCTGCTTCGAACGTAGCTTTCAGCGACGGCGCTACGATAATTTTACCGCCGGACAGCCCTTTGCCGACATAGTCGTTCGAATCGCCTTCGATCGAGAGTGTAATCCCCTTCGGTACGAACGCTCCGAAGCTTTGTCCTGCCGTTCCAACGAAATGGAATTTAATCGTGTCCTCAGGCAGTCCCTTCGCGCCATAACGCGCTGTAACCTCGCTGCCGAGAATCGTGCCGACAACGCGGTTCGTATTCAAGATTGGGAACGTACCGCTGACTGGCGTGCCGTTCTCCAGCGCAGGCATTGCCGCCGGAATAAGCTGCTGCATATCGAGCGACAGCTCCAGTCCATGGTTCTGCTCCTGTACGTTATAACGTGCGGAGCCTTCAGGCAGCTCCATCTGATACAGCAGCGACGATAGATCGATGCCTTTGGCTTTATAATGGTCAACCAGCTGCTTCGATTCCAGAACGTCAACGCGGCCGATCATTTCATTAATCGTACGGAAGCCAAGCTCCGCCATAATTTCGCGCAGCTCTTGCGCAATGAAGCGCAAGTAGTTCACGACATGGCTAGGGTCGCCCATAAACTTCTTGCGAAGCTCAGGGTTTTGCGTCGCGACGCCGACCGGGCACGTATCAAGCTGACATACACGCATCATAACGCAGCCGAGAACGACCAGCGGAGCCGTCGAGAAGCCATACTCTTCCGCGCCGAGCAGCGCAGCGATTGCGACGTCGCGTCCATTCATCATCTTGCCGTCCGTCTCGAGAATGGTGCGGTCGCGCAGGTTGTTCATAATGAGCGTCTGGTGCGTCTCTGCAAGACCGAGCTCCCAAGGCAGACCCGCGTGGCGGATCGAGTTAATCGGCGAAGCGCCGGTACCGCCATCGTAGCCGCTGACCATAATGACGTCCGCACGGCCCTTGGCAACACCTGCCGCGATCGTGCCAACGCCAACCTCGGATACGAGCTTCACGTTAATTCGAGCGCGAGGGTTCGCATTCTTCAAATCGTGAATGAGCTCAGCCAAATCTTCGATCGAATAAATATCATGGTGAGGAGGAGGCGAGATCAGACCGACGCCCGGCGTCGAGCCGCGCACTTCCGCAACCCAAGGATAAACTTTAAGGCCTGGCAGCTGGCCGCCTTCGCCTGGCTTCGCGCCTTGAGCCATTTTAATTTGAATTTCGTCCGCATTGACCAAATATTCGCTCGTAACACCGAAGCGGCCCGACGCAACCTGTTTGATCGCGCTGCGGCGTGAATCACCGTTCGCATCCGGAATATAGCGCGCCGGATCCTCGCCGCCCTCTCCCGTATTCGACTTGCCGCCGAGACGGTTCATTGCGATCGCAAGGCTCTCGTGCGCTTCCTTACTGATGGAGCCGAACGACATTGCGCCCGTCTTAAACCGCTTGACGATCGATTCTACCGACTCTACCTCTTCAATCGGAACTGGCGTAAGGCCCTTCTTGAATGACAACAGCGAACGAAGCGTCAGATGCTTCTTATTCTCGCCTTGAACAAGCTCAGAGAACTTCTTGTACAGCTTATAGTCGTTCTTGCGAGCAGCCATTTGCAGCGTATGAATCGTCTGTGGCGTATAGAGATGGTCCTCACCGTCTTTGCGCCATTGGTATTCGCCGCCGGAATCGAGCTCTGGCTCGGCGCCCTCTTGCTTCGAGAATGCGCGCTTATGCGCTTTAAGTGTCTCCTCAGCAATAACATCAAGGCCGATACCGCCAATACGAGATTCCGTCCACGTAAAGTATTGATCGATCAGTTCTTTCTTCAGGCCGACCGCTTCGAAAATTTGTGCGCCGCGGTACGACTGAATAGTCGAGATCCCCATCTTCGACAATACTTTCACGACGCCCTTGGTAGCCGCTTTAATATAGTTCTTAACCGCCTTCTCCTGCTTCACGCCACGCAGCATGCCTTCGCGGATCATATCGTCAAGCGTCTCGAACACGAGGTACGGGTTCACCGCGCTCACGCCGTAGCCGAGCAGCAGCGCGTAATGATGCACTTCGCGCGGCTCGCCGGACTCGAGCAGAATGCTCGCGCGCGTTCTCGTACCTTCACGGATCAAATGGTGATGCAGCGCCGATACGGCCAGCAATGCCGGAATCGCCGCGTTGTCCTTGTCGATGCCACGGTCGGACAGAATGAGAATATTATGCCCTTTGGCGATGACGCGGTCAGCCGCTTCGCACATGAGCTGCAGCGCTTCGCGCAGCCCTTCTTCACCCTTCGCCGCTTCGAAGAAGATTGGAATCGTAATCGCCTTGAAGCCTGGACGGCGGATATGGCGCAGCTTCGCAAACTCTTCATTACTCAGGATCGGCGTATCCAGCGTTACGTGGCGTGCGCTCTCCGGCTCTGGATTGAGCAGGTTGCGTTCCGTTCCGATCGTTGTAACAGTCGATGTGACAAGTTCCTCGCGGATCGCGTCAATTGGCGGGTTCGTTACTTGCGCGAACAGCTGCTTGAAGTAGTTGTACAGACGCTGCGGACGTTCCGACAGAACGGCCAGCGGCGCGTCATAGCCCATTGAGCCGATTGGCTCTTGGCCTGTTTTGGCCATAGGTTCGAGCACTTTACGAATATCTTCGAAAGTATAACCGAACGCCTGCTGACGCTGCTGAACCGTCTCGTGATCCGGGTCCGGCAGCTCCGGTGCTACAGGCAGATCGTCCAAGCTAATGAGATGCTCGTTCAGCCATTGGCGGTACGGCTTCTCGCTTGCGATCGCAGCTTTTACTTCCTCGTCAGACAGAATACGTCCCGCCTTCGTATCGACGATGAGCATACGGCCTGGGCGCAGACGATCCTTGTACACGATCTCCTCTGCCGGAATTTGAACCGCTCCCGCCTCCGAGCCGAGAATAATATGGTCGTCCTTCGTTACGTAATAACGGGCAGGGCGCAGACCGTTACGGTCAAGCGTAGCGCCGATCATGGTGCCATCCGTGAACGCCATGGCAGCCGGTCCATCCCATGGTTCCATGAGGCACGCATGGTATTCGTAGAATGCTTTCTTCTCATCGCTCATTGACTCATGGTTCGTCCATGGCTCCGGTACCATCATCATCATCGCGTGCGGCAGCGAGCGACCCGACAAGTACATAAATTCCAGCACGTTATCGAACATCGCCGTATCCGAGCCGTCTGGATTAATAATCGGTTTGATTTTGTCCAGATCATCTCCGAACAGCTCCGTTGCGAACAATGACTGACGCGCATGCATCCAGTTTACGTTGCCGCGCAGCGTATTAATCTCACCGTTATGAATCATATAATGGAAAGGATGTGCACGTTCCCAGCTCGGGAACGTATTCGTGCTGAAACGCGAGTGGACGAGAGCCATCGCCGTAACGACCGCTTCATTGGTCAACTCCATGTAGAAGGAACGGACTTGCTCTGTCGTGAGCATCCCTTTATATACAATCTTCTTCGTCGACAAGCTCGAGAAGTAGAATTTATCCGCACCTTCACCGCCGCCGTAACGAATTGCCTGCTCGGCACGCTTCCGAATCACATACAGTTTGCGTTCAAAAGCAAGGTCATCGCTCAGTGCAGCATTACGACCAATGAACACTTGACGGACGTAAGGCTTCACCTTAAGCGCCGATTGGCCAAGCTTGCTGTCATTCGTCGGAACCGTGCGCCAGCCGATTAACGTCTGACCTTCCTCACGAATAATCGCCTCCAGCTTCTTCTCCTGCTCCGCACGAATACCGTCTTCTAGCGGGAGGAACAGCATGCCGACAGCATATTCGCCTTCTTGAGGGAGCTCAATTCCTTGGCTCTTCATCTCCTGCTGGAAGAAGTCATGAGGGATTTGGAGCATAATGCCTGCGCCGTCCCCTGTGTTCGGCTCGCTTCCTTGACCGCCGCGGTGCTCCATATTCTCCAGCAGCGTTAGCGCCTGGCGAATGATGTTGTGTGACTTACGGCCTTTAATGTTGGCAACAAAGCCCATACCGCACGCATCTTTCTCATATTGCGGACTATAAAGACCTTGCTTCGGCGGCAAGCCCATGATGTTCTCGTTCATCGCAACGCACCCTCTCTAATTTAGAAGATAATTTATATTGGTTTGTCGGCATGTCGGATTGAGACATTAAGCACTTCAATTCCGGTTGGTTATATCATAGAATGGAAATAATCCGCGAACATTTTTTCCATCTTGGATTTTGCAACTTCCGACGATTTGTCGAATCCGACGATTATTTAATTATTTTAGCATTGAAGCAAATTAGACGCAATTTATTTATTTTAATAGCCCTGATAAACGTTTTTTGACTTTAAATCCGAACATTAATATAAGTCAAACCATTTTTGTTCGTGTTTTATAGTATAAATTTTTTAACATTCTACGGAGGAGTGAAAAGTTTTGTACAAAAAGTACATGGAAAAAACTCGTTATTCTGCATTATCCGTTCTGCTCGCTGCAGCGCTTTCGGGGACCGTAATTCCGGCCGCGATTGCTGCACCTGCCCAATCGGTCCCCTACGCGGCATCGAATTCTGCTGTATTAGCCTCTCAGGCAGCAGTAATCGAAGATTATCATATCGTTAGTGTAGGCGACTCATTGACCGCTGGCTACACGCAAGACCTGGAATTAGAGGCGAATCCTGTACCTTACGGCTATGTCGAGCGTGTCTATGAGCAAGCGTTATTCCATGGCAAGAGAACCTCTGTATCGAATTACGGCATTCTCGGATTAACGACCGAAGGACTCTTGCATTATATTGAAGCCGCACAGCAAGGCTCGGCCATCGCACCCGCTGACTTGCCATACGGTACGACCAAAGATCCGCGGATTGAGCAGTTCGCCGCCGCTTCTCCGCAGCTGCGCGCCGATCTTGCAGCGGCTGACCTCGTCACCGTCACGATCGGATCGAACGATTTTCTGACTGTATTCAATCAATTAGTCAAAGGCGAGGGCTACCAGGTCGTAGAGGATATGCTTCCGGTGTACGAGCAGCAGCTGGAAGCCTCGCTTCGAGCTATTATCGCGATCAATCCGCAGGCCGAAATCGTCGTCGCAGATCTGTATAACCCCGTGCCGAACTACAAGCTGATTATAAGCGAGGACAACTATAAGAAGCTGTCGAACATTAGCACTGCCATCCGAGGCAAAATTGATGCCGTTACCGCCCGATTGAATGGTGAGGGCTATAACGTGCAAATTGCAGATGTAGGTCAAAAATTTATCGGTAACGAGCTCTCATATACGACTATTGCCTCCGGCGACTTCCACCCGAACAAGCAAGGCTATGAAGCGATGGCCCAATCGTTCGCACAGGCGGTATGGGGCGACTATCGCGTCCCGGCTGAGCGCCAAGCTAACGTTCCGATCTCTGTCGTCGTTGCAGGCAAGGAGCTCGTAACAGCGAATAAGCCGGTAATCAAAAAAAATAAAACGTATGTGCCAATGAGAGACATTACCGATGCGTTGGGTGCCGAGCTGAAATGGAACAATGCTACGCAGACGGCAACCGTGACGGCAGGCAGCAAAGTCGTCTCGTTCACCATAGGCTCCAAGACGATGACCGTAAACGGCAAAGCCGTTCCGATCGACACGCCTGCATACTTGCAGAAAGTAGGCAAGGAGAGTAAAACCTATCTTCCGCTCGCAGCACTGTCTGACGGACTTGGATACCAAGTCGTGTATCGCGGTACGATTAAAACGGCCTTCATTAATAAATAATGCGAAAGCGCCCAGACGGTTCCTTATGGAACGTCTGGGCGCTCTTTATTATACCGTCGCAGCAGTTGACGTCGAAGCGTCCGTGCCGCCGGAAGTATCTTTAGGCTGCCGCTTATGCATCAAGATGAACAATATGAGCGACAATACCACGAACACGGCGGCAAAGATGGCTAGCGTGCCCATGCTGCTGCGGACAACACCGAAGTCGCCGCTCGAGATAACCGCTTTGAAGCCGGACACGGCATAGGTCATCGGCATCCATTCGCCGACCTGTTGCAGCCATGCCGGTACAAGCTCCTTCGGATACGTGCCGGAGCTGCCTGTCAGCTGCAGAATGAGAAGGATAATCCCGATGAATCGGCCTGGCTGATCGAGCATCGTCACGAAGAACTGAATAATCATCATGAACGTCAAGCTGGTTACAATCGACAAAGTGATGAACAGCCCGACGCTTTGCACTTCAAGTCCGATACCATAGAGCAGAATAGCGTCTGCGATGAGCGTCTGGAAGACGCCCACCAGCACGAACAGCAGCGCTTTGCTAATGAACCAGCTTCCGCCTCCGCGCGGGCGTCCTGCACTGCCTCGCATCGGCAGCACGATCGTTGAAAGCAATGCCCCAACGAACAGGCCGAGCGATAAGCTGTACGGAGCAAAGCCTGTGCCGTAGTTCGGCACCGTCGACAGCTTCTTCTCGCTTACTTCAACCGGCGCTGCGAACATATTGGCCTGCCGCTCCTTATCGCCGGACACGCTTGATTCAAGCGAAGCCTCGCCCAGCTTGTCGGCAAGCTCTGCTGAGCCGCTGGCCAGCTGGTCAACACCGTCCACCAGCTCTACCGAGCCATCAGCGAGCTGCCCCGAGCCGCTGGCGATCTCAGCCGCGCCGGCATTCGCCGAAGCCGCTCCTTCGGCAGCCTGCTTCGCACCGGCCGCCAGCGTCTTCGCGGCGTCGCTAAGCTTGGCGCCACCGGCTGCCGCGTCTTCGAGCTTCGTCTCGAAGGCAGTCAATCCTTGCAGCAGATCAAGCTGCCCCTGCTGCAGCGCGCTTGCGCCGCTTGCCAGCTGACCGCCGCCGGCGGCGAGCTGATCTGCACCTGCGGCCACTGCCTTAGCCGCAGCAACAAGCTGCAGCAGCACTTCATCCGGCGCTGCTGCTTGGGCTTCGCTGGCGGCGTCCTCGAAAGCCGTGTCGTCCGATGCTTCTGCTGATGCTGCAGCAGCCGCCGCATTCGCATATGCCTCCAGCCCCGCCGCCAGCTTCGCAGACGCTTCGGCCAGCTTCGCCTCGGCCTCCTGCGCCGTCTTCGCTCCCGACGCCAGCTGTGCACCGGCATCGCTCGCCTGCTTAGCGCCCGCGCTAAGCTTGCCGGACGCCTCGCTTAATTGCTTCAGCCCGTCCGCAAGGTCGGACGCGCCAGACGACAATGCGGTTGCTCCGTCTGCCACTTTCGCCGTACCGTCCGCAAGCTGCTTCACGCCGCTTCTCAGCCCAATCGTTCCATCGGCGAGCTTCGCCAGATTACTCTGCAGCGTCGCCGCTCCATCCTTCGCTTTAGCCGCGCCGTCATACAGCTTGCTAGCGCCATCGCTCGCGTCAGAGAAGCCGTCCGCAATCTCGCCAAGCTGCTCAAGCATCGTCTCGGCATACGCCTTCGTCACTTCCTTCGACAACGAAGCCTTCAGCTCTTGTACAGCCGAGCTGCCGATCTTCGCTGCCGTAAAGCTAAGACTCTCGTTCGTCACATACACGAGGCTTGACGGATTCGGTTCATCATCAAGCAGCGTTGTCGCCTGCTTCGAGAAGTCAGCCGGAATTTCGAGCGCAAGATAGTAACGCCCGTCCTTCAGCCCATTCTCCGCCTCGTCCTGGCTCACAAAAGCCCATTTAAATTGATCATTATCCTTTAAGTTCTCGATTAGATCATTACCGAGCGCCAGCTGCTTGCCGTCCAGCACCGCTCCCTGATCGTCGTTGACGACCGCCACCGGCAGATCGCCCGTTCGGCCGTATGGGTCCCAGAACGACCAGATCAGCATACCGCTGTACATGATCGGTATAAACAAAATCCCGATCACCGATATTAGCACCTTTCGGTCACGAACGATGCTAAGCAGCTCCTGCCCGAACAATCTTACCCCTTGCATCCAGATCCTCTCCTCCATTTCCTCCCAACAAAATACTTACAAACTGACTAAATTATTCAATTGGTCAATTTGTTTCAAAATTAAACCTCTTACAAGGTGGACCGTCAAACTATTGGCCATTAATTGCAGAGGTATTCCATCATAAGCATGGTAAGCTTCTTAGCTTATGCTCATGCTCTATTGTCCTTCATCGCCGTAATGTTCGCAAGTGGATCCGCCGCCGTCAGCCTTAAGCTTCAGCAGGGCACAGGCCGTAACGAAAAAGCGACGTGAACTGCTCCTCGATCTCTTCCCGGCTCAGTGGCTTATGCTGCGTGCTCCAGTCGACGGAAAGCGTCAAGTACATCCGAATCATCATGAACGCCAACAACTTCGGATCCATCTGACGGATTTCCCCCTTCTTCTGCGCGCGCTGAACTTCACGTTCGATGAATAAGAGCACTGCATTCTCCTGCTCCTGCATCGCTTCACGCACCGTCTGTGTCCCCAGCTCGCGCAGCTCCTGGCTCAGCTTAACGACAAGCTCATGCGTCTCCCGAAACTGAAGCACACCATGCAGAGCATCGGTCAAATTGTCGAAGAAGGAGCGTGAATCATCCAGCCGCTCCACGACGACGGCTTTCATCTCCAGCAGCAGCTGGCGCATAATTTCACCGAACAACTCCTCCTTCGTCGCGAAGAACGTATAGATGGTCCCTTTCCCGACGCCGGCCAGCTTCGACACCATATCCATGGTCGTCGCTTTGTAACCGAACATCGTAAGCGACTTTCTTGCCGCCTCCACGATGAGCGCCCTTCGGTCCACCGCCTTCCGTTCCGCCATTCGAATCTATGCTCCTTTCATTCCGAATTTTATGTCGTTATCTTATTATTGACTAAAATTCTATTTCGGTCAATTGGTCATTTGATAGTAATAGAGAATCTTGAAACTTCCATTCACATTCTCGTATATTTAATAAATAATCGATCTTTCATTCGCGAAGGGGGATGTAAATGGGTCACAATAACGAAATACTATGCAAAAGAACAATTGAATCCTCAAACTTCGTATTGCCTGCTTTTGTCGGGACGGGAATCGGCGCATTATTAGGATTAGTCGCCTATGTAAAAGATTGGATATAATTCTTTCTAACAGCATTAAATTATGGATTATCCTCGCACTCGCACATTATTTACTGCAGAGAGTGCCAAAGTTTCAATCATCTTCGCAGACCATTATCAGAGGCTGCATAACATGCAGAATTTGATAATGGTCCACCCCATAATCGTCCTATACCGTTAAATGTATGAATTGCTCGCGGATCGTTCACTCCGACTCCTAAAGCCGATGCTACAAGCGATAATCCTGCTTCACAATCGCAAGCGTCTCAAGCCCGCGCTCCGCCCAGCGGCGCAGACGGTCGAGTGCCTCAGCCTCCTCTTCCAGCGCACGCACGAGCGATTCCTTATAGTCGGGTATCGTACCGACATAGGGCTCCAAATCAGTATAAGTGACCAATGCCTTCTCGTTAAAGCTTAACGCCCTGCGCTCATGAAATACCGGCACATCCGGATTGTAAGGGTAGTGAAGATTGCCCTGCTGGGGATGCTTCAGAACCGCTAGCACCTGAACGACTGCGCGCGGACCTCCGGTTTCTACAACTTTACCTGCATACTCCCCCGTTCTATATATCATTTTGACCATTTGATCAAGCTGTGGTAAATTTTCACTCGAATAATGCATAGCTTTTACCCCCTTCTTGTAACGACCGCCACCAAAACATATTTTTACCTATTACTAAACCTAAAAAATAGATTAAATTATTCCGTCGTATTAATGCAACCGTGAATTGTGATCTTGTGTTTATATGCAGATACAGCGTAATATGGTAGTGAGACAATTGCCGCGTGCTGCGCGGCTTCATTAATGATGCGGTTAGAAAAGTAGGTGCGTCCAATGCGTAAGAAAAGAGTGCTTCTGCTCTCCGAAGGGTTCGGCTCCGGACATACCCAAGCCGCCTACGCGCTCGCCGTCGGCATTCGGCTTTCGTCGTCGGACATTCAGACGCGCGTCATCGAACTGGGCAATTTCTTGAACCCAGTCGTCGGTCCATTAATCGTATCGGCATATCGAAAGACGGTCAGCAAGCAACCGAAACTAGTCGGGCTCATGTATAGAAGCAATTATCATAAATCGCTTAACCGTTTTACCCAATTGGCGCTGCATCGTGTTTTTTATACCCGTACCGTTCAAGTTATTGATCAGTTGAAACCAGATATAATCGTATGCACGCACCCTATACCGAATGCTGTCGTCGCCCGAATTAAGCGGCTGAGCCAAGACGACGTGAAGCTTTGCACCGTCATTACCGATTATGATGCCCATGGTTCATGGGTCAGTCAAGAAGTTAATCATTATCTCGTCTCCACTCCGCTCGTCAAGCAGAAGCTGATCGACCGCGGAGTCGAGGAAAGCCGAATTGAAGTAACCGGAATCCCCGTTCATCCAAGCTTCTGGCAGACGAATGAACGTAGCGAGGTGCTGACTCATTTCGGGCTGAAGGACATGCCTACCGTTCTTGTCATGGGCGGTGGCTGGGGCCTGATGGACGAAGAGGATTTGTTCAACTACATGACCGAATGGCGAAACAAGGTGCAAATTATTATTTGTGCCGGCAGCAACGAGAAGATGAAAGAGAAGCTGCTCCAGAACGAACGCTTCGTTCACCCGAACATCCATATTCTCGGCTTCACCCGTGAGGTGAACAAGCTAATGGATGTTGCCGACCTGCTTGTGACCAAGCCCGGCGGAATGACCTGTACGGAAGGTCTATGCAAAGCCTTGCCGATGCTGTTCTACAAGCCGATCCCCGGACAAGAAGAGGAGAACTGCGAATACTTTGTTCAGAACGGCTTCGGCGAAATGCTTCATCACACCGAGACAATTGACCGCTGGTTTAATCGAATTCAAGATAGAGGTTCTTTCTTCGAGTTCAGAGAAAAGCTTCTTAAGAAACGTAATGAGCAATATGATCCGCGACAATGTACGGATGCCGTCCTGCACTTTATGCAGTGACGGTTTTTTTGCTAAATCCCCCTAACGACTCGCCGATTCGTGGAATATTCGGAAGGAATGGCGGGTATAGTTAGCCCATAGAGCAGGAGGGAAGGGATCTGTACAATGGAAGGCAAAAGAAGCATGGACGGCAAAACGATCATACTGCGGCTCGAGATCGATATGCGCCATGCCGGATTCAGCGCGGCCGCAGCCGCTCTAGAATCAGCTGGCGGCGATATGATTGCGATCGACGTCATTCAGACGAACCGCGAGCGGTCGGTGCGCGACTTGACGGTGAAGGTGTCTGAAACGTCCAGCATCGAGAAAATTTCAGCGGCGCTAACGGCAATTCCTGGCATTCGGGTCGTCAATATATCCGATCGTACATTTCTGCTGCATCTGGGCGGCAAAATTACGATTCAGCCGAAGACACCGATTCAGAACCGTGACGACTTGTCGCGCGTCTACACGCCAGAGGTAGCGCGCGTCTGTCAAGCGATCCATCAGGACCCATCCAAGGCATTCACGCTTACCGTGAAACGCAACACCGTCGCCGTCATATCCGATGGCAGCGCTGTGCTCGGTCTTGGCAGCATCGGCCCTTATGCAGCAATGCCCGTCATGGAAGGCAAAGCAATGCTGTTCAAGCAATTCGCCGACGTCGATGCGTTCCCGATCTGTCTAGATACGCAGGATACCGAGCAAATTATTGCCACGGTCAAAGCAATTGCTCCTGCTTTTGGCGGCATCAATCTCGAAGACATTTCTGCTCCTCGCTGCTTCGAGATTGAGCACCGGCTGCGCAGCGAACTCGACATTCCCGTGTTTCACGACGATCAGCACGGTACGGCCGTCGTTCTCTATGCAGGCTTGCTTAATGCATTGAAGTTGACAGGGCGCACCTTAGCCGAATCACGCATTGTCGTATGTGGTATCGGAGCGGCAGGTACCGCCTGTACGAAGATGCTTTTGGCCGGCGGCGCGCGCAACATTGTCGGCGTCGACCGTCCCGGCATTCTGACAGCGGACCATACGTATGACAATAAGGTATGGCAGTGGTATGCGAACAATACGAATCCAAGTCGGCTCTCTGGCGGATTAGCCGAGGCGCTGGCCGGGGCGGACGTGTTCATCGGCGTATCAGCAGGCGGCATCGTGACTCGCGACCAGATCGCCTCGATGAAGCCTGATCCGATCGTATTCGCGATGGCGAACCCAGAGCCGGAAATCCGTCCTGAACTAATCGAAGACATCGTCGGCGTCATCGCCACCGGGCGATCTGATTACCCGAACCAGATTAACAACGTGCTCTGCTTTCCTGGTATTTTTCGCGGGGCGCTCGACTGCCGCGCTTCTCTTATTAATGAAGAGATGAAGCTGGCAGTAGCCGAAGCAATCGCCTCCGTCATCCATGATGACGAGCTCAGCCGATTGTATATTATCCCGAGCGTCTTCAACGGCCGAGTCGTCGAGGAAGTCCGTCGGCGAGTTATTGACGCCGCCCACCGTACTGGCGTTGCACGCAGACAGCCTCGGGAATGACCTGAACATCAAGTCGCCCGCTCCCTCCTTGCAATATACGGCTTGCTAACAAGCACAGGGCCGGCATACGCCGGCCCTGCACAGCCTTCGCGGTCCGCCTCGCGAAGGCTTGTTCATATTAAGGCTCACTACACAACAGTCGCTGGCTGCAAGCTTTCGATATGAAGCGCCAGCTGCTTGATCGTGCGGTATTTATAAATAGCCATTTCTTCATATGAATACGAAAGGGCATCCAGCTCGACTTCCAGCTTGACCGCGAGAATTGAGTTACCGCCAAGATCGAAGAAATCGTCCGACAGTCGAATGTCGTTCCGCTCGAACAACCTTTTCCAAGTCTCCAGCAGGATGCTTTCGAGCGTTGAGATACTCTCGTTCTCGTCGTCTTCAAGTGAAGCTGCTGCTGGCAGCTCCATGCTCATAAGCTGTTTGCGGTCGACCTTTCCATTCGGTGTGAGTGGAAGGCTGCTGCAATTCATATAAGCGGAAGGTACCATATAATACGGCAGCTTCGCCTGCAGAAGCAGCTTCATCCGGCTCGAATCGACCGCCTGGTCCTCACTGTGCCATTCGATAAACGCTGCAAGATGGTGCGTCGGCAGCCCATTGTCCCGCTCGACGACGATAGCGTTCTTAACGCCGCTCACCGCATGAATGCTCTCTTCAATTTCTCCAAGCTCTATGCGATGGCCTCTCATCTTAATCTGATTATCTGCCCGTCCGACAAACTCCAGCAAGCAGCCCTCGCCAGTCAAGCGGCCCAAGTCTCCTGTTCGGTATACGCGTTCTGTCCGGCCGCCCACTTGAAGGTTAACAAACCGCTCGCTTGTGAGCTGCTCTCGATTCAGATAGCCCCTTGCAACGCCCATACCGCCGATATAGATCTCGCCCTTCGCCCCGACCGGCACAGGCTGCAGCTGCTCATTAAGAATATAGATCGTCGTGTTGCAGATTGGAGTTCCGACATAAACCTTCGTATTGCCCCGCTCAAAAGCATAGCAGGCCGACCATATCGTCGTTTCCGTCGGACCGTACATGTTGATGACTTGCGAGCCGTTAATTGCCTGCAGCGATTGTACTAAGCCGGAGGATACCGGCTCGCCGCCGACCAGCCATGTCCTCACCGTGCCTAGCCGCGTCTTGAAATCAGGCGATTCCAGCATGAGTGCAAGCCGGCTTGGCGTCGATTGAATCATCGTAATGCGGGTATCCCCGAGATATTCCGCCGAATATTTGGTGTACCCCTTCAAATCGCCAGCGCCGTGCAGCACGACCCGAATGCCGTGGTTCAGCGTCCATAGCAGCTCTAGCACCGAGATATCGAACGAAATGCTTGTGACGGCCAATATCGCCTCGTGCTCATCTGCACGCAATACGCGGTCCATCCCGTGGAAGAAATTCGTGACGTTCCGATGGCTGATCATAACTCCCTTCGGCTTGCCGGTGGAGCCAGACGTATAGATGACGTAAGCCAAATCGTCAGGACGATGAACCGGCGCCAAATTGTCCGACGGCTCATCCGCAGCCGATAACTCGATATCGATTACTCGTCCTGTGAAGCTCCCCGTAACCTTCTCCACCTTGCCGCCAATCGATTGCTGAGTTAACAGAATACGTGCCCCGCTGTCCTCCAGCATGTAGGCCAATCGATCCTCTGGATATTCCGGATCTAACGGAACATAAGCTCCGCCGGCTTTCAATATCGCCAGCATGCCGACCAGCATCCCGATTGACCGTTCAGCCATCAGGCCAACAATGGCATCCGGGAGAACGCCTTCCTTCCTAAGCAACGACGCTAACCGATTCGACCGGCTGTTTAACTCGCGGTATGTTATACGCTCTTCTTCAAACATAACCGCAATGGCGTCAGGCGTACGCTCGACCTGCTCCTCGAACAGCTGCTGGAGCAGCTTCTCCTGCGGATAAATCGACTGTGTTCCATTGAACGACGACATTAAGCGCTGCTCTTCTTCCGTCAGGATAGGAATGTCAGCAATCTTCGTATCCAGACTTGACGCTATAGCCCGTAAAATTTGGAGATAATGCTGCCCCAGTCTCTCAATCGTCTCAGGTTTGAACAAGCTGGTGCAGTACTCGATGCCGAGCTGAAGCTCCCCTTGCTCTTCAACCGCCTCCAACGAAAGATCGAACTTGGAGATGGAGTGCCCAGCCGTGAACGGCACCGCTCTAGCGTCGCATAAGCGCAATTCAATCGGCTCGATATTGCGAAGCGTGAACAGCGTGCTGAACAGCGGATTGCGGCTCGGATCACGCGGAACGTTCAATGCCGTTACAAGCTGCTCAAATGGATACTCCTGATGCTCGAAAGCGCCGAGTACTGTCCCCTTCACTTCTTGCACGAATGCCGCAGCCGTCTTGCCGCCTTCCGGATACGAGCGAATCGCGAGCGTATTCATGAACAGACCCAGCAGCGGCTCGACATCCGCATGGGTACGTCCTGCGATCGGCGTGCCAACAACGATATCCGCTTGTCCGCTGTGCCGCGACAGCAGAATCTGATAGGCTGCAAGCAGCAGCATGAACAACGTGCTGTTCGTCTCCTGCGCCAACTGCTTCAGCTGCCTCGTCAATTCGGCATCCGCGGAGAACGCAGCGCTGCTGCCAACAAACTGCTGAACGGCCGGTCTTGCGTAGTCGGTCGGCAGATCAAGAATTGGCAGCTCACCAGCGAACTGCTCCAGCCAGAACGCCTCCTGCGCCGCGAGCTCTCCAGCATCGAACCGCTCCTGCTGCCATACGCTGTAATCTCTGTAGCGAACGCGGAGCGGCTCTAGCTCCTGGCCCTCGTACAGCTGGGCAAGCTCATTCATGAATATGCCAATCGACGTGCCATCGGACACCGTATGATGCATATCAAGCAGCAGCAAGTACTGCTCTTCATCTCCTCCTGCATCTATGACATCCACGATTTGCGCTCTGAACAGCGGCGCTGAGCTTAGCTCGAATGGCTGGATGAAAGCAGTCGCCAGCTTCTCCAGCTCCGCCGTTCTAGCTTGAGTTCGAGCGAGCGTGAACGATGCTGAAGGCTGAATCCTCTGCACGGGCGTGCCGCTTATCCACTCGAACGATGTACGCAGCGCTTCATGGCGGTCAACAAGCTGCTGCAGCGCCCACTCCAGACGCGGGACATCTACAGCCCCATGCAGCATATACATCATCGGCATGTTGTAGACATTCTCGGCGCTCTCGATCTGTTGAAGCACGAGCAGCCTCCGCTGTGCCGCCGATACCGGATAATACTCCTGCTCGGCAGCATAGCTAATCTCGCGATAGCCCGCCGTTTCGGCGCCGGCAATCCATTCCGCCAGCTCTCGAATCGTCTGCCTTATGAAAATTTGCTTCAACGGCACCTCAACGCCAAGCCGTTTATGAATAGCCGAAGCTAATGCAGTTGCCTTCAACGAATGTCCACCAAGCTCGAAGAAAGAATCATGAACGCCGATGCGATCGCGCCCCAACACTTCTTGCCATATCTCGACCAGCTTGGACTCGATGTCATTGCCGGCCGCTTCATAGCGTTGATCCAAACGACTTCCTTGCTCCGGCGCCGGCAACGCTTTACGGTCGAGCTTGCCGCTATGATTGAGCGGCAGCTCCTCTAGCGCAATAAAATACGCGGGAATCATATAGTCAGGCAGCTGCTTGCCCAAATAAGTCCGCAGCGAAGCCGTGTCCAGCTCGTGCACGGATGGTCCGGCTACATAAGCGCATAATGAATGCATACCATCTGGTTCTGTATGCACGATAACGGCAGCCTCACGGATTGATGGATGCTTCTGCAGTTCATTCTCAATTTCACCTGGCTCGATGCGGTATCCGCGAATTTTCACCTGCGTATCGATCCGACCCATATATTCGATATTGCCATCCGGCAGCCAGCGGGCCAAATCGCCGGTACGGTACATCCGCTCGCCTGGACGGTATGGATTGACCGTGAACTTCTCGTTCGTCAGCTCCGGACGATTCAAATACCCGCGCGCGACACCGACGCCGCCGATACACAGCTCCCCGGCTACGCCAATCGGCTGCTGCCGACCTTGCTTGTCAACGATATAGATTCGCGTATTGGCAATCGGCTTACCGATCGGAACACTCGTCTCGGATAGTTGTACGCCTGCTGGCGCTTCCCAGACCGTCGCACATATCGTCGTCTCGCTCGGCCCGTACGCATTCATGTAGCGTGTCAATCTGCTCGTGCGCTCCGCCAGCTCCGGCGTAATCGCCGAGCCCGCCGTAATTATGAGCCGCAGGCCCGATAGCTGCTCCGGCTGCGCCATGCTCAGATACATCGGCGGAAGCGTCGCAACCGTTACCTCATGCTCGTGTACATATTGGACGAATTGCTCGACATCGTAGATCGTCTCTTTCGTCGGAATATGCAGCTCCGCTCCAGTAAGCAGGCTCATCATAAGCTCCCATACCGAGGCGTCGAAGGAGGCGCTGGCGAATTGCACGACCCGGTCACCTGGCCCGATGCCGAAATCCGATGACCATACGACCTGCAAGCTTGCAATACCCCGATGCTCCAGCATAACCCCCTTCGGCTTGCCGGTTGATCCTGACGTATAGATGACGTAAGCCAAATCGGTATGCCTGCTAACGACACCCAAATGATTCGCAGCATCGTTATCAGCTAATGCCTCATCACTGTACTCGCCGCCTCGTCCAAGCTGCATGATCGCACCAGTATAGCCTGCTGCCGTTACCTCCTTGACCTTCTCCTCAAGCAACGGCTGGGTTAGCAGTAGAACGGCTCCACTGTCGGCCAGCATATACGCAAGCCGATCGACCGGATATTCAGGATCAAGCGGCAAGTAGGCGCCTCCAGCCTTCAGTACCGCCAGCAGGCCGATAATCATTTCGACCGATCGCTCCGTCATCAGGCCGACAATGGTATCCTTGCCGATTCCGTCGGCCCGCAGCGTATGCGCAAGGCGGTTCGCACGTTCATTCAGTTCGGCATAGCTAACACGCTGCTGCTCGAATACGATCGCCGTCGCCCCAGGCGTACGCTCCGCCTGCTCCTCGAACAGCTGCTGGATCGTCTTCGCCTCTTGATATGCCGCTTCCGTAGCATTCCATGACTCTAGCAGGGCAAGCTCCACTTCTGGAATCAGCGGAATGTCCGCCAGCGCCATTGTCCGATCCCCGCAGAATGCACCTAGAATCGCCAGATAGGACTTCATCATCCGTTCGATTGTCGATGCTTGGAACAGATGCGTCGCATATTCAACCGATAACTGAATCTCACTTCCGCTTTCCGCCGCCTCGATGGAAATGTCGAACTTCGAAATACGATAGTCAGCTGGATAAGGCGACACGACTGCTTCACCGAGCTGCAGCTTCACTGGCGTAATATTTTGCAGCGCGAACAATGTGCTGAACAACGGATTGCGGCTCATATCGCGCGGAACATTCAGATCGCTTACCAGCTGCTCGAACGGATACTCCTGATTTTCATGCGCCGCGAGCGTCGTCTCTTGTACTTCCTCCAGGAATGCAGCGATCGACTTCGTGCCTTCAGGATATGCACGGATCGCGATTGTATTGACGAAAAGCCCGAGCAGCCGCTCTGTATCGGAGTGAAGTCGGCCAGCCAGCGGCGTGCCTACAATAATATCCTCTTGCCCGCTGTACCGCGCCAGCAGCACTTGGTAGGCTGCAAGCAGTACCGTATACAGCGTGCTGCTCGTCTTCTTCGTCAGCTGCTTAAGCTGCTCCGTCAGCCCAGCGTCTACCTTGAATGACAGCCGATCTCCCGTAAACTGCTGTACGGCAGGACGCGCATAATCCGTAGGCAGATCCAGCACCGGGAGCTCGCCTGCACACTGCTTCAGCCAATAATCGCGCTGCTTGTCCATCTCCTCGCTCTGTACTCTCGCTTGCTGCCACACAGCATAATCCTTATACTGCACACGCAGCGGGCTAAGCTCGCCCCCGTTGTACAGCTGTGACAGCTCCTCCAGCATAACCCCCATCGACACGCCATCCGCTATCGCGTGATGTACGTCAAGCAGCAGCAGATGGCGCTTGGCGTCAGCAGCGGACGCTGAACCGTCTGCGATTTCGATCAGCTCCGCACGCATCAGTGGCGCAATTCCCAGATCGAACGGACGAATGAATGCAGCCGCCTTATGCCTTAGCTCCTCTTCGGAATGAACAGATGAACGGTTAAGCTGTAGCTCTGCTTTAGCGTGAATGCGCTGCATCGGCTCGCCCTCTACCCATTCGAACGACGTCCGCAGCGCCTCATGGCGCTCGACTAACTGTTGAAGAGTGCTCGCAAGACGCGAAGCATCCAGCTGTCCGTCAAGCATTAGCATCATCGGGATATTGTAATTTACCGATTGCCCGCCCTCGAGCCGCTCAAGCACCAGCAGCCGTTTCTGCGCCGACGACGCCGGATAGACTTCTTGTTCAGCCACAGGCTCAATCGGTTTATATTTACGCTGCTCCGCTTGCTCGATATAACGGGCCAGCTCCCGGACCGTTGGCGTTCGGAAAATTTGCTTCAGCGGCACACTCACATCTAGCTGCTTCTGGATGGCCGATGCCAGTGCCGTTGCCTTGAGCGAGTGACCGCCAAGGTCGAAGAAATGATCGTGAACGCCGATGCGATCGCGGCCGAGAACCTGCTGCCACAGCTCGACCAGCTTGGCCTCAAGGCTCGTTGCAGCCTCTTCATACTGGCTGCCGGTTCCCATTCCTTGCTTGGGCGAAGGCAGTGCCTTGCGGTCAACCTTGCCGTTCGGATTAAGCGGCAATTGCTCTAATGCTACGAAATATGATGGAATCATATAATCAGGCAGCCGCTGGCTAAGATAAGCTCTCAGCGCTGCCGCATCCAGCTCATTCACCGCATCTCCCGCTACATAAGCGCATAACGATTGAATACCGTCATCTTCGGTGTGAACGACGACCGCCGCTTCGCGGACAGCAGGATGCTTCTGCAGCTCATTCTCGATTTCGCCCGGCTCGATCCGGAATCCACGAATCTTCACCTGCGTGTCAATCCGGCCTAGATACTCCAGATTGCCGTCTGGCAGCCAGCGGACCAGGTCACCCGTTCGATACATCCGCTCGCCCGGCCGCAGCGGATGCTCGACGAACTTCTCTGCCGTCAGCTCTGGCCGGTTCAAGTAGCCGCGCGCTACCCCGACGCCGCTGACGCACAGCTCGCCGGCTGCACCGATCGGCTGCAGCTGGTTATGATGGCCGATAACGTAAACCTGCAAATTCGCAATCGGCTTGCCGATTGGAACCGAACGACTCTCGATTCGCTGCCCTTCCTCCGGCACCCATACGCTTGTGCAAATCGTCGATTCGCTCGGTCCGTATGCGTTGCGGTATTGCGTATGCTGCATCGTTCGCTGTGCCAGCTCCGGCGTAATGGCTGATCCGGCCGTAATAATGACTCGCATGTGTGCCAGCTGCTCCGGGTCCGCCATGCTTAAGTAGGTCGGCGGCAGCGTAGCGACTGTAATCTTATGCTGCTTCGCATATGCAACGAATTGCGCCGCATCGTAAACCGTTTCCTTCGTCGGAATGTACAGCTCCGCACCCACAAATAAACTCATAAAAATTTCCGATACGGATGCGTCGAACGAGCTGCTCGCGAATTGGACGATCCGATCCTCCGGCACGACGCCGAAATGCTCGCACCACGATAGCTGAACATTGGCGATGCCTTTGTGCTCGACCATGACACCCTTCGGTTTCCCTGTAGAGCCTGACGTATAGATGATATAAGCAAGGTCGGACGGCTCATTAATAATTGAAGGGTTATGAGAATCTACCTTATCCTCCGAGCCGAGCACGACAAGCTTCCCGTTCCAATTCGCCGCCCTTAACGCCTCGGCTTTCTTCAGCAGCGAAGGCTGAACGAGCATGATGTCAGCTCCGCTGTCCTCCAGCATGTACGCGAGCCGTTCATCCGGATATTCAGGGTCAAGGGGCACGTAAGCGCTGCCCGCCTTCAATACAGCCAGTATGCCGACAACCATGTCAATCGACCGATCAGCCAACAAGCTAATTCGCCCATCCCGAACAGCCCCAATGTCCCGCAATTGGTGAGCCAGCCCATTCGCCTTGGCATTCAGCTCCGCATAGCTTATACGCTGATCCTCGAACACGATCGCGACCGAATCCGGCGTCCGCTGCACTTGCTCCTCGAACAGCTGCTGTATCGTCTTGTCGCTCGGATAATCGGCAGCATTCGCATTGAAAGCGCTCAATTGCAGCCGTTCGTGCTCCGGCAGCATCTCGATGCCGCAGAGCGGCGCGTCAGGATCATCCAATGCCTCCCCAACGAATTGCATCATATGAGCAAGCGTTCGTTCGATTTCTTCCTTCGCGTAGACAGTGCTGTTGAAGTGCATATAGATGCTGAGCTGCTTACCAGGCCTGAACGTTATATTAAAATCATAGTTCGATTGCTCGAACGCCTGAATACGTTCAATGGTAAAGCCGAGCGCCTCCGTCTCGAACGCCATTTTTAACTGCTCATCCGTCGGATAGTTCTCGAACATCATAATATGGTCCAGCAGATGGGCGCCAAGCGCGCTTTGACTCTGAACCTCATACAACGGCGAATAGCTGTATCTCTCCGCCTCCAGTGCGGTATGCTGCACTTGACGGATGCATTCGCCGAAGGTCATGTCTGGCGTACTCGTAATGCGAACCGGAATTGTATTAATAAAAAGACCAACCATCGACTCAATGCCATTAATTTCAGATGGCCTCCCGGATACGACGGAACCAAATACAACATCATTCGTACCGTTGTACCGCTGCAAAATAATACCCCACGCTGTCTGCATAATCGTGTTAGGCGTAACCTCATAACGTCGAGCCAGCTCGTACAGCTTATCCGTCAGCGCCTCGCTAAGCTTACCTTCGACCTCGGAGCGAACGTATTCGGATGCATCGCCCGAACGTCTCCAAGGCAGCGACGCGCTCTCGCTATATCCGCGTAAGCACTCCGCCCAATAATTCATAGCCTGCTCGTGGTTCTGCTTCTCCAGCCATTCAATATACCGGCTGTATGGAATGACAGGCGGAAGAACCGCCTGCCTCCCTTCTCGTAACGCTTGATACAGCTCGAACCACTCGCGCAGCACGATGCCAAGGCACCAGCCATCCAGCAATATATGATGGAAGCTCCAGATGAGCTCATATCGGGTATCGTCCAGCCTGAACACAGCCGTTCGCATCAGCAGATCTTTTGTCAAATCAAAGCCTCGCGCCAAATCCTGCTCCTTATACTGCGTCAAATATTCGTCTTGCTCCTGCTGACTAAGATGCCTTAGATCCTCCTCCCGAATCGAGGCGGTTCGATGAGACAGAACGATCTGGAACGGCTTATCCTTCTTCGAATAATTGTAAATCGTCCGAAAAATGTCGTAGCGCATGATGAGCGCATTCAACGCCTGCTCGAATTGACCAGTGGAGAACGTGCCTTGGAGCGAGAACGATAACTGCTCGCTATACGTGTGCATTCCGCTGTTATAGAGGGAATGGAAGAGCATTCCTTCCTGCATGGGCGATAGAGCATAAATTTGCTGAATCTTCACTTCTCTCATTCCTCTCGCTTTATAAATCGATAATGGAAGCTTCAATTTCTTTGGACAGCTCCTCCAAATCCTCGAGCGAAAGCTCAATCGATCCCAGATCGCTCGGTGTTGCCTCCGTCTCCGTCTGCTCGCAGCAGTGTCGAATTAATGCCAATAGATGCTTTTTGAAAGAGTCTGCCAATTGTTGCATAAGTGAAGTGCTATAAGTGCCGCTATCATAGTTAAAATGAATCGTCAAACAGCCTTCCTGGACGAGTCCGACGATATCCAACTCGTTCAGACGACGGTTGCTGCCCCCGATTGACGTCCCCGAAGCATACGGAGATGGCGCGAACAACGAGGTGTTCATATCAGCATCGAACTGTCCCAAATAGTTAAAGCTAATTTCCGGCTTCAGCTTGCAAGGGACACTCTCCGCTTGCTGCTGCGGTGTCATGTAGCGCAGGATGCCGTACCCGATGCCGCGGCACGGAATTTGGCGAAGCATTTCCTTGACACGCTTGATCTTCATCCCGAGCGAATCGCTAGGCTCCGCCTCTAGAATGACGGGATACATTGAGGTGAACCAGCCGACTGTCCGGTTCACGACGGTCGACTCTACAATTTCTTCGCGGCCGTGCCCCTCCATGTTGATCGCAACCTTGCTGTCTCCCGTCCATTCCTGCATTGCGCATGCCAGTGCCGTTAATAAAATATCGTTAATTTCCGTGTTATAAGCTCGGTTCACTTCTTCCAGCAGCAATGCCGTCTCCTTGCGATCAAGCCTCGTGCTGGCGAGCCCGTTATCCTTCATCAGCTTACTGCCATCCTGCCGCTCCTTAGGCAGCGGACGGACATCTGCCGCTTCGATCTCCTTCCAGTACGCCGCTTCCTTCATCAGCTCGCGGCTGGAAGCGTATATCGCAAGCGCCTTGGTCCATTCCCGCATACTGTCCGTCTTCTCCTGAAGCGTCAGTGCTTCACCCTTGGACGCTTGCTCGTATGCGATCACCAAATCTTCCAGCACAATCCTCCAGGATACGCCATCAATGACGAGATGATGCGCGACGAGCAGCACGTGATCGCTCTCCTTCGTATGAATCAACCATACGCGAAGCAGCGGCCCATTGGCCAAATCAAATCCGCGCTGCGTCGCTTCCGCCAATTCCGCAATCGCCTCGCTCGGATCATCAAGCTGCGTATAATCGGCGCTTTCGAATGATACAAGGCTGCCGCTGTCGTCCACCCCGCGAATGTAGGCGCGAATTCCCTCGCTCTCGCGGCGGAACACCGTACGCAGCGCGTCATGATGCTCGGCAATCTTCTCTACGGCTCGCTTCAGCGCCTCCTCATCAAGCCGGCGCTTGCTCTGCAGCATCATTCCCTGATTCCAATGACCTTCGTCTGCGAACTGCTGCTCGAAGAACCATTGATGAATCGGCAGCAGCAGAACGTCACCTTCCACGACACCTTGCTCTGCTATCCGCTGCAGTGGAACCGCCTGCACACATGCCTCGCGCAGTACCGGATACTTGAACAGATGCTTCATCTCCAGCTTCCACCCATGCTTGTACAAGCGGGCGCAAACTTGAATCCCTTTAATAGAATCGCCGCCCAGCTCGAAGAAGTGATCGCCAACGCCGATCCGTTCGCGCCCGAGCACCTCCTGCCACACTTCAGCCATTCTCGCTTCCAGCTCGCTAACCGGCTCCTCATATGCGCGTCCCGTTTCGATGCCTAGCTCCGGCTCTGGCAGCGCTTTACGATCAAGTTTGCCATTCGAATTCAACGGCAGTTGCTCAACCGGAACGAACGCCGCCGGAATCATGTATTCCGGCAAATGCCGTCCCAAATACGACCGAAGCTCAGCCATCGTAAGCGATGGTTCAGCCGCCACATACGCACATAGCGATAAAGTGCCATCCGTCCCCTTGAACGGGACTACCGCTGCTTCTCGCACATCTGGATGCTGCGTAAGCTCAGCTTCGATTTCCCCAGGCTCAATACGATATCCGCGAATTTTCACCTGCGTATCGATTCGGCCCAAATATTCGATCGTGCCATCCGGCAGCCAGCGGGCCAGATCGCCAGTCTTATACATCCGCTCGCCAGGGCGGAACGGGTTATCGACGAACTTCTCCGCCGTCAGCTCCGGTCGATTCAAGTAACCGCGCGCCACGCCTGCGCCGCCGACATACAGTTCGCCTGCTACGCCGATCGGCTGCAGCTTACCCTGTGCTCCGACGATATACGCCTCCGTGTTGGCAATTGGCCTGCCGATCGGAATCGACCTCGTATGCGTTTCTTCGATTGGATAGCATACGCTGAACGTCGTATTTTCGGTCGGTCCATAGCCATTAATGATCGTCAGACTCGGAACAAGCTCCCGCACCTTGTTAATATGCTTCGGCGACAATGCCTCTCCGCCGACCAGCAAACAGCGAAGACCTGCAAACATTTGTGCGTCTGTCTCAGCGAAATAATTGAACAGCGAGGAGGTGAGCCACATGACGGTAATGCCGTCCTGCGTCAGTCGACTGCTCAGACCCTCTGCACTAAGCAACTCCTCCTTCGTTATTAGATACAGTAATGCGCCATTGAGCAGTGCACCGAAAAATTCGAACGTCGTCGCATCAAACCCGAAAGAGCCGGTCTGAATGAGCCGGTCGGTCGGTTCAATTGTGATGTAGTTCGTATTCTTAACCAGGCGGGTAACACCGCGATGCTCGATCATTACGCCTTTAGGCGTTCCGGTCGTCCCCGACGTGTACATGACATAGGCGAGATCAGTCGCTTCGTTCAGAAGCTCCAGATTCTGGTCATGCTCGGCATCGGCATGTCCTTCGCTTGCCGGAATAGGAATGACGGTTTCGGAGAATACCGTATCGTCCAATTCAATTGCCGATTGCTTCACGATGATACGTGAGCCGCTATCCGATAGCATGAATGCAATTCGTGATGGAGGATATTGGGTATCGATCGGCAGATAAGCGCCTCCCGCTTTCAGAATGGCTAGAACGCCAACGAGCATTTCGATGGATGCGTCTGCCATTAGGCCAACAATCTCGTCCCGCTTGACTCCGGCGCTTCGCAGCACATGTGCCAGCCGGTTCGCTCGTCTATTCAGCTCCTGATAGCTGACTTGTTCCCCATCATAGACAAGAGCTGTCGCATCAGGCGTAAGCGCAGCTTGCTCTTCGAATAGCTGCTGGATCGGCTTATGGCTTGAATAATCCGTCTCAGTCGCATTGAAGGAAGATAATTGAAGCTGATCCTCCACTGACAGCAGGTCGATGTCATCGATCCGCGTATGGCGATCGTTAACGAAAGCTTGCAAAATGGCGATATAGCTGTCGGCTAACCGCTTCATCGTCTCGGCTTTGAATAGATGGGTCGCATACTCAAGTGAGAAATGAAGCTCCCCGTCAATCTCAACCGATTCGATTGACAGATCGAATTTCGAGCTATGGAGCTCGAACGGATAAGGAGAGGTGTCCAGTCCTTCAAGCTGAAGCTCGATCTGCTCGACATTTTGCAATGCGAATAACGTGCTGAATAGAGGATTGCGACTTAAGTCCCGCGGAATGTCCAGCTCGCTGATCAATTCCTCGAATGGATATTCTTGATGCTCCTGCGCCCCAAGAACGATCTCCTTCATCTCTTCTATGAAAGCGGTGATCGGCTTGCTGCCTTCCGGGTATGCGCGAATCGCAAGCGTGTTGACGAACAATCCAATCAATCGTTCCGTATCTGCATGAAGCCTCCCGGCCATCGGAGTGCCGACGATCGTATCCGCCTGTCCGCTGTACCTTGCCAACAAGACGTGATACGCAGCCATCAGTACGATGAACAGAGTGCTTTGCGTCTCTTGTGCCATTTGGTTTAGCTGGGCGGTCAAGCCTGCATCTGCCGTAAATAAGAAGCGGTCCCCGGTAAATTGCTGAACAGGAGGGCGTACGAAGTCGGTCGGCAATTCTAACACCGGCAGTTCGCCCGCACACTGCTTCAGCCAGTAGCTCCGCTGCTTCTCCATCTCCTCGCTGCGGGAACGAGCTTGCTGCCAAGCACTGTAATCTTTATATTGAATACGCAGCGGCTCCAGCGTCTTCCCGCTGTACAGCTGCGACAGCTCCTCCATGAGCAGCCCCATCGACACACCGTCTGATATCGCATGATGCATGTCGAGCATTACGATGTGCTGTTCCGAAGAGTACGCAATATCCGTATCCTCTATCGTCACGATCTGCACCCGCATAAGCGGTGCCTGCGACAGATCGAACGGCTGGATAAAAGAGACTGCCAACGCCGATGCCTGCTCCATCGTCGCCTTTACTAGCACTGGCTGAAGCTGCACTTTAGGATGAATGCGCTGTACCGGCTCGCCGCCCGCCCATTCGAACGATGTTCGCAGCGCTTCATGTCGATCGGCCAGCTGCTCCAGCGCATACTCCAGCCGCTTCACATCCAGCGGCCCATGCAGCAGCTGCATCATCGGCATGTTATAGTTCGATTGTCCGTCCTCCATCTGCTGGACGATGAGCAGTCTTTTCTGCGCGGAAGAAACCGGATAAACCTCTTGAAGTGCCACAGGCTCAATCGGGCGGTACTTCTTCCTCTCAGCCTCAGCGATATATTGGGCAAGCTCTCGAATCGTCGGTGTCTTGAAAATTTGCTTCAACGGCACTTCAACATCTAGCTGCTTATGCAAAGCCGATGCCATCGCCGTCGCTTTCAAGGAATGTCCCCCAATATCGAAGAAACGGTCCAGCATGCCGACTCGGTCGCGGCTGAGCACCTGCTTCCAGATTGCAGCCAGCTTCGCCTCGATCTCATTGGCAGGCTCCTCGAATGCCACTTCCCCGACGACTCCCTGCTCCGGCTTCGGAAGCGCCTTGCGGTCAAGCTTGCCATTTGCATTAAGCGGCAGCTGATCTATCACGACCCAATATCCCGGCACCATATACTCCGGCAGCTGTTGCGCCAGATAGGAGCGAATCGCACCGATATCCGGTACACCTGATGTTCCAGTCACGTAGGCGCACAAAGCATAAGTTCCCCTCTCCTCCTGGAAAGGGATGACCGCTGCTTCTCGAATAGACGGATGCTTTAGCAGCTCATTCTCAATTTCGCCCGGCTCGATGCGGTAGCCGCGTATTTTGACCTGTGAGTCAATTCGCCCCAAATATTCGATCGTGCCGTCCGGCAGCCAGCGGGCCATATCGCCGGTCTTATACATCCTCTCGCCAGGGCGGAACGGATTATCGACGAACTTCTCAGCCGTCAGCTCCGGCCTGTTCAAGTAGCCGCGCGCTACGCCTTCTCCGCCGACACACAGCTCACCAGCGACGCCGGTTGGCTGTCTCATTCCGTACTGATTTAATATGTAGACTTGAGTATTCGAGATCGGACCCCCGATCGAAATGCTCTCCTTATGGCTGTCATTAATTCGCAGGCATGTGCTGTAGGTCGTATTTTCCGTTGGACCGTAGGCATTAATTAATTGAACTGAAGGGGCGGTCTCGCGAACCTTGTTCACATGCTTCGGTGAAGCGTACTCGCCGCCGAAGATGACGCTGCGAAGGCCTGCGAACATACCCGGGTCCTCGTCTGCATACAGATTGAACAGCGGCGTTGTAATAAACATGAACGTGATGCCATATTCACGAATCCTTCTGCCGAACTTATGGGCGTCGAGCAGCTCGTCTTTCGGGATAAGATAAAGTGAGGCTCCGCTCAATAACGCGGCAAAAAATTCGAATGTTGTCGCGTCAAATCCGAACGAGCCGGTCTGTGAGAAACGGTCACTCGCGTCATAATCGGCATAGTTAACGTTGATGACTAGCCGGTTGACATGCCGGTGCTCGATCATAACTCCTTTCGGCGTCCCCGTCGTTCCTGACGTATAGAGGAGTAAGGCCAAATCGGAAGAAGCGTTCACAATAGCGGGATTGTGATCGCCGTATCGGCTGTCCGTACTTATGGACGCAATATCAAGCAGCTTGCCATCGAATGCCAGCCCTTCCGTATCGGACGATTCTTGCGACAGCAACAGCCGCGCTCCGCAATCCTCCAGCATGAACGATATCCTAGCCTGCGGATACTGAGGGTCCAGCGGCATGTAGGCTCCGCCTGCCTTTAGAATCGCCAGTACTCCAACGATCGTCTCTACAGTGCTGTCGGCCATTAATCCGACGATCTCGTCACGTTGAACCCCCTCTTCTCTTAATTTATTCGCGAGCCGGTTAGCGCGAATGTTCAATTCCCGATAGCTAAGCTGTGCTCGTTCGCATACGACAGCTATCGCATCAGGAGTGCGGGCAGCGTGCTCCTCGAATATATGCTGAATCGTCTTGTCGCGCGGGTATTCCGATTCTGTCGCATTAAATGCATCAAGCTGAAGCTTTTCCTCCACGCTCAAAATTTCGATATCACACAGCAAGGCGTCGGGTTGATCGGCAATCACCTGAAGCACCTGCCGCATATGCGTCAATGTTCTCTTCATATCCGCGTCCGCGTAAACGCCCGCATTATAATTAATCGTCAAGCTCGTCTCCGCACCTGGACGCACCGTCATACAGAAATCGTAATTAGTCTGCTCAATACCGTGAATTCGTTCGACATAGAACCCGGTTGCTTCCGCCTGCTCTGGGGACAGCAGCTTGGCATCAACAGGCTGGTTCTCATAAACAACAAGATGATCAATCAAGCTTTGTCCTAGATGGCTTGCTGCTTGTACTTCATATAATGGCGAATAAGCATGACGGTCAGCCTCCAGCGCATTGTGCTGTGCCTGCTGAAGCAATTCGCTAACCTTCATGTTTGCCGTGCTCTTTATTCGTACCGGAACCGTGTTAATGAACAGACCAATCATCGATTCGATCCCGGCAATTTCCGTCGGCCTGCCCGAAATAACCGTTCCGAACACGACATCGTCAAGACGGTTATACCGCTGCAAAATGATACCCCATGCGGTCTGGAACACCGTGCCTGCCGTCACCCCAAGCTTGCGCGCCGTGTCGTGGATTCGCTCTGTAAGCGAGGCTTCGAGGCGCACTTCACACTCTCCCCGAACGTATGCGACGTCAGTATCGCCGTTTAACCGCTGATAAGGAAGAGTGGCGCCCACTGTATAATCATCCAGCTGGGACTTCCAATAGGCTAACGATTCCCCTTGATCCCGCCTCTCCAGCCACTGAATATACTCGCTGTATGGAACGACAGGACCAAGCTGCAAAGCTCGTCCTTCCTTACTAGCCTGATAAGCTTCGAACCATTCTTGCAGGAGGATGCCGAGGCACCAGCCGTCCATCAGAATATGATGGAAGCTCCACACGAGCGCATAATGGTTGTCGCCCAGCTTGCATAAGGCTGCTCTCATTAATGGATCCTTCGTAAGATTAAACCCGCGCTCGCGGTCTGCCGCAAGGTAAGCATGCAGCCCCTGCTCCCAGCCTTCCTCATTCCGTTCTGACCAATCCAGCTCGGTTAACACGATTGGCCGTTCCTTCAGCACGACCTGCCGCGGCTCCTTCGTCTCTTGATGAATGAACGATGCGCGCAGCACCTCATGCCGCCGGATCAGTGCATTTAGTCCATCCTCCAGCGTCCGAGCATGCACAGCACCGCGAAGATACACAATGATTTGCTCAATGTTGACGCCGCCCCCCTCGTGGTACAGGGAATGAAACAGCATTCCTGACTGCATGGGCGCAAGCGGATATATTTTCTCGATTTTCATCGTATTGCCGTCCTCCTACCTATATGTAAAATCAACCACCGTTACAGGCTGAAGAAGATTACCGACAGCTAAACCCGAGTCATACGAGCCGTATATGAAGGACTGCAGACTCGGGCATTGCGCGGGCCCCTCGACATTGTCGCATTAAGCAAATAGATTATTGATGGCTTCCAGTTCTTCGAGCGTAATCGAGCTGTCCCCTAAGTCGCTCGGCGTAGCCTCGGACCCCGACTGGCTTGTGCAATGCGCAATGAGTGCCCTCAGCTCTCTCTCGAATGTTGCGGCTGCTTGTTTCATCCGTTCTTGGCGATACGATTGGCTGTCATAGTTGAAATGGACGGTCAGACAGCCGCCTTGTACAAGCCCAACGATGTCCAGCTCATGCATTCGGTGGTTGCTGCCTCCAATCGTCTCACCCGTTCCGAACGGAGAGGGCTCGAACAACGAACTGTTCATGTCCTTATCGAACTGTCCCAAGTAGTTAAAGCTGATTTCCGGCTTCAGGCTGAAGACCGTTCCTTCGACCAGCTCAGCAGGCGTCAAATAGCGCAAAATTCCGTATCCGATGCCTCGGCTCGGCAGCTGACGCAGCATCTCCTTCATCCGCTTCAACTGCAGGCCGAGCGATTCGTCCGGATTCGCCTCCACCATGACCGGATACATCGATGTGAACCAGCCGACCGTCCGGCTAATGACAGCAGACTCGACGATATCTTCCCGACCATGGCCTTCCACACTGATTACTGCGGAGGACTCGCCCATCCACTCCTGCAGCGTCCTGGCCAGTGCGGTCAGCAAAATATCTTGAATCTCGGTGTTATATGCCCGATTCGCCTCTTCCAATAGAAGCGCTGTCTCCGTCCCATCCAGCTCTACTCGGATGACCGCGTTATCGCACATTCGCTTGCATGTTGACGGATGGTCTTGCGGCAGCGGCTTGATGACCAACTGTTCGATTTGCTGCCAATACTGCACTTCTTTGAGTACATCCCGGCTTGTCGCATATCGGGTAAGCGCTGCCGCCCACTCCCGCGTGCTGTCGGTCTTGTCCGCCAGAACAAGCGCCTCACCTTGGGCGGCCTGTTCATATGCGATTGCCAAATCCTCCAGCACAATTCGCCATGACACGCCGTCGATGACAAGGTGATGCGCCACGAGCAGCACATGGTCATGATCCTTCGTATGAATTAGCCTTACGCGCAGGAGCGGTCCGTTCGCCAGATCGAAATTTGACTGCGTCCTCTCGGCCAGCTCCGCAATAGCTTCGCTTGGCTCGCGGAGGTGAGAATAATCAACACGTTCGAAAGATAGCAGCCTTTCGCCTCCATCAACACCACGAATATAAGCTTGAACCCTCGTTCCTTCTCGGCGGAATACGGTACGCAGTGCGTCATGGTGGCAGACCAGCTGCATTGCTGCCCGCTCCAACGCATCCGCGTCGATCCGCTGTTTGCCTTGAAGCATCATCGCTTGATTCCAATGGCCTTCATCTTCGAATTGCTGCTCGAAGAACCACCGTTGGATCGGCAGCAATTCTACCTCTCCCTCCACAATGCCTTGCTCGGCTTTTCGAGCAAGCGGCACCGCTTGCAAGCAAGCATCCCGCATAACTGGATGCTTGAACAATTGCTTCATCTCCAGCTTCCAGCCATGCTTATACAAGCGGGCGCACACTTGAATCCCCTTGATCGAATCGCCGCCCAGCTCGAAGAAATGGTCGGCTGCGCCAATTCGCTCGCGCCCAAGCACCTCCTGCCACACTTCGGCCATGCGTGCTTCCAGCTCGCTAGCCGGCTCCTCGTAAGGCCGTCCGGCATCCATGCCCTGCTCCGGCGCCGGCAGCGCCTTGAGGTCAACCTTACCGCTATGGTTCAGCGGAAGCTGCTCCATTGCAACGAAATACGCCGGAATCATATAATCCGGAAGCCGCATCGATAAGAAGGCCCGAAGTGCCGCTGTGCCAAGCTCGCTTACAGACGGGCCCGCAATATAGGCGCACAACGCCTGTTCGCCGCTTGCTTCCTTATGGACAACGACCACTGCTTCCCGCACATCCGTATGCTTCTGCAGCTCGTTCTCAATCTCGCCAGGCTCAATCCGATAACCGCGAATCTTCACCTGCGTGTCGATTCGGCCCATATATTCAATTGTCCCGTCCGGCAGCCACCGTGCAAGGTCGCCTGTCTTATACATCCGCTCACCAGGGCGGAACGGATTGTCTACGAACTTCTCCGCCGTCAGCTCCGGCCGATTCATGTAGCCCCGTGCCACTCCGACACCGCCAATGCACAGCTCTCCGGCTACACCGATCGGCTGAAGCTGATCACCAGGACCGAGAATATAGGTCTCCGTATTGGCAATTGGTCTGCCAATCGGTACGGAACGACCGGCAAGCTGCTCTCCCGCCGGCATATCCCATAACGTCGCAACAATCGTAGCCTCACTCGGCCCGTATGCATTGATATAGCGGGTTACCTTCCCAACTCGTTCTGCCAGCTCCGGCGTAATCGCCGATCCACCCGTAAACATAATCCGGAAGCCTGCTAGCCGCTCTGGCTGTGCCATACTAAGATACGTCGGCGGCAGCAATGCAACAGTCAGCTTACGCTCCTCGGCATACTGCACGAACCGTTCCACGTCATAAATCGTTTCTTTCGTCGGTATATGCAGCTCTGCACCTGTCAGAAGACTCATGAACATTTCCCATACCGAGGCGTCAAAGGAGCTGCTTGCGAACTGCACGACACGGTCGCCTGGGCCGATGCCGAAGTCCTCCAGCCAGACGGTCCGCAGGCTTGCGATGCCCCTATGCTCAAGCATGACCCCCTTAGGCTTGCCGGTTGATCCCGAAGTGTAAATAATATAGGCCAAGTCAGTCGGCTCACTCATGCAAGGCAAATTGCTCGAAGCTTCCGCATCTGCTGCAGCTTCGAATCCGACCTCCGTGCCAATACCGGCACCCTCTTCTAATGCCAGTACAGCGCCTGCATATCCTGCCGCCTGAACCGCCTCTACTTTCGCCTGTAGAGAAGGCTGTGCCAGCAGGACTCCCGCCCCGCTGTCTGCAAGCATATATACAATCCGCTCGTCCGGGTATTCCGGATCAATTGGCACATAAGCGCCGCCAGCCTTCAGTATTGCCAGTATGCCAACGACCATCTCAACGGAACGTTCAGCGAGCAATCCGACGATCTGCTTCGTGCCATCGCCTCGCAGCGTACGCGCAAGCCGATTCGCCCGCCGATTTAAGTCCGCATAGCTGACACGCTGGTCTTCGAATGCAACAGCAGTCGCATCCGGCGTCCGCTCCGCTTGCTCCTCGAACAGCTGCTGAATCGTGCTTCCGCTCGGATAGTCCGCCCTCGTGTCATTCCATGCATTCAGAAGCGCACGCTCCTCCTCCGGTACGAGCGGAATGTCCGACAACAGCGCGGAACGGTTCTCGCAGAACGAATGAAGAAGCGTCATGTAAGACTTCATCATCCGGTCAATCGATGCCGGCTTGAACAAATGGGTGGCGTACTCGACAAGCAGCTGGATTTCGCCGTCATGCTCCGTCGCTTCAATTGATAAGTCAAATTTCGAGATGTAGTAGTCCGCTGGATAAGGCGAAGCTTCGACGCCGCCCAACTGCAGCTTCATCGGCCCTACGTTCTGAAGTGCGAATACGGTGCTAAACAGCGGGTTGCGGCTTAAATCTCTCGGAACGTTCAAATCGCTGACCAGCTGCTCGAACGGATACTCCTGGTTCTCGTGTGCTCCAAGCACCGTTTCCTTCATCTCGGCTAGAAAAGCTTCTACCGTCTTGGAGCCTTCAGGAAACGCACGGATCGCGAGCGTATTGACGAACAGCCCCAGCATTCGCTCCGTATCCGAATGCAGCCTGCCGGCCAGCGGCGTTCCGACGATAACATCGCTCTGACCGGCGTATCTGGCAAGCAGTACTTGGTACGCCGCAAGCAGCACCGTGTACAGCGTACTGTTCGTCTGCTGCGCCAGCCTGTTCAATTGCTCCGTTAACGCCGCATTCACCGTGAAGGAAAGCCTGTCACCCGTAAACTGCTGAACCGCCGGGCGCGCAAAATCCGTCGGCAAGTCAAGCACCGGAAGATCGCCCGCGCACTGCTTCAGCCAATAACTGCGCTGCTCTTCCATCGCCTTGCTCCGAACTCTCTCTTGCTGCCATAAGGTGTAATCCTTATACTGCACGCGCAGCGGCGCGAGTTCGCTGCCGGCATAAAGCTGCGACAGCTCCTCTAGCATAATGCCGATGGATACACCGTCCGAAATAGCGTGGTGCATATCGAGCAGCAGCACATGCTTCTGATAGCCCGCACCTGTTACAACCGATTCGGCACCACACTCATTCTGTTCTTCAACAATTTCAATTAACTCCGCACGAAGCAATGGGGCCCTTCCCAAATCGAACGGACGCACGAAACCAGCCGCCCTGCGCTCCGCCTCCTCTTGGCCTGCCCGAGATCTCTCCAGCTGCAGCAGTACATTCTCACTGATTCGCTGCACCGGCTCACCGTCCAGCCATGCGAACGATGTCCGCAGCGATTCATGCCGGTCGACTAGCTGCTGCAAAGCCCTCTCCAGCCGTGAAGCATCGAGCTCACCCTCAAGCGTCAGCATCATCGGAATGTTGTAGTTAACCGAAGATCCATCCTCCATGTGCTCAAGCACAAGCAGCCGCTTCTGCGCCGAGGATACCGGATACACATCCTGCACGGCTGCATTTTCGATTGGACGATACACCCGCTGCTCTGCGCGCTCAATATATCGAGCCAATTCCCGAACCGTTGGCGTTCGGAATATTTGCTTCAGCGGTACACTCACATCAAGCTGCTTATGAATAGCCGATGCCAGTGCCGTTGCCTTGAGCGAGTGGCCGCCCAGCTCGAAGAAATGATCGTGAACACCGATGCGATCGCGGCCGAGAACCTGCTGCCACAGCTCGATCAGCTTAGCCTCAAGACTCGTGGCGGCCTCTTCGTACCGGCTGCCGGTTCCCATTCCCTGCTTAGGCGAAGGCAGTGCTTTGCGGTCGACCTTGCCGTTAAGATTTAGAGGCAGCTGCTCTAATGCTACGAAATACGATGGAATCATATAGTCAGGCAGCCGTTGGCCCAGATAAGCCCTTAGCTCTGCTGAATCCAGCCCTTCCACCGCATGTCCCGCAACATAAGCGCATAACGATTGCATGCCGTCATCTTCAGTGTGAACGACGACCGCAGCTTCGCGAACAGCAGGATGCTTCTGCAGCTCATTCTCGATTTCACCCGGCTCGATCCGGAATCCGCGAATCTTCACCTGTGTGTCAATCCGGCCCAAATACTCCAGATTGCCATCTGGCAGCCAGCGGACAAGGTCCCCTGTTCGGTACATCCGTTCGTCTGGCCGCAGCGGATGATCAATGAACTTCTCTGCCGTCAGCTCCGGCCGATTCAAATAGCCCCGCGCTACCCCGACGCCGCTGATACACAGCTCGCCGGCTGCGCCGATCGGCTGCAGCTGATTATGATGGCCGATAACGTAAACATCCAAATTCGCAATCGGCTTGCCGATCGAAACCGAACGTCCCTCGATTCGCTCCCCTTCCTCCGGCACCCAGATGGTCGTACAAATGGTTGATTCGCTCGGGCCGTAAGCATTGCGGTATTGGGTATACTTCATAGTCCGCTGCGCCAACTCCGGCGTAATAGCTGATCCTGCCGTAATAATGACACGCAAGCTGGCCAACTGCTCCGGGTCTGCCATGCTTAAGTAGGTCGGCGGCAGCGTAGCGACGGTAATTTTGTGCTGTTTCGCATATGCAACAAATTGCGCCGCATCGTACACCGTTTCCTTCGTCGGGATGTACAGCTCTGCACCTGTTAGAAGGCTCATGAAAATTTCCCATACCGAGGCGTCGAACGAGCTGCTCGCGAATTGGACGATCCGGTCTTCCGGCACGACGCCAATATGCTCCCGCCACGATAGCTGAACATTGGCGATGCCTTTGTGCTCGACCATGACGCCCTTCGGTTTCCCGGTAGAGCCTGACGTATAGATGATATAGGCAAGGTCGGACGGCTCATTAATAATAGAAGGGTTATGAGAATCTTCCGTCTCTTCCGTCTGTTGCGTCTCTTCCGAGCCGAGCACGACAAGCTTCCCGTTCCAATTAGCCGCCCTTAACGTCTCGGCCTTCTTCAGAAGCGCGGGCTGAACGAGCATAATGTCAGACCCGCTATCCGCCAGCATATATGCAAGCCGTTCATCCGGATATTCAGGGTCGAGCGGCACGTAAGCGCTGCCCGCCTTCAATACAGCCAGTATGCCGACGACCATCTCGATCGACCGATCCGCCAGCAAGCTGATCCGCCCATCCCGAACGGCTCCGATATCCCGCAGTCGGTGGGCCAGCCGATTCGCCTTGGCATTCAGCTCCGCATAGCTAATGCGCTGTTCTTCGAACACAATAGCAATCGAGTCCGGCGTCCGCTGCACCTGCTCTTCGAACAGCTGTTGAATCGTCTTATCCTGCGGAAACAGCTCCACCGTATTAAATGATTCCAACAAACGGCGCTCCGCCTCGGATAGCAGTGTAATCTCTTGAACTCTAATATCAGGCCGCTCAATGACTTGACTGACGGCATGGACGAAATGGCCGAGTATACGCTCGATTTCCTCAGCAGCGTAGCGGTTCTCGTTGTAACTGCACAGGACAACAAGCTCTTCCGCCGATGGCAGGACGACGATATTGAAATCGTAGTTCGTTTGCTCATAGCGGCTGATCCCAACGGTTGTGAACCCAAGCCCGCCTCCATACATCAGCTTGTTCAGCGCTTCATCTATCGGATAATTCTCATAAATCCAAATATTCTGAATTAAATTTTGCCCTAAGTCGCTTTGCCCCTGCACCTCTGATAACGGCACGAAGCTGTTGTTTTCGTTCTTCAGAGCTTCCTCCTGTACCGTCTCAATGAGCTCATCGAAGCGCAAGCTGCCTTCAGCGCGAATTCGAACCGGTATCGTATTAATAAACAATCCGACCATCGCTTCGATGTTCGCCACTTCCGAGGAACGTCCCGAAACGACTGATCCGAATACGACATCATCCGTATTATTATATTTCTGAAGGACGATGCCCCAGACGGTTTGGAGCACCGTATTTAGCGTCACGCGATGCCGCTGAGCCAATGCAGTCAGTTTGCCCGTCGCCTCTAGACCGATTACGGTCTGGATCTCACGCTGCACATATTGTCCGTGACGCTTCGATACAGATGTCGAAGGTACCTCTGCCGTCTGCTCATACCCTTTCAGGTACTGGTTCCAATACGCAAGGGACGCCGCTGTATCCTGCCGCTGCAGCCACTGAACGTACCGCTCATACAGCTCGGCCGCTGGAGGGTCAAACACACTTTGGTGCAAGGCGGCCTCGTAGAACATGAACCAATCCTTCAGCACCGTACCGACGCTCCAACCATCCATTACAATATGATGGTAGCTCCATACCAGCTCATAGCGTCCACCGCCTCTGGATAATAAGGCCACCCGCATTAAATCGCCGCCAGACAAATCGAACCCGAGCGATCGGTCCTCATGCTTGAATTGCTCTATTTGCTTCATTTGCTCATCCTCTTCAAGATGAGAGAAATCGATTTGCCGGATGCTGTACGTCCGCTCACGGAACACTACCCGAACGGGCTGCTGCAGCTTCTCGTGCAAAAAATTGCTGCGAAAAGCTTGATGCCGGGCTGCCAGCTTGTTTAAGCTCGCCTCCAGCAGCTCGGCCCGCACGTCCCCCTCGAATGAGAACGTAGTCTGTTCAAAATATAGCGTGCTTTGAGGCTCCAGCAGCCAATGGTATACCATTCCCGCTTGCATCGGAGCCAGCGGATAAATTTTCTCAATCGAAGAACCTGCTTTCATGCCCGTCCACCTTTATTCAATATTTACTGGATTAATTAAATAGCTTCATAATTTCTTCAATATCCGATAAATTCACATTGCCCCCGGCAAGGTCACTCGCCGTAACTTCGGCCTCCGTTCGGCTTGTACAATGAGCAATAATAGCCTGTAGATGCCGTTTATATGATTCTGCCAACCGTTCCATTACTTCCTGCTGATATGTGCCGCTGTCATATTGGAATTGAATCGTCATGGAGCCATGCTGCACCATCCCAACGATATCCAGCGCGTACAGCCTGCGGTTGCCTTCCCCGACCGCCAATCCCGATCCGTAGGACGAAGGCATGAACAGCCGGGAGTTCAGATCAGCGTCAAATTGACCCAAATAATTAAAGCTGATCTCCGGCTTTGCACGGAAGCTCTCCTGCTCACAGCTATCTGAAGGTGCCAAGTACCGCAGTACACCGTATCCGATTCCCCGGTTCGGAATTTGCCTCAGCGTCTCCTTCACCCGCTTCAGCTGCTCACCGACCGGTTGCTCCGGCTCAATGGTTAACAAGACAGGGTAGATGGAAGTGAACCAGCCTACGGTTCTAGTGACGACGACATTGTCGACAACTTCTTCTCTTCCATGTCCCTCTACGCTAAGCAGAGCGGTGCTGTCACCGGTCCAATCCTTCAACGCAAGCGCCAGAGCTGTCAGCAGCACATCGTTCATTTCGGTGTTGTAGGCTTTGTGCGTGTCTTTAAGCAGCAGTTCGGTCTCATTCGGCTCCAACCGAATCGATGCAATCGCGTTATTGCGCATCGTCCCATCGCCTAGCGACGAATATTGCGGCAGCGGCCGTACAGAGGCTTGTTCAATTCGCTGCCAGTACGGAGCTTCGTGAATCAGCCCCCTGCTTGCGGCATATCGACGCATCGCTAGCGCCCATGTGCCTATGCTGTCCGTTTTATCCTGCAGAACCGGAGTCTTGCCTGAGCTAATCTGTTCATAGGCTATCGCCAGATCCTCGAGAACAATCCGCCACGACACGCTGTCGATAACCAAATGATGGGCAACAAGCAGCACATGATCGTGCTTCTTATCCCGTATCAGCTTGACCCGCAGCAGCGGCCCGTGCTCCAGGTCGAAATCGCGATGTGTTGCTTCCGTCAGCTCGGCAATGGCTTTCTCTGACTCATCGATATGGGAGAAATCGGCTAATTCGAACGAATAGAGCCTCTCGGACGTCTCCATTCCGCGAATGTAAGCTTTTATTCCCGATTCATCGCGACGGAACACCGTTCTTAGAGCGTCATGATGCTCTACAAGCTTGGCAATCGACTGAGACAGCGCATCAGCATCGATTCGCTGCTTGCCCTGCAGCATCATCGCCTGATTCCAATGACCTGCCTCGGCCAGCTCCTGTTCGAAAAACCAATGCTGAACAGGCAGCAGCTCGATGTCTCCTTCGATAACGCCCTGCTCGGCACGGCGCTTAAGCGGCGCTGCTTCTATACACACATCCTTCAATACCGGTCGCTGAAATAGATGCCTCATCTCCAGCTTCCAGCCATACTTGTATAAGCGAGCACATACTTGAATCCCTTTGATTGAGTCGCCGCCTAGTTCGAAGAAATGGTCGTTGCGCCCGATGCGCTCACGCCCGAGCACCTCTTGCCAAATATCCGCCATACATGCTTCGAGATCACTGTCCGGCTCTTCATAGTCGCGCTCCGTCTGGAAGGCCTCCTCCGGCGCCGGAAGCGCTTTGCGATCGACTTTGCCATTCGCATTAAGCGGCAGCTGATCTAAATGAACAAAATAGGCTGGGATCATATAATCAGGCAGCGACTTACCTAGATGGCTTCTCAGTTCCGCCGTATCGACCGACGGCTCCGCCGCAACATAAGCACATAACGAATGCGAGCCATCGGATCCCCGATGCGACACGACAACCGTATCTCGGACGCCCGGATGCCTGCGAAGCTCGTTCTCAATCTCGCCGGGCTCGATACGATAGCCACGAATCTTCACCTGCATGTCAATTCGGCCCAAATATTCGATCGTACCGTCCGGAAGCCACCTTGCCAAATCGCCCGTCTTGTACATCCGTTCGCCTGGACGATACGGATTGTCGACGAACTTCTCCTGCGTGAGGTCTGGCCGATTCACATACCCGCGCGCCACGCCTATGCCGCCGATGCACAGCTCTCCGGCTACACCGATCGGCTGCAGCCCGCCATGACTGCCGATTACATACACTTGTGTATTAGCGATTGGTTTACCAATTGGAACGTTTATATAGGTTTTCGAGGTGCATTCATAATACGTGCTGTCGATCGTCGTCTCCGTCGGTCCGTATAAGTTGACGATCTTCACGTCCGCGAACATCGGATTTCTCATGCAGGCGTTCACCAGCTCCGCGCTAAGCGCTTCACCGCTTGTGAAGATATAGCGCAGCTTATTCAAGCTGCTATGCGGGCTATGCTCCACATAAGCAGCGAACGCATTAAACATGGACGGAACAAAATGAATGACCGATACGTTCCGCTCGCGCAGTGCAGACACAATCGCCTCAGGATCCTTCTCGGCGTTCGGCGCCAGCAAAGTCAAGGAAGCTCCGTTGAAATACCACAGAAACAGCTCCCATACCGAGACGTCGAACGTATGAACTGTCTTCTGCAAGAAAACGTCATCCTGCTCAAACATGAACGTCTGCTGCATCCAGTGCAGCCGGTTCATGACAGACCGATGCTCAATCATGACGCCCTTCGGCTTGCCGGTCGAGCCGGAAGTATAGATGATATAGGCAAGATCGCTCCCCGTATTTATCATTGTGGGATTATCAGTCGGCTGTTCGCGAATCTTGTCGGAATGAATGTTTATCAGTTCCCCCCAATACGTTGAACGGATGATCTCCTCTCCGCGCGCATCACGCGTAAGAACGGCGCGGGCTTGACTGTTATCCAATATGTATTGCATTCTCTCTTGCGGATACTGGATGTCGAGAGGCAAGTAAGCTGCGCCCGCTTTCAGAATACCTAAGATGGCGATCATCATATCGAGCGACCGTTCCATGCACAGCGCAACAATTTCGTTCCTGTTTACCCCTTGCTGACGCAAAGCGTGCGCCACCTGGTTAGCTCTTGCATTGAGTTCTTCATAGGTGAGTGACTGCCATTGCCCGCCCTCTGGTGCGGTGACGGCAATCTTGTCCGGATGTATCAGCACTCTGTCTTCGAATAATTGCTGCAGCGTGTGATGCGGCAATAAAGGAGCCGACGTTTCGTTATTCGCTTGAATGAGCCAATGCTTCTCTTCAGCAGATAACATGTCGATATCTTGGAGCTTGATGTGTGGGTTATCACTGATGCGGGAAAGAATTTGAATATAATGCTCGAACATTCGGCGCACGGTATCTTCCTTGTACAGCTTCGTTGCATATTCGACCGTCAGCTGGATCATGCCGTCGATCTCAAGCGCCTCGACCGACAGGTCCAGCTTGGAGCCTCGCGCATCCACCGGAACAGCCTCGGCTTCGATCCCTTGAAGACTTACATTCCATGGCGGTATGTTCTGGAGAACGAATAGCGTCGTGAATAACGGATTGCGAGACAGGTCTCTCGAAATTTCAAGCTTCTCAACAAGCGCCTCGAGCGGAAACTCCTGATGCTCAAATGCCTCTAGTACGACGCTCTTCATCTCTTGGAGGAAGGCTCGGAACGTTTTGTCCTGCTGCGGAAAGCCGCGTAACGGAAGCGTATTGACGAACATACCCAGCATTCGATCTAAATCCGACACCGTTCGTCCTGCTGACGGAACGCCTACAATGATATCCTCCTGATTGCTGTAACGTGACAAGAGCGTGTAATAGGCGGATAATAACACCATGAACAGCGTGCTTTCCTGTTCTCGTGCAACCTGCTGAAGCCGGCTTGTCAATGCAGGCTCAATGTTCACGTAAATTCGTCTGCCTTCGAAGCTCTGCATGCTCGGCCTGCTGTAGTCCGTTGGGATATTAAGCAGCGGAAGCTCGCCTTCGAGATGCCTTGTCCAGAAGCTGCGGCTAGCGTCTAAACTATCCGTCTTCAGTCGTTCATTCTGCCAGACTGCGAAATCGCTGTATTGCAACTCAGAGAGCGTAGCTTCACCGCTGTTATATAGCTCGGATAACTCTTTCATAAACAACCCGATCGAATATCCGTCCAATATCGCGTGGTGAACATTGAACAGGAACAGATGCTCGTCGCTGCCTAACCGGATGAGCGAGGCCCGAATTAATGGCGGCTGCTCCAACTGAAACGGTAGGATAAGCCGTTCAACATGCGTCTCGATCCCCTCTTCGTTTGCCGCTGCACGAATATCGCAATATTCATACGGGTGTATCCGTTGAACAAGCTCGCCGTCGATCCATTCGAAGGAGGTTCGCAGCACTTGATGCTTCGCCACGATTCGATTGTAGGCATCAACGAATCGTTCGTCGTCCAGCTCGCCCTTGAGGACGATCGATACCGGCAAGTGATAACTGGTCTTCGCATCCAGTTGCTCGATCGCGAGCAGTCTTCGCTGAGCAGCGGATACCGGAACATATGGCTGTAGCTCTAATGGCGCAATCCTGTTGTCCCGTGCCGCTGCTTGGTGCTGACAGCTTATGACGAGCTCGGTGATCGCGGCAGCCGTCGCGTCGGCAAACAACTCATTATACGTCAAATTAATCTGATACTTCTGCTGAATCGACGCTAACAGCTCTCCGGCCCCGATGGAATCGCCGCCCAAAGCAAAAAAGTCCGCGTCAACATCCACTTTATAATTTTCATTGATGCCGATGCAGCCTTTCATTAATGCTACAATCTCGTTAAGCACTGTACTTTTCTCCAAAAGAACACCACCCTGAACGAACATATTCTTTTTTACAGTTAATAAATCAAATTACTTAAAAAAATATTAAATTATCTGTTTTTGTATTATATAGGTGTCATTATGGGATATTCAATAATATCTGTAAAATCGATAAGAACCATAAATTCGAGTACGTTTTTATTTCACAATCTTAACAATCGAGAGCAAAAAGAGGGCTTTCCAAATAAATGGAAAGCCTAGTGTTCTACTACTGCTTTCGGGATATCAGGAAGTTATCCCTATATCGCTTTGGCGACTCGCCGTAGTACTTTTTGAACAATGTCGAAAAATAAGGAACGGAATAAAATCCGACTTCGCTGCAAATTTGACTCAGCGGTTTATTCGTACTGACGAGCATTTTCAATGCCGCTTCCATCCTCAGCTGCTGAACCATCTTCATCGGCGATACGCCATACTTCTTAGTGAAAGCGTTACACAGATAGACCGGATTGCAGTTGACCCGTTCCGCCAGCATCTCAAGAGATAGATCCAAATAATATTTCTTCTGGATGTACAGATGAACGTTTACGAGCCTCTCCGTCGACTCGTAGGAAAAATCGTAAACCCCCCCCATTTCTGCATAACATTGCGCCTCTAGCATTCGCTTTATTGTCGTTACGTTCGACATCTTCTCCTCAAATGCAAATACACTCTGAATGATCTCGCGCTGCTCTTTGCAATTCGCGTCGAGCGGCAAATAATCAAACGCTATACTCTTGTTTAGCTCAATAACCGCATACTGAATACTGTTAATCCGCTGGCTCTCATTATGAATCTCCAGCACATTCCCAATTGCCGCGCCGCCCTCTGGCAAATAATACGTTTGTTTGCCCGTCGTAATGGTGACCGCATCTGTAACACAAATTAGAACATATTGATTCTTATTCTCCTCGGCCCAAATCGGCAGCGTCACCTTAACATTGACTGCAACATTACGAAATACAGCCTGCACAACATACGGCAATAAGCTACGCGCTGACATCGGCAAGTCCTTCACTGAAATTATTCACCATTTTTTTGTACATGCCATCCATCGACATCAACTCTTCGTGCGTGCCAGTAGCGGAAATTTGTCCGTCTTCCAGAACGATAATCTGATCGGCATTTCGGACCGTTGACAATCGATGCGCTATAATGATCGTCGTGCGCCCGGCCATCAACTTCTCTAGTGCATCCTGAACAAGCCGTTCAGACTCGCTGTCCAGTGCAGCGGTTGCTTCATCCAGCAGCAGTATAGGCGCTGGGTTCAGCAATGCGCGGGCAATCGCAATTCGCTGTTTCTGTCCACCAGATAAATTCGCTCCTCCTTCCCCAATATCGGTGTCCAACCCGTTCGGGAGCCCCATAATGAATTCGTAAGCGTTCGCATTGCGCGCAGCTGTAATAATATCCTCTTCTGACGCTTCCGGATTGCCGACAGCAATATTCTCCCGAATCGTTCCGCTATACAATTGGCTTTCTTGCGGTACAAGTGAGAAATGACTGCGCAGCTCGTGAACGTCCATTGAGCTGATATCCGTCTGTCCGATCCGTATCTTTCCTTCTTCTACTGGATACATACCAAGCAGCAAATTAAATATAGTCGACTTGCCACCGCCGCTAGGACCAACAATAGCCGCGACCTCACCCGGCTTAATACTCAGTGATATATCACGCAGCACCCTCTCACCTTCTGTATAGCTGAACGATACCTTCTCCATGCTTAAGCCAGGAGACTCCTTAACAGGTAAACCTTGCACCGGAAATCGCTCGCACTCAGACTTCTCGTCGATCAACGCGAATATACGGTCCGCAGCGCCTAGAGATTGCTGGAACGAGCCCCACAGCCCTGCCAATCCGGTAAACGGCCATGTCAGGTGATTCATCAATTGAATGAACGCAATTAGTGCGCCGATTTCCATTTCGCCTCTGGATACGAAGTAGGAGCCGACAATAAACGTCACAATAAAGGCAAAATGGCCAACGAAGGTGGAAGAAGCGGCAAGCATAGCATTAATCCGTCCGCCCTTAATTTCATACTTACTTATGCCAGAGCTGCTGTAATCGAATTTCCGGAACAGCTTATCCTGCAGCCGGAACGTCTTGAGAATAACCGTCGTACCTACAATTTCGGTAATAACAGAAGTCATCTTCGCATTCTGCTGCTGCAGATGGTGAGCATTCCCGCGAAGTGCGTTACCGAATATTTTGCCGATGAAGATCGTCATTGGTCCAATAAATAAGCAGATCAGCGCCAATTTCCAGTTCAGCGACAACAAATACACGAACGAGAAGGTCACGAGCAGCGGGTTCCGGATCAAAGCAAGAATCGTTTCGGTGCAAACTTGGCCAATCGCCTGATTATCACTGACAACTCGGCTAAGCAGCTCGCCCGAATGATTCTTTGCAAAATAGGCTTCCGACATCCGAAGCAGCTTCGACATCGTATTTTTGCGAATATCGTGGCGAATTAAAGAGGATACGCGCGCCTTGAAGTAAATGTCGGCGAAGCTGTTCACTACCGTAAAGAACAAAATAATAACTCCTGTTACAATAAGCGACTTCCACCGCTCGCTGCCGGTATCGATCGCCGCGTTCGTCACTTCCGTCAAGTACCAAGCGACTCCAAGCTCCAATGCAATGCCTATCAGCATCGTGCATATCAATACGAGATAGGAATACTTGTATGAAAACGTATAATGGAGCAGCCTCCATATCGTCTTCTTAGGCTTTGCCATGATCGTCCTCTCCTCGGCTGGGGAATTTCGGGCAACATCTGTACAGATACCAATCAGAATCCATCTATGCTCCCTCTGGAGTATATGATAGTAATTTTCTCCAGTTCATGCAACATATATTTTCTAGAAAATCTATTGACAATGATGGGTCAAGAAGGCATATTGGATACATCATGTAAATGAAATTTATGGAGTGATGACATGGCCGATTTGGAGAAAGTGAGCATCAATCTTGGTCCTGTCGATCTCGGCCAAATTGATTTGCTCGTGGATCAAGGCTATTACAATAACCGAACCGATTTCATCCGGATTGCCATTAAGAGCTTGCTGGACAGCCATTCAGCCGCAATTACAGAAATTAAAGACAAGAAATATTTCGTAGTTGGGGTACTAGATTTCGATCGCGAACAGCTCGAAGAAATGAGACGGGATGGCACTCGACTGGATATCAAGCTGATCGGCGGACTTGTGTTATCGAACGACATTACGGTCGAGCTGGCCAAGGCGACGATAGGCAAAGCCCGTATTTTCGGCACGATCCGAGCACGAGAAGACGTAAAAACGTTTCTGCGCTCCCTGCAAAGCCATTCCAACTAAGCTTCACCTCTCTCATCCTAGAACGTCAGGGCATACCGGGACTCACGCAGACAATGAACAAGGTCGAGCATGGCCCGAAGCTTGCCCTTTCCTCCACGACATCTTCTTCGTATCAGCATTTATCATCCCATTTGATAAAGGAGTATTAAAGATGTCCACAATCCTTCCTTTGGGCGAGACGCCCATTAACAGTTTCCATCATCATGCCTTTCCGTTGCTAATCAGTGCGCTTCACCCGTATTTCAACGATTGGTTCAACTGCAATTACATTCAGTTGTATAGTAAGAAGAGTGAATCGGAGTCTTTCGCCGTCAACTACTACGAATTCGACCGCTTGGGGATGAAAACTCCGTTCATCGCTGAATGCTATACGAAGAGATCTATCATCAGTAAGTATGTAAACCCTGTCCAGTTCGTTAAGGACTCCATAAGCAACAACCAGTATGTCATGACCTTTCTAGACGAATATTATTTGCCTGACAGATGGGCGTATCAGAAGATACATTTTATTCACGACACACTAATATATGGCTTCGATGATGAGCGCGGCGTCGTTCACATCGCCGGGTTCGATGCCACGAGAACTTTTACCTTTACCGAAGTGGATATGCGCGACTTTGAGCAAGCCTACAGCACGACTGAGCAAGGTGTCGGCCCGATCGTCATTCATGCCGACGGCATTCATTCGTATGAGCTGAAGCTTGATCGAACTTACACATTCGACTTATCTATCATCATCGAGATGATGGAGGATTACCTGTACTCCCGCAATACATCGGAACGATTCCGCATGTACTATGATCCGGTAGATCACATCTATGGGCTGAATACTTACGATTCCGTGATCGATTACCTAACTAATTCCGGGAACGAAATGATCGACACCAAGGTGCTGCATGTCATCTATGAGCATAAGAAAACGATGACGAGCAGACTTCGATATCTACAAGAAGAGAAAGGGATTGCAGTCGATCCTTGGGTAATCGAGCAATATTCACTTATTGAAGAGCTCTCATTCAAGACAAGAGCAAGCGCTCTCAAATACGAAATTACGATGAGCCCAAGTCTCCTAAGTAAGATGGTAGACGAATTAAGAAAGATGAGAGAGATGGAGCAGGCGGTTCTAGAAAGGCTCATTCCTCAGCTTAAGCAGCAGCTGCCGAAGTCAAGCCAACAAGTTACCGTTCTAACATCATCATAAATAAGCTAGAAGGGACTCCCTTACCGCCGCACGCAGCGTCGGAAGGAGTCCCTTGTTCGTGCCTTCTATATTCATTTCGTATTCATCGGTTCACTCTCTTTGGCAAAAATAGTTCGATACATCCGACTGATGAGCGGATGTATGACCGATACATGCCCTTCGCCCTCGAAGCTAACAAAGGCTCGCTTGAATGGGCCGACCTCGCAATGGAGCGGCTCCAGCAGATTAACGATCGTTTGGGCATCTTCTACCATGGAGGGCTTCTCTTCCGCCCCAACCCCGACCAGCAATTCTGCCTCTATCTGCTGCTCACGCATACGCTCGATAAAGCTCGGCAACCGCTTGAGCAGATCATGGTTATTCCACCAGATAGACGGACTTCCCGCGCAATAAGTACGGAATGCCTCTGGTCTCTCGATCAAAGCATACAGCGTAAAATAGCCGCCAAGCGAGTGGCCGAACAGCCCCTGTCTCGCTCGGTTAATCGGATAACGGCTTTCGATGAACGGCTTCAGCTCCTCCTCGATAAAATCGAGAAACTGCTGCGCTCCGCCCGTGTTCGGCCATGGTGAACCGTCAGGCCTTGCGAAGGAAGGCTCACTTTCGGTCGTCATATCATAGAATCTGCGATCCGTCACGAACGGCTCCTCCGAGTCATACCCGATCGCCACGATAATACCTGGATCAATCCCGAGCGGATGGCGGGACTGCATCCGCATCGCCTCCGATAACGAGCCGAAGTAGGCATTTCCGTCCAATGCATACAGCACCGGATAACCCTCAGCAGGCGCAGGCTTCACAGGAACGGATACGAAGATCCGATAATCAAGACCGCTTGTTTTCGCATGGAGCGTGAACGTCTCCGTTCCTGGAAGCGCATAACAGGAAGCCATCGGCCCTCCCGTCTGAATACCGGCATCTCGATCGCCGAACAGCCATCGAAGCGCATCCGGCAGCCGCCTTGTCATGAACAACCCGTCATGGGTGCCTCCCGCATCGATATCGAACTTCATCCACGCTGAGGCGTCGTTGCATAATCCGGTTAGAATGCGATGCACTTCGAGCGTATGAGGCACCATCCGGTTCTGAATTCCCTTCTTATAGATCCCTTCTCGGCTTCCGACAGACATATACATCCGCTGCTTACCGGTCTGCACCGGCAGCTTCCGCATCCATTCAATAATCCCTTCGAACCAGAATGATGCAGACAGCATGCCGATTCTCCCGAACGTCTCCGGTCTCCATACGCCAGCAAGCAGCGAAATGAGGCCGCCCAGCGAGCCTCCGACGATCCCAGTATGCTCAGCTTCAGCTTTCGTCCGATAATGCCGGTCGACGAACGGCTTTATGCTGTCCGCCAGCGCATCGACATATGCCCGTCCGCCGCCACCGAAGCCCGGCATCGCCGGGGCGAGCCGATCGGCAGGCCAGGGCGTATAATCATCGTTACGGTTAGCGGATTCAATGCCGACAAGAATAAGCTCCGGTAGCTTCTTCTCCCTCCACAGCATGTCGATATAATTGAAGCATTGCTCGAACAGTTCTCCCCCGTCCTGCACGTAAACTACCGGATAGTGCTGATCGCTCTGCTCGTATGAGGGAGGCAGCGCCACCGTCAGCCTGCGGTTTTCATACTGCAGCATTTGAAACCGAGACATCCCATCGCTTCCTTTCGCTCTCATTATGTACGCGCTCGAATTAGTAAATAGACGAAGTAAGGCACTCCAATAATGGAAATAACGATCCCGACTGCTAATTGCGCCGGAGCGAATATCGTTTTGCCAATAAAATCGCCGACCGCAATCAACGCCATTCCGATCAAGCCGCTGACCGGAATGATTCTGCGATGGCTCAATCCGATCAGCCTCTTGGCCATATGCGGCGCGATCAAGCCGACAAAACCTATGCTGCCGGAAACCGATACGCTGGCCGCCACGAGGCCGACGCTGCCGATCAACAAAATTAATCGCTCCCGCTCTAACGACAAACCGAGACTGACCGCGCTCACTTCTTCCAGTTGCATTACGTCCAGCTTATCTGACCTCAGCCAGACGATCGGCAGCATCAACGCTATCCAAGGCAGAAGTGCCGCCACATACTTCCAATTGGCGCTATGTATTGAGCCTGACAGCCAGACAACAGCCGTCTCAAAGTCCCGTGGATTCATCTTCAGCGACATATACAGCGTAGCTGCTCCGAAGCCGAGCGACATTGCAATGCCAACAAGAATAAGCCGCTGCGGATCGAGCCGTCCTCCTCGTCTCGACAACAGCAAAATAAGACCGGCAGCCGCAAGTCCACCTGCCATACCGAACATAGGCATCATGAGAACGGATAGCGTCCCCTCTATATCTATAACTTCGCGCAGTGCAAACATGAACAAGACAACCATCATGCCCGCTCCGGCGTTAATGCCGAGAATGCCCGGATCAGCCAAATTGTTGCGCGTCACACCTTGAATAACAGCCCCAGCTGCACCAAGAGCAAAGCCGACCAGCAAGCCGAGCACAATCCGAGGAAGCCGGAATTCAAACAGGACAAGATCGCGGTCCGCGTCCGAATCAATGCGCAGCAGCGTCTTCACGATTTCCAGCACGGACATGTCGAATGCGCCGCTCGTCACGCTCAGATAGACCGCGACCGCGATAAAGAGTATACATCCCGTAAGCACCTTCCACAGCGAATAAGGAGAATGGCTATACACGCTGTCCGCCTCCCCGTGTCCAGATTAGGTAGAGGAAGAAAGGAACGCCGAACAGTGCCGTCACGACGCCAATCGGCGTCTCGAACGGATAGTTGACGAAGCGCGCCAGAACGTCGCACAGCGCGAGGAATAAGCCTCCAAGCACACCGGATATCGGAATAATCCAGCGGTAATCTTGACCGCTCAGCATGCGGGCGACATGCGGGATAATTAAGCCGACGAAGGCGACTTGACCTGCAAGTGCTACCGATACGCCCGTTAATAGAACGACCGCAAGCATCGACAATCCCTTCACAAGTGCCGTCCGTTGACCGAGTCCAGCCGACAACTCCTCGCCTAGCGATAACACCGTTATCGATCGAGACAGACCGACTGCAAGCCCGATACCGACGATGGCAAACGGAATAGCAAGCTTGATCATCTCCGGGTCCATCTGATACAGTCTCGCGTTATACCAGAAGCTTATACTTTGCGAGATTTGATTATAGGTTGCTACTGCGTCCGCAACACCATTAAGGAACACACCTACAATCGTTCCAATGATAGCCAGCTTCACCGGCGTCATCCCTTGCGGAATAAGCCAAGCGAGACCGAATACGACGATCGATCCGAACGCCGAGCCCAGCATCGAGATCCCGATCATGCTGAGCGAATGAGTCGACGGGAGCCATACCATGGCCAGCGTAACGAAGAACACCGAGCCATCCGATACGCCCATAATGGACGGAGAGGCAAGATAGTTGCGCGTCATTCCCTGCATAAGCGCTCCAGAAATAGCCAGAAAGCATCCAATAAGCATCGCGCCCACTACGCGGGGCATTCGCGAGGCTCTGACGATCTGATGATCGACATTGCTTCGGTCAAAATGGAAGACCGCGTCCCAGACGGTCTGCGCATGTATCGATTTCGCTCCATATAGAACCGAGAGCAGGATAAGGAACGCAATAGCTGCCGGCGCCATCAACAGGATGGCGGTCGGCAGCGTATGTTTCAGACGCATGGTCCGTTATTAGCCCAGCTTGCTTTGGAATGCTTTAAGGAATTCAATCTTGCTGTAAGCCGTTCCGCCCTGCGCTAACGGATCGACAATATTAATGAACACTTGATTGTTCTTCGATGCGTTAATGCTTTGGAAGATCGGGTTATTCTGCAGTTCTTCCAGCGCCTTCGGATTGTCCTTATTCTCCTCCTCAGAGAATTGAACAAGCAGGACGTCCGGATTAATCTCAGCCAGCTTCTCCAGTGCGATAGCATCCTGCGCTTTCGCCGCTTCAACCTCAGCTGGAATCGTCAAGCCAAGGTCCTCATACAGCATCGGGTTAAAATACAATTGAGAAGCATAGACGAACAACGAACCTGCGCGAATACGGAGCAGCAGCACTTTCTTATCGCTCAGCTTGCTCGTGATGCTGCCCTTGGCCGCCTCAAGATCGCTGTTATAGTTCGCAATCAGCTCAGCCGCCTTATCCTGCTTGCCTGTCAGCTCGCCGAGCAGCTCCAGGTTGCTCGCCCAGTTCGTCGACACATGCGAATAAGGAATCGTCGTCGCAATTTTGCTCAGCTGCTCAACAACAGCCGGATCGAATTTCGAAGAAGCGAGAATGACATCAGGCTTAAGCTCCAATATTTTCTCGAAGTTCGGCTCCGTCTTCTCCCCGACCGATTCAGCCTTGTCAACAATCGACGAGAACATCGCCGGGAATTGACCTTTCACCGAGATAGCGCCGACTGGGTGAATGTCCATCAAGATAGAATCCTCCATCGCTTCGAGCGCTCCCGTCACTACGATACGTTCAGTCTTCACGGGCACCGTATATTCTTGATCCAAATATTTGATAACCTTCGTCTCAGCCGAGGATGCATCTCCATCCTTCGTCTCTGCCTGCGTATCTGCTGTATCGCTAACAGCAGCTGTAGCCCCCGTCTCCTGCTGCTCACTCTTATCCTCTTTATCGTCGCCGCAAGCTGTCAATACGACAGCAAGCACAATCATCAACGCTGCAAGCCAAGTGTACTTCTTAAACATTTCTTCCCCTGTCTCCCTTCAACGAATAAAACAATGTTTATTGATAACGATTATCATTATTGATTATAGTTCCGGCTGATTCGTCCATCCATGGACAAAACGCAGATTTACGATGGACATTCTCCAGAAAAAAGCTCCATCATGTTCGTTCTCGTAAGCTGTGCCCCAATCGGCGAATACTCTCTCCACGGATTGGATTGAATCAGTTTGAGACGGTTATTGTGAACAACAGAAAGCGCAAGCCACCTCGCGGACTGCCTCAAACGCTGCCACTGCGAGAGCGTCTCTGAATCTTGCCGGACGAGCAGCAGCACATAATCAGCCTGCAACTGCTCCAGCCGGTCAAGCGTCAGCCGCTGACCATATAACAACCGGTCGCTCAATGCATCCGGCCGGCGAACGCCAAGATCGCCGTACATCACATCTTCGATCGTCTGATTGGTGAAACAGTATAACTGGCTGCCGAGCATACGAACGACCATCACCGACTGTTCCGTCAATTGTTCTGCCAGTTGTGCACGACACTCCTTATTGTGCTGCTCAAATTGCATTATCCAATGCTCTGCCTCATCTTCTCGGCCAAGCGCAGCTGCGACCTCGCATAAGCCGCGCTTCCAGGCTTGCGGCCCTTCTTCTGGAAGCACAAGCGTAGGCGCAATTTCCGTCAATCGCTTCTTTTCCCACGGCTCTAGATCCGGCGTCGTGACGATCAGCTCCGGCTTCGCCTCTGCTATTTTATCAACGTTGTCCATACGGTGCTGATTCTGGCGAAACGCATCCAGATGAAATGGAATGTCGGCGCGATAACAGTCATAATAGTGAGCGCTCCATTTGGGATGGAGCGGAGCTGCATGCGGAATGATATTTAAGGGCACCAAATATCCTATTGTGGATGTACTGCCGTAGACAGCAATTTTACGCTTACGCTGCTTGATGTATTCAGATGGCGATATATGGTACGTCCTCTTAAATTTACGGCTGAAATAAAACTCGTCCTCGTATCCGACCTCATGCGCAATATCCCGCAGTCGCAGCTCAGAACGGAGCATCAGCTGCTTTGCTTTCGCCATTCGTATATCAAGCAGCATGTCGAGAGCGCTCACCCCATACGTCTTCTTGAATAGGTCGGCAAAATATTTCGGGCTAAGCTGCGCACCCCCGGCAAGTGTTTCAATCGTAATATCCTCCATGTAGTGCTCTTCCATCCACAGCCTCACTCGCTCCAGCGTACCCGAGGTGCCGAATCGCTTTTGCTTCCGGCAAGTCCCAATAATCTCACACAGCAGCTCCTGCAGCTCGTGCTGTGCCCGCCACCGGATTAGACTGTCCTCACTCCGGCTATGCTCATATATGGTGCGGCATCTGGCCGCTAGCTTGCCTATAGGCTCAATCACTATTCCGTCGGTCTCCGACAATAGCTCATCAGCATGAACGGCATAAAGCGTCTGGCTCGTCTGGTATGACGGGGCGAACAAGCTGAATCGGATTACAGCGACAAGTCCTTCTTCATTACCACAGGCCGATAAGCCGAACGTTGTTTCCGGCTTACAGCGGTACACAATGTCTGCACTCATGCGTGTCACGCTGAAACCACGCTCCAGCATTCCCGCTCCTTCAAGTATTACAAGGTATGCGTTCGTAGAGAGGAGCTGCTGCCCACGCTTCTCTCCTCGTTTCACGCGAACCAATTCAATATCCCACAGCCTGGCTGTTAATTGACTGATGTCCACATTCGTTTGCTGGCTCTCTATATGTATGCCTGTATTGGATTCAATCGCTTGACTGCTCATCGCGGCTCCACCCTCATTTGAAAATAATTATCATTATCATTAGTTGGATTATAGCAAATAATGCTGGTTGTGGATACACCTGTTTGTTTATATTCAATCCAACTTTTCTGTCATAGAACTGAACAAAAAAACGGAAGAGCCAAGGTCATCCTCAGCTCTTCCGTTATTTAAATTGATATTATTTCAACGTAATCGTCACGTTCACATTGCGCTCGCCGGCCGGCACGAGCACAGAGCTGCCATCAACCGATGCCGATGCGCCATTGGCAGACAGAATTTCGCCAATGCCGTGCAGCGTGATACTGAACGCCTTGCCGCTGCCCTGCAGCGACACTTTGATGGATTTGCCTTCACGTACAACGGAAACCGTCGTCTCTACTTCACCCTTGATGTCACGAACCGTCGCAGCAGCGCTGCGGCCGTCTTCAAGCGCATACACGTTGAAGTCTACGCCAGCGGAATAATCATAGTCTGGACGAACATTGTTCGCGCCGAATGCGATGATCGAGTTCGGACGGGCGAACAACGGCAAGCTATCGAAGCCGTAAGTTTCTTTGTGCCATCCCGGCTGCTTCGTCTCGCCTGTCAGTACATGCGTCCAAGTACCGCCTTGCGGCAAGTAATATTGCACATCGCCGTTCTCTTGGAATACCGGAGCTACGAGCAGGTTCTCACCAAGCATATACTGGCGGTCCAAGAACTCGGTCGTCGGATCGTCCTGGAATTCGATAACCATTGCGCGCTGCGAAGGTATACCGAGCTCATGCGCTTGCGCCGCTGTGTCGAACAGGTACGGCATCAGGCTGCATTTAAGCTTCGTGAAGAAACGTGTAACGTCGACCGCTTCTTGGTCATAAGCCCAAGGCACTCGGTACGACTTGCTGCCGTGGAGACGGCTGTGGCTCGACAGCAGACCGAACTGCAGCCAGCGCTTGAATACATGTGTCGGTGCCGTATTCTCGAAGCCGCCGATGTCGTGGCTCCAGAAGCCGAAGCCGGACAGGCCGAGCGATAGGCCGCCGCGGAGGGTTTCTGCCATCGACTCATAGTCTGCATAGCAGTCGCCGCCCCAGTGAACCGGGAACTTCTGACCGCCCGCCGTAGCCGAGCGAGCGAACAGCGCTGCCTCACCTTTACCGAGCTTCTCTTCCAGTACGTTGAACACAACTTGGTTGTACAGCTGCGTGTAGTAGTTGTGCATTTTGAATGGATCGGAGCCGTCATGGTATACCACATCTGTAGGAATCCGCTCGCCGAAATCTGTCTTGAAGCTGTCAACGCCCATATCGACAAGGTCCCGTAAGTAGCCTGCATACCACTGGCATGCAGCCGGGTTCGTGAAGTCTACGAGCGCCATGCCCGGCTGCCACAAATCCCACTGCCATACGTCGCCGTTCGGACGCTTGACGAGATATCCGTTCTGCTTGCCCTCTTCGAACAGACGCGAGCGCTGCGCAATGTAAGGGTTGATCCAGACACAAATTTTGAGCCCCTTGTCCTTCAGACGCTTCAGCATGCCTACCGGATCTGGGAATGTGCGCTCGTCCCATTTGAAATCGGTCCAATGATATTCTTTCATCCAGAAGCAGTCAAAGTGGAAGACGTGAAGCGGAAGATCGCGTTCCGCCATGCCATCTACGAATGAATTTACTGTCGCTTCGTCATAGTTTGTCGTGAACGACGTTGTCAGCCATAAGCCGAACGACCATGCCGGCGGCAGCGCCGGTTTACCTGTCAGGTCGGTATATTTGCCCAGCACATCCTTAATCGATGGTCCGTCGATGACGAAGTATTCAAGCGACTCGCCCTCAACGCTGAATTGAACCTTTTTCACTTTTTCCGAGCCGACTTCGAACGATACAAGCTCCGGCTGGTTGACGAAAACGCCGTAGCCCTTGTTCGAGACGTAGAACGGAATATTTTTATAGGTTTGCTCGGAGCTTGTACCGGCGTCTTCATTCCAGATGTCGACGGTTTGTCCGTTCTTCACGAATGCAGTGAACCGCTCGCCGAGACCGTAAATAAATTCGCCTACGCCAAGATCAAGCTCTTCGCGCAGCCATCTGCGCTTATTGCCTTCCGTAATATAGGCCATGGAGCGCGGGCCGCTGCCTGTCAGACGCTCGCCGCCGCGATAGAATGCTACACTCCACTCCTCGCCTTTGCGAATGTGGGCGCTCAGGCTGCCGGTTGTGTAGATCGTCTCTTCTTCGGTTTCCGTTACGGTCACGTGACCGCTCGATTGCGGAGTCAGCTCAAACTTCGGACCACGCTCAACTACGCCAGCGTAATGAATCAGCTTCACGCCGATTACGCCCGGTGCCGGAGAGTGGAACTTCACTGTTAGCTGCAGCGTATCGAGCATGTTAGCGCGGCTTTGAATCGGAATTGGAGATACATATGCGGTCAGCTCATCACCCCGCCGCTCAACTTCATGCGCCTGCACGGCCGATTTGATCGTAAAGCCTTCACGGATGAGCCAGTTGCCGTTATGGAATTTCATAAGGATTGTCCACCTTTCGAATCGTACTCGATATGCAATATATTCGTCTGATTATTGTGAGCGAGTGACATCCGGCTTTCACACGCGAACAATGCGGCGATCGCTTGTTTGTATAGCCGTTTCTAGTTGTATTATAATGATTATATTATCATCAAACTATCAACATAATGTGCATTTATAGCACGATTCTGATAATGGGGACAGTTGACAGCAAAGGTGGATCGGACCAATGGATTTGTACACGAAGCATAATCTTCGGGAGAAACGATTGCATGGCGATGCGATGCTTCCGCTGGCTGCCTATTGGATCGATCGCGAGGCGGGAGAGCCGGTGCTGGATATGCATTGGCATCAGGAGGCGGAGTTTTTCTGCGTGCTAGAGGGCGAAGTGCTGTTTCAAGTCGACACCGACTATTTTGTTGTCCGGGAAGGGGAATCGGTTTTTATTGACGGCGGTGAAATTCATGCGGGCCATTCCAGCAACGGGGCGGCTTGCCGGTTTTGCGCGATCGTCTTTGATATAAGATGGCTGGCCAGCGCCGATTACGACGCCGTCCAAGCCGACTTCGTCGCGCCTCTGCTGGAGAAACGTGCCGCACTTCCACGTCTCATTCGACCGGGCGCCAGCTGGGCCGACAGCGTACTTGCTCATCTTAACGCAATGATTGCAGCATATGAGCAGCAGTCTTCAGGATATGAAGCCGCACTAAAAGGACGTATGCTGCTCCTGTTCGCCGAGATTGCGGCTGCAGGCGAGTGGCGCAAGCGGCCCGCCGTCAGCGCCGGCGAGCTCGCCAAGGTGGAACGACTGAAGTCAGTCATCGAATATATTCAGCAGCATTTCGACCGTCCGATCCGCATCCGAGAGCTGGCCGACCTTGTGCCAATGAGCGAAGGCCAGTTCATCCGCTGGTTCAAATCGATGACACGTACGACACCAATTGACTACTTGAATGGTTACCGTGTGCGCCAAGCTGCCGAGCTATTGCGCAGCACCGACCGCAAAATAAGCGACATCGCGCTTGAGGTCGGCTTCGATCACATCAGCTACTTCATTAAAGTGTTCCGTAAGCAAATGCGGACGACTCCCTCCGAATTCCGGAAGGAGTCATCACGGGATGGGGGATGGGCTTCCTCTTAACCGGACTATCCACCCCTCTTGCATCACTTTTTGTGTCACACCAGGCGGTCGACCGACGCCAGCTCAGCCTAACCACAACAAAAAAAGCCGTGCAAGCGCCAATTATCGACTTGCACGGCATTCATTATTCTTCGTATCCAAAACGGTCTTTGGCCCGGTCACGATCCTGGTCGTTATGGCGCACTTGGTCTTGTCCGACAGGCTCGCCGCTCTCCTCTGCATAAGGATTTGACTTCACCTGCTGAATTTCCTCGCTGGATGTCACCGCTTGTGCGGCTGTAGCTTTCAGCTTACCGAGCTCTAGTCCGCAGTCGGTGCAATATTTAGCCATTAGCTCGTTCTCGGTACCGCAGTCCGGGCATATAACGCGAATCTCACCCATCGTCATCTCCGGCTTAGGCTCCTGTTCATTAAATCGCGCTCCGCAGTCCGGGCAGAACTTAACGTTAAGCGGAACGACCTTGCCGCAAGAACAGCTTTTCTCAAGCTTAACCGCTTTAATCCGTTCATCGAGCGCCTCAATCTCCTGCTTCAGCGCTTTAAGCTGCTCGCAGCACGTCGCAACCGTCTCTTCCGATTCAGCTGTCTCACCGGATAGATAAGCGTTGAACATCGCTTCGCCCATCTCCGTATAAAGTCTCGTCATATCCTTCTCGCGTGAAGCCTTCTGGCTGTTAAGACGTGCTACTTCGATCGTCTGCTGCGCTTTGCGCGCTGCATCGGATGCACCCTGCTTCATTTTGTCAAAAATAGACATCCGGCAAGTCCCCTCCACTTACAATCAAGCTAGTCTATATAGTTCTCATTAACCACTACATGTCGCATTTCAATCAGCTTCTCGTTCAAACGTACCTCATCAACTATACAAAAACCCGCAAGCAAATTGCCTGCGGGCACTGGCATCGTTACTCGGCCGGATACATCCGTGCGCGCAACGCTTGAATTTCTTCGCTCTCAAGATATTCGTCATACGACATCATCCGGTCGATCAAGCCGTTCGGCGTAATCTCGAAAATCCGGTTGGCAATCGTCTGTACGAACTGATGGTCATGCGAAGTAAACAGCATCGTGCCGTCAAAGTCGATCAAGCCGTTGTTCAACGCCGTAATCGATTCGAGATCCAAGTGGTTCGTCGGTTCATCCATAATGAGTACGTTCGCGCCGGAAAGCATCATCTTCGAAAGCATGCAGCGCACTTTCTCGCCACCGGACAGAACGCTCGCTTTCTTCATGCCCTCATCGCCCGAGAACAACATACGGCCAAGGAAGCCGCGGATGAACGTCTCGTCCTGCTCCTTCGAAAATTGGCGGAGCCAATCTACGAGCGTCAGGTCGACACCGTCGAAGTAAGCAGAGTTGTCCTTAGGGAAATATGCTTGAGTCGTCGTAATGCCCCATTGGAATGAGCCCGCATCCGGCTCAAGCTCGCCCATAATGATCTGATACAGCACCGTCTTCGCCAGGCCGTTCGGACCAACTAGAGCAATTTTGTCGCCTTTGTTCACCGTGAATGTCAAGTTATCGAGCACTTTCTCGCCGTCAATCGTCTTCGTCAAGCCTTCTACGAGCAGCAGCTGCTTACCTGCTTCGCGCTCCGGCTTAAAGTTAATGAACGGATATTTGCGGTTCGAAGGACGAATGTCTTCGAGCGTAATTTTGTCGAGCATCTTCTTACGCGACGTTGCCTGCTTCGACTTCGATTTATTCGCGCTGAAACGTTGGATGAACGCTTGCAGCTCTTTAATCTTGTCTTCCTTCTTCTTGTTCTGGTCGCGCTGCAGCGCAAGCGCCAGCTGGCTCGACTCGTACCAGAAGTCGTAGTTGCCCACGTACATTTGGATTTTGCCGAAGTCGATATCGGCGATATGCGTACATACCGTGTTCAAGAAGTGACGGTCATGGCTGACTACGATAACAGTGCCTTCAAACCTCGCAAGGAAATTCTCCAGCCAACGAATCGATTCCATATCCAAGTGGTTGGTAGGCTCGTCGAGCAGCAGAATGTTCGGGCTGCCGAACAGCGCCTGCGCGAGCAATACGCGAACCTTCTCGTTGCCGCCAAGCTCTTTCATTTTCTTATCGTGGAACTCCGTTAAGATCCCAAGACCGTTAAGCATCTCTGCCGCTTCCGACTCCGCTTCCCAGCCGTTCATCTCTGCGAATTCCGCTTCCAGTTCGCCTGCGCGAATACCATCTTCATCGGTGAAATCCGCTTTCGAATAAAGAGCGTCCTTCTCCTTCATGACGTCATACAGACGCTTATGGCCCATAATAACCGTCTCTAGGACCGGGAACTCATCATACTCATAGTGGTTCTGTTTCAGTACGGCCATCCGTTCGCCAGGCGTAATGTGGACTTCGCCCGTGTTCGGTTCAATCTCGCCGGACAAAATTTTCAGAAATGTCGATTTGCCTGCGCCGTTCGCGCCGATCAAACCGTAGCAGTTGCCCGGGGTAAACTTAATATTAACATCCTCGAATAGCGGCCGCTTGCCGTAACGAAGCGATACGCCAGATGTGCTTATCATGGATTGAATCCCGTCCTCTCAAACATGTTCATCGCATTATTATATCATAAATACACGTATTCGTCATAACGTATCCACCGAGGATCTACCACTCTTTTGCAAAGCTTGATCAACCGATCCGCCAGCGCTATTTCTTCCACCCGAAGCAATCCTATACAACTGCTGTGCCACGCAGACGTTGAACGGCCTTGCAAGTGGTAAACGTAATAAAAAAGCTTCTAAACCGTTCTACCGGTCCAGAAGCTTCTATCGCTATTTCCAGCTCAACTTCACTTCACCGCCGCTTGCCGACGATTCATAAATCGCGTCCAAAATCCGGTTATTCGTATACCCGGACATCGCCGATGACACTGGTGTTCTACCTGAATGTATCGCATCGATAAAATGTCTCGCCACAAGCTCCCGCTCATTCACCTCATCAAGCGGCTCGATCTTGTTCGTTACAACCTCGTCACCCACATGCGTAATATAAGTCGCCTCGCTGCCAACGATCGATACGCCGCCCTCTGTGCCCATAATATGAATAAACGGCTGTTCGGTGAAGCTGGCTGCATGAGCCGCCCAGCTCACATCAAGTGATAAAGTCGAACCATCATCGAGCTTAATGAGCGCTGTAGCCAAATCCTCAACGTCATACGAGCCTTCCCAGTTCGGCGTTCCCCATGTGCCGATGCCGCGCTTATGCGGACCGAATTCTGCATAGGTTGTACCAAATACGGATACCGGCTTCGGACTACCCATCAAATGAAGCGACAAATCAAGCATGTGTACGCCGATATCGATAAGCGGACCTCCGCCCGCCAGCTCCTTGCGCGTGAACCAGGAGCCCCAGCCAGGAATACCTTTCTTGCGCATCCAGCCGGTCTTCACGTTATAGATCCGACCAACTTTACCTGCATCGATAGCCTCCTTGACTGCACGAGCAAGACCGGTAAAACGCATCTGCTGAGCAATCATTACGGTTTTGCCTGTCCGCTGCTGCTCTTGTACAATTTCCATTGCTTTGATGGAGTTACTCGCCATCGGCTTCTCAAGCAGCACGTGCTTGCCAGCTTGCAGCGCAGCGATTGTTAGCGGGGCATGAAAATAATTCGGCACAGCCACTACGACAGCGTCCAGCCCCGGATCAGAAATCAGTTCCTCCGGTGAAGAATGTACAACTGGAATGTGATACTCAACTGCTCTCTGCTCAGCCAGCGGCAAATATGTATCCGTTACCGCGCAAAGCTCCGCCGCTTCACCGAGCTTGTTCAACACGTCCATATGAACTGCGCCTATCGCTCCGGCCCCGATTACACCGAACCGTATACGGGAAGTTGAAGTTGTTGTCATCGTTGTCGTTCCTCCGATTTATGCCGCCATGCGCCACTCTATACATATGAGTATATTCTTATACAGAGACGGTTATGAGATTGATTTCATTATATCTCCGTCTTCAATAGATAACGATGTGCCGGATTGGCTAATGCTTGTCCTAATTTGTTATGAGACGGTCGTTTAGGTGCTTTACGGCACCTATCTCTCGATCAATCGCCCGATCGGCTCTCCATAGGTGCTGTTCGGCACCTACGGAGATTCGCATCCTGATTCGATATCGGGTAAACTATTCGTATACTGAATGAGTTGTTAGCGGAGGGGAATGGTCTATGAAGCTGTTATCAATCGAACCAACGCCGAGTCCGAATTCGATGAAACTTAATGTCGATGAGATGCTGCCCCGCGGCTTCCGTCATACTTATTATCCGGCACAAGCGTCAGAAGCGCCGGAGACGCTTCGACCGCTTCTTGCGATCGAAGGAGTGAAAAGCTTGTTCCGGACGGCTGACTTTATTGCGCTGGACCGACTGCCGAATGCTGACTGGCAGCGCATCTTGTCCGAAGCTCGCCGCTTGCTATCCTCTGGGGAAGACGCAGATGCGGGTGCATCGTCCGGTGTAGCGACAGCCGTCGACGGCTTCGGAGAAGCGCATGTGCTCGTGCAGCAGTACCGCGGTATCCCAATACAGGTTCGCGTACGGATTGGTGAGCGCGAGGTTCGCGCTGCGATGACGCAGCGGTTCGTGGATGCCGTACAGGCTGCCGCAGGCGCGACGATGATCCGTGAACGAAAGCTGGAGGAATTCGGCGTACGCTACGGTGAGCCGGAGGATATCGCAGCCGAAATCGTCCGTGAGCTGGAAGCTGCCTATACGGACGAGCGACTTGCGGCCCTTATCCAGGCTTCAATTGAGCAAGGTCCAGAGGCTCCGGTCGATGTGCCTGTCCGCCCGACGCCATTGTCGGCTGACGAAGTTATGGCTGCATTTGATTCTCCTGATTGGCAGACCCGATACGCCGCTCTCGATCGTCTATCTGAGTCCACTCCCGAGGCTCTCCCGATGCTTAAGCGGGCAATCAACGATGAGAACGCATCGATCCGCCGACTCGCTGTCGTCTATCTCGGCGACCTGCGAAGCGCTGAGGCGATGCCGCTGCTGTTCTCCGCACTGAAGGACAAATCGGTATCCGTTCGCCGTACCGCAGGCGACACCCTTTCAGATATCGGTGATCCAGCCGCGATTGGCCCGATGATCGAAGCGCTTCGCGACAAGAATAAGCTTGTCCGCTGGCGCGCAGCACGCTTCTTATACGAAGCCGGAGACGAGAGCGCACTTGAGGCACTGCGTGAGGCAGCCAAAGATCCCGAGTTCGAAATATCGCTTCAAGCAACGATGGCGGTTGAACGGATCGAACGAGGAGAGGAGGCTGCTGGCTCTGTCTGGCAGCAAATGACACAGCGCAATCGCACATAGTACAAAGGCAGTCCCCATTACGAAATTTAGGGGACTGCCTTTTATATGTCTTGCATCAATTTGATATGCAGCAGCACCGAGCCGTCTGTTCCGTAAGGGTAGCTTCGAACGGTGTAGCCGTCCGGGATTCCTGCCTTGCGGATCGCGGACCGTATATCTTCTGACCAGCTTCCTCCGCTTGTATATCGAATTTGCATTTCGGCCTTCCCGCTGCGAACCATATCATCAAGCCGCTCAGTCAGCATATCGACCGATTGAGCCGTTCGGGATGGCGCCAGCCAATCCAGCCCGATTCCCGCCTCAAGCTTGGCCCATTCCGCAGCCTCGTGCTTCGTACTCTTCTGCTTAGCTAAAGCCAGCGTCTCTGAATATTCCGTTACGGCCTTCGGATACGGCTTCGTCCACTGATGATCGCGAATGATCTCTTTATCGCTGAGCAAATAGTACCGATAACGGCTTACTGTAGCCTCCGTGCTGTTCTTCGCTTCCCCGCTGTTCTTTGTCTTCATCGAAGGAGCCGCATCATTCCAGGTTGCATCCAGATGATACCATCGGCCATCCAGCTTAACAAGATTCCATGCATGATCGCCGGTCGACACTGTTCCTTCTACAATACGGGACTCTAAGCCTGCCTTCGTAAGCATATGCTGCAGCAGCAGCGCATAGCCTTGGCAAACCGTCTTACCGGTAATCAATGCTTCGTACGCAGTATAGCTGCTTAAAGAGGTATCGTATTCGACCCGATCAACAACCCAGTCATGAATGAGCTTTACTTTGGTATGGTCATTCATCCCAGCGGCCGAAACGATTGATCGCAGTGCCTGCTTGGTCAACTGCTCCACCTGTGCCGTCTGATCGGCCGTCTCCCGGTATTGGACCGTCATTTCCACGTCCGCCCGATTCGCTCGTTCTCTAATCGTATAGCGATACGAATCGATAATATAAGCAGTATAATCGTCTGCCGAGGCCGCATCCGCGAATGCCTGCTTGAAAGCTTGCTCCGCATCTTGGAAATCACGAATTGTAAAAGAAAACTGCTCGTTGCGTGCGAGCAGATTCTGTTCAATAACTTCCCGCGGCGAGTGCTCTTGAAATGTAGAAGCCGTAACGGGGATTGCGCCTTGCAGCTTCCTCTGGAACGCCTCTCTCTGAAGCTGCCATACACCCAGCATTCCGAATAATGTCAAGACTAGGATGATTCGTACAATACGCACCTCATCCACCTCGCGTTCCTTGATTCGATCATGTTAACCATCATTATAACCGAAACCGAGAAGCTAGAACCATTTTTGGAAAGCTAATCCCCAGGCCCTATATCTCTATGCCAGCAAAATAAAGAAAGGCCGCCTGCGGCAACCCTCATTTCATAAAATGCATTATATTGCTTCAGTTTTAATGATTGTGCCTTCGCTGTTGAGCCATTGTCCCGAGGCCGATTTGATTAGAGTGAGAATTAACTGAGTACGGTTATCTTCGAATGCAGGACCTGCCAGCTTCTCCGTCTTCTGCACGACATATACAACCGCTTTCGTATCGGAATATTCGACAATACGGGACACTTCAAGCGTCACTTTCAAGTCGTAAGCGGCGAACACCTGCTTCGTTAGCGCAATTGTTTCATTGATCCCCGTCATACTCGGATCGAGCGTAGCCTTATAGGCTTCAAGATCTTCGGCATTCGTTGCTTGAATTTGCTTGTCAATCACATCTAGAATTGCCGCCTTCTCGTCAGCAGGCACATCTGCTTCCTTGCTGACCGCCTCTTCTACGTTCAGGTATTCGATCTCTTCCGGCACAAGCATATACAGCTTCCATTGCTGATCCTCGCCGCGTTTCAACTGCAGCTGATAGATCGCTTTGTTGTCCAAATAAAAGCCGCCGCTTACTTTATTCGATAATTGCTCAACTTCGATCACAGCCGAATCGCCCTGCAAGTTCAGCACTCTAGTGAGCGTAGAGGTCGTCTTCGTCACCACATTGTCATCAGATACTGTATCCAATACCTGGTCGATAATCGATTCAAGTGGTGAGCCTGGATAAAGCAGTTTACGGATGTTGTCAATATCATAGGTATCGGAATATTCGTCAAGTAAATTCAAAAAAGCTTGCAGTTCTTTAATCTCGCCCTCCGAAGAGCCTTTGGACGTAATCGTAATCGTTAATGACTCCTTGTTCCACTTCACATTCAAATTCGTTGCTTCCGCAATGAAACGAAGTGGAACGAGCGTACGTCCTTGTTGAATGATCGGCTGTGCGGATTGCTCTTGCTTCTTACCGTTGACTGTCGCTGCTCCCGTTAACGTATTCAGTGTCAAGGTGCCTTGCTCCGACTTGCCTGTAATCACTTTGCTGTACTCATCATAAGAAATGGAATAACCGAGCGCTTTGAACAGTCCTTTGAACTCGACATACGTCGTACCTTTCACAAGAATAGGAGGAACGTCGAATTGAACCTTCTGATCGTTAATCCATACTTGAATGGACTGCTTATTGTTCGCAGCTGCGGAGATACTGCCAGCGAATGTTAGCATGAGCAGCATCGCGGCCAATATGAGTGCAGTAAGCTTCTTCATCATGTTTCTCCTCTCAATAATATGTAGAACAGATCATAAAATATTATACCTAAATAGTAATCTATTTTCACTATTACCTATAAATAGGTAACCCGCTTATTTTATATGAATTCGAGATTTCTAGAGGGAGAGAGACTACCTATTCACGAGGCCTCATGCATAAATTGACAACATCGAACAACGCAGAATATAATCGACTCAGATTATGTCATATCTCCACATATTAGAGGAATATTATGCTGACCGAAGAGCATCGGTAACTTATTTTACAACAGCTATTCGAAGCACTTGTGCCCTCACTTGCTTTATATTTCCGATCAGAAAGCATCTATGAAATGATGAACAATTTCAACAGCGGCAACGTCAATTCTGCATTGGCGAATGAAGATTATTCGAGCGGAGGAAACATTAATGAGGGCAATTAAAGTGGAACGTTCCGGTCCTTTGAGCGGCAGCGTCCATATTCCTGGGTCCAAGAACAGCTCGCTTGCCTTGCTCGCTGCTGCTTGCTTAGCGGACGAGCCGGTTAAGCTTATAGGTATACCTGATATTGCCGATATTCGTGTGATCAGCGATATCGGACAGAGAATCGGTCTTCGCATTACACGCGAGCCGAACGGTTCGCTTATCGTCGATCCGACGGCGATACACTCAACAGCTCTAGACGCCGGACAATCCTCATCGTTCCGCAGCGCCTATTATTTTATCGGGGGACTGCTTGCCAAATTCGGCAAAGTAACCGTCGGCTATCCAGGCGGAGACGATTTCGTCAGCCGTCCGATGGATCAGCACGTCAAAGCTTTAACGATGATGGGAGCGACATACTCTTACACAGAAAGCAGCTATAGCGTCGAAGCTAAGCAGCTTACCGGAGCATCCATCTATTTCGATGTCATCACATGCGGAGCTACCATTAACGCAATGCTTGCAGCAGTGCTGGCGAAGGGCACAACTACGCTGCTCAATGCGGCACGCGATCCCGAAGTCACGGATACTGCCAATTTGCTAAACCGAATGGGAGCACGGATCACCGGAGCCGGCACCGATTGTATTCGAATTGAAGGCGTAGCTTCATTATCAGGATGTACTTATACCGTCATTCCAGACCGGCTAATTGCCGGCGCATTCCTAATGGCGGCCGGCGCTGCCGGCGGCAGTGTTACCGTACAAGACGTAATACCGGAGCATCTGTCCTCCTGTTTAGCGAAGCTCCGCGAGATCGGACTCGACATTGAAATCAACGATCATTCCATTACGGCTCATTCCACCGGTATTCTAAGAGCAGTAAGAGTCCGGACAGCGATGTATCCAGGCTTTGCAACCGACCTACAGCAGCCGTTAACGGCTCTGCTGACGATGGCTCAAGGGAAGAGCATCATCGGCGAGCGAGTATACCCTGGAAGATTCAATCACGTCCCACAGCTTATCCGGATGGGGGCAGACATTAAGGTACGATCCGGTGTCGCTTCTATACGAGGCGGTATTCCGCTGCGTGGTACGCTTGTCCATGCCTCAGACGTTCGAGCTGGCACCTGTCTCATCCTTGCTGGACTTCGTGCAGAAGGTATAACGACGATTGCCGGTATACAGCATATCGAGCGCGGCTACGAGGATGTGATCGGTCTCTTCTCCTCACTGGGCGCGAAGATTACGATGCTGGACTTAGACGAATCGTTACCGATCTCACATACAAGCTAATCCGATCTATAAGTTACTATTAGGCATGTCCTGTATATCATTCATATGCAAACGGTTACTCATTTGTAATCTAGCCGTAATATTACACTAAGGTCTATTTCAGAATAGGAAACTATAATTACAGTCATGACCCCCCATAAGAATCCAAATATATTTGAGAACAGCCTGCAGCGAATGCTGCAGGCTACTTTTTTTACACTTTTCTCCGATTCAATAAACTTAAATAGCTGTGAATCAACGTCTCCTCCTTCAATTCAAGCGGCTGGGAGAATTGATCCTTCTGCGTGCATACCGATACCATATAATCACCCAGCGGGAACGTACGCAAAAAATAAACCCTGCCAGAATCTTCAATCAGCGCTCTCTCTCCTGTCTCACTTACCTGACAGGTGAAGGAGTCCAACGGTATTGACAACCCTTTGCCCACTGCTTTTATATAGCTTTCCTTCATTGTCCACAGACGATAAAAATAAGTCAGCTGCTCTGATTCTGGTTTGCTCATCAAATCGATATACTCCGAGGCTGAGAAGAACCGTCTAGCAACGTCGAGATCGATCGGCTTGATCCGTTCGACATCAGTCCCTACTGGAGAGGCATCTATGGCACACAATACCCAATCGCCGGAGTGAGATAAATTAAAATGAAATGCTCTATTGTTAGTTAAGAAAGGCTTTTGATATGCGTTTGTTCCGAATACGATCTCATTATGGGCCAATTTGAATTTATCCATTACAATAGCTCGAATCAGCATTTCGGCGACAATCGATCGTCTAGCATCCTCTTCACGTCTATAGTTACGAACTCTATTCTGCCTCTCGGCAGATAAAGTCGGCAGCACATCCTGATAAATGATGGAGGGACTTATTTTCTCATTAATACGAACCATGAAAAGCTCTACCAACACGTACCGCCTCCACTCTACATCACTTTCCCTAGAATCATCATACCAGGAAATTATAACCTCATTTGAACGTAGTTGGTACTATTTTTTATGAGGAAATCTTGTAATCATTCTGTAACATTCCTCTCAGATTCATTTCATCTTAACCTCCTATAATAAGTGACAAGACCCCCCTTTAATATAAGTTCTATCATTGAAAGGCCTGCAGCTTTAGCCGCAGGCTTCTTTTTTGTCCCCCTCTCAATATGATAATATGTTTATAAATAAACAAAAATATCCTTATTCAGATCCCGATTTCCTTCTCCCCGACGAGTAACGTTCTCTCAACTAATCGATAATTAAAGAACATGATACAGAATAGAACTAACAAACCTGAAAGGACTCATTATATGACTAAAAAAAACTATATATCTGCTTAGCAATAAGCTTAATCTTCTCCATCCAAGGCTTCATCTACTATATTAAAGATTTTGGTGATTCGTCCATTACAGCTCTAGGTACCATCATCATGCTTAATCTTTTTATTGTAGCCGAACTTAACAAAGCGGTCGTCCTTATTCTAATGTTGATCGTACTGCATCTCATCCGACATAAGGAAACAAACTCAAACAAATGATCCCGAATAGAATAACTGCAATCAATCGAAGGAGGCATCAAACTACGGAGACAATCATCCTATCTCTGCTTACAATAGCAGTCCCTTTCGTACCTCTGGAGATTACAGTCGAAAAAAAATTTCGTTTTAGAGCAAGGCTGTTCAAATATACGATGCTCGGTATGTTACTCTACCTGCTGCCCAAGAAAGAAGATTTTTAAAAAAGCCTGCAGCTTCTGCTGCAGGCCTGAATATAACATTCTATTGTTCTATAACGCTTCAACCGCCGACACGAACTGCCGCACACGCTCTGTAATCCGCTCATACTCGCCCGCACGGACCCAATCCATATCGACAAGCTTCGTTCCCATACCGACTGCGCACGCTCCAGCACGAAAATAATCACCGATATTATCTAGGTTGACGCCGCCGGTGGCGAGCATCGGAATCTGGTTAAGTGGGGCGCGTATTTCAGCAAGGTACTTCCAGCCAAGCGTCCCCATCGGAAACACCTTGACCGCCTCAGCCCCGGCCTTCCAAGCTCGGACAATCTCAGTAGGCGTCATACAGCCCGGCCATACGGATATGCCCCTCTCCATACCGTAGGCTATCACTTGCTCATCAAGATTCGGCGAGATTAGAAACTGCGCCCCGGCTGCTACAGCCTCTTCCGCCATCTTCACATCGAGCACCGTACCTGCACCGATTCGAGCTTCACCGCCGCCAAACCTCGTTCGCCATTGATCGATAATGGCGGTTGCACCGTCCGTATTCATCGTCACCTCAAGCAGCCGCACCCCGCCGTCAATAATCGCTTTCGCCGTCATGTCGGCACGGCTTGGCTCGATGCCGCGCAATATCGCGACAATCCGATGGCGATGAAGCATGTCCAGCAATTCGCTCATTTCGATAATCTCCCTCCGTCGATCCCCCAATACTGCTGTAGCAGCTTAATAAATAAATTCGGAAAAGTCAGCGTCTCCATCATTTCAGGTCCAATCCATCTGTACCCTTCCGGCAGGCTGTCATCCTTAGCTCTTCCCTCATCCGCTTGCTGCACGTTATCAGCCGACGTCACGTATTTTACGGGTGATTCAGCAGCGGCTGCTGCTGTTCCGCCAACCCTTTCTGTACCCAACACCCCCGGCATGTCCGCTTCGAATACGTCCATTTTCCAATGAATGTGACTGAACACATGCTCAGCTTCTGTCAAATGGCGAATCGGACGAAGCAGCAGCCCGGTATCCTTATACAGCGTTCTTGTGAGCAAATCGGCCATCGCAGAATACTCGAGCCTCCGACTAGATGCTTCTGATTCGCCGCCTAACGCCACCGCTCCACGCACCTTCTTCGGTCGGCCAGCGGTCGGCCTTGCTCCGCCAAGTGCCTTCTCCGCCTCTTGCGGCACAAGCACATGCGGGAGCTCCCACATACGTGCAAGCAGCCCCGTCTCCGGGCGCTGCCTAACGAGCACTTGACCTGCCCGCTCTCCCGTTCCTGCAACGATAACGCCAAGCCGCCACTCAGGACGAGGAGGCTTCGCCTTCGATTTAATCGGCAGCTCCTTCTCCTTGCCCGCCAGACGGCCTTCACAATGCTCCATGACCGGACAAGTCAAGCAGCCAGGCGATTTGGGTGTACAGACTAACGCGCCGAGCTCCATAAGCGCCTGATTAAATTCCCCTGCCCGGCCTTCTGGGATAATCGCTCTTGCCAGCTTTTCAATTTTGACGCGGGTTGACGGCTTGGCAATATCATCCTCCAGCAGCCAGAACCGCGACAGAACACGCATAACATTACCGTCAACAGCCGGCTCGGGACGATTAAAGGCAATACTCATAATCGCTCCAGCCGTATAGGGTCCTACTCCTTTCAACGAAGCGACCGAGGCTGCGTCATCCGGTACGATTCCGCCGAATCGTTCGACAACTTCCTTCGCGCCAGCTTGTAAATTACGTGCGCGTGAATAGTAACCGAGTCCTTCCCAATGCTTCAGAACATCTTCCTCAGGCGCTTCTGCCAATGCCTGAACGGTCGGAAATCTCAACATGAATCGTTCATAGAAAGGAATGACCGTATCGACACGCGTCTGCTGCAGCATAATTTCGGATACCCACACGCGGTACGGATCTCGGTTCATTCGCCACGGCAGCTTTCTCTTCACAGCATCGTACCAGCGAAGAAGCTCCATGCCAAAATATTGCGAATGCACAGGCGCAGCCGCGAATTCGTCTACGCTATTTGCGCTTTTTCGTGCTGAACCGCGAGCTCCGCTCATGACTAGCCCCCTCCTTTCTTGCCCCGTCCCCTCCATCATCTATACAATCTGCCGGTTGAACAGCACCTTCAATGGAATGTGACAGCTTGCGATACCGGCGCGGCGTCAAGCCGAAATGCTGCTTGAACAACCGTGACAAGTAATGATTCTGCATGCCAATCCGTGCCGCAACATCTGCTACCGCCATATCAGTCTCCGACAAGAGCGCTTTGGCGTGCTCTAATCGGCGTTCAATGATGTAGTTGACCGGCGAGATGCCGGTAAAGCTCTTAAATATCGTAATGAAATAGTTGGGATGAAGGCAAACGATCGACGCCAATTGCTCGATAGTTATGCTCTCTGACATATTGTCCTCAATATAATTCAGTACCTCTTCGAACTGTTCGATCAAGGCTTGCTTTGCCTCAATTTTGCGTTCGAAGCCAGCACCCTCCATATAATAGGCAATCAACTCTAAGAGCACTGCTTTCTTCCGCCACTCTTGAAGAAGCGAATCCGTCTGCTGTAGCCGAATCAGCTTCTCAAACAGCTCAATCAGCTCTTGCTCGTTCACCGCCTCAATCCAGAATGGAACTTCCAGCTCCTTAAGCAGGTTATAATCGCCCAAATTCATTTTGAAATGAGTGAAATAGAAAACAAAGCTGCTGCTCCCTTCCGTTCCGAAAGACAGCTCCGCATCAACAGGCAGCAAATACAGCTTACCGGGTATCGTCGTCATTCTCTTGTTCTCAATTTGCAGCCATCCTTGACCGGAAATCGGTAGAAACAGCCGATTCAGCTCGATACCTGTCGAGTCGCTTATCCAACCCGCTTCCCGGCTCGAAATACCACTCAGCACATGCTCCGCATCCATTTGAATCAGTTTTCTATGCAATATGCTATCGTACGCCAAAATAGTTATGCTCCTAGTGTTGGATTCATCGTTGCTTGACACGTAATAATACGGGCCTTCCCTCATTATAAAGAGACTGTGCGGCAAAGAGAAGATGAAATACTGTGTTATGTTATAATTGGCTGTAGAACATACGATAAGAGAGGGTAGGCGATGACCTTTAAAAAAGTACGGCTAGCTATTATAGTCGCAGCAGCGATTGCCGTATTCGCAGGCTGTGGTTCATCAAACCGATCTTCGAATGAACTAGTCGGTCCTGCCGATACGATAGCGCTCTACAATTCGAAATGTATAAGCTGTCATGCTGCGGATTTAAGCGGAAGAGTCGGACCCGACAGCGATCTGCGTACAGTCGGCGCCCGCATGACGAAGGAAGAAATCGTCCATCAAATTACAAATGGTGGCGACGTTATGCCTCCGTTCCAGGACAAGCTGTCGACAGCTGAGATCGAGTCGCTTAGCGAATGGCTCGCTGCACACCAATAAGCCGGCTAGCATCTAATGCTGACCGGCTTATTAGTCAGGTGCTTGGGAGCTACGGGCTAATGATGCGAAGCTTAATTAGTCGAGCTGCTCAATGACGACAAATGCAGAAGCTAATCCCCGGTCATGTGTAATCGTAATGTGTATACGCCTCCTGCCATCCTCTTCCTGACCTGAGCCCGCTTCTAATTCTTCATCGCTAACCCAGCCAAGCTTGAGCTTAGCCGACATTGACAGATGCACAGCCGGCTTGCCGCTTGGCTCTCTCGTCACGATCACATCATGTAATCCCGCCGTTGCGCCAATGCCGCAGCCCAACGCCTTCACAACCGCTTCCTTCGCTGCAAATCTTCCTGCCACGTACTCCGCAAGGCGCCTTCCGGTCAGTTGATATGCAGCCTCCAGCTCAGGACCGGCTAAGACTCGTTTCATGAACCGATCTGCCGATTCCTTCTCCAGTATGCCGGCTATTCGGTCTACATCAGCTATATCGTGCCCGATTCCGATAATCAAGCTCGTGATCCCCCATTATTTGACGTATCCTTATCCTTGATACTTGCAAGAAAGCCGGGACGGCTCGCTACTAGCGATCAGGTCCCGGCTTGTCTATCGCTCGATTCCTTAGATGCCCGGAATCGGCGAACGTTTATGCTCCGTGCGCAAATATTGCTTCTCAAGCTTCGCAGCAACGGCAGGATCAATCTGCTTGCCTTCAAGATAGCTGCTGTTATCCTCATAGCTGATGCCGAGCTCGTTCTCATCCGTCTGGCCTTCCCATAAGCCGGCCGTCGGCGCCTTATCCAGCACGCTCTGAGGAACGCCGAGCTTCGCGGCAAGCTGGCGCACTTGACGCTTATTCAGCGTACTAAGTGGCGTAATATCGACCGCGCCATCTCCCCACTTCGTGTAAAAGCCGGTAATCGCTTCCGATGCATGGTCCGTACCAACGACGAGCAAGTTCAAATCGAATGCAAGCGCATACTGCATAACCATACGCGTTCTTGCTTTGATGTTGCCCTTACCGCCTCGGCTAAGATGCCGGTTAATTCCGATCGCCTTCATACTATGCTCAACCTCAAGCGTGATCTCATCGACCGCTTCCCCAATATTCGTCTCCACGCGGTGGGTCAGCTTGAAAGCATCGGCTGTCGCATAGCTATCGGAAATGTCCGCTTGCTCTCCATAGGGCTGGAATACGCCGAGCGTAATATATTCCTTGCCGGTTTCGGCAGACAGCTCATCTGTCGCCTGCTTGCACAGCCCCGTAGTGACTGCACTGTCTATCCCTCCGCTAATGGCGATGAGCAGTCCCGCGGCGTTGGACTTGAGTACATAGCTTTTGAGAAAATCGACACGCTTGCGTATTTCCGCATCAACGTCGATTGTGGGCTGAACGCCGAGCCGTTCAATAATTTCGCGCTGTAAACTCATCGCTAACCGTCCTCTCTTATTAGCGGCAGAAGCGATCGAATGCAGCCGTCAAATCGGCTGCGATCTCTTCAGCCGAACGGTTCTCGATCTGATGGCGCTCGATAAAGTGGACGAGCTCTCCATCCTTCATTACGGCAATGGAAGGTGAAGATGGCGGATATGGCGCGAAATATTCGCGTGCTTTCGCCGTAGCTTCCTTATCCTGGCCAGCAAACACCGTATACAGGTGGTCCGGAATTACGTCGTGCGAAAGCGCAAGTGCCACGCCTGGGCGGCATTGACCTGCAGCACATCCACATACAGAGTTCACAACGACTAACGCCGTACCTTTCGCATTAGGGATACTTTCTTCAACCTGCTCTGGCGTGCGCAGCTCTTGAATGCCAAGACGCGTCAGATCGTCACGCATCGGTTGAACCATATCCAGCATATATCGTTCGAAGGACATTGACATGTACCTCACTCACCTTTCAAAATTATGTTACTTACTATTATAAACCTCGCTGAAAATGAAAGTAAAGAAAAAGCAGCCGGGCATCCTCCGGCTGCTTGTCGTCTGGAATAATCAAATGAAGCGTACCTGCAACAGGCCGCATGGCGTTTATTCGTGTTTGTCTTTGTCCGAGGACGGCGGATCGGAAACGTAGCCCACATCTTTATCAGGATGGAGCAATATTCCCGATTCAGGCGATTCTCCTTCTTCGAAGATCGCTCGGTTATCTGCCGTCATAAATCCAATATCCTTGTATGGGTGGACCCACTCATCCCCTGCCATTACAGCAGGATCTGTATCCTTCGTCCACTGCTCCAGCGGTGATTCAGGAGACGAATAGATATGGTCTCCAATGACGACTCCATACCGGTTAACGAACGGCGCCCTAGGCCCCCGACCTTTGCGATATGCGGGCAAAAAATTGATCTCATACGGATCAAGCTCCGGATCGTCCGCATATCCGTATGCCTCAGCATCTCGTTCATCCAGCCAGTCCTCATACCGTTGTCTGCTCATTGCTTATCCGCCTATGTAGACGGACGGTTAGGACCATCCAGCTTCTTATCATAGCCTTGCGACTCTGGCGCTTTACCGGAGCCCGCGCGCTGCTTGGCCGCATCGGCGCTGCTTTGCTGAGCGTTTTTGCTGCTCACCGTCATATAACCCCCTTCCGAAAATTAGTATGCTCGTCAGGGCTGCGGCTTATCCAATGTTTTTATATTTCTCAACCGAAGCAGCGGCCTCCGCAGTTCCGTCCTCCAGACGGAAGGTGACGATAAACGTCGTTCCTTTCCCCTCCTCCGATTCCACATCAATCCGGCCGTTGTGGCGTTCAACGATACTAAGACAAACAGGTAGTCCAAGCCCCGTTCCTCTTGATTTGGTTGTGAAGAACGGTTCGAACAGCTTGTCCATTTGATCCTTGGTAATCCCAACCCCGTTATCCTGTACACGAAGCACCACCGCTCCCGGTATCCAATCGGTACGAATTAACAGTACGCCGCTGCCGTTCTTCATCGCTTCCAGTCCGTTGCGGGCCAGATTCAGAATAAGCTGCTTAATCTCCTTATCGTTCAGAAGCAGCTCAGGGAGCCCCGGCCTCGGCTGCCACTCCACTTGAATGCCGCGGAGATTGGCATCCGCTTGAATAAGTGGGAGCATCTCCTCCATCAGACTATTGAGCGAATAATGCGTCTTATCGATCAATCGGTTCTGAGCAAGGGATAGAAAATCGTTAATAATCCCGTTCGCTCGATCAAGCTCCTCTATAATGATACGGAAATATTCCAGCTGCCCTTCATTTGCCCGCTCTCTCATCAATTGGACGAATCCACGTATAACGGCCATTGGGTTGCGAATCTCATGCGTTATGCTGGCCGCCATCTGTCCGACCAGACTAAACCTGTCCATCCGGCCAAGCTCATCGCGTAGATGGCTCAGCTCTGTTATATCATGCATAATTAGCGCAGCCCCCGTAATGGAGGCCTGTCCCGCCAACTCGTTATCGCGTATCGTAAAGGCGGTTTTGACGAATACCCGTCCTTCCGTTTCCTGAAGCTGAAACGAGGTTCTCTGACCTCCGAGTGCATTCTGCAGCATAGCAATACTTTGCCCATCCTGGGCTTGATCGATCAGATCCACATAAGTACGGCCTCTCATCTCATTGGCGGTCCCTTTCTCGGCAGAAGTAGAAAAATACCTATGGGCCACTTCATTCAAATGTGTAATTTTACCTTCTGCATTGAGAATAACGACTCCGAGCGGAGTCTCATCGATAAACTGCTGCAGCTTCTGTACCTCAGCCCTGTATTTCTCCGACATTCTTCTTAGCTGGCCATGAAGCAGCTGCTTCTCACGCATATTCTCGATAATAAGAATAGAGGCCCATAATACGAGATAAGATAACACGATTAAGCCGCCAAACAGCCATACATCACTCCATGCAAAATTCGGTCTCTGTAAAATAATATCAATGAGCAAAGAAGTGCTGTACAGCAGTTGCAATACCGTTATGAGCACTACCCCGATCCTGTGCTTTTCTTTACGTCTGGCAAGATGAAACGGCTGAATGAACAAGACAAGCAGCGGACAAAAAATGATTAGTATTACCCCGAATGTCAGCCATTCACCTTCCGTATGGAAGAAGGGGACTCTAAGGCCTGCGTACAGGAGAGTCAGCGCCCCCATGCTCCAGTAACCACCGTATAATGAGCCGATTATATAAGGAATAAGTCGAATATCGAATTGATAGCCTGATTCCGTCTGCATCGACAACAACATGCACAGCACCATAGATACACCGCAGAACAACCCCGTAGACCAAGCTCCCCACTTGGCGTTACAATTCGGCCGATCATGCCACAATTGATAGACAAGAGACGGCAGCATGGATATGAATACTTGTAAAATCATCGTCTTCCACATCCGGCAAATTGCCTCCCTAGAACGCTGAATAACCCATATTAATTCGAGTTTTATTTTCCATCATTTATCACAGATTAAAACATACTTCCAGCAATTTAGCTACCATCAATTTCATAATTCCTACTTGTTTACTCATTAAACTAGAAAAGCAGCTGTCCAACCGACAACTGCCAACGTTGTTATGGTTTACTTATGAATATCCGTTTCCCCCTAAAGCGATTCTTTTATGAAGCCGCCTGCTCATTTCAGGTTGTGATTCTCAGCCATTCCGTAATCCTCTGCATTGTCTTCGGACCTTCCAAATCATGATGCAGCTCATGATAGCCACCTTCCACCGCTATGAACGTACATCTATCCCGGTAAGCATTATTCGCAAGCTGACGGCTCGCTTCGAATGAAGTAATGCGGTCAGCCGTTCCGTGCACGATAAGAAGTGGAGCCTTCCACTCGTACGAATGTGCAATTGCCCATTCACCGCCGTCCACGACTGAAGTGAACATAGAAGCGGTAATACGTCCGTGTGACAGCTCGTCACGCGGCGGTGCGGCATACGGATTTCCCGGGCGGTATAAAGCATCCGGTTTCAAGCCGGTCGACTGCGAGAACGTCGGCCACAGTCTGCCGACCGTTCGCGCAAGCTTAACCTTCCATACAGGCGGCTGAAACGACAAGCGAAGCCACGGACTAGTCAACACGACACCTGCAAGCCTCGGCTTGTGCCGAAGTGCATAATTAATAACGACGTTACCGCCCATGCTGTGCCCGTATACGAATAAGGGCAGTGACGGATATCGGCGGGCCGCTTCAGCCGTTATCGCTTCCAAGTCACGGGTAAGATCGGATAGCTTCAGTGCATGACCTCGACGACCTTCGGACTGCCCATGCCCCCGCTGGTCGTAATGAAACACGACGAAACGCGCATCACGAAGCGGCCGGATTATAGCCTCCTGCCTCCCCTTGTGCTCTCCCATCCCGTGAACGACGCATACGACGCCAAGAGGACGATTAGTCAATACGGGCCACTCGGCTGCATGCAGCTGTAGCCCGTCTACCGGACTGGGCATTATAAATGAGACAGGCTGTCTTTGCTGAAAAGCTGAGTTCATTAGCCGCACATCCTTTACCTCTTTTTACTTTCGGTTTAACACTTTTGGATAAAAAGTGCAAGAGATTCATCCAATTGCCTAGCAAGAACAGACCACAGCTTTGCCAATGGAGCTTAATGCGTATACAATGAAGGGCATAGCAGGGATGACACGGAGGCGAAATAATGATTTATGATGTAATTATTATTGGCGGCGGCTCAGCTGGACTAATGGCAGCAGTAGCTGCAAGCTCAGCCGGAGCAAGCGTTCTGCTGCTTGACAAGGGCGATAAGCTCGGGCGGAAGCTTGGCATATCCGGCGGCGGACGCTGCAACGTGACGAACAATAAGGATTTAGATGAGCTCATTAAACATATTCCAGGTAACGGGCGATTTCTATACAGCGCATTGACTGGCTTTGGCAGCAAGGATATAGTCGCTTTCTTTGAAGAGATGGGAATCAAACTGAAGGAAGAGGACAACGGCCGCATGTTCCCTGTAACAGACAAAGCTAAAACGGTCGTCGATGCGTTAATTAATCGAGTCGTTAAACAAGGCGTTACAATTCGTGTTCATTCACCAGTTGATGAAGTTATATATAAAGAAGGGACCGTTGCCGGCGTCAAGCTGCGTTCCGGCGAACGAATCGCTGGATCGACTGTCATTATCGCTTCCGGAGGCAAATCCGTTCCGCACACCGGCTCGACCGGAGACGGCTATGCTTGGGCCGAGAAAGCTGGACATACCATTACCGAGCTGTTTCCGACAGAGGTTCCAATCACGTCGAATGAGCCATTCATCGTCTCGAAGGAGCTGCAAGGAGTATCGCTTCGCGATGTTTGCTTGTCAGTCTGGAATCCGAAAGGCAAGCGAATAATAGAGCATCGCGGCGACATGATTTTCACCCATTTCGGCATCTCCGGTCCGATCGCGCTGCGCTGCAGCCAGTTTGTTGTGAAGGCGCTGAAGCAATATCAAATCGGAAACATCGTGCTAACGATTGACCTTGTACCCGATAAGACAGTTGATGAGGTGTATGCCGAGACGTTGAAGCTGGCGGAGGCCGAGCCTAAGAAGACGATCAAAAACGTACTCCACCGCTATCTGCCAGACAAAATGATTCCACTGCTTCTTGCGAAAGCCGAGCTGCCGGATAAGCTGACGTACGATAATATCCCGAAGCAGCAGTGGATGGAGCTGGCGAAGGTGACAAAAATGTTTCCGCTGCGCGCATACGGCACACGATCGATAGAAGAAGCCTTCGTTACTGGTGGAGGCGTTCATCTGAAGGAGATCGATCCACGTTCAATGGAATCGAAGCTCATGTCCGGTCTTTACTTCTGTGGAGAAGTGCTGGATATTCACGGCTATACAGGCGGCTATAACATTACTGCTGCCTTCTCGACAGGCTATGCCGCCGGCAGAAGCGCTGCAGAACGTGCGCTGATGCAGGTTTGATAAATTTATATGGGCTGTTCTGAGGTCAGTTTCTTCACAACCAGCGGAACAGCCCTTTCTTCTAGGTATGAACATCGCCCGAAATAAAATTATAGGAACCGTCGTCGGGTCTAAATCTATCTTCCTCATTACCGTCATCGTCGCGGTTGCGAAGTCCCGCCCCTTCATCTGCATAAGCCCCGCTGCCGACCGCGTATTCATCCGTCCAATCCTCATTGACAGTATGCGCGGGTATCGGAATGCTGTCCATTCCGTACGCAAGCCCCGTTACCGCAGCCGGATCGAGCGGATGCTCCTCTACCAGCTCTCCTCCATGCGCCATCGCAATCTCCAGCGCTGACGTCAAGTCACTTCCTTCCAGATGAATATGAATGCGCCCTCCTTCATGCGCAACCGGATCGTAACCAAGCTCGCGAAGTGTCGCAATTGCATTCTGTGCACTCACATGATCGGCAAATTGAAATAAAAGCGCGGAGCCGTTCGTGCTTTCCATACCTATTCTCACTTCCTCCAGCATGCGTGTATTCATTGCCGCTGCCGCTCATGTACTCCAATATCGTACGAGCGTCGGCGCAGTCATCTTACGTTGCCCGTCACTCCCCACTTTTATCCATAGAACCGCATAAACGTAAAACTGATGGTCAAAAAAATCTAAATCCGTCCATCAAATGTTACAAATAATTATTCATTTATGTCATGTAATATAACATTGAAAATGATACAATCAAATCAGATTAAGAAAAGCGGATTAGAGTTACTTATCCTGACGTAAAGAGGTGTCAGTGCATGTACGACGTTTTCTCGTTTAGTTCAGACCCGATTCTAATTATCGATTGTTCGCCAAATACAGTTCAATTAGTCGATATGAACGACGCTTTCTGTCAATGGAGCGGTTACAACAAGGAGCAAGTGCTCGGCATCTCTCCATCCCAATTTGTAGTCGCCGACGTTGGGACTAACGAGCCGTTCGAGCGACTTGAGGAATGGGTACAGCCGAAGGCAGTTGTTCCTTGGTGCCGTATCCGTTCCAAGAGAGATATCGAATTCGACGTTCGCTTGGAAGTGATTCGAATTAGCAGAGCGGACATCAGCGGCAGCCGATATGCAGTTATAATGCATGACATAACTGAGCAGCAATGGATCGACTCTGTCATTCGCGGAGAACGGGCGGCTGCATCCATCATTCTCGACAACGAGATGACAGTGCAGGCTATTACAAGCTACATGACGCCAGTGAAATACGACGCCTCGAGCTTTCTGTGCCAGCCAGCCCTTCAATTCGTATCGTTAAACGACAGAAGACATGTGAAACGGGCAATCGACTATTCATCAGCCAACCGGAAGCCGCATCCCTGCATCTTCAGTCTTCATATCGAAGACCATAGCTATACAGCGCGCGCATTGTTTATGTCCTTCCGTCGTTGGACAGGTGAGGTGAGGAGCAGCGCCGTCGTCCTGCTCCATTTGGAGCCGAAGCAGTTGGAGATCGACTCCTCCTTCAAGCTGAGACTGCTCATGACTGAGAAGAATGTGTCGGTTACCGAACTTGCGCGTTCAACACATATCTCGCTTACAACCATATCCAAAATACGTAACGGCAAGATCAAGAAGCCTAAGCGGCTGACCGCAAAGCTTATCGCTGACAAACTGGGCGTCGGACCGGAAGAGATCTGGGGCCCCTATAGCTTTAGCATATAATACAATCCCCCGGATTCCGGGGGATTGTTGTTTGCCGATAAGAAAGCCGCCCCTTCGGAGTCTAGTCTCGAAAGAGCGGCTTGTATTAGGGTGCGCCTTAATGTGCGCGAATGATATAAGAGTCTGGAATAGATACTCGTTGATTAGTTGCGGTATGCGGCAAGTGCTGTGTTCAAGCTGCGCGTTTGCTCGTATACTTGCTGGTAAATGCGGAACAGACCTGCATACGTTTCAACCGTCTCCGGATTCGGAGTATACGATGCGCCGCGTTTGACGAATTTATCCGCGCATGCGTCGAGACTTGCAAACCAGCCGCAGCCATAGGCTGCGAGCATCGCTGCGCCGAGACCCGGGCCTTGCTCATTCTCAAGCGCAACAACCGTCGCGTTGAAGATGTCCGCTTGCATTTGCAGCCACACCGGATTTTGCGCGCCGCCGCCGATCGAAATAACGGTTTCGATTTTTTTGCCGGCTTTACGGAACAGGTCAACGGACTCGTTAAGCGAGAACGTAATCCCTTCCATTACCGCACGAGCAAAATCGATCCGGCGGTGCGAGCCGTCAACACCGATAAAGCTTGCGCGGATTTGTGCGTCTGCATGCGGAGTACGTTCACCGACGAGATAAGGAGTGAACAGCAGACCGCCTGCACCCGGCTTCACTTCGCCAACGCCTTCCAGCATTTGATTGAACGATTCGCCTGGCGCGAATGTGTTCTTGAACCAGCTCAAGCTGTATCCAGCAGCCAGCGTAACGCCCATCGCGTAGAACGCATTTTCTTTGCCGTGGTTAAAGAAGTGAACTTTACCTGCGAAGTCGGCATCCTTGTCGTTCTCGTAGTTGAGAATAACGCCGGACGTACCGATGCTCGAGAGCGTCAGACCTTCGGACAGAATGCCCGAGCCGATCGCGCCGCACGCATTGTCTGCACCGCCAGCGAATACTTTAACCGAAGCCGGAAGACCGGAACGTTCTGCTACAGCAGGCAGCAGCGTGCCGACTAAGCCGTGCGACTCAACTAGCGGTGGACAGAACGATGCCGGGAGCTCGAATGCAGCCAGCACGTCGCTGCTCCATTGCTTGTTCGCTACATCAAGCATCAGCGTGCCTGCAGCGTCCGAATAATCCATATGCAGTTCACCAGTCAACCGGTAACGCACATAGTCTTTCGGCAGCAGAAACAGCTTCGATTGCTCGAATGCTTGCGGCTCGTTCTGACGAACCCACAAAATCTTAGGCAGCGTAAAGCCTTCCAACGCCGGATTGCGAGTAACGCTGAGCAGCTTATCGCCAAGCGTACGCTCGATTTCACGGCACTGTTCCGTCGTACGCGTATCATTCCACAGAATCGCATTGCGCACCGGGTTGCCTTCCGCATTCAACAGCACGAGACCGTGCATTTGACCCGAGAAGCTGATGCCTTCGATTTCAGCAGGATTGACGCCTTCAGCGCTGGACAGCTCCTTCAAAGCTTCAATCGTTGCTTCTACCCAATCGTCCGGCTTCTGCTCGCTCCAGCCGGAATGCTCATGGAACAGCGGATATGCGCGCGAGGCTTCACCGCGGACCGCACCTTCACGATCAACAAGCAGCGCCTTGACGGCGCTCGTTCCGAGGTCAATACCGATTACATAACTCATCGTCCGACAATGCTCCCCTCAACAGTTCAAAAAGCCAGCTAAATAGCCGACTTTTTGAACTTGAATTATGATTGGCGAGACCGTATTCAGGCCTCGAGATTCAATAGATATTTTATACGCTGAAGATTACTTCGCTCAGGAGCAGCTTGATGCGCTCTTGACGGCCCGATTTGTTGACGATCGGGTTGTTTTGCAGCGCGTATTGCTCCAGGGAAGCCAGCGTTGCTTTGCCGGAAACGATATCAGCACCGATGCCGGATTTGAAGCTTGCATAGCGCTCTTCTACTACGCTGTCGAGTACTTTGTTCTCGATCAGTTTCGCAGCTGCTTTCAGACCCCATGCGAAGCTGTCCATACCTGCGATGTGAGCCAGGAAGAGGTCCTCCACTTCGAACGAACCACGGCGTACTTTTGCGTCGAAGTTTACGCCGCCACGGCCCAGGCCGCCTGCTTTGAGAACTTCATACATCGTAAGCGTCGTGGAGTACAGATCCGTAGGGAACTCGTCCGTATCCCAGCCAAGGAGCATGTCGCCTTGGTTTGCGTCGAGCGAGCCCAGCATGCCGTTGATTGCAGCAACGCGGATTTCGTGCTCGAACGTGTGACCAGCAAGCGTAGCATGGTTAGCTTCAAGGTTCAGCTTGAAGTGCTCTTTCAGGCCATAGTTTTGCAGGAATGCAATCGTCGTAGCCGCGTCGAAGTCGTATTGGTGCTTCGTAGGCTCTTTCGGCTTAGGCTCGATCAGGAATTGTGCGTCGAAGCCGATTTCTTTCGCATAAGCGATAGCCATATGGTACAGACGAGCCAGGTTGTCCAGCTCCAGCTTCATGTCCGTGTTCAGAAGCGTTTCGTAGCCTTCACGACCGCCCCAGAATACGTAGTTTTCAGCGCCGAGCTCTTTACCTACTTCAAGGCCTTTCTTCACTTGTGCTGCAGCGTAAGCATATACGTCAGCGTTAACTGCCGTACCAGCGCCGTGAACGAAGCGAGGGTTCGTGAACATATTTTGCGTGTTCCAGAGCAGCTTTCTGCCGGACGCTTTCATGCCGTCTTTGAGCAGAGCGACGATAACGTCGAGGTTTTTGTTCGTTTCTTGCAGCGTTTCACCTTCTGGAGCGATGTCGCGGTCATGGAAGCAGTAGAACGGAATGTTCAGCTTGTCCATGAATTCGAAGTTTGCTTCTACGCGAGCTTTCGCCAGGTCGAGACCGCTCAGTTTATCCCAATCACGAACTGCCGTACCCGCACCGAATGGGTCCGTGCCGTTAGCCGTGAAAGTATGCCAGTATGCAACTGCATAACGGAGGTGCTCCTCCATTGTTTTGCCAAGTACAACTTGTTTCGGATCATAATGTTTGAATGCAAGCGGATTGTCGGAGCCTTTGCCCTCGAATTTGATTTGCGGAATGTTAGCGAAATAAGCCATCGTTAACTTATCCTCCTCAGTATAATTTAGTGCAAAACTGCGATGCCTGCACATCGGCCTCTTAGATCGATCCGACCTTCGTTACCGAATGCATTGCGGTGTTCTAACGACAGCATACCACTCCGGAACTTGGTTTGTCTATTAAACAAACTAAGTTTTTGAACAAATTTTTTTTAATCTGTTTTTGGAGTAACATTTGTTATATCTGTCGTATTGTAGCCGCTAAAAGTTCTCTTCATACACCACTTTATAAATTGACTTAACGTTCTTCTTTACTATGTCGATCGGATCTGGCGGGCATACCGTTCTATTGTTGCACTTTCATTCGATAATCATTACCGCACGACTAATTAATGGCCCTGCACAGCGCTTACTTCGTTTAATGACTAAACAAACCTAAGCGGTTATGCTACAATAAAACCACTATTGTTGCAGAGGATGTAAAAATATGGCGAAACCAAAGCCGACAGGCGACCAAACCATGATAAAAAAAATAAATACGGCGATCGTATTCGACTCTGTGCTGAAAGGCGGACCTTTGTCAAGAGCGCAAATTTCCGAGCAGACGGGGTTGAACAAGGCGACCGTATCTAGTCTTGTCATGGACCTTATCGAAGCGCAGCTCGTTGAAGAGATCGGGCAAGGCGAATCAAAAGGCGGACGCAAGCCAGTCATGCTGTTATTCAATGCGCAGGCAGGCTATGCGATTGGCATCGACCTGGGGGTTAACTATATTAGAGGCGTGCTGACTGACCTGCGCGGCAATGTGATCGAGGAACGGCAGTGGTCAATGAAGCGTCCCGATATGGCATCCGGCTTAAAGCAGCTGACAGAATGCATCGAGAAGCTAATTGCTCTTGCGCCAGCCAGCCCTTACGGAATCGTCGGCATTGGCATCGGAGTGCCGGGCATTGTCGATGACAAGGGCGCCATCCTGTTCGCTCCTAACCTGGAATGGGATCGGGTTGAACTGCAAAAGCTGGTTGAGGATAAATTCAACGTACCTGTTACGATCGATAACGAAGCGAACGCCGGTGCGCAAGGTGAACAGAAGTATGGAGCAGGACGCGGTATATCGCATCAGATTTATGTAAGTGTCGGAATCGGGATCGGAACCGGGATCATTTTGAACAAAGAGCTGTATAAGGGGGCCTCCGGCTTCTCCGGGGAGTTAGGCCATCTATCGATTGAGTATAATGGCAAGCCATGCCGCTGCGGCAATCGCGGATGCTGGGAGCTGTACGCCTCCGAGAACGCACTGCTGGACCGCGCCTCCGAGATCGGACTAGAAGGCGAGCTCGACAGTCTTGTCGCGGCAGCGGAAGCCGGCGACCAACGTGCGATTGAGCTGTTCCACTCCATCGGAAGCTATCTGGGCGCCGGCATTGCGAACATTGTCAACGTGTTCAATCCGGACGTCGTCATTATCGGCAACCGCATCAGCCGCGCCAGCCGCTGGCTTGAAGCCGCTGTACAGGAAGCAGTCGATCAGCGCACGCTCTCGTATCACCGCGAACGGATGCGCATCCTATTCGCTGAGCTGCAGGACCGCTCCGCCGTCCGCGGCGCCGCCTACTACGCCATCAACACCTTCCTCGGCAAAGTACGGAATGTCGGGTGATTAATCGCCATCGGCAGCGCCGATGGCGGCTTTTGTGTTGCTTGCTTTTAGTTCGCTACAGGCCCCTGCGGCGCTTTAACAGCACACTTTTGGTTCGCTAGCGACACTCCATTACTCCCATGGCGCTCTAACATCACACTTCTAGCTCGCTAGCGACACTTCTGTTACTCCCATAGCGCTCTAACGCCACACTTCTAGCACGCTAGCGACACTTCAGTTACTCCCACGGCGCTCTAACGTCACACTTCTAGCATGCTAGCGACACCTCTGTTACTCCCACGGCGCTCTAACGTTACACTTCTAGCTCGCTAGCGACACCTCTGTTACTCCCATAGCGCTCTAACGTCACACTTCTAGCATGCTAGCGACACTTCAGTTACTGCTCTACAAATATTTCTATCTCCCTTTATTAAATACGGGTATATAAGATTTTATTCGCTTGAAGAATGCATTACGTTTATTGCTTACCGGCGCGAGATATCCTTTAATATAGAGCCTTCTCAATAAGCGTACCGTGTATTGTGGTGTCCACCCCATCCTTGCTGCCAAACTCTCTCCCTTCACCGGACCCCCTAGCTGAATAACTTGACGGAGCAACATTGTCTCCGACCGCGTGAGAGGCACTGACTGCTGATCGGAGCCATACCATTTGCCTAGAATGTGTATGATTAGTTGCTGGCATTTGCGCGGCTGCTGCTCGATGTCGTCCACCGAGAAACGGAACACGATCCAGTCGTCCAGCACCAATCGGTTCTGTCTCATCAAGCCGTCTGCGAACGTTCGACGGTTCACATCTCTCGCATGAGGACCAAATCCATTGATCTCAATACAAAAAAGGTAAGGAGGACGAATATAAGCGAAGTCCAGAAACCGCTGCTGATCGCCGAAATCCCTCACCTCATATTCAGGATGCAAAAAGTCAAAATGCCCGACGGCCGGAAACCACACTTTAGTAGCAAAAAGCTTCTCTGCATACGCATGTCCCTCAGCCAGTCGCCTCTTGGCTTCACCATGCCGGAGCCTTGAATGCTTATCCAACCATTCCTGGTATTCCTTCTCCTCTGCCTATGCCTGTGCCTGTTCTTTCCTCATCAATGAACACCCTCTCTCGCCAAAAATATAATCTGCTGCACTAACACGACAGGTTGCGAGCAAATAAAAACAAAAGCCGCCTCATCCAAGCCCTGTGGCTCGAATAAGACGGCGTATGCTTTACGCGCAGCATTCTACTGTATCGATACTATAAATATATCTTGAATTGGCATAGTGTGTAAACAGATAAATCTCCGCTATCCTCTCGCCGCCCAATTTGCAGCGGCAGCCAGCAGTTGTTGGACAGCCGGATGCTGCAATGATTGAGCCGTATGACCTGGCTGTATGTTCACAATACGTCCTTGACCGTACGTCTGCGTCCACAGCGCCGGATACAGCTGACCCTCGAGCGTATAGTACAGGAGCACATCCCGATCTCCTTGCGGACACTCAACGAACTCATACAGGTAAGGCTCCTCGGCAAGCATGAACGGCTGCAGCGAAGCTCGAAGCTCGGACAACGATCGACGTCTGTCCGCGTCGCTGGTAGCCTCTCCGCTTGCTAGCCCAGTCGGCTGATCCAACGCTCTCTGAAGCTCAAGCGATGTTTCTCCAGCCGATAACCTCGTATGAGGGACTCCCTCCGTCACACGACCTTCCAACGCCCCCGCATGAGAAATCCCGCCAAACGAAAAGTCTGTTATTGAAGCTCCCGCTGGCACGTAAGCAAGCGGCTGAAAATCAGGATGGCTGACGAATCGGCCGCCGAACAGAGCTGTTAGCCTCGGATGATTGGCCAGCGAGATACCGCAGTGGAGGGAGAGAAGTCCACCGCCTCCGTGAACGAACGCCAACAGCGCATCAGCCTGCTCGTCGGTTAGCGTGACTGACCAGCGGTCTGCATACGATACGAGCAGATCAACCTCCGGCGACAGACCTGTCTCTAGCGCTCGCGCATTCTCGGTTGACTCTGTGCTGAACGTGCTGCCAAGCGCGCAGACGATTTCGGCTTCTACCTGATGAAGAGGATGGTAAGGGGCATTCGTATAATCGCCGAATATTATCGCCTGACGCCGCTTCATTACCATGGCAAGCTTATCCCGAATTCTGTATCAATATATGGCGGCTTGCCATCTACATCCGGCCAATCTGCTTCCTGCTCGATCGCACCAAGCACATTGACTGTCGCCTGATCGATCGTCAATCTGGCGGAAGTATTCAGTTCACCGTGTATATAGGTCTGCACCCAGCCCGGATGAAGCACGAGAACTCGGCCTCCGAGTTCTTTAAGCTGGTTGTGAACGAGTGCCGACTGCATATTGACCGCTGACTTCGACATGCAGTAGCCGTACCAATTGTCACGGCCGCAATCTCCGATGCTGCCCGCTTCCGAAGAAATATTCGCAACGATTGGCCGCCCTGAACGGAGAAGCATTGAGAAGAACGCTTGCGTAACACGCAGCGGGCCGAGTGAATTGACGTTGATCACATGAAGCATCTCATCAAAATCAAGCTCGTCCGGCAGCTTACGGTCAATATCGCCAAGTACCCCTGCATTATTGATAATGAGATCAACCGAATCCGTCCACTCGGCCGCTTGTATGGACGCCTTCTTCACGCTGTCATCGCTGCCAATATCGAGCTTAACGATCAGCAGCCCGCCCTCGAACTGCTGCTGCAGCCGGGACAGCTCCTCCGACGCCTCGCGATGTACGCCTGCTATAACACGCCAGCCCCGTTCCAGCAAGCCCTTCACCAGACCGAAGCCGAGCCCTCTTGCCGCTCCTGTCACCACTGCCGTTCTATTGTTAGTTAGTGTCGCCAAATGAATCGCTTCCTTTCGTCAATTGCAGCTTTTACACTTTCATTAACAAATTGTAGCATATGGTGCGGCAGGCTTCCGTGGACAAATTTGATACATTACCGAATTCCGAATTCCCCTTAGTTAAAAAAAGTGCCGACAAGCCCTGTGGACTTCATCGACACTGTATATCACACAAATTCTAAAAGTCACTCATAACTCAATCTAAATCATCAATCATAATATAAGACGACATGTCACCCTTACTTCTAATTCCCCACTCCAAAATCTTCTTTCCCTCCGTCTGCAGACGCTCGATCATCTCCTCGAATGTCTGACTTCCCGCCAGCGCCTCATCCACTTCGCTTCGGAATAGATCATTCATCGCGTTATACGCCTCGTTGCTCAACGCGGCGCCTTTATCGTCAGGCTCATAAGATGGGAGTTGACGATAAACCGATGCAACGAACCGATCGTTAGAGTAATCCGCATACGTTATATTGCTCGGAAAGAAGCTCGTTCCCGTATATTGAACGCCCAGCTTAGCACGCACCTTCGCCACGTAATCACTCATCATGAAGGCGATCATATTCCAGCTTTCCTTCGCAAGCGGTGAGCCTGCCCGTATACTCATCGTAAGAGAAGAGCCCATACCGAAGCTGCGCTGCCGCGTCGCCGCATCGACGGGAGGCGTAACGGCTCCAAGCTTAAATGTTACATCGTCATAAGAACCGTAGCCTGCGATCACCATGCCGGCGCATCCCGCTCTAAACCAATTGGAATTGCCGCCAGCTAAAGCAGTAGGCTGCTCCTGACCGGGAGCCAAGCCCTTTGTTCTGAACGTGTCCATCCGGTAAGCATCAAGAGCCGTCGTAAACATTTGCCGCCAAGAGGGCGTATCCGCCAGCATGATGCCCGTTGAAGCGCGATACGGAAATAAGCCAAGCCCCTCCGTCATGGCCATTAGGCTGACTAATCCGCTCGGACCGGCGAAGTCAGGTAACAATCCGATGACACCGTCCGCATCCGAGCTCGCCTGCGTAACGCGCTGCGCAAGCTTGAGCAGCTCGTCCCACGTCATGTCGTCCCGCGGCGGCTCGACGCCGAGCTGCTGAAACAAATCCTCATTATAATAGAGCAGCAGCACGCTGAAATCGGCAGCCAGCCCATACAGCTCACCGCTGCGTTCATTTCTCATATGCTCCAATACGCCAGGATGAATATGCTGCTCCAATTCCGGGTCAGCCGCCAGAAAAGCCGACAGCTCGCTTAGCAAGCCTTCGTCTGCCAGCGCATGATACATATCGTTGTCCGACAGAAAAATAAGATCGGGCTGCTCCGTCGTAATTAACGTTGTGAGCTGCTGCAATCGTTCCTTGAACGGAAGCTTAACATCGAACATCCCCTCTGTTGGGACTACTTCAACATTAACATTCGGGAACGCGGCCGCTATATAATCGCCGTATGTGCTATAGAAGCTTTGCTTATTGTAATCAAGCACTTTCAGCTGTACTTGTGCACGCTCTTCCTTCCGCTCTTCTGTGCAGCCAGCCGCAACGAATGCAAGCAGCGTTAGAATAAGCCCTAATACGACACAACGTCGCCACCCTCTCGCTCTGCTTTGCCCCCAAGCCCCAAGCCCTTCCATCTGATGTCTGCCTTCTATAAGGTAATCTATAATATCTTTCGATGGACCTAGAGGATTACAAGCATGTGACAAAATACGGCCAATCCATCCCGCATGCCTATCTCCCATCCACCTCTCACCTTCCCAATGAACCTTGTCCCTATCCCGAAGCGTTCCCCTTCTCAATAGCCTGGTCGATAATTTGCTGCCCCTGCTCCTGCATCCGCTTCAGCATTTCGTCGACGGATTGCTTGTCGGCTAGCGCTGCGTTCATCTCCTGCTCCAGCATTCTCCATATTTCATCATAAAAAGCGCTGTTCACCCAGGAAGGAATGCCTTCATCGACCGGTGTAATAGCTGGCATCTGACGGTACAACGCTGCGGCGGCGGGGTCATCCGTAAAGTTCGGATAGGACATATTGCTCGGCATACCGAACCCTATTGAGTGTGCCTTAGCAGACTTCGCTATATAATCGCTCACCATAAATTGAATGAATTCCCACCCGGCTTTCGATTCCGGCGAGCCGGAACGAATGGCAAGCTTCTGATTCGCATAGAATGAGTAGCTCCGCGTCCGCGTAGCCTCATCAACGGGCGGATTGACCGAGCCAAGCTTAAATTTCACTTCATCAGCCTTGTTAGGTCCATAATATTCAAGCGTCATAGCAGCCTTACCCTTACTGAATAGATCAACCGAATTCATCGCTTGCTCGTCATAATAGGTCTCGCCGTCCTCGCTCACTTTGCCTTTCGGCGTCAGAGAGCGGAACGTTCCATTCTTATAGCTGGTCAGCACAGTCGTGAATGCTCTGCGCCACGCCGGAGTATCAAGCGTCATCTTGCCGGTTCCAAGCCGGTACATAGACATCCCCTCAGTAGATCCGATCGCATAAACCATATCAAGCGGGCTTGAGAAGGTCTCGTAATAACCGATCGGGGCGCCTGGCGATGAATCGGCTGCCGTGAATCGGTAAGCAAGCTGCAGAAGCTCCTCCCAGGTCATGCCGTCATGCGGCAAATCAATGCCATACTCCCGAAACAAATCCTCATTGAAGTACAACTGCAATGCACTAAACGTTGGAGCTAAGCCGTATACCTGCCCATCCCGATTCTGTTTCATCAGTTCTATGACGCCGGGATGAAGCTGCTCCTCCATTATCCGGCTACCTTGCATATACGGAGACAGATCGGCAAGCAGCCCTTCATCAGCCAAAGCGCGGTACGTTTCGTCATCCCGCAGAACGATTAAGTCTGGCTGTTCCTTACGAACAAGCTCAATCCATCTCTTATTGCGCTCGGAGACGGACAGTCTGTAATCGGAAGCTTGCTCCGTCGATATGAATTCGATCGTCGTATCAGGAAATGCTGCACTCATATAGTCGCCATACATACGATAGAAGTTTACCTCATCAGTATCTGCTACCTTCAATATGGCCGGCTGTTCCAACGCATTCGGCTCATCTGCACAACCAGCAAGCGAAAGCAGCCCCCACATCAGCAGCAGCGAGCCTATCATCAGTCCGCCCCGCTTCATTGGGTTCGATCCTCTTTCGGTACGGCCGCTGCTTGGCTCAGCGCTTCCTTCAACTGAGCCAGCGCCTGCTCTGCGGTCAGTTCATTGTCGACGACAGCTTTAAACAAAGGTGCACTTAGCTCAATAGCCTCGCTTGCCAGCGTATCATTCGTCTGCTCCACTGCCTCCGTAACCAGCGACAGATCACCCGGAAGCTCCAGATCGTTGCGATAAAACGCAGCCGTTTGCTCCTTCATATCCTCTGGCACATCAGACTCCCTGACCGGTGTATCCGTCATTCCCATCCCGATGAGACGTTTCGCGAATTCACGGCCCGTCATAAATTTAACGAACTCCCACGCCGCCTTCTCGTTGCTGGCCGTAGACGACACAGCATAAATCTCGCCTAAATAGGTATCCCAAATTTGGTTGCCCGGCACCGTCACCGTCATCCATTGCTGCTGCTTGTCACCCTTCCATACTTGGTTAATTTGCTGCATATAATAAGGACCAGCGATAATCATCGCCGCATCCCCCTTCAGGAAAGCGTCCGATGGCGTAAACGACAACGCAGCCGAGTCTGATTGTTCTGGACTGCGGTAGATCCAGCCTTCCCTATAGCCGGCTGCAACCTTATTCCACAAGTCTATCCAAGCGGGCGTATCAACCGTAATTTGCTCCCCTCGCTGCGTATCCGTTTGAAGTCCGCTAGAAATCCGAATATATTCAACGAGAGAATATAAGCTGCTGCCGCTCCACGGATTAGCGAGCAGGCCGGCCGTTCCCGTTCCTTGAAATCTGGCTGCCGTCTCAAGCAGCTCGTCCCACGTCATACCGTCGCGAGGCAGCGGAATTCCGTACTGCTGGAACAACTCCTTGTTCACAAAAACCGCCCTCGTCTGAAATTCAGCCGTCAGCCCATGCAGCTGGCCGCCGCCATACTGCCGGAGGAGCTCGATAATCGGCTGATACATGGCGTCCACATCAACGCCATCCTTCTTGATCAAGACGTCAAGCGGCAGCAGCTTTCCTTGCTGAGCCAGCGTATAATATTGGTTAAGCGATAGCCGCAATATATCCGGCTGCTCCTTGTCTACCCACTCCAGCAGTTTGTCATTGTCTTGCATAAGTGCCGTCTCGATGCTGACAGACGGATGATGCAGCAGAAAAGGACGCGCCTCCTGCATCGTCGTGAAATTATCATATTGCGAAATCATAACCTTCAACGTAACATCCAGATCAGCCAGCGAATCGTTCCTCAGTGCAGCCGGAACGCCGTTATTCTTATCCGGCTGCTTCAGCATCGAGCCGAGATCGTCTCTAAATAGCCACCCACCACCGAGCAGCACGACGAAGGCTGTCAGCGCCGCCACTGTCCGAAACCAGCCTCGCGGTTTACCGTTTCGTTGATCCATTCGGATTCGTTCCCTCACTTTACGTTCGATTTCTGAGGTGAATCCGCCGCTTCTTAGCGGCTGCTCGACAAGCTGCCGTTCCCAATACGGCTGCTGCTCCAGCTCGCTTCTCATGTCCACTCCTCCTCGCCGGTAACGATAGCTCCGTCCACCTTGCCCCGTTCGACCATTTTGCGACTAGCCATTTCCCTGGCCCGGAACAGCCGTGACTTGACCGTTCCTTCGGAGATGCCTAACAGCGCCGCGATTTCTTTCATATGCAGCTGGTGATGGGCATAGAGCAGCAGTACCTCGCGAAGCTTCGCAGGCAGCTCCAAGACGATCGACCAAATGTCGCGAGTCAGCTCCCGATTTATCGCTTCTCTCTCTGCTGAAGGATATGCGTCCATCGCTGCGACCCGATGAGGCTGGAGAATGACCCGGCGCAGCCAGGAAGAGCGCAGCGCGTCTTTAGCCGCGTTGCGCGTAATGGCAAGCAGCCATGTTTTGACCGAGGACTCCCCCCGGTACGTATACAGCCGCTCATAAACCTTCACGAACACATCCTGGGCGATATCGTCGGCAAGCTCGCGGCTTCTCGTCAGAAACAGCGCGTAGTTCCATACATCGCGTCCATATTCCTTCATCAATTCATCCAGCACGGCATCCCGGTCCAAGCCTCCGGTTACATGCTCCAAATATTCGAACGCCAACTCATTCACCTCGACAAGTAGACGATACAATCTGAGAAAAGTTCCCTATTATTCTACAAAAATAGATTAATAGCTCAAACCATAAACCTTCAACTATCTCCAACAAAAAAAAGCGGCACAGAGCAACTCGCTCTGTACCGCTTCTCGATTAACCTTATTACGATTGCCGAACCGCCTCGCCTTTGCCGATGCTGCTGGCGCCTCTCCGGCTGCGCAGATAGAGCAAGCCGCTGTAAGCGAACAGACATGCCCAAGCGACAACGAGAATGGCTGCCACGGACATAATTGGCGTAATGCTGGTCAAGCTCTTATGATCGACGAGCACCTGCAGGCCGAGCAGCACCGCAGATAACGTGAACGTCCAGCCGCCCCAATGGATAAGCCGTCTGCGTGACGCCTCAGGCATATTCACCCGTTCGAGGAAGGCCGCCATGAACGGCACCGCCTGCAATCCATGGAACGCATAACCGTGGAAATAAATAATGCTGTGCGTCAATTCTTTGGTCAGCGTAATGTTATAGTCGATGATCATCCACAGTCCGCCGATAAAGCCGAGCATTGAACCAATCATTCCGTAACGGGCTGCCCACACCATGAGCGGACGCTTCTCCAGAGAGTCCTTACGGAACAAACCGATCATCACCATAATCGTATACCACATGATGCCAACAGCCATTGCGGCGAAAACTTGCGTAATGACGAAATTAACCCCCCACAGCGTCGTCAAATTCGTCGGAATACGCGGGCTGACGCCCCGTGCGTGCTGAATCGTCTCCAGAATGTACGAGCCAAGACCGGAGAATATAATGTAGAAATCGATCCACCAGCGCAGGCGCGGCTTGAAATTAGCCAGCGGCACGAACGCCGCGACAGCAATAATAAAAATGCCGCTTGCCGTATTGAACGATGCCGCTCGCAACAGGTCACCGCCATGCTGCGGATTCTCAACGTTGCCGAAGATCGCTACATAAATCAAGATCAAAAGGCCAAGCACAGGACCGAGCACGCCGGTCAGGACACACCATTTTTCCCCTTCGAACAGTTTCGGGCCAGTCGGTTGAAAAGCATTCATCGATTACACGCCTCCTTCATCATTGTGGGATGTGTTCTTCTTGATGCTTACCTCCGCTGATTGCCTCAATTGCAGCTGAATGATCCTCCAGCAGTATTTCGTCAGGCGATTGAGACATTTGGAACAGCTCGACCCGCTTGAGCTTATCCTTCTTATCCCCTTCCATTGTGTAGAACCCAGCCCCGGTCGCCATCAGATGACCGCCAGCCGTAATCTCCCAAATGCCTACAACCCGTCCATCCGGAATCTCATAAGCAGCTCGCAAATAGCTCTTCGTCTTCCCGTACTGCTCGAAGCCTTTATAAACACCAGCCAAATAATCATCGAGCTGATCGCCGGATATACCTGCCGGATTATCGTGATTAATGAACAAACCGTCCTCCGCCAGCGTCGAAGCGACACCGGCCCAGTCTTGCTGCTCATAGTACGTCATGTAATCCCGCAGTGCAGGAGGCAGCCGATCAAAATCTACCGGCTGGTAATCAAGCGTCTTGGTAGCATTATCGAACGTTGCTTTACCGCCGATCGCTTTGGCGAAATCACGAGCCGGCACATAGGCGCGGTTGTCAATGATCCGAATGTCACCCGCTTGAGACGGGAACCCGTAATGTGTAAAATTGATCGCTGTACCAGCCAGTGCAGATACGCTGCCAACCGTCAGCAGCGCTGCTGTCATCAATAGAACCTTCGCTTGTTTTTTCACTTTGAATCCTCCTCAAGGTAATAGTTCCTACCGCACTTTATCTTCTCTATTCTAGTACTCCTCCTGCAGCCGAGACAGGCACCTTCGAAGGCGCAGGTTGCTGCGTATCGTTACTGCCCGAATGCAGCATCGCAAAAGTAAGCTCACCCTGCGCCACCTTCACCTCGTCGACGGTTACATTCACTTGCACGACCGCAGCCGAAGAAAGAATCGTCATTGCGGTGCATGTAATGATCAGCTGATCGCCGGGAACGACCGGCTTCAGGAACCGCGTCTTCGCTCCTGTCAGCAGATAAGTTTTCTCCGACTTAGTAGCACCGCCTGCAGCCGCTTCGACTGTGCCTAAGCTGCTATTGCCGTCATTACCAGCCGAAGCATCTGTCGATTGCTCCCGCAGCTTCACCATCAGAATGGCCGACTGCGCCATTGCCTCGGTCAGCAGCACTCCGGGGAAAATGGCCTTCTCCGGAAAATGGCCGGACAGCATCCATTCGTTGCCCGTCACGTTCTTCAAGCAAACGATCCGATCATGCTCAGCCTCCAAGACGGCGTCGATAAAGATGAACGGATACTTCTGCGGAAGCAGCGCGCGGACTTCCTCGTAATTACACACATATTTAGACATGCTCACGGCTCCTTTCCCGTACTAAATGATCGGCTCTCAGCAGCAAGTGGTCAGCCGACTCGCAGTACAACAGCGCTCGACATGCCGTGATAGTCATGGGCGCTCAGCAGCGCCGCGCCGCCTGAGACCGCCCTGTCGCCACTCTGATGAACAATGCCGGACAAGCCTTCCGGCGCGGCCGGGTCGATCGCATAACCGACCGATTCCGGCAGTACACCGCTTCGGCCGACTGCAGCAGCAGCAGCGAGCGACAGCAGACCGCCGGCCCCATACGTCTCGCCGAACAACCCTTTCGCAGCGCATACGGGCGGTGGGTTGTCGCCCAGTACAGCCCGAAGCGCAAGCGCTTCCACCTCATCGTGAGCGGGATGTCCTACTGCTCCCGTAACGGCCATGCTCACTTCCTCCGGCACAATTCCTGCTGTATGGAGCGACTGCCGCATCGCGCGCTCCAACGCCGACGCCCTGGCAGCGGCATGCTCGCCGCCGCGGAATGCGCTCGACCAAGCGGCAATTTCGCCCACAATCTCCGCTCCGCGGGCAACTGCATCAACGCGGCGCTCCAGTACAATAACCGCCGCCCCTTCGCCAGGCACCCAGCCGGCCGATTGTGCGTCAAACGGTCGACCGATAGCGTCGGCTCCTTCGTCTGGCAGAACATTCATGCAGTTATACACCCACAGCGAGTATGCGTTCAGCTCTTCGACGCCGCCGACGAGAATCGTCTTCGCGCGGCCCTTGCGGAGCAGATTCGCCGCATAGCCGATCGCATCGAGCGATGAGCATTGGCCGGTCGAAATCGTCGTATTACAAGCGCGCGCCTGCACGCGAATGGCTAGATAGGAGGCTGGAGAATTCGCCAGCGTATTCGGCGCCTCCATCGGACTTACATAGCGCGGTCCTTGCGTGGCGGCCGTATAATCATAGCGCGACGCCGCCTTCAATCCGCCGAGATTCGTCCCGATGACGATACCAAGATCATCGGGATTCGGCATATTGCCTTCCAAGCCCGCATCGCGAAGGGCAAGCAACGATGCGCCGAGCAAATATTGAGAGCCCGCATGCATGAACTGCAAGCCCTTCTTGCCGAGCAGCGGCTCCGGATTCCAGTCGCGTACTGTAGCGCCAACGAAATCACGGTCTGACCATTCCGCTGCATGCTCGCGCAGCGAGCTGCGGTGCGCGGAACCCGTCTGGAGTGATGCCGTCAGCTCCTCCAGCCCATTGCCGGCTGACGATACGAGCCCGATGCCTGTAATGACGATGTCGTTATCCTGCTTAATCCGGCTCATGAGACCGCCTCCCCCATCAGAATCGTCGAAATATTACCGCCGAAGGCGAACGAATTACTAAGCGCGTAACGGACCGGCTGTCGGGATATCGCATTCGGCACAACGTTGGAGACGCATTCCGGGTCTGGCTCGTTATAATTCATCGTCGGCGGCAGTACGCCATGCGCAATCGCAAGCGCACAGGTGACCGCCTCGATCGCGCTGGCTGCCCCCATCGTATGACCCATCATCGCTTTGATGGAGCTGATCGGCACCTCGTCAGCCCGCTCTCCGAACATGCGGCGGATAGCTACCGATTCGGTTGCATCGTTCGCCTTCGTCCCCGTGCCGTGAGCGCTAATATACGAGATCTGCTCAGGCTCCACGCCTGCCGATTGCAGTGCACGCTGCATCGACAGCACCGCGCCGAGCCCCTCTGGATGCGGCGCGGTCGCATGATGGGCATCACACGACAATCCGTAACCAAGCAGCTCCGCGTAGATCGTCGCTCCGCGGGCAGCTGCCCGCTCGTAGTCTTCCAGTACAAGCGCTGCCGCGCCTTCACCGACCATCATTCCTTTGCGGCCTTTATCGAAAGGCTGGCATATTTCCGGCGCGATAGCACCAAGGCGATGGAAGGTCGTATAGCAAGCGCGCGACATAGCATCCGAGCCGCCGACGATAACGGCGTCAGCCAGCCCATCCTCGATTAACTCCTTGCCCCAGCTAATGGCATAATTGCCAGCAGCGCAAGCGGTAGGCACAACCATCGACGGCCCTTCCAGCCCGAGCTCTTCTGCTACGGACGAAGAAATACTGTGCTGCGGGTAGTTGCTCCATAAGGAATGGGAAGCCCGCCGCTGCTCGCTCACGAGCAAATTCGTATTGTCCTCAATAATCGAGGAGTTGCCCATCGTCGTGCCGAAGCAAACGCCAACCCGCCAAGACTCATACTCTTCTCCCGTCCAGCCTGCATCGCTTTGTGCCATCTTGGCAGCAGCAATGGCAAGATGAGTCGTCCGGCCGATCGAGGAAGGATCGAGCTTCGTGACATAGTCGAGCGGATTCGCATCCTTCACTTCGCCGCCGTTATGAACGTCAAACAGCCGGGTATCGAACGTGCGGACCGGCCCCGTGCCGACCGTACCGTCACATATTCCGCGCCAGAACGCATCCTTGCCCGATCCGATCGGACTAAGAACGCCAAGTCCAGTAATGACAATCCGTTTGGTCATTCTCCCGCCCCCGCTGCCGCCTCGGCACGGCCCGCCAGAAGGCCGGTCACAACCGTATAAATCGCGTTCAAGGACGTCATATCCGGCAAGAACTGCTCCGATACCTTCACTTGATACCGCTGTTCGATTCGCGCGACGATCTCGATCAGCATCATCGAATCAATACCAAGCTCCTCCGACAGATGCGCATCATCATCGAATTGCTCCAGCTCAATAATTTCTCCCACTAACGTTTTCAATTGCGCTTTCAATTGTTCGGACATCATCATTTCCCCCTAATGAATTAGATTTAAAATTGTGCTGCTTCTTCGGCTCATACTCAGCGTAAACTTATGCACTAAGCCCTCCGTCGACGACGATGACGCTTCCGGTCACGTAGCTCGCCTCTTCCGACAGCAGAAAACCGACGACACGCGCGACCTCCTCCACCCTTCCGGGTCGCCCCAGTGGGATGTCAGCGAGAAAGTCGGCTCGAATTTTTTCCGGCATCGCATCCCACATCTCTGTCTCGATGAAGCCTGGGGCGACTGCGTTAACATTGATGTTATACTTCGCAACCTCCCGGGCCAGGCTGCGGACAAAGCCGATCTGTCCGGCTTTCGTCGCCGAATAATTGACCTGACCTGGCATTCCCTTCAAGCCGCTGACCGAGCTGATACAGACAATCGAACCCGCTTTCTCGCGCATCATGCCGTACACAGCGGCACGTGCATAGTTGTACGTCCCTTTCAGATTGGCGCCGATCGTCGCATCCCAATCCTCCTCCGCCATAAGGAACAACGGCTTGTCACGGTTAATACCTGCATTCAAGACAAGCCCGTCCAGTCCTCCGAACGTTTCCCGCACTTGTTCAACGGTCTCCCTCGCCTGCTCGAACTGCTCGGCATCTGCAGCGAACGCCAGCACACGTCCCGCTCCTTCGACCTTCTCAAGCAGGTCGCACAGCAGCTGTGCTGCTTCATGGTTGCCTTTGTACGTAAAAGCGACATCCGCGCCCCTGGAGGACAAATAAACGACTATCGCGCGTCCAATTCCGCGTGAACCGCCCGTAACGATATACTTCTTCCCTCTAAAATCCATAAATCTCTCCTCTTTATGCACCGGTTTTCGTTACTGCGGGATAAGTCTGCGATTCATACAGCGCCTCATACCAGCCGCCAAGCTGAAGCAGCTCAGCGTGCGTACCTTGCTCCACGACGCTCCCGTCATGCATAACCGCGATCTGATCAGCCTCGATAATTGTCGCAAGCCGATGGGCGACGACAAGGATCGTGCGCTGTCCACGAAGAGCTTCAACTGCAGCGGTAACCGCCCGTTCTATCTCACCGTCCAGTGATGAGGTCGGCTCGTCCAGCAGCATAACCGGCGCTTCCTTAATAATTGCTCGGGCGATAGAGATCCGCTGACGCTCACCTCCTGACAGCAGATGTCCGCGCTCGCCGATTTCGAAGCTGTACCGACCGGGCAGCCGGTCGATAAAGCTCTTCGCCCCTGCTGCCTCGGCTGCTAGCTCCACCTGCTCGTCCGTCGCATCCGGCCGGCCGTGGCGAATGTTGTCCGCGATTGTACCCGCGAACAAGAGCGGCTCTTGCGGTACATAAGCTATGAGCCGCCGCAATTCATCAGGTTCCATCTCACGAATATCACGGCCGCCGATTCGAATCACTCCGGCTGCTGGCTTCACGAAGCCGAGCAGCGTCCGAAGCAGCGTGCTCTTCCCGCATCCGCTCCAGCCGACAACGGCGCATAAGCTGCCCGCTTCGACCTGCAGCGTAACGCCATTAAGGATGGTCTGGCGCTCGCCATAGCCGGCATGCACACCGCTCCATTCGAGCGCAAGCGGTTCGGTAATTGATGCCGTATGAGCAGCCTCACCCATACTATCCATACCGACTACAGGAACGAAGCTGGCTTCGCCTCCCCCCCATTCGGAGATTGCAGCTGCAGCAGCCTCCGCTGGAGCGCCAGCTGCGGTTTCGTCCCATTGCACCGCGCAATCGGTCTCCTTAGGCATATCGAGCCATCGCTTCACCCGTCCCGCTGCTGCGAAGGACTGCTGCAGCAGCGCAAGCGGGGCGCTTATGCCGGAGAATATGCCGATGAAGCCCATCTGCAGCTGTACAATTGCAACAACTGTACCGAATTCCGCCAGCCCGTAGCTGTACAGAAATCCGCCTAGCACGACAACGCCGCCGAAGCCGACAATATCCATCATATATTCGACTGCTTCCAGCCTTGCCGTCGAGGTACCAATCCGGACGCTCGTATCATTCAACCGGCCAGCTATCGATTGAAATCGTCGTGTCACACGAGGCTGCATGCCGAACATTTGAATGACGGACAGCCCTTCCTTCGCGTCGGCGTAATGCTCGGCGAACCGGGCAAGCATGTTCTGCTGGCGCCTTCCCGCCAACCGCAGCTGTCTCATAAACCTCGAGCCAAGCCATACCGAAATAGCTGTAATGATGAGCAGCCCAGCCGGAAAGCGCCAGTCGAGCGCAAGCATGGCTGCGATAGAGCCAAGGCCGAGAAAAGATAACTGCAGCGTCGTCTGAATCGCCTCCGTATAAGCGCGCTCCATAATGGGCACGTCGCCAGTGTACAGCGATGCTGCCGTACCGGAGTGAATCTGTCCGATCCGCTCCGCCCGGGCGGCGCACATCGTCTCGAACAGCTGTGTACGAAGCTTCGACATCGCCCGCTTAACAGCCGTCTGGAACAAGTAGCCGCATAAAGACGAGGCTGCAGCCAGCATAACGAACGAGGAAGCAAGCAGCAGGACGGGTGACTGCAGGCTGCCTGACTCGTTCACCAGCGCATCAATCAGCAGCTTGAATACGAACGCGAGGATGATCGGCATGCTTGCAGCCGCTAGGCTGTATAGGACCACGCCGACCAAGTAACGCAGCCGATAGTCTCCCAGCAGCCGAAGAAGCAATGCCGCGTCTCTAAATCCCGATGCCCGCATGACGTTCGCCCCCCTCCAAAGCATCAGCATTGGCATATGCCGCGACGTCTGCCTGCTCCCCGAATAGCTGACGGAACCGGCTGCCCGGCCGCTTCAACAGCTCGTTATAAGCGCCTCGCTCGACGATGCGTCCGCCTTCCATCACCCAAATCTCATCGGCCATCCGGATCGAACTAAGCCGATGAGCAATAATCAGCACCGTTCGACCTCTTGCATAGCTTTGCAATGCTGCGCCAACAAGCGCCTCACTGCGCGGATCAAGCGCTGATGACGCTTCGTCGAGCAGCAGCAGCGGAGCATCCTTCATTATTGCCCGGGCAATGGAGATGCGCTGCCGCTCGCCGCGGCTGAGGCCGGCGCCTCGTTCACCTAATCTTGTCGCATAGCCTCGCGGCAACCTCTCGATAAACTCGTGAGCGTTGGCTAGCATTGCAGCTCCCACAATTTCTTCTGCCGTCGCCTCCGTACAGCCGGATCGAATATTGTCTTCGATCGACATCGGAAACAAATACGGCTCCTGAGCAACGACTGCAATATGCCGCCGCAGCTCGTTCAGCTGCCAATCCGCAGCGTTCCGTCCGAACAGGCGGATCGTTCCTTCCAAGTGTCCGGTACTCGAATAACCGCCGCATATCAACCGGGTCAGTGTGCTCTTACCCGCCCCGCTTGGCCCGACAACGGCAACAATTCGACCTGCCGGAATTGAGAATGACAGCTGGTGCAGCACCGTCTCTCCATCATCGTACGCGAATGAGACATCCTCGAACTCGACGACTGGGCCCGCCTGCCGTGTCTGTCCGACCGGTCCCCCCGATTCCGTCGGCTGCACAAGTCCGGCGTGCTCCGCCAAGTCTGACGCTTCCTGCGGCAGCTCCATCCATTCGCCCAGACGTTTCGCAGCGGCGCTCGCCTCATTCGTCGCTCCGATCAGCGCAGGCATTAGCGACAGCGGCTGAATCAGAAAGACGAGCAAATACAAGAACAGCAAAATATCACTGACCGACATGAGCCCCGACTGCACCCAGCGCCCGCCAACGGCGACGCCGATCAATACCGGAGCACTATAGGCGATAACTCCAACCGGCGACAGCACTGCCTTCCGCCGCTCAAGCGCCATGCTCGAGGTTAATGCATCGTCAGCAAGCTGACGGAACCGCCTCGTGAACAGGCCAGACAGTCCGAAGGCGTGAATGACGGGCATCCCCTCGACGGCCTCCTTCGCATCGGCATTCAGCCTGTCCTGCTTAGCCATCGTCTTCAGCGAATAGGTGCGGATCGGCTTTCCAATCCACTGGGAGAGCAGAATCGCGGGCGGCGCCAGCAGCGCGCACAGCAGCACTAGACGCCATTGAACGAGCAGCAGCATCGTGAATGCGCCTAGAAAGAGCAGCGGCTGATAGATCAGGTTATACAACTGCGTATCCAGATAGGTTTGCAGCGAGCCGAGATCGGTCGATACGCGCGTTAGTATTTCGCCCGACCTGCCCCTTTCCGCCACGCCCGCAGGCATCCGAAGCAGCCGTCTAGCGGCTTCCTGTCGTATATCGCGAACGGTGTAAGACGCGAAGCGGCAGGATGAGAAGCGGATCATATACTTGGCCCCGATGCCGGCAGCAGCGAGCAGCGCCATCCCGATTGCAGCGGAGGTGAGCTGCCGTTCACTGAACTGCAGCGACGAGTCGGTAACCGTCTTGATATAACCGCCCATGGCCAGTCTAGTTACGGCAAATAACAAGGCACTGCCAGCAGCGCCGATCAGCCAGCCTGCATAAGGGCGAATCCAGCGATACAGCGTCACGTATGAAGCCCTGCCACAGCCCGCTCGCCCCCGGCCTGCGATCGTTCACGAATGCCGCTGCGCAGCTCTTGCACAACGCCAGTCAACAGCTCTACCTCACGCTCTACCATATCTGCAAGCAGCTGCTTCAGACTGGATAGGTCGTTCGTCGTGTTCGTCTTGATCGCTTTCAACACGCCCAGCCGGATCGCAAGCGCCATTTTCTCAACCTCCGAATACCGCTCCGACCACTGGCTGTTAGCATCAATCAACTGTCGATCTGCAAGAAAACGAAGCCGCCGCGTCATGAGCCGCTTATGCTCCCAGATGATCTGGAAGATGCGGAAATCAAGAAAAATGTCGCCTCGTTCCACTTCGTCCATAATCGAGGTGACGATCGGGTAGACGTCAACGCCGAATGCGCTTTCATGATCAACCGGATACTTATACAGCAGAAAACGAAGAGACGAGTCGTAACCGGTCAAATAGTCCTCAAGCACATCCGCCATATTTTCAGCCCGGAAGTCGAAGCTCGAATCCGGATCATACCGGATCAGATTGACATGCTCCTGCCACCCTTGCTCGACCGGCGTAGAAAAAAATGCATGCGCCAAATCCTCGAAGCTGCGGCGGAACGTGGTAAGATTGTCATCCCCGTTGTAGCCGTATATGTCGAACTCGCGAGCCTCTCTGTCGTATCCGATAACCATCTGCTCGCTAATATGCTCCACATCCTTGAAGTAGAAAAGCTTCGTCCGATAATGGTGCGTTACATAGATGATGCAGTAGAAGCCCTGATCGAGCGCGTCAATCAGAAATTCAACTACGTCTTTCGCCCATTTGATAATAAAGCCTTTGTTCACTCGCTCTACCTTGAGATGCGGTACAATTTCCACCATTTTCGACGACGTCGTATAGAAGTTGAACAGATCCCGGTACTTATGTGTATGAACATCCTTGAAGCACCTTAGCTGCACGTACTGGGAATAAAGCCACGGCAGCACTTCTTCCCGACCGGATACGACAGACAACGGGTATGCGTGATGCAAATAAGCCGTAATTGGCGATTGCCCCAGCGGCAGTAATATACGCGTCAAGCTTTCCTCCTCCTTTTCTACAAAATTTGTGATCTGAACCGATTGTAGACAAGCTGAGCGTAGACTGAATAGGTCCATCTTTATTGACCCATACAGCAAAAAGGGTCTACAAAAAGTAGACCCCTAAAGCTCGATAATCGATATTCACGTGCTATTCTTGCCCTTCTGGCTCCTCACTTACCCGGACGACTTTATGCTTCGGAAACGTAATCCGGAACGTGCAGCCTTGGCCTTCCTCGCTCTCGAAGCTCATCGCCGCGCCGCTTCTTCTTACAATCTGATTGCTGTACCATAAGCCAAGACCGTAGCTTCGTGATTTACCGCCTTTCGTCGAAAAATAGGGGGAAAATACATACCGGTGCAGCCGCTTCGGAATGCCCTGTCCATTATCCTGCACCGTTACGACAATTCCTCCTTTGGGCGCCGACCCAATGCCGAGCTGAATGCAGCCATCCTTCACAATCGCGTCGGCAGCATTGCATAATAAGTTCATCAGCACTTCCTTCAAATGCACCCGGTCAGCCTTAATGACAGGATCGAGTGCATACGTTCTTTCAATCTCAATCGACCGGCTCTCGTCCCATAACGGCCGACATTGACGCAGCGCCTCCTCCAGCAGCTCTGTCAAGCGGCAAGGCTGCTCAACCAATTGCATTGGCTGTATAGAGCCTGCCGACATCCTCTCCGCCATATCGAGCAAATGCTCGGAGGAATGCTGCAAAATATGCAAATTTTCACTCGCTTGCTTCTCGCGGAAGCTTGGTTCTACCATGAGGCGGTCGTAGACGAGTGACATTTTGACCGCTTCATTCTTCACTGTATGAAGCAATACCGCTACGCCATGTACCGGTTCATTGAGCCGTACTCTTCTTCTCCGCAGCCTTCCATCACAAGGAAAAATGATCCAGTAGATCGAGCAATAGAGCAGCGGTACATGAAGCGCCAGATACCATTCGTCGGGGCTAATGAGGAACGGCGCTTTCTCGTACAGCAAATAGTACAGCACCGCAGACGGCACGATATAGCCCACACCGCTCGACTGATTGGAATGTGAGAATATGCCGCCATGCCTACCCGCCTGCCAGCAAATGTAGAGTGAGAAGACGAGGTGTACGCCGCTTCCGATAAATTCAGCAATGAGCGGCTTGAACAGCATTTGCCCGGACGCCGCGCAAACAAGCAACAATACCATCTGTATCACAGCACTGCGTCTGGACTGGCTGCCGATTAATTCATGAATGAACCAGAATGCGTAAGCTGCAAACACATACCTTCCCAAAAACAATACCGTTTCGGAAAGATGCTCGGCGAATGCCGCCTCTTCGGGATATAACCACTCCCCCCATGTCGGAATTTGACGGCCGATCCACACGTCCACAATCGACACGCTTAACAGAACTGCCGTCCATCTGCTTTGCCTGTGATACGCATAGGTGGAAATGCGCAAGCATGTAAACATTACGGCAATAATGGCTAACGTAATAAGCATGGCTACCATCCTTCGTTTATTCCTTGCTTTCATCGGCCAGCAGCTATGAACGAGCTATTTATCTATAAATGTTCCACCTCACCTAATACTAACAATAACAAAAATTTACGAATCGTCCTACCCCATCCAAGTGAATCATGACAACCTATCTATTGAGTATATTAGTCTAGTGTGTTACTTTTTGTATCAGATATAGTCTTTTCATCGTATAGAGGGGAGGAAGAAGAATGGATCATTTGAAGCTGATGATTGTCGAAGATGATCCGCATTGGCTGAAGCTTTTGACCCAGATGCTGAATGAAGAGCCGGAATTTCTCGTTGTAGGCACTGCCGATCATTACGAAGAGGCAATTCGGTTGTACGATCAATTGAAGCCAGATATCGTACTGATCGACGTCATTCTGGGCAATGACCAGAACGGAGGAATCAAAACAGCCGCCGAGCTGGGCGCGCGATCCGCCCCCCCGGACATCATTATGCTTACCTCGATGACGGATGCACATATCGTTACCGAATCGTTCGCTGCTGGCGCTGTGCAATATATAGCCAAGAAGAACTATAAGGAGCTTCCCGGAACAATTCGTTCGCTTCACCGCGATTTTTCACCGCTGTCTCTGCTGCTGGACGATTACCGAAGGCTCCGGGTAGAAGAACAGCTGAAGGAGCTGACCCCTTCGGAGCGGCATATTTTTGAACTAGTCGAGCAAGGCATGTCGATGTCACAGATTGAGCAGCAGCTGTTCAAATCCCATAGTACGGTCAAAAATCAAATGAACAAAATTTTGAAGAAGCTGGGGGTATCGAGCCGTAAAGAAGCCATAGCGAAAATAAAACGAAAAGGGGTGTATAAGGTCTAATTATCCATCATTAGGACTAATGACTGACATTCAATGCGTAAAAAAGCCGGGTAGCTCTAGTCATAGGACGATCGTCTACCCGGCTGCTTCGTTTCGTGTTCAATTCTATGCATTAAACAGCTTAGCTCCCTCGTGCTGCGCAAGCTCCCGGCAGGCTGCTTCAAGCGCCTCAATCTGCTCCCGATACTTCCTCGGATTGGCGCGCTGCAAGCCATCGGGCGTAATCAAATCTTTATAATCATAGCGGACGTCGTCCTCTGTCTTCACCTTCTCGACGATTTCGAACCGGAATGCTTCTTCGCCATCATGGCTCCATGCTTCCTGCATCGCCTTGCACGGATGCGCGCCGAGATTAAGCTGAAATCTCTCTCGGTTCCATGCCGCCTCAAGATTAAGCGATGACCCAATAAAAGCTGTACCGCTCGGTATGTGTACGATTCGAAATACGCCCATCTCCCGTTTACGATCCTGATATTTCTCAACCAATTCTTTTCGTTTCTGATGGTCCATCTTGTTCATTCCCCCTATCCTTGTACCCAATATTCGCTTCCATCATCCTTACGGTCCAGAAAGCCATAATCAATCAAATAACGCCGCAGTATCACATAGTCATCCTCGCTAAACCGCTTTAGCCGTTCATTCACTTCCGCCTCCGAGTAACGTCGATTGCGCTCGAAATATCCGGCCATATGGCGAATGAGCGCAAGCTTCCGTTTCTGCTTAACCGGGAACGACTCGATCGGACCATCAGGACCATTCGGCAAATAACGGGCAATCAGCTCATCGTACTCCTCCTGTGTCAGAGCATATCGTTCGTCGATCTGCTTGGCCGTTCGATGAATCGGTACGAACTTCGGGCCGCCCAAGCCTTGCTCTTCCAGCAGCTCCATAATGGCGAGAAACAGCTTCGCTTGCTTAGCTTTCTCCTTCAGTGCGAACCGATGGTTGCGAATCGTCGATGTGCTGCCGCCCCCGGTCCGCTTGACGATGTCCGCGTCCTGCAGACCTTCAGCGAACATGCTAATCAGCTCTTTCTGCAGCTCGGTCAAGCCCGTCTGCTTCTTATCGAGCGTTAGCAAATAGGCGAGCATCGATTCATGCGCCTCGGAGCCATGCACCTGCGCAGCCTTGCGTGCCTCATACCAACGTCCCCCTATCGGATAGACAGCGCCTTCCTCAAACGACTCACCGCACCGCAGACAAATATACGAGCCCGATGCTTCATCAAACGTATATCCTCGTTTCAAATCTGCCAAATCGGCAGACCAGAACCTCTCAGTTAGCTCATTCACCAAACATTCCTCCGATTTGTTGTGCTAAGACATAGACATTATATAGTTTTGTTTGGTTAATTTCAATAGACGAATCATTGATTCGTCTATTACTGGGGCAAACGCGCTAGCGGCACTGTAGTTAATACGGCGGCGCTTTAACGGCACACTTTCGGTTGTTAGCCTTTCGGCACCTATCAGCACCGATGCTCCGGCGACCGCTTGATTTAGGTGCCCATCGATATCACCCCGTAGCAGGGACGATATAATGCACAGCTAGTTGTACACACACTGCGGAGGGGGTGTTAACGACGCGCTCGTCGATCGTGTTCTGCTCAATGACAACGTTCAAAATGACTCGTAAGCAGCATGAGTATTCACAATAAAAACCGCCAGATTTCAAAAGTGACATCTGGCGGCTGTCGAATGATCCTTTATGAGTTCAGTTCACTATCTCCGCTTGAAGACGCCGCGGTAGCGGCATTGCTTCCGCTAACGAGAGAATTTTTGGCCGTCAAGCCCCGCACTAAAGAGTTAAGATCGATGCCAGACACGTTCTTCAGCATCTCCGGCGCGGTAGCCATGAGGGACGTCACATAATTGCTCAGCCTTGCTGCACCTTCTCCGTGGCCGGTATCAACTACGGTCAGCTTATCGATACCGGCAATCGGCGAAGCGACGTTAGCAGCCAGCTCAGGCAGCATTCGTACGATGATATCCAGCACGGCCGCTTCTCCGAATTTCTCGAACGCCTGCGCGAGCTTCTCTTTCGCCTCTGCTTCCGCAAGACCGCGCAGCCGGATGACTTCAGCTTCTGCCGTACCTTTAGCCCGTTCAGCCTCCGCGATCGCAAGACCTTCCAGCCGTTTCTGCTCGGCATTCGCTTTCGCCTCAGCCTCAATCTTATATTGCAGTGCATCTGCCTCACGATAACGCCTTGCTTTATCTGCTTCCGCTGCTTGCTCGACGGCATAACGGTCCGCATCCGCTTTCTTCTTCACTTCGGCATCATACTGCTTCTCCCGTCGCAAAATTTCTTTCGCTTCGAGGTCGATCTCCCGTTCTTTGCGGACGAGCTCTACCTTCATTTGCTCCTCTACAACGCTTTGCTTAGCGCGGGCTTCCTGAATAGCATAAGCTTGGTCCGCATCCGCACGGGCTGTATCCTGGTCGCGCTTGAAGGAAGCAATCTTCAGCTCTTTATCCCGCTCCGCTTCGGCAATGTTCGTATCGCGAAGCAGCTCCGCCTTCTGTCCCGCCTCTGCCGCCAGCGCCTTCTGAATGCGTGCATCCCGAATCGCTTCTGCTTCAGCGATCTCTGCATCCCTCTTCACAGCGGCAATACGCGGCTTACCGAGCGCGTCGAGATAGCCATGCTTGTCGCGCACATCTTTGATCGTGAAGGAAATAATTTGCAGCCCCATCTTCTTCAAGTCTTTGGCTGCAACGCCCTGCACCTCCTGCGCGAACTTATCCCGGTTGCGATATACCTCCTCGACGGTCATCGTACCGAGAATGGCACGCAGGTGGCCTTCGAGCACTTCCTGCGCTTCGCTCTTGAGCGCCTCCGTCGGCTTGCCGAGAAATTGCTCAGCGGCAGTCGCGACGTCCTCGACAGCTCCGCCGATTTTAATAATGGCAACTCCATCGGCGATGACCGGCACCCCCTGCTCTGTATAAACCTCTGGGGTCGAAACATCGAGCTTATGTGACAGCAAGGACAAGAACTCTGCCTTCTGAAAAATCGGCAGGATGAAAGCACCGCCGCCGCGAATAATTTTGACCTTGCGGCCGGATTCATCCACAATCGTATTGCGTCCGCCTAAGAAGGAACCGGTGACGAGCATCGCCTCATCCGGGCTTACTGTCTTGTAGCGGGCCCAGAACGCGAGGCCGAGTATGATCAGCACTCCAACGACAATAGCAGGAATAATCAAATAATCTGGCATCTTATACTCTCCTCTCTATTTCATCATCCAGCAATGGCATTTCTACCTTCGATACAAGCAGCGTTCCGTCTTGAATCTCAACGACGACCACCCGCGAGCCGCCATCAATCGGCTGTCCGTCGAAGCTTGCCGCAATCTGATTCGTAACGCCTGCGCTAACCTTAATGAGCACCTCTCCGCAGCCCTTCTCCGGTATCGGAACGAGCACCTCCCCCAACAAGCCGGTCAAATCAGCGGTCGAGAAGGCGATCGAATTCTCGCTTCGATCCATCGGCCGGATATAGACGAAGAAGACGATAAATCCGGCAACGATGCCGGCCAGCAAGGCAGCGATGACAACCATTACGATGCCAAGCGACGTATAACGTTCCAACAGCAAGCCCGCCCCGCCGAATGCGGTTACAGCGCCGGCAAACGCGCTCATATTGAGCCAAGGAGGACCGTCAAACGACAAGAAATCCATCGCTCCATCAAGCGCTTGCCCGATAATATCGCCGAAGATGACCGCAATGGTCGTATACAGCGCTCCGCCGATGAGACAAGCCAAAAACAGCACTTCCAAAGTCCCACCCCCTTCAACCAGACTATTCGCAACCATTCGGACTTTATTCATTCCCAAATGCAATCTGCGAAGCATGCAAAGCAAGATGGTGCAAGATGGAAATTATTGAATATTTTATGCCTACACTAATTCCATTGCAGATTATATGTAGGAGCGAATAAAATTACCCATATTATATTTATTATGCCAATAATCAAATATGGCAAATGAATTGTAACAATGACATGTTCAAGCTTACTCAAACATCAAATAAGCCTCACTGCACATTGGCAGCGAGGCTTTAATATACACTGGCTGTATGGTCTACAAAAGTTATTTTCTAAATAAAGAGGATTTTGTATATTTAAGTCAAACCGATTAACTATGCTGAGAACGGATGCTGAAAGGATGATTGTTATGAAAAGGTATACAGCTCTTATCTTTCTTCTCTTATTTATCTTTCACATTATCGATATAATCTACACTGCATATAAGGATCACACTACAGATATATTCTCTATCGTGATTGTCACCGCAATCATTTTGTTGTTCGGAATTGAATTTCTCAAAAGAAGAAATAGCTAAGCAAGGATACAAGCTTCAACTGCCCAACAAAGCGGCCATTCGCTCAAGCGAATAGCCGCTTCCTTATCCCGCCCTTCTCGATCGTGAGCGCTGCACCGTAATAGGCGGGAGATAAATAGCCGTCACAGCTGAAGCTGCTTCAAATTGTAGAACTCGCCCTTCGCTGCCATCAACTCATCGAACGTTCCGACCTCAACGATGCGTCCTTGCTTCATGACCGCGATCCGATCGGCATCGCGGATCGTTGACAGCCGATGAGCCACAATGAACGTCGTCCTCCCTTTGATCAGCTGCTGCATCGCTTTCTGTACATGATGCTCTGACTGGTTGTCGAGCGCTGAAGTCGCTTCGTCCAGAATGATGACGCGCGGGTCGCGAATGAGCGCGCGTGCGATTGCGATACGCTGGCGCTGGCCTCCGGACAGCTTGCCGCCATGCTCACCGACAATCGTATCGAGTCCTTGCGGCAGGCGCTCGATCATCTCGGTTAAGTTCGCCATCTCGACGACACGGTTCACCTGTTCGTCTGTTATATTGTGCAGACCGTACGTAATGTTATCCCGAATGGACCCCGAGAATAAAATGGTCGTCTGCGGCACAACCGACAGATGCTTGCGGTACGTCGTCAGGTTAACCGTCGTCAGATCGATCCCATCGACAAGCACCTGCCCCGAGGTCGGCGTCAAGAAGCCGGTAACAAGGTTCAGCACGGTCGACTTCCCAGCGCCCGATTCGCCGACGAATGCAATGCATTCGCCTTCCTTCACCTCCAGTGTCACGCCGCTCAGCACATGATGCTCATTCCCCGGATAGACAAGCTTCACATCGCGGAACGAGAAGGAGCCCGCGATATCCGATAGCTTCAGCTTGCCGGTATTGTCCTCAATCTCAGGCGAGCGGAGAATTTCACGAATGGAATGAATCGATTCGAAGCCTTTGGCAATATTCGGATAAACGTTCAACAGCGCCGTGACGGAACCGAGAATCATGCCGAAGAAGCCTTGATACATCACAACGTCTCCGACCGGAATGTCGCCATTATACGCCAGATAGATCGTGAAGACGAGGCAGGCAACCTGGAACAGCTGAAACAGCACCCAGTTCGACGAGCCGAAGAACGTTTCGATGATGTCCAGACGATATCCTTTGCCCTGCAGCTTACGGAGCGTAGAATCCATTTTATCAATCTCGACCTTCTCCAGACCGTGCGCACGCGTAACCGGAATCATCTCGACCATCTCCGATACGCGGGAGGACATACGCTCGATCTCGCGGCGGAACTCTTGGTTCGAATGCCCAATTTTGCGGCGGAACAAGTAAATGACAAGTACAGAGGCCGGGATAGTCATAATGAAAAAGATCGATACCGTCCAGCTGTTGCGAGCTGTCAGAATGAATGCAACGATAATATTAATGATCGACGGGAGGAACGAAGACATAAGCTGCTTCGACAAGCCCTCTACCGCTTCCGCATCGCGAAGCACCTTCGACTGCAGCTTGCCTGCCTGAAGCTCGCGGTGGTATGTAATAGAGAGCTGCTGGAGCTTGCGCACGAGCGCGCTGCGAAGTCCCGCTTCGACGTGGCGGATCGCCCGGCTCATAAACGATGTGTAGTAATGCGCTGTCGGTATGTTTTGTACGATGGATACGCCGAGCACAATAAAATTAACCCACAGCTCCTGAGTCGAATGGGCCGACGGATTCGTCGCAATATTAATCAAGTTGGCCGTAACAATAGGAAGAATAAAAACCGGCGAATGCTTAATCATGAAGAAGATTAGCGATAATAACAGGTTCATCCTATTGCCTTGGTAAAGCGTCCATAAAAACCGAAGCGGACTCTGCGTCTGCTCCATCGCGGCGGCCTCGAACGTACGCTCATAATCGACAACGGACGCCGGAAGTCCTGCTGATAATGCTGCCAACGCTGTCGTCCGATTGGCCGCTGCTATTTTACTCATGCTGCATCTGTCCCTTCTTCTTCTGCACATTCGCGTTCCCATCAAGCGGAAACTGAACTAATCGTATGGGAATCCATGGCGGCTGTAAACGGAGTCCACTCATCACGATCGGTCATATTCAGACAAAATGATGGGTTTAAACCCTTCTTCATCTGCAAATAGTTGGTTTCCACGTCGTATCTGCATGATTCTGCGGTTTTCGTACCGTATCAAAAAAGTGAAGTCCATATTTGGAGGGGACCTCAGTAACATCTTGTTCGCTGTAGCGTTGTTTTTATGTCATTGTGGTATAGTCCATTCGAACCTCTCGTCGTTGGTATTCTCGAGCTTGTTCGATGTAACTCTTGCAATATACAACGCTATATTATAATATTACGATATAGCGATTCAAAAATGATCTTAATATTATTACAAATGAGGGCGGTGAATTGATCGAATGGATTCGAATATTCAATCGTTCTACGATACAGCGGAGCTGCTCAAAACGCTTGGCCACCCGGTGCGGCTGTGCATTGTAAACGGTTTGCTGAATAAGGAGAGCTGTAACGTATCTTACATGCAGCAGTGTCTGTCGCTGCCACAGTCAACGGTCTCTCAGCATCTGGCCAAGCTTCGTGCCGCCGGTATCATCGAGGCGGAGCGAAGCGGACTGGAGGTCCGGTACCGGATTAAGGATGAGCGTGTGAAACGAATTGTACAAGCGCTCACTGCCGCCGAAGAGTAGGTAACAAATAGACAATACAACACCTTTAGGAGGACACCATGACGATACTGAACAATCAACCTAAACGGGTTGTCATCATTGGCGGCGTTGCGGGAGGCGCTTCAGCTGCTGCCCGTCTTCGCCGACTGGATGAGCAAGCGGAAATTATACTGTTAGAGAAGGGCGAGCATATCTCATTCGCGAACTGCGGCCTGCCTTACCATATCGGCGGCACGATTGCTGACCGCGGCAAGCTGCTCGTACAGACGCCGGCGGCGATGAAGCAGCGGTTCGGCATCGACGTGCGGACGGAAAGCGAGGCGATAGCCGTCGATCCCGCGAAACGATGCGTAACGGTAAGACAAGCTGATGGTACCGCCTACGACCTGACTTACGACGCGCTGATTCTGTCACCCGGCGCTAAGCCTCGCCGTCCTGCAATCGAAGGGCTGAATGGTTGCAGCAACGTCTACTCGCTGCGCAGCTTGAAGGATATGGACCGGATTATGTCGCATCTGGATTCGAATCCGTCAACCCGCGCTGTCGTCATCGGCGGAGGCTTCATCGGTGTCGAGACAGCGGAAAATCTTCGTGAGCGCGGCCTTGAAGTGACGCTCGTACAATCCGGCCCCCACATTCTGGCGCCGTTCGATTCTGAGCTGGCCGTACTGCTCGAACAGGAGCTGGATCGCCGCGGTGTTACGCTGGCACTGAACCAATCCGTTACGCGCATACGTGAAGCTGGAGGCGAGTCTGTGCTGACGCTTCGCGATGGAACCGAGCTGAGGGCGGGACTCATCCTGTTAGCGACCGGCGTACAGCCGGATACCGGCTTCCTTGCCGGCAGCGGTATTGAGCTTAGCAGCGACGGTCATATTATCGTCAATGAGCGGCTGCAGACGAGCGCGCCAGACGTCTACGCTGTAGGCGATGCCGTAATGACAACCCATTGGATTACAGGGAATCCCGTTGCAATCCCGCTGGCAGGCCCTGCCAACAAGCAAGGGCGGATAGCTGCCGATATTATAAGCGGATTGCCGACGACATACAAAGGAACGCAAGGCACTTCGATTGTCAAAGTATTCGATCTAACCGGTGCTTCTACGGGCTTGAATGCGCGTGAGCTTCGTAAAATCGGCATCGAATTCGAGGCCGTCCATCTGCATCCACAGCCGCATGCCTCCTATTATCCCGGAGCCTCACCGATGTCGATGAAGCTGCTGTTCGGCAAGGATGGCCGCGTGCTCGGCGCTCAGGCTGTCGGGTTTACAGGCGTGGACAAACGAATCGACGTAATAGCGACCGTGATTCGCCTCGGCGGTACCGTAACCGATCTGACCGAGCTGGAGCTCGCTTATGCGCCTCCATACTCGTCTGCGAAAGATCCGGTCAACATGGCCGGTTACATGGCTGAGAATGTACTAAACGGATTGACAGACGTGTACCATACGGAACATCTCGAAGAACGAGATCAGAGCTCAACCATGCTTATTGACGTCCGCACACCGCTCGAATTCGGCAATGGCACTATTCCAGGTGCGGTCAATATTCCGGTGGACGAGCTGCGAAGCCGACTGAACGAGCTCGATCGGATGCGGACGATCTGGGTGTTCTGTCAGGTTGGGCTTCGGGGATATACCGCTTCGCGCATTCTAGCACAGCACGGCTTCCGCGTCCGCAATCTGTCCGGCGGTTACCGGACGTACAAAGCGACGTTGTTCTCGCCGAAGGGTCCTGGCGCTGCGGACCGTCCCGCATCAGTGGACAAAGCAGCGGACAGCGACACAACCAATTCGGCATCGAATGCGGCGCCAGCCAAGCTGGACGCCTGCGGCTTATGCTGCCCGGGCCCGCTCATTCAAGTGAAGGATGCCATGGACAAGCTGGCCTATGGCGGTATTCTTGAAGTTAAAGCTACCGACCCCGGCTTCTATGAGGACATTCGCGCTTGGAGCGAGATGACTCGCAATGAGGTTGTAGATCTTGCCCAAGAAGGCGGCGTCATTACGGCAACGCTTCGTAAGAACGGAGCGGGCGGCAGCTTGGCACAAGCCGCCGCAGGCTCAGCGGCCGTATCCGCAGCAGCACCGCAGCCGGAGAAAGACGGTGCGACCTTTATCGTCTTCGATGGAAGCCTCGACAAAGCGATCGCGTCTTTCATTCTGGCGAACGGAGCGGCAGCAGCCGGTAAGAAGGTGACGATGTTCTTCACCTTCTGGGGACTTAACATGCTTCGCAAAGCTTCTGCTCCTCCCGTACAGAAGACGATCGTTGAGCGGATGTTCGGCTGGATGATGCCGCAGGGCTCAAAGAAGCTCCCGATGTCTAACATGCAAATGCTTGGCATTGGACCGAAAATGATCCGCGCGGTTATGAAGAGCAAAAACATCGCATCGCTTGAGGAACTGATGGATACGGCCAAGCGACAAGGCGTCGAAATCGTCGCCTGCCAGATGTCGATGGACGTCATGGGCATCAAGCGCGAGGAGCTAATTGACGGCATTACCGTCGGCGGCGTTGGCTACTATCTCGGCCAAGCAGACAAGGCTGGTACGAACTTATTCATATAATTCGAAAGGGCTCACCCCGTCAAGGCAGCTTGACTTTGGGTGAGCCCTTGTCCTTATTCGATTCGTCCGTTACTCAGTTACTTCGTTCGAGATCTCAATCAGGTTGCCGTCCGGGTCGCGTACATAGACCGATTCAATCGGTCCTGTCGCGCCAGTACGTCTTACTGGCCCCTCTTCGATCTTCACGCTGCAAGCATGCAGATGTCGAATGACGTCCGCCAGCGGCGTCGGAGTCAAGAAGCACAGATCGGCAGAACCCGGCGCGGGTAAGGCCGCCTTCGGCTCGAATTCTTTGCCCTGCTCATGCAAATTTATTTTTTGTCGTCCGAATTGAAGAGCTCGCCGCCCATTGCCGAACGTGACCGCCTCCATCCCGAGCACATCCTCATAGAAACGAATCGTGCGCTGCAGATCCTTCACCGTCAATACGAAATGATCCAGCCTCTCAATTACGATTGGAGCTTGCGAAGTCATGTCCTCTCCCCTTTTCACCTTATCATCCGTTCAGCTTGTACAACGTAACCGCATAATTCTAGAATACTTCAGCAATCATCGGTTCTATAATATTCCAATCGCCGTTCGCAAGCCCACAGCCAATGTTATACGGCAGCGCCACCGTGAGACCGTCTCGCTGAGCCAGCTCCTTCAATTGGGTTAGACCTAACATCCCGTCACAACCGTTACTGCCATATCACCACGCTCTTTCTGTGCTGAAATAGGAAGTAAATTATAGATCCCATTATAATCCGGACCAATCATAATGTGGATAAAAAAAGTCCGCCAACGCCAAACAGGCTTTGTACGGACGTATGTATATGCGATAATTATGAGTTCTTGGCGACTGCGCTTCGTTCGCGCGGCAGGAAGAAGGCGAGCAGGCCGAGCAGCGGCAGGAAGCTCGCGATCAGCATCATGTCAGCGCGTCCAAGCGCATCCGAGATATTGCCAAGCACGACGGCGCCGACGGCACCCATGCCGAACGCAAGACCCGTAATAAGGCCGGACGCCATCCCGATATTGCCAGGCAGCAGCTGCTGGGCATAGACGACGCTGACGGAGAAGCCGGATTGTAGAATCAAGCCGATGATAAACATCATCGGATAAATCCAAAGCTGCGATACGTGCGGCAGTAATAGCGCGAACGGGGCAGCGCCTGCGACGGACAGCACGATCATTTTTTTCAGCCCGATCTTATCCGCCAGAATACCACCGAAGAACGTACCGATAACGCCGGCCGTCATGTACAGGAAGACAGGCACCTGTGCAGCTTTCTTCGACATCCCGTATTGATCCTCAGCAAAAAATTGATAAAACGTTGATATACCCGAAAAGTACCACGAGCGTGCGAACACAATCAAGACCAGCAGCAGCATCGCGCAGCCGATAGCCTTGCGGCTCATTGGGTTAGCAGAAGCCGCTGATGCTCCGGTCCGCTTCTGCGGCTTACCATGTTCGCGAAGCTGCGTCCGATACCACGGCGCAACACGGCTGAGCAGTACAATCGCGATTAATGCGATAATAGTGCCCCAGATCGCTCCCCGCTGACCGAGAGGTAGAAAAATAAAGATCGTCATAAGCGGCGCAAGCGATTGACCGAAGTTACCGCCGACCTGATAAATCGACTGTGCCAATCCTTTACGTCCTCCAGCGGCGAAATGGACGACGCGCGACCCTTCCGGATGGAAGACAGCAGAGCCAAGACCGATCAGAATTACGCCTCCGAGCAGCGTCCAGAAGCTCGGCGCGAATGCCAGAATCACCATCCCGGCAAGACTAAGTCCCATACCGATCGGCAGCATGAACGGCATCGGCCTTTTGTCCGAATACAACCCGACGACAGGCTGCATAACGGAAGAGGTCATATTGAGCGTAAAAACAATCCAGCCCAGCTGGATATCACTCAATGTTAATGATTCTTGGATAACAGGAAACAGTGCGGTAACGACAGACTGCATCGCATCATTCAGCATATGCGACGCGCTGATTGCGAACAGAATGGAATAAACCGTTGCGGTCGTAACCGCTCGAAGCCGGCCAGCTTCCGTGGCGCTTGACATTTCGATTTCAACTCCTATGTATGGGTTATTATGGATCTCATCTGATGCTAAGGAAGATACCACACCTAAAGTGCGGCTGACAATCCTTTTGATCAATAAAATCCATATACACCGATAAACTTTAGGGTCTATAATGGACATAGATAAACTGTGTCGAAGCTTGCACAGAATGAGTCGTGCATTTCGAAGCAGATTCGATCCCATTAGATATGGCTCTTCTGGGAGAGATATTTTGATGAGGTCCAATAAATAATAATTTCGGAGGTACATAAGGATGACCGTGAATTTAGGTACGCCGTTCAAGATGGATGGATTCGAGCTCAAGAACCGAATCGTAATGCCGCCAATGTGTCAATATTCCGTTACGGCGCAGGACGGCAAGCCGAATGACTGGCATTATGTCCACTACGTTTCTCGCGCCATTGGCGGCGTCGGACTCATTAATGTGGAAATGACCAATGTAGAGCCTGACGGACGAATTTCGAATCAGTGCCTCGGCTTGTGGTCCGACGACCACATCCCGGCATACGCTCGAATCGTTGACGCCGTGCACCAATATGATACGAAGATTGGTATTCAAATCGCCCATGCCGGACGCAAAGCAACTGACGCGCTGCAGCCTGTCAGCTCCACGAATGTCGCGTTCAGCAGCGAGTACAAGCAGCCTCGTGCTCTTACGACCGACGAGACGAAGCGAATGGTCGAGCTGTTCCGGGACGCTGCCGTCCGCGCGGTGAAGGCGGGCTTCGATACGGTGCAGCTGCATGGCGCGCACGGCTATTTGATCCACCAATTCCATTCGCCGGGCACGAACGACCGGACGGACATCTACGGCGACGATCCGGCCCGGTTCGGCATCGAAATTATTCAAGCCGTCAAGAGCGTGCTGCCATCGCATGTGAAGCTCCAAATGCGCGTATCGGCAGCCGATTACGGAGAAGGCGGCTACGATCTTCAATATGGCGTTGAGTTGTGCAAGAAGTATAAGGAGGCGGGCGTCGAAATTTTTGATATTTCGAGCGGCGGCGGCACGTCGTCTAATCCGCGTGGACTTGGCGGCGGCATCTATCCGGGCTATCAGCTTCACATGGCTCGCGCCGTGAAGGAAGCGACCGGGCTGCCGGTCATCGCCGTCGGTCTGCTCGACGAGCCGAAGCTAGCGCAATTCGCCGTTGCAAGCGGCGACTGCGATCTTGTTGCCGTCGGACGCGGCATGCTGCGCGACCCTTACTGGGCGCTGCACGCCCAACAGGCGACAGGCGCCGCAGTCGAAATTCCGGAACCATACGTGCGCGGCTATTAAACGAACAAATCCGACCTTGCGCCGAATAACTGGCGTTGAGGTCGGATTTTTTTGGTATGCCCTGCAGCTAGGCTAGAAATGCAATAACCCCCGCAGCCGCTGTACCGCAGATACGGGGATTATGAAAGAATGGACTAGTACTTCTGTTCGTCGTGACTACCCGTCGAGCGCATCAATAGCAGCAGCAGTCCACCAACGACGATGAACGATGCCGATAAGCCCTGCAAGCCGTTAAACGAGACGAGGGTCCCGAGCGAAAGCAGTGCAAAAAACAAAATCGCGCAACTGCCAAGAATAAATACCGGAAGCAGCAGCCAAAAGAGCCGATAGCCGAAAATGTAAAACTCCAGCAATCCGAATGCAACCGCAAGCATAAAGCCCGGCCATACCGTGCCCCATGCGTCGAACAGCATGCCCGCCTGGCATGTCAGGCCTGTAATTACGAGAATGCCTCCGGGAATGAGCAGCCCTGCTGATGGTTTCGTTCTTTTGTATAAATAGGCGACATGAAAAAATATCCCGATGGGCAGAATGAACAACGTCGGCCAGAAGTAAGCGAAAATGTTGCCCGGTTCCGCATAGGATCGCCCATCCGTCGCTTGGGCTTGAATGAGCAGCCAGACTATGCCCGCCGCAATGGCGATGATGCCATAATTACGCCTCGTAGTCATCAATTGATCCCCCTAATAAATGTTGGTTCTGTTGGCTGTGTACGTACGCCTTTGCTGCAATCAGCTTAACACCACAGCTTCATCATTGTAAATGCATTCAGCACAAAACCCGACCTGAGTCGGAGGCGCCCTACATCCTCCGTACAAGCCCAACTGGAGCGGCGGACCGACACACTCGAGATGGCTACGCTGCGTGCGGTGAAATAGGTGCTTTTCGGCACCTATCTCGCGTGGCGCGCGCCAAAAAAAAGGCATCACCCCATCCGGGATGATACCTTTATCGTTCTAGCGCGAGTTACACGCGCTGATGAAAAAATTGCTCCAGCTGCTGCACGATGACAGCCGTATCGCCATCGACGATCGTCTGACGCTGCGGCTTGTCGAACAGCGAGGAAATTTCTGCCGGGAACGACTGCTTAATGCCCGTCAACTGCACCGCTTCATCGAACTTGGCAGGGTGTGCCGTCGCGAGTGAAATGATAACGCCATCCGAGCCGCCGCGCTGCTCTGCTGCCACTACGCCGCATGCCGAGTGCGGGTCAAGAATATAGCCTGTTGCCGCCTCGTAACGCTTGATCGTATCGAGACATTCGTCGTTGTTAACGCCGTAAGCGCCGAACTCAGCACGAACCTTCTCCTGCACCGCTTCCGATACGGACAGGCTGCCTTCTGCCCGGAACGCGTTCATAAGAGAGTCGATCGCTGCCGCATCTTCGCCCAGCACATAGTACAGATAGCGCTCAAAGTTGCTTGCAACTTGAATGTCCATCGATGGGCTATGCGTCACACGGAAATTGTCCGGCTTATAAACGCCCGTATCAACGAAGCGCTCCAAAATGTTATTCTCGTTCGTCGCGATAATGAGACGGTCAACAGTCAGACCCATACGCTTTGCAAGATAGCCCGCGAAGATGTCGCCGAAGTTGCCCGACGGTACGCTGAAGCTTACTTGCTCAGCGCCTGTCTCTTCTTGAACGCGGAAGAACGAGTAGAAGTAATATACCGTCTGCGCAATGATCCGAACGATATTAATCGAGTTAATCGCGCATAGGTTGTTTTTCGTTTTGAAATCAATGTCCGCGAACAGATCTTTAATGATACGCTGGCAATCGTCGAAGTTGCCGTGTACCGAAAGGTTAAGCACGTTATCCTCCGGCACCGTCGTCATCTGCAGCTCCTGCACCTTGCTTACTTTGCCATGCGGATGGAGAATACAAATGTTGATGCCTTCCTTGCCGCGAACGCCTTCGATCGACGAAGCGCCTGTATCGCCGGACGTTGCGCCAAGGATATTAATTTGCAAATTCCGTTGGCGCGAGACGTACGTATACAGCTGGCCCATAAATTGGAGAGCGATATCTTTGAACGCGAACGTCGGACCGTGAAACAGCTCCAGCAAATATAGCTTGTCCTTCAGCTTCGTCACCGGTGTGACTTCCGGATGACGGAACGTCGAATAGCTGTCCGCTACAAGCTTCTTCAGGTCGTCTGCCGGAATTTCATTATTCGTATACAAATCCAAAATCGCCAGCGTCAGCTCTTGATACGAGAGCTTCGACCACGACTTCAACGTCTGAGCGGATACGGTCGGAATTTGCTCCGGAACGAGCAAACCTCCATCTGTAGATAATCCCATAAGAAATGCATCAATAAAGCCGATCCCGCTAACCTTGCCTCTAGTACTAATGTACTGCATGTCATTCCCTCCTACTATATCGACAGCAATGCCGAGCCAAGCGCCGTCTGCGCCCTAATCATATAACTTAAATTATACGTGCCGTTGCAGCATTCGTGCAATTGTTTATTAAAGGTACGTAAATGTAAGCCGGATCACTCTTTTATCCACAGAATGAAACACGGATACTTCAGCCAAAATATTAGAAAAAGACTCAAGAGCCGCCTCCATGTCAGCCCACTCATTCCCGTCGTAGGAAGCCTTGAGCTCGACACTCATCTGACGGGCGTTAATTGCCGATGCAATTCTCGCGTGCAGCTCATCGCTGCTGTGCACAACCATACCCATCTTCTCATAATAGCTCGCAGCCGTCGACGTCGCTTCCGGCCAATTCGAGCGCTGCCATATATGATCCTTCGCAAGCTCCTCATCGGTCACATTGAAATAGTTGTATACGAGCCGTCCCTGCTTATCCGGCACCGGATCATCCCAGGTGACATCGAGATTATAATATTCGCCGTCGATCTTCACCTTGTTCCATGCATGACCGCCGCCATTGGCCGTGCCTGTCACGATCTGCGAATCAATACCGGCCATCTCCAGCATCAGATGCGCCGCATAAGCATAGCCTTGGCATACAGCGGTACCGTGGAACAAAATTCCATACGCGCTGTAAGAATCATCTGGAATCGTATCAGCAAGATAGTTATCGTAATCGTATTCGGCATGAAGCACGATGTAATCATGAATCGCCAATTCCTTCTCGAAGTCGCTCATGCCGGGCTTGACCAGCTCGCTGACAATGCGGGCTGCCTCGTCGTATATTTTTTTCGTACGGGCATCTGTGAAGATATAGCTTCTATCCCTAAGCTCGATCGCATCCAACAATCCATATTCACTGCCCACATACACCGGACCCAAGCTATCCGCAATTCGATAGGCCAGCGAAAAAATTTGCTCCCGCGAGGCGTTCGCTTTCGGCTGGAACTTGAGCCCTTCCTTCGTCTGCGTCCCCTTCAGAATGCCAGCTCCCGCCAGCTTCGACGCCGCCTCAGCCGCCCAAGCCGCAATGGAGCTGCCATCCGCAAAAGCCGTTGGCTCACTGCCAGCGAGCTTCTCCTTCAAACCCGACTTGGTTAACGTGCTGTACAGCATAACCGCAAGCTGCTCGCGCGTAACAAGCGCATCCGGAGAAAACTTCGTTGCGCTGATGCCCCCAACTATACCTAGCCCATAAGCTTTAAGCACGTTCGGGTCCTTCGTATCCTTGAATGGATTGGTTGCCGGAAGGGCTGCCTTACTGCCTGTAAGCCGTTCGTACAGCTTGACGATTACACTGCTCAGCTCAGCTCTCGTAATCGCTTGTTGATAATCTGACTGCAGCCCGTCTGGAATCAGATCCATATGCATGGCTTGTCTTACGTCCTCAAAGGCCCAGGAGCTCGGCCGATTAGCTGCCGACGCCTGCTCCGGATATACCGTCAATAAGCCGGCAAGCAGCATAACAGCCGAACAACCTGTAACTATACGTTGTTGAATCGACGATAATCGCCGCGCCGTCCGATCATTCGATCCTGAATCCATTGTAACCATGTGCCGATCTCTCCCTGTCATGAAGCATTATCTCTCATTATAACGGAAGGGATTGGAAATGTAATTAAGTTTGTCCGATTGCCGCAACTAAAAAACGGCGCCTCATAGCGCCGTTTGAAATCCTATTCAGAGCCTATTCGTCGTATTGTGCGTAACCGTTGTCAAGCAAATACTGCATCTCCGTATCGAGAATCGACTCGACCGCCAGCTCGTCCAGCTTCACATCGCGCTGCTTCAAGATGTAGTCGACCAGCTCGTCGCTGTCGATGTCCACTTCACCGCGCGCATTCGTATGGGCTTTATCGATAAACGCCTGCTCATACTTCAGCACCAATCGAATTTTGTCCTCGGCGACCTTCGTCTTCTCGACCAGATGCGCCACCAGATCGTCCTCGTTAAAAATATTTTGTTCCTCGCTCATCAGATGATGGGCCTCCTTATTCGCTTCCTTGTGTTGCTTCGGTCACATTGTAACATGACTCATGCTTTATACCAAAATGACCCTGGCGCTTGCCAGACGGTTAAAGCTGAACCAGGGCCAGCACAATGCCAACTATAAACCCGCACAACGCTCCGTTAACGCGTATCCACTGCAGGTCGTTGCCGACCTTGTTCTCCAGCATGTTCACAAGCGCGGCGTCATCCATTTGATCCAAATTTTCTTTCACCAGCTGGCCGATTCGGAAATGGTTCGTCTCGACCAGATGAATGGCATAATTAAGCAGCTTATTCTCCCAGTCCGCTATGCGCTCCGGATCACGGTTAAGGCTCCGTACAATCGAAGCATAGAGCTTGAAGAAGGCTTCTCCGCCGCTCTGGCGCTGCTCCTCCAGCTTCTCAAGCGCAAGCGAGCGAAGCTCCTCCAGCCTCGCCAGGAGGAACGCTCGGCCATCCTCGCTCTGTACCATGCCTTGCAGCCGTTCCTGAATGCGGCCGATTGCCGCCTCGTCCTCCGCGAACTGGAACAGTCTTACCCGAATTTCGCGCATTATGACATCGCGATGAGGGCTGTCTTCGCTTTTCAACCCCCGGATGCCGGAAACGAGCATATTTTGCAGCATGCCGCCTATTTTATCCTCATCCATAAAGCCCGCGAACGCCTGTACAGCAAAGCCCATAAAGCCGCCCATCTTCACCTCGCCAAGCTTCTCGGCAGCAATTTTCCCAAGCAACACGCGCGTCTCTGGCCGCTGCGCCCAGCCATGCGCCTCGCCAAGCACATAATCGAGAACCATCTCATCGTAGCCCTTCTCCATTGCCGTCGTCAGCAGCTTATCGGCTAATGACTTCATATCCGTCCGCTGTACAACATTCACGACAGCTGATTGGATCAGCTCTGCCGCCTTCTCAAGCGGAAGCCGCTCCACAATCGGCAGAAGCTCCCCAATAACAACGGTCCGCACTTTCCGTCTTGCGACTAATCTCGTCAGCATCCGTCCGGCCAGTTGAAGCAGCTTTAACTTGCGCAGCCGATTCTCGATACTCTCTTTGTTCAGCAGCTCGTTCTCAAGCGCCGAAATGAGCGCTCGAACGATTTTGTCCCGGTTGCGCAGCAGCAGCGACGTGTGCGGAATGGGAATGCCCATCGGATGACGGAACAGCGCCGTAACCGCGAACCAGTCGGCAATGCCCCCCACAAGCCCCGCCTCGAAGCCTCCCTGCAGAATGAAGACGAATGTCGTCTCCGGTACGATTAACGTGACGATAAAGCCACAGGCCATAACGGCAAGCGACAGCACCGCCAAATAACGCGAATTCATGATGCGGACCTCCTATAAGTACAATCGGAATAAATGAAGGTGGAAATGTTATGCACAAATCAAATCATACCGTTGCCGGACCCGCACTGTAAACCTTCTGACGAACGATAAAAAGGCATTTGGGGACAATTTTCCCCAAAATGCCTTCATTCCATGCGCATATGCTATGAATCGACCGTGAACGTTACATCATTCTTAATTTTATAGTCCTGCTTCTTCCCGCCCTCCTCGGTATAAAAACCGGCTTGACCGGAAGCCTCATATTGGCCGGACGGAAAGCCTGTCTTCATAAGCTCTTTCACAAAATCGATATAGTCTTGGCTGTCTTGCTCCGTATACCAGCCGCCGCCTTTGTAAGTCTCTTGCAACGGCTCTCCGCGTGACAGCTTCGTTCCAATAAGCGGCTGATCCATCATATAGCCGATGTCGTAGCCGCGAGTCGTCTCTTTCAGAAAAAAAGAAAACGGCGATGCTGCATGATAGATCGTAATTTCGTCCTGATCCCCGACATACTCCAGCTCGGCCGTAAGCCTCGGCTTCGCTCCTGCTTCCTCACCCGGCGACACCACAATAAGCCGGTACACGAAATCTCCCTGCTTCGTCTCTCTAGCGGTAGATTGCTGCATCACTACCGGCTTCGGTTTCTCCTTCGTTACTACATAACCGCATCCCGCAAGCGCCATCATAAGAAGTACAGAAATCATCAACATCAGCAGCCCCGTTGCGAGCGAACGGACTGCTTTTTCACATTTAACGCTCATTCATTGCACCTCCGCTATTACTAACGTATCAAGCAGCCTTCGAGGTTGCAGCATGAACATCATTGTGTCTTCCTGCTTGGCAAAGTATGTGGGCACCTAGAGGCTAGAGTCCTTAGCTCCGACACTCCTCCGGTTTACTTCTACGTTTCATAGCTCGGGCTCTCCGCGGCCCGTTTCTTCATATTGAGGAAGCTGTGGCGTACACCGCTTACTTCCGATTGCGGCAGCAAGCTTATCGAACGTGAAGAGCAAATGTATAGAGACAGAGGTGACCGCCGAAGATCGTCCATGAACACCTTCAAGACCTCCCTATCGAACATGGGAGACTTGAAGGTGTTTTTTCATGATTACAGCAGCAAGCCAAGAACCGTCATCTATTTACTTTCGGATCGCTTCATAAACATAACTTTGTTTGCCATTGGTTGGTGCTTTGCCGAATTCGTAATCAGCGGATACAACCACATCCACAAAGCCGATGCTTTCTTAAACGAGCTTAAATTCTTCTATGCCATACCAACGGAGCGCTAGACGTTGTAATTCGGTCTATATAACCACCCAAAGAATGACCTACAGGTTTCGTAAGGTCATAGACCTCTGTACATAGCTCTCCATAGTAGCTAAAATACATTTTTCTCTAACGTAACTAATACCACCAATTATAGTCAAAATGTGGTCAATACAATAAATGAATCAGCGGTTTATTAGACAAATTCGGCACTATTGGATATTGATTATTTTACCAAAATAGATTATTTTATAGAAAGCTTAGTGATAAGCGAGTTCCTTACACGAAGGGAGATGTGTTTTAATGGCAGCTACTTATACGGTGGTTTGGTCTTAGAACTGAATAGCAGGCATACGTGACAAGAGCGGGAAGAGACCGTTTTATTTGGTATGCCATCTAAAGTAACCTTTCGTGAATATTGCTGTTTGCAGGATACGATTAAGGGTCGTATCTTTTTTGCGTCCTAATGCCGCGCGACAGCAGCTTCTGTAGAGGCTGCTTGACCGCGGCATTTTTGCGTCCAACAACAACAATAAAGGAGCTAACATCAATCATGATAGATTTGAAAAGCTATGGATTCAGAGAAATAGAAGCAAGTCCAGACGGCTGCCTGCCCGGCAGGGTGACGGAGCTTCGGCGCGAGCGCTTCACGGTCATGACCGAGCGCGGCGAGGTAACGGCGGTACTCAAAGGGTCGTTCTATTACAATGCGGAAGATCGCGGAGATTTTCCGTGTGTCGGAGATTTTGTCCTGCTGCACTATAACGAGAGCGGAGACTCTCTAATCACGACAGTACTGCCTCGCCGCTCCAAATTCTCGCGTGCGGATTACTCCGGGCATGACGCAGGCTATGCCAAATCCGTGCGGGAACAAGTCGTCGCAACGAACTTTGACTATGTGTTTATTCTTTCTTCCTTGAACTGGGATTTTAACATTCCACGTATTATGCGCTATATAACACAAGCAAGACAAAGCGGCGGCCAACCGGTCGTCATTCTGACCAAGGCGGATCTTGTTGAGGATTGCTCTGTGCCGCTCTTAGAAGTCATACGAGCAGTCCCTGATGTGCCAGTGCATGCAATTAGCAGCCATACAGGTCTGGGGCTAAGCGAGCTTGCTACCTATCTGACGCCAGGTCAAACCATCGTCTTCCTCGGCATGTCGGGCGTCGGCAAATCGTCTCTGCTCAATGCGTTGATGGAACAAGAAGTCATGAAGGTTCAAGCGATTCGGGAGGTCGACAGCCGAGGGCGGCATACGACAACGCACCGTCAGCTGTTCATGCTCCCTTCCGGTTCGATGGTCATCGATACGCCAGGAATGCGTGAGCTTGGGCTCTATCATGCCGAAGAAGGGATACGCACAAGCTTTGCTGATGTGGAGGAATGGTTCACGCAATGTCGATTTACAGATTGCCGCCATCAAGCCGAGCCGGGCTGTGCCGTTCTCGCCGCGCTTGCCGACGGGTCGCTGCCGCGTGATCGGTGGGAGCAATATGTTACCCAGCAGCAAGAGAATAAATATGTCGAGGATAAAACGAGCTACCTCATCGACAAGAGAGCTCGCAACAAAGCGATCTCCATGTGGAGTAAGCAAACGAGGAAGCATGGGAGTTGGAAGAAATAACGAAGTCAAGATGACGAAGCGTGTCGCTGTTCTTCAACAAATTAAACGGAAGCGGGCTGACCATTCGATCAGCCCGCTCTTCTAATCATTCTTATAATCTGACGTATTGAATGAGCGAATTTCTGGTAAAAGTCACTTAAATACTTTTGGACGAGGAACCGTATCATTTGAAAAAACAACGAAATAACAATAATAAATATTAACAGCTGTAACCCTACCTCTACAGAATCCATTTAGAAGCATGCACCTCCAGCTTTACTCCCATCATTCACACAAATAAAATAATTCATCTAAGGGAAGACCAGTGCAAAGCATGAACAGCAGCGGTCATGTCCGTTCTATTGGGCGCTTCTATTAAACGCATGGTTTTAGTTGCTTGTCTCATGGCCGCATTGTTAATAATCGCTGCGCAGCTCCCTCCTCTATTTTCGTGGATGTTTCAAGCCCGATTCGGTACATTTGTAGTGCTTGATCACGGCCTGCATTTGTCTATCGAAAATAAATCTAGCAGGGTCACCCTCCATAATGGAATGGATGTTGTCTAATGCATATCCTTTCAAGCCAATAGCGACATATTCATTGGTTGTTGTATCTAACTCGAGGTATATCCCTGAGTTATATGCATATCCATCTTGACGAATAAACCAAACCCCAGCGGACTTTTCGTACTCAAAAAAATCTACTACGTAAATATCAGAATCCAGCCATAATTCCCTCTCCGTGCCTGTAGTAAAATCTATACACGTCCTCGTCAACTCGTTCTCGATTGTCTCCATCATTCGATCCTTTTCAGGCGATGTTCCAAAATGGGGATTTCGAACCGGCTGAACCTTAAGGGATAACGTATCGATAACCTCATAATCACCTTCCGGCCACGATTCATCATTCGGAATGGAATGGCCTGTACAATATACAGCTCCGCCCAGCCGATCAAATGTGAACAAAGAATCTTTCCAGATGGCTAAATTCGATAACGCGAAAACTCTTTGACCATCGGACTTGTCTGTATATACTCTCACTTCAACTGAGATCTGTTGACCAACGTACGGTTCAGAGCCGGCTGGCCTAGGATAAACCTCATCAGGATTAGACCATAAGAAATAGTTGATACATTCATCCATCGCGCTCTCAATATTCGCAATCGTGTAACCGGCTGGTAATCGTTCGTCGGGACTCAAATTGCTTCGGTTATCATTTGCTCCACATGAGCTAATGAGTAGCACGACGCTCATTATAAGAATGTTCAATACAATCCTATTTGCCATATTATCCTCCATAACTGACAATGGTCCCTTTGAAGAAGGGACCTGGGTCACAACGTTAGATGCTCGATTAACTTGGTGCTATTGGGACTCATGATCCGATGCTGGATAAGTACGACCGTTTCTAGTAATGAACCTCTTAAACTGGCTATTCGAATTCAAATCTTCCGTCTTAAAAAACTCAGGATATACATCTAAGGCCGACAGCTCATGAATCGGAATCCAATGCAGCGGTACTTCACCATATGGCTCTTCGAAGAAAGCTTGTTTCATTTGGCGTAATTCGGAACTTGGTTGAACCGTGAAATAAAAACAAAGCTCATGGTAATCCGTACCTTCAACTGAAGTAAAGAAGTTCTCGTGAACATACTTCAATTCGCCAGCCTCAAGACGAAGCCCCGTTTCCTCGAACATTTCTCTTACAATCGCTTCTTCAGCCGTTTCTCCAAATCTTGCACGACCACCTATTGTATAATAGAACGATGTCGCTTTATCTTTCGCCAACAAAATTTGATCTGAATCCATAATAATTGCTCCGACACGATAGCTGAATTTCCCATCTAGTACGTTTAAAGTAATGTCCCCATTTGTCATAATATCTCACCCGCTTCATTGTTCCATCCCAGCTCAATCATTTCCGCTTACCGTACGATTGTGCAATTTCTTATTCTATTATTTATGGTTCATATGACAAACATTAACATCCAACCATAGACTCTGCAACCTCTTAATTAGATCTACGGATTCGATGAGACTAAATCGGTTCCAACAATTAACCGAAACCGCAAGCCCGAAAAAAAACACCCTTGACCAATCAATATTTTGATTAATCAAGGATGTTTCAATTACCCTACAGCTTATATGCCTTCATCGCCTTACGAAGCTCCTTGATCGACGGACGTTTGCCATACATCAGTACGCCAGTACGATAAATTTTCGCCGACAGCCATCCGGATGCAAACGTCGTTGCTAACAACAAGACGAGCGAAAGCGCGATTTGCCAGAATGGCGGCTCCGTCATACCGATGCGAAGGAACATAATATATGGCGTGAAGAATGGAATGAACGACGTTACCGTCACGAACGTGCTGTCCGGCGAACTCAAGCTGAAGAAGCCGATATAGAAGCCACCCATGGAGATGAACGTCAGCGGCATAACCGCCTGGCCGAGCTCCTCCGTCCGGCTGACGAGCGAGCCGACGCCTGCATACAACGTCGCATATAAGAAGTAACCGATCAGATAGAAGAAAAGTGCATAAATGTATAGCGACACCGGAATATCTGCCATATTGATGCCGATGTCCTTCAAGGCACTATCATTGTTCGGCAGCGACAAGTTAACAGCGAACACGATGACATACACCGCTATTTGCAGCAGCCCGACGATAAATACGCCGAAAATTTTGCCGAACATCTGCTTTAGAGGCGATACGCTCGTAATGAGCACTTCCATCACACGCGAGCTTTTCTCTGCCGTTATTTCCGTAGCAATAAGCATACCGGTCGACATGATCGTCATAAACAGCAAGAACAGAATCGCGTAAACCATAGCATATTGCGCTCCTGTATTCTCTTCTACGGCCTCTTCTGTCGCCGTTCCGTCGGTAACGTTAATTTGTATGCTGCTTATTTCGGCCTGCGAGAACAGCGTCTGCTTCTGCTCCTCAGTTAACCCCAGGCTTTGCAGCTCATAGTCGAGCTTGATCGCTTGCAGCGCCGCCTGCAGCTCGGCCACCGCTTCGTCGCTGTACTTCTTCTTCGCACGAAGCTCGAGCTTCGGAAATTGCTCCGGCGAGCCCGCATCGATCAGCACAAAATATGCGTCGATATCGCCGTTTTCAAGCGCCTCATTCAGAGCTTTCGCTGTCGCGTCTGCCGAGTCCGCATTCGTTATCGGAACGAACTCGTACTTCGGCTCCTCCTGTACCTTGAAATAAGACTGCAGACTGCTTCCGATGTAGCTGGACGTTACTTTCGACTGGACTTGATCCGTTGGTGCTGACGCATATCCGATACGATCCGGCGAATCCGAACTGAATTGGCTAATAATATAAGGTAAATTGATAAGGACGCTCAGTATGACCGCCAAAATGATGGTCGAGACAATGTAAGATTTCGCCCTGATCTTGTTGCGGATTGTGAATCCGACGACGGTCCAGAAATTATTCATGCTCGCCACCTACCGTTCGTATGAAGATTTCGTTAAGCGTCGGCTGCATCAGCTCGAACCGTTCAATATCCGCTTGCTGCAGCGCATGATGAAGAATCAGCTTCGCCGCCTGCTCGGAAGCGATCCCGATCTCCGTCACGTTCTCCTGCTTCGTCACATATCGCACGCCTTCCAGCTGCTCTAATCCCGTCACTTCGCGGCTCGTCGCCAGCATCACTCTCTCGCGCGGATAGCGGCTCTTGATCGTCTTAATGTCACCCTGCACGACCGGATTGGAGCGATGCATAATTGTAATGTTGCGGCACAACTCCTCAACATGCTCCATCCGGTGTGTCGAGAATAGAATAGTCTTGCCGTTATCGCGCAGCTCCTTGACCGCTGACTTCAACAACTCGACATTAACAGGGTCCAGACCGCTGAATGCCTCGTCCAGAACTAAAATTTGCGGATCGTGAATGACGGCGGCGATGAACTGAATCTTCTGCTGATTGCCCTTCGACAGCTCCTCAACCCGCTTATCGTAATATTCCGGCACCTCGAACTGCTCCAGCCATCGTCTTAAGCTCTGCTCTGCTGCCTTCTTGCTCATTCCTTTAAGCTGCGCCAGATAGATCAACTGCTCATTCACTTTCACCTTCGGATACAGCCCGCGCTCCTCCGGCAAGTAGCCGAGATTGCTCAGCTGCTCCTTGCTGTACGGCTGACCGTTATATCGTATGCTTCCTTCATCCGGATAGATCAGGCCGAGCACCATCCGCATTGTCGTCGTTTTGCCTGCGCCGTTCGCACCGAGCAGCCCGTAAATCTCTCCCTGCTCTACGTTGAAGGACAGTCCATTAACCGCTGTCTTATCACCATATTTTTTATAGATCCTTTCGACTGATAGGGGGTTCATGCATACGCTCCTCTCCGCATTAAAGCGTGCAAAATGTCATCCAGCGACAGCGCCTGCCTCGTACTGATGCGATAACCCATTTCGTGCAGCGCACCTTCCGTCAGCTCCGCATTCTCCGTTACGATGCGTACCATCCCGCCGCCTGCTGGCTCCGCTTCAACGACGGCCGGCCACGACGATGGAGAAGCCGACGAGACGGATTTATCTCCCGGCGTGACGAATAGCACTTGCCAACGCTGGAACAGCTCATCCTTCTCGAACTTGCCGAGCACCTGACCGCGAACCATGAAGACGATATAATCGGCAAGTCGTCTTACTTCATCTACAATATGAGAGGCCATTAGTATCGTCCGATTCCCCGGCTCCATATATCGATGAAGCAGCTCGATCATCGACCTCCAAGCGATGGGATCAAGGCCTGACGACGGCTCATCAAGCAGCAGCAGCTTCGGCTTATGAGCCATGACAAGCGCTAATTCGAATTTGCGCCGCATCCCTTTGGACATTTTACCCAGCTTGAGAGAGTCATCTATCTCGAAGCGCCTAAGCAAATCCTGATACAAATTCACGTCCCAATCCGGATACCACTGCCGCACGAATGCCGCCTTCTCCGAACCGCGCAAATACTCATCCTCTTTGCTCGAATCTTCAGGCAAATATCCGATCTGCCGCTTCCATTCCCGGTCATCTCCTTCTCCGACCTTACAGCCTAGTACGGTTAAGCTGCCCGCATTCGGCTTAGCCAGATCGAGAAGCAGACGAAACGTCGAGCTTTTGCCCGAGCCATTCGGTCCGACAATCGCAGTTACGAACCCTTCCGCAATGTCCAGGTCGATCGGTCCCAACCGAAAATGCGGATGATGCTGTTCTACGCCGCTTATCGTAATCGCATTCGCTTCCATCGTCATCTCTCCTTCCATCGTTCGTCCAATACTTGAGCCATAATTTGCTGCATCTCTTCGCGCGTCAGCTGTACCCTCATGCCGGCATCAACCGCCGCCTCCACCGCCTCAATGACGGATGACGTCCGCTGCCTGTCGCGGTCTTCTTCTTGCACGGTTGCGACGAACGTCCCTGTCCCTTGACGGGTTCGAAGCAGTCCCTCCGACTCCAGATCCTGATACACACGCCTTACGGTAATGACACTGCATTTCAACATTTGCGCAAGCTCTCGAATCGATGGAAGCAGCGTCCCTTCCGCTAATTGACCGCTCACAATCAAGGCGCGAAGCTGAACTTCTATCTGGTGATATAGCGGCTCCGGACTACTCTCATTTATATTAATTGGCAGCCACACACTTACACCTTCTTTGTCATCTTCTATTGACCGATCATTCCATTTCGCCTAGCGGGAATAGCTTCTGACCTTCAGCCTCATGCTTGTAAAAATATAGACGAGCAATATTAAGATTACTCCGAATAGGAGCGAACCCGCCGTGTACCACCAATTCCCATGTTGAAGCTCTCGGATGACGCCGAACGTAACCGATTGCTTCTCATTGTACAGAACATAACCCGTCCCAAAATATAACAAGAGGTATAGGAAGGACCACAACGTATACGTTTTGCCTGAGAAGCCCTGCTCTAAGAACGTATACGTCCCCGCAATTCCTGCTGAGTAACCGAACCAGAACAATACGAATCCGATATACGTACCGATGTCCAGTTCTCCACGCAGCGTATCCGATATCGCGTATAACGCGATAAAGTAAACGGCTTGACCAAGAGCCAGCGTCCCCATCAATTGAATAAGACGCCCGGCAACAATCTGCCTAACCGAAATCGGCAGAGTGCGCAAACTTATAATTCTATTCGTGAACGAATTTTCCCGCCATGCTCTCATTATCGTCCGGTTCATCGGAAATCCAAGTATCGGCAATAAGGCAAGATGAAGCGTGTCGACCGTCCAGCTCATCTTCAATGTATCGGGATCATTCATATTATTAAAAAATGAGTAGACAATCATCAGCAAATAGCAGATGAAAAGAAGCATGATCATCATACCGATTCGTTCCCTGCGCCACTCAAATTTTGCAAGACTCCATGCGCCCCGCCAACCATTCATATGACCGACTCCTCATCATACACGAATGTATATCTCTTCCTTTAGACTTGGACTAAGCCTCTCTTGTCAACTTGATAATATCCGAGAACTTCGTCTTCTCTGCATAACGCATAACTCCGCTCGCATAGAGTCGGTTCGTGAAGAAGCTCAGAATACCAATCGTTACTGCAATTTCAGCAATCGTGATCACGAGCTCCAGTGCACCCGCCTCACCCATGACCATTCGCGAGAATGTCACCATCGGAGAGAACATCGGAATATACGAAGCGACAACGACCGTGAACGAGCTTGGATCGGCCATACACTTCACCGACAGGAAGAACGCCACCATCAACAGTACGTAAAGCGGAGCTGTTACAGAGTTCATATCTTCAATCCGGCTTACCATCGATGCCAGCGCAGCGTACATAATCGCATACAGCGAATAGCCGAGTATGAAGTACACAACCAAGAAGACGAACAGCTTCACTGTCACGATTGATATATCAATCGGCAAACCGAAAACCGTCATTTGCTCGCCGACCCAACCCATTTCGCGTGCTGTCAAATATCCTGCCGCTATGATCGCGATCTGTGTCAGTCCAGCCACCATCGAGGAGAGAACCTTCGCATACATCATTGTCGTTGGCTTAACCTTCGTAATCATGACCTCCATCACGCGCGATACTTTCTCACCCGCGATGCTCAAACCAACCATCTGACCGTACATCATAATGAACAAATACATCAGGAAGGAAAAGAAGTACACCAGACCCATCGCATCCGTCCGATTCAAGCTTTCTTCTTGTATCTCAATCTGCGCAAGCAGCGCTTGGGCTGCATCGGCAGCAATATTTTTCTCTTCCGTAACATGAACGATATACTGCATATTCAACTCGTTCTTAATGACCGCCAGCGCATCCAGATCAGGAAATTGGCTGTATGTATAAGCGATCGTCGGCATCCCGTTCGATTCACCTATCACGACGACGCCATCTATGTCGCCATTCTTCACTTCCTCCTTGCTCGCTTCCAGCTCACCGCTGTCAATTGCCGTAAGCTCTACGATATCCGATTGCTCATTGATTCCGTCAATATCCAGCTTGTATTCACTCGATTCGGACAGCAGCTTCAAGTTAAGCTTTGAATCGTCACTCATATAATGCGCAGCGACAAAAACGCCAACGACGAGCAGAAACATTACAACAGCCATAATTTTAAACGCTTTAGAGCGATAGCTTTCCTTCAGATGAAATTGAAATACTGTTAAGAACGGTTTCATCGTTCGATCACCCAACCCTTTCAATAAAGATTTGATGCAAAGAAGGCTCTTGAACGGAGAAGCTTCTAAGCGTTATATTTTGCTGCTCCAGCTGTTTAATGACGTCAAGCGCTCGTTCTGCGTTTTGTACTTGAGCCGTATATACGTTGTTCTTCCGTTCGAACGTTACTTGCAGACGGTTCAGACAAGGCGCTAAATCCTGCTCGCTCTCCAGCTTTACGTTCTTATAACCGTAATTTTCTTTAATCTCGTTCAGCTTACCGGAGAGGACGATTTGTCCTTTCTTCATCATGACGACGTTCTCACAGAACTGCTCAATCTGCTCCATCCGGTGGCTCGATAGAATAATCGTCTTATTGTCCGCGATCAACTGTTCAATAACACTGCTCAACATCTCGGCATTGACCGGGTCGAGACCGCTGAACGGTTCGTCGAGTATAATAAAATCCGGATCGTGCAGCAGTGTACCAATTAGCTGCACCTTCTGAGAATTACCTTTCGACAGCTCGCCTGCCACCTTGCCTCGGTATTCGTTCATCTCAAGCCGTTCAAACCAGTAATCGATTGCGGAATCGATCGCCTTCTTGCTCATACCCTCGAGTTGGCCGAAGTAACGAAGCTGCTCCACCACTTTAATCTTCGGATACAATCCGCGTTCTTCCGGCAGGTACCCGAATTTGATCTCACTCCGATTAAGCGGCTTGCCCTCCCACCATATCTCTCCGCTCGTCGGCTGTACGAGCCCGAGCAGCATCTTCAGTGTCGTTGTCTTGCCAGCCCCGTTGCGTCCGAGCATCCCGAGCACTTGTCCCTTCGGCAGCTCCAGATTCATGTCGTTCACCGCAACGATATCTTTATACTTCTTGTACAAATGCTTGATCTGCAGTGCCATATCCATTCATCCTCCATGACATCTAGAATGTCTATATTTGATTAAACATTGTATATACAGTGTATATAATGTGTGCTTACTGTGTATATCTTTATACACAGTATAATCACACTAGGGATGACTGTCAATATACCCCATTCAACTTTTTCCACAAAAAAAGATCTTTCTCGAACAGGCCGCTTACGCGCCTTCCAAGAAAGATCTTTCTTCATACTTATTCAACCTTATATCTCTAGCCAAAAATCGCATCTAATACAGGTTTCGTGTGTCCGCCTGGGTACATTACGTACAGCAGGACGTATACGGCAACTCCTGTAACCGCTGTAACGAACCAAATGACGGACGTGACACGTCCCCATTTGCGATGCTTTGCATACTTCGCCCTATAGCCGAGCGTCAACGTCGTAATACCAAAAACAGCCGCCACAGTTGCCAGCGTAATATGAAAGATCAAGAATACGAAATAATACGGCTTCAGACTGTCCGGCCCGCCCCATTCCGTATTGCCGACGAAGATCGTTCTGCTCATGTAGACAATAAAGAATATCGTTGCGGCTACGGCCGCCCAGAACATTACTTTCTTGTGCGCCTCCAAATTGCGTTTGATCGCAAGCCGCCAGCCAATCGCGACAAGAATCGCACTTATTACAATAAATGTCGTGCTGATGGTCGGAAAAATACTGTACAGATCCATTCTGCTTCCACCTCACTGGGTTATGTAGAGGGCTGCGGCTGTTCGTTCGCTGCCGCAAAGCCATTCAAAACTATGATGATTCAAATTATTAGGTGCCGTTTGCTGGATTCGGCTCCGCCTTCGGCGCATCGTCATCGGCGTGCTCACGCTTGAACCAATGGAAGAAAATATAAGCGAGTATCGCGCCATACATTACTTCCTGGATCAGCTTCATTACAATTCCGCCCGTCTGCTGGTCCTCGAGCGGCCCTAGCAGCTTGAAAAATTGCGGCCCGCCTACCTGATCGAGCAAATACGACGGATCTCCAGCGACGCAGTATCCCATCATTTTAACCCATGTAGTCGGATCATTATAGGCGTCATATAATGGCGACCCTGCAAATATAATGAGCGCGCACGCTGGTGTCAGCAGCGCACCATTCGCGAACACATAAGCCATCTTCCGTACATCGGTAAGCCGGCTCCATTCCGGAACAGGTGAGAACACTTGTATCCACATCATGAACGATGTTACGATCAGCACCACGTAGAACAGTCGGTGGATGGTATAATGAGTCATGACATAGTCGTGTACAAGCGGAATATGGTAGAGTGAGAACACCATATTGAACAGCACGAGACAAAAGATCGGATGCATTAAAAGTTTCAACTTGCCCCACAAGCTCCATCTAAACATTAGCCGCCACATGAAAGAGGTCGAGCCTGCCAGCACAAGCGGCGGTACGATCAAGTAAGACAACGACATGTTCAGCATATGGAACGAGAACATCATATGACCGAGCAAGCTGAGCGGCCCAGCCTGTGCCAGATAGAAAAGGAACGCGGCAGTTAAGAACGTGAACTTCTGCCAACCGCTTGCGGCCTCTTCATGCGGTGCATGCGTGCGTCGATACGGCCCGTCCACATATAAGTAGAGAATGACAACCGCCGCCATCCCGAACAAAAATAACGGACTCCACACTTCTCTGAACGAAAAATATTGCAAGCCGAGCATCTTAAACCCCTCTCATAGGTTCAGCCGTTATGACAACTTTCAGCCGGATATGCGGGAACAAGCCTAGTATAGCATAAGCATTTCCCAACTCCTACCCAGACAACGATGCTCGCACCGTGTACCGGGTAGGAGTTCATCAATTTGTCAAAGGAACAGCCCTTAACGTATGCAAAAAAGGAGGACCACAAGGATCCTCCTTAGCCTTATTAGCCTTGCTTCGCCATTACCACCAAGCCCAGTATTCAGCCATGATAACCATCGTGAATACGATGACGACACCTGTCAGAATACCAATGATTGGAAATGCATGACCGCGGTCCTTCATATGCATCCAGAAGCCCATCTGAACGAACACTTGAATACCCGCCATCACCAGAAGAATGAAAATGATGAACGATGCGTTGATCTCGCCGCCCATCACGGCAGCGAATGCGATCAATGTCAGAAACATCGACAAGAGATAAGCAACGATGTGCTTGCGCGGACCTTCGTGCTTATGGCGTTTCTTCGTCTCTTCCGCAGCGGAATGGTTTGCAGCCATTGACTTAGCCCACCTTTCCCATCAGATAGACGACCGTGAAGATGAACACCCACACGACGTCGATAAAGTGCCAGTACATACCAGCTACATAAATCTTCGGAGCCGTGACGACGTTAAGCCCTTTCTTCAAGACCTGACCGATCAAGATGCTGATCCAGAGAACACCGAACGCTACGTGTCCACCGTGGAAGCCAACAAGCGTATAGAACGATGAACTGAACGCACTTGTTGTAAAGCCATGGCCTTCATGAACATATTCATAGAACTCGTAAATCTCCAATCCTAAGAAGCCGAGACCGAATATTACCGTAATCGCCAGCCACCAGAGCATAGCGGATTTCTTGCCTGCATGCATCGCTTGAATTGCGAATACGCTCGTCAAGCTGGATGTAAGCAGGATGAACGTTGCAATCGCAACCGTCGACAAGCTGAACAATTCGTTCGCTGTCGGATTGCCCTCACCTACTTGATCGCGGAGGGCGAGGAATGCGGAGAACAGCGTACCGAACAATACCGTTTCCCCGCCAAGGAACAGCCAGAAGCCAAGCACTTTATTGCGGCCTTCCAGCGTTGCCTTCTCAGGCTCATGCGGAAGTTGGCCGTCTGCGTGTGTATGTGCGCTCATGCTATGCTCTTACCCCCTTGTCTTCCAGCTCTTCCGGCTCGATATGGAAGCCATGATCGTCCTTGAGCGAGCGGATCAGCATACACAAGAACGTAATTGCAAGGCCAGCACCACCAATAGCGTAATTGTGGTACATGAAGCCGAAGCCTGCAATGAACAAACCGATTGACATGAACAATGGAAGAATCGATGGCGACGGCATATGAATCGGACCGAGCGGTTCCGCTGGCATCATCTCTTTGTTGCCGTCCATTTTCTCTTTCCAATATGCATCGTATCCACGTACGAGTGGCGTTTGCTTGAAGTTATACTCCGGTGCCGGCGACGGAATCGTCCACTCCAGCGTACGTCCGTCTTCCCACGGATCGTTCGAAGCCTTCTTACCGCTGATCGCAGTTACAATAATGTTGATAATGAAGAAGATCGTACCGAGCCCCATTAATAGCGAGCCGATCGTACTGATCAAGTTCATTCCGTTAAAGCCCAAGCCGTCCAGATACGTGTAAATCCGACGCGGCATCCCCATCAGACCGAGGAAGTGCTGAATAAAGAATGTCATATGGAAGCCGATATAGAACGTCCAGAACGTCAGCTTGCCGAGACCTTCGTTCAGCATCTTACCGAACATCTTCGGCCACCAGTAATGAAGGCCTGCGAAAATACCGAGAATCAGACCACCAACAATAACGTAGTGGAAGTGCGCAACAACAAAGTACGAGTCGTGATACTGGAAGTCAGCCGGTGCTGCCGCGAGCATAACACCCGTTACGCCACCCATTACGAATGTTGGTACGAAGCCGACAGCGAACAGGTTCGCAGATGTGAACTTTATTGAGCCGCCCCACATCGTAAACAGCCAGTTAAATATTTTAATCCCTGTCGGTACGGCGATCAGCATTGTCGCGATGGAGAACAATGCGTTGGCAACAGGTCCCAGACCTGTTGTAAACATGTGATGCGCCCATACCATGAAGCCGAGGAAGCCGATCAGTACAGTCGCGAAGACCATGGAGCTGTATCCGAACAGACGCTTACGCGAGAACGTACTGACAACCTCGGAGATTACGCCGAAAGCCGGCAGAATGAGAATGTAAACCTCAGGGTGTCCGAAAATCCAGAAGATATGCTCCCACAGTACAGTATTACCGCCATTGGCAACGTTAAAGAAATTCGCTTCGAACAGCCGGTCGAACATCAGTGCAACGAGACCGACCGTCAGGGCAGGGAATGCGAACAAAATCAGTGCCGATGTTACGAAGATTGCCCACGTGAACATTGGCATCCGCATGAACGTCATACCTGGTGCCCGCATGTTAATAATGGTAACTAGGAAGTTAATACCGCCGATCAGCGTACCGATACCAGCGATCTGCAGGCCGATAACATAATAGTCGACCCCATAATCGTCGCTGAATGCCGGGCTCGCGAGCGGTACGTAAGACGTCCAGCCCGCATCTGGCGCTCCGCCCGTGAACCAACTCACGTTCAGCAGCACGCCGCCGAAGAAGAACGTCCAGAAGCCGAGCGAGTTCAGAAACGGAAACGCTACGTCGCGTGCGCCGATCTGAAGCGGTATAACTGCATTCATCAGCGCGAACAGCATTGGCATTGCTGCAAGAAAGATCATCGTCGTGCCATGCATGGTCAGAAGCTCATTGTATGTATCCGCGCTAACGAAGTCGTTAAGCGGCTTCCACAGCTGAATACGAATCAATATCGCTTCCAGACCGCCGATGAGGAAGAACAACCCACCGGCAATCAAATAAAGAATACCGATTTTCTTATGGTCAACGGTCGTCAACCAGTCCATGAGTCCCCGGTAACGTTTGACCGTATGCGCATGCGCGTGTGCCAAGGTTAATGCCCCCCTTTAAGTCCCCCGATGATTATTTCTCGTAGTCGATTTTAAGTCCAGCCAAGTATTGAGCGATGCCGTCTATTTCTTGTTCGGACAGCTCATTCTCAAACCCAGGCATCAATGCACCAGGCTTAACCGCTTCCGGGTTCTTGATCCACTTCTTCAAGTTTTCCACGGTTGTACCTTCGTTCTTATACTTCGCGTCGTCCGTGTTGATCAGGATACCGCCGACCGTCATCCGGCTGCCGATATCCGTTAAGTTCGGGAACGACAGACCGCCTTGTTCGCCGATCGCGTGGCAGGACAAGCAATTGTTCACGAGTGCATCTTTAATTGCAGGATCGCTTGGCAGTGCTACAGGAGCCTTAATGGCAGCTTTCCAGTTCTCGAACGAAGCCTCGTCGACCGCTTTCACTTTAAAGTCCATTAGCGCGTGAGAGGTACCGCACAGCTCGGCACACTTACCGAGGTATACACCAGCCTTTGTCGCTTCGAAATACATTTTGTTCGTATTCGCAGTACCGTTAGCATCCGCTGTACCCGTGTTTGTGTCGATTTTGCCCGCAAGGGACGGAATCCAGATGGCGTGCTTAACGTCGCCGGACTTCGTCGTGATTGCAATCTTCTTACCCGTCGGGATTACAAGCTCTTGCGCCGTCCGGATATCATACTCCGGATAGTAGAATTCCCACCAGAATTGGTGCGACGTAACTTCTACTTTAATAGCGTCTTTATCTTTAGAGTAATCCTTAGAGAGACCGAATACGGAGTTCACCGTCGGTACAGCCAGAATGACGAGCAAGATCAAAGGAATTACCGTCCAGATAATCTCCAGCTTATGGTTTCCTTCTACCTGTACTGGAATTTTGTTATCTCCAGGACGTCTGCGGAAACGAACAATTACATACAAGGAGATCGCGAATACGACGACTACGACGATGAGCATGATACTGATCGCCAATTTCATCAGTCCGAATTGCTCTTCCGCCACTGGCCCTTGCGGGTTCAATGCCGAAAGATCTGCGCGCCCGCATGCCGACAGCAACAACATCATTCCGGCAAAGAGCGGCAGAAGGCGCTTTCCTACGTTCCACCGGTTCATCATTCATCAACCCCACTTTTTACGTTTTCGCAGTTGCTTTCAGATGGCGAGGAAAGGCGCAAACTGCGTTTTCTAGAGATGTTTTACAACTTCTGCATTAAATCACTTAATTAAATATAAAGTTGAAGGATGTTTTTGTCAATCATTCCGAAAGAGTTCACAAATTGTTCTCAAAACCGTCAAAAATGCGATGATAACGGGCTTTTTAACATTTCTTCCACTCGCTTTTAACCGGTTTGCGAGCACCTCTTTCGACCTGATCCGACACCTCACTCGACATCAATTTCCACTGCTTGCGAAAACTGCTTTATGTACATTGTGCACCTAATGAATGGTCAATTATGTATCGAAGTTTCAACGTATATTTCCGCCTGCGCGGCGAACGCTATCCGTAGTGCATTTATGAAGGAGGTACTTATGGATGAGGACCAACTATTCAAGACTTGCCCGCAGTCTTGTTCTGCTTCTAGGTATTTCGGTCATGTCCAGCGGCTGCAGCAGCTATAAGTATGAGCCGCATGGCTATAAATCAAACACGTACAGCACGCGCAACGCTGGTCAGCAGAGAGAGCTGGGCGAGCGGCAATTCGGAGCCTTGTCCATTGGACAGGACAATCACCAGAATCAGTATTTTGAGTACAGCTCCTACATCTCGAAAGAGATAACCAAAATCGACGGCATCTCATATGCGAACGTCATGCTGACTGACAAGAATGCTTATGTTGGAATTGTCTTCCATGGTAATGCAATGCGAACGAAGTCCGGAGGTCGCGATAAGAAAGAGCAAAACCTTAGCGGAGCCAACGAAGGTGTATACAACCATACAACCGGCAGCCCGTTCTGGGACGGACGAGAGCTGGCGACGCCATATGGCCCTGCATTAACAGTAAACGATCATAATGAGCTTCCGGACGGATTAAAGCAAGCCATCGCGCTCCGCGTCCGCAAGCTTGCTCCCCGCGTGAAGGAGGTTCACATTTCGGCGAACCGCGAATTCGTAAACCGGCTGATCGAATATGCGAAGAAATCATGGATGAATGAATCACTTAAACCGTATCTTGAAGACTTCAATGCGCTCGTGGCCCACCAATTTGCCGGCAGCGATAAACGTCCGGCCAGTATCCGCCGCATCTCTCCGAAGACGACGGGTGTGGACCGCAATACAGGTGACAAGGACGGGCCTAACGGAGAGCCGAAAAGCGGCGCTGATAACGGTGATACGCGGTAATTCCAATATTTTCTGAAAATTTATCTTCTATTATATATAGGGCATGTAAGAACTATATAAGAGGCGCTTTCCCTTCAAGCGCCTCTTTGCAATGAACAAGGGGAGCGCTTTATGGAATAGAGCGCTCCCCTGTCTGAATCGTAATGTCGCCGGCATCGTCCACCTGAGCCAAGAATACTTCTTCAAGTCGAACGCCTTTATTAGCTAGTTGTTGATGAAGCCACTTGCTGTCGTAGCCTGATTTGCGAAGCGCTTCCTCTATAATAACGCCGTCCATAATGACGCTCTCCGGCTGCCGCTCCTCCTTAACTGCCCAGCCAAGCGCTTGAGCGGTTAGCGGCTGCTGTTCTTTCTTCAGCATGAACGTAATGTCTCCGTTCGATTCCATGACTGCGAACTCCACGTCCGCCACCCGATGGATGTTCTTGCTTCGCATTTTCTCCAAGAACTCATCGAGCGTGACTCTCTCCTTGAATAGATTTTTTTCTATCAGCGTTCCTTTTTCGATAAGAATACGCCCTTTGCCATCTACCCAATTACGCAGCACTCTACTCTTCATTGTCGCAAATTCCATGACTACAGATACAAGCACCCAAACCGACATCGCCACGAGCCCTAAATACCACTGGCTGTCTGTGTCGAGCGATAAATACGCCGCAATATTGCCGATCGTAATACCTGTAATGTATTCGAACAGCGATAGCTGCGATATTTGCCGCTTTCCAAGGATCTTGGTCATCGTGAACAATATTACTACGCCAGACAATGTACGCAGCGCAACTTCTAACCAGGTTGGCACAGCAAACACCCCTCCCTCTTAAGTTTAGGATGCCGCTGAATACGGTTAATTATGCCTGATGCTGCATATCGAGCGCTGCTGCAACGTATACAGCCGGGGAGTTCCAATATATGGTATTCTCGTTCGTCGAGTAACTCTCCTCATGATCGATGTAGCATGCAGCAGGAGGAAGATCCTTTAGCCTCGAAGCAGCAATCTCATCCTGGAGCCCTGCATTCGGACCGCCCGCCACAATGCCCGGTACCGGATCTGTTACGCCGTCAGCCACAGACGGTCGATGATGCGGGTGCATGACGGAATAAGAACCGAAGCCCGTGACGTAGCAAATACCTAGTACGTTGTTTCCGAGCAAGTAGTCCCATTGATATTGAGCTGCACGGCAGTATGCTTCACGCTTGGCTGCATCCTCCGTCAAATCAGCCGCCATGAGCAAGTGCATTCCGTCATTCATAACGATCATATTGCTGCCCCAAATGTAGCCGTCGGATGGAAGCGCGACGCCGAAGCCATCGCGCAGCGAGGCGGTGAGCAGTTCATCGGCGCGGTCAAGCCAGGCTCGTTGCAAATCATCCAGAAGCGCTCGATTCTCTCCCCGCTCCCGCAAAGCGGCTATAAGCGCTGTTGTTCCATAACCGCCAACATCGGCCCAGCCAAACGGACAAAGCGGGAAGCTGCCGCTCTTGGCCAGCTGCTCTGATCTGTTCAAATACACAGCTTCACCAGTCAGCCGATACAGCTCGGCCGCTGCCCAATAAAGCTCGTCCACGACAGTCTCATCGCCATATTCCCCGGTCGTAACATCGGACGGATTGCGAAAGCCCGTCCTCTCCTGCTCATCCGCTTGCTCAAGCCACTGCCACGAACGTTCCGCCGCTTCTTGACATACACGCGCGAAAGCGGCGTCGAACGGCGCATAGACGCGAGCAGCCATCGCCATCGAAGCTGCGAACGTACCGGCAGCGGTGAACGATACCGGCGAGAACACGAGATCGGCAAGATCGTCCTCTGGCATGACATTCAGTCCCGTGAAGGCATAGGTCGTCAGCTTATGGTAGACAGCGCCGTCCTGACGCTGATTAAGCAGCATCCAATCGAGCTCATAACGTGTCTCGTTCAGAATATCCGGGATTCCGTTGCCGCTTTCCGGAATTACCGTCAGCTCTTCGAACGCCTCAGGATATCGCTCGTATGCAAGCATGAGATCCGCAACGGCCTTTGCAGCCGCTACCATATATTTTCCATAATCACCTGCATCGTGCCAGCCGCCAGCTGATGGAAGCAGCGTATCCGTATCTCCATGCACTTCGCCATGCGCAAGATGGCAAGCACCGTGCTTCCACGGACCGGCGAACTCCTCTGTCAGCTCCATACCGCAGCGCATATAGTAGAAGTTTTTGAGCAACGCCAGCTTAATCTGTTGATAAGGACGCGGCGAGATCGTGAACGTCTCGGATTCGATACCGCCCTCCATAACGATACGATAACGTCCCGCTTCATCCAATCCGTCCAAGCTTGTGCGGCTGACCGGAATACCAGCAGAAGCATCGTCCGTTAAGGGTCCGGTCTTTCCTTTATATACGGTCTCATCCGTATCCACGTTAACGACTTCAAAGCGTCCATTGGCCAATTGACTTGTAAACGCTTTCGTTTGTCCTAACGTAAAACCAAGCTGGTTCATTCGGATTGCCGGCTCGTTCCACTGTTTCCGTGTAGTCATATACATTGCCCCCTCATCAATACAATATGAATCGCAATAACTTCATTCAATACCATGATTATACATGAACAAAAGAGCGGATAACCCCGCTCTTTCTTGTGCAATCTTTATGCTCAATTGTCATGTCCTTACGATTATAGAGGTAAAAGTGCAATCTTATCCTTCGAATCAAGCGCAGCGACCATCGCTTCCCAAGCGGCAGGCTTGTTCGGCAGCACGGCGTAATAACGACGCAAAAACTTCGCAACTAACGAGGCATCGATCTTATCCCGTCCGTCATAAGGAAGAAAGCCCAGGTCCAGCTCCTCGACGGCCTCTCCATCATTCTGCCAAGAAGGATGTACGTATGGCATATCGATCCGCTTGTAGCCCATATGGGACAATACTTCCCGGCGAACATACGGATTCATCGTCATTAAACCGCCGAAATCATGATTAGCCGCCCGATACGGATCGTATATTTCGGCGAACATGCCGTCAAGCTTCTGTCCGAACGAAGCAGCTAACGCATCCAGATCCCGCTGGCGCTCATTCCAAAGGAACGGGCCGACGCCAAGCCCTGGACGACCAACGATCGTAAAGTCAGTCATCGCAACATTAAAGTCCGGATAATAACGGTACTCGGTCGTTCCGACTACCTCACCCTCATGAACGGCAACGAACACTCGAATACCGGGGTCCTCGAGCGGCTCCTTCCACAAGTCGAACGCAAGCACCTCCTCCGGAGGAAACACTTCGCCCATCAGTTTATGCATGGCCGCAAACAGCGGATCTGCGATATTCGTAATTCGGATATATTCCATTAACCGCCCAACTCCTTCAATATTCATTGGCTCTTCGTATGAAGAAATGGATTGCGCCATTCCATCAGCGCTGCATTATTGCCGGACTCTTCATCATTCAGATAGTTACGAACGACGCCGATCGGCGTTCGGCCGACACGCAGCATGAAGCTAATAACCGGATCGTTCAGCTCGGCGCGAATGACAGCGTCCAAATACTGCTCCGGCGACATCCGATCCGCCACAAGATGATAGCCTGACAGTCGGCCCCCGCCCAGCAGACGAGTCAGCCTATGATGAACGACAACATCGTACATGGAGAACATAAGCCATTGTCCAAGCCTAAGCTTACGATACTGCGGCCGGACACAGAGGTCGACGACATATAGAGTATCGCCGGATGGGTCATGATTACGGATATAGCCGTTATCCGTTATTTCCTCCCAGCTGTGCTCGGGATGCGCTGGGTCGAATTGAACGATCAGTCCCGTCATCGAGCCGGCCAATCTGCCATCCACCTCGATGCACAGCGCACCTTCGGGGAACCGTTCAATATGGCTGGCCAGCTGCTCGCGGTTCCACCATTGCTCAGGCGGATAAGGCGGAGGAAAGCACTCGGCCTGAATTTGAATCAGTTCATCGAAATCGGCTTCTGTATAGCTGCGTACGACAGCTGGAACAGGCTTGCCGTCGTTCATTACATAGAACGATTTATAGTAGGGGATCGACATGGATCGTTCACTTCCAATCCGTATATAGATCAGTCCGGCGATCCCGCCAGGTTGTCACCGAGCCCCGCTCCCTCACTTCATAAAGAAGCGACAGGTCGAGATCGGCCGTAACAATCATATCCCCGTTAATTTCCCCCTCAACCATAATGCCGCGCGGTGGAAAAGGAATGTCATTCGGCGTCAGTACGGCAGCTTGCCCATAATTCAGCCGCATGAAGTCGACTGTCGGCAGCGAGCCGACCGTGCCTGTTGTGACGATATATATCTGGTTCTCGATCGTTCGCGCATGCGCGCAGTAACGAACGCGATAGAAGCCTTGGCGGTCATCGGTGCACGACGGACAGAAAATAATGTCTGCCCCTTTCGCCCGCGCCATCCGAACAATCTCGGGAAACTCGATGTCGTAGCAGGTCAGCATCGCGATCCGGCCTTTGGGCGTATCGAATACGGCCAATCCGTCACCAGCGCCCATATTCCACTCCGTTACTTCTGTCGGCGTAATATGCAGCTTCGGCTGCACACCAACTGTGCCGTCCGGCATGAATAGATGGGCTGCGTTCAACAGCTTACCTTCGCTCGTCCGGATGACATGCGTGCCGCCGATAATGTACATGTTATACCGGGCGGCCAGCCCTTTGAACAATTCGAGATAGGCATCTGTAAATTCAGGCAATGCATCAATGCTGCGCGCTTTACCACTCTCATCCGGAATAGACATCAGCTGTGTCGTCATAAACTCCGGGAACAGCACGTATTCAGAGCCAAATTCGTCTGCGGTGCGTATGTAATGCTCAACCTGCGCGGCGAACGCCTCGAAGGAATCGATAGTATGCAAATGATACTGTACGGCAGAAACCCTTAATCTCATCTCACACCTCCAAATATTTCATCCTCTTATTGTGACGCAAAAATGCTGGCGCAACAAGAGTACGAATGGCATCGCCTGATCATTATTCCAATTTCGTAAAAGGATATCAGAGCTGCTATAATCCTAGTACATGAATAGCCCCAAAAGAAGGTATTCGTATCGTTAGTCCAATCGAACATCGTGACTTACTGGACGACCATACCGTAATTTCGCTGCCGACATCCTTCACAGCAATACCAATTATATTGTCAGGGTTACACAGTTGGAATTCCGCCTGCATTACGCGCTCCCGTCCACGTACAGATTGATCTCTTCGTTCATCCGCAGCCGGGCGAATGACTTCATCAGCTCGACTAGACGCCTTATTCGCTCTTCGGACTGTATTGTTCGATAAGCTTCATTTTCTGCTCCCATACCTCGACGCTAAGGTCGATTGGATACGTCTGCGGATTCACTTTGCGCAGCACTTCAGGCGGGAACAGCTCCAGTTGCCGGCGGTGATAGTCCCGAATAACGGACAATGTCGGCAGCTTGTCAACCAGCTCTCCCTCCATAATAACAGGCTTAAGCAGCGGAATCGCCTCATAATCGGACAAAAACTTGTTCCGATAAGGCTGCGTCGGATCAATTAATCTTACCCGCTTCCCTTCCCGAATGTCCGTCTCCCAAGGAAAAGCCAAATAATCCGCTTCCGCCTTGCCTGTCCGCCGATTCACGATTCGGTACACATCCTTGCTGCCTGGTGTCGACACCTTCTCTGGGTTACCGGACAGCTTAATGACCGGTTTCAACTCGCCGCCCTGAACCGTTTCACGCGCTACCAGCTTATATACGCCGCCAAGCGCCGGCTGATCGGCCGCCGTAATAAGCTGCGTCCCGACGCCCCATGAATCGATTCTCGCTCCTTGTGCCTTCAGCTCTGCTATAATCGACTCATCCAGATCGTTGGAGGCTACGATGCCAACATCCTCGAACCCTGCTTCATCGAGCTGCCGCCGCGCTTCCTTGGATGTGAGGGCAAGGTCGCCGCTGTCGATTCGAATTGCACTCATCCGCTTACCTCGGGCAGCCAGCATACGAGCCGTGTGGATCGCATTCGGTACGCCGCTGCCCAGTGTATCATAAGTGTCGACGAGCAGCGTCACATTATCGGGCAGTGCCTCAGCATAACGGTCGAAGGCCTCCTGCTCACTGTCATGCGCCTGCACCCAGGCGTGCGCATGCGTTCCTTTGGCCGGGATACCGAACAGCATCGCAGCCCGCATGTTCGACGTTGCATCGAACCCTGCGATATATGACGCTCTCGCCCCCCATACCGCCGCTTCCGCCTCCTGCGCTCGCCGGGTGCCGAACTCCATCAGCACGTCCTTCTCTGCTGCTCGCCGAATGCGCGCTGCCTTCGTCGCAATGAGCGTCTGATAGTTCATGAAATTAAGAAGCGCCGTTTCTACCAGCTGAGCTTCGAACACACGCGCCTCCACTCGAACGAGCGGCTCATTCGGAAAGACTAGCGTTCCTTCCGGCACTGCCAGCACGTTCCCGCTGAACCGGAATTGACGAAGCTCCGCCAGAAACTCTTCATCATATTGTTCTTCCTGCTCTTGCAGAAAAGAAATTTCATGCTCATGAAACCGAAGCGACCGGATGTAATCAACGATCCGCTCCAATCCTGCAAACACGGCATATCCATTGCCGAACGGCAGCTTGCGGAAATAAGCCTCGAACACAACTTTCCGATTATGCGTGCCATTCTTCCAATGCGCATACATCATATTAATCTGATATTTGTCCGTATGCAGTGCCATATGGCCGTATTCACGGCCTTCCGTTCCGTCAAAATGTATCGTCATGCCCGTTCCCTCCAGCTCGTGCTTGTCCAATTGGTATGATATAAAGAAGCCGAACCTTCTGGTTCGGCTATTGAAGTGCCTATGGGACTAGCATGCTCCATTATTCGCCTCAGAATGCTGCTCTGAATAATTTGCCTGCTGCTCGATGCTACTTCGCGTCGCCCTTGCCTTCTAGCGCAGCCTTAAGCGCATCGGCCAAGCCGCTATTTAGCGATACTTTATCGCTATACTTCTCAACAAGCCGCTTCTGCTGATGCTTGCTGACTCGGCCACCGCCCGCTTTGTCCTCCAGCATCTCAATCACGTTGCATCGGCGGCACTGAGCGTATTTGCCCGCCTTGCCCGTGTGGATTTCCATCTTCTTGCGGCACTGCGGACAGCGCTTGTTCGATAACGTCGGCTCTGCGGCTCGGCGATAGCCGCACTCCCGATCCTGGCAGACGAGCATCTTACCTCGCTTACCGTTAATCTCTATCATCGGCTTGCCGCAATCCGGACAGCGCGAATGGGACAGATTGTGCGGCTTATATTCCCTCGTCTCCGCCTTCACCTCTTGAACCCAGGCTGCGGCTTTAAGACGAATGCCCGCCATAAACTTCTTCGCGTCGCCTTGACCTTTAGCGATACGCTCAAGCTCTCGCTCCCAATCGGCGGTGAGCTCAGGACTGCGCAGCTCCGGTGCGGCAAGCTCGATCAGCTGCTTGCCTTTCCCCGTCGGAACAAGCCGATTACCTTGACGTTCGATAGTTTGCGTTGACAGCAGCTTCTCAATAATATCTGCACGCGTCGCTGGCGTTCCAAGCCCGTACTTCTCCATCTTACCCAGCAATCCCGCTTCCGTATAGCGTGCCGGCGGCTGTGTCTTCGACTCGCGAAGCTTCGTCTGTTTCACCGCTAGCGTCTGACCTGAAGTAAGCGGAGGGAGCAATTGTCCACCGCTGCTGCTGCGCGTATCGCTTGCCGCTTCCTCTAAGCCGTCATCCTCTCCGGCAAGATCAGCCCCCTGAACGCCGCCGTATGCTTCCTTCCAGCCTGCGTCCTTCAGCACATTGCCGCGTGCATACAGCCTGTCATCGCCTACCCGGATAACGGCGCTCGTCTCGTCATAACGGCAAGGCGGACTGAACAGCGCAAGAAACCGCCGTACAATCAGCTCATGAAGCTTTCGCTCCTCTGGGCTGAGCGCCGACAGATTGACGTACTGTTCTGTCGGAATGATAGCATGGTGATCACTTACCCTACTGTCGTCGACCACCCGCTTCGTCACTGGAAGCGGCGACTTCAGCAGCTTCCGCGCAAGCGCCGCATACGGACCTACCGCTACGCTTTCCAGCCGGCCCTTCAGCGTCGGCACCATATCGGACGATAAGTAACGCGAATCAGTCCGCGGATACGTCACGAGCTTATGCTGCTCATACAGCCGCTGTAGCACGTTCGACGTCTGCTTGGCGGAGAAGCCAAGCCGCTTATTCGCATCCCGCTGCAGCTCCGTCAAATCATAAGCAAGCGGATGCGGCTCGCTCCGCTCCGAAGTGCGGAGCTTCTCCACGGTCGCTTGCTTGCCGCTCAAGCGGGCAACGACCGCTTCCGCCTCTTCGCGCTCCCAGATCCGTCCATCATGATCTTCAGCATTGCGCCAATTCGCTTGAAAGCCGCCAAATTCAGCCGATACAGTCCAATACGGCTTCGGCTGGAAGCTGTTAATTTCTCGTTCCCGCTCCATCAGCATGCCGAGCGTTGGCGTCTGAACCCGGCCCGCTGACAGCTGGGCATTATATTTGCTCGTCAGCGCGCGCGTCACGTTCAGCCCGATCAGCCAGTCCGCCTCCGCGCGGCATACAGCCGATGCGTACAGCCGGTCGTATTCACGCCCTGGCTTCAGCGACGCAAAGCCGTCCTTAATCGCCTTATCGGTCTGAGACGAAATCCACAACCGCTTGAACGGCTTCTTCCAGCGTACAAGCTCCATAATCCAGCGAGCGACCAGCTCGCCTTCACGTCCTGCATCGGTTGCAATGATAAGCTCGCCAATATCCGGCCGCCGACACAGCGCTGCAACCGCTTTGAACTGGCCGGACGTCTCCTTTAGCGGCTTCAGCGTCATCGTCTCCGGCATAATCGGCAAATCATCCAAATTCCATGTTTTATATTTCGGATCGTAATCCTCCGGCTCCGACAGCCCGACGAGATGGCCGAGCGCCCATGTTACAACATAAGACGGCCCTTCTATGTAGCTTTTGTTTTTATTCGTACAGCCGAGCACGCGCGCGATCTCCCGTGCTACGCTCGGCTTCTCTGCCAATACGAGTGATTTCATATGTAAAATTTAAAGCCTCCCCATCCAAGCTTCCTCGCTTCATTATCGGTCATTTCGTGAAAAGAAGTCAAAGAGCGCATCGATTAGCTTCCATCATTTACCTCTTCACATTCGATGCTGTTCCCCTTTTAATGAAATGTAAAGGGTTACAGCCATTCAATATACTATACGCGAAGCGAGGAGAACTATCGATGAACAGACATCTACCGATCCGCCAGCGAATAAAAAAAGCTATACGCACAAGCCTGTTAAGCACAGCCGTACTCGGCCTATTGTCCGCTCCAGCAAGCGTCTACGCCGCATCCTATACGGTGAAGCCGGGAGACACCCTCTGGTCCATTGCCACTCAATCCAGCACAACTGTCGATAATCTCAAAAAGCTAAATAACCTGAAATCGGACATGCTGTTAACCGGCCAGACGCTTCAGGTTCCATCTCCCTCTTACTATACTTCTTATAACGTACAGGCAAACGACACGATGTGGATCATCAGCAACCGATACAGCATTCCGCTGAACAAGCTGCTTGCAGCCAATACTCAGCTCACCAATCCGAATGTCGTCTGGAAAGGTCTTACGATTAACATCCCGAAACGTCCGGCAGGCTTTCGCGATGGCGTGTTTCCGTTGAAAGCCAAAGCTTACTCGCCTTTTAGCAACACATACGCAGATGCTCGCACTTGGTCATCGAGCGGCGAGACGGCCCGGTCTCATGAAGGCGTAGATATTATGGCAGCCGAAGGCACGCCGATTTACAGCGCACTTGGCGGTACCGTAGTGCAATACGGCTGGTCGGAGCTCGGAGGCTGGCGGCTGACGATCCGTGTCGACTCGACGACCGATTTTTATTACGCGCATATGTCTAGGTACGCGCCAGGTATCAAGAAAGGCTCTGTCGTCCAGAAGGGACAGCTGATCGGTTATGTCGGCAGCACCGGCTACGGTCCAGAAGGCACGAAGGGCATGTTCGATCCGCATCTTCACTTTGGCATTTACAAAATAAGTCCATACACATCCGTTGATCCCTTCCTCTTCCTGAAGTGGTGGGAGCTCGGCTAACGTATGGCGAATGCCGCGTACGAGCTCGTTTCAATCAGCAGCGAGGTCAGTTTTATGCATCCGGTGCAGGAATTGCGAAAGATAAGTCAAAGAAACAAATACCTGCTTAAGCTCGGATTGGGGTATAATGTCCAACGGACATTATTTTCGCCCAAAGGAGCTTTCACTTCATGCTTAATGCAATCAAATCTTCATGGCTTGGCAACACGCGCGCCGATGTGCTGTCCGGCATGACAGTTGCGCTTGCACTCATTCCGGAAGCTATCGCCTTCTCTATTATCGCAGGCGTCAACCCGATGGTCGGGCTGTATGCATCGTTTACGATCGCGATCGTAATCGCCTTCGCTGGCGGACGTCCCGGTATGATATCCGCCGCAACCGGCGCCATGGCGCTGCTTATGGTTACACTCGTCAAGGATTACGGCCTTGAATATTTATTCGCAGCGACCATCCTAACTGGTATATTGCAATTCATACTCGGGCTGTTGAAATTCGGCCGGCTCGTAACCTTTATTCCGCAGCCGGTCATGACGGGCTTCGTCAATGCGCTTGCCATTCTTATTTTTATGGCGCAGCTCGTTCATTTCAACGATGCCGGCTGGATGATGTACGTGCTTGTTGGCGTCACGCTCGTGATCATTTATGGGTTGCCAAGACTAACAAAAGCAATCCCATCAGCACTGGCCGCCATCATCATTGTATCGATTATAACGTTCGCCTTCGGCATCGACGTTCGGACGGTCGGTGACCTGGGTCATATTACCAGCACGCTGCCTTCGTTCCACCTGCCGGATGTGACACTTTCCTGGGACATGCTGCAGACGATCTTCCCTTACTCGCTCTCGCTTGCGATCGTCGGCATTACCGAATCACTGCTGACCGCATCGCTGCTCGATGAAATGACGGCAACATCCAGCGACAAAAACCGTGAGATCCGCGGCCAAGGCATCGCCAACGTCGTCACTGGCCTATTCGGCGGTATGGCGGGCTGTGCGATGATCGGACAATCCGTTATCAATACGAAGTCTGGCGGGCGCCAACGTCTCTCGACACTTGTTGCCGGCGTATTCCTGATTATTCTTATTATGGTGCTAAGTGGCGTCGTCGAACAGATTCCAATGGCCGCGCTCGTCGGCGTCATGTTCATGGTATGCATTGGTACGTTCGATTGGAGATCCCTTCGCAGCCTGCATCGAGTGCCGCGTTCCGATGCACTTGTCATGCTTGTGACCGTCGCTATCGTCGTCGCGACGCACGACTTGTCCAAAGGGGTGCTAGCGGGCGTCATTATCAGCGCCGTCGTATTCGCTTGGCGCGCAGCCCGTATTCGTGCCGAACGCAAGGCAGGAGATTCAAACGATTCGATTTTATATGTGATTCAAGGTCCTTTGTTCTTCGCTACGGCAACGCAGTTCAACAGCTTGTTCGACTATAAGCAGGACAAAGGAAATATCCGCATCGACTTCTCCCGTTCGCATGTATGGGATCAGTCAGCCGTCGCAGCGATCGGCAAGGTCATGGCCAAATACGCCGAACTTGGCGCATCGGTCACCTGCATCGGCCTCAATAAAGAAAGCCAATCTTTGATTGATCGAATTGGACTTGGCGTTTCCGGCAGCGGGCATTAATCCGCCAGGCCGCCCCTTTCTATTTCCAGGGGCGGCCTATTTTTCTTAAAGCATTGCACATTCACGCATGTCCGTGTATAATGTAGACTGCATGTCTATATTTAACCCCATAAGATTCCTCTTAAGAAGATATTTTTCCTGGCAAATAGCTTCTCGTTCATGCCCGTTTCCGCACGCTGGCGAAGGTTGGATGTTCACTCGCCTAACACCATTCGCTGATTCACACTGGCGCGGTCATCGGAGCCGCAAGGACGGAAGAGAGGTAGGGCTTTCGTTGTATTAGTTATAGCTTCGCAAGTATATAGCGGAGAACTGGCAGTATTACATCAAGAATCACCACGTTACGAAGAACCGGGGAATCTCGCGCAATCGTCTGGCGCACCGGTTAAATATAGCAATTTCAAACGGCATCCCTATGGGATGCCGTTGTCCATTCAAGGAGAAAATATTAATCCACCTATCGTTCAGGACTGCCCCTCTTCTCTCTCTATTGCTGCTGTTGCTGTTGCTGCTCTGGTTTAATCACGCGGCTTTTACGTCCATCGACACCGACCGGCACGCTGCCTGCGAGCGTTACGCGGCGGACAACGCGATGCTGATGACCATAATCGTTGACCGCATAATGCTGAGTCGCGCGGTTGTCCCAGATCGCTACATCACCTTCTGCCCAACGCCAACGCACCGTATTCTCCAGACGTGTAACATGCTCCTGCAGGATGTTGAAGACCCGTTCGGAATCCGGCGAGCGGAAGCCGACAATCCGTTTCACGAAATGTCCCAGCAGCAGATGGCGCTCACCTGTCTCCGGATGGACGTGTACAACCGGATGCTCCGTCTCGTAGATCGTCGATTGGAACTGCTCCTGCTTCTTCTTCGCCAGCTCCTCAGACACTTCCTTGCGGATATTCGTCGCGTAGTCGTAAGCGTTCGAATGTATGGCGCGCAGCTTGTCAGCCAACTCCCTCAGTTCAGGGCTCAAGTCCTCATACGCCGAAGCTGTATTCGCCCATACTGTGTCGCCGCCTGCTTCCGGAATTACGACTCCGCGAAGAATCGAGGCTTTCGGATAAGCGTCGACGAACGTCACATCCGTATGCCAAGAATTAGCGCGCCCGCCATGGTAAGAGTTCAGCTCCAGAATTGAGCTTGTGCCTTCCTTCACCGGTACCGTCGGATGAGCGTACAGTTCGCCGAACAGCTGCGCGAACCGCTCCTGCTCTTCGTCATCTAGATGCTGCTGGCCGCGGAAGAACAATACTTTGTGCGCGAGAAGGGCCTGCTGAATCACTTCCACCTCTTCGCGATCAAGGTCGCCAGACAACCGGATTCCTTTCACCTCGGCCCCAATACGGCCTGCCACCGGCTTAATTTCCACTACTCGTTTGCTCTTCGTCAATTCGCTCATCTTCAATTCCTCCCGCATATAGTTTGGTTGCCAGATCCATCGATGGACCGCCGCTGCCATATGGTGCGCGCGGAATGTGCCGGTACCAGGTGCCATATATTTCAAAGCCCCATGACGAACCCTTCGTTCATGGCGTCTTTGAACGCGATCGGAGCAATGTGATCGTACAGCATCGTTATTCATTAACAAATTTAACTCATCTGTTTAATCGGGATTAGATAATAAAAAAAGATTTGTCCTACCCCAGTCCGTCTCTTGCGCTGGACTGTTCTAGTACAAATCTCTGGTTAACCAGTCGATATTACTCTATTCGGATCATCGTTCATCCGCTGCTGCCATACTGCATTAGCAGCCTTGTGGCTAAATATTAGCAACAGCCTCTTACGATTGTCAACCCTTATTTTTCTATTTATGGGCACAAGGAAGCGATAGCAGCTCCTCCTACATCTATATGTCTTAAAAAATCTTATCCACCTGCTGACCAAACGGAGCCACTCATTCGGTATTCGACTCATTCATGCTGGAGGTATGGGGCCAAAATCTAATATGGTCATGAGGCTCACACTTAAGTTGTGATCGAAATGTGAAATTAATCACAACCCCTTGTCAAGCTGACACCACATGACATATGATAAGAGCAACAAAAGAATTGTGAAATTAATCACAACTAGTTCTACGGTATGTATCGCTGCTGGAACAGTATGAACAACCACTGGACCGTTACTCTAGTAGACCTAACGAACTGACGTGAACAAAGCTTGGATGACCTGCAGCTGTAACAGCTCGCCGCAGCCGAATAGCTTAGCTTTCGCTAACATTTTTTTGCCGCACTATTGGTTGTGAAATATTTCACAGTTGTAATCGAGGAGGATTCACGATGAAGATCGCTGTTATTGGATGCACACATGCAGGTACCGCTGCTGTTACTCAAATGGCTAAGCTATATCCGGAAGCACAGATTACTGTATATGAACGGAATAATAACGTATCGTTCCTCTCGTGTGGCATTGCGCTTCATGTCGGTGGCGTCGTTCAGGATGTCGATAAGCTGTTCTACGCTTCGCCTCAGCAGCTCGCAGATATGGGAGTCACAATGAACATGTGCCACGATGTGCTTAAAGTCGACACCCAACAGAAAACGATCCGTGCGCTGAACTTAACGACCGGCGAAGAATTGATCGATACGTTCGATAAAGTTATTATGACGACCGGCTCGTGGCCGATCGTTCCGAAGCTTGACGGCATGGAGCTCGACAACATTCTTCTATGCAAAAACTACGGCCATGCGCAGACCATTATCGATAAAGCGAGACACGCTGATCGCATCACGGTCATCGGCGCAGGCTATATCGGCATCGAGCTTGTCGAAGCGTTCGAGCAGCTCGGCAAGCAGGTTACACTAATCGACAATATGGACCGCATATTGTTCAAATATCTCGACCGCGAATTTACAGACGCAACGGAGCAAGTGCTGATGGAGCGCAGCATCGAGCTGCAGCTCGGCCAGACTGTTACCGGCTTCCGCGGTGACAATGGACGCGTCGCTAAGGTCGTTACGACAGCCGGGGAATATGCAACGGATCTTGTCGTCTTGTGCATCGGCTTCCGTCCGAACACCGACCTTCTCAAAGGACAGGTTGACATGCTCGACAATGGCGCGATCATTGTCGATGAATATATGCGCACGAGCCATCCTGACGTTTTTGCCGCAGGCGACAGCTGCGCTGTAATATATAACCCGACTCATCAGCACGCCTACATCCCACTCGCTACGAATGCTGTACGAATGGGTACGCTCGTCGCCCGCAACCTGCTGAAGCCGACGATCCGTTATATGGGAACACAAGGCACGTCGGGCATCAAAATCTATGATCTGAACATCGCATCGACCGGTATGACCGAACGAGCAGCGCTTGACGCGGGCTTGAATGTGAAAACTGTCACATTAGAGGAGAATGACCGGCCGGAGTTTATGCCAACTTACGAGAAGGTGCTGCTAAAGGTAGTCTATGAGGCAGACACCGGCCGTATCGTCGGAGCTCAGGTGCTGTCGAAGGATGACCTTACGCAAGCGATCAACACGATGTCGGTCTGCATCCAGAACGGCATGACGATGAACGAGTTGAGCTTCGTCGACTTCTTCTTCCAGCCGCATTACAACAAGCCATGGAATCTGCTGAATCAGGCAGGACTGCTGGCGATGTAACGCAGCATGAATCGTTCAATAGCTGACCATTAATTAATAATTTTTGTCAAATAAACGAATATGCCGCGCCTTCCGCATGAACCTGCTATAATGAATACGCTCGCCTTCTTGGCGTTCGAAATCCTTGTCATTCAGACAAGGTAGAGGTTCGCGAACTCCCTCTCTAAAAAACTAATTTCAAAGGAGACTACATTCATGGCAGGAAGACAACGCGAGGATATGAGCGATCTGACGCTCCTCGGCAATCAAGGCACGAAGTACCCGTTCGAATACGCGCCCGGCGTGCTCGAAACGTTCGACAACAAGCATCCTTACCGGGACTATTTTGTCAAATTTAACTGTCCGGAGTTTACGAGCCTATGCCCGATTACGGGCCAGCCGGACTTCGCGACGATCTATATTAGTTACATTCCTGATATTAAAATGGTCGAAAGTAAATCGCTCAAGCTGTATTTGTTCAGCTTCCGCAATCACGGTGATTTCCACGAGGACTGCATCAACATCATCATGAATGACCTGATTAAGCTAATGGAACCACGCTACATCGAAGTATGGGGCAAATTCACACCGCGCGGGGGCATCTCGATCGACCCGTACTGCAACTACGGCAAGCCAGGCACGAAATATGAACGAATGGCCGAGCAGCGTCTGCTGCAGCATGATTTATATCCGGAGAAAGTTGACAACCGATAGGATGTTAACGATTAACTAGAAGAGTCTCTGAAAGCTCCCTATTCGCTTTGCGTATAAAGCAGCCTTCAGAGACTCTTCATTTCATTAAGTAATGCTTGGTTACTTCGGATTTCTTCCCCACCTCAATACCATCCCCACGCTAATTATGCGATAATCGATAATAGAACAATGATCTTCCATTCAACTGTGTGAAAGGACTCCGAATCTATGAAATGGCTTAAGCATACCGTAACCCGATGGCTTGCCGCACTAGCGGCCTGCTTTGTCATATTATTCCTTATTCCGACACCCTACTATTTGTATCAACCCGGCACCGTCGAGAGACTTTCGTCCTTGATTACCGTCGACCAAGGGAATAAAGACAGCGGTGGCTCGTTCAACCTGACGACCGTGCTGTCGATCCGAGCAACCAATGCAGCCACGCTGATCTACGGCATACTCCAACAAGATACAGAGGTTCGTAAAGCGTCCGATGTGAAAGGGAATTTGACCGATGCTGAATATGTGCGCGTTCTTAACCATATGATGTCCGCTTCTCAGCGTACAGCTATCGCATCTGCACTTACGCAGTCCGGCCACAAGGTCGACGCTGAAGTAATCGGTCTGTTTGTGACCGTCATTCAGCCTGGATCCAAAGCGAATGGAGTGCTTCAGATCGGCGATATCATTACGTCAGTCGATGACGAGCCCGCCACTTCCGTCGACAGGGTAAGCAAATATTTATCCGCGAACAAAAAAGCAGGCGACACCGTACAGTTGTCCGTGAAGCGCGGCGGCACGCTGTTGACCGAGCAGGTACAGCTCGTACCACTCAGCGCTGATTCGCGTCCGGTGCTCGGCCTGACGCTGGAGCCCGAGTACGCCATTACGCCAGAGCGCCAAGTCATCTTTACCGCATCGGAGATTGGCGGCCCTTCCGCCGGCCTCATGTTTGCGCTCGAAATTATGGATCAACTGATGAGCGAAGACTTGACACACGGAATGAAGATCGCCGGAACAGGGACTATCGATCTAGAAGGCAATGTCGGGCAGATTGGCGGTATCCGCGACAAAATAGTAGCCGCTCACCTTGCCGGTGTCGAATTGTTCTTCTGTCCGAAAGACCCTGAAGGAACGAAGGGCAACGAACAGGACGCAATCGACGAAGCGAAGAAGCGCGGCTACGACCTGCGTATCGTGCCGGTCAGCACACTTGCCGAAGCGATTGAATATTTGAACCAGCTTCCATAACGTTTCAACTGTTGACCGAAAGGAAGTGGACCTATGCCGCAGCCGCAGCAAGATACTAGACATGAACATGAATTTATGATGTTCCAGCTGAATCCGCTGCCCGGCGAGGGCGAGCTGGACGTTCTCTTCGCAGGCGAGGGGAAGCCGCATCCGCTGCACAAGATCGGGCCGGCCGTACACGAGTATGTGCTGATTCATACAGTGCTTTCCGGCAGCGGGACTTACACCATGAAGGGCCGAACCTATACTTGCCGGGCAGGTGACTCGTTTATCATTTTCCCTGGAGAGCTGTTCTCCTACCAAGCGGATGCCTACGATCCATGGCACTATTTATGGGTCAGCTTCACAGGAGCTAGAGCTCAGATACTGCTGGAGACCGTTGGTATTACACCGGACAAACCGATCGCAGCAGGGGCCCGTCTGACGGATATTCGCTCTTTGCACAATTCGCTGATGAGCAGCTTATCGAAGACGGACGAGCCGCATATCGCAAACCTCGAATCGTCCGGATGGCTGCGTCTTATGCTTAGCTCCCTTGGTCAAGCAAGCCGCGCCGAACGGTCCGGGCCGGTTGATGCAGCTGCAATCGACCGCCAAATCGAACAAGCAATCCGATTCATGTCGCTCCACTACGCACAGCCGGTCTCGATCGAGCAGCTATCCTGGACACTCGGCTACCATCGTACCCACCTAAGCCGGATGTTCAAGCGGATGACCGGCTTGTCACCGAAGCAATATCTAATGCAAATCCGATTGGAACGAGCACAGCAGCTGCTGACCGAAACCGCGATGCCGATCGATCAAGTAGCCGCCTCAGCCGGATTTAACGACCCGCTATATTTCTCCAAAAAATTTCGCAGCTGGGCCGGCATCTCTCCATCCGCTTATCGCCAAGCAGCGGTCAGTCGTAACCAATAAATCCGCCATGCAGCATTGCAGCGTACGGCCCTTAACAATCCCGTAGACAATAACCAAGACTGCCGATGTACCCCCATCAGCAGTCTTGGTTAACAGCTAAGTATCACTCCCTCTTGAAAGGTCATCCCATTCTTCGAGCCATATCCGATGCGCATTCCATTGTCCCAAATAACTTACATATGAGCGATCCTTCACTGCCTCTTCTTCGCTGCTCAGCAGAATTTTTCTATAACTGAACAGCAGCTCCGTCCGCCGATTGGGCTTGTAAGCCTGCTCTGCTCTGTTTCGGCAGCTTCCGCCGCCCTTTCCACCGCCAGCCAACCATCGCGGCACGGAACAGCTCGTCGAGCATCAAGCCGACTAATGCCCCCATGATGCCCATGTCCAGCAGAACACCGAAAACGTATGCGCCGCCAGTCGCGAAGATCCACATTCCAAGCACAGTATTAAGGGCAACGAACTTCGCCTCGCCTATCGCATTCATCGACTGCATGAAAGCATACGTCCACGTCCGCATCGGCTGCCAGATTATACACCAGAAGAATAGCGGCAGAACGGCGGCAATAATGTTATCGTCCGACGTAAACCATCGAAGCGTCGTATCGCCCAGCGAATACAGTAAGATAGCTAACGCAATCGTTGGTAATATCCCTACCAAAGCCGCCCGGTACGGAGCCCGGTATACGTCATCGTACTGCTTCGCGCCGAATAGCTGCCCGACTTGAATCTGAACTGCCATCCCGATGGACTGGCCAACCAGCCAAGGCAGCTGCTGAATGATGTTGAAATAAGAGTTGGCCGCCAGCTGCATCGCGCCAAGCGACGATATGATCGCAAGCTGAACGATTTGCGAATACCCCCATGAAGCGGCCGTTCCCAGATTCGGTAGACCGATACCGATCATCTCCTTCAAGATCGGCTTGTCATACCCGCGCCAGTCGCTCCGGCGGAACTTATCCGGGAATGAGCGAAACAGCAGCCACAGTCCAGCCGCCACTGCCAGCAATCGGCTAATAATCGTCGAGATCCCAAGACCTTCGATGCCCATCTGAGGCAGGCCAAGCTCCCCGAAAATAAAGCCATAGTTCAAAATAATGTGAATAACGTTCATACCTATCGCAATCATCATCGGTCCACGTGTGTTGCCTGTATTACGGATCATTACCGTCGTCATCATGTTGATTTCGGTTAGAATCGAGCAAGCGCCAATCATAGCCAAGTAGGTCGTCGCCATAGGCGCCACTTCAGCTGGAGCTCCCATCAGCCTCACAATTTGTCCGGCCCCGACAGCGAATAGAACGCTTATCAACGCCCCGGCAATAAGGCAAACCTTCAGCCCCATAGCGGCTGCTCGTCTCGCTTCATCCGGTTTGCCCGCTCCCCATCTGCGCGCAATGACGATACCCGCCCCGCCGTTAATAAGCACGAACACCGTCAGAAGCGACCGCAGCACCTGATTCGACAAGCCAACCGCCGAGACGGCGTTATCCCCAAGACGGCTGATCATCATCGAGTCTACCGTACCCATCAGAAATTGCAGCAGCAGCTCGATCGCGATTGGCCAAGTAAGCACAAATAACGAAAGTGATCGGTCTTTCCGTATTGAAGTTGCAGCCATAGCCAGTCAGAAGCCTCCCTGAGTTGTTAAACGATTTTGCTAATAAGCTGCATCTGACGCGCAGCGTAGAATCGTCCATTGTATAGTTCCAATTACGTTCATCGGTGTGATAACATAACCAATATAGAGCTTATTGGCAGTAAAGTCTTACTACTTTTTGTCGTTTATTATCCCAATCTTGCTAAGCTACGCTACTTAGAGGGGGAGTCATGCCCATGCGCGGGGAATTATACGAGAACACAATCATGAACGACCCGGCTCTGCCAATCAACGTCTTTCATCCCACTTTCAAAATTGGAGGTAAGCTGCGGCTGCATTGGCATGAGCATTTTGAGCTCATCTACATCGACAAAGGAGAGCCGATTTATCAAATTGACGGAGAGTCATTCCCGACAAAGCCTGGCGACCTTCTGTTCGTCAACAGCGGTGAGCTTCACTCCGCTGTCTCTCCGAATCCGAACGAGACATTCACGGTCTACGCCGTCGTCTTTAACCCTTCGATGCTGGGATTGAAGGAGCCTCATATTGTCGATCTCGTCGCGCCGTATACGGCAGGATTGTCGATGGTGGCGAACCGGATCGAGCAGACGGACCAATGGTACCTCGCGCTGCGCGATACGCTCATGCAGCTCGTCCATGAATTCGAGCAGAAGCAGCCTGGCTTCGAGCTGGCCGTCCGTTCGTACTGCCAGCTGCTGTTCACCTGGCTGACCCGGCATTATACGGTGAAGCGCCGCAGCGACAGCGAAATGGAAGCGTTCCGCACCAAGACCGATCGTTTCAAGGAGTTGCTAACTTTTCTCGATACGAACTATATGGAACGGATTACAGTCGAGCAAGCTGCCTCTATCGTCCATATGAGCCCATACCACTTCTGCCGGCTGTTCAAAAAAATGACCGGCCAGACATTCGTCCAATATACGAACCTGAACCGGATTAATAAGGCGGAGCATCTACTGAGGTCTTCTTCAATGAGCATTACCGACATCGCCGCCGAGGTCGGCTGCAGCAGCATCAACAGCTTCTCCAAGCTCTTCCGTCAGCTTCGCGGCATTTCTCCGCGCGACATCCGACGCGAGGCAGCAGGCGGTTAACAAATAGGACAGCAACAGGACAGCCTGTAGACGAATAAACAAGGTACGCGAAAGAAGATAATCTTCTTTCGCGTACCTTGTGTGTTACTTCACACGTTTTCCCATACAGATAAATTCTATTTGTCAGATAATACCTAGAGGAAAATGTCGTTTTATGTCGAATTTTTAACCTTATTAATTTTTTATACACAGACAGGAGATGACTATGCTTCAGGCTTTAGCGTTACGATGCAAACAGAAGCTTACGCTTCCGATGCTCCTTTCCACCTTGACAGCTTTAAGCGTCCTGCTGATTCTCATATTCACCATTGCAGCATCTTATAAAACCCAGCGACAGTCGCTGTATGATACAACCTTGCAGTTGAACGCGTTCAGTGCGGACAAAATGAGTATTACGATGAACTCGCTTTTTCAAGCGATGCGCCACAGCCTGCAGACGACCGCCAAACATTTAGGAAACAGCGATGTACTGTCTGATGCAACCGTGATGGATCATTTGGAATATACCCGCAACGTAAGCGGTTACTTCAACTCGATTTTCTGGGCGGATACGAATGCCGTCGTGCAAAACATGTCGCCGCCGGCATTATCTTTGAAAGGGACCACGCTGACAGCCACGGCTTCCCTTGAAGCGCTTGCCACCCGCGGCTCATACTTATCCGAGCCTTTTATCAGTTCAACAGGACGACTCATTGTACTGATGTCAGAGCCGTTGTACGATAAGACCGGCAATTACATAGGGATCATTGGCGGGACCATATACTTAGCGGATAACAATGTCCTCAGCACCATATTCGGCAGCAACATCAGCGATCATGCCGGCTCCTATTTTTACGTCGTCGATTCACGCGGCACGCTGGTCTATCATCCTGAGAGGTCGCGTCTACACGATCGTGTGACCGATAACCAAGTGGTACAGCAGCTCATGAATGGCCGATCAGGTCAAGCCAAAGTAGAAAATACGAAAAGCGAAACATTTCTGGCGGGCTATGCAACAGTTCCCGATAACGGCTGGGGCATCGTCGTTCAAACACCGGTAGAGACGATCAACAAGCAGCTGCGGCATCAAATCCTTGCAACCAGCTTATACACAGGACCGCCGTTTCTAATTATTGTCCTTACAGCGATTTACGTAGCGCGGAAGCTGGCCTCGCCATTCGTTGTCCTAACCAAATATCTCAGCCAATCTAAGGGAGGCACGCGCCTGCCGCCGCCTGTGAAGCCGAATTATTGGAACCTGGAGGCCAACGTACTGACGCGAATGGTCGTTAATACTGCCGAAGAGATCCATAAGCATTCGGAAGAGCTGTCCCATGCTGCGCTTGTCGACCCATTGACCGGTCTGCACAATCGTCGGGCGTTGAAAGAGATGCTTGAGAAATGGACGTCGCTTAATAAGCCTTTTGGCTTAATCATTATGGATATCGATCGGTTCAAAAGCATTAATGATACGTTCGGTCATCAAGTCGGCGATGAAATATTAAAACAAATGGCCGGCGTCATCCAGCGCTGTATGAGAGCACACGATATTGGCTGCCGTTACGGCGGCGAGGAATTCATCGTTATGCTGCCAGGCTGCAATGCCGCCGAAACCGTTCAGATCGCCGAGCGGATCCGTCAGACGATGGAGAAAGAGAAGAACGTTACGAAGAAGACCATCACCTTATCGCTTGGCGCCGCCGTCTATCCAGTGCATGGAGTCGAGCCGCGCGCTTTGTTAAAAATGGCGGATGATGCGCTCTATACAGCGAAAGAATCCGGACGTAACCGAACCGTTCTTGCCGGAGCAGCTAACTCGCATGAGCCAATCAACGAGCATGAATAAGGAGAAAGCAGCCGACTATCCGCCGGCTGCTTTTATTATGAGCAGCTTGATGAGGCGGCCTTCCAATATATCACCGTACCAATAATAGAACCGTAACGAGCGGAGAGTATCCTAACTTAATATGAAACCCAGTCGGATGCATTGCGCAGCTTGACCATCCACTGCTGTGCCGACTTAGAGATGCTGCACATCGCTCAACTCCCGCATTTATTACTTCCTATGAAAAGTGTAGAGCACTGACAGCCTAACTATTGAGCCGTTTTCCCTAGTCTAATCATCTTATATTCCACAATAATAGTTCATCGAACACAAGTTCATATGTGCCACTAATCTAACGTTAAATAGGTTCTTTTGTATTATACAAATATTTAATAAATATGGTAAAATTATGAATGTAGTGATGAGACATTCCCTCTTTATCTACACTATACTTCTATATTAATTGAGGTGATGGACATGTAGGCTAACTACCATACTTTAAGATAATCAACTAAAACATACAGTATAGAGAAAATAAAAATTCGAGGGGATTTTACAAATGAAAAAATCACTAATGAAATCATTGATTCTGCTTACTGTAGTATCGTCTGCTTTCGGAGCAACTGCATATGCCGCCACATCCACGAAAGTTTATAAGATTAGCAATGGCAAAACAACGTTCTATAATGATGGTTCGAACAATTTCTATCAAAGTATCTGGACTAATGCCGCCTCGCTCTGGAACGGCACGAATAATGTTTCCATGTCGACGGGAACGACCAACGACTTCCGGGCTGGCAATAAAAACGAATCTTCAGCAGATTGGGACGGAATTAATAATACGACTTACAACACATCTACGAAGCTAGTAACGAGTTCGCGCAGCTGGGTGAATGAGAAATATACGACGTTAAGCAGATATACGACGGACATCATTAAAGGAATTGCCACGCATGAGTTTGGACATGCTATCGGGCTAGAGCATAATGACTCCGAGCCATCTGTAATGTACTCCGCAACATTTTCCTATAACAGCAGTACGGGAGAATACACTCTAAAAAGGACATATACTTGGCCGACAAACGCGGACAAAGCCGGCTTAAATACGAAATACGGACCTACTCAATACTCGTCCAAAATCGATATCAATCCGGAGCTCAGCAAATTTAGAGAAGTGACGATTGTCGAGCCTAGCTGGGCCGTTGAATATGAAGACATCAAAGGCTTGGGACAAAATGCTGACCTTGTTGTAACAGGTACAGTTAGCAATAAAGATAAAAAGCTTCTTAAATCTCCAGATCGTCCAGTTTCTCTAGAGACTTTATCTGAATTAGTGGTAGATAACATCGTGAAGGGCGAAAATATCTCTACAGGAGCTAGACTGGATATTAACCAAATGGGAGGATTTGATACCAACCATGCTGTCATCTCAGACGATACTACGCTTTTGCAAAGCGGAGAAAGCGTCCTCTTATTTTTGAAGAAAAATGAAGACGGCACCTACCGCTTAATTAATGAAGATTATTCTCTTTTCCAAACGACCAATAATCTATCTAAAAAGCAATTAACGTCCGATAAAGAATCGATTGAATATACAAATATTAAAACTAATGAAGTTATTGACTTAAATGAGCTTGCTAATTTACTCCAATAAACCGTTGTACAATAAGAACCGACCGGTTCAAGTGCCTCCCTTAAAGTTATAACGATAGCAATTTAAAGCTGGCGTCGTGACGACGCCAGCTTTAAGACAGTGAGGCCCAGCTCGATCTCGGCTTACGGTTTCTTCAATTAAATTATTGTTAATCTTTTTTTATAGTTGCTAAGACATAAGTATTTTTATCTACCTCAACCGCAATGGCCTCTTGAGGAGAACGACCTTTGATTTTATACAGCTTTGTTCCAGCCGGATAATAATTTGAGAAGCTCTCTTTATTTTCGGCCGCATCATCGTCTGAAGATTGTTCAATCCTCCCCATTTCCTCTTGAATTTCGGATTTCGCTACCTTCTCATCAGATCCTACATAAACTATGCTTTTAAACCTAATCAGTTTGTCGACTGACCAACTCTCGGAAGACGCATTCGCGATTTCTCGTAAGCTCGAATCCGTAACGTTAGAATCTTGAATGGATGGATTCGTGCAGCCCGTAAGAAGAATGAATAAAAATACGGTCGACAGCATCAGTCTAATGTTCATCATTAATCCTCCTCATATAATGAAGTAGAAGCTCATCAGCAGATGCTTCTAGACTCGTTCACAGCAGTTCTTTGTGCCGTGAGGTTACTATACAGACGCGCTTCAATTTAGGAAATGTTGAAATTAATTACAACTAGTTACTTTTTTCCTCCTCATCAGACCTGCACTTGCAACGAACGCAAAAACACCCCGCCGGCTTCCTCAGCCAGCAGGGCGTTCCAACATTTTATTCCGTTCCCCGTCTCTACTTGCGATGCATCTTAAACTCTAAGAACAGCTCATTGTAATGAGCAAGCATTCTTTTACCTAGATTGAGATATACTTCGAGCTTCTCGGTCATCTCCGGCGAAGGATAGAACCGCTCATCGCCGGAGATTTCCTCATCCAGCAGCTCCAGTGCATCCTTGTTCGGTGTCGAATAGCCGACATACTCGGCGTTTCGCGCCGCATGCTCCGGATCGAGCATAAAGTTAATAAACTGATGCGCTCCCTCGACATTGCGCGCCGTCTTCGGAATGACCATATTATCGAACCACAGGTTCGAGCCTTCCTCCGGTACGACATAATCGAGCTTCTCGTTCTCGCTCATAATTTCCGACGCATCGCCCGACCAGACGACGCCTGCAGCCGCCTCCTCATTCGCAAGCAGCATCTTAATCTCGTCGCCAACGATCGCCTTCACATTCGGCGTCAGCGTACTCAGCTTGCGCTTCGCCTCCTGCAGATGCGCTTCATCGGTATCATTGAGCGAATAGTTCAGGCTGTTCAGCCCGAAGCCGATCACTTCACGCGCTCCGTCTACGAGAAGAATGTTATTCCGAAGCCGCTTGTCCCACAGATCGTTCCAGCTTTTAATCTGCCAGCCGTCCAGCATTTCCGGGTTGTAGACGATGCCGACCGTGCCCCAGAAATACGGAATCGAATATTCGTTGCCCGGATCGAACGACAAGTCGAGAAACCGTGGATCGATATGGCTCAAGTTCGGCAGCTTGCTGTGGTCAATCGGAAGCAGCAGCCCTTCTTCTTTCATCTTGCTAATCGCATATTCCGAAGGGACGCTCACGTCAAATGTCGTGCCGCCTTGCTCAATCTTCGTCATCATCGCTTCATTCGAATCGAACGTCTGGTAGATCACCTTCAGACCGCTCTCTTCCTCGAACTCAGTGATCAGATCCGGGTCGATATAATCGCCCCAGTTATAAATCGTCAGCGTATTGCTGCCTGCATAGCCTTCTGAGGAATTCAGCACATGAACGCCGTACATAAGCCCGAAGGCGACGGCGAAGACAGCAATGAACATCCGAACAAGCTGCTTCATCGCTGCACCTCCGTTCCCGGCGGCCGGTTGCCCCGCTGATTAATGAAGTAATAGCCGATCACAAGCAGCACCGTGAACAGGAAAATAAGCGTCGACAGCGCGTTGATTGACAGCGAGATGCCCTGCCGCGCACGCGAATAGATTTCGACGGCCAGCGTCGAGTAGCCGTTGCCCGTGACGAAGAACGTTACGGCGAAATCATCAAGCGAGTACGTCAGCGCCATAAAGAAGCCAGCGAATATACCCGGACGAATGTACGGCAGCACAACCTTCGTCAGCACGTCGAGCCGGCTTGCTCCAAGGTCGCGCGCTGCGTCGAGCCACGTTGGACTCATTTCCTCGAGCTTCGGCAGCACCATAATGACAACGATCGGCACGCTGAACGCGATATGCGCAAGCAGCACCGATACGAAGCCGAGCTTAATACCGATCATCGTGAACAAAATCAGGAACGACGCGCCGATAATGACGTCCGGGCTGACAATGAGCACATTGTTCAGCGCCAGCAGCGTATTGCGCGGACGGCGGCGACGCACCTGCTGGATCGCAAGCGCGCCCAGCACACCAAGGATCGTCGAGATCGCCGACGACAGCAGCGCAATGACGAGCGTGTTCAATACGATAATAAGAAGCCGCGTATCCGCGAACACTTCCTTATACCAATCCAGCGTGAAGCCTTCGAAGTCGTGCATCGCACCGCCGCTGTTGAACGAGTATAGCATCAGATAAAAAATAGGCGAGTACAGCACGACGAACACAGCCATTAAATAAATATTGGACCATTTCCATCTCACGCGGGAGCGATCTGCTCCGCCCTTAGACATTGCGGTGCTCATGATGACTTCACCTCCCGCTTCTTCCGGTTACCCGTCAGCACCATAATGAGCGCCATGACGATGACGAGGAATACGGCGATCGTCGCACCCATTCCCCAATCCTGCGTCACGAGAAAATGCTGCTCAATTGCCGTGCCGAGCGTAATGACACGGTTACCTGCAATTAGGCGAGTAATCATGAACAGCGACAGCGCCGGGATGAATACCGCTTGGCAGCCCGCCTTCACGCCATTGATCGTTAGCGGGAACACGACGCGCCGGAACGTCGTCCACGGCGATGCGCCGAGATCGCGCGCAGCATCAATGAGCGACGGATTCATTTTCTCAAGTGCATTGAATACCGGCAAAATCATAAATGGAATAAAAATATAGACCGACACGAATACAAAGCTGAAGTCGGTGAACAAAATTTGCTGCCGGCCAATGCCGACCGTCTCCAGCACCGCATTGGCGAAGCCGTAAGTGCCGAACAAGCCGAGGAACGCATACGCCTTCAGCAGCAGGTTAATCCAGCTTGGCAATATAATGAGCAGCAGCCACAGCTGCTTATGCTTCGTCTTCGTGAGCAAATAGGCTGCCGGATAAGCAACCAGCAGCGAGAACGCAGTAATTAGAAACGCATACCAGAACGAGCTGAGCGTCATTCGCATATAGACTGGCGTAAAGAAGTCCACATAGTTTTGAAAAGTGAACTGACCTTCAATATCGAACAACGAATAGTAGACGACAAGCGCAATAGGCGCTACGACGAACAGCAATATCCACGCCGCATACGGGATCAAATAGAAATTACGCGATTTAACGGACATGTACAGCCTCTTCCTCGTCCGATTCCGCATCTGAATCCGCATAAGCTTCCAGACGACGGTCGAACTCTTCTTCCGTCTCATTGAACCGCATAACATGAATCGCTTCCGGATCAAAATCAAGCCCGATCCACTCGCCAACGGCCGCCCGCTTCGTCGAGTGAACCAGCCATTCGTTGCCCGCCTCGTCATAAGCGATAATCTCGTAGTGTACGCCGCGGAACAGCTCCGTATCGACGCGCACTTTCAGCTTACCGCTGTCCGGGGTTGTCATCTCCAAATCCTCTGGTCGAATAACGATCTCGACCGGCTCATTCTTGTTAAAGCCGCCGTCTACGCAGTCGAACGTACGACCAGCGAATTCTACAACATAGTCCTCGATCATCCGGCCTGGCACGATATTCGACTCACCAATAAAATCGGCAACGAACCGATTGATCGGCTCGTCATAGATGTCCATCGGCGTACCGCTTTGCTGAATCGTCCCTTTGTTCAGAACGAAAATTTCGTCCGACATCGCGAGCGCTTCCTCTTGATCGTGCGTGACGAATATAAACGTAATGCCAAGCCGCCGCTGCAGCTCCCGAAGCTCATACTGCATCTCCGTCCGCAGCTTCAGGTCGAGCGCAGACAGAGGCTCGTCCAGCAGCAAAATCTCCGGCTCATTCACGATTGCGCGGGCAATCGCGACGCGCTGGCGCTGGCCCCCGGACATCTCGGTAATCTCGCGGCTCTCATAGCCCTCAAGATTGACGAATTTGAGTGCCTCATGCACTTTCGCCGCAATGACATCGTTCTTCAGCTTCTTGATCCGCAGACCGAAAGCTACATTCTCGAACACATTAAGATGCGGGAACAGAGCATAATCCTGAAATACAGTGTTCACCTGCCGGCGGTTCGCTGGTACTTCATTAATTCGTTTGCCATGAAAATAAATCGTGCCCTCCGATGGCTCCATAAAGCCAGCGATAAGACGCAGCACTGTTGTTTTGCCGCAGCCAGACGGACCGAGCAGCGTATAAAACTTACCGCGTTCGATCTCGAAGCTGACATCATTCAGCACGGGCGTATCGTTATCGTAACGCTTCGTCACGCGCTCGAAACGAATAATCGTATTCGTGTCGCTCACCAGTCATTTCCCCTTTTATGTAACGGGATCTGTCGACCCCTGTCATATCCATACGCACTCATTATATAGGATGGGGAAATTAGTGCAATATTTAATCTTAACTCTTGGATTTGCAGGCAAAAATTACTTTAGGAAATACTCTTATAACCGTTGATTTATCTCACCAAGAGAGCGGCCGCCTTTATAGGTGCCAGTTCTACTTGCTAATAATCCAGAACTGACCCGCCTCTTTCTTGAACAGCGATTCCTTCGCCGTCACTCGGCCGTCGTGCTTCGTACCTTCGTCAATAAGTCCGTCCTTTCCGTAATGCGTATATCGCGTATTGTTGATGTTCGGGTCCAGCACGTCAATCCACCAGTCCCCGCCCTTCTTCAATATGTCGTGCAGAACAATATAATGCCCCCCGCCTGTAAAATGCCCCGGACGCATCGACGCGATTACGATTGGCCCTGGCTGCGACAGCGCGCTTCGCACTTCGTTCCAGTCAGTCGTCTGCTGGCACTTCAGGCCATAGACAGAGGCGATTCGAGCGAAGAAACCCCAAGAGGTACCGTTGTCGCTCGTTCGAAAGCCGTTGTCAAGAGCGAATTTGCAAGTAACCGGAGGCTCCACCTTATTGCCAGTCAACGTCGTAATGGCCATAGCCATACAGGTCGGTCCGCAGCCAGAAGTACCAATTGTCTGCTTCGGGTCACGATGGTTGGAATACAGCGTATGCTTCCAACGCGGGTCCTCCTGACTATAATAGCAGGGCTCCCGATCAAGCGGCACAGTCGACCCTCCTCTGTCCTCGCTGTCATCCGCCCGCTTCACGCCTTGCGAGAACAGCACCTTCCACGACTGCGGTCCGATCTTGCCCTCCGAGGCGCCAGAATTCCCCAGCCGATTCACCTTCTTGAATACATTGACGGCCCAAAGCGTATTCGGTCCGAATCTGCCGTCAGTAACGAGTGCCGAGCCGTTGGAGCCGGTATAGCCAAGCGCGTTAAGCCTTTCCTGCAGCTGCTTGACCGTCGGCTTTGCTATTCCGGGATTAAGGCACAGCACCTCGTCCGGAATTGGCGGGATGGCATTATTGTTGGACATTTCGTTATCCTCCTCTTATATAAAAAAGAAGCTTTCCTAAAGCAGCAGTTCATTCTACTAGACTTAGGAAAGCATCTGTATAACTTATCCATACTCAGAACTACGGTACTGGCGTCCGGGGGCGGTACAGCAGCCGGAGCTGCTTTAAGGAGTCTCAGCAGAAGCGGCAGCCGGTTCTTCCTTCTTCACCGATACATGAATATGCATCGCGTTCTCATACCATACCCAGTCAAAGCCGGCTTCCTTCGCTAGCTCACCGAGCCGCCCGAGCAGCGCATTGCCTGGCTGGTCATCCGATACGGTGAGATCGGCTGCCCGCCCTTCATAATGAAGACTGATTTCGTGCCGCGTTCCGTCATGCTCGCTGCCGTCATCCCATACATCCGTTGCGCGCAGCTTCCGATCGGGCCATTCCGCCTTGACGAGCTCCGCAAGACGGTCAAGCTTTTCCTTCATCCGCGGTGTCATCAAATAGTCGTCGCCATTTTTCTCCTCATCTTTAAATATAATATCAGGGTTATCATTTTTTACAAGATTATTAAATTCAGTGGAGCCTCTTATAATTTTCGCCACCATAGCACCCGAGTTGTCTTTCTCAGAAGAGGTCGGATATTTCTCATACAACGCCATAACCTTCTTGACGACCTCAGCTTTCACTGCCGGCTTATCCGACCCGCCGAGCGACTTAATGAGTTTATCTAATGGAGATGAATCACCGAGCTTCGACATATTCGATCCAAGCATCGCGCTGTACTTGTCTCCCGGCAGCGACGAAGCGACTGACATAAGAGGTCCGATGTCCCCGCCGTCGCGCAAGTATTTCAAGACTGCGCTGTTGCCGAAGCTTTGCTGCCAAGGCGCCATCTCGCTTTGAGGCGGCAGGCTGGAGCCTGGAACCGGCTGCGGCGTAAACTTAGGAGCATTGCTCTTGCCCTCCGGCTGCGCCGACTGTTTAGTCATCTTCCTTCGCCTCTTCCATCATAAATTCATCAATCCGCTTCATCCGTTCTTTCCACGCCTCCACAAATTCAGCATTCGTAATCTGTTCGCCCGGACCTGCTTGTGTATAATGCTCCCTGTCGAACGGAGTCATATTACCTCTCTGATTCGCCCCGATCGCCGCATCCGGATTTTTGTATATATTACGCATGCCATTGAAGCCTTGCTGATGGGCAAAATAAAGGTTTTGCGCGCTTTCCTCCAGCAGGAAACCATCCTCTCTTGGATCAGCAGCACTTTCCGCATAAGAGGCAGGCGCATCAGGTAGACAAGCCAGTACCGACTGCTCGCTCCGTTTCTTGTTCACCTCTTTGTTATGGGCTTGAATTCGATTCAAATTCCCTTTGGCATATATCGCGCCGACCAGCACGTTCGCTCTCGCATCGGTCTTAACATCATCCCACGTTATAGCGCGCTCCTCTCCGGAATCCGCATCCTTGATCGTCAGCGTATCGAACAGCTTCTTCATCGCTCCCTTATCTCGAACATCCTTAAATGCGCTATGTCCGATTTGCATCAGTCCGTGATAGGAGCCATTACTCTTATTCTTAATGCCGGATGATTCCACAATAATCATCTTCTCCAGCGTCGCTGCCTCGATGCCGGTCAGCTCGGATGCTTCCTCTATCGCGGCCATAATCTCCTTGTCTTTACGGATTCGCTTCCAAGCAACGAGATCATCCTTCTTCTTCTCTTCCCGCTTCGCAAGAAGAATCTCCTCAGCCGTTGGCGGTCTTGCTGCAGATGCGAACGCCTCCGCCTGCTCCACAGACAACGGCTTGCCTCCGACCTTGGACATATTAGCTCCGCTGTCCTGTCCCTCGTATCGACCAGGTGCAATGGACATTTGACCGATTAGCCCGGACTGCAAATATTTAAGCACCGCATTATTGCCATATGTCTGCTGCAGCTGCTCCGCCGTAGAAGGAGTCGCAGTTGCCGTTACGGGGGCGGGCGACGAAGCGACTCCTTTCGCCTGCTTTGCACCGGATTTCGTTTGGCTCTTCCCTGGCTTTTTGTCATGTTTCTTTTTGTTCACCGGCACCACTCCGTTCCAGCGGTTTACGATTTGCCATCCGGTTCATTCGGCTGCTCTGCTGCTTTGGAGGAACGGCGGGTCTTCTTCACCGTCTCGCTCGCCGCGCCCGTAAGCTTCGGATTGACAGCTTCCGATTCAGTGAGCCGCTCAGCCGCCGCATTCTCAATTCTATTGATATCGCCTTTAATCGTGTTATCCGTCACCCGAAGCGACGACAGCTCCTCTGCCTGCTCAATCGACGTCCGTATAATCGGCGTCCCGTCAGTCGGCACTTTGATGATTGGCGTATCGTCATTCGGCTGCTTAATGACCGACAGATCATCCACCGGCAATTTAATAATCGGGGGATTAAAATCTGTAGGCAGCTTAACAGCTGGCACATCATCAAGCTTCCCGCCGCCTGTTAAGGCATTCCCTGAGCTATACGCCGGAACGGTTACTGTTCCGGTATCGACCGTACCGGAGACTGCCCACCAGCGAACCGTCCAATCTACCGCATTGATATCCATCCTATCTCTTCTGTCTTGAATCTTAACCTGGAAGCCTACGTTCCCAGCTGCCGGATATTGCGCCATGACATAAGGCAAATCCGGTTCCATCAACGCCGCATCTCCGGTTTTGACCGTCGAGTTAAGCCGCGGAATAAAGATGGGGTCGGGCACCGTCGGAGGCGACTGATTGCCCGGTGTCTGCGAAATGGGGTTACTCTGGTCCGTCGCACCCGATAATGCAGTCTCGGCCTTAGCTTCCCCTTCGACCAGCCTGTTCGGCAGCAGCGACGTAGGCAGCCCGCCGAACGACGTCTCATCGGGGAGACCGTCCAGCCCAATGCTTTGTACAACGGACAAAATGATGCCGACATTGTTCGGAAGCGGGTGCGTTATAAATGGCGATACCCGCACTTCCCCTGGATACATCGATTGGAACACGATGCTGCCCGTTGCGATTTGTGCACCGGCCGTCTGACTTCCGCCCGTAATGTTAACGTTAATTCTTCCGTTAGAGCTATCATCGGACACGGACACTCCCGAGCCGGTGAAATTAATTTTCGTGCGGGCCGTGAAAGCCGTACCGTCCTTCTGAACGATTACCTTCTGCGGATCGGCCAGCGTGCCCGACAGGTTGTTCACATTCAGCTCATCTGTGCCGCCCTTCGCATGCGTCCCCGCATGGCTGGCCGCTGCACCACTGATCGTCACATTAATTCGACCGCCTGCTGCATCGTCCACCGCTGTGACGCCAGGGCCGATGAAATTAATTCTGGAGCGGGCAGGTAAAGCGGTGCCTTCATCCTGTACGACCACCTTCTGCGGATCGGCCAGCACGCCAGACAGATTCGTTACATTTAACTCATCCGCCCCGCCTTTTGCATGAGACGCGGCATGCGTCGTCATACCAGGAATATGAATATTCGTTCTACCGTTCGTTGCATCGTCCGACGCCGTGACGCCGGCGCCGGTGAAATTAAGCTTCGCACGGACGGTCAAGGACGAGCCCTCATCCTGCACAAGCACCTTCTGCGGATCAGCCAGCACACCGGACAGATTCGTCACATTCAGCTCATCCGCTCCGCCGTCCGCATGCGACGCTGCATGGGTCGGCAGCTGAGCAGGCCGCTGCTTATCTGCAATCATGAGCTGGAATAGCAGCTCATTATTAAATATGAAAGGACGAACCGATTCATCAATAGCGGTAATGTTGCCTTTGTTGTTAATCGTTATGGCAGCCAGCACGATATGATCGGAAGCCGGCGCATCCGCCTGTTGCTCGAAATAGCGTTCCGCCAGCAGCCGAACGATCGAGCGGTCCTCGACTACAGCCAGCGAGGATTCAACTGTAGCACCGGTCTGCAGCACGCTGTTGAAGAGCAGCTGGCCGCTAATGACGCCGCTGGTCGGCATCTCACCTGCACGCGCATAATAACGCTGCGTCCGCTCGACGCCGCCGGCGAGACCGCCGAGATGGAACGGAATTTTGTTATCCTTCCAGGCGCTTAACATCGTGAACTGGCTTGGCAGCGACTCGGCTACCTCAACAAGCGCCGTTCCGCTTTGCTGAAGCTTCGTCCGAACAGTCAGCACCACCTCGATCACGTCGCCTGGGTTAGCAAAGCGAGGCACTGATCGGTATACGATAAACTGCTCGTTCTCGAACGCGGTCACCGTCTGCCGGTAGATCGATTCCAGACTGCTTGACGCGGCCGGCTTCTCCGTCGTCAAGGTGAATTTGAACGTTTCGCGGATTTTGTTCAGCTCAATGCCATCCGTACTCGCGGTCGCATTAGACACCGGCGGTACGGGCTCCCTTGCAATTTCATCATACGAAATGGCCGCATAGAGGACGCCCCCAGCATAAGCAGGCGGATATCCTGCAAGCTTGCTAATGTCGGCGACGTCAAGGTTAGAGGCGACGACGATCTCTCTTCCGCTCGAATCAATCGCCGTCCCCGGCGTCAAGCGGATGCCCGTGCCGTCGATCTGCGATAGATGAAGACCGCCGATCACCCCCGTACCGTGGATGAGCCGGTTAAGCAGACTGCGCTTCTCGATGTAATAGTTTTGCTCCAGCTGAAAATCTTTGACCGACAGCAGCTTGCCATAAAAATAACGATTGCGTTCGAACTGCTGCAGCTGTATTGGACTGTTGGACAACACGATTACCTCCTATCATCGAATCGCTCATTATATAAGCCGCGTATCGGCGCCAAGTCCGGATCTAACATCTAATTGACCGAACGGCGTTTCGTCCATCAGCATCGTATCCCGGTCCATAATCGATTCGTCGTCGTACCGGGAGGACGGATGCGTCAGCACCGTATTAACCCCCATAAAGGTATAGCCCCCCAGGTAAATCCATGGCTGCAGCCAGGTGACATTCGCCACGGTATGAGCAGGCTGATTGCTTGCAATCATGCGCTTCACGGTCTCAAGCTCGCTCAAGCTGGACAGCTGCTCCGGCATCAGCAGCACGCTGAACCGGTAAGGATCATCGCCGAACAGCTCGACGTAAGCCTGTTTCGCCTCTGGATCGACGATATCTTGCAGCTTATAATTTTCGAGGATGATGGGAAGCTGCCCCGTGTACAGCTGAACGATGCTTTCCAAGCCTTCCTTCGTTCCGCGCCTGCGGTGAATGTCCGGCATTCCCTTAATCAAGCTGCACAGCTTATGCTCCGGCCATCCCGGGTCCGCAGCGATGCCGATCCAACCGGCCAGCCAGCGCAAATACTCGCCGGAGGCCGCATCGACATCGAGCCACCTCTGAGAAGCCGCGATCTTCCCGTCAAGCTCGGTCATGAACGTCTCAAGAAGCGATAGAAACCTCTCCAGTAAATCCCGGCTCACCGGATCTTCCTGATACACGGCCGGCATATATCGCAGATAAGATAGTCGAGGAAAATCGACCCGCAAGCCTCGTATGACAGGCGTCTCCTTATCGCTTCCGAACAGCTGCATCCGTACCCACAAATAACGGCCCGGCTCTGCCCTAATGAGCATATCCCGCGGGCTAACAGTCGGCTCTGACCACGGAAGGCTCGACAGGGCAGCCGCTTTATCCGAAGCTCGTATAGCCGGGTCCGCAATATATTCATCAAGATTCCAACGCTTCTGATCGATTACAAAATCGCGGGTATCGGAGACAAGATACGATAGCCGAACGAGAGTGTTGTCGGGAATGTCGCGGTCAAGCGCGAGCTTATGCCACCGGATCGCTGCTTCTGTGCTGTCGAAGCTTCGCGAGACGTATTCACCCTTCGAGATCGGAGATCCGCTGTCGCGGTACAATGCCGGTTGACGAAGCAGCAGTGTTACGGTCTGCGCTTCCCGATCAAATACGTACAAATTGCTGCGGCTGAACACAATACGATCCGCCGGGCCGCGATACGTCGTCAGCGGACCGATCAGCCCCCCGGAATCGCCATGGTACTGATGGATCATCGGCATCTGCAGACCTGCCGAGGGAGCCTGTTCCCCAACATAGATGACATCCGAATCGTCGACGGCAATCGATATCGGGTTCGTATTGCCGAGCAGCGGTACGCTCCAGCTCCATTCCCCTTGAGGAGAGTAGCAGGTAAGCGACTTTGCTTCCGTGTCCAATACGTAAAGCTTGCCCTTGTCGGACACGGCGGACGTCAGCCTCAGGCTGGACGCGCCATCCTCCTCCATCGCGCCAATCCAGCGAACGAATCGACCGCCGGGATCGAATACGGCGATTGGCGCTCCTTGGGCCTGCGATACGTAACTAAAGCCATTGTCAGCAGAAGAAATATCGACCGGCGACCAGCTTGCCGGGGGCCCGGACGCGGAGAACGGTGAAGGATCATCCGCTGTCCAGACCAGCTGGCCCGTTGCCTCCGCATAAGCACACAGCCGTACGCCGCCCTCCCCTGTCCTCTCCAGCACATGTACCAGTCCTGGACTACGTGACAGCTTCGTTCCGGTATCCTGCAGGTAAAGCATACCTTCTGGTTTATCCAGCCGATTAGTAAGGGGATTGTAGGCATATACCGTGCGGGACGTCTCATCCATTAAAAGCAGCATCCCGTGCGGCCCTTCCGCCACATCTGTGACGATGCCTCCGGGAGGCAGAAGCGAAGCGGAAGCAATGGTCAGCTCCGTCGCATAATCATTCGCAGATTGAATCCGGATACCGCTCTCACCGTCATCCCATACGAGCTGATGAAGCAGCCCTTCGCTCCAGCGCTGCTTCGACCGGATAATATGATAGTGAAACTCGGTGCGGTCAAGCACGGACATAACCGACTCCTTCCTGGAACGGGCGGCTGAACAGCTGCATTTCGATCTCGATCCTATGCTCGCCAGAATACACTAGCGCATTGCTGTCCATGACGAAATTATCTTGGCTGTCTATACGTCCGCCCCCTTCCGTATTGAACAGCTGCAGGCGCTGTACACTGTCGACGCCGTTCACCTTGTCGATTAGCGCGTACAGCTCCGATAAATATACGGTTCGGCCGAACGGCCATCCCGTACCTTGCGGCCCTCCCTCCAACGGATGAAGATAGCGGGTAAGCTCCGTCGAGACCGCTTGCGCCACCACATCCCCGTCATGGCCGCTATTGATTGTCACAAGTGCGCTTACCTGTACCTTGACGTATTTCGGCGCGATAACGTTGACGCGAGTCGTCAGCAGCCGGTGCCGGTTCAAGTAGCGGGACACCGTGTCGAGAAAACCGGCGCTTGGACGCGGATTCGGCCTATCGCTGTAAGGCACGACGACGACCGTAACCGCATTCTCGCCGCCGGACATCGCCTTTGCCCGCGCAACGCGAAGTCCCGGCGTCCTGCACGCCAATTGCTCGTAATCCTCGTCCGTTACGGCGCGCGTCAGGCGCCGCAGCTCCTTCACTGCTCGCGCGAGAGCATCCTCAATCGTTTCGGCGTCTGCTCCTCCGCCTGCTGGCGCAAGCTGCATGACGCTCAGCTTATCCGCAAGCTCGCCGTCACGATCGGCAAAGCGGGTAATCGAGCCCGCGCTTACGTTACCTTGCCTGCCCATCGTTCGATAATAAGAAAGACGGATATTGTTCTGATCTACTGATGCCGGAGGCACTTTGCCATATAATCCGTCACCGAAACGAACCGTACCGAGGCTGGGATCAAATACAAAATGGGAATCGTCAGGCCCTGAAGCATCCAAATCGTCCCGGCGAGTCCATTCTGACCAGCCGGACCAGCCATATAAGCGATCCGTGCCTTGCTCGAACACTTCTGCTCTCATCGGAGGTTCAAGCACGATGCCGCCGCCGTTGTATACTTCGATTGACTGGTTGCTCAGACCGTTCGATCGGCCTATATAATCGTTCTCCACATATTCGAGCTGAACGGCCGAAATCGTGTGCAGCATAATGCTGTCGATGCGCGGCGCCAGCTCGTAGCCTTCCGTCTTAACGGTACAGCGGAACCAGCAGTTATCGCCGGGCACTGTCTGAAACAGCCTCTTCACGCCTGCATTCTGCGGCGCCGCAAATATAATCCGGCCAGTTCGCATCAGCATTCCCGTTTCATCGCTCAGTACTTCAAGCCTCGACCAGCCTTCGTCAGCATGAAGATACTCCCACTCCAGCTGAGCCGACGGCGCTGCCTCGAACAGCTCGCCTTCGGCCGGCTCTGCAATAGACACCGGATAATCATCGAATAAACGAAACGTAACCGGTATCGGCGTACCGGGCTGAATTAGCTGATCGAATCCGAGATACAAGCAGCTGCCGGCCTCCGCCTTGTCGCCGAACGCCTTGAAGCTTAGTCCTTCATGACCTGCCGACTCCGTCTGATCGATGATCGCCGAGCCGGTTAACGTTACGATACGGACGAGGGAAGCGGATGTCACATATAAATCGTGCTCCGTCACGAAGCGAATATCGCCCGCTAAGAGCGGCGTTCCTTGAGGGACGAGCAGCTGCGTCGCATACTGCCTCCCTTGATCCAGAGAATCATTCTCTAGAGCGCTCTCCTCCTGTACCCTTACTGAGCCGGCCTCGCCAGCAAGTGCATCCGTATCAACCGCCTCTTGGCCGGCCATTGCACCTGAAGCAGCGTTCGCCGCCTCCTTATCCGCCTTCCATACGAACGTAACCTCCACTCTTGCAGGCTTGGACGGGGCCGGACTTGTACCGAGCAGCTTCAAATATTTGCGAATATGATCGTCTCGGACTTGATCGAGATAATAGCGCTGTCCTTCGGCCAGCCAAGCGAGCAGCTCCAGCATCATAATGCCGGGATCGTGGACGTTATAATCGGTCCATTCCGGCGCATAACGGGGAATTTGCTTCTTGGCATCCTCGATAAGCTGCGCAAACGTCTTATCGTCCAGATTCGGAATAGGAAGCATGGCGGACACCTCTTCGTATTGATAGACAATCAGTTAAAATCCACTACTCCAGGCGGCTGGCAAGCTGTCATTCATCAGCTCATCGGCTCAGCGTTCGAACAACGACCTGATGCATCCCGCTATAAATAAGCAAATGCTGCGATAATGCGGCCGTTGTCTGCTGAGACGGATTGATGATCGTTTCCTGTCCTTCCGCATCGCGTATCGTCATCTCGAGCCTGTCTACATATTCAAGGCCCGGAACACTTCCGAGCAGGACGTAGAGGTCGGACAGCGCCGGTATCCGTCCGAATTCCCATCCAGTTCCGTCTGGTCCCCCCGACAGTGGATGAAGGAATGCCTTCAATCGGCTAAGCGACTCCCTCTCCGCCTCCGGCACCGCTTCAATTCCGGATGTCACCAGTACGGTGTGCACCGATACTTCCGCATAAGCCGGACCGCGAATATGAATATGAGACTGTGCCGCAACAACGTTCGCCGCATGCTTCCGAATATAGTCTGCGACCGTCTGCTTAAGTGCAGCGCTTGGCTGCGGCAGCCGCTCAGAAGACTGCGGGACGATGAGCAGTGAAATATGGCCGGTCTGCGATTGTCCTTGCTCGTTCACGTTCGGCAAGCATTTCACTCGAGCGATGCCTCGGGACGCTTCGAAAACAAGGTTCTCGTAATCGGCTGCCGTCACCGCCCGGAACCGGTGACGGATCATAAGCGGACCGCGTTGTTGGGCCGCCGCGATATCTTCTGTATCGTAGCCGCCGCAAGCAGCCTCCGGATTGACAACGCCGTCCACGTAGGCGATGGATGATTTCAGCATCGCGATCGCTCCGGCCTCTACATTGCCTCTTACGCCGCCGCCGCTTCGGTAGCTCAGCTTTACGTTGTTCGTTCCGATCGGGGGCACCTTCCCATGAATACCGTCGCCGAACCGGATCTGGCCTGTCGTTCGGTCGATCGTGTAGCAGCGCTCGTCTGCACCCGCCTCCGTCAGCGTATCCTTCGCCGACCAGCGGACCCACAGCCTGATGACGTTACCCTTGTCGTCCTTCTCTTCAACGATGACCGTTCCCGTATCTAGCAGCAGCTGCCGCTCACGGTCCGAAATTGACGATAGCTCGTCAACATATAGCTCTTCCTCTATAACCGGCGACTTCGATACCGCGAAGACAGCTCCCGGCGTTCCACGGGAAGAGCCGATGATCTCATCATGGAAGCTCTCCGCCTGGTCGACAACCGTCGTGTTGCGGTAAATCCCTTGCACGATAGGAGCCGGGGCCGCCCCCTTCTCCGCTGACCCCGCCGTTCGGAATACGCCAAGCGTGTCGACGGCGCGCAGCCAGTACCGGGATTGGCCGAACAGCTCGGATTCCTTCCAATCGGGCAGACCAACGAATTCCAAGCAGCCGCTGCGCGTCAAATGATACGTGCCGTCGACAGCATCCAGCTTCGCCCAGCCGGAGCCGCCGCGCTTCTCCGAGTAATACTGCCATTCCACGATTGGATGGAGGTCAGGATCGTACACTTGGTCAACGAGCGACAAATAGATGCTGATCGGCCCACGCAGCGGCGCTCGGTCGAAACCGATGTACATCGCCTGCTTGTCGTCCAAAGCATCGGCTGATTCCAGCCAGCCACCGCGATCTGCTTCACGGTAACGAAGGCTCCGGTATTCCAGCGCCTGCTCTGGCGTCGCCTCCGCTGCGAAGCTAATGGTCACATCCCGAATAAGCAGCAGCTTGCCGGTAACCTCCAGCTTGTTCTCCGAAGGAAGCGCGTAAAGCCTGCACCGAATCCAGAAGCTCTCTTGGCCTTGTACAGCGGTCGGCGCAGCGTCATCGGCATTACGGAATGTCAGCCGGAACCGCCTGGAGTTGCTGTCATATTCGCTTCCAATACGTTCTAAGCGCAGCCAACCGCCTCCGTTCCAATACTCCCAGGACACTTCACGGGTGACGATATCGTGAACCGAAGCCGAGGCGCCCGCCCCTTCCCGCTCCTCTTCTTCTAGGACGAATGATAATGTAAAGGTCCCGTTCTTTTTAGACAGGGCATCCATGCTCGAAATATACAGCATATCTCCCGTCCGCGGACTCGCTCCGAACAAGTAGAAGGCTTCGCCCTCTTCGACCGGATTGTTGTTGCTGAACATCAAATCCGGCGAGACCTCGTCTCCTTGAACAGCGATTCGCCACGCTCCATCCAAGTATCCGGCCGCTGCTGCCAGCTTCGGCGAGGACAACGAGGCTGGCTGTATCTGCGAAACAGAGCCGCGAAGCCAGCGACCGAGGCGGCCATTCACTTCCGTCCTGCCGAGCTTCGTTCCCGGCTTCGCCCGCAAACCGTCGTCCGTATGCTGCAGGTCAATCCAAGCACCGTCCCAGTACTGCCAACGGATGCGGATATCCCCCTGTACTTCAGCAGCCCCTCCTTCTTCACTTTTGCTCCGTATCATTCGCAGCGCGGAGCCAGAGCCGCAGCGAAGCAGGTCTTCATGAGCCAAATAGATATAATGCTCCTGCTTGTTCAGACCATCGAACAGTTTAAATACCGTAACGCGGCTCACTTCCGTGCCGGCGGTATAATCAGCTTGAAGAGACGATGTCAGCGTGACCGTATAGTCCTTCGCACGCAGCACCTGGACATACTCGGCTCCGCCGACCAGCAGCAGATCGCCGGGCTGCAGCCCCTTCGTATTGTCGAGCATTAGCACGCTATCACCTTGTGCAGCTGGCGATACGATTACCGCCCACAGCGGCGAAACCGGCTGCTCCGTCATTGCGGGGGGAGCGGCGTAGATCGCATCCGCTCCGGCCGTTACGCACAACAGCTCAGTTATCCTAGCCGGCGTGGCCAGCATCGGCTTTCTCGTCTCGAAGATAATCGGCTTGCCGCCGTCCGATGCCGGAGCCGCCACTTGCGTCTTGGCGGGAATAAGCACGGTATCCTTCACGCCAGAGCTGAGCCGGAACGTGACTGGCGCCTTCGCCTGTGTTGCCGGAAGCAGCGAGACGCCCAGCATGCTAAGAAACGTCAGTAAATTTTTGTCCGGTACCCGATTCAGACGCTCCAGCGTATCTACATACTGGCCAGCGAATATGCGGATGACAGCCGCAGCAGGATCGCGTTCATTATGCGCATTCCATTCCGGCACATAATAGGGCGCCAGCTCCAGCAGCTGCTCTATAATCCGTCCAACGTCCCTTCCGTCGATTAGCGGGGCGCGCATCGTCTCACCTTCCTAGCGGCTATCCTTCTCGCAAGTAAAACGGATAGACCAGATTGTATTCATTATTCGTCGACCGGACCCGGTACCGAATGTTAATCATCAGCTTGCCAACCGTCCCCCGGTCCGGCGTCACCTCGACCGCGATTGCATCAATCCGCGGCTCCCACCGTATGAGCGCATCCCGGACGCTCGCCTCCATCTGACCGATGACCGATACGCTCATCGTCTCAAATATAAAGTCATGAATGCCGCAGCCGAAGTCAGGACGCATGACGCGCTCGCCCTTGGCCGTGAACAAAATAATGCGGATCGCTTCCTGAATGTCCTCTTCGTCCGAAGACAGTGCGAACGCTCCTGATGCTGGATCAAGCGATACTGGAAACTTCCAGCCTGTACCTAAAAAAGAATTTGTCATAGCTATCGCCACCTTGCGCTCATTTGCGATCATTGTGGAAGCCATGCAGCACTGCCGCTATCCGATCAGCACCGTCGGCTCGCCCATGACGATAGCGTTCGGTCCGCCAGCTTCCGTAATACTGTCGCCCATTCGAACGGCGGGCAGCCCGTTAATGAATACGGTCGCGCTTCCCGCAGCAACAACACCTCCGACGTGAGGATTTGGTGTCGCGAGCGCGCAAGCATGAAAATCGGAGCCCGCGCGCCAAGCCGGTTTGCCGCCAATCAGCACATTCGAGCTGCCCGGTCCCGGGCCAAGCGGCGTGCCGTGGCTCGTAGCGTCTCCCACTCTTGCAGCAGGGGGCATAAGGCTTCCTTCCTTTCGTCCACTGTCTGAATGATTGCGTTACTCTTAATTAATCTGAACTACCGCGCCTTGAATTTTGAGCGTGCCTCCCGATTTGAGCGTCATCGACGCATCCGCTTCAATCTGGACCATGCTCGATTGAATAGTTACCTTCTGACTGCTTTTGACCGCAATTTCGCTGCCGGCTCCATCGATGACGATGGAATTGCCGCTAGAGTCCATGAATTCGAGCTTAGGCCCTCCAGAGCCATCGATGAGCGTGATCGTCTGGCCATCCTTGCTCTTAATCGTAATATTCTCCTTCCCGTCCGTATCATCGAGTACGATCTCGTGGCCGCTTCGCGACTTGATGACACGCTTATTGTTGCTGCCATCATCGTTGCTGCTTGGCGGCGCATCCTTGCCGTTCCATAACGAGCCAAGCACGTATGGATGGTTAAGGTCACCGTTCTCGAACGCGACGAGCACCTCATCGCCGACCTCTGGCAGGAAATAAATGCCCCGCTCCTTGCCGCCGCCCGGCACCGCCACTCTCGCCCAATTGCTTTCATCCGTTGCGCCGCGCCACGGGAACGTGAGCTTTACGCGCGCCAATCCATCAGGGTCCTGATTGTTCGTCACGATCCCGACCATGACTCCTTGAATGCGCGACCTGTCCTGGCTCGGCTCGAGAATGCCTTCAAGATTCATACTCATATCGTGTTCCCCTTCACCTTAAAGGTAGTCCGGTAGCCGGACGTATCGATGCTGTGGCTCGTTTCCTCGATGTAATACGCCTTGCTGAACATCGCTCCGAGACCTGCCAGCTCGATGCGCATACCCGGCAGCAGATCAGGGATGCCGATTGACTCCGCGCTTCCGGTTACGAGACCTTCCGCCTGCTTGTTCAGAATCGCCTTGGCGATCTGGTCTGCCTCAGCTTGGGAGCTTACCGGACGACGGACGGTCTGCACCACTTTGCCCCCGAACACCTGCTTCATGTAGTCACCGCCGCTTTTGCGGCCTTTGCTCGTATCAGCCGCCCATTCGTCGCCCGCTTGCGCCTTGCCGACAATCTCCTTCTTCTCCTTCAAGTCCCAGCCCCGCACCTCGACCTCGGTCACTTGACCAGTGAGATTAACTTCGGGCCGAAAGCTGAGCAGCGACTTGCGCCATTCCAGCTTGACGAACGGATCGGCTTTCATCGCAGGCTTCTTAAAAACGAGCTTGTCGCCGGAGACAAAAAAATCGTAATAGTTTTGTTCGGCCAGCTTTTTGAGAAATTGATAGTCACTCTCCCCTTCCTGCTTCGCCAGCTTCAGATAGGTGACCGGCGTATCCTCGCAGTCCGCCTGCAGGCTGTAATCGCCCGCAATAGCAGAAGCAATGTCGCTGTGCTTGATGTCGTCCCACGATCTAGCCTTGTTCCCTTTCATCATCGCGTAGGTGGCATCATAACCGCTGACGGTCAAATGAGGAGAGCCCGATTCGGCAAAATCGACCGAGACCGACGTAATGACGCCGACAAGCATCCGCTTCATCTCTTTGGCGTAACCGAGCTTAATTTCGATTTTGCTGCCGAACGAGAATAAGTCGGTTACACTTCGCAAATCCTGACGTACCGGATCGAATACGTCCTCGACCGTGAACGAGAAATATCCCGCTTCCGTCAGTGAATGCTCGACGCTAATGCCGGCAATAACCAGCCCTTTGCGCAGCAAATCCTCGCCTTCGAGAGCAATTTCGAACCTCGGCGCGTAGAAATTGAAATATTTCTTCTCCAGTTCCGCGAACTCCATCTTAAGCCTCCACAGGAGGAATGATTAACGTTGTGCCAACCGGCAGCTTTCTCGGGTCCGCAATGCCGTTCGCACGGGCGATGCTCCGCCACCGGCCGGGATCACCGTATTCCCGTGCCGAGATTGCCCACAATGTATCCCCGCGTTTAACCGTCACCTTCTTCGTCTGATCCGCCTGATTCGTCGTCTGCTGCTGCTGCTCCGTCATCGTCCGGTATTCCCGGAACGTGACGCTGAGCGTCGCCCGGACGGGAATGCCGGAATCGAGAAACATCGTAAACCGCTGCGAGGCCCGTTCAAGAACAGCCTTGAACTGCAGCTTGCCCCAAATCACCATGCATACCGGAGGCGCATGCAGATCTGGATGAATGTCGAGCAGCCCTGTTACTTGACTCGTATACTGCCGGACGTCGACGCCTCGCTCATATGTATCGAAGAAGAGGTCCATCGTCAGCGTCTGACCGCCGCCGCCGATAAATTGGGTGACAGGCGCCGGCAGGCCGGGTATGACCGTGCTTTGCAGTTGATTGCTCTTGTCGATCGAATACTCCGCTGGGTTAAACAACACCGTCACGGCTTCGCCTTTCTTGTTGCCATCGTAATCAAGCGGCTGTATCATCGCCTTCTCCAATGCCATGCGCGCACTCTTCTCCTTTAATCATCTAAATAACCGGGTGTGCCTCCTTATCGAGGCTACAGCCCTCGCCGTTCCTTCGCGATGCGAAGCTTCCGCTCCAGCAGCCGATAGACTTGCTCCGTCAGCCGCTTCAGCTCGGCATCCGTCATCGCCGCACCAACGCTGGCGAGAGGTGCTGGCGGATGAGCGCCATTGTGATGCGGCCGCCCTGCCTGCACGCCTGACAGCGCTCCGCCTCCGCTTGGCGGCCTGCTCTCCTGCGGCGCTTCCACGCTGCGGCTTGGCGCTTCGCTTTCACCCGCCGACGGATGCCGCAGCTCTGCCGACATCAGCGTCGTATGTGGAGCGGCAGGGAGACGCTGCGGCGTTATAGACGCTGCGGACGGTAGTGCTGTCTGCATTGCCGGTCCAACGGTCATTAATGCCGGAAGCAGCTGTGATGCGGACCGGCTGCGTTCCACTGAAGCAGCTCGCGGCGCGGCCGGAATGTCAGCAAGCCGCAACGCGGCGTCATGCAGCGGGAGCGAAGGCTGCTGTATGTCAGCCGTTGGCGATAGCCGCAGCGTGGCCTGCTGTATGCCTGCCGTCTGCGATAGCCGCAGCGTGGCCTGCTGTATGCCTGCCGTCTGCGATGGCCGCAGTGTGGCCTGCTGCATGCCAGCCGTTGGCGATAGCCGCAGCGAAGGCTGCTGTATGCCAGCCGTCTGCGATAGCCGCAGCGAAGGCTGCTGTATGCCAGCCGTCTGCGATAGCCGCAGCGTGGCCTGCTGCATGCCAGCCGTTAGCGGCAAGGCTGTCTGCAAGACAGACTGCGCGTTAGGTAGCACGGTCAGCAGTAGTAAGCTTCGTTGAGTGGGCAGCCACCCTCGCGAACGATCCACTTGCCGGTCTGACAGCGCTATTAGGCTTGCTTTTGTTAAACTATGGAAGGGGCTTGCAGCATCGTCCTCAGCAACAAGCGGGATTGGAATCGGTTGAGCACGCACGAAACGTAATGTTACTTCATCCCTAATCAACTGGTTGGACTGCATTAGTCGTTCATTACGATCCCGCTCCATACTTGGTACTAATGCAGCCTGCATTTGTGCACGATTGAAGGTCACGCGATTCTCGTTCATCCCGCTGCTGCTCGTCCAGCGCTCATTACCACCAATTCCGTGAATAGATGCTTCGTCCATGCTTGTCCGGACCGGCCGCTCTTGAATCCAGCCGAACCCCCCGCGAGCATCCTGATGCACCAGGCGTTCGAATACATCTAGATCCGCTATCGCCTTGACGCGAGTAAGGGCATCTTTGTTCAACACCGCTCTCGTCGGCAGAGCAGATGCAATGATCCGAGCCTGCACGGATGACTTGGACAACAGAATCGGTTGATCGACTTGTAGAACAGCTGGCGAACGTCCAAACCCGCTCGCTGGCTGGTTTACAGCAGCAGCCGCGTTCTCCTCACGAACTCGAGCTCGCTCGTCCCGTCTAACATCGCGCCCCCATAACCGCCCGGCCCCCTGACTGCGGGCTGGCATTACGCCCTTCGCGCTTTCGCGGAACTGCAGTCGCCGACCTGCCTCCGCTGGCAGTTGAACAGCTGCTGGCTCTGCAGTTCCAACGCCGGACGGCTCCAACCGTGCATGCTGCAAAAGAACATTTGCAACCGGAGATAATAGGCTCCGCAGCTGACCAGCCCGTAACGTTATCCCCACGTTCCGTATCTCCCTAACGAACAGAGGAGCAAGACCGGGGCTCGTAGGCTGAAGCGTTCTGCGGCCGAAATCGGATCGGGACGGCGGGACGGCTCCTTCCAGCCATGCCCGGTCTATCCTCATTCCATCCGGTATTCGATCAGCTTCGGCTATCAAGAGATACAGCGGCGTATTCATGCTCCTCCGCGCCGCACCCGCCTCTTCCATCCGTGCGGACGCAGAGCGGAAGCTCACAGCCGTCTCCCTGACGATCAGCGTCCGCTCCGTCCACCGCTCCACGATGCGCTCGGCGGGCGCCTGCTCTTCCGGACCCATCCAATAGATTAATGCGGCCATCACCGCGGGTCGACTCACTTCTCCCGTATGCTTCGCCATCAGCCCCGCAGCGAAGCTCGGATCGGATACGAGCTTCAGCCGCGCTGTCATATCCCGTCTACCGTCAAGCCCTGGTGTACGAGCTCGATCGATTCGATCGCAACCCCGCTGCTGTCCGCCCTCAGCTCTGGACCCGACCACTTCACCGGATATGCGCCGGCGAAATTCCAACGCCACGCCTCGTTGCCGTCCGCATCCAGCAAAATAATCGAGCCTTCGCGCCGCTTGGGCAGCCAGCCCTCCGAAGCAGCCTTGAACCAAAGGTAGAGCTCATCCGAATCGGTAATGCCGCGCTTTAATATTAAATTCGATTGCCGCGTTATTCGGGGAAGCCGATGGATGTACGTATTAACGCCGCCCTCCCGGTACTCCTCCATCTCGATCTCCGCTTCGATTCCATGCACTTCACTGAACCCGCCGGCGATTACCCCGTCGAGCTCGATCAGAAACCGGAACCCGACAAGCGGGTCCCTCCTTGCTCCTGTCGGCATGTACCGCCCCTCCTGCACCGCTTATGTTGCAAAAATATTTTTCGGCTCCTTGCTTGTCTTCTGGTGTATCCGCGATATTTCATCGCACCAGCGCCGCCGCTCCCGATGATCCATCCCCATAATGTCGTCGTGACTCCAATGGAAGTAATACGCAATAAAAGCGACCTCTTCATAGAGACGATCGATCGGGTAGCCGCTTAATACTCCCCCGCAGCAGCAATCTCCAAGTGAAAGTGATGCTCACATTTCGGACATTCCGCCTCAATAGATGCGCCGCCATCCTCGTTGATCCGTTTATAAAAAGCCTGTAGATAAGCCAGATCAGACGAGAACAGCCCTTCGATCACAGCCGGATTAATAACCTGGAGATCGCCGAGCTTCGTAATAACGCGTGATAATAAAATAATGGTCAAATAAGCTGGGTTCTGCTGAACACGCGGGTCCTTCAACGGTAAAATCTCATCCGCAGCCGTCGACAGTCTCATGATGCCATGCCGGTGCAGCGTCCCTTGCCGATCGACGTACCCTTTCGGAAGCACAAATTCAAACTCCGTCTCAAAAGCCATGATGATTTCATCCTCTCGATTAATATATAGGTTCATAATCTGTGCGTTCGAATAAATACCCGCAGCCGGGACCAGCGCCTAGAATGCTGCTTCCGTTAGAATGCAGTCTATCTTGGCTCAGGTCCCTGCCGCCATCGAGTGATCCATGACCGTTCTAGCTTTCGCGAACCATACCCTCATGCGCAATTTCAAGCGACTCAATGCCGACCTCACTGCTCTTCGCGCTGAAGTCAGGCGCATCGTATTTCGTCGGCCAAGCATTAATAAAGTTCCAGCGCGATTTGTCGCTGCCCGTCTCATCGACGAGTACGATCGAAATATTTTTGCGCTGTACGTTACCCTTTGTCACTTCGTTATACCAGTTATAAATCTCCATTGAATCGGTAATGCCCCACTTCAGGCTGATGTTCCCGTACTTCGTCAAGCCGCTTAGCTTACGCATCGTCGTCGGCTCGTTCCCCTCGCGATATTCGACAACATCAACCGTAGAATCAAAGCCAGACACATCCGTAAAGCCTGCCTGCTGCAAGCCGTCGATTTCAACCCGGAACCGGAAATTGCGGTAAGGATCCCTTCTTTGACCCGTTGCCATCGCTTGCTTCCCCCTAACGAATAATGAATGAGTTCATAAATTATTGAGAATCAGCACTGCCGGACAGCTGTGCGATTCGGAAGATGACGAATTCGGCCGGACGAACAGGCGCTACGCCAATTAATACGATTAAGCGGCCGTTATTAATGTCGTCCTGCGTCATCGTGGAACGGTCGACCTTCACGAAGAACGCTTCCTCCGCTTTGGAGCCTACCAGCGCACCATCGCGCCAGATCCGCGTCAAAAACTCGTTAACCGTTCTTCTTACGCGCGCCCACAGCTTGTCGTCATTCGGCTCGAACACGACCCATTGCGTGCCGTTATAAATCGATTCCTCCAGGTAGATGAACAGACGACGGACATTGACATACTTCCACAGCGGATCGCTGGACAGCGTTCTGGCTCCCCATACGCGAATACCGCGGCCAGGAAATGCACGAATGACGTTAACGCCCTTCGGGTTCAACAGATCCTGCTCGCCCTTCGTAATCTGGAACTCCAGATCGACGACGCCGCGAAGCGTATCGTTGGCCGGCGCTTTATGTACGCCGCGCTCAACATCGGTGCGGGCATATAGACCTAGCACATGACCGCCTGGCGGCACGACCTGCTGCATGCCGGTATCCGGGTTCACAACCTTCACCCAAGGATAATAGAACGCCGCATATTTTGTATCCTCGATCGTATCGCGCGGATTCAGCTCGCTAACCTTCTTCTGCCGCTCCGAATCTAGAACGACGAACCGGTCCTTCAGCTTCTCAGCATGGCTGATGAGAGCCACCGCGAGTCCGTTAACCGCCAATGCATTCGGGGAATAGAGAAGTGAAATATCGTCGATTGCATCCAGCGCCGTCAAGCCTCGGCGTTGACCTGGCTGGTCGATATCATCACGGATGAAATCCGACAGAACGAGCTTCTGCTCATCATCTTCCTCCGTGCCATAGTCGGCTCCGCCATCCAAATAAGTAATCACGCTCGCATCCGGCAGAAGCACCGCTTGGTCCGGCACAGCAGATAGGCGGATCAGACTGGAGCTGCCATTAACCTTCTTCGCATAATAATCCGGGGAGTCCGATTAGATCGATACATTATCGTATTGCTCGGCAGCAGCTGGACGCGGCAGCGTCTTCGTATCCGTCTCCGGGTCATAGGCTGTTTTGGGAAGCTTGCGCCAATAGTAGACTGAAATTTTGAACGTGTCGGCCGCCGTGCCTTTACCGACTTTAACCGCTACTCGCTCGCCCCATGAGCCTGCACCGATCGCTTCGACCAAGAGCGCATCGTTGCCGCCTTTCTTGAGCGTCAGCTTAGCGGTGCTCGCCGCCTTGCTCACGACTCTGGCAATATAGGCGCGCTGGCCGCCATTATCGAAAAAACCTTGAACAGCATATGGCAAATAGGACGTGTCGCTGTAGCTGCCGAACTTCCGCTGATAGTCCAGCCAGCTCGTTACGAGCTCCGGCGTCGTCGGCCCCCGCTCCGTCTCACCCAAAAATCCCGCGGTACTCGTCGATACCCCTTCAACGGGCTTGCTGCCGATTTCAATTTCTTCCACATATACGCCTGGGGACAAATATTCCGGCATGGTCATTTCCTCCTCGACATGAATAAATTAACGGTTGCTATATAGACAACAGTGTCAGAACGCCGAGTGATGCCGTCCGGCCTTCCTCGCACTGAATATCCCGATTAATGGTTGAATATCCGTCCTTCGATACCGTTAAGGCGACAAAGCCTCGGCTAAGCGGCAGCCGAAGGAATGGGATCGCGATCTCGCCGCGAAGATCAGTACGAACCTCGTATTGATTTAATAGCTTAACGGCATAGACGGCAGTGCCCGCTGGATGTGGATAACGGATCGGTGCAGTGAGCGGATAGCCTTCCGCAGCGGCGTTGGCCGGAATGGGCGATGCTAGACGAACGTACTCCAGTCGACTGGACTGGGTATTCTTCAGCAGCAGCACGGAACCGGACTGCAGCCCGTCAAGCCCGATGCCAGCAAGCTTGATCCTCGTCGTGTCCGGTTCAGCCGCAGAAGCCAGTGCAGCAGTATAACTGCTGTCCGGCTCGAACAGCTCTGCCCTTACATCTGCGCCTTCTACCGCCCGATCGGACGGCAGCCGCACGATTGCACGAATCAACGTTACGTGGCTCGCAAAAGGATAGCTAGGCTTCGGAAGAAGCGGCACGTCAACCGTAACGGGCAGCGCATCAGTAGACAGAGGCACTGTCAACGTCTGCTCTACGCTAATGTAGTGCTGAGACTCTACCTGCACCGTGTACACCCCGCTCATCAAGCCGGTATACACGTACCAGCCGCTCCGATTCCGGATTGGCGGCTTCTCCACAGCCACCAGCCGTACCGTCACGTCGCCGATGAGTGAGCCACTCGGCGACAGCGTATCATACGGGCGTACAGCAGCGGATACAACCGTCCTCAGCAGCTCAGGCTGTCCTGCGAACGACGGCTTCATCATTCCGCTCATAACGGCCCCTCCCTCTGTCCGACGAGCAACGAGCTCGTGTGTACGCGCGCCCCTTCCGTCTCCGCATCAGAGCGAAGGATGACGGGCGACACGACATAGCCGACCGATGGGCGATAATGCTGCTTCGGTATCGCATGCCAGATAGAGGTTAACTCCGTCAAAGCCAGCGGGTTCATCGTTACGCGCAGCACTTCATCCGTCCCGCGGAGCGAGCCTTGCAGCCGTGAACCGTACAATAAACTGTTGTCATGGAGCAGCCGCATCGCTCGTCCGAGCACGCGCTGCTCCTCCAGCGACTTTTGTCCGATATCCTGCACCGATGTATACGCCGTCAGCATATAATACAGGTCGAGTGCAAGCGCCGGCTTCTCCGAAGAGCCGGAATAGGCCATCGGATCGTTCTTGAGATGCGGATTCTCCGCTATGTAATACAAGAACAGCGTCAGGCTAACGTTCTGCCCTTCGACGTCAGCAGGGGAGAGCAGTACGATTGAGCTTGGCTGCACCAAATCGCTCATCCCTTCCCGCAGCAGCCGGAGCAAGGAATCGCCGACGTCGGCAATTACGGTATCCGTTGCCAATGGGATACACTCCTTTAAGTGGTCATATCCAATCGTAATAAGGTCCAAAATCCTCGCGCAGACACAGCTTGCCAAGCTTATCGAACTCCTGCCGAACCGCACGAATCAGATGCCGCATACCGATCGCCTCCCCGTCCTCCGCTGCCAAATAGGCGGCCGTCAGCGCTGCATTCTTGATATTGCCGCCGGACAACCGAATATTGCGGGCTAGGAAGCTATAATCGATATCCGCACCCTTCGGAGCCTCCTCCGGAAACATCGATGTCCATAGGCGATATCGATGCTCCTCCTCCGGCATTGCAAATTCGATCCGATACGCCATCCGGCGTGCGAACGCCTCATCCATGTTGTGCTGCAGATTCGTGGCGAGAATGGACAGTCCCTCATATTCCTCCATCTTCTGAAGCAAATAAGCAACCTCTGTGTTGGCATGACGGTCGTGAGAGTCCTTCACCTCAGACCGTTTGCCGAACAGCGCGTCGGCTTCGTCGAACAGCAGAACGGCATTGCTGTTCTCGGCCTCGTAGAACAGACGGCGCAAATTTTTCTCGGTTTCCCCGATATATTTGCTAATAACTTGGGACAGGTCGATTCGATACAGATCTAGACCAAGCTCGCCTGCGATCGCTTCCGCCGCCATCGTCTTGCCCGTACCGGGAGGCCCGGCGAATAGAATGTTCGTTCCTTTGCCGCGGGACAGCTTGCCGTGGAAATTCCATTCTGTCAGCACGCGATGCCGCTGCTCGTATTGGCTAATAATCTGGCGAATTCGGCGCATCTGATCGATCGGCAGGACGAGCTGCTCCACCTTGCACTGCGGCACGATGCGAGTGGCGATATCGCCAAGCCGATGCTGCTTCTGGCGGCGGCAAGCATCGCGGACGTCTTCAGCCGTAATCATCGGTCCTCCGGCTGATTGGTCGGCACCGCTTGCGCGCCAACGCGATAGCGATTCCGCCAGCTGCCATGCTTCAGCGATAGCACCCGCCGTCAGTCGGTATTGCTCCGCGATAGCAAGCCAATCGATCGCCTTGTCCACCCGTACAGCCGACTGCTCCACATGCCGCATCCATCGGGCAGCACGTTCCCGAACGGAAGGCAGCGGAAGCTCAAGCTCAACGATCGGCATGCGAAAGCCTCCTCCTGTCGGGACGAATCGGTCAGAGCCTAGCAGAATCAGCGGGAGCGATGCTCGGTCACCGTACTCTTGCAGCATACGCCAAAGAAGCACCGGTCCCGGCTTGTCTCCTTCGTTCAACCGCTCCGCTCCCTTCAGCACCAGCGCCGCTCTGCGTAAGCCCGCTTCACGGCATACCAGCCTCAGCGCAGCAGCCCGTGCGTCATGATGCTCCGGCAGCAGGTCCAAATCAGCGATGAGCAGAGGAACATGAGCCTTCGCGCACGCAGCAGCGGCGAGCGACGACTTGCCGGACCCAGCAGGACCATAAATTAAGTAAGCCGAAAGCTTAACTGCTGATGCTGACGCTGCAGAGAATACCGCAGCCAGCCGGTTCACAAGCGGTTCTGATGCTGGGTCGACTAGGCAGCTTGTATTCAGCTGAACTTGAAGAGCGGAGGCCACAGCTGGCAATGGAGCTCTCCATTCCGCGATGTCAGCTACCCTTGCATCGAGGCGCTCCGGCTCCATAACGAACTGTGCAGCTCCTGCATCCAGTTTAATAACCGACATTGCCAGCGATTGAGCATGCGCGTCAATCGGACGAGCCTGAAGCTCAACGAGCTGCTGCGCCCGAAGCGTCGAACCGGGAAGCCAGTATCGCAGCCTTCTCTCGGCTGTCATTCCATCCGGCTGGAACAGACGAAGCGCTAAGGCGACGGTCGGACGCTGACTTGTTGCATCGTCCTGCAAATAGCCCAACAGCTTGCCGTATTTGGCATCCACCTGAGGCGCTATTGCCAGCACCAAGCAGTCGTATTCGTAATCGGTCAGTCCGAACCATTGCGCCAATCGGCGAAGCGGCAGCAGAACGCCTTGTTCCTCGCTTGCCTGCACCCGCCGCTTAACAGCCTCGCTCAGCTCGCGCAGCTTCTCTTCCATGTCGAACAACCGAATTTGTTCATGAATCACTCTCATCTCCGACGAATTCGAGCCTTCATCTAACAGCCGGAGCATTTCCTCACGCGTGAGTGCGAGTCCCGGATACGTCCGGGTAATCTCATCCTGCAGCTCCTCCCGAATCGCCATCCGTTCGATTTCGATCCGGATAAGCAGCTTCAGCCGGCTAAGCTCATCGAGCAGATGATCCCAATGATCACCGTAGCAATCGGCTCCCTGGCCAATCGCCTGCTCTTGTCCGTTATCCGACAGACGAATTTCCGTCATTCGCCTCTTGTCCCCTTAATGGTCGGCGGGCCGCTGATGTCGCCATATAGGTATCTAGCAAATCGTATATCACTCGCCCCCATCTATTTATATTAAATATACAAATTGTAAAAATTGTATCATCTTGTTGTTTGATAGGCAATGTCACTAATCCTATACATTGTTTAAATATTTAAACATTTGTATAAATTTTTTCCAAAATTAAAGCAGTAAAAGGGCAGGAATCCCGAATCTATGATTCGAATAGAGAGCGCCAAATTCGCAGCATGAAATCTGCAAAGCGATCAAGCGGTATTGGACAGGTGAAACTTACAGGTCAATCAATCGTGTGAGTCTAAACGAAGGATGAGTTGTGAATCTGAGGCAGTCTTGCGATTTGAGTTGAGTTGAGTAGAGTTGAGTAGAGTTGAGTAGAGCTGTAGAGTTGAGTTCATCTGTAATCTAGCGGCAAATTGCTCATTGCTTCTTAACGTTAGAGGAATGAGATTGGAATTGTAGTTTAAATAATAACAAAATTTGAAAACCCTTTCAAGGGAATATGGCCTCAAAAGTAAGCGAACCAAGTTACGTATACAGGTGCACGACTTCGCTACAAACGAGTTATTCACGCGAAATATATGCAGAGTGTGCAGGCTTTCCTCAACTACTCTTTCGCAAATGGCTAAATTACTGCAATTAACGCAGGAATGGGCCCGCGTGGCAATTCAACACGTGCGACTTTGCTCGGCATAAATAAAAGGTAGAAAAATAGGGGCTGATTGAACAGCCCCATTGTGTACATCCAGCGCTATTTGATCGCCGCTATGAAACGTTTCGTTATTTCCATTGGACGTGTAATGGCTCCGCCGACGACTGCGGATGTCGCGCCGAGCTCCAGGCAGCGCTTCAGCATCTCCGGCGTTAGTACGTTGCCTTCGGCGATGACCGGGATTGAAACTTGATGAACGACCGCCTTCAGAAAGGCGAAATCGTCGTCATAGAGCTTCGAAGCAGAGGTGTACGGCGTATAGCCGTGAAGCGTCGTCGATACGCAGTCGAAGCCGAGCGCCTGAGCGGTGACCGCTTCCTCCACCGTCGAAATATCCGCCATCAGCTGAACCTCAGGAGCCTGCTCCCGGCAATATTGAACGAGCTCAGCTGTTGTGATACCGCCCGGACGCCGACGGTTCGTCGCATCGAGAGCGATCATCTCGCAATCGCTTGCCAGCAGCTCGTTGATTTCCCGCTTCGTCGCCGTAATGAACACTTCACTGTCCTCGTAATCGCGCTTGACGATGCCGATAACCGGCAAGCTGACTTCCCGCTTAATCGCGAGAATATCTTCTCTCGTATTGGCACGAATGCCCACGGCGCCGCCCCACATCGCCGCGAGCGCCAGCTTGGACATAATAAAGGGGCTGTGCAGCGGTTCATGCGGGAGCGCCTGACACGATACGACTAGCCCGCCTGCGATCTGCTTAAGCATGGCGTTCACCCACATGCGCGTACCGAGCAATCGCTGCAGTGATCTCCTGGTTCAGCTCAATAAGCGAATCTTGATGCTCGGGACGAACTGGCAGCAACGGCAGGCGCGGCTGTCCTGTCTCGATACCGCGCAATTGCAGAATCGCCTTGCAAGCGCCGTACAGGGACGGATAGCCGATCAGCTTCTTAATGATGCCGTTGATAACATTCTGAAGCGACTGCGCCTCCTGGATACGCCCTTGCAGGAACAATTGATTGAGCGCGCAGAACAGCTCCGGCATTACGCCGTACGTGCCGCCGATGCCGCCGTCAGCACCCATGATTCGGCCCGCGAGAAACTGCTCGTCCGGTCCGTTGAACACGAGAAAATCGTCGCCGCCGGCTTCTTTATACTGCTGCAGGTCGAACGTGCTTTCGCCGGACATTTTGACCCCGACCACTTTATCTTGAGCAGCGAGCTTGCGAAGCAGCGGCACCGGCAAGTTAAAGCCTGTCGTCTGCGGAATGTTATAGATGATAAATGGCAGCGACGAGCTGTTGATCATCTCCTGCCAATGGTTCTCGACAGCCGCCTCAGATAATCGGTAGTAGATGGACGGTACAGCCGAAATGGCATCCGCGCCGCATTGCTCGGCATGCTTAGACAGCTCCACGCTGTCGCGAGTCGAATTGGCTCCGACGTGAACGATGATCGTCAGCTCGCCTTTAACCTCTTCCATTACCGCTTCAAGCATTGCCTTACGCTCTTCTACGCTTTGCAGGATGCCTTCGCCTGAACTGCCGCCGACATACAGACCTTTCACGCCGGTTGATGCGTAATAGCGAGCCAGCTTCTTCGCACGCTCACGGCTTACCTCTCCATTGTCATCGTAAGCGGAATACAGTGCGATATAGATACCTTGAAATTTAGCTACAATTCCTGTTGTCATGATGTTCACTCTCCGATTGTTCATTATAGTAAGGATATACTGCACCCATAAGAGCGGCACGATTGCCTAGCTCCGCCGCGGTCAGCCTCGTCTTCGAAAAGCCTTCCGGCAAATAATCATTCATATGTGCTTGTATACGGTCGAGCAAAAACTCCCTCTGCTCCGATACGGCTCCGCCGATAACAATAAGCGCCGGGTCGATCATCAAGACGACCTCAGCCAGCCCTCTGGCGATCTGCTCCGCCCAGCGCTCAATCAAGCCGAGGCACGCTTCGTCGCCTGCGCGTGCCTGCTCGAACAGCTCGCGGCCGCCGCCGACGAAATTCGGCAGCTCATGGGCTGCCTGCTTCATCAGCGCCGACATGGACGCCCGCTGCTCATACGTCGTGTCAGTCGCCTTATCGTACAAGGTATGGCCAATCTCGCCTGCTCGGCTGCTGTGCCCGGTTACGAGCCTGCCGCCGCTGAACAGCGCGCCGCCAATTCCGGTACCAATTGCGACGCAGAAGAAATGATCGCAGTTCTGCGCGGCTCCCTTCCAACGCTCGCCAAGCGCAGCCGCATTCACGTCGTTCGTGACAACGGTGGGTATGCCGTAACGGCTCTCGATGAGATGCTTCAGGTTCGTTCCCGCATAGTTCGGCATCGTCTCTCCTGCATACACAATTTCTCCGCTTGCCGGATCGACGACACCAGCTGTACTAATGCCGACCCCTGCGACTCCTTCGAATAAGAACCTCAATCGGTCGATAATGCCGTATACCGCCTCCGGGATGCGGATATCGACCTGCCCTTTGGGCGTCGCGACCGAATGATGGAACACGATTGCCGCCTCATCATCAAGGACGGCGAATTTGATTGCGGTTCCGCCGATGTCGATTGCGATATACCGTCTCATCGTTCATCCCGCCCTCTTCGTTATTCCTTCACGGCGCCGATCGAGATGCCGCGGGTGAAATACTGCTGGAACAGAACGAATATGATCAGCATCGGAATCGCCGCGACGGTCGCACCCGCCATTTTGTAAGCAAAGTTCGGATTTAAATCCTGCATCAGCGTCGCTACGCCGACCATCAGCGTCTTACTGTTCTTCTCTTGCCCAACGACGAGCTGCCACAGGTAATCGTTCCAGACTTGAACGAAGTTCAGAATAAACAGCGCACCGATGCCTGGCTTCACGATTGGCAGAAGTACCTGCACGAACGTCCGTACTTCGCCAGCGCCGTCGATTCTCGCCGCTTCACGCAGCGCGTCCGGCGCACTGTCGAAGAAGCCCTTGAGCAGGAACACGCCGAAAGCGATTGCAACGTTCGGCCAGATCATGCCGAACAGATTATTAACAAGGCCAAGCTCCTGCGTAAGACGGAACAGCGGCACGATCATGACTTCCTTCGGCACCATCATGCTGGAGACGAAGACGATGAAGATAACCGTTCTCCCTTTGAAACGCAGCTTCGAGAATGCATAGGCAGCCATCGAGCTCGCGATAACGACGAGCACCGTCGTTACTCCTGCAACGAATAAGCTGTTGAACGTCCAGCGAAGAGCAGGCTGGTTCTGGAACACTTCATAGTAATTGTCGAACGTGAAAGTCTTCGGCCACCAATCCGGCGGCATCTTGATGACGTCGGAGCTGTTCTTCAGCGAGCTTGTGAACAGCCAATAGAGCGGGAATAGGTTTAAAAGTGCAAAGAAGACGATGACGATATTGGAGATAACGTCGTACGTTTCTCTTTTTTTCAATGATTTCGGATGTTGCTGCATCGTGATCCCCCTTACTTCTCTTTAAACATCGCTCTAAGCTGAGGCACCGATAGCAGCAGCGTAATGATGAACATGATCACCCCTACAGCGGAAGCAACGCCAAGCTGGTTGTACTTGAACGCATTGTTGTAGAGATAATACATCATCGTAACGGTCGCGTTGTTCGGTCCCCCGCCGGTCAGCATCTGGATAACGACGAAGATTTTGAGCACGGCGATGATGTTAATGATCGTGATGTAGATCGTCGTCGGCTTCACGAGCGGAATTAAGATTTGGAAGATAACACGGAGACGGCTTGCGCCATCCACCTCGGCTGCCTCGAACAAGTCTTTCGGAACGCCGATCATAGATGCAATGTATAGAATGATCGCCTGGCCGACATTCGTCGCGAAGGTGACGAAGATGACAACCGGTAATACCGTATTTTTGTTGCCAAGTAAGTTAAATGTACTGAAATCCATCTCCCGCGCTGCAAACGATATAAGTCCGTTAGCCGGATTGAGCAGAAAGCCCCATACCATACTCATGACAACCATCGATACCATAACCGGGATATAATAGCTGCCTCGAATGAAGGAGACATATTTCGCATTTTTGTCGAACACAGCGGACGATACGAATAGAGCAAATACGACGGTCAGAATGACGATAAAGACGACGAAAATAACGGTGTTAATAATCGATTTAAAAAATACAGGATCATTGAACAGCGTCACGTAGTTGTCCAAGCCGACGAACGTTTCCTGCTTATATTGGACTTTATAAAGACTTAGCCGTATGCCTTCTATAATCGGATAAACGATAAACAGGAGAAACAAGAGCAGCTGCGGCAGGATGAACAGATAGCCTGTGATGTTATCCTTCCAGACTTGATTGCGTAGTTTCATGGATATCCGTTCCCTTTCTCATCCGGTTCCCGCCGCCTAAGATAGGCGGCGGAAGACCGAGTATTGATCTTGCCGGACGGATCGTACTCCGGCGGATTGCTGTGGTTATTCATGAGCGACTACTGAATAACCGAGCTCTCGCGTGCTTTCTGAATAACGGTATTGCCCTTGCTCTCATAATCCTTAACGGCCTGCTCCGGCGTTTTCTCTCCGACGTACATCGCCTGCAGCTCTGGATAGAGCACTTGGCGGAGCTCACTGTAGCCTGGCACGTTGCCGGTGAAGCTGAACATATGCTCTGCGTTCGCATCATAAGCAGCGAACAGCGGGTATTGATCCTTCAATTGTTCTACAACCGAGCTGCGAACCGGGATACTATTCTTCGATGCCGACACAAGCTCTGGATCACTGGAGAAAAACTTAACGAAGTCCTTAGCTGCTTCCGTCTTCACAGCATCGCCCGTTTTGAATACACTCGCACCGACTACATACGTGAAGGACAAAGGTTTGCCCGAAGCAGACGGAATGTTCGCCAGCCGGATGTCGAACTTCGGCGCTTTACCAGCGTTCATGTCTGCCTTCGCGTTATTAAACAGAATCGCGTTCGTAAAGCTGATCGCCAGCTGCTGGTTCTGGAACATGGCGTTCGCATCGTTCGACGATACCGATTCCGCACCCGGATTCGTGTATCCAGCGTCATAGATGCTCTTCATCCACTCTGCCGCTTTAATCCCCTTCTCATCGCTAAGTGCGATATTGCCGTTCTCGTCGAAGAACGAGCTGCCGAACGCGCGCAGGTAAGCGAGATTCCACGTATCACCCTGATTGTTCAGCGCGAAGAGTCCCATCGGATAAGCGTTCGGATATTGGTCCTTCGGCAGTTTATCCTTCAGCGTCTTCAGAATGTTGTTGAACTCGTCAAGTGTCCACGTCTTAATTTCGTTCTCGCCGCCGATCATCGAATCCAGACCAGCTGCCCGGAACATGTCTGCGTTGTATGCGAATGTACCCGGATTATGGGAGAACGGATAGAAGTAGATATCTTTATTCGTGCCGTAAGTGACGTTATCCCAATAGCTTTGATCAATATCTTTCTTAGCTTCGTCATCAATAATGTCGTTCAGCGGCTCAAGAGCGCCGCGGTGCGCATAATCGCCCATTGCGAACACGCTTTCAAAGAAAATATCAGGAGGTGTACCGCCGTTCAGATTGACATTGAGCAGCTCGTCCCGCTGATCGCCGGCTATGACTTGTACATTCACTTTCACGTCATACTTGTCATACTGCTTGGAGAACTTGTCCGCCGCGTATTTGAAGAAGCTGTCATAGTCCGCCTTGGGCTCCGTTGCATCGAATACGCCTTTCCATTGCGGTGTAAGCCACAGTGCGAGCTCAACTTTTTTCTTGCCGTTGGCTGTTCCATCTGTACCCTTGTCTTCAGCTGTACCAGCTGACTTACCTCCGGAGCAGCCTGCCAGCAGCGCGATCACGAGCATGAGTGAGGTGATTGTCGTCAACCGTTTGCTTTTGTTAAACATGGAGCATTTCCCCCTTGATTATCATGTCGATTCATCTGATCGTTCCAATGACGACGAGTTAGAGCAGCGATGCTTTTACTTTCACGACGACCTTCTTCAATTGCGAGGTCGCCTTCTCGGTCAGGCAGGGACGGTGAATATCGTCAGGCGACAGCACCATGAACATTCCCGGTATAAGCTTGATCATCGTCTCGCCTGGAAGCTCACCATATAATGCACAATCATTCCCCGCATCGTACGGCTGCACAGGAGCGCAGGAATCGTCATCCCGCTTCCAGCCTATCCATTCCTCGCCCTGAAGCACGTAATGAATGTCATAGTACTGCTCATGCTTCTCGGCGGGCTGCTCTTCTTTCAGCTTCGTATTCACCGACATTAGTCTTGCATACATGTCCTCTCCCCAAATCGGGTAAAGACCTTCTTCCAGTATGCCCTTATCCATGGATACCAAAAAATCGATCGCCCGGCTGATGACCGGATGCATCTCCTGCCGCTGAACCCCCCAACGGTCTACAGTACCTACCATCATCTCGCTCTACCCTCCTAATCTAAGGTGGCTGAAGCCGATTACATCTTGGCTGCCGATCATCCTCGGCTGGCTTCTACGCTCATTATAGGCCGCTGAAAGCGCAATCAATAGGAACGGAGTTTGGGAGTTTCGTTCATCATCTTTCGATAGGAGGCGAATGTTCACGATTTTAAGGCCGAATGTTCACTTTTTTGTGAATGCGCTTACATTTCTAATGAACCACCAACACTCCGTGCTGTAAAAGCCGACAGGAAGCTGCGAATTTTCTTTTTAACGAAAAAAAACAGCCATCGGATGAAGTGGTAGAACCACTGCCCATTCCAAGGAGCTGTTTCTTGAAATCCATAATATTGAGCTCAGTCTCATGCACCCGCTACTCACGTGGAACAAAAGACGAACCAAACCTTTGTCTCATCTCCTGTTGAGTACGGATTGCCTCCTCATAAGAAGAGCCAGAAACAATAAAGAGCTTCAGTGCTTTATCCGGTCCCCAATGACTCACAATATTGATATGCTCAAAAGGATCATCAAACCAAATCATACTCGTCTCAACAAATTCACCTTTATCATGATAAACAAGATTGCCTGAATTTATCCCGTTATGTTGTTCAAGCATAAAGGTATCAATATCTCTTGTGTATGTAATGTAAAGCGTTTTGATCATTTCATTATGCCTCTACAACACAAAGGGACGTCCAGATAGTCAATAGAAACTGACGGACGACCCCAAACGTTCAACGATATAATTATTTATTGTTCGTACTCTCACCCTGCCCTTGCCGCTTTGCTCGATATTTCTGCGGACTGACGCCTTTAAGCTTTTTGAAAATCCGGCCGAAGTAATTGATGTTCTCGTACCCGACCTTCTGTGCGATCGCATAGCTGGGCATGCTCGAATGCTCCAAATAGCGGGCTGCCTCCTCGACCCGCATCGCATTAATCCAATCGGTAAACCCGAACCCCGTCTCTTTCTTAAAAATTGTGCTCAAATAGCTCTCACTCATATTGATCATTTCCGCTGCCTGCTTAAGCGACAGCTCTTGAGCGATATTCGCCCTCATATAATCGATCAGCCGTTTGATGTCCTCGCGGGAAGGCTCCCGCAAGCGTGAGCTCGATAACGCTGCTTGCGCTTCCGCATAGAACGCCTTCGCCTCCGCCCAGCTCGCCAGCTCACCGCTCATCTCCAATTGTAGCGACAGCCCAAGCAGACGGCTTGCAGCACTGGCCAGCTGCTCGACTGCCCGCTCCCTCATAGGACCAGTCTCTCCGCTTCCGTTCCGATCAGCAAGCATAACGACAATATCGCCGTCCTGTACCTTTACAGGCTGGCTCTCCAGCATACGATCCAGCTCCGATTCGATCAGATGCTCCAGCAGCCGAAATACCGATTTGTCCAGTGCGCTGCCGTCATGCCTGCTCTGTACACGCAGCACGAGCAGCGCGCACCCTGATGGCAGCTCCTCGGTTAGCTCGCTGGCATGCTCTGAACCTTGCTCCTCTCGCAGCAGCTGCGACAGCATACGGGATAATCTCGCCCTACGATCATCTACGGGACGGTCCGACCGATCTCTGGAAGCTGCCTGAGCTTGCTCTTCCGCCAGCTGCCTTGAAGATTCAACCAGTAAGTCCAGCAGCTCCGCTGGCTTCAAGGAGGTTTTAAGCAAGTAGTCCCGGGCTCCAAGCTTCATCGCTTTGCGTACATAATCGAATTCATTGTGACTGCTGAGGACGAATACGAGCATACGGGGATAACGCTGCTTCACCGTCTCGATCAAAGCCAAGCCATCCATGCGCGGCATGACGATATCAGTCAGCAGAATGTCCGGTACCTGCCGCTCCATCAGCTCCAGTGCCTTCTCTCCGTCCCCGGCGTCGCCGATAAATTCAAAATTGTGCTTCTCCCAATCGATCAACGACTTGATGCCCAGCCTCACCAGCAGTTCATCGTCGACCAGCATCACTTTAAGCTTCACGTCGCTCCCTCCTTCGATGCGAATCGCACCGGCAGCACGTACCGGACCGTCGTCCCTCTACCCGCCTCGCTGTAAATGCGAATCCCATACTCTTCCCCGTATTGAAGCCGCAGCCGATCATGCACGTTCTTAATGCCGATTCGCATAGGCGCTTCCTTATCGGCATCAGCTTCCGCCTCTAGTCCCGCTCGAATCTCAGCCAGCCTCTCATTCGACATACCAACGCCGTTGTCTGTAATATCCAGCACGAAAGTCGCGTTCTCCACACGTGCTTCCACCGTTATACGCCCTGCAGCGCCTAGTGGCTCAATGCCATGGATGAGACTGTTCTCCACTACCGGCTGCAGCATAATTTGGATAACCTCTTGTTCCATCAGCTCTTCAGGCACCTGAATGACAAGCTCAATATCATGAAACTTCATGCGCATGAGCCCAACGTAATTGTCGATATAATCAAGCTCCTGCCGGAGCGGAATAAGGCTTCCTCCTCGCCCAATACTGCCCTCCAGAATACCGCCGAGATTCGACAGCATGTCCCCAACCTCCCCATCCTGACGAAGATAAGCCATCCACTTAATATTATTGATGGTATTCAGAAGAAAATGGGGATTGATCTGCGCCTGCAGCGCCCGAAACCGCATGTCCTCTTTCTGCTTATATTCATCCTTTACCCGAGTGAGCAACCCGCGTATCTCCTTCACCATTCGGTTGTACGTCTCAATCAGCGAAGCGATCTCCTCCGGTCCAGACACAGACAGCGTCGAGTGGAAGCCTTTCTCCTCCAGCTCCTGCATTCTTTTGCGAAGCAGAAGAAGCGGCCTTGAAATGCGGTACGACACCGATAATGTAATAAGCAGAAAAACGATCAGAATGAGCACGAATACGACCCAATTCGTATAGCGGGTATCGAATATCTCCTTGAACACAGTATCATAGGGCACTAACTGAACAAGCTTCCATCCGTTAATGCTGATCGTACCGTAATTGACGATCCATTTGTCTCCGTCCATCTTTATAATCTGCTGCCCATGGTCGCTGGCTTGAACAATATTCATGTACCCTTCGTCAGAGAGGTTTTGGCCAACCATCGACTCGGTCAAGCTGGATACGATCGTGCCCTCCTGATCGGCCAAGTACACTTCGCCAGTTAACCCGCTGAGATAACGCCGCAGATCCGTCTCCGTCACACTGAACACAATCATGCCGATGTTACGGGCAGATTGCAGCTCCGTTATCGTCTTTACAATAGTCACGATTGGCTTGCGGTCCAAATAGAGCCGCTCGTTATTATTGAACATCCATTTCTGCTGGTAAGGCTTACTCATCATGTCTTGATACCACTTCGCACCGACATATTGCTCACGAAGCTGCTCCGGCAAGAAGCTGGTGCTCAGCCAGTTGCCTTCCCGATCGAATAATGTAGTATAGGTATTGGTAAAGTAAGAGCTGTACAGCCGCCGGTTCAACACGGTATCGTTCAAACGCAGCTTCTCATATGGCGAATAGGACTGCGGCTCTTTAAGCAGCTTCGTAATGCTGGGATTCGTGGCGATATCGACAGATGAACGAAGCATATCCTCCAGGAACAAATTGATATTCAGATTAACGAGATGAAGCGACTCCTGCGCGGAGCTGCCGATTTTACGCTCAATGACGTTCTCCAGCGTCTTGTTCATCCAATTGAATGTTATTATAAATGGAATAATAAGGAATACCAATGTGGAGATAAATACTTTATTGCGAATTGAATTCCAACGGCCATACCAAAACCGAGAAAATCGAATATATTTCATCCCCTTACAATACATCTATATACATTTAGCATTCCCACGATAACCTCGATTCACGCAGCAAGAAGCCGTTCAACCATCACGATCGAACGACTTCTTATTCTTACGGTAGAGATAAGCATTAACCAATGAAAAAAAGCTGCTGACGGACCTTGGTCCATCAGCAGCTTCTTGAGCTTTATTAAATTTGAGCAATCTTAATCAGGTTCGTCGCACCGGACTTGCCGATCGGCACGCCAGCCGTAATGACGACCGTGTCGCCCGATTCAAGGATGCCCGTTGCGCGGCCTGCTTCAAGCGACAAGTCGAAGAGCTCGTCCGTGGACGCGACCTTCTCGCCGCTTACTACCGTTACACCCCATACGAGAGCAAGACGACGCTTAATACGCTCATCCGACGTAATCGCAATAATCGGCGCTTTCGGACGGTATTTGGACACCATGCGAGCCGTAAAGCCGCTCTCCGTCGGTGTCAGAATTGCTTTAGCACCGAGCTCGAGTGACGAACCTACAACGGACTTACTGATAACTTCCGTCACACTGGACGATTGGCCAAAGCCTTCTTTCGTCAGATTGCCGCCATATTCCATGATCGATTCCGTTTTGACAGCGATCGTCGCCATCGTCCGAATCGACTCAACCGGATATTTGCCGGCAGCGGTCTCGCCCGACAGCATAACCGCATCCGTGCCTTGCAGTACGGCGTTCGCAACGTCCGTTACTTCGGCGCGCGTAGGACGAGGGTTCACTTGCATGGAGTCGAGCATTTGCGTTGCAACGATTACCGGCTTGCCGGCTGCGTTACATTTGTCGATCATCACTTTCTGAATGAGCGGCACGTCTTCGACCGGAATCTCAACGCCCAAGTCGCCGCGGGCAACCATGATGCCGTCGGACGCTTCGATAATTTCATCCAGATTCTCGACGCCTTCTTGGTTTTCGATTTTGGACACGATTTGGATATGTCCTGCGCCAGCCTCTTCAAGCAGACGACGAATTTCGCGAATGTCCTCCGCACGACGGACGAACGATGCCGCCACGATATCGACGTTCTCCTTAATACCGAAATTAATGTGCATAACGTCACGTTCCGTTACACCCGGAAGCGTCGTGCGAACGCCTGGCAGGTTCACGCCTTTGCGAGGCTTGATGACGCCGCCGTTCACAACGGTACAGTAGATGTTCTTCTCATCAACCGAATTGACGCGAAGCTCGATCAAGCCGTCGTCGAGGAGAATGACGCCGCCAGGCTCCATGACCTTCGGCATATCCGCATAGTTAACCCACAGCTTCTCGCTGTCGCCGAGCTGTTCTTCGGTTACGAGCGTGAGTGCTTGTCCGGCTTTCAGCTCATACGAAGCTTCCTTCAGCTTGCCAATCCGGATTTCCGGACCTTTAATATCCATTAGTATCGATACGTTCGAGCCGGTAGCGGCTGCCGCTTCGCGGATCGATGCGATACGTGCGCTGTGATCCTCCAATTCGCCGTGCGCCATGTTCAGACGCGCAACGTTCATGCCTGCTTTCATCATATCCTTCAAAGTTTCGACCGATTCACAAGCCGGGCCCATTGTACATACGATTTTGGTTCTACGCATTATGAGTGACGCCTCCTGAATTGTGCTGTATGTATTCATTGTACTGCTGAAACTTTCATTCGCATATGAACTATAGTATTCTATTAATACTATAGTACGATTTTTAGCCCAGGAGATTTAACCATGTTAAAACTACTCGACATGAATATGGACCAAAGCATGAACTGGTACGGCAACTCCAAAGGAACGAAAACAGAGGCCGCATACTCGCTCGTACTCGTCAGCTACGGCAAATGCGTCTATTGGATTGGAGGCGACAAGCTCATTCTGGAAAAAGGCGACGTTCTCCTTATTCCGCCAGACGCAGACTACTACGGCAAGACAGTCCCGACCGTGTTCCACGAGAAGCTCGTTATCCGCTTCAAGACGGAGCAGCTGCCGCTTGAGAAGCAGCTCCCGCTGCTTCTCACCAAGCCGTTCGCCCATGGCAGGCCAGGACGGTTCGAATGGATGCTAGAACGACTTCGCGAGGCGTATGCGGAATGGACGGACAAAGCCCCTTATGCCGACATTCGCGGTTCAGCCGTCATAACCGAATTGCTCGCGCTCTGGAACCGCGAATACGATCAGGCACCGATGGCACAAGGCACTCAAAAGCTCGTCGACAAAATGAAGCAGTACATTCAGCAATATCATCGGGAGAGAATTACGAAAGTCGAGCTCGGCGCATGCATTAATCGGACGCCGAACTATGCCGCCTCCTTGTTTCGAAGAGCAACCGGACAGACGATCAGCGAGGCCGTACATGCGGCACGAATGAAGACGGCTATCTATATGCTTACCGACTCCCTGCTGACCGTAGCCGAAATATCTGACTATCTAGGCTATCGTGACGTTTCCTATTTTCAACGTGTGTTCAAACGAACGACCGGACGGACGCCGGCCTCATACACCAAATAACGTTCTAGTATCGGCTAACGGCAATCACCAGTCCTCTTCCACCAAAGCGCGGTTAATCGCAACGCCAGCCTCATAGCCCTCGCTCGCTGCGCCGGTCAGACCCGAGAACGACTGCTTCGCGTCGCCGATAATATAGAGGCCGGGTATACGGGTCAGCCCGTGCGAATGGGTCTTATATACGCCCGTTTCGTCGAGCGGTATGCCAAGCTGCCGAGGAATATCGGTCGCTTGATGCGCGCCCGAATTTGTCAGAAATGCGCCGCTGCGCGCAATTCGCATCCCGTCCGCCAGCACAATATGCGTCAGCTGACCGTCCGCCGACGATTCCAGTCTCGCAATGGGCTGCTCATATAGGGCAACGTCCCGCTGTACGAGTTGCTCCCGCTCCTCACGCTTCAGCTCCGCAGGTCCATCCGAGCATACAACCAAATCCCGGCTCCAATGATGGATCAGCTTAATATGCGACAGTAGATGCGCACCGCCGCCAAGCACAGCAAGAGGCTTCCCCCGCAGCTCCCAGCCGTCACAATAAGGGCACGGAAACACTGACCGGCCGTATACGTCGGACAGGCCGTGCCATGACGGCAGCTGCTCCTTCATTCCCGAAGCGAATACGATGACCCGGCTTATAACCGAGCTTCCGCTTGCCATACTAGTCAGAAACCTTCCTTCGGTCAAGCTGACCTCTACGACTGTATCATGCCGGAGGTCAACCGTCTCGTAGCGCCGCAGCTCCTCTCTGGCCAGCATTCGCAGCGTTTCCGGTTCGATGCCGTCTCTTGTCAAATAGCCGTGCGACCGCCGTGCCGACGCATTTCTCGGCTTCCCTTCGTCGATAACTACGACCGAGCGAAGCGATCTTCCTAATACGAGTGCCGCGCTTAAGCCGGCCGGCCCGCCGCCTACGATGACAACATCGTTCGTTACGGAAGGACTGCTCATCGGACCGCCCGCCGCAAGATAAAGACACCGTAGGCTGTTGCCTTCTGATCTTCTTCAAGAAGCCGCTCTCGATTTACCCCGTTGTCGTCATCCTGCGCCTGCTGCTTTGCGGCCAAAACCTCTTCCATCGTCCCCTTAACCACTCCCGCACCTCCACACTTATTCATATAAATAAAAATAGGACTCGTGGACTTATTTATTCGTCACCATCCACTATTATCTCTGCGCTGCTGCTGTTACACCTTCGATTTCGTGCTCATCCTGTCCATTTCATTAATTTGTACCGCGATGCCTTGTCACATTCACAATTGAGAAACGTTTGCTCCGACAAATAACAAAGCCTGCACATCGTGCAGGCGTGTTATTCAGTTATTATCCACATATTAAGTTGTGGATAATGTGGACAAAATGTGCGCGAATCGATTCAATTCCGTAGTTACGCCTTATGAGAATCGACCCGATCGCAGTGGATAAGCATCGCTTCACTCATGAAAGCAGCAAGGCCCGGCTGGTGCTTGTCGATATTATCGGCGAATCGGCTGTCGCTTACGTACATATCGGCGAGCCCGCGGTAAATCTCGGTCGAGCATTCATAGAAGTGATCCGTAATATGCTGGCGATGACCGGTAATGATCCTCTGCACCTCCTCGTCATCCGGGCCATACGCCATACGAGCAATTAGTCCCTCGTACACCGAAGCCATTTCCTGCTTGATCCGGCTCCAATCGACCTCTGTATACTTAGCCGTTCGGCGTGCCGACTCCTTATAGGCCTCCGTATTCCCCCAGCGCTGCTCCGCTTCTTGTCCGTACTTTTTCTGATGCTCCTCAATCTCTTTCATGTCGAACGGTTCAAACATATCCTGCTTACTCATTACAACACCTCCTTCGATCGATTGGAGCGTCTGCTCCACCGACTTAATAATTTGCTCGAGGCGATGCTTCTTTTTCAGCAATAGCTCCTTGTGGATAAGCAGCATCCGACGCCGATCGTACCGCTCGTCATCAAGAATTGCACGTACCTGCTGCAGCGGCAGGTCAAGCTCCTTGAAAAATAAAATTTGCTGGAGCCGCTCCAAATCCTCGTCGCTGTAGTACCGGTAACCGTTACTTCTTACCTCCGACGGCTTCAGCAGCCCGATCTCGTCATAATGGTGCAGCGTCCGAACGCTCACACCCGCGATTGCGGCCACTTCCTTCACCTTATAGTGCATCGTTGCATCACCTCTGCCATCATCGTAAGGGATCACGTAACGTGAGTGTCAATGCTCCATTGTGGAGAATGTTATACAGATTTTATCCCCAAGTGAACTTGTGTATAATGTGGATAACTATCGGGATAACTTTTGCTTTTACACCCAAAAGAAAACCGAGGCTGCCATTGTCGCAAGCCCCGGTCCCATTATTATAAACACTCGTATTCATTTCAATTAGAATTTCAAGCAAATATAACTGAGCGTTCCCATCTCATAGCTTCGGTGAATTACTTCCGGCTTATGCTCCGGGTCTCCGCTTCCATAAGCAATATACAAGGGGACAAAATGCTCCGGACGCGGCACGGCCAGCATGGCGTTCGGCGCCTTCTCCTCGAAGCGGAACAGCGAAGGCAAATCGCGCTCCGTCATTCGGTCCACCAGCCAATCGTCGAAATCGATCGCCCACTGCTCCGGCTCTCCACCGCCCCATTTCATTTGACGGAAGTTATGCACAGTCGCACCGCTGCCAATAATTAGAACATCTTGTACATCCAATCCGCGCAGCGCCTCGCCAACCCGGTACTGGTACTCATTCGTCTGAAATGGCTGCACGGACACTTGCACAACCGGTATATCAGCATCCGGGAACAGTCTTCTCAGAACAACCCATGAACCATGATCAAGTCCGCGCTGCAAGTCGTACTGCACTGGAATCCCATGCTCGCTGAGCCTGCGGCCTACCTCTTGCGCAAGCGCCGGGGCGCCATGCGCCGGATATTGGATCTCGAATAATTCGCGGGGAAATCCGCCGAAATCGTGTATCGTATCGTAGGTGCCGCTCACGGACGAGATGGTTAGAACGTCTGTTTCCCAATGCGCCGTGAACAGCACGATCGCTTTCGGCTTACCGATTACCGAACCGTATCGGGATAAAAACAGACCGCACTCATTATCTTCAATCGCCATCATTGGTGAACCGTGGCCGATAAATAAAGCCGGCATCATAAAATGGCCTCCCTATGTGTATATATCGTATTCGATAAAGTAACGAGTCACATCGATTAGTTACTTAATATTAATCATTTACTTTATGTAAGTTAGTATATGATCTCCTCTTATTGAAGTCAACCCGAATAAGATGCGGTCCACCGTTTCCTTTTCAAACCAACTATATTTATTTTAGTGTCTTTGCGATATAATAATTTACATTGAGGTGATGAGGATGAACGAGACGGCTATATGTCCTCGCTTCGAGAAAGCGGTAGCAATTTTGAGCAAACGCTGGGTCTCGCTAATCGTATATCAATTGCTTCCGGGACCTCGGAGATTTTGTGCTCTGGAGGCCTCCTTACCGAATATTAGCGGCAGGCTGCTGTCGGAGCGGCTGAAGGAGCTGGAGCAAGAAGGCATCGTTCGAAGAGAAGTATTCCCAGAAACGCCGGTTCGTATCGAGTACTCGTTAACGGACAAGGGCCGGGCGCTCTCCCCTGTGCTGAGCGAGATCGGAACTTGGTCGTCGAACTGGCTGTAAAGCTATTTCCTTGAATATGAAGCAAGCTCCGTGCCCTGTGCAGGAAGGACTCCGTCGTCCGACCCATGCAGGGCTGTTTTGTTTTCGCTCGGTACACAAAGAGCAGCCGTGCATCATGCACCGCTGCTCTTTTATTAATTTTATAGGACGACTTCGCTTAATTAGAACGAGCTTGCCACTGCTGCCGCTTTCTCCAAACCTGCACCGATAATAGCTTCTGCTTGGTCTGGGAATTTCGAATGGCCTTCTACGATAATTTTCTCGATATTGTGAACGCCGAAGAAGCGCAGTTGGTTCTCGACATAGTTCACCGCCATCTCGGAAGCTGCAAAAGGCTCCTCGGAGTACACGTTGCCGCGGGCGTTCAGAATGACAACCTGCTTGTCACCAAGCAGACCTTCCGGACCGTTAGCCGTGTAGCGGAATGTTTTGCCGGCTTGGTTCAAGTAATCCATGTAAGTATGGAGAACAGCTGGAATCGTCATATTCCAGAGCGGGAAGGCGAAGACGATCTTGTCAGCCGCCATGAATTGGTCGAGATACCCGTTGGCGATTGCCGCCGCTTCCGCTTCCTCTGGCGTCATCTCGATGCCGCGCGCCGCTTTGAACATCCCCGTAATCATCGTGTTATTCAGATACGGCAGGTTCATGTTGTACAGATCAAGCTCCGTAATTTGCTGATCTGGGTTTGCTTTCTTATAGCTTGCCACGAAAGCGTCATACAGCTGTACGCTTACCGCTTGATCAGCAGGACGGTCATTGGCTTTAATAAACAATACGTTCGTCATTATCTGCTCCTCCTAAATACGTTGCGTTGCTCTAAATGAGTAAGTAACTGTGTGATCTATGTCCTCATTATAGCGAGGGAGCAGCGCACAATCTTCAGTGAATGGTCGGAGACTTGCCTACTTCTTTCGTCTGTAATACCAAAGAGGCTTCTACGACTAAAGTCGTAGAAGCCTCTTGTTCGACAGTCTGGCAGCATATTCTCGACCGTACGTCTCACACCTGTATCCTTACGCGCAGCGGGCCGAATCGCTCACTGCCGAGAAGCAGCGTCAGCTCATCGCCATCCTTCACGACGCCGACTCCAGCAGGCGTACCGGTGTAGATAATGTCGCCTGCATCAAGGCCGAAGGTGTCACCAATGTAACGAACAAGCCGCTCCAGCGGAAAAATCATGTCCCGGGGGCTCCCTGCCTGCACCTCAACACCGTTAATCAGCAAGCTGAACGTCAGCTCCTGGAACGCTGCTGCGCCAGGGAACGGCCGAAACGGCGACAGCGCGGCAGCGTTTTTGAACCCTTTGGCAAGCAGCCACGGATGACGTTTCTCTTTCAGCTTGTCCTGTACGTCGCGTGCTGTCCAATCAATGCCGATCGCCAGACCATCAACCGCTTGATCAACGGACATCCCCGGCTCATACGTACGCCCGATCCGAACTACTAGCTCTGCCTCATAATGAATGGCGCCGATGCCGGAAGGCAAGCGCAGCTCTCCTTCTGCCGGATGCAGCGCATGCGTCGGCTTCGAGAAGATCATCGGCTCCTCCGGCACGTCGTTGCCCAGCTCTTGGGCGTGAAGCGCGTAATTTCGGCCAACACAATAGATGTTGCGGATGTTATTCATTGTACTCCACCCTTCTCTCAGACCATGTATTCGTATCCGCTCAAGCGGTTAGTGCATCATTACGCATTTCGAAGCTGCAGCGTAATTTCAATCATCTCCGAACGGCTCATCAGACGAATCGGGGGACCCCAGGAGCCGAATCCGGACGATACGATGACATGCATAAGTCCTTTGCGCATATAGCCCCAATCAAGTTCAAACAGCCGGCGAGTAACATAATGATTCGGAAAAAATTGTCCCCGATGCGTGTGTCCACACATGAGCAGATCGACCCCCGCCTCTGCCGCCTGCGTAAATCCGTATGGCTGATGATCCATCGCCAGAATCGGCAGCGTCTTATCCAGCGAAGCGGTAAGCTCATTCATTGGCAGCCTGCCGCTGCCCGACTCCGCCGTCTTGTCCTTGCGCCCGACGACATGAAACATCCCATTAACCGTAATGGTCTCGTCCCGAAGCACAGCAATGCCAATGCTGTTCATCATCTGAACATATTGTTCAATATCGCCGCCATAATATTCATGATTGCCGAGCACGGCATACACGCCATGCTTCGCTTTGAGCTGCCGAAGCGTAGCAGCCATATTGTTGCGCAGGAACGGCTCAATCGAATCGTCAAGCACGTCGCCCGCCAGCAGCACAACATCCGGATTCATCGCGTTAATTCGTTCAATTAATTTGCGCAGGTGACGATTGCCGACGATATTGCCTAGATGCAGATCAGACGCCATGGCGACCCGCAGCTCATTAGGCTTCCCGGCTGGAGCCGGCTTGTCCACCGTCAGCACATGCTTGCGCACAACGGGTGACCATGCGTTATAGGAACCGCGCAGCAGAACGACCAGCAGAATCGCAGCTACGATACCGAACAAAATCAGTACGGTATCTGTACGCTCCATACCCGCTGCTCCCATAATCCATGCCGCCAGATCCGCGACGGGCAGCAGCAGCAGCGAGAACTCGATAAGCGCTACATAATAGGAGCCCACGACTTTAAGCAGCCGACCGATCGGACCTAGCTTCAGCGTTCTACCAAGCAAATAGCCGAAAGACAGCACACCGAACAACGGCCAGTAAATGCCGAGCGCGGCATCCAAGCCTGCATGGCGAAGCACTAGATCCCCGTGCCAGCCAATATAGAAATTGATGATCGCCAGTAATATTAGAAAGGGCAGTAGTCGAAGGAACACATGTCAGACTCCTCTACTCTCGTAATCTTTCAAGCTAACCTACTCCGGTTGCTAGTATGAATGTAACATATCAGGCGGGCCAAACCAAATAAGTGCAGCTTCTGTGCATGGTAGACTCTTGTAGCTCTCTGGTGTGACACTTTTTGTGATGCAGCAGCAGCGAGGATGTTATAACAAATCAGTCTTCGTGTTGCTACTGCACACAAATAAGCAGCCTGCTTGCCTTTCGGCAAGCGGCTGCTTATCGATCTGAGCTGTGTATCAATAAAGTAAACGCTATGCGCCATTACCTCCGCTGATCAGAATAACCCGGTTGCGGCTGTACGCGTGGAACCTTCTTCATCGCCAAACGAAGCGATACGGCAACGCCAGCGGAGGCTAGCAATAAGCCCGTTGTAACGAACAGCCACTCAATGCCGAGGAACATGCCCATCCCTCCGCCGATCAACGGACCGAACAGCTGCCCGAGTTGATTGGCGCTCGTCGTCATACCGAACGAACGGCCGCGGAACGACTGGTCCGTGTTCTGCACGACAAGCGTGTTGATGACCGGTACGATACCTGCGAGGAACAAGCCGAAGCAAAACTGGACAACGGTGAACAGCCACAGCTGATGAACAAAATATTGCGTACAAATGACGCACCCCGAAGCGATGAGACAAAAGATTAACACGCGCGTGTAGCCCTGTTTCTCGCCGATTCGGCCCCACTGCGGCGATGCGAGAATGCCGGCAATGCCGATCAGCGACAAAATGAAGCCGGCTGTCGCCGCCGCATCCTCCACGCCTCCCTGCAAATCGGCGATATGAAGCGTCAGCAGCGGCTGCACCATACTTACGGACATCTGGAACAGGAGCAGCAGTAGAAGCAAATTAAGCAGCTGCTTGTTATGAAGGGCATTGCGGTAATCGCCGAGCATCGTTGTTCTCGGAGACGCAGCCGCACCTTTGCTCGCTGTCCCCGTCTTCCCTTCATGAACGAAGAAGAATACTGCAGCTGTCGCCAGCATCAGAAATATGCCCGCTACGACGAACGACTGCCGCTGGCCGAACGTCTCCGCCAGCAAGCCGCCGAGCAGCGGTCCCATAATGCTGCCGGACATCGAAGCTGCCTGCATCGTGCCAAGACTTGAGCCGAGCTTGTTCTCCGGTGCAATCGAAGCGACGATTGACATCGAGGCTGGCACGAAGCCGGCAACGAAGCCTTGCAGCAGCCGGATGCCGACCAGCTCCCACGGATTGTGAACGAACGCCATTAAAGAGTATACAACCGCAAGGCTTAATCCGGCCCGGATGACCATTTTACGCTTGCCGTATTTGTCCGCCAGCGAGCCCCACAGCGGAGCCATAACGGCTCCAATTAGAAACGAGGACGATTGTACGATTCCAGCCCACCAATAGACGGAATCGTCCGTGACACCGAGCTCCGGCAGAAACAGCGGGAGGAGCGGGATCACCATCGTGTAGCTGGAGCTGCATAACAATACACCGAACCATAAAATCCACATTTGCCGCCGCCACGATTCCATTGCCGCTCACCTTCATTCTATTATCCGTTCTATACGTCAGATTCAATATAACGCCGTGCCCTGCATCATTCAAAGTCCCTGTGGGACAGTATTCAGCCGTAATCTGCCGTATATACCCGATTCGACAATTAAAATGAAGCGAGATAACCCGACAAAGCAAATATAGGTAATTTCCCCCTTATTCCGATCAAAAATAAAGAATTACCACTCTAGAACCACTCCTATGATCTAATTCCGGTTTTTGGAAAATGATAAAATATTTTAGTCTGCCGCCTGCTCTCAATCCTAACCAAAGCAAAAAAGGATTGTCCTTAAGCCGCATATTTATGCTGCGTAAGGACAATCCTCATTAAGCTCCGCTAAGACAGCGGTGTATAGTCCAGCCACTCTGCATATGCCACCGCAGTAGATGGCGTTCCATTACCTGTCGCATACAAGCCGATGCATACGCCTGTGAAGCCGCCGCTTACTTCCGAGGACAGCACATCCGCGAGCGCTTGTGCAAGCTCATGCCACGTACTGCCGTCGGCCGACCAAGCGAAACGGTACGTATAGGCATCCGACGTAATCGCTAGTCCGATCCCTCCACTAACCGAATCAAGCAATTGCTTCGCCGCAACAGTCGTAGAACCGTTAGACGTAAGCGACACGATGATATAATCAGCGCCGCCTTCACGGCGAATACCGATCTCATAGTGAGCTTTCTCATGAAGACGAGCAGACAGGCCCGCTTCCTCTCCATCTCGAACTGGTTCGAACGCCACACGCGTCTCCGCCTTCATCTGTACGTGCTGCTGACGAACGCCGACGAACACCGTTGGGGCCGCATCGCTCAGCGTGTAGGAATGACCCGTCAGCGCAAGCGTTCCAGGCCGCTTCGTAAGCGACATTCGTTCCTCATCGAACGTACGAAGGGCCGCCCACCGTGGACTTAACGACTTGCCGTCGAATCTCTCCCGGTAAGCCCCTGAGCTCAACAAGCCGTGCCGCGATACGAGTCCCGCACCTCCTGCGAGAATTTCGACATTCATAATCGGTTGAACAGTGCCCTCGTTGTTATCGATCATAGGCCAGCCATCCTCCGTCCAAATGACCGGCGCAAGGAAGGTCTCCCTGCCAAGCACACTGTATCGGCTGTCCACCGGACGTACGCCAAGGAACAGCGCCCACCAGTTACCCGCCTCATCTTCGATCAGATCGGTATGACCGAGGTTCTGCAGCGAATGATCCGGCAGCTTATTGTGAGTTAGAATCGGATGGTCAAGCAGTTCGAACGGACCGGTCGGATACTCGCTCCGAGCTGCCAGCACACGATGGTCACGACCCGTGCCTCCGCACGCGCAGAGTAAATAGTAAATACCATGAATACGGTACAAATGCGGCCCTTCCGTCCATACGCCGCCGTCTCCGCGGCATACGACGACCGGCTCGCTCAACGCTTTACCCGTCGCGATGTCGATTTCGTAGGTGATAATATGCGACTCCAGGTCAGCGCCATTCTGAACTGTCACATATACTTTGCCATCCTCGTCGAAGAACAGCGATGGGTCAATATTGCCGTATGGAATGCGGATCGGGTCCGACCATGGTCCTGCCGGATCAGTAGCCGTTACGTAAAAATTTCCTATGCCGTACACATCAGTCGTAATCAAATAGAACACACCATCATGATACCGAAGTGTCGGAGCATAAATGCCTTCCGAGCTGTTGCGTTTCGTCATGTCTACTTGGCTGCTTCTCGTCAGCACATGCCCGATCTGCTCCCATTCGACTAGATTGCGGCTGCGAAAGATCGGGACCGCCGGGAAATACTCGAAAGAGCTAGTCGCCAAGTAGTAATAGCCATCCACCCAAATCACACTCGGGTCCGGGAAAAAGCCCGGAATGACCGGGTTTTCGTATTTAACTGCTATACTGTTCATTACTGCGTCTCCTCCGGTCACAATGTTTTGTGTTTAACCCTCACCCTATTGTAATCATAAATGAGAAAGCGCGCATAGCTTAACCCGGTGAAATATAGCTTTTACTTCATAAAATTAAGGATAGACCTAATCACAGCTAGGTCTAAAGAAGAGATAGAATGGCGATAAAGTCATAATAAGAGCTTCATCAGCCTATTTACGCCGTCGCTTTCCCTCGAGCGGGTGCATAGGATGGATGGTCGAGGTGAAAGAAAATGCACAATCGAACGATGCGCAGCCTGTTTCAGCAGTACCAGCACGGCGAAAGCCTGCATGCCCGCTCCTTTCAGGAGCTGAGTCGTCATAAGCTGGACATTCGTCAGCCCTCCGAGCTGATTGCGAACTCGCCTGTTCTGCAACGAATAATCCGCAAGCACTGGCATTCGTTAGTCGAGCCGTGGCTTCGACGATAGCCTTGTCCCCCTATATCCAACAAAAAACCTCCGGCCGCATCAAGCTTAGCGACTTCGGAGGTTCAACTCTCATTATCGAGACGCGTATCGTTTCACTAGCGGGTCGTCTTTCTCTACTTTCACATTCCTCATGGCATCCTTGGCCGTCTTCTCCGGAACGCGGGGGCCGGACAGCACAGCGGATGCGCGTCTAATGACTTCAGCTGCATTAATGGGCTTCCTCTTCTTGTTCAAGCTCCGATCCCTCCATTCTTTTGGACCATATTGTATTAGCTTCCGGACAAGCCGGTCAACCATTGCAAACAAAATTTACTCTCTAGGACTCTGGATTTTCCGACGAGTTGGGGGATGGGTTCGACGTTGGATTTGGATTCGTAGCAACGACCATCAGCTCGATGGATTCGATATTCGTGCTGATGACATTATGGAGTAAGGGCAGTACATGCTTGTCGAACGCATCGAACTGCGTCGCATAGCTGCTCAGTACTGTAAGCAGAAAGTTTGTTTCATTAAGTGGATAATAATATACCATTCGGTTCGGCTTGAACGGATGATCGGTCTCCGACCTGTTCCAGAGCGAGGAGTGACCGGTTTCCTTCGAGTGCTGTGCCATCGGCGCATATTTGGGAGGAATTTCGTCCTCATAGATTTCGATCGTAAAGCCGGCGTTGAACGTATCTCTGTACGCCGCCTGAATATCGTCTAACAGGACACGCAACACGTCAGAGAACGTGATGACGTTGCCGTGCATACAGCTCAATGTTTTAATAAATGCATCTCTGCCCGTCAGATATTCCATCAATGACGCTTTGGACGTCGTAATAATCGCTTGCTGAATCGCTGCACGCTCGCCCTCGACCTCGAATTCCACGTTAAAAAACTTGAACCGCTTCAGTCGCAGGAACGCAACGGGCACGACCAGAAACAGCAGCACCCAGACAAACAGATAGAACAGGCTACGAAAAATAACCCGATTGACAGGCGATGTCACGATCGGTTTAATTACAAGCGTCGTAATCGTATTAGGCTCACTGCCTGCGCCGGTACCTGTACTCTGCACGGCAGGCGCTGCCGGCATGGGAGCGGCTGCTGCGGGCGTCGCTTTTGTGATCGTCGGAATGGATTGCATGGCAGGTTGTGCATACGGGTGTTTCAAGGTCCAGATCGACCATGCACCGTGCATAACGATGAGTACGATGCCAATGACGTATAGAGCTTGCATATATTTGATACGCAAGAGCCAGTCTTTTACCCCATGCCATCCCTCCATATTCCGGTTGTGATCCGCAATAAGTATGGTGAGCATGCTCTTGCTTCGCCGGAGCGGATTGCCTCATTTTACCTGACCACCATGAGTTTACCATCCGAGCGCGCCAGCGTCATGATACATTCGTCACATTCCGAGGCGCGGTTCGTGTCGATTCGATGACATCGCACCTTTGGGCGAATGCCGCATACGATATAGAGCTATTACATCTCGAAAGGATGCTGCTTGAATGGGATGCTCTTGTCAAGCTCCGGCCGCCCAAACGGTCGTGTATGACCCGCGTTACTTCCAAATGCAAGTTCCTGTACAGCCTGTACAGCTCGTTTATCATCCGCAGCTCGTTCAGCCGATACAGCAGGCACAGCCGGTACAGCCAGTACAGCCTGTTCAGTACGAGAACGTGCCGGTTCAAGACGACAGGACCTTATTACCTTTGCCGGGCGGGATTCCAGGTATCGGCGGGGGCGTTACGCCTACACCAGGCGGCCTGCCGGGCTTTCCAGGATTACCAGGCCAAGGCGGCGGCATATTTACCCCGCAAGGCGTGCCAGGACAGGGCGGCGGTGTGCTGCCTGTGCCAGGACAGGGAGCCGGCGGTGTTCCCGCACAGCTGTCGCAAGCGAACCTGCCTGCGGTGCTCGCTCAATATCCCCGCCCAGTAGGCCAGCCGCCGGCGGAAATGCTGTTCCTGTACAATTACTTGCGAAGCAATCCGCAAATGCTGCAAGCATTCATCCGCCAGCGGCCGCAGACGCTCCAGCAAGCCGTACAATTCGCCCAATTCGGCACAATGGGGCCTCGCGAGGACGAGGACCGGGTATTGCCCGGCTTCTGCTACAACCGCTGGTCGCTCATATTCACCTTTAACAACGTCTTCCTCATGTTTCCGGTCGCTAACCTGTTCGGCTTCGTGATCGGCCACTGCTTCCCGCTGACGCCTTGCATCATCCCGGACTTCACGATTCTGTTCGCTTTCTGCTAATGCCAATAACCCATATGAAACAGCGCTGTCGCGTTTCATATGGGTTATTGGTTGTAGTACTCTGCTGCGGGCGCTGTTGCATTAGACTACAGGACCGGGCTCGACTGCGCGGATAGCAGCACATTAACAAGACTACTTCAATACGTCGTGCGCCACATATAGAACGTCGCATACGACTCCCAGCCCGCCCAGCCAGCAGACAGCTCCCGAATTTGCTTCACGGATGGCTTCTCCGAGAGGCCCAGCCGCTGCTTAATCGCGATATGCAAGCCGGCATCGTCAATCGGAAAAGCATTCGGCATCCGCAAGCAGCGCATCAACGCATAGTTAGCCGTCCACGGACCGATGCCGCGAATGCTGACGAGCCGCCGCTCTGCCTCCTTCAAGCTTCCAGCCGCCCGAAGCGACGACTTCGTCAGCTCGCCGCTGGCCATAAGCTCGGCTACCCCGATCATATATTCCGCTTTGCGCGTCGTAATCTGCAAAGCTGTCAGATCCTCGACGCGAAGCTCTCTCACCCTTTCTGGTGTCGGAAACAGATGAAGCGTCCGCCCCTCCCACTCCAGGTGGGAGCCGAACAGCTCGACGAATCTTTTTTTCAGCTTGAACGCGAATTTCAAATTGATCTGCTGCCCAAGTATGCCCCAGCACAGCGCCTCGAACAGATCCGGGATGCCGATAAGCCGAAGCCCCCGATAACGAACGACCGCTTCTTGAAGCAGCAGATCCTTCTCCGCCATTGCGTAGAACGGGGCCAAATCTGTGTCCGTATCGAACCAATCCCGCACATATCGAACGATCCTATCCCGTCCTTCGGTCGAAGGCTCATCCTTGAACCGTAGCCGAATATGCCCCTCATTACCATCCGTAATTTCTACCGCATGCCTCTCATCTCCCGCTTCGATCCAACGGTACACCCGCCCCTCTTCTACCTGAAACATGCTTTCGTCTGCAGAACGAGTCAGATAACCCAAGTTTTGCTCAAACGAAAAATACGGCGGTATCTCAATCCGAGCCTCGTTCATCCCGTCATTTCCTCCCCTTATACAAATGGCTCCCGTACATCCGCAGCATATCGATACTCACGCTTCATCCTTTCCACATTCCCCCCCATTCAACCCAATATGAAAAAGCATCATCGCGCCAAAAAGGCACGTCCCTCCCCGATCGGAACGTGCCTTCACAACTTTTAGAATGTCGCCGTAATCGCCCCTAAGTAATTTGCCTTAAAGTTCGACAGCGACGTGCTCATCGTCTTGATTGGATTCGCCCAAGTCCAGTAGTCGAACGTAATTTTGTCATTCGCCTCATCGACTGTAATCGGGCTTTCGAGCGTAATGACGTGCGTGCCGTCGCCTGGCTGCAGCAGCGCCGTGCGAATCCACAACACAATATGATTGTTCGCCGTCTTATTGATCGCTTTAATACCGGTAATACTCCGATCTTCTTTAAAAACAGCGTCGGTATAGAAGCCCGTTTTCTTATACCATTCGCACAATTCTTTGGTCGGCGTCTCCATCGCTATATCTTCATCCGGCGCGCCCTCATAATCGAAGAACCAGTTCTCGCTGTCGCGCAACGCCGACATGAGCATCCAATCGGCCTGAGGCGGCATATTCGGCCATTGGCTGGCAAGTGCATTATAGTCGGCATTACGAAGATCATAATCCGGTGCAACCTTCAAATTGCCCAGGAATCCAATGCCGCCGCCATAAAGCGCCTTGGCGAACGATTCGAACTTAGCCGGCTCCTTCTGGATGATATGATGATAGAAGCACGCCGCTGTGCACAACCCGATTCTACCTTGATTGAACAGGTTAGCGTTGTTTTTCAGCTGCTCGATACGCGTCAGCACCTGCGTCGGATCGAGCTTCGGCCACGCTTTGCGGGCTTCCAGCGGCGAGCTTGCCGGAGAGTCCCCTGCGCTGCCGTTAATCGCGCCCGATACTTTATCGAGGAATTGGCTGACAACGCCGGACCTCGACTGACTGTCTCCCCATGTCGCGGCAAGCGCAGCCGGATTCTGCGAATAGCCCGCGCCTCCGCCAGCTGGCGTTCCGCCGGAGCTTGAACCGCCGCCGCTAACTGGGGCGACGGCGCCCCCGCCTCCGCCGGATGCCCCGCCGCTCGCGGCGCCATTTTGACCCTGCGTCTTATCGAAGTAGTTGATTTTGGCGCCGTCCTGCGAATGATTGCTGCCGCCGCTGATTCCTCCGCCGCCTCCGCCTGCAAGACCGCCGGAATAGACGGATGCGGCCGTCTTCGCGAGGCTCGTAATCATCTCGGCTGCGATGCGCTGACGTTCCGTATTCGCCTTCAATAAATTGTTCATGTTCTCTCCCGCTTGTTGTCCTGCCGTCGCCGCGCCAGCGCTCGTCGCCTGCAGCGCGGCCTGCGCCAATCCGATCGTTCCTTGAAGGCCGCTCATGTCGCGGAACAGATTGCCGTTCTGAATCGCAGCCAATATCGCCGCCGTTCCGGTCGGATCTGGAAGTGAGGTTGGCGACGTGATGTTGATAATTGGATTGCTAAGCTGCCCTGGCTTGACGTCCTCCGGCATCGCGCGGCTGCCCGTCTGAATGGCAGCAATCTCCATCGCCTGCAGCGGAATCGGCGAGTCCTGCCAGTTCCAGAACCGCGTAATGTCGAGCTTCTCTGCGCTGTTCGAGCGCCCAAGCACCGCTTCGGCGAACGTGCCGCCCGACGGCAGCGGAATAATATCTTCCTTCGCATGCCCCAGATGAATGCCGTGCTCGTCGAGCCACTTGGCCCACTCTGGATCGTTCACGCTGTCCGTGTTCATTTTGAATGCGAGGTAGTTGCCGATGTACCGGATCGGGCGCGGCTCTACGACCTGCGAGACGGGGACCATTTTCCCTCCCACTTCTACGCCATAACCGGCAAGCAGGAACGCAAGCTGCGTGCTGTCCAGCGACCGGTAAACCGCTTGGCTGTAGTGCATCCGATTCTCGCTTAGATGCTCCTTCAAATTCGCGTCGACGCCGCCGAGCTTAATCTGAACGACGGTCGTCTCACCAGCAGCGCCTTTGTACACTTTAAACAACGGCAGCTCGAACGGAAACCGGACGCCATTGCGGTTAAGCGTCAGCACGACCCGCACGGACAAATCCGCCTCCGGACTGCTGCCGATGACGCCAATCTGGCTCACGTCGCTCATATCGAGCGGATGCGCCGAATCGACCGTCGTGACCGCCTTGCCGGACAGCGTATGAAATACGGGCGCGAGCGGTGTGCCTCCGGCATTCACAACGACGCCTTCAATCGTCACATCGGTCGGCAGATACGTCGATGCGCTGTTCGAGCGAAGAATGGCGCGGTTCAACAGTCTAGATACACGAGCGGAATGCTCGATCGTCCACAGCGCATCATTCACCTGCTGGAAAACCGGCAGCGTGTGCGACAAGCTGAACGATGGCATGTTAACGGCCATCGCCGCATTCAGCTGAGCTTGTGCATCTGTGCTGTCGCCCTTCATCAGCGACAGAGTATTGGCCGACGTCGATGAAGTTGACTGCTGCGTTACAGCAGGCTGAGTTGTCGATCTCGTCGGCTGGGTCGTAGTTGTTGGCTTCACCGGATAGCCGGTGCGGGAAATCGACGCCTCGCGCAGCAGTACATTAATTCGGTTATTAATATTAATGAAGAACGTATCTTGGTTCGGCACAATCTCCAGCACATCGAGATTAATAAGCGCCTCGCGTATGGAATAGGTCAGAGCGGCCCGCGACAAAATGCTCCGGAAGCGCCTGACGAGCGCATCCTTATTAAAATCAATCAATTCAATCGGGATGAACACGACCTTATCGGCTTTGACAATAGCGGTCTCAACCCGGTACACCTGTACGACCTCGTAATATTGGATCGTCAGCGCATGCATATGGTTGTAGTTCGCGATCACTCGCGTACTTACCCCTTCATGCTCCGACTGCGACACTTCCTTCACAACCGACGCGCGGCGGCTGCGGCTGCTATGAGCATGCTGATGCGTCCTGTCGTTTACGTTCTGCAGCATCGTGCTGCCAATTTCACGGTGACCGTATGAGGTGGAGTAGCTTTCCGCCGCTGAGGTCGTGGAGGCTGTGCTGCTCGTCTGTCCAGCCGAGCCGCTCGGTCCTCCGAACAAGCCGCCGAGCGGCGCCGACAGCTCTTCGGCAGAGGCAGTTGCTTTTGCACTCGAGGTACTCGTCGCATTCGTTTCGGAGAACCCGCTCTGCGCCTCGCGAGCAACCGCCTCCGTCACCTCGCTGATCGACCGGTTATGCGTCGTATCATTCGTCAGATCGTCAACCTCGCTAATGGTCTCCGTCTCGCCGGCCCGGCTTCTGCGCGACCAATCGATGACGGCAATCCGCGTGCTTTCGCCCGGTGCCAGCGCCGTGCTGTGCAGCAGCTGACCGAGTGTAACCCCTTGTGCGTACCAGGATTGATTGAAGGTCAGCAGGGCGCCGAAGGCAATTTTTTTGAACCCTGCATCGCCTGCCGCCAGCGCACCGATATCAATCGGCTTGAAGCTGGGACTAGCGATGTCGATCAGCTTTTCATTATCGTCATGAATTTGATCCATCAGAAGCGTCGTATATTGTACACGCTCGGTCGGATATTCCCCGGTCTTCGGAAGCAGATCGGCTGGACGCTCGGGGTCGTAGTTCGGAGCATTCTCCGGAAAATAGACGACATTCAGCAGCCTCAATGCCGCCCGGTAAGGTGGATACAGCGCGAAATCCCGGATCGTCGACACATCCAGCACCTGCTGCAGCCCAGCTGCTTCGCTCTCCGGGACGCCTTGCAGCGCACTGATCGGGAGGAACTGCAGCTCGTTCACTTTCACACCAGCTGCTACCGATTCCCGTACGAGATCAGCTGTCGGCGTTCCATGCTGACTCAGCGCGGAATGAATATCCGAAGCCGCATTCAGCAGCTTCGACGCGGCATCGAATACGCTCGACGTCGCCAGATCGAACAGCGTGTTGATTTCAAGCAGCTTCAGCGCGTCCGCCGCCTTCTGGCTCACACCAAGCAGCACATGCGGTGACAATCGCAGCAGTTCTCGAATCGGAAGATTGCGGTACTCCGTGCGGACCCATTCAAGCAGCTCATCGGATGCGTTCTGATTGATAATCGAAACCATGACACCCTCCTTAAATGATGAATAAAGCACTGCCGAGTCCGCAGTCCTACACGCATTCTCCGCAATGCGTTACGTATTTTGTATCATAGCGCTTACAAAGCAACAAGCTACGTTCGACACAATTCACCCTAACATCTCTGCCTGTTCTCAAGGTCTATCGACCCATATCTTTGGTTTCGTTTCTACATTCTTACATATGAAAACAACAGAATAGGCTGTCCCCTGTTACAAGGAACAGCCTTACGATGTTATAGATTTTCGCTAAATGTTACCTATTGCAGCTATTCAATCGGTTGCTGCTCCCGGGCGATAATACGGATATTCCATCCGCTGCTGCACCTGCCTTGCAACGTCTGCTCCCGCCACCGATTCAATGAAGTAAAGCCCCAGATCGATCGAGGCCGACACACCGCCGCCCGTAAAGACATTGCCGTCCCGCACATAACGCTCCCGCACGACCTCGGCACAGTATGGCTCAAGCAGCTCGTAAGCTTTCGAATTCGTCGTCGCCCTTCGTCCTTCCAGCAGCCCGGCTGCTCCAAGCAGCAAAGCTCCCGTACAGGCCGATACATGGTACTCGGCATTGCGCGCCGTACGAATCCACTCGATGAACGGCTCGTCGAAGCGGAGCTGTCTCGTTACGAATCCGCCTGGAACGAATACGAGGTCGAACTGCGATAGATCCGGCTTCACTTGATGCGCCTTGATCGTCATCCCCCGGTCATCCGTCACCTGCTCGCTCACCGCGCACATTTGCCAAGATAGGTTGTCATCCACGCCTAGAACGCCGAGCCATGTTACAACCTCATAGAATCCGACAAAATCCAGAGAAGTCAAACCGTCAAACATTACGAACACCATTTTCATTACGCTTCACCATACCCTCTCCTAATTATGATGAAAACAAAAAAAAGCATCCGATCGTGTATGATCGCATACTTTGCCCAGGCGTACGGCGAATATCGATGTGCTCCCTCATGGTTATCCATGTTTACGCCAGTAACACACCGTTTAGTTCTAAACTCACTATATAGCGATTAATGGAAATTTACAACACCTAAATTACAATTTTTAAACAATTATCCATTGCGCGAGTAGACGATTGTAACATTGTCATCCACACAGCAAGCCTCCGTCCTCTGTCAAACGGATGGAGGCTTCTATGACCCGGCACTACTACGCTAGCTCCAGCTGCTTCAGCCTGCTGTCGATCATGTGAAGCAGCCACTGACGTTCGCCGGGAATATTCTCTCTAAGTCTCGCTGCCGCAACCGGCAATATCCAACACTCCAGCTGCTCCTCACTAGTTCCGGTCAACCGAAAATATTCCTCCAAATAAGTACGGTTCAGCTTCTCCTTCAACTGCCTAAGCATCTCAGCCGGAATATCCGTCGGATTATATGGCGTCTGAATCATAAGTGACGTTCGGGTGACATCTCCCATCGGATCGCCGATGTTGGCATCGACCCAATCGATCGCGTACGACCGATCCTCCGTCATCAGAATGTTGTCGGGATGAAAATCGCCATGGCATATCGAGTCGCCTCCCGGCAGGCTGAGCAAATAGCGGCATATCCGCTCGGTCCGCTCCCCGAGCACCGATTGCGACTGGCAGATGAAATTCTTAAGTCGTTCCTTCTGCCTGGGAAGCTGCGTCGTCCTGCACTGGTGAATGCTGCTGTGCAGCCGGGCCATTGCCCCCGCATATTCCTCAATCCTCTGTGGGGAAGCCTCGATCAGCTTCAGGAGAGAGACGCCTATAATTTTCTCATAGACCAGCCCTCTTCTGCCCTCAACCTCTACATATTCCAATGCAGCCGGGGCATGCACTCCCGCTTCCTGGATCGCTTGATTTATGCTTGCTTCCTGATGAATCCAATCCGTCTGGAACCAATCGTTATACAGCTTCACAACGCGGCGGCCTTCTCCCCATTCGTAGACGTCCGCTGTCATTCCTTTGCCGATTAATGCGCCTTTGCTCAATACAGCACCTCTCTATTGCAGGCTCTTTTATTAACCTAGTATAAATTGGAAATAAACACCTAGCAATAGCAGCGCACAGCCAACTGCCGCAACAAATACACTCGACCTCAAGAGCGACTTCGCCGCTAACCGGACCCCGATAAAATTAATGGCGCTGTGTACCGGGATCAGAGCAACGACTGTCCATGGTTCGTACGCGACGATCAAAGTCGCGCCGATATGGATGGCAGATGCCCATATTCTCTCCAGTACGCCCCATAGCGGGCTGCTCTGAATATTGCCGCTAGCCTCCAGCATTTGCTTCGCCTGCATCGCTTTCTCGTCCGTGCGATTGGCCAGCGATCTGATCGCCACAATATTAATCAATACGAACAGCACTTCAACCGCTGCCCACCCTTGACCGACCGAGAGCGCCCAGGTTGGGCCGAAAGAAGTGAGCGCGAGCAGCACAAGACGCACCGATTCCTCGGTTACACCGGAGCTGGCGACCATGATCGTCTTGGCCCGCTCCTGCGGCATGTTCATCACCAGCGCGCTAATCGGTCCACGCAGGAACAGAGCTATCACCCAGCCCAGCGCTCCTAGACCGTATGCCCCCCACTCCACCTCGTATCCGGCTATCCAGAATGAGACAGCGAATAATACAGGCACTGCGATATACAGCGGGAAGCTGAGTATCGCCTTACGGGATGCGTTCGCAAGCTTGTCATCAAAATGCTCGTTCCGTTCAATCGCCGTGCTCATCGTTTCCATCTCCTTCATGGTCATGTTGATTGGTCTGTGTCGTTCCACTACGGGCTTCCGGAATGACGACCGTGGAAATCATCCGCAGCCTTCTGCCATCTGACGGGCCGTTGTCTGCATACTGCTTCATTCGTTCCCGCTGCTCCGTCAGCAGCCCAATGTATTCTTCGTCCGTCAAATACAGCTCGACCTTACGGAACGAGATGCCATCCTCCTTCAAGTTGTACTTCTCCTGATTGACATAAGCACCGAAATCCCCAAGTAATGATGCAACAAACTTCAGAAACAGCTCCATATGCTTGGCGGAGGACGCTTCCGTCACATCATCCGGCGTCAGTTCGGCTGCGTTGGCAGCCAGCGCATATACCTTCTCTTTCGTCCCTCGAACTCGACGCTCCTCAACGACATGAATGAGTCCCGCCTTCAGCAGCGTGTTCAAGTGCCGGTACAGCGTCGCCTGCGGAACGCTGGGCAGCCGTTCTGCCAGCTGCAGCGTCGTCCGATTGTCCGACAGCAGCGCCTGAATGATTCGCATCCGAATCGGATTCAGAATAAGATCGGCTTGTGATTGTTCCATGATTAACTCCTTTATTTCTATTGTTATCGTTATTGATAATGATAACGATTGTGTTGAAGGAAGTCAAGGGTTCTTATAGCTGAGAAATATACGGACCAGGAACGTAATCCGCTAACCAAACAACATCGTTTCCTCGGTAAAATCTTATGCCACTTTCATTTGAAGCCTTCTCCGCCTGAATCACTAACAGAGCAGGCATTGAATCTTTACGTTTTCCCACCAATTTAGCCGTATCCAGATCAGCGGACAAATGAACATATTGCCTTGCCATTGGTCGAAGCCCATCTAATAAAATGTGTTCCACAAGATGTCTCGCCGTGCCATGATAAAGTATTGAGGGAGGAGTATCCACGTCCTTCCGTATTTTTTGAGGAACAGAGTGACCATATAATGCTCTTATCTTGCCATTCATCATCTCATGCCGCTTTTTATCCGACACCTTAATCATCATGCTTAAATCATGCTCGTTCACAAGCTTCCACTGATTGTCAAAGCGTAATGCCTGTAACAACTGTTCTACGTCTACCCAACCTTCATGATCTAGCTCTAACTCGTACTCCCAAGGAGCATGCCTTAAGGCATAAGAGACCTCTTTACTAAGCTTAGAATAGTCCATAGTTAGCCTTCTTTCTTAATAGAATGCCTTGAGGATTCTCAAGGTCTTAAGAACTTTCACTTTTCAGTTGGCTTTTTATTCATGTATTCATCGTATGCTTCTTGTATCTTTTCTTTGCAGACCTCTTTCCAAAGTCTCTTAAGCTCATTAACTTTGCTCTTAGCATAAACTTCTGGCTCCATCTCCCCACCAAAACCTATCCAAGAATCATCTTTTACATTTCCGTTTTCACCCGAATAGGCTATTTCATGCGGAGCAGGAGTATGCCCAACATACGAGCAATCGTTTTTCAAACAATGATAGCCAGGATTTTTAACTCCATATGTGCAGTACTCAGGAACAATCCCAACTTTTAGACCCTCATCCAAACCATTCAAACAATGTACTTCAACGATAACATGCGTAAATGGCACAACAATCTCCTCTCCTTCTTGGTTAACTCTGATGTTTCAAATCAATCTCTGTAATAATAACTTTATCATCTTTGTAATCATTTGTTCCAATTCTCCATTAAAGAATTATTCGTTAAACCAGTGCAAAGAACTGAACGAATCATCTACTTTATCCAAAAGAATAGTATTTGGATTCGGTATCCAGCTTGTTCGACTCATGCAGGTGACCCTTACGCTCTATAAACTTTTTTATTTACAATAAATTTCGTGGCAGGTCAATTTCTTCTCTTTGTTTTAGAGTAAACCAAACTGCATAAGGAATGCCGGAGTTATCAAAGTCGTCCTTAAGAATACCATAGATTTCCTTTAATCCGAAATTTCCTGCTCCCATACTCGGTTTTCTGTGTCCAATTTTAAATCTAACATCAGGATGATCAAACGGGGGTTATAAGGTTTCCATCTCAGTGGGGCGTGCCGCCCGATTCATTTGGTACTGGATGGCATAGAAAAAGCCTTGGAGTATCGAAACTCCAAGGCTAGATGAAATAATACTACGACGATATTATTTTCTTCAGTTCTAAAACAGCATCACTCATAATCCATTGTTTTTCAACAATTAGCTTGATGACCCTTTACGACACATTAAGAATGAAACTGCTTAATGCATGACTATCAACGTTAATAGAATAGATTACTTCCTCACCATAAGCTTCTTCCTTAATCAAATTCAATCATTTCATCCACAGCATCTCGAAACCAATCCCAGAAATCGGCATACTCTTTTCTTTGCTCGTAACCAGAGGAAGCAAAATCATGGATGACTTGTACTCTTTGCCCTTTTAACGGTTCAAAACAAGCCAAATCATCGTTATCTAACTTTCTCGCAAATGGAATTAGTTCTCTTGAAGGGTATCGCTTCCTTAATCCCTCTATTCTTGAAACAACCTGGTCGCAGTCCATCATACGCCAAGGGTCAAGATTAACCAGATTTAGCCTGACTACTTTCAAAAGAGATTCCGGATAATTGAAATCATATGGTGATTTTGAAAGAGATTTAAAATCCATATTTATTCACCGTCCCAACTTGTGATATTTGAACCATTTGGATACGTCGTTCTGTAGGAAGAATTTTGGTTGTTTATTCTGTTTATCACTGCTTCTCCCCATGTTTTTGGTACTTGACCGCTTTTAGATACAAATCTTTGTGCAACATTCGCCGGAATTGGGTCACTTGCATTGTGCCAACAGCTTCCACGTTAATCCCAGCGTTTCTGGCGGCAAGAACCCTAGTGTTATCAACAGTTGTTAATTTCCCATCAGGCATTTTAACAACGTCGATAGGAGAACCCTGCCAACCATTCGCTTTCATGCTATCTGTTATTTCCTTAGCACCATTTACAGAGCTTTGACTGAACCTAATCTCATTGGGGTTAATGGATGTAACTTTTCCCGTCCCCTAAGTTGTAATCTTAAACTGGGGAATAAAGAAGGTGGCATTGGGTTCTTCCAATTACCACCATTATATCAGCTTGCCTGACGCTCTGTTGGAGTTGCCGCCGCCCTGTTGAGCTTTTTTATCATAGTTACGACAAAACGCATGGTCTTTGCTTTCAAACTTCCGCCCCGTATTAGATGCAATAAATACATTGCTCATTGGATACGGGAAATCATAGGCTAACTCACATCGAGAGAAGGAAACCTTCTGCGTATGACTATACAGAACATCAAGCAGCCGTTGAAACTTTACCAAGTGGTCGGGATGGGTTTCGATTTGAAGGCTGTACTTTCTCGATTTCTTCTGCCGCCAAGGTTGATACCGTAAATACAGATACGCATCATCAATACCCAGATTCCAGTGATATACATAGCCTTTGTGTCGTATTGCAGGTCTAATATCAAACCAATCTCGAAATGAAAGTGCGAGTTGATTGTAAAACTTGACCGTTACACCATGGTATTCAACTGCAATTTTATCTATGGAAAGTTGTACGTTTTTCATGTGTTCCCCCACTGGCAAAACTTTTGACGGATTTGCCGCTTGTATTATAGGAATGATGGAATCGGTGACTAGCCTTTCACACATGACCTTCCCGTTTGTTCAGATATGTCCTGACAATATAGTGGTCGGACTATCCGATATATTAGTTGCGATGTTCCTGACACTATATCCATCGCTATATCCTTTCGCAAAGTTGCGATTATTTTCAAAAACCTGTGAGAAAACGAAGATAACAAAAAACAGGTCTATCATGGAGGCATCTGACCATAATCGACCTGTTCAATGTAACGGAATAGCGTTATCTAGGTAATAAAATTAAAGCGTTGATGTGCGTACAATCAAAATGACGAAATCTTCATACGAGTATTACATGGGTTATATTTGTTATTGGCTGAATGGTAATTTCATTCGTCACCCCCCTCCAAAAAAGAAACCTTGAAAGGCACGAAGCCAATCAAGGTCTCCGAGTCTGTAAAATAGTTTGTGTAAACTCCAAAACCTACTAAAATGAAAATATATAGAAAGGTTGGAGGAGAACACATGGGACTGTGGACGAAGGAGCAGCTGCGAGCGTTTATCAAAGAGAGAAACTGGTCACGGCTCAAGATGCGCAGAACGCTTTGAAGGATCTCTTTGCCGAGACGATCCAGGAAATGCTGGAGGCCGAGATGGACACGCATCTTGGCTACGAGAAGCACGAGGTGAAGAACAAAGCAACGACCAATAGCCGAAACGGGAAAAGTCGTAAGACGGTTGTAAGTGAATACGGTGAGCAGGAGATTTCCGTTCCACGCGACCGTAATGGTGAGTTCGAGCCTCTTGTGGTGAAGAAGCATCCGACCAACGTAACCGGCATTGAGGACCAGATCATTGCGCTCTATGCCAAAGGGGTAACGACACGGAGATTCAAGATCACCTGAACGGGCTATACGGCATCGACGTTTCGGCTACTCATCTCCAATGTCACCAATAAGATCATGCCGCTTATTAAGGAATGGCAGAATCGGCCGCTGCAGAGCGTATATGCGGTTGTCTTTCTCGACGCTATCCACTTCAAAGTGAAGCAAGAGGGTGCCATTGTCAACAAAGCAGCGTACATGGTGATCGGCATTGATCTGGATGGAAATAAGGACGTACTGGGCATGTGGATGGGTGAGAACGAGTCCTCGAAGTTCGACCCATATCCTCCACCTCGTTCTCGTTTCTCCCAACTATACCTTTACATTTGGGGTACGACAACTATTCTGACAGAGGGGGAGGGGCTACTTGATTATCTTGTAACCATTTTCTAGCTTCTTCACCTACTAAAATATTTGGTTGTTCTGGCGTCCCAATATTGATACTTTTTATAAAAGCCTCTTCTAGCCCCCGAATCCCTGTTAATTTAGCTCCTTTTAGCAATACTCTTTCAAACGTAGCTAGCCGCACATCAGCATTAAACAATATTGCATTGCGAAAATCCGTTTCATCAAAAAGACCAGCTACTAAATTAGCATCTGATAAATCAGCTTGAACAAACACCGTCTCAATACATTCACTATCAGCAAATCTAGCAGCTTTAATATTCGCATTTGTGAAGTCCACATACGATACATTAGACTTACAAAAGTCTGCCCCCTCTAAATTTGTAGATATAAAAGTTGATGAACTTAGTAAGGATGAAGAGAAATCTTTGTGGTTTAAGTTCATTCCATCAAAGATACAAGCTGTTATATATGCTTGGTCTAATGGGTATTTTGACAAATCCACATTTCGCAAATCAATTTCATCTATACCGAGTTTTTCGCCTTGTTCTCCAATGGTTTCAATCCAAAGACGGTGTAATTCTAATCGAGTCATAATTTCTTTGATATCAGTTGTCATACCTAATCCTCCTATGGATACCAAATAATCCTATCCGATACTCCAGCTTTTTCAATTGCCTCTTTTAACTGTTCTACATGTTCAGGAGCCATCTCTCTTGTATCCACAATTACATTGTAATTTTTATCTAGTTCTTTATTAATTGCCTTCATCCCGTTATTTACTGTAAATGCGCCTTTCTTGGGTGAAGTATGACCATTTGGATAAGATACGAAACTTTTAACGTCCCATTTAACGTTATTTGTTGTATCAATAAATTCTGCTCCTCCGTTTCCTTGCGGGTCACGTACTATCTTCCCTAGTTTTCCTTGTTGTTCCAAATCTGGTCCTATCTCTCTTTCTTTCAAACCTTGATCCCTAATTTTACCGCCATGTGAAGGATCGCCTGCTAAATCATCCAATTCCTTTTGCGTCCTGCCACCCGTATAATTCCCAGCCTTATCAAAAAGGTTAGACTTATTACCTTGTCCCGTCCCCTAAGTTGTAATATTAAACTGGGGAATAAAGAAGGTGGCAACTGGTTTTCCAATTACCACCATTATATCAGCTTGCTTGGCGTTCTGTTAGCGTTGCCGCTCGATACTCTGTCTTGTGCTTCACCATGCTGTAAATGATATTTACAAGCCTTCTCATGACGCATATTAGGGCTTGCTTCTTCGTCTTGCCTTCTGCTAGCTTGCGTTGGTAATACTCGTAGAATGCGGGATTCCTTTGCTTCTTATTGTCACCTTTAGCCACTTGGATTTGCTGAACGGCAAGGTTATGAAATATGGCGTTCAGTACGCGATTTCCTTGTCCGCTTGCTTGGTCTTTGCCCTTGCCGCCCGAGCTAAAGCGGATAGGAGCAACACCTGCAAAACGGGCTAGCTTATCAGCGTTGGAGAAACGGCGTATGTCTCCGATTTCGGCTATCAGTTCCGCCGCTGTAACGGTACTGATTCCATCCATCGAATCAAGCTTATAGTCCGTTTCAGACAGTACCTGACGAAGCTGTTCTTCCGTCTGCTTAATCAACTCTCTACTCCGCTTCATATCCTGCACCATGTTCACGACAAGGAAGTCTCTTGATGCTTGGTAGTTCCGCTTCGTCTCCCCGTCTTTCTTCACCAGTTCCAAGATTTCCTCTGCCTTACGAGTAGAACAGGTGTTATGGCTAGCTTTACGGAGATAGACCGCAAGTTCCTCCGCCCCCACCGATTCTAAGTGATGTGGAGCAGGGTACTTCTCCCAAAAGGCAAGAGCCGCCTTACCGTCAATATCACAGAAGAACTTCTTGTATGACGGATAGTGATAGCTTAACTGCTGATGAAGCTGATTCTTTAGCGTAGCGGCATGTTTGACGATAGAGTTCCGTCTTGCCACCAGTTGCCCGATTGTCCAATACATATCCTGCGGATTCGCATCCGGCAGGTCATCGAGCCTTGCAAACAGAACCTTCGCAATGCAAAACGCATCCCAACTGTCGCTCTTTTGGGTCGTTGCATTACTCATACGTTCATTGTAGGACAGAGCGGAATTGACTTCTTTAACGATTTGATTCTTCTCGACAAGGTGAACGGCTAATGCTCTGCCGTTACCGCCCGTATCTTCTAATCCATAGACAGGGGTCATTTCTTTTGACGTATGCTTCTTGACGAACTTCATCAAGTCGTCAAAGGCAGATGGCTTATTCTCGATTTGGATTTCGCCTAGCCGCTCATGCCAACAGTTGATGATAACTGCTGTATGGTGGGCTTTATGCAGGTCTAAACCAACGTAAACATGACGCATTTTGTAGTGCATAAAAGAAATCACCCCTATGTACGGATTGTTAGTCGGCGTGATGAGTAATGAATGGGGGCAACCTCAGTTCAAGCGTTAACCTTTCGGTTCGCAACGGGACGCAAGCCTCTCCAATCAATACTTGTCACAGTATGGCTTCATGTAAGCCATCAGCTTCTATATTTCCATAGCGGTATGTGCCGCTATAAAAATCACGTTTGTCCAAGATTCGCTTGATTTGCACTTTTGTAAACAGTCTACCTTGTTGCGTTGTAAAGCCTTCTTGATTCAAATTCTCAGCGATTTGGGTCAGCGTCCATGATGGATACTGCTCCTTTAGCTGAAACACTCTGCGGACGGTTATGGCTTGCTTCTCGTCCACTTGGATGCACTTCTGACCTTTCTTTGCCTTGTAACCAAAGGTGGCTCTCCCTCCGGCATAGCCGCCCTGCTCCGCTTTCTTGTACCGCCCCCTGCCTAGCTTGAGGGCGATTTCGAGCCGTTGGTACTGGTCAAGCAGTTCCATCAAGCCGTTAATTAGGAAGTCATTCGGGTCTTTCTTGTAAATGCTGTAGGTCGGTTGTTCGATGCTCCGAACATCAACCCCATGCTTCTTAAACTCACGATGTACCAACACTTTCACAATGTCAGACCGCCATAAACGGCTTGTGTTGAGGACGACAACTGCATCAATGGTTTGGGTAGACAGGGCGGCTAGCATGCTCTGAAAGCCAGCTCTGTCCACTTCAAGGGCTTCTTTCATCGACTTTCGCCCCACTAATACCTTCATCGCTGTATATGTTCATCAGATTCCATCCTTGCTCCTGACAATAGGAGCGGATTTCATCCTGTTGGTACGCTAAACTGAAACCATCCTTGGCTTGTCCACTCGTTGACACTCTGACATAACCGATGACGTTCATGCCGTTCCTCTCCCCCCACCGTTACAGAAATCTCAATTTTTGTAACGGTACTCCGTAACATACTTCGATTATATTACGGTATACCGTTGCACACAAGAGATTTCAGGTGATAAGATGAAAGAAATCCACATTATTTCGTAACTGCATTGCGTTATGGGGGGGGGGACACTATGCCAATCCGGTTAAGATTAAAGGAAATCCTAGAAGCACAAGGTATCAGTCAACGTGAACTTGCACGAAGGATGAACATAAGACCAAGCACGGTCAGTCATCTTTGCTCCGATAAAGTCAATGCGGCATACTTCGATACGTTGGAGCAGATTTGCAGAACGCTTAACATCAGCCTGAACGAACTTCTTGTAATGGAAGATGACTAACCTTACCTGATAGAACGGCACATGGAAGCGTTATTGCTTCCTGCCATTGCTCCGCCGCTAGTACATTCAGGTCAATAACATCCTGCGTTTTCATCTGTTCCTGAATTTGCTTGCGGTAGTAAGGGGTTGTGTCTTGTGGTAGAAGTTCTCCTTGCTGAATCTCCTGAACAAGTCGCCCCACCTTCGGGGCAAACTTGGACAAGTCCGTCAGCACAGCACATAGATACTTACTGTTAAACTGCGGCGGATACTGGGCTAGTGAAGCAATCGGTATCCTAAGCCCCTTCGGAGCATATACAATCTCTATCCTCGTTTGCTCCCCTATAATTTCCTGCCGCCTTGTCTCCGACAACTGACGTTTCTTGTCGTACACCCGACAATAACCGTTCTCCCTACGTTGGTGTCCCCCGTTGTAGTAACGAGTTCCCCGAAATAGCCTTAGCTTGCGCCCTGTCAGTGACAAGGTAAACACATCCTTGATGTTGTAAGGAATGTCATATGCAACATCACACCGAACGAACAGGACTTCCTTGGCTTTTGTCTGAATCTGCATCAACCAATCCTTGAAGTATGCCAATGACTCAGGGTACGCTTCGATTCGTAGAGTGTGCTTCCTAGACTTGGGGGCAAAAGCCAACTGATAGGAGATATGCAAGAAATGTTCTCCGGTATTGATGTTGATATGATAGATAAAACCCTTCTCCTTCGTATACATCCTGACTCCGTAGAAATGACATATTCGGAGCATGAAGGGATTGAAGAAATCCCAGTATACTCCTGTGAAGTCAATGACAATACGGTCAATGACAGTGACCCCGTTCATGTGCCGCCCCTCCCGATTTTTTCATGAATTTCGGGCTATATTAGAGGGGCAGGTGGCTAGCCTTTAACACATGACCTTCCCGTTAATAAATGTTCAGTTAAGTCCTGACAATATAGTTGTCGGGCTATCTCAGTAAATCGTTGCGAACCTTCCGACACTATATCCATCGCCCTATATATTCGCAAAGTTGCGTTTATTTTGAAAAACCTGTGAGAAAACGAAGATAACAAAAAACAGGTCAATCATGGTGGTATCTGACCATAATCGACCTGTCCAATGTAACGAAATAACGTTATTTAGGGTATAAAATTCAAGCTTTTATGTGCGTACAAATGAAATGATGAAATCTTTATACGGGTATTACATGGGTTAGATGTGTTATTGGTTGAATGATGAGTTCATTCGGTACTGGGTAGCCCCCAATTAGTTGGCGACCACCCTAATCACTTTTAAAGTTTTGATAATTCTAAAATTCAGAGTCATCAGCTACAACAGGTATTAATGGCGACAAGAATGGGTCGTCTTTTTCTTCAATGTTACCCCTCGCAAGAACGTAAACTTTAAATTCATTAAAATGTTTTGGGTGCTCATCATTAAAAACATAGAGCATTCCATATGAGCCAGGCGCAAAATCCCCTACCTTCTTCATTATTTCCACTGGATGGAATTTTGATGAAGGCTCACGATTCCATAAGCCCGTCATCCAAAGATGATATTGTCCATTTATCGCCTTCATCTCTAACACATCTACATTCGGTTGCAAATCCTCGATAAACTTTTTGATTGATTCAAAAATATTTTTTTCTCTTTCGTTACTAGTTTCTTCACCAGTACTTTCTGAAACGACCGCCCAACCGTGATATTGATACATACTTAGCACCTCTCTAGTCCTTTATTAAAATGGCGAGATGTCAATAACAATCTCAACATTATATCTCTTCTCGTATTCCCTTAATTGTCTAATTACTTTATCAGCAGGTGCAGTTTCAAAATGAAAGTAAGCCTGCCTACCTGTTTCAATAGCTGCTTCAATGGTTGCCTTCGCCTGTTCCCTAAATTGGGAACTCAGACTATTCATTGAAGTTTTGGTCTGACCAATGTACTGGTCAGAAATCACATCAAATTCTCGACCTTTGGGGTCATTATTGAATATCATTCGAGACTGTCCACCAAGTTTTTTTGCAAGCAAATCTGCACCTGCATCTTCTTTAGCCGCTTGCCTCAGTCCACCTGAATACTGGGTGTAGATACCTTTACCGCTAATTAATCTAGAAGCAGCATCA
>NZ_BIML01000007.1 GCF_004001065.1 Paenibacillus xylaniclasticus
TACTTCATCCACTTATTATGTCTTAGAGATTGTATAACGTGCGGGCTTTGGAGTTTCGCTGTCACCCTACCAATGAATGATTCTGGAGGTATCGCGTGAACGGAGCAGGCGAATGATTCTGGAGATATCGCCTGCGGAGTGACCCTGCGGTCAGAAGAACATTCGCCTGCAGAGAGACCAGACAGGTCTAAAACAAGCCGGGGCTCGTATACATAGTACTATCAACCGAACCCTAGATGGTTAGGCTTAAGGTTCATATTTCGCCGGGGCACGGCGCGAAGATGATGGGAGGAAGAAACGAAAAATGAGCCAATATCGTTGGATTCGCCGGGCAGCATGGACAGGGGTATTCGTCGTACCGTTATTGACGGCGGGCTGCGGGGTATTCTCGCAGAATACGACCAAAGAGATCGACCCGCCGCCGGTTGAAACGCAAAATGACGCAAGCACTACGTTTGCTCCGCACAGCATGACAGGCTCGGAGCCGACCGCTTCCGTCGATTTGAAGACGGGTGAAACGCACATGACCGTATACCTGCTGGACAATAACAATTATCTAGCGCCAGTTACGCTCCGGACAACCTTAGGCGACACCCAGCTTGGCAAGAAGGCGCTCGAAATGATGGTCGACGGAGGTCCGTATGCGGATCAGCTGCCTGCTGGCTTCCGAGGCGTTCTGCCGAAGGGGACGGAAGTGATCGGCTACACCGAATCGGAGGACAAAAAATTGGCGACCGTTGATTTTTCGCAATCCTTCGCCAACTATAACGCCAATGAAGAACGTAAAATCGTCGAGGCGATCGCCTGGACACTCACCGGCATCCCGAATGTACAAGGTGTAGAGCTTCGTCTTGAAGGGGCCAAGCTGGAAGAAATGCCGGAGCAAGCCTATCCGCTTGATCGTCCGCTTACTCGCTCGGTTGGTATCAATCTCGAAACGGCGGACGGTGTCGATTACAGCCAATCTGTGCCGGTTACACTCTATTTCTCCTCGGAGACACCAAGCGGCGAGATGTATTATGTTCCGGTTACCCGGTTGATTAATCGGACGGATGATATTGCGAAGGCGGCGATCGATCAGCTCGTACTCGGACCGTCGGAGCAGAGCAGTCTAATCGGCGTCGTGACGCCGGATGTTCAGGTGAAGAGTGTCACGCCGCAGGACGATATCGTAACGGTCGATCTGACGGATGAAGGCTTTGCGGAAGGGCAGCTGGAGCCGGCCGACATGCTGCAAGCGATCGTATGGTCCGTTACCGAGAATACCGGTGCGTCCAAAGTACAAATTAAGCTCAATGGCAAGACGAATATTCTCGATGAGAATAACGTTTCTTATAGCCAGCCTGTAGAACGTCCGACCGTTATAAATGCCTTGAAATCGTAACGCATTATTTTATGATTTTTCACCATAAGCTATAAATCCCAACTCGGTGCTTCGACTGCCTTTCGTGAACTGGCCGGTTCAACTGCCATGAACGAAGGGCAGTTTGCGTTCTGAAGATGTAAGTCGATTTTGTTGTGATCGTCTGGTAAAATGGGGAAGGCTGTGATTTAGAACAGAAAGCTAGGAGGACCAGCATGAGAACAGATGGGCGTCAGGAAGGCCAGCTTCGGCCTGTTACGATACAAACGAATGTGAACAAATACGCGGAAGGCTCCGTCCTGGTTGAATTCGGGGATACGAAGGTGCTGTGTACAGCGACAGTTGAGGATAGGGTTCCTCCTTTTATGAAGGGGCAAGGCAAAGGCTGGGTAACAGCTGAATATTCGATGCTTCCGCGTGCAACGCAAACTCGGAATCAACGCGAGTCGGCCAAAGGGAAGCTCGGAGGACGCACGATGGAAATTCAGCGGCTCATCGGCCGTGCTTTAAGATCGGTCGTCGATCTGCCTGCGCTTGGCGAGCGGACGATCACTCTTGATTGCGATGTCCTTCAAGCCGATGGCGGAACGCGGACGACATCGATTACCGGCGCATTCATCGCGATGGCGCTTGCTGTTCATAAGCTGTCGGAGAAGCACAATTTCAGCAAGTATCCGATAACCGACTACTTGGCATCAGTGAGCGTCGGTGTTATTAACGGCAAACCTTTGCTTGATCTGAACTATGATGAGGACTCGAAGGCGAAGGTCGATATGAACGTCGTCATGACGGGAGCGGGTCAATTCGTTGAAGTGCAAGGAACGGGCGAGGAATCGCCATTCTCGCGGGATGAGCTTCAGTCGCTGCTTGGATTGGCGGAATCCGGCATTCTTGAATTGGTGACGAAGCAGCGCGAAGCGCTTGGCGGAGCGGGCGCTCGGATCGGAGGCTAGGTTTAATGCTGAAGAGCGGACAAGTGGTTGTCGTTGCTACTGGTAATGCAGGGAAAGTGAAGGAGTTCGCCCATGCGTTCGCCGAGCTGGGCATGGAGGTTCGCAGCCTGCGTGATTTCGACGGACTTCCGGACATCGTTGAGGATGGCGATACGTTTCAAGCGAATGCACGCAAGAAGGCGAAGACGATTGGCGATGCATTGGGCTTGCCTGTGCTTGCGGACGATTCGGGCTTGTGCGTCGATGCGCTCGGTGGTGCGCCGGGCGTCTACTCAGCTCGTTATGCAGGTGAAGGTGCAACCGACGCGGACAATAATGCGAAGCTGCTTCGTGAGCTGAAGCAGCTTGCCGGGGCTATTGGCGATGTACCGGCATCCGAAGCGCACGGCGTCGTGCTGTACGGCGGTGCGAGATTTAAATGCGCGCTGGCGTTGTACGATCCTGAAGATGGAACGTTTATGGATGCGGAAGGTGCTGTTGAAGGTCGCATTCTCTCTTCACCGCGCGGAGAGGGCGGGTTCGGCTACGACCCGTTATTCTGGCTGCCAGAGATGGGATGCTCGATGGCTGAGCTAACGATGGAGGAGAAGCAGGCGATCAGTCATCGCGGCGCTGCGCTCCGTGAGCTGTTCTCGCAGCTTCGGAAGAAAGTGTAAATTACGAAAGGTCACAGATGGGCGGCGGAAGCTGTCCATCTGTGACCTTTCATCATGTCATGTCCTCCATATCAAGCCTCTGCCAATCTCCTTAGCCATGCAGGCTGTACCAGCCATATAGGCTAATCAATATCGCCGACCAGAGCAATGCGGATATTCCTAAGGCATTACTAACTCCTTTCACAAAGCTTCCTTCTTCTTGCATGGACAGCCTCCCATCTGGGCATTCGTACGTAGACACAGTTGCCCTGAATCATTTTCTCAAGAATAATGTCGGATGATGTAAGCGAATTCATAAGAGAATTAGACAAAAAAGATGGGAAAAATTTCTCAAAAATAAAGCGGCGCAACCGCTAGATCCTTGCGCCGCTTTAGGAACTGCCTATTATCCAATCGACACATTATATTCTCGCAGCCACAAGTCCGTTTGCCACAAGTAGGCAAACAGCTGAGGTCCGCTCATCAGCTGGCCGAACCATGGAATATTGGAGCTTGCATCAGTCGAAGCCGCAATCTCGCGCACCTTCTGAACGTTGATCAGCGGCAGAAGAGGAGAACTCGGATCGTTCAGCACGTCAAGCAGCTTCGAGCGGACGGCTTCCAAGTAGTTCGGATTGTGCGTTTTCGGATATGGACTTTTTTTGCGCCACAGCACATCATCCGGCAGTACTCCAGTAAGAGACTGTCGTAGAATGCCTTTCTCTCGGCTTCCCGCCGTTTTAATTTCCCAGGGAATATTGAACACATACTCGACAAGACGATGGTCGCAGTACGGAACCCGAACTTCAAGCCCAACGGCCATACTCATTCTATCTTTGCGGTCGAGCAGCGTGGGCATGAAGCGTGTAATGTTCAAATAAGACATGATTCGCATGCGCTGAGCTTGCGCGTCCTCGCCATCGAGATGAGGAACCTCAGCCAGTGCGTCTTCATATCGGTCGGCCAAATATTGCTGCGGTTGAATCCAATCGACAATATCGGGATGAAGCAGCTCGGTGCGCATACCGGCGGCAAGCGACCATGGGAACGTATTGGCGTTCAGCGCTTCCTCACGGTGGAACCAAGGGTAGCCGCCGAATATTTCGTCCGCCGCTTCGCCAGACAGGGCGACTGTAGCTCCCTTTTTAATCTCGCGGCAGAATAGGAGCAGCGACGCATCGACGTCTGCCATCCCCGGTAGATCGCGGGCCAGCGTTGCGGCGCGAAGCGCATCGACTAGTTCCGGTGTGTCGAATTGAACGTTATGATGGATGGTGCCCAGATGCTCGCTCATCCGGGTAATCCAAGGCGCATCTGCATTAGGCTGGAATGCATGAGCCTTGAAATGCTTGTCGTTATCGACGTAATCAACAGAATACGTATGGATGCTACCTTGACCGGTACCCTTATAATATTGGACGGCTAAGGTAGTGAGCGCGCTCGAGTCCAAGCCCCCTGAGAGGAGTGTACATACCGGAACGTCGGATACGAGCTGCCGCTCAACCGTATCCTGCAGCAGTTCTCTCACACGGGCGGCCGTTGCATGCACATCGTCGGTATGCGGTTTGCTCTCCAGCCTCCAATACGTATGAATTCGATTGCCATCGCGCGTTACGGTCAAGCATTGACCGGGCCGAAGCTCGCGAAGCCCCTCATATACACCTTGGCCAGGCGTTCGGGCAGGTCCGACGATAAAAATTTCAGCCAAGCCTGCTGCTCCGATTCGAGCTTGAACGTCTGTATGCGCCAGAATCGCCTTCGGCTCCGAGCCGAACATGAACGTTCCTGTTCCCTCTCGGAAGAAAAGCGGCTTGACGCCCAGTCGGTCGCGGGCTAGAAACAGATGCTGCTCGGCAGAGTCCCATATTGCGAATGCGAAAATGCCGTTAAACCGCTCGACGCAGCTTTTTCCCCACTCCATATAAGCAAGCAGCAGCACTTCTGTATCGCAGCTCGTTGTGAAGGAACGGCCATGGCTTACCAATTCGGCTCGCAGCTCAAGCGCATTATACAATTCTCCGTTATAGACGATGACGCAAGTGCGATCACCATCTCGCCGGATCATGGGCTGAGCGCCGTTCTCGGGATCGATAACCGACAGCCGCCGATGTCCAAGACCGCAGTGGGCGGATATCCACGTACCGGCCGCATCCGGACCACGAGGGGCCATCGTCTCCGTCATCCGTTCAAGTTGTTCGCTATCCTGTGTCAGATCACGGCTCCAATCGATCCAACCGGTAATTCCACACATCTACTCTCATCCCTTTCTTCAGGATGTTGTCGGCAACCACTCGTTCTATCATGATGCCGCCCGCCCATGCCTGTTAGGTGAGGGCAGACGTCTATTTGTCGAGATAATACTAGTTATATGCTGAAATATAGAATAAAATGTCTGTCCATAGGGAGAAGCTATGGAAGGCTGTCCAATCATCGAATAAGGAAGGAGGGGGCAAAATGGGGCATAAAGAGCCGCATACGAATGGAGATGCGGGAGAGCGGCGTTTGTTCTACGTTTCCGTGGCGAGTGGTCAAGTGCTGGAGGACCCTGAGGCTGCAGCATATGAGCTTGTGATCGAGGCGAATGACGACGAGGTGAACAAGCTCAAGGAGCTGTTCGGCGAATATTCGAGCATGGACGAGGCGGAAGCTTTTCATTTTGTAAGACATCCATATGAGACCGATGATGAACGAGCGCTCAATGGCGGAACCGATGCGATCATTCACCAGATATATGATATGCTATACGATTTGGGTACGGACGAAACGAAACAGTTTCTTCATAACAACCGGATACACTGAATTTATCAAGAAGCCTTCGAGTTCTGCACATAATGCCAGAATCGAAGGCTTCTGCTGGGTATATATCCAAGATTGCGGCCGCCTCTCCACATATGCTGAAGAAATCGCAAATAGCGGAGGGGAAAAATGACGGCTCGTGCTAGCGGAAGAAAAGTTCCTTTCATTAATAAAGTTAAAGTATCCCAATGGATGCGAGGCAGCAAGACGATCAGTTCCACCATACCGGAGACGGTCGGCCTGACGAGGACTGAATTGAGCCGGATGCTGGGCCGTTACCGGATGGTGTACGTCAAGCCTTCCAACGGACAGAAGGGTCAGGGCGTCATGCGCGTCAGGAAGCTAGGAGACATGTACGAGTTTCGATATAAGCGGATGAGTAATAGAACGGCAACGGTCGTCGGTCTGTATAAGCTTATCCAGCGTTATCGAATAGGCAGACGCTATCTAGTCCAACAAGGCATTCACCTTATGACCTATAAAGGGAGGAGCTTCGACCTTCGCCTAATGGCGCAGCGCAAGAGCACAAGTGGCCCATGGGTCATTACCGGAAAGTTCGCAAGAGTAGCGGCGAAGGGGAAGATTGTAACTAATGCTGCCCAAGGCGCAGATGTCTATTTGGTCCAGCCAGTACTTCGTGCAAATCTCTCGGAGAGTAAGGTCCGTTCCATGATCGAACAAGTCGAGAGGCTGGTCCTTCGAATCGCACAACGATATGCGGTCTTAATTCCGAGCTGCGTCGAGTTGGGGATCGATATTGCTATAGACCGTAATCATCGGATTTGGATGCTCGAATTGAATACGAAGCCGGGGATTTATCCATTCCGTTATTTTAAGGACAAATCGATGTATCGTAAAATATTGGCTTACCGTCGGGCGCAATAAAGGTGAGGGCTGAGACTTGTAAGATCTCAGCCCTTCTTGATGATCGGTTACTCCAGCTCAATCCCTATCCCGTACTGTTTAGCAAGTCCGACGTAATAGGAAGCGACGGCGATATCGAATACGGCCATACCCATCGGAGCGAACAGCAGGCGGTTGCCTTGAGCTGAGCGGAGCAGCATCTCGTGTCCGAGTACAGCGTCGTATAGCGGAATCGTCTGCTCTTGGGTGAGGCCGGCTGTGCGGTGCATATAGTCGATGTCCGTATTTTCGCGGCAAATCTCGTTCCAATCATCGACAACGATCGTTTCAATATCAATCAGGGCAGAAGGCATATAGTCGCGCAGCGATACGTGCAGCAGCAGGCTGCCGGGCGGAGGAGGCACGTCAATATATCGGCTGCTGGATACGGTGCAGGTAAGCACGATATCGGCTTTCAAGTAGGCTGCCCGCCAATCTGCTGCTCTAGTTCCTGAAGATCCGGCAAGACTCGCTGCCTCTTGTGCACGCTCGGCAGATAAGTCATAGATGGTCAGCAGTCCGAGTTTAGGTCCAAGTATGCTTGTAAGCATCCTAATATGCCACTTACCGATCGGGCCGCAGCCAATTAAGCATACGTTCAAAGGGCGATCATGCTGCTGATTCGGCAGCTCCAGCCAACGCCGCAGCATAACGGCGCTGACGGAGGCCGTCCGTAGTATGCTGAGCAATGGGCTATTAATGAACGCATAGGGCTTGCCGGTTGCTGACTCGTTCAGCACGACGATGCTGTGGGCCCTTGGAATGCCGCTGGCTGGATTGGAAGGATAACTGGCAATCCATTTGATTCCCGCAGTATCGAACTTCCTGCCGATGTATGCAGGCATAGCGATAATCCGGTTGTTCGGATCGTTAAAACGAAGGTACGGCTTGATCGGCTGTACGTATCGGCCGTCCCGCATGCAGTGCAACCCCTCGGTGATCGCCTCGATCAGCTGCTTCCAATCCGTTCCGAGCGTAAGCAAGTCGGATTCATTCAAATACAGCATCTTATAGCTCAGCTGCCAATCGGGCTTCCGCTTCTTCGCCGAAGCAGCTTCTCAGCCAGTTGTCATTGTATACCGTATCCAAATATCGATCGCCGCGGTCAGCCAGAATGACGACGACGTTAGCTCCATCCGGCAGTTGATGGAGTCTCCGCCCGAGTGCTGTAATGACGCCGCCTGCCGATCCGCCGACCATAATCGATTCCCGCCGCAGCAGTCTTCGGCAGCCGATGGCACAATCAAGATCGCTCACCGTTTCGTGGCTGTCTGCAAGCCCCTGCTTGAACAGCGGCGGAATGATGCCAGCGCCAAGCCCTGGCAGCCGCCTGCTGCCAGGTCCGCCAAATATCGCACTGCCTGCGGCGTCCACGCCGATGACGGCTGTGCGCCAGCCTTGTCCGTGCACATAATCTGCGCAGCCGCGCAGACTGCCGCAGCTGCTGACGCCTACAAACAGCATATCGATCTCGCCTACTGCTGCCGCAATTTCCGGCATCGTCGTATCGCGGTGTGCAGCGGCGTTAAATTCATTCCCGTATTGATTCGGCCAATAAGCATCACCGATCAGCTTCACCAGTTCATTGACGCGAGCGATTCGGGCAGGCAGATATTCGCCGGTCTCAGGATCGGGCTCGCTGACGAAGTCGATTTCTGCACCATACGATTGGATAATGCGCAGATTCGTTTCGGCGGTACGCGGATCGACGACACAGATGAACCGTAAGCCGAGAACACCGCATATCATCGACAGGCTGATGGCCATATTGCCCGAGCTTGATTCGACAATCGTCGTATCGGGGCCGATACGTCCGCTCGCAATCGCCTCCTTCATCATGCGAAGAGCTGGACGATCTTTGGCGCTGCCGCCGGGATTATACATTTCCAGCTTGGCATAAATGTTGACGGGTGCATCCGGGTATAGGTGACGCAGAGGCACAAGCGGCGTTCTCCCAATAAACCGGAGTATACCGGATTCCATGTTTAGTTGAAGTCGGTTGGACGGTGCCATTTCTTTTGTTTCACGCTCCCTTGCGGCAGTTCGTTCTCGTGGGCAGCCAGCACGATTTCGATACGCGGCAGCATGCCTGCACGGATCATGGCGCCGATTTCAGGCACCTTGCGGCTGAGCTCCGCTTCAATCCGTTCGGCGGCGCTCGGTGTAGCATCGGGGCCGTACAAGTAGATAACGAGCCGGCTGTCTTCTGAAGCGGCTCTGACCTGAACCCGCCTGACATGAGTGAATACGGCAGCTTCGATGTCGTGAATGCTGATCTTCTCGCCATGCTTCAGCTCCGGTCCGATTCGTCTGACGATTGCCTCGAACGTCGCTTCCGTTCCTTCTCCTTTCACGCCGGTCGTGAAGCCGCGAACGACGTCGCCGGTTGCGAACCGAATCGCCGGAAAAGCGGCTCGCTGCGTTGAGGTCAGCAGCAGCGCTGCTTCGTCATGCGCAAGCGTATCCGATAGACCAAGCTCCTGCGGCTGCACGACTTCGGCGCTAACGCCGTCTGCCAGACGATACACGCCTGCAGCTTGGTCATACCAGGCGATGGTCCCAATCTCAATCGAGCCGTAAGTGTCGATGACGTCTTTCTCGGACAGTCCAAAAGCAGCCGCCATTGCACTTCGCCACTGAGGCGATACCGGCTCGCCAACGGTCACAATACAGCGGACGCCGAGCGATGCTGGATCTTTAAGTGCGCATACGACGCGGTCCAGAAGAGAAGGCATCGTGTAGAACAGGTCGGGACGAAAGGTTGTCAGCCGCTCGACATGCTCAGACAGTGGTGCGTCGTATGCGATGGCATCCGCTTCCCAGCCGAGCTTCCGAAATACGTCCAGCGCCGTTGCAGCCGCATGCCCGGTTCCCATGTCGGCAAGCGCGCGGCGGATCGGCTTGCTGTTCGTAATATGGGAGAATAGCTTCGCTTTCACCTGCAAATATCGGCGCTCGTCCGCATGGGAATAGACGATCGCTTTGCGTGTACCGCCGCTCGTACCGGATGTTCGATAGACGAATGAGCCCTTGGGTGCAGGAGCGGTGTAATAATGGCGTTCCAACAGGTCGGCTGTCATAATAGGCAGCTGGCCTTCATGCTGGGAATGGGACCGCAGCAGCTCGGCATACCAAGGAAATCGGCGCGCGTAATAAGCGGCCAGCCGGTTCATATGGCGTGTTTTCAATCGAATACCTCCCTCGCCTCGATTACATATCGTATGTTCAAACAGGCCAGCTTGAATGGGTGCTAGTCCAAGATTGGACTAGCCAGCGCACATAAGCTGAAGAAATGTAAACTATTGCCGGAGGGGACATATGAAATCAATCATAAAAGGCGGGAAGTATGAGCGCAGTAAAATGAGAAAGACTCAAGTGCTTCTTGGCGACAGCCGTATCCGGTCCGCAATACCGAAGACCGTTATGCTGACAGAAAATAATCTCGGCAGTATGCTTCGAACGTATGGAATGGTGTATGTAAAGCCGAATGTTGGCTCACTCGGCAACGGCGTAATGCGTGCGCGCAAGCTTCAAGGCGGCGGATACGAATGGCGATACAACCTGATGAGGAGGAAAGTATCTACGCTTGCACAGCTGTATCGGCTTATTCGTCAATATAAGTGGAGCGGAAGCTATTTGGTCCAGCAGGGCATTCGTATGATGAAATTTAATGGAAGAAGCTTTGATCTGCGCGTCATGACGCAGCGGAAGCATCCGAACAGCAAATTTGTCGTTACGGGAATGTTAGCCCGTGTAGCGGCGAGAGGGAAGGTGGTGACGAACGGCAGCAAGGGGGCAACGATTCATACGACGCGGGAAGTGTTCCGAGCGAATATGTCGAGCGCGAGCACCAATGAGATGGAGCGGAAAGTAGAGATGCTAAGTCTGCGTATTGCCCGTCAATTCGCCGTTGCCTATCCGCGCTGCATTGAACTTGGCCTTGACATCGCCGTTGACCATAAGCGCCGGGCGTGGCTGCTTGAGGTGAACACAACTCCGCAAATTATTCCTTTTCGCAAGCTGAAGGACTTAACGATGTATCGTAGAATATTAGCTTACCGATAGTAGGGGCGAGGCACTTCGGTCTCTGAAGTAACCTGTTATTCCACAGTGACACAAAAAGTGATGCACCAGCATAAAGACGCCCTCAACCATTTCCGACCACCTGCCCTATACCCTTCGCAAAATGTAATTAAATCTGACGACATCTATTGATCAGTTCACAAAAACGGAATAAAATGTAAGATATAATGACATTTTAAACCGTTCTGGAGGGGTTCTCGTGCGTATGACGGTTGAGCAGGTGCTGTCGTTGTATCCGTTGTCTGAAGGGAAGCTAGTTGCGGGTAAAATGGGACTCCATCGTATCATCCGTGCGGTTCATGTCATTCGAACGTCAGAATTCTCGGGACGTGTACGTCCAGGCGACATGCTGCTTGTGCCTGTTACTGCTCTGTCGGGCAGCCAGGAAGAGGTAGCGCGGCTTGTGCACATGCTGCATGAGCTTGGAACGGCAGTTATCGGCGTCACCGGCGTAACAGGAGGAGCGGGCAGCTTCTATCATGATGCCAGTGCTTTAGTGGAAGAGGCAGAACGGCTTCAGCTGCCCGTCATCGCGCTGCCTGATGCATTTCATAGCGAGGCCGACCTAGATGGATTGCTTCGGTCTGAGCTTGGAAGGCAGTTGATTACGGTGCAGGATGTTATGGAGAAGCAAAAGAAGCTGCTGCGTCTAGCGCTGAGAAGAGAGCGGGGCGGCGAAAGCCACATTACAGACATAGCTGAGATTATCGGCTTTCCGGTCGCGGTACTACTGCAGGGCGGGCAGATCGTATTCAATTCGACGTCCAGCTCAGAGGCAGCACTACGTCGTCACTGGGAACGGCTGCCGCTCGGCCGCTGGGCCGGCTTCGAAGGCATTCGGGTGCTGCGAATCGCATTGGCGAGCGGCGAAGAGACGATAGGCTGTGTACTGTTCCAGTCAATTGGCCAGACGACGAAGCCGGAAGAAAATATGCTGTACCAAGCCGCAGAATTGATCACGCATCATGTTTCACAGCTTCAGCCGGACTCTTCTGCTTTGTTAGCGCCTGACGATCTTGGAACGCTGTTCGTCCGCTATTTGCAAGGTGGATTGCCGTCACAGCTGCTTATGGAGCGTGCGCGCAAAATCGGCGTCATGCTGTGTAATGGCGAATATTATTGCGTGCTTGGCGTTCAAGGTGAACGTTGCTCGGGTCGTGGAGCAGTCTACATGCGGGCTCATCACCAAGGAGTAGACCGCAGCTTAAGCCAAGAGATGATGGTGCATCCAAGTCTTATGGGGCTGCAAATCGTCCATTTCTCGGTCGACGAGGACAGCGTGTTCGTCGTACCGGCAGAGACGTTTCACAGCGTCGACAAGCTGGCCGCCGTGCTTAGGGAATGTATGGATTCGATTAGACGTAAGGGCGGGAGGCTGCTTCGGCGAATCTCGATCAGCTACAAGAAGACGGCTCCGAACCAGCTTCGTGAAGCTTATGTTGAATGCCGAGACGCTATCCGATTGTCGGACCGTTCGGCCGATGAAGAGGAGGTCGTAACGTTCTCGGACAAAGAGCTGGCGTTCTTGTTTGAAGGAGTGCCTCGGGAACGAATGGACCGTTTCTGCCGGGCGGTGTTGAAGAAGCTGACGGATGAAGAGAATGAGAACGAGCGTGAGTTGATGCGGACGCTCGATATGTTTTTGCGCTACGATGCACAGATTGGGGAGGCTGCGAAGCAGTTGTACATTCACCGGAATACGGCTGCTTATCGTCTGGAGAAGATCGGTGAGATGCTGGAGGTCGATTTTAAGAAAACGTCGGATCTGCTCCGAATGAAATTAGCGTTTCTATTCCGGCATATATTGAAGGAGGAACAGCCAGCCGATTAAACAGCGGCTGGCAGCGGGAGGTGCAGTAATGGGGAACACGCTCATTCGCGATGCTACGGTTGTTACAATGAACGAGCAATGGGATGTTATACGGGGCGATGTTCGAATTAAAGATGATCGGATAGTTGGAATAGGCGGCGCTTTCGGTGAAGAAGGCTTTGTGCCTGACGAAATCATTGAGGCAAGCGGGAAAGTTGTTATACCGGGCTTCGTTCAAACCCATGTGCATCTATGCCAGACGCTGTTCCGTGGCCGAGCAGACGACATGGAGCTGATGGATTGGCTTCGTACGCGAATTTGGCCACTGGAAGCGGCGCATGACGAGCAATCGGTGTATATTTCGGCGCTGCTTGGCATTGGTGAGCTCATTCAGAGCGGTACGACAACGCTGCTCGATATGGAGACGGTGCATCATACGGATGCTGCTTTTCGTGCGATGGCTGAGAGCGGCATCCGGGCTATTTCCGGCAAAGTAATGATGGACCGAAGCGGGGAACATATTCCGCCAGCGCTGCAGGAGCGGACGGAGCAGTCCATTGAGGATAGCGTCGCTCTGTTGGAACGGTGGCACGGTTATGATGGTGGGAGGCTGCAGTATGCATTCTGTCCCCGTTTCGTCGTCTCGTGCACGGAAGAGTTGCTCATTGCGGTTCGGGATCTTGCGGAGCGCTATCAGGTGCTCGTTCATACTCACGCCGCGGAGAACCGCGGCGAGATCGAGCTGGTGGAACGCGATACCGGTATGCGGAATGTCGTGTATTTAGATCATATCGGCCTGGCGACTCCTCGTCTTGTACTTGCTCATTCGATTTGGCTTGACGATGCGGAACGGGACATTATTAAGCGCAAGGGCGTTAAAGTAACGCATTGCCCAGGCTCGAACCTGAAGCTTGCTTCAGGTATTGCTGGTGTGCCCGGACTGTTGGCAAGCGGTGTGCAGGTCGGACTTGGAGCGGATGGCGCGCCGTGCAATAACAATCTGGACATGTTTCAAGAAATGCGGTTGACCGCGATGATTCATAAAGTGCAGCATGGTCCGACTGCGATGGACGCGAGAACGGTGCTGCGGATGGCGACGATGGGCGGCGCTGAAGTGCTTGGACTGGAGCGGATGATCGGTTCGATTGAGGTAGGTAAAAAAGCGGATCTGGTGATGCTTGATCTCAACAAATTTCATACGTTTCCATCCCACGACGCCGACATTTATTCCCGTGTTGTGTATGCAGCTGGACGGGGAGACGTGGATACGGTATGGATTGACGGACGCATCGTCATGCGCAGCCGGATTGTCACAACGATCAATGAAGCGGCCGTACTGCAGGAATCAGATGTGGCGATCAGCCGGTTAATTGGGAGGATGGCATAATGGGCAGACTTCTTCGTTATCCAACCGTTGATGTTCAGAATGTGCGGATTCCGCGCGTTGTCGGTATATTGCTAGCTGCTGGCTCCAGCCGCCGGATGGGAAGGCCGAAGCTGGCGCTCCGTTGGCCCGACGGCCGTTCAATAGGCGGCGAATCGTTCCGGCAGCTGCGGCAGTCGGTGATGAGAACGATTCTAGTCGTCCGACCGGATGATCCACTTGATTGGCTGCAGGATGAGCTGGAGCAGCAGCGTGCGCAGCCGGGCGGCAGTGATTGCTGCAGCATTGTGCGGTGCGCGGAGTCGGAGACGGAAGGAATGGCCGCCTCGCTTCGCGCAGGCATAACCGCTGCGGCACAGTTAGGCGCCGATGGCGCGCTTATTGCGCTTGCCGATCAGCCCTTCGTCGGTTGCAGACTGATGCGTAGGCTTGTCCACGCTTTTCAAGTCGCTGGCAATGCCGATTGGGCAGCTGCTTCCTGCAATGGCCAAGCGATGCCGCCTGTAATTCTGTCCAGCCGCTTATATCCGCGAGTTCTACAGCTGACTGGGGATGAGGGCGCGCGAAGGCTGCTTAACAATCCGAGCTGCTCTGGCGTGCTCGTACCGGCGGAGTCGAGCAGCTTCTTGGATATTGATACTCCAGATGAATGGCATTATGCCCTACGGATGCGTGCTGGTTATTGTGCGAAATCGATGTGAATGTCACATAAAATAACTTCAGAGCGACGATGAAGTGCATTCTGCACAATCGTCGCTTTTTGTTTTGGATCAAATCCCAAATTTGTGTTAGATTAGTTGACCTCGATATAACGTTCTCATATATTGGGTGTAAGCTTTTGGAAGTGACAGACGAATTGTATGCTGAACGACACGGGAGGGGTTTCCGATGGACAGCTTTCATTCGCTGTTAAGACGGAGATGGCCGGCGGGAAAGGGGAGCGTGCTGGCGACGCTAGTTGCTGCTGAGGGTCATGCATACCGCAAGCCTGGTGCAGTCATGCTGATCGATCAGGACGGCACGGCGGTCGGCCATTTGAGTCCGGGCTGCGTTGAGATGGACTTAATGGAGCGGGCAAAGCAGGTGATAGTATCCGGCTGCACGGACATTGCCGTATATGATGTTCGCGAACCGGATGATCTGTCATTCGGCGAAGCGGTCGGCTGCGGAGGGTTGCTCCGGATACTGCTAGAGCCGGTCGATTCGGCGCTCGAGCAGGCGCTTGGCGCCATGCATCGTTTGTTAAATGAAGGGTTTCCGGTGAAGCTGGTGCGCATTCTGTCGGCAAACGAAGTGATAACAGAATACCGGATTCGGGGCGGTGACAGGTGGCATGAGCGGTTCGTCCGATTCTCGGAGAATCGAAGCGGCATGAAGTCGACGATTACGTTCGTTTATGAGCCGAATCCGAGACTGCTGCTGTTCGGTGCGGGAGACGACGCGGTACCAGTCGCGGAGCTGGCGGCGCGGATTGGATTTAGCGTCATTGTTGCGGACCGAAGAGAAGCATTGTGCACGGCGCAGCGGTTTCCAGAGGCGGCAGCAACGATTACAGGCGGCGTAGATGATATGTTGGCCGCAATTGCGATTCGGCATGATGACAGAGCTGTCGTTATGACGCACCAAATGGAACAGGATCGGTCGATATTGGAGCGATTGGTTCATTCTCCTCTTCGCTATATCGGAATATTAGGCTCGGCTAGGCGGCGGGCAGCATTGATTGAAGGGTTGTTCAAATCCGGTGATTCAAGGCTTCGCTCGCCTGTAGGTATCGTAGCCGGGACGGATGGTGCTGAACGAATCGCGCTTAGCATCGCCGCGGAGCTGCTGGAGGATGTGAGCCGGGTTAAGGTGATGGCTGCGGCCGCTTCAGGTCTATAGCTTCGCCAAGGATGGGGAAGGAGGAGGGGATAAGATGGAGAGTCCCGGTCATTCTGAGCCTCTTAGGGATGCTATCGGTATGGTTCAAGTATGGAGACCGGATTCGCCAGAGGAAGCGTGGCGGCTGAAACGGCAATACGGCAAGCATGCCAGCTATGCGGCAGGTGGCACATGGCTGCGAACAAGCTGGGAATCAGGGAGCTCCTTCCCTCCGCTTCATTTAATCAGCCTGGATAAAATCGCTGCGCTTCGCACGATTCAAATTCGGCAGCCGATGACGGATGCTGCGCCGAGGGTGCTGCGTATTGGCGCAGCGGCACCGTTATCTGTCATCGAACATCATACCGATATTCAGAGCCAGGCTCCGCTGCTTGCTATGGCTGCGAATAGCGTGGCGGCGCCGTCGGTACGCCGACAGGCAACGATCGGCGGCAATGTCATGACTCGCAGCGGTGATCTTATTCCGGCCCTGCTAGCTCTAGATGCCGTAATCATTCTGTACAGCAATGGTCGTTATGAGCGGCGCCCTCTTGCACAATGGCTTACTACGGACGGCGGCGACCGGGATCGGCTAACGATCAGCTTCGAAATCGGACTATTGAAAGGTCGAGACTGCTGGTACCGCAAGCTTGGCCGTCGAGAGGCGTTCACGCCATCCGTTCTGACGATTGCTTGTGCTTATAGAGTGGATGCAAGCTCCGGGGTGTTGTCGGATGTAAGATTGGCTGTTGGCGGCGCGGGTATGGTACCGGTTCGGCTGTATGATGCGGAAACGGCGGCTGAAAGCGGCACTTCCGTCTCTTGTGTCTATACAGCCGTTCGGAGGGGAATTCCGTCCGTAGCTGATGATTATGCAGGCGCAGCCTATAGAAGAATGGCTGCAGCTAACGTCATTGCGGCCGAGCTCGATCGTGTGTACGGCCGCCGAAGGGGGGAGCGGGCGAATGGAGGAGTCAAGCACTAATCCCCTCGGCATAAGAGCTATTCCGCCTGACCGAATCACCAAGCGGCGGGGTGAAGGTCAATGGATGGAGCGTCCGGATGGAGCGGCCAAGGCGTCGGGTAAGCTTGTATATTTGACCGACATGAAGAGGGAAGGAATGCTGTACGGAAAAGTGCTGCGCAGCTGCTACCCGCATGCGAGACTTCTGCATGTGGATGTATCGGCTGCGGCAGCAATGCCCGGAGTGCATGCTGTATTGACAGCAGATGACGTGCCGGGGCTGAACGGTTACGGCATCGTAACACAGGACATACCAGTATTTTGCACCGACCGGGTCCGGCATATAGGCGATGTCATTGCTGCTGTAGCGGCAGATACACCGGAGCTGGCGGCTGCAGCATTGTCAGCGATACGGGTGCAGTATGACCCGCTTCCCGTAATCGATAACCCGGATCGCGCGCTGCAGCCAGATGCGCCGCTGCTGCATGAAGGAGGCAATGTGCTAGCCCGAACCTGCTATGTATCCGGCGATGCCGAGGCGGCATTCGAGCGATGCGAGGTGATCGTAGAAGAAGAGTATGTAACCCCAAGGCAGCTGCATCTTTACATGGAGACGGAAGGCGGATTGTTCGTGCCCGAGGAGGACGGCCGGCTTACGGTCTATTCGCCCACGCAGCATGGCTATAAGGATCGGCTGCAATTATCGCGGATATTGGCGGTGCCGCAGGAATCGATTCGGGTCGTCTCTAGCCCAATCGGCGGCTCGTTCGGCGGCAAGGATGAGCTGAATGTACAGCCTTACGGCGCTTTGCTGGCGATGCGTACGGGCAAGCCAGTGAAGATGCACAACAGCCGCCGCGAATCGATCCGCTCCAGCATTAAGCGGCATCCGATGCGAATTCGGATGAAGACGGGAGCGGATAAGGATGGACGTATTATTGCTCATCGTGCCGACATCGTCGCGGATACCGGAGCATACGTAACGTTGGGGCGGGAAGTGCTGCAGTTTGCGACGGAGCATGCGACGGGCCCCTATCGAATTCCGAATGTTCGAATTGAAGGACTAAGCGTATTTACGAACAATGGCGTGGCGGGAGAATTCCGCGGATTTGGCGGCAATCAGGTTATATTCGCGGTAGAAGGTCAGATTGACCGACTCGCAGATCGTCTCGGACTCGATGCGTGGGAGCTGAGGCGGCGTAATTTGCGGGAGCAAGACGATCCAGGGCCGCTTGGGCAGACGATTGCACCGACCGACGGAGCCCGCCAAGTATGGGAGGCAGCGCTTCGCTCTCCTCTTATGGCGAAGCGAGGCGGCTCTACTCAAGGAGCGGAGTCCTGGCAGCTTCGCGGCGTCGGTGCAGCGCTCGTCATGCATGGAGGGGGGCTTGGCTACGGGATTCCTGATCCAGCGGGCGGACGGCTTCGCTTGGCGGCCGATGGTAAACTGGAGGCTCAATTCGGGTTTGAGGAATTCGGTCAAGGCATAATTTCCGTGCTGACGCTGCTGGTACAGGAGCATTTCGGCTGTGCGGAAGACGATATCCGTATCGTGATTGGCGATACTGACGCTGTTCCACATACGGGCTCTGCCACAGCATCGAGAGCGACGGCGATGGCGTGGCAGGCGATGCGGCACCTAGCGCCTCCGTTCATTGAATCCATGCTCCGCAAAGCAGCACAATTGCTCGGCTGCAGCTGCAATGAATTAGAGACAGGCCAAGGCGGGATATGGCGGACGGATGCCTCTCATCCATTGTGGGACTGCCAATCGGAACGGATGTCACAGCCGTCAAATTCGCTTAGCTGCAAGAAACTAGCGTTAACGTACGGTCAGCTGGCGGAGGCGCTGACGGAGCCGCTTATTCAAGAGACGGCATTTGATTTCCCGATCACGCCTACGGAATCGGCAGCAGTCGGTGCTCATTTTCTGTACAGCTATGCTTCGGTCGTTGCGGAGGTTGAGGTTGACCTGTTGACCGGCAAAGTACGTGTGCTTCGGACCGATCACGCAGTAGCTGCAGGTCCGGTCGTGAATCCGATGGGCTTCCTCGGTCAGATTGAAGGTGGAAGCGTAATGGCGCTAGGGTTTACGTTGACCGAAGAGGTCGTGATGGATGAAGGCTGTTACGTCCGGGGGCAGCTCGACAGCTATATGATCCCGACCATCCGTGACATTCCTCGGCAGGTCTCTGTAGAGGCAATAGAGGAGCTGCCGGAGGGGGATTCGTTCGGTCCACGCGGTGTCGGCGAGATCGGCACGGTTGGCTTGGCTCCAGCTATCGCAGCAGCGGTGAGAAGCGCCTGCGGCAGTTGGATCAACAAGCTGCCCATTCGTCCTGAACAGCTCATTCGGCCCTATCATACAGCGAGGCAGCATAGGGAGGGAGGAGATTGGAATGATTGAAACGAGCTTCCGGCTGTCCTGTACGATTAACGGTGAACCGATTGAGCGGCGTGTGCCGCCGACCCGCCGACTGCTCGATTTTATCCGGGAAGATATTGGGCTAACAGGCGTCAAGCCGGGGTGTGAGGTCGGGCGGTGCGGGGCTTGTATGGTTCTTGTCGATGGCGAGCCGATGAATGCTTGTCTGCTCATGGCTTACCAGTGTGAAGGACGCTCCATCGTTACGATTGAAGGGGTGTCTGGCAGCGGTGATAACGAAGCTGCTAAGCCTCATCCTATTCAGCGGGCGATTGTAGCGGAAGGGGGATTACAGTGCGGTTATTGTACGCCGGGCATCGTCATCAGCTTGGCTGGTCTGCTTGAACAAACCGTTTCTCCATCAAGGGAGCAGATTGAAGAAGCGCTTAGCGGCAACCTGTGCCGTTGTACCGGCTATGAAGGAATTATTAGAGCGGTGATGCGAGTTTCATCCCATCTAGATCCGACATCATGAACGCGTTTTGACCGATGCTGCGGCCAGCCTATACAGACAGCGGTAATCGGCTCTAACACGGGAGGGGAGAGCGGATATGAAGAAATGGATGCTGTTACTCATCATGGTTATACTCGCATTCACTGCAGCGTGTTCCAAGGAGTCTTCGAAGAAGGAGACGCCATCGGATGCGAGCGGAACGACGGCGGAGGAGCCGGCGCAGACGAGTACGGAAGCGGTTGGCAAGAAGCCGCGTGTTGCGTTCGTCTATATCGGCGTACCGGGCGACGGTGGTTGGACGTATCAGCATGATCTCGGCCGGCAGGCTGTTGATGAGAAGTTCGGCATCAAGTCGACGACCGTCGAGAATGTGCCGGAGGGACCGGATGCGCAGCGCATATTCGAGGAGCTGGCGCAGAAGAACGACATTGTCTTCGGAACAAGCTTCGGGTATATGGATGCGATGGTTAATGCGGCAGCGAAATATCCGAATGTGAAGTTCGCTCATGCAACGGGGTATAAGACGGCGGATAATTTATCCACTTATGCGGGACGCGGATATCAGACCGGCTTTCTCTCCGGCATGGCTGCTGGAAAAATAACCAAAAACAATAAAATCGGCTACGCGGCAGCATTCCCGATACCGGAAGTCATCTATACCATCAATGCATTCACGCTTGGTGCGCAGAGCGTTAATCCGGATGCGACCGTACAGGTCGTATGGACGAATACGTGGTTCGATCCGGCAGTCGAGCGGCAGGCCGCTATCAGCTTGCTTGATCAGGGAGTAGATGTATTGGCGAACTATCAAGATTCGCCGGCGGGCATTCAAGCGGCTGCGGAACGGAACGTCTATGGTCTGGGCAACGATTCGGATATGAACAAATATGCGCCGGATTATTATTTGACCAATCCGACTTGGAATTGGGCGCCTTATTATATCGATCAAGTGCAGCAGGTCGTTGACGGGACGTGGCAATCGTCCAGCTATTGGGGCTCGATTGCCGATGGCGTTGCAGACATCGCGCCATTCGGTATCAGCGTTCCACAAGATGTCCGTGACTTGATCGAGGCGAAGAAGAAAGAAATTATTGACGGCACATATCAAGTGTTCTCCGGACCGATTATCGACCAGGATGGCAATGAGAAAGCAGCGGCTGGCACCGTGCTGACCGACGAGGATATTCATAATATGATGTGGTTCGTTCAAGGAGTAAGCGGTACGATTCCTAAATCTTAAGAGGGTGAAAGGCTATGCTCCGATACGATTCTGCGCTGCACGATCAGTGGCATCCTGCTGCCTTGTCCGAGCATGTCGCCAAGAAGCCTGTTCCTGTTACGGTGCTTGGCGAAGCTGTCGTCTTGTTCCGCTCAGAGGCTGGAGTCCGAGCGCTGCGCGATCTATGCGTTCACCGCGGAGTGCCGCTGTCGCTCGGTATGGTCAATCAGGGAGAGCTGGTGTGCGCTTATCATGGCTGGCGGTATGATAGCGAGGGTCGCTGCGTCTGCATTCCATCGCTGTCGGCAGGACAGACGATCCCGCCCAAGGCGAGAACCCAATCGTACGCCTGTATGGAGCTGTATGGGGTGATCTGGATCTGTCTGTCTGAGCCCCGGACGCCTATGCCTCCGATTTACGGACGAATCGATGACAAATTGCTAGCGATTCGAATGGGACCTTATCCGGTAAAAGCTACTGCCCCGCGTGTAATCGAGAATTTTCTTGACGTCTCGCATCTGATGTTCGTCCATGAAGGGCTGCTCGGCGATCCGGAGCACGCCGAAATTAACGATTACTCCGTGCATGCAGCCGGAGAGGGGCTGAGAACAGATGAAATTGTTGTGTATCAGCCCGACCCGGACGGGCGGGGCCTCGGCGTATATAACCGGTACATCTATGAAATATTCAGTCCGTTATGCGTGAAGCTGTTCAAGCAGCCAACCGACAAGGATGAGCAGTTCCATTTGTTTCTCGTCGTTCTGCCGGAGACCGAGACGACTTGCACAGCCTTCATGCTGCAGTATCGCAATTATGCGGCAGACGTTCCGGATCGTGTTTTCGTCGACTTTCAAAATCGGCTGCTTGAGCAGGATCGGATTATTGTAGAAGCGCAGCAGCCGGAGCTGCTGCCGCTCGACCTTCAGGCGGAGCTGCATCTAAGATGCGATCGACTAAGCATTGCTTACCGTCGGATGCTGAAGGAGCTCGGCGTGACGATCGGCACCGCATAGGTGGCCGCTTAATCGCTATTACGAATAGGGAGTGATGCCGCATGTTCATGGACCGTGGATTGATGTATGGCAAGGGCGATGTATTCGTCTACCGAACCTATGCGACGCCGCTGCAGGGAGTGACACCGATTCCGGAGTCAGCTTACGTGGGGGATGATAATGTTATCTTCGCCTGGAATGTGAACGTAGCGCTCGGAGGTGAAGCTTTCCGCTCTTCTTTCGTAGATGGGGATAATGCGTTGGTTGTGGCTACCGATTCTATGAAAAATTTTATACTGCGCCATGCCGCCAATTTCGAAGGAAGTACAATTGAATCGTTCCTGTATGTGATGGCGGCAAGGTTCATGAACCGGTACAGCCATGTCGACGAGGTAGAGCTCAGCGCTGAACGGCTGCCATTCGATCCTGTGGCAATAGGGACAGGCAGCAGCGTTACGGCAAGTCCGCTCGTATTCCGCCGGTCCCGCAATGAGCGGACAACAGCAGCAATCCGGATGAAGCGAACGCCGTCCGGACCGCTCATTACAGCGCTTCAAGGCGGGCTTGTCGGCGTTCAGCTCATTAAAGTGAAGGGAAGCTCGTTCGCAGGCTTTATACGCGATGAATATACGACGCTGCCGGAGACGAGCGACCGTCCGCTATTCATCTATTTGAATCTCACTTGGACCTATGACGACTTTGACGATGCTATTGGAGGAGATATGTCCCGCTATGTGCCGGCAGAGCAGATTGGAGACATCGTGCAGACTGTATTCCACGAGGTGGTTTCTCCTTCGATTCAGCACTTGCTTCATCTAATCGGACTACGAATATTAGAACGATTCCCGCAGCTAGCTGCCATTTCATTCGAGTCGAATAACCGGACTTGGGAGACGGTCGTCGAGCAGGCTGTAACGGGTGAGGGAGCTGTCTATACAGAGCCACGTCCGCCGTACGGTTTCCAGCGTTATTCGATGACAAGGAGCGAAGCGGATGAATACAGGCAAAATTACGACACACGCATTAGATCTTCGGCTCGCTAAGCCGGCTGAAGGGCTGCAGGTCGAGCTATGGCGGGTGGAAGACGAATCGAGACGGCGGCTATCAACAGCCATATTGAATGCGGACGGCCGAGCCGATGAACCGCTTCTTGCCGGCGGTGTGATGCTGCAGGGAAACTACGAGCTGCAATTCCAGATTGGTTCATATTACATGGATAAAGCCGACGAGGCAGTAGATATGACGCCGTTTCAGACGGTTGTCATCCGGTTTCGTGTATTGGATGAAAGTCAGCACTATCACATCCCGTTATTGATAGCGCCTGGAGGTTACAGTACTTATCGCGGCAGCTGACGGGAGGGGGATCGGATGAATCCGCAGTTGAGCCTAGAGCAGCAGCTTCACAATCTACTGGAGTGGCTCGCTCATCACGGCGCCGATAGAGAAGGCGGCGTTACCCGCTTGCTATATTCTCCAGCATGGCAGAAAGCGCAGCGTGCGTTATTCGAACGGATGAAGGATGCTGGGCTTGCCCCTTACTTTGATGACGCAGGCAATCTGTTTGGGCGATTGGAGGGCACGGAACGTCCGGATGAGGTCGTGCTCACCGGATCTCACATTGATACCGTCCGCACCGGAGGATTATATGATGGGGCGCTTGGAGTTGCCGCAGGATTAAAGGCACTTCAGCGGCTGAAGGAGCGGTTCGGCAAGCCAAAGCGCACGCTGGAGGTCGTGTCTCTGTGCGAAGAGGAGGGGAGCCGATTTCCGGTCACGTTCTGGGGCTCGGGCAATATGACGGGGCGTTGGAATATGAGCCGCATTCCTGATGTAACCGATGATGAAGGAGTCAGCCTGTCGGCGGCAATGGAGGCTGCCGGCTTCGGTCCTGGCACTTACCGATCCTGCAGGCGCACCGATCTATACGCTTATATCGAGCTTCATATTGAGCAGGGTATGGTGCTGGAACGGCTCGGCCTGCCTGTCGGCATCGTACAAGGCATTGTCGGGCAAGTCCGATTAACGTTCGAGGTGTGCGGCGAGACGAATCATGCGGGAACGACAAGGATGGGCTGGCGTAAGGATGCGCTTGCTGGTACAGCGGAGATGACGCTGGCGTTAGAACGGGAAGCGTTAGCTGCAGGCGATCCATTCGTGGCAACGGTTGGGAAGCTGGAAGTGGCTCCGAACGTTTCCAATGTTATTGCTGGAAGTGTCTTATTCACTGTAGATCTTCGTCATCCGGATGCCGATGCGCTGGAGTTGATGTCCCGTCGCATAGTGGAGATATTTTACGGCATTGCTGCTGCTAGATCGTTGAAGCTTTCGCATCGTCAATGGATGCATGCTGATCCGGTGCCGATGGACCCACGGCTGCAGTCGGAGCTGGAGTCGATCTGTCGACGCAAGCAGATTGGCTGCCACAGACTGTACAGCGGAGCGGGGCACGACGCTCAAATTTTGAGTTCCATATGCCCGGCAGCGATGCTGTTCGTGCCAAGCCGATCTGGCATCAGTCACTCGCCGATGGAATACACCGATACATCTGACATCGCAGCTGGCACGGAGGTGCTCATGGAACTGTTGTACAGATTGGCGTATGCAGATTAATAGAAGAAGCTTCCGGATTGTCTGAAGCCAGATGTCCAGGAAGCTTTTTTTTACAACAACTTTTATTATCCCTGCACGTGCAACCACCAAATTCCTGCGCATTCCGGCAGACGGACCCAATTGTTACGCTCAATACGGTCTACTAGCTCTTCGGAGAAGAAGAAGCGCGCTGCCTCCTTTGCTTCTGTCAGGCTGTTGAATTGATAGTCCGTCCGAATCCAGCGATGAGAGAAGCTATACTTCTCGACAAGTGACTTATAATAGTCCGTTAGGTAGTGCGGAGGCTCTGGCGTCTCATTCCCCGTTCCCATCGTTTCGAAAATGATGATCGTCCCGCCTGGGCGTAGAACACGTTTCATCTCCGCGAAGATAACAGATAAGTCATGCTCCCATTCGGGGTTGGAGCTGTTGACGGTGTAGCAGATGGTCCAGCCGGCGATGATAAGGTCGGCGCTGTTGTCCTCAAGAAGAAGCTGGCGGTGGTCGGCTGTCTTCGTAGTCCAATTCGTCAATCCGGCCTCTGTCAGCCGCCTCGCTGTAACGTTAAGCATTGACTTAGAAACGTCCAGCGCCGTTATGTGTTTTGCCCGCTGTGCTAGCTGAACGGTGAATCTGCCCGTTCCGGCGCCGACATCGACGATGTCTAATCCGTCGAATGGACGTATTTCCTCGATATACGCCTCTAATGAACCTTGACGCGAGATCATCCCGTGATACGTTTCGGCTTCGCTGCTGTAGATTTGATCATGATTAGGCATTGAAATCCCCTCTTTGATTGGATTCACGTTTGTAGTAGCTGCATCCTGAGCATAAAACTTGACGTAACGAGAAGGTCAACATGTAATTAATAAATTACTTGAATGACATGAATATTTATCGAAAGAGGAGGTTTCATATTGATTTATTTATTTAAACGAACTATATTTTATAAGGCAAATCAGAACAATACGGGGGAACATAATGAAAGTAAAATTTCTGGAGGGGTTAAGGGGTTTTGCTGCATTTATCGTTGTAATATACCATTTTCTAGGTACTTTTTATCCTGCGTCGATTTATGGTACATTCGGGAACGAGCACGCAAATGGCGGTATAGAGCGTATGTTTGCCACGACACCGCTCAATGTATTATACAGCGGTAATTTTGCGGTGTGTATCTTTTTTGTTTTGAGCGGCTTCGTATTGAGTATTAAGTTTTTCCAGACGAAGAACATACAGGTTTTACGTGAAAGAGCAATTAAACGATACTTTAGATTAGTGCTGCCGGTGTTCACCTCTGTGGTTTTGTTTTTTATCGCTTTTTATATTTTTGAGGAGAACGCTCCAATTCTTCACCAAGCTTTATATGAGGGACTCATTGGAAGCTTTATTAGTCATCAGGCCCATTATAACGTTGTACTTTGGACGATGACCTTCGAATTTCTTGGTTCAATGCTCGTTTTTCTATTCTGCGCACTCTTTGGGACAATTAAAAACCGATTTGTATTCTATGCTGTCTTCATTTACTGGACATGGGACACTTATTATTTAGGCTTCATGCTCGGTGTCCTTTTATGTGATCTTTACTATAATAAATTGTTTAGGGCGGATCAAATCCGCAGCAGACTCGTGAAACTATGTTTACTCGCTATAGCAGGTTTTATCGGATCGTATCCAAATCAATTGGGTAAGATGGGGAATTCTGTTCCGATAGATGATACGGTTTACTCCTTTTTTGCGAAGCTGTCGGGAGCCGACTCATTTTATCACTCGATTGCTGCGTTTCTAGTTTTGCTTGTGTTATTGAATTCCAATACGCTTAAAGCTTTATTTTCCAGTAAGTTAATGATCTTTTTAGGATATGTCTCGTTTTCGATGTATTTGACTCATAATCTGGTTGTGTTCTATTTTTCGAAAAACATTTTCTATAATCTCGTTGACCAGCATTCGGTGCCATACGCCGTCAGCTTCTTGATTACATTCTTCATTTCGCTTCTGTTCATATTAGGACTTGCTTATTTGTTTGCTAAATATGTAGACCAAGGCAGTGTTAAATTTTCGGATTATGTCTATAAGAAGCTCTTTTATTCAGATGAACACTCAAGATTTTTGCAAATTTCAGACGTGCTCGGTCAATTTAAGAGGTATTGTATTTTGATGGTTAAGAGGCCTAAGTCGTTGATAATAAGCATTTGTGCAGCTGTTGCACTATTGTTCTTGTTGTACTCCATTTCACCGAAACTGATTCTAGATAAGGACGTGGAGATCGAGTTTACGATTCAGAACGATCATGATATGAATTTGCAAGTTTATTACTCGACGAACGATGCTGGGTTTGCAGAGAATAATTCAAGGATCGTTGCGGTGGCAGGAAGCCAAAATTTCCATAAGGTGGTCGTTAAGCTGCCTGTGTCTAATGTTACTCAGCTTAGGTTTGATTTTGGTATCAATCCGGGGGCAGTCACAATAGCTGAAGTTAAGGCAAGCAAGAATGGCTCTTTCATAGATATTGATTTGCGTTCACAAGATCAGCTTATGCTTAACCAGATTCAATCCTTCGAGGTTAAGGGTCAGGAAGTAGTTATTTATTCAGAGTTATCAGATCCTTATATCGTACCTTCTATAGGTGAAGGTTTTGGACAAGAAGTTGCAAGTCATATTAGCTATACAAGAATGATTGGGATATTTATCGTTCTTCTCTTCGTAACTTTGGTGCCGCAAATTTTTGTAATGCGCAAAAAGCAGCTAGCTTAAGTATAAGTAAAAAATTATGGCATTCATTCAGGTGAGATATGCTTGAATGGATGCCTATATTTATATAGGAAGGGTAAAATAAAAAGAACTCCTGCGTATATAATCACAAGAGTTCTTATAACAAGTTATATAATTTAATAGGGAATGGCGTCCCGGAAGGGATTCGAACCCCCGACCGACGGCTTAGAAGGCCGTTGCTCTATCCAGCTGAGCTACCGGGACATGAGGATTTTATAATAACATATGATTGGTGATCGTGCAATAATAAAATTGAGATTTTGCAAAATAAAATTATATGCTCTATTCGTTTAAAATAGACGGAAATCGGACAAAACTGCAATAGTACGAACAGACCGGTGCATCGGACGAACAGCTTTCGTGTATTTCATCGCTTGGCATGGTATAATGAACCAAAGTTTGGCGGAGCGTATGTTCGATTCTGCCAATGCAAGGCGGTGCTACCATTACGAATACGAATGAGCCACGGGAAGGCGGTCGGGATAATCTATACTTGTTTCCGAATATGCTGGACCATTATCAAATTCAGTTGACGCGAATGCTTGAGGCTGAGCAGTTCAGTGAAGCAAAGGATTTAATCCGTTTCCTGCTTCAGTGCAGGGGCGAGGATGAACGCCATTATGAGGAATGGAGCAGCTTGCTCGCATGGTTGGAGATGGCGTTTCCCGAAGACGCATGGGATGCGGAGCCTCCGCATGATACTGCCAATGACGAAGAGGACGAAGAAGCTTTCCGCCGGATGGCACTGCAGCCGAGCGTACAGGATGAAGCGTATGTGAAGCAGGTACTCTATATTATTGAACATCATCCGATGGCTGATCAGCAGATGCTGGCGCTGGAGCGGGCTGTTCATTTGAACGATCCGTCGGTTGATAAAGTCATTGTGAGCTGGCTTGAGAGGGGGCCGCTCCATCCGGCTGTTCAATTCAAAGCGCTGCAATGCTTGCGGAGGCGGGGTGCGAGCGGAACGGTGACGATGGTGAAGATGGATGAGACCGTTACGCTTGATATTGAGATGACGCCGTTGTCATGGGATGATTTTCCTGAATCAGCGCTCCAGGCGCTGGAACGAGTAGTCTCGGTTGTAGATTCTGTGGACCCTACGCTGCCTCATTTTGCCCGGGAGCTATGGAGAGATTTACTTCAATATCTATATGGTACAACGGCGTTCGATTGGCTGCAGGAAGGCAGCGAGCACAATATCGACTGTTGGGCTGGCGCGCTTCATGTCATTCTGATGCTGACTGTATATGGTACTGCTGACGATGATGCAGTTCGTGATACATATGGCATTTCGGAACCACTTCGATTTCGATATGAGCAGGCATGCAGGTCACTGCGGCAAGCCGCAGCCTATGGACAGCCTGGCAGAAGTCCCGAGTCTTGATAAATAGCGGGATGTTGTTTATAATATAATGGTTTATAAGCGTGAGATTTTCGCATTTGTATGCGTAATTGTTGGAGGGGACAACAGACCATGAAAGCAACTTGGGAGCAAATAGACACTAACCTCGTTTCGCTCAGCGTAGAAGTTGAAGCAGAACGAGTTACTGAAGCTCTGGATAAAGCATTCAAGAAAGTCGTACAGAAAGTTAATGTTCCGGGCTTCCGTAAAGGCAAAGTGCCGCGCGCGTTGTTCGAGAAGCGTTTCGGCGTAGAATCGCTGTATCAAGATGCAATTGACATCATCCTTCCGGAAGTGTACACGGCTGCCGTGAATGAGACGGGAATTTTGCCGGTTGACCGTCCGGAGATTGATGTACAACAATTCGCTAAAGGCGAGCCATTCAAATTTACGGCGAAAGTAACGGTTAAACCTGAAGTGAAGCTCGGCGATTACAAAGGCCTCGAGGTTCCAACTGCAGAAGTATCCGTTACGGAAGAAGAGATTAATGAAGAGCTTGAGCGTCTGCAACAGCGTCACGCTGAATTGAACGTTGTTGACGAAGGTACGGTCGAGAAAGGTGACATCGCGGTTATCGATTTCGACGGTTACGTTGACGGCGTAGCGTTCGAAGGCGGCAAATCCGAGCGTTACTCGCTCGAAATCGGCTCGGGTACTTTTATCCCGGGTTTTGAAGATCAAATCATCGGCATGGGTACGGGCGACTTCAAGGACGTAGAAGTGACGTTCCCGGAAAGCTACCATGCGGATCACCTGGCTGGTAAAGCAGCTGTATTCAAAGTGAAGCTTCATGAGATTAAACGTAAGAGCCTGCCTGCGCTTGACGACGAGTTCGCCAAAGACGTAAGCGAGTTCGATACGCTTGCTGAATTCAAGCAGGATCTCGAAGGCAAGCTGAAAGAACGCAAAGCGAAAGAAGCGGAAGGCGCTCGCGAGGCGGCTGTTGTTGAGAAAGCGGCAGAAGCAGCTGAAGTAGTCATTCCAGAAGCGATGATCAATACGGAAACGGATTACATGCTGAAGGATTTCGAGAATCGTCTGCGTATGCAGGGCATGAACCTTGAGCTGTACTACCAATTCTCCGGCCAGAACGAAGAAGCACTCCGCGGCCAAATGAAGAGCGATGCTGAGAAGCGTGTTCGCAACAATCTCGTGCTTGAAGCGATCGCTAAGGCTGAAGGTATCGAAGTGAGCGAAGAAGATGTGAACGAAGAGCTGGAGACGCTGTCCAAAGCATATAACCGTCCTGCAGCTGAGCTTCGCGATATTTTCACTCGCAACGGTAATCTTGATAACCTGAAGGATGACTTGGCACTTCGCAAAACGATCAAGTTCCTTCTCGAGAACAGCAAAGAAGCGGTTAGTGCCTAAGGCATTAGCACATATGGCGCTTGCTTCGGCAAGTGGATCGGAAATAAGGCACGTTCTCGAACGTGCCTTATTTTCCACTCCATGCATATACATAACATATACTTAATGGTGAACAATTGTCACCGCTACAGGGACGATTCCCTATCTTACATACATAATGGCAACACCTCGTCGTTCATGCTGCCGCTTCGTATTGCTAGGAAAATGACATCGGCGCAGCGACGTGATAAAATAAGGAAGTAACCATTTCGATAAAGAAAGAAGGTTGGTCGCAATGAACTTAGTACCGATCGTAGTTGAACAAACAAATCGTGGAGAGCGTTCTTACGATATCTATTCGCGGCTTTTGAAAGACCGTATCATATTTCTCGGGAGCGCAATTGACGATGACGTTGCAAACTCGGTAATTGCACAGCTGTTGTTTCTGGCGGCCGACGACCCAGAGAAAGATATTCACCTCTATATTAACTCCCCGGGCGGTTCAGTAACCGCAGGTATGGGTATATTTGATACGATGCAGTTTATTAAGCCGGATGTATCGACGATTTGTGTCGGTATGGCGGCGAGCATGGGATCGCTGCTGTTAACAGCAGGCGCAAAGGGCAAACGCTTTGCACTGCCGAACAGTGAAGTGATGATTCATCAGCCGCTAGGCGGCGTCCGCGGTCAAGCGTCGGACATTAAGATCCATGCAGACTGGATCCTTAAGACGAAGCAGAAGCTAAACCAAATTTACGTAGAACGGACGGGTCAACCGTACGAGAAGATTGAACGTGACACGGACCGTGACAACTTCTTGTCGGCCGAGGAAGCCGTTGCATACGGTCTGATCGACAAGGTGATTACGTCACTATAGAAGGAAAGGGTGATCCCATGTTTAAATTCAACGACGAGAAAGGCCAGTTGAAGTGCTCGTTCTGCGGCAAGTCTCAGGAGCAGGTTCGCAAGCTTGTCGCCGGCCCCGGCGTTTATATATGCGATGAATGCATCGAGCTGTGCACGGAAATCGTAGAAGAAGAACTCGGCCATGAGGAAGAGCTCGATCTGAAGGATATTCCGAAGCCGAAAGAAATTCGCGCGATTCTCGACTCTTATGTCATCGGACAAGAGAGTGCTAAGAAATCGCTTGCGGTAGCGGTATATAACCATTACAAGCGAATCAACTCGCAGAGCAAGCTGGAGGATGTCGAGCTGCAGAAGAGCAACATTCTGCTCGTAGGTCCTACAGGATCCGGTAAGACGCTGCTTGCACAGACGATGGCGAAGATTTTGAACGTGCCATTTGCAATCGCTGATGCGACGTCGCTGACGGAAGCTGGTTATGTCGGAGAAGACGTTGAGAATATTTTGCTGAAGCTGATTCAAGCGGCTGATTATGATGTAGAGAAAGCTGAGCGCGGTATTATCTACATTGACGAGATCGATAAGGTTGCACGCAAATCGGAGAACCCTTCGATTACGCGCGATGTTTCGGGAGAAGGCGTACAGCAGGCGCTGCTGAAGATATTGGAAGGTACTGTTGCATCCGTCCCTCCGCAAGGAGGCCGGAAGCATCCGCATCAAGAATTTATTCAGATTGATACGACGAACATTTTGTTCATCTGCGGTGGTGCATTCGATGGCCTGGAGCAGCTGATCAAACGGAGAATCGGCAAGAAGGTTATCGGTTTCAACGCTGCTGGCGACAGCCAGAAGGAATTGAAGCCGGGCGAATACTTGTCAATGGTGCTGCCGGAAGACTTGCTCAAATTCGGGCTCATTCCGGAATTCGTCGGCCGTCTGCCGGTAATTTCGTCGCTTGAGCCACTCGACGAAGAGACGCTTGTGCGTATTCTCTCTGAACCGAAGAACGCGCTTGTGAAGCAGTATCAGAAGCTTCTCGAGATGGATAATGTTAAGCTTGAGTTCGAGAAGGCTGCGCTCGAAGCAATCGCCCGCGAGGCGATCAAGAGGAACACCGGTGCACGGGGGCTGCGTGCGATTATCGAAGGCATTATGCTCGAGGTGATGTACGAGGTGCCTTCACGCGACGATGTAAGCAGCTGCGTTATTACGGAGCAGGTTGTCAACGAGAAGATTATGCCGGAGTTGACGACGAAGAAGGGCAAGAAGAAGGAAGAAAGCGCCTAGCCACCTCTTGATACAGGTGCCAGGACATCATATATTACCGTCGGAGCTTCCACCCCGGCGGACGGAAGTTATTCCGTCTGTCCGCCGGGTGGACTTTGGCGTTCTATGGGAGAGAGTACGTCATGTATTTGCGCAAGGATACGGTACCGGTCAAAGTCGGCCCGCTGACAATTGGCGGCAGTGATGAAGTGATCATCCAAAGTATGTGTACGACGAAGACGGCTGATGTGGAAGCCACCGTTGCCGAGATTTTACGATTGGAAGAAGCCGGCTGTCAGATCGTTCGCGTAACCGTCAACAACAAGGAAGCGGCAGAAGCGATCAAAGAAATTAAGAGAAGGATTCATATTCCACTCGTTGCAGACATTCACTTCGACTATCGTTTAGCGCTGCTTGCGATCGAGAACGGGATCGATAAAGTCCGGATTAATCCGGGGAATATCGGACGCCGCGAGAAGGTCGAAGCGGTTGTTAAGGCGTGTAAGGAGAAGGGTATTCCGATTCGAATCGGTGTTAACGCCGGTTCGCTGGAGAACCATCTGCTTGAGAAGTACGGATACCCTACGCCGGAAGCGATGGTCGAAAGTGCCTTATTCCATATCGGTATTCTTGAAGAGCTTGATTTCCACGATATTATCGTCTCCTTGAAAGCGTCCGATGTGCCGATGGCGATCGCGGCCTACTCTATGGCGGCAGAGAAGATCAAATATCCGCTGCATCTTGGAATTACAGAAGCGGGCACGCTTCATACCGGCACAATTAAGAGCTCGGCGGGTATTGGAGCGCTGCTGGCAATGGGAATCGGTAACACCGTTCGTATCAGCTTAAGTGCCGATCCTGTCGAGGAGGTCAAAGTTGCGCGTGAGCTGCTGAAGACATTTGGTCTCATTACGAATGCTGCGACGCTTATCTCTTGTCCGACATGCGGTCGTCTTGACATCGATCTGTTCTCGATTGCGAACGAGGTGGAGGAATACATCTCCAAGATTAAAGTGCCGATTAAAGTGTCGGTGCTTGGTTGTGCCGTTAATGGGCCGGGAGAAGCGCGTGAAGCGGATATCGGCATCGCAGGCGCACGCGGCGAAGGCATGCTGTTCCGGTATGGCGAGATGATTCGCAAAGTGCCGGAAGCCGAGCTGTTATCCGAATTAAAGAAAGAAATCGACGAGATCGTACGCGTATTCGAAGCGACCGGCGAAATACCGGGACGTAAGCAGCATTTGCACACGAAGTAGCGATTGCTCTGATTCGAATCCTCTCCGTATAATCGAACACCTGCAGGGAATACTGACAAGTATTAGACCTGCGGGTGTTTTTTTGTATTGGCTCTTGCGCCAAACATTAAGGAGGGGATTTCGATATGACATTAAGTTTTGTGCTAATGCTGATCCAAGTGTTTTTTGCTGTCGTTATCGGCTTATATTTTTGGAATTTACTGCGCAACCAGAAGACGAACCGTTCCGCTGTCGACCGAGAATCACGCAAGGAGCTTGATAAGCTCCGTAAACTGCGCTCGATCTCACTGACGAAGCCGTTGGCGGAGAAGACCAGGCCGCAGGCGATGCAGGATATCGTTGGCCAAGTAGATGGACTGCGTGCACTAAAGGCAGCGTTATGCAGCGCGAATCCGCAGCACGTCATCATATATGGACCGCCGGGTGTCGGCAAGACTGCGGCGGCGAGAGTCGTGCTGGAGGAAGCGAAGAAGAATCCGGCCTCTCCGTTCTTGTCGGATGCGAAGTTTACAGAAATTGATGCAACGACCGCTCGTTTCGATGAGCGAGGCATCGCGGACCCGCTAATCGGGTCGGTTCATGATCCGATTTATCAGGGCGCAGGTGCTATGGGGGTCGCTGGCATTCCGCAGCCGAAGCCGGGCGCTGTTACGAAAGCGCATGGCGGTATTCTGTTTATCGACGAAATAGGGGAATTGCACCCTATTCAGCTGAATAAGCTATTAAAAGTTCTTGAGGATCGAAAAGTATTTTTGGAAAGCGCCTATTATAACTCTGAGGATTCGAACATTCCAATGTACGTCCACGACGTGTTCCAGAACGGTCTTCCTGCAGATTTCCGCCTCGTTGGTGCGACGACTCGTTCACCACAGGAGCTGCCAGCGGCACTTCGTTCCCGCTGCATGGAAGTATACTTCCGTCCGCTTCTTGCCGACGAGATTGCACAGATTGCTTCGAATGCAATGAAGAAGATCGGCTTTGAGCCTTCGCCTGCTGCGATTGAGGTTGTGAAGAGGTATGCAACAAACGGTCGGGAAGCGGTCAACGTCATTCAGCTTGCTGCCGGTCTAGCTTTGTCTGAGAAGCGCACTGAGCTTACGGCTGCCGACATCGAGTGGGTAGTGAACAGCAGTCAAATTCCACCGAGACCGGATCGGAAGGTTCCAGCCGAGCCACAAGTCGGCTTTGTGAACGGTCTTGCCGTATATGGTCCTAATATGGGGACCCTTCTTGAAATTGAGGTAAGTGCGATTCCGGTTCGAACTGGTAAAGGAACGTTCACGATAACCGGCGTTGTGGACGAGGAGGAGCTTGGCGGCGGTTCCCGGACGCTTCGCCGCAAGAGTATGGCTAAGGGATCGGTAGAGAACGTGCTTACTGTGCTGCGCCGTTATGGTCTCCGTCCGCATGATTACGATCTTCACATTAACTTCCCTGGCGGTACGCCGATTGATGGTCCGTCAGCTGGTATTGCAATGGCAACGGCAATTGCTTCGGCTATTAAGGGAGAACCGGTGAACAACAAGCTTGCAATGACCGGTGAAGTCGGCATACACGGTAACGTAAAGCCAGTAGGTGGTGTACTGGCGAAGGTAGAGGCGGCCTTTCAGGCTGGTGCTGAGCATGTGATCATTCCGCGTGAAAATTGGCAAGCTATATTTGAAGGGTTAGAAGGGGTTACCATTACACCGGTTGACCGGGTAGAAGAGGTGTTTGCACTCGTGTTCCCGCAATCGGAGGAGAAAATTCAAGCGCTTGATACGACGGCTGTACAGGAGCGTTACATATCGCAGGCCGTACCCTATTTGCAGGCAGATTCTGCAGAGTGATAAAATGGAATAGACAACTCAATTGGAGGTGCTGGTATGGGGCCGGGTAAATCAAAAGGACGCAGGCTGCCTCTGCTTCCACTCAGGGGGCTGCTCGTATATCCCAGCATGGTTCTCCACCTCGACGTGGGAAGGGAAAAGTCGGTCAGAGCGTTAGAGAGAGCAATGGTCGAGGATCACAACATTCTGCTTTGCTCACAATCGGAAGTGAACATTGAGGAACCGACACAAGAAGATATATATCGAATTGGTACGATCGCTCGTGTACGTCAGATGCTGAAGCTGCCGAACGGTACGATTCGCGTCCTAGTAGAGGGCGTCGTTCGGGCGGAAGTGGTAGACTATTTGCCCAACGATGACTTCTATGAGGTCATGATTCGGGAACTGCCAGAGCAGGAGACGGATGATCCGGAGACAGATGCGTTAATGCGGACCGTACTCAGCCAGTTCGAGAATTATATCAAACTGTCCAATAAAGTGACGCCAGAGACGCTTGCAGCTGTCTCTGATATAGACGAGCCGGGTCGTCTGGCGGATGTCATTACAAGCCATCTGTCTCTTAAGATTCGTGACAAACAGGATATTCTGGAGACGATAGACGTGCGCGCCCGTCTCGAGAAGCTGCTTGATATTCTTCAAAACGAGCGTGAGGTGCTCGAGCTGGAACGAAAAATTAATCAGCGCGTGAAGAAGCAGATGGAGAAGACGCAGAAGGAGTACTATCTCCGGGAGCAGATGAAGGCGATCCAGAAGGAGCTTGGCGACAAAGAGGGGCGTGCCGGCGAAGTAGAAGAGCTGCGCAACCAGCTGAATGAAGCGGGATTGCCGGATAAAGTTCGGGAGAAGGTTGAGAAAGAAATCGACCGTCTCGAGAAGATGCCATCGACCTCTGCGGAGGGCGGTGTCATCCGCAATTATATCGATTGGTTGTTAGGCTTGCCTTGGAACAAAGGAGAAGAAGGAATCGAGCTTGATCTGGAGAAGGCCGAGGCGATTCTGAATGAGGATCATTACGGCCTCGAGAAGCCGAAGGAGCGGGTGCTCGAATATTTGGCCGTTCAGAAGCTGGTTCAGAAGCTGAAGGGACCAATTCTATGTCTTGTCGGCCCTCCGGGTGTTGGTAAAACATCGATTGCGCGCTCAATCGCGAAATCGCTTGACCGTAAGTTCGTTCGTATCTCGCTCGGCGGCGTGCGCGACGAAGCGGAAATTCGCGGCCATCGCCGTACCTATGTCGGCGCTATGCCGGGGCGTATCATTCAAGGGATGAAGACGGCGGGTACGATGAATCCGGTATTTTTGCTCGATGAAATTGACAAGATGGCGATGGATTTCCGGGGAGATCCGGCATCAGCTTTGCTTGAAGTACTTGATCCGGAGCAAAATTCAACGTTCAGCGACCATTTCATTGAAGTGCCATATGACCTGTCGAATGTTATGTTTGTAACGACTGCCAACGGACTTCATAACGTGCCCCGGCCGCTGCTTGATCGGATGGAAGTGCTATATATTCCGGGCTATACTGAATTGGAGAAGCTGCAAATTGCGGAGAGGTATTTGCTGCCGAAGCAGAAGCGGGAGCACGGTTTGAAGGAAGAGCAGCTTACCGTAGAGGCTGAGACGCTGCGGACGGTTATCCGTGAGTATACGAGGGAATCCGGCGTCCGCAACCTGGAGCAGCAGCTAGCGGCGCTATGCCGCAAGGCGGCGAAGCAGATCGTATCGGCTGCCGACCAGGAAGGGCCGATCGTCGTCGACGCGGGCAAGCTAAAGGATTGGCTCGGGCCTTCGAAATTCCGTTACGGACTTGCCGAGCAGGAGGATCAGATCGGTGCGGTTACCGGTCTTGCCTGGACAGAGGTTGGCGGCGATACGCTTGTCATTGAAGTGACGGTAATGCCGGGAAGCGGTAAGCTCACCCTTACCGGTAAGCTTGGCGATGTTATGAAGGAGTCGGCTCAAGCTGCATTCAGTTATACGCGGTCACGAGCGGAAGAGCTTCAGATCGATCCGCAATTTCATGAGAAGAATGACATTCATATTCATATTCCCGAAGGCGCCATTCCGAAGGATGGACCGTCGGCAGGCATTACGATGGCGACCGCGCTAATTAGCGCGTTGACGAACCGTCCGGTATCGCGTGAAGTCGCGATGACCGGAGAGATTACGCTTCGCGGCCGCGTCTTGCCGATCGGCGGTCTGAAAGAGAAATCGCTGGCAGCGCATCGGGCCGGCATTCGTAAAGTGCTGTTGCCCAAAGATAACGAGCGCGATCTGGTCGACGTACCGGACAGTATACGTGCCGAGATGACGTTCGTGCCGGTCGGCCATATGGATGAGGTGCTAAAGCACGCGCTTCTGCCGTCAGGCCCGAAGCTTGAGAAGACTAGTCATGAAGCGCATCAACAGAAAGCAGGGACAACCGTTACATGAAAATAACATCAGCAGAATTTATAATCAGCGCTGTACGACCGGACCAATATCCGACCGATGCCTTGCCAGAAATCGCTCTGGCAGGGCGCTCCAATGTCGGCAAGTCATCGCTGATTAATCGAATGATTATGCGTAAGAACTTAGCCCGCACGAGCTCACAGCCGGGCAAGACACAGCAATTAAATTATTACCGTATCAATGAGCAAGTATATTTCGTCGACTTTCCGGGCTATGGCTACGCAAGAGTATCGAAGACAGAACGCGAGGCTTGGGGCCGGATGATCGAGAGATATTTGAAGGAACGGAATGAGCTGAAGCTTGTATTACTCGTCATCGATATTCGGCATGAGCCGTCCAAAGACGACTGCCTCATGTATGATTGGCTCAAGCATTTTGAGATTCCAACCTGCATCGTTGTGACGAAAGCAGATAAAATTCCGAAGAGCCGATGGGACAAGCATATTAAAATGGTGAAGGAAACGCTCGGGGCCGATCCGCGCGACGCTGTCATACGTTTTTCGTCCGAAACTGGTGAAGGCCGCGATCAGTTGTGGGAGCACATTTTGCAGACGATCAGCGGGTGAGGGAGAAAGGTAAAGAACTTTCAAGCAAAAACAAAGGATTGTGGAATTATTGTTGACCTCTTCACGAAAACGGGCCGATTATTCAGAAATATGCGTAAAAATCGCAGGCGTCGGGCAGGAATAAACATTCGGGATGACGTATAATAAACTTAAGGCAGAGAGTCAAAGGCGTGCAAGCTTAAAGAATTGAGGAGATTTTTATGGCTCAGCGGTTAGCCACTCAGTATGTTAAAGCCAATCTGCAGTTGTCGGTTGAGGAAATGTCTCGTTTTGTCCGGTTTTTCGAGGATCAGCAAATTCGCTACGGCGTGAAGGTTCTCGAGAATGGGAATCAAGAGGTTGTACTCGAAGACGTGGCAGGGAGGGAAGAAATCCGCCTAGTATTTGAACGTCATCAAGAAATGTACGTTTGTGAGCTTTCTTGCCGACTCGTTCATCCTGGATTAACGAATGCAATGCGCAAAGCGGTATCCGCTTTCCGTGGCGATGCGATCGTCAATCGAATTTACAGCAATTATACGATGATCTATCATTACGATAAGGGGCAAGTCCGCCGGATTGTGGAACGTGCGGGAGGCTGCGATCGAATCGTGTTCGAGCGTAAAGATACGCTTGGACAACTGGAACGCCAGTTTCGGACGACGACCGTAGAGCGTGAGATCGAGATGGTGCTCGGCACCATCAATGAACTGCTCGACCTTCGCAATCAGACGGCAGACCGAGGCCAAATCCAGGACATCGACGAGCGTCTTCGCCAAGCTACACATCAACTGTTCGTGCTTGAAGCGTAGAGAAGATAGCGGGAATGACCTGAAAGGTCGCACTAAGGTGCGGCCTTTTCTCTTTGTCCTGACGTAACATACATCTTGTAATGTAATCTATACGGCGTGCACAATGTCCGATTATTCAACATACGTTGTATACGGATTGTTTGATTCGTATGGCATCCCGGTTCCAATCAAACAGCCCAAAAAAAACTGTTGCATTTCAGTTCGATAGATGTTATTTTTATTTTCGTTGAACAAAATAGGAACCAGGATTCACTCAGGACATAGTAATGTTGCGAGAGATTATTCCCTCGGGAAGTGAATGACGTAGGTCCTAGCGGATGAAATTTTTTTAAACATTTTATTCCTAGGAAGGGGGAACCGAAAGATGGAATATTCAACTTTCGGAAGACACGTTGCTGTCGATACTTGGGGTGTAGATTTTGACCTGCTGAACAATGCAGAGGCTTTGCAAGCACAAATGGTGGAGGCCGCTGAAGCTTGCGGTGCTACCGTACTTTCGGTTCAAGCTAAGCAATTCGATCCTCAAGGCGCGACGGTACTCGTACTCCTGTCGGAAAGCCATCTCTCGATCCACACGTATCCAGAGAAAGGCTTCGCGGCGCTCGACTGTTATACCTGCGGTGAAACCGTGGATCCGCAGCTGGCAATTGATTACATGCTGGCCGTATTGAAGCCGAAAGCTTCGTATGCGAAGAAGCTCGTACGCGGCATGGGTGAACTGCAAGTTGTTGAACCTGTCATGAAACAAGTGGAGCTCGTATAATTACGAAGCACCCAAGATGGAATGAACATGCGTAATGCATTGGATAGAAGGAGTGGTCATGGACAATTATCCATGGCCATTTCTTTTTTGAAGCGAATAAGGGAAGTTTTGTCTGACAACACTAGGGACAGAGCTTACTTCAAACATTTTTCATAAATGAAGGCGCAAGTAAGCAGGAGACTATGCTATAATGTTCGTGACCGTAAGGTACATCTCGATCTGAAGGAGGCAGGGACGCATGCACATCATTGTAGTTGGCTTGAATTACCGTACGGCACCTGTCGAGGTAAGGGAACGTTTCACGTTCGCTCAGCACGACTTGCCCGCTGCACTGCGGCAATTGAAGCAGACGAAGAGCATCCTAGAAGGCGTTATTGTTGCGACCTGCAATCGGACGGAATTGTACGCGGTTGTGGACAGGCATCATCTGTGCGGACATTATATTCGCAGCTTTATGGAACAATGGTTCAAGCTGCCGAGACAGCAGTTCACGAACCATTTGTATATGTATGAAGATGACCAAGCAATTGAGCATTTGTTCCGTGTTACGAGTGGTCTTGATTCGATGATTATCGGCGAGACGCAAATTCTCGGACAAGTTCGCGAAGCTTTTCTGCTAGCTCAGAAGGAGAAGGCAACGGGAACGCTGTTCAATATGCTGTTCAAGCAAGCGTTAACGATGGCGAAGCGCGCTCATACTGAGACTTCGATTGGCGAAGCGGCCGTTTCGGTCAGCTATGCTGCAGTGGAGCTCGGCAAGCGAATCTTCCCTAACTTCGCGAAGAAGACGGTCATGATTATAGGTGCAGGCAAAATGAGCGAGCTTACGGGTAAACACTTATCCGCTAACGGCGCTGATCGTGTCATTGTCGCGAACCGTACGCTGGAACGAGCAACTGAGCTGGCGGACAAGCTGGGCGGTACGCCATGCACGCTGGACGAAGCGATCAATCGGCTGCATGAAGCGGATATCGTCATCAGCTCAACGGGTGCAAGCGGCTATGTACTGACGCGCGAGCAAGTTGCTGCCGCGATGCAGCGACGCAAATCGCGTAATTTATTTATGATTGATATTGCGGTACCGCGTGATCTTGATCCAACGATTGCGACGGTCGACAACGTATTTCTATATGATATTGACGATCTTGAAGGAATCGTCGAGAGCAACCTGGAGCAGCGCCGTAAGGAATCGGCGAAGATCGAAGCAATGATTGCGCAGGAGCTGGAGGCGTTCCGTAGCTGGTACAAGACGCTTGGCGTCGTACCGCTTATCCGCGCCCTGCAGTCGAAAGCGGAGACCATTCATGCCGAAACGATGGACAGCATGATGAAGAAGCTTCCGGATCTCGGAGAACGCGAATTGAAAGTAATTCGCAAGCTAACGAAGAGCATCGTCAATCAAATGATGAGCGATCCGATCATGCGCATTAAAGAAATGGCTGGCGAGAAGCATGCTGGAGAAGCGATGGATATGTTCGTCAAGCTGTTTGCTCTAGAGCAAGCGCTTGAGGAGGGAGCGAAGAAGGCGCCAGTCTTGAAGTCTCCTGTGTCATCTCAACCGCAGGCTGCGGTCGATTCTGCTCCGGTTCAAATGCCGGCTGGCGTTGCAGCGGCAACGCCATAAGGAGCCGCCGCAAGCTTTGCGGCGGTTTTTTGCTGTTCGTGTGGTGTCGGAGGATGGGGGCGCTTATGATTACATCAAATTGGTTTTATGATGCGATGCTGTATGTGTATGCCCTGAGCCTTCTGTTTTATTTCTCCGATTTCGTTGATGCGAATCGGAGTGCCAAACGGATTGGAGCAGGGCTGCTTGTGTTTGTATGGGCACTGCAATCCGGTTATCTTGTATACCGGCTTATGTCGCATCTGGATGTCGCCGTTTATATTTCGGGGTTTGAATATTGGTTTGCTTTTTCATGGCTGCTCGTCACCACCTCACTTGTCATCAGCCGGTTTTTCCGGATCGAATATATGGTGTTTATCGTTAATCTAATCGGTTTTGCGGTACTGACCGTTCTACTGCTCGTCAACCCTGAACCGGAACTACCGATACAACCATACGATGCAGCCAAAGATTTGCTTGTTATGCATGTCAGCCTGATGACTTGCTCATTCGCGGCGTTGACCATTTCGGCCGTATTCGCGGGAATGTACATGTTCCTGCATCGTAAGCTGAAGAAGAAAAGCTGGACCAAACCGGTTCGCAGGCTGCCGAGTCTGGAATTGATCGATCTGTACTCCTTTCGTCTCACCTCGGCTGGCGCGCCTCTGCTGGCTATGTCACTTTCTGTTGCGATCGCTTCGATCGTAGTGGAGGAACGATGGAGTTATTTTTATGATTGGAAGGTTGTAGGCTCGCTTATCGCGTTGATATTGTACGGAGTCTACTTACTTCGGAGAAAGCTGAAGGGACAAGTCGGCTTCGACGCTGCCCGTCTCAATCTTCTTTCGTTCGGCGTTCTTATTCTGAACGTGCTGCTGAACCCGATTTCAAATTTTCATTAAGCGATAATAGCCGGAGGGAGAGGACCGATGTCTAGCCACGTAAACGGATGGTATCCGGTTATGCTTCGCCTTGCAGGCAAACGTTGCATCGTAGTCGGAGGCGGACCGGTCGCTGAGCGCAAGGTGTTATCGCTTCTGGAAGCGGGAGCGGACGAAATTGTTGTGATTAGTGACCAGATGACGGAATCTCTGGAACGATGGGGGGAGGAAGGCGGCATTCGCCTTATACATCGCCTTTATAGGGAAGGAGATTTGGCGGGTAGTTCTCTTGTGATTGCGGCAACGAACGACCCGGCAGTGAATACAGCCATTGCGGCAGAGGCCGAGCGGCTCCGAATTTGGGTGAACATAGCATCTGATGGCGAATCGGGAACAATGATTACGCCTGCCGTCGTTCGAAAAGGCGAGCTTATTGTCGCTTTGTCGACCGGAGGGGCTAGTCCTGCGCTTGCTGCGAAGCTGAGGACGGAGCTGGAGCAGCTGCTCGGAGACGATTATGAGCCAAGACTGCGAGCACTTCGTATGCTGCGGGAGCGACTGTTGGGAATGAGAAGGTACGGATACAGTGGCGAGGTTGGCAATCCGCCGTTCGATGACTCAGCGATGAGGCGCAAGCTTTTGCGCGCCGCGGCCGAAGATGAGCTCGGCTGGCGGACTGTAGCAGCGCTGCTGCCGGATTCATTATACAATGAGGAACAATCTGAAATTAATTATACGATAGAGCTGTGTGAGGAGCTTGATCGCTGGATCGAGCGCCTGAAGACGCAGCAAACATAGGAGGGACAGCCGGTGGCTGCAGCGAACCATACGCCAGGAGGCAATCGGGTAATTCGAGTAGGTACTAGACAAAGCGCTCTTGCATTGACACAGACGGGGCAAGTCATCGATCAGTTGAAGAAATTGAGCGATCAGCACGGGCTGGGCTATTCATTCGAGACCGTCAAAATTGTGACCAAAGGCGACCGTATTCTGGACGTTACGCTGTCGAAGGTTGGAGGCAAAGGGCTGTTCGTGAAAGAAATCGAGCAGGCGCTTCTAGACGGCGAGATCGATATGGCCGTACATAGTATGAAGGATATGCCGTTCGAGCTGCCTGACGGTTTAATGAACGGTTCGGTTCCGAAGCGGGTAGATCCGCGTGATGCGATCATTACGTCAACTGGCGAAGGCCTCGATTCGCTTCCTGAAGGCGCGAAGGTCGGAACAAGCAGCCTTCGCCGTGCGTGCCAGCTCAAGCATTGCAGACCGGACCTTGAGCTCGTCTCCATTCGCGGCAATATCGATTCCCGTCTTCGCAAGCTGGAGACGGAAGGCTTCGATGCGATCGTGCTTGCGGCAGCCGGCTTGTCAAGGATGGGTTGGGAGTCGCGTATTACGGAGTCGCTCCCAATTGAGCTATGTGTGCCAGCTGTCGGCCAAGGCGCTCTAGGTATCGAATGTCGGGAATCGGACAAGGAAGTACGCGAGCTGCTGTCTTTGCTGAACGATCCGGTTAGCGATCTGGCAGTGCGGGCGGAACGGAGCTTCCTCGGCGCGCTCAATGGCGGCTGTCAGATTCCGATTGGTGCGCATGCTGTCGTCAAGCTAAGCAAGGATGCTTCAGAAGGCTCGCTTGAAGGAGCGGTCATCGAGCTCGTCGGCATTGTCGGTTCGCCAGACGGCCGTATATTACTGAAAGAGATCGGCAAGGGAACCGATCCGGAATCGCTGGGTCAAGATGTTGCGGCAGCGCTTCGGGCTAACGGCGCAGAGGACATTTTGGCTCAGGTTAGGGGTTGAGGCTGTATGCTGGGGAAAGTTTATTTAGTTGGGGCAGGACCGGGCAATCCGAAGCTGATTACGGTGCGCGGATTGGAATGCTTGAAGAAGGCGGACGTCGTCGTGTATGACAGGCTGGCAAGTCCGCGGCTGTTGGCGTATGTAAGACCGGATGCGGAGCGGGTATACGTCGGCAAGCTGCCAGATCGGCACACGATGAAGCAGGAGGAAATTAATCAGCTGCTTGTCGATCTAGCTCTGCAGGGTAAAGTTGTAACTCGTCTTAAGGGCGGAGATCCGACGATATTCGGCCGTGTGGGTGAAGAGGCGGAGCTGCTTGTGCAGCATGGCATCGAGTTCGAGATTGTCCCGGGCATTACGTCTGCTATTGCTGTTCCAGCTTATGCGGGCATACCGGTTACTCACCGTGACCTCGCGTCCTCACTGTCGATTGTAACAGGCCATGAAAGTCCAGAGAAGCTCGACGTGTCGATTCATTGGGATAAAGTAACGAATGCGACGGGAACGCTCATTTTTCTTATGGGTGTTGCCAAAATTAAGTATATTAGCGAACAGCTTATGCATCACGGCAAATCGCCATCGACGCCTGTCGCGCTTATACGATGGGGAACGCGTGTCGAGCAGGAGACGCTAGTCGGCACGCTTGAGAACATTGCGGAGAAAGTAGCGGCAGCGAATTTCCAGCCTCCAGCTGTTATCGTTGTTGGCGAAGTCGTAGGCCAGCGTGATACGCTCCGTTGGTTCGAGAAGAAGCCGTTATTCGGCACCCGTGTCCTAGTTACGCGCGCACGTGCGCAGGCGAGCGAGCTTGTTCGGCTTATTGAGGAGCTGGGCGGCGAGCCGTGCGAGTATCCGGTCATCGAGACGAAGGACGTATCGGAGCCGGAGAAGATCGCTGCGGTCGAGCAGGCCTTTGGAGAAGCGAGTACGTTCGATTGGCTTATTTTTACGAGCGTGAACGGCGTCGAATCGTTCGTCCGCTGGCTTCGCCGTACAGGAACCGATATTCGCCGCTTCACGAAGGCACGCATTGCCGCAGTTGGACCGAAGACAGCTAAAGCACTGCAGGAGCGGGGGCTTACCGTAGAGGAGCTGCCGGCGCAGTTCCGTCAGGAAGGACTGCTTGAGCGTCTTGAGGGAGAACTGGTGCAAGGTCAGCGTGCACTGCTTGTTAGAGGCGATCTGGCGCGGGAATGGCTGCCGCGCGAGCTGAGAAGCCGCGGAATGGATGCGGTGGAGCTGGATGTATATGAAACGGTGATTGCGGAGCATCAGGACGAAATGGTGCTTGAGCTGCTGCAGGAAGGCGCAGTTCATGTGGTCACGTTCACCAGCTCTTCGACGGTTACGAATCTGCTTGAGCTGCTGCGGCGCAGCGGAATCGAGCAGCCCCAGCAGCTGCTTGCCAAGACGCAAATTGCCAGCATTGGACCGATAACATCAGCAACAGCACAAGAAGCTGGGCTTCACGTATCGATTGAGCCGGAGGAAGCGACGATCGAGTCGCTTGTAGCTGCCATTGCGGCACATCGCTTGGCACAGCGTTCGACTGAGCAGTAAAGAATGAGTTAAACGGTGGATTTATCGCCATTATATATTTATTGTAATAAATAATAGAGCTGCAGGAGGATGACAATCATGAGCTTTCCAACTGTTAGACACCGCCGCCTGCGCGCCTCGGCTTCTCTGCGGAGCATGGTGCGTGAGACGGTGCTGTCTGTGAACGATTTTATTTATCCGGTTTATGTGGTGCACGGAACGAACATTAAGCAAGAAATTCGCTCTATGCCTGGTGTGTATCATTTCTCGCTTGATCTATTGGAGCAGGAGATTCGTGAAATTGTCGCATTGGGTATCAAATCGGTTATTCTTTTCGGCATTCCATCAAGTAAGGATGCGGTAGGCTCTTCTGCGTACGATGCGAATGGCATCGTTCAGCAAGCTACTCGCCTAATTAAGCAGTGGGCGCCGGAGCTTGTTGTCGTCGCGGATACGTGCCTATGCCAATTCACCGACCACGGTCATTGTGGCATCGTGCATCAGCATGAGGTGACAGGCGTTGCAGAGGTCGACAACGATGAATCGCTGAAGCTGCTCGTGAAGACGGCCGTATCGCAAGCAGAAGCGGGAGCAGATATTATTGCTCCTTCCAATATGATGGACGGCTTCGTCACGGCCATTCGCGAAGGATTGGACGCGGCCGGCTTTACGAATGTGCCGATCATGTCCTATTCCGTTAAATATGCTTCCGCATATTACGGACCTTTCCGCGAGGCGGCTCATTCTGCGCCGCAGTTCGGGGATCGTAAGACGTATCAAATGGACCCGGCTAATGCGCGTGAAGCACTTCGCGAGGCTGAGTCGGACGTGCTGGAAGGAGCAGACTTCCTAATGGTCAAGCCTGCACTGTCCTACCTCGACATCATTCGGACGTTGAAGGATCAATTCGACCTTCCGCTTGTAGCCTACAACGTCAGCGGCGAATATGCGATGGTGAAGGCTGCTGCTGCTAATGGCTGGATCGACGAGCGTCTTATTACGCTGGAGACATTGACGGGTATAAAACGGGCGGGAGCGGACTTGATCATAACCTATCATGCGAAAGATGCCGCTCGTTGGCTGCAGGACTAGTGAACATATAGGATTGAAGGAGACGGTTACGATGAGCTCAACGATTGATCCAAGCCGTAAGCGCCGCGACGAGCGGTCGAAGGCTGCATTCGAGCAAGCGAAGCAATACATTCCCGGCGGCGTGAATAGTCCGGTTCGTGCGTTTAAATCGGTAGGGCTGACGCCAGCATATATGGAGCGCGGGAGCGGTTCCCGTGTGTACGATATTGACGGCAACAGCTACATCGATTATGTCGCTTCATGGGGACCTCTCATTATGGGACATGCCCACCCTGAGGTGATCGAAGCGATCAAACGGACGGCTGAGAAAGGGACGAGCTTCGGTGCTCCGACCGAGCTAGAGACGCTGATGGCGCAGCTTGTCTGCGAACGGGTGCCTTCTGCTGATATTGTGCGTATGGTTAACTCAGGTACGGAAGCGACGATGAGCGCATTACGCTTGGCTCGCGGGTATACGAAGCGCAGCAAAATTTTGAAGTTCGAAGGCTCGTATCATGGTCATGCGGATAGCCTGCTGATCAAAGCCGGGTCCGGCGTTGCAACGCTCGGTCTGCCGGACAGCCCGGGTGTGCCGGAAAGCATCGCTTCCCATACGATTACGGTGCCTTATAACGATATCGAGTCGGTTAAGCTTGCGTTTGAGAAATTCGGCGAGCAAATTGCGTGCGTGATCGTTGAGCCGGTAGCCGGCAATATGGGGGTTGTGCCGCCGCTGCCAGGCTTCCTGCAAGGACTGCGCGATATTACGACGCAATATGGCAGCTTGTTGATATTCGACGAGGTAATGACAGGCTTCCGGGTTAATTATCATTGTGCACAAGGGCTGTTCGGGATTACGCCGGATCTGACTTGCCTTGGCAAAGTAATCGGAGGCGGCCTGCCGGTCGGCGCCTACGCGGGCAGACGCGATCTGATGGAGCAAATTGCTCCTGCAGGCCCGATCTATCAGGCGGGTACGTTGTCGGGTAACCCGCTTGCGATGGTAGCGGGTTATACGACGCTGAAGCTGTTGACGCCGGAGGTGTACGAGCGGCTGGAGCAGCTGTCGGCACGTCTGCAGCGCGGCTTCGAGGCGAACGCGGCGAAGCATGGCATTCCGTCCACGATCAACCGCGTTGGTTCGATGGTGTGTCCATTCTTTACAGACACTCACGTTATTAACTTTGAGACGGCGAAGACGTCGAACCTGGACTACTTCCGTTCGTATTTCGCTTCGATGCTCGATTTGGGCGTCAGCGTAGCTCCTTCCCAATATGAGGGAATGTTCGTATCCGGCGTTCATACGGAAGAGGATATTGATTTGACCATTCAGGCGCATGATATTGCGCTGTCCCGCCTATAGAGCGCATGGATGGCGGACGATTCGATTGGCAGACCGGAGCTGGAAGGGATGGGCATCTGCTCGTTCTACATCGGGAAGGATATGTGGCCGGTGCTGACGCTGCCGATTGGCCGCAGCCGGATACTCATCCGCATGCCGTCCGTCAGTGGCTTATTGCTAAGAACTGGTTTCCTGTTAAGTGGGTGAATCTGCTATTCTCCGTCGGCGGCATTCGAATGGATGGTGACCGGATTACACTCGCAGCGTTCCGGCAAGTAGGGCTGTCTGATGACCCGTTGTACCGGTTAGCCTCGCTGCCGCCGACGTCGACGGATCGAACCGATGAAGCAGCAGTGCTATTCGAGGACGATCATGTTCTCGTCATGAATAAGCCTGCAGGTATGGCCGTACATCCTTCCCGTCAGGGCGAACGCGGTACGCTTGATGAAGCGGCTGCACGCCATATGCTGATGTCTGGTGACCCGCTGCCAATACGACATATTCACCGACTCGATAATGAGACATCAGGACCGGTGCTGTACAGCAAGAATGATCTCGCTCAGCATAGGCTGGACGAAGCGATGAGGGTCAAATCGATTGACCGTATCTATGCGGCATTCGTGCATGGGAAGCTGAGGAAGAGTAGCGGAATGATCGACGCGCCGATTGGACGAGATCGTCATCATACATCTCGGCGGCGTGTCGTGCAAAGCGGCGATCCAGCTTGCACCCATTACGAGGTGCTGGAGCAGTTTCGGGATTCTGCACTTGTCAGGCTGAAGCTGGAGACGGGACGGACGCATCAAATACGAGTACATATGAGCTATATCGGTCATCCGCTGATTGGTGATTCGCTCTATGGAGGCAAGACGCAGTGGCTGGCTCATCAAGCGCTGCACGGTGAGCGTCTGCTCTTTCCCCATCCGCTGCATGGCGAGAAGATGGAGACGGTATCGCCTTATCCGGCCTGGTTCAAACGGCTATACGAGATTATGTCCGGTGCCAAATGATAACTGTAACCATATATATCATAGAGGGTGAACAAAGTGCTGTTGTAAGCCAGCCTTTGTTCACCCTTTTCTTGTATGACGGCTTGCTGAAAGTATAGTCCCGATCCTCGGCCAGCCTCGTGAATTTCATAGTCATGCTATATCCCGCCTTGCCATATGATAGGTATTGAATGATATGATAGCCCAAGCTTGCATGGCGGAAGGGAGGATTGGAGCGTGCCGGATCAATCGAACGGATTGCGCTTTGATGTGTATGAACGGGTGCACTTACCCGATGACGTCGCTGCAATAGAGGAGCTTGAAGAGATTGAGCTTGTGCCTCGTATTCAAGTCGTCCAGCAGGGGGAGCAGGCGCTGCTCGAGGGTCAGCTGCTGCTGTCTGGCGTATACCGGTCGCAGCATGATTTGCAGCAGCCGCAAAATTTAGAGCACTGGATTCCGGTTGAAATTACGCTGCCCATGAATCGGGTGCACAGTCTGGATGATATTTCGGTAGAAATTGATCATTTCGATGTCGACCTTTTATCATCTCGTACGCTTAATATTACAGGCATATTATCGCTGCACGGCATTCAGGCAGACCAGCAGGAGGCACAGAACCAAGCATGGCAGGAGGAGCCGATTACCGTTGTACATCGGCGGGAGTCTGCACAGCCCGCCGAACCGCAGCCCGAACAGGCATTCCGTGAGTTAACGGAGACGGCTCGGCAGGATGGGTACGGACAGGCTCAGCATCGAGCGGAGGAAGCAGCACCACAGTCGGTACAACAACAATCAGTCCAACAGCCAGCTCCACTGCATCGGCAGGAGGAGGCACCTCTGCCTTGGGGACAGCCATTTTCATTCCAGCCGCCTCCACAAGAGCCAGTCCAGCCATACCCGTTTGCGTTTGAATCGGGACAGGCGGAGCTTCAACAGCAGGCTCCCATCTGGAACAGTGCAGGTCAGCCTATTCGGAGCGAGAGTGAGGAGCAGCCGCAGGAGAGAGAGTCTCATCCTCCTGTAATCAACTGGTCTGCATTTGCCAACCAGCAGCCAATTGAGCAGCCGCCCGAGATAGCAAACGCACAGGGACGGCCGGAGGAGCAGCTAGGTGACTTGCTGGATCAGACCCCTCAGCAGTTGGAACCATCGGTATATTCGTCCTCGGAAGAACGGAGTGCACTGGGACAATTCGGCGACATTTCTTCGCATTCGCGAACCGATGCGTCGTCGTTACAGGAGGAGAAAGAGGATTCGAGTGCTTCTGCTCTCTCTTTCGCTTCACCAAGCATTCAGCCGCATTCTGAGCCGAATCAGCAAGCTCAAGCAGCTGCTGTATCGTCAAGCGTTACGCCGCTCACTCAGCAGCCTACCGCTGCTTCGGTAGAAGCAAGACAACAGCAGGAGAATGAGCCGGAACGGAAAGAACCGCGTGTTGCATTTGGACGTAAGCGTACGGAGGAGGAGGAGTCTGAGGGAGAGAATGTCGGTCTCCGTACACTGCTGGCCTCCTCGCGCCGGGAACAGGAATCGCGTGAGACAGCGGAATCAGCCCAACAACAGCCCGTGAAAGAAGCTTCCCGCGTGACAACGGGGGATGAGATCGAATGGAAGACGCTGTTCCTTGGCAAGCTGGCGGATGAGCAGGCGTTCCGGAGAGTTCGGATGTGCATCGTCCAGCGCGAAGAGACATTGGATGACATCGCTGCCCGATATGGCAAAAATTCTAGAGAGCTGTCGCTATACAATCGGCTGCAAGATCAAGCGTTAGTCGAAGGTCAGGTGCTGTATATTCCATAAGTGAGTATGAACGGACAAAGGCGCTGCAAGCTTCAATCAAGGAGAGCTTGCAGCGCCTTTGTGATTGCAGTATGTCTATCATAATTAATGCGATGATTTAATCTGCTTCATAATAGCAATCCGTCGTTGCTTCAACTCATGCATCGCTTGGCGCAGCTTCGTGAACTGCTTTTCGTCAGGCGATTGCGTTCGCATCACATCGAACAGCGCCAGCATTTCACGGTTTATCCATTCGAACTCCATCCATAACTGAAGCTTGACTGCTTGGTTGTTCAGTTCTGCTGCATAGTCGTCCTTATTCGCTAAGGAGGCCAAAATTTGCAGCTGCCACTCCTGGTCACCGATTCTGACAGCGTAATTATACAAATCGAGATGATCGTTTACCCATGTCTCCAATTGCTGGTGGATCGTGCTGTTCATGTGCATCACCTGATCGATGGATTTATACCAAGTATTATACTTGGTTTTGGAGGAAAGGCAATAGTGAACCTGTATTAGCTATTCAAACTGTATGAAGTTAGCCTTCTTGACAGACGAAAATAGATTTAGATATGATAAGGGGGAAGTTACCTTATATGGCAGGGGAAATTTTAATGATTACCGGTGTTCTTAACTAATAATTGGATATGGCGATAACCGAATGAATTTCGTCAGCTTCTGAAAAAACTTTCAATCCGAAGGTTATTTTTGTGCTGCGTTCCGTTCAATCGGGATTCCCACCAATAAAGTTAAGAACATGAGAGATTTCCACCTGAACGTTAGCTTTCCGGTTGGTCTGAATCGCCGTGCTCTGACAGCACGGCTTTTGTTGTTGGATTGGACCATGAAGATCTATATCGGGAGAGCTATATTCGCAGGGACGGAAGCGATTACTCGCGTTCTGTCCTGTTTTTTTTTGTGCCTATAATCGAAAATGGAGGTAAACATGATGGTTGCGAATGAATCTACGATACGAATGCTAGAGCTGGATAAAATGCTGGCTGCCGCCGCCGAGTACACGGTATCGCCTGCAGGAAGGCGTCTTGCGGAGAAGCATAAGCCGAGCGCAGATGAGCGGCAGGTGGCGGCATGGCTGGAGGAAACGGAGGAAGCGGCGGCGTTGCTTGCTGCTGGCGCCAGCATTCCTTTGTCAGCCATGGAAGGGATCGATATTATTGTTGCACTGCTGGGCAAAGGAAAAGTGTACTCGGTGTCGGAGCTGCACCAATTGAACGTTTGGTTAACATCCATTGGACAGTTAAAGAAATATATGGACAGCAAACGGCAGATAGCAGCTAGAATTGCATCCTATGCCGATTCGATGAGCGATTGCCCGGAGCTGCGCAAGGAGTTAGATCGCTGCTTGCGCGGCGGTGCTCTGACGGACGAAGCGAGTCCGGAGCTGGGACGTATTCGTCGCCAGTTGTATACAATTGAAGCGAAAATCGAGAAGAAGCTGGAGCAGTCGATGAATAAGTACAAAAGCGCACTGCAGGAAGCGATTATTAGTAAACGGCGCGGTCATTATGTCATTGCGGTCAAGCGGGATTTGCGCAAGCAGGTGCCTGGCACGGTATGGGATGAATCAGCAAGCGGCCAAACGTTGTTCGTCGAGCCGGCTGATATCGCTTCGCTGCAGATAGAGTGGGATAGCTGGAAAGCGGATGAGGAGCGGGAATGCTACGCGATTCAGGCGCGGCTGTCTGGGATGGCGGGAGAACGCGCAGCCGAGCTGATTTGGAACGTTGAAGCGATGGCGGCGTTTGATTTCATTACGGCAAGAGGTAAGCTGTCCCGCTCATACGATGGTCGACGGCCGGTCATGAGTCGAACGCCTGTCATACGGCTCGTGAACGCCCGCCATCCGCTGATTGATAGGCGGCAGTGCGTACCGCTTAATGCGGAGCTTGGCGGCGCATGGAAGCAGCTAATTGTAACTGGGCCGAATACGGGCGGCAAGACCGTAGTGCTGAAGACGTTCGGACTGCTCGTCCTACTGCATCAATGCGGATTTCTGATTCCGGCTGCTGCGACAAGCGAACTTGGCATTTTTCAACAAGTAATGGCGGATTTGGGCGATGGGCAAAATTTAGAGCAGTCTCTAAGCACATTCTCCGCGCATATGACGAATGTAGCATCGATGGTAAATGCGGCGGGAGAACGTTCTCTGCTGCTTCTCGATGAGCTGGCGGCGGGAACCGATCCCGGGGAAGGCATTGCCCTATCTGTTGCCGTACTAGAGCATTTAATGCAGAAGCGTTCGCTCGTAGCGGCTACGACTCATTTCAATGAGATTAAGAAGTATGCTTCGGAAACTGAAGGATGCATGAATGCCAGCATGACGTTCGACCGCGAGACATTGAAGCCTCTTCACCGGCTAGTGATAGGGGAAGCGGGAGAAAGCCGGGCTTTTGCCGTCGCTCGAAGGTTCGGCCTGCCGGAATCGATTGTTGCCCGCGCGGAGGCTATCGTGTTGCAGCCGGCGGCAGCTGCAGCCAGCCAGTTGGGCCGAATCGAAAGTGGTAGAACTTCACTCTTGAATGCTAGTGATGCTGCAAAGCGGCAGAAGAAGCCGAGCAGAAGCGAACATTCTGAATCCACAGTGAATAAGGATGCGGGAAAGCCGAACAATGGGGAGAAGCATCGTCAGCCATTACGTACAGGCGACTGCGTATGGATTCACCCATTAAGACGAACGGGCATTGTATATAAGGAAGCAGACGAACGCGGTAGCGTAATCGTACAGGTGGAGCAGCGAAAAATAGCATTCAATCATAAGAGGCTTGCGCCATATATTGACCGAACAAAGCTCTACCCGGGTGAAGATTATGATATGAGCATCGTATTTGATTCCAAGGATAATAGGAAGAAGCGGCATTTGATGAACCGCAAGCATGTCGATGGACTCGAGATTGTAACGGACTCGACTCCAGGCGAATAGCCCGTATCGTTGACTTGTATCGTGAAGAGCAGTATTATTACGATATACGTGTTTATTCGATTAGGTTAGCTAATACGGCGGGCCTGCTGTCGGATGACCTATTATATTGGCAACAACGAAGAAAGGGAAACGCAGCATTCGTGCCTTCAGAGAGCGGAGCCGTTACGCTGAGAGGAGCCGCAGGATTGTCGGTGCCGCGTGTCGCCCTGGAGTTGCCCGGACTGAAGTGACTTTGCCGATTGACGGAAGGTCAGGCAGTAGGTCCGGCCGGTTACAGCCGTTATCTGTTTAAGTGCCATGCGGCATACAGGCTTCTATGCGTATGTTCGTCATGGAATGAAGGTGGTACCACGGAAGCTAGAACCTTTCGTCCTTTGCGGCGGAAGGTTTTTTTATTTTTTAGCCTATGGAGGTAATGAAACATGTCTGATAATCAGTCGACAATCTCGATGCCGACGACATACGATCCGAAAGCAGCGGAGCAAAAGTGGTACGATTACTGGATGAAAGGAAATTACTTTCAAGCGGGTAAACGTCCTGACGCGCCGAAATATACGATTGTGATCCCGCCCCCGAACGTGACGGGCATGCTCCATATCGGTCATGCGCTCGACTTCACGCTGCAGGACATTATGACCCGCACGAAACGGATGCAAGGCTATGATGCGCTGTGGCTGCCGGGCAGTGACCATGCTGGTATCGCAACGCAGACGAAGGTAGAGCAGAAGCTTCGTGAGCAAGGGCTGTCTCGTTACGACCTTGGCCGCGAGAAGTTTCTGGAGAAAGTATGGGAATGGAAAGAAACGTATAATAATACGATTCGAGAGCAGTGGGCGAAGATGGGCTTCGGCCTCGATTATTCCCGCGAGCGGTTCACGCTGGACGAAGGGCTGTCCAAGGCGGTTCGCCAAGTATTCGTCAGCCTGTACGAGAAGGGCTTAATTTACCGCGGCAAAAAAATTATTAACTGGGACCCGGCGGCCCGTACGGCACTGTCCGATATCGAGGTGGAGTACAAGGAAGTAACGGGTGCTCTTTACCATCTGCAATATCCGCTCGCGGATGGCAGCGGACATATTACGGTTGCGACGACGCGTCCGGAGACGATGCTCGGCGATACGGCTGTTGCGGTTCATCCAGAGGATGAGCGTTATAAGCACCTTATTGGAAAAATGCTGCGTCTTCCGATCGTTGACCGCGAAATTCCGATTGTTGCAGACGAGTATGTAGAAAAGGATTTCGGCTCCGGTGCCGTTAAAATAACGCCAGCGCATGATCCGAACGACTTCGAGGTCGGTCTGCGCCATGATCTGCCGCAAATTACGGTAATGGACGAAAGCGGCAAAATGAATGAGCATGCCGGTCCTTATCAAGGTCTCGACCGTGCGGAATGCCGTAAAGCGATTGTGAAGGACCTTCAAGAGCAAGGCGTCTGCATCCGGATCGAGGAGCATGTTCACCAAGTCGGTCACTCCGAGCGTAGCGGCGCTGTCGTTGAGCCTTACTTGTCGACGCAGTGGTTCGTCTCGATGAAGCCGCTGGCTGAGCGCGCGATCGAAGCGCAGAAGAATGGCAAGGGCGTTAACTTTGTACCGGATCGGTTCGAGCGTACGTATCTGCAGTGGATCGAGAACGTTCGCGACTGGTGTATTTCCCGTCAGCTGTGGTGGGGCCATCGTATACCGGCTTGGTACAATGACAAGACGGGAGAGACGTTCGTTGGAATCGAGGCGCCAGCAGGTGCTGACCAAGAAGGATCGCCTTGGCGTCAGGATGAGGACGTGCTCGATACGTGGTTCAGCTCGGCGCTGTGGCCGTTCTCTACGCTCGGCTGGCCGGATGAGAACAGTGAAGACTTCAAACGCTACTATCCAACCGATCTGCTCGTAACGGGCTACGATATTATTTATTTCTGGGTTGCTCGAATGATCTTCACAGCGCTTGAGTTCACAGACCAAATTCCGTTCAAGGATGTGCTAATGCACGGTCTCGTGCGTGACGAGAACAACCAGAAGATGTCTAAGTCGCTCGGCAATGGCGTCGATCCGCTCGACGTTATCGAGAAATATGGCGCCGACGCGATGCGGTTCATGCTGTCGACGAATAATACGCCAGGCCAAGACTTACGCTTCCGCTGGGAGAAGGTTGAGCAGGCGCGTAACTTTGCGAACAAGATTTGGAACGCTTCGCGCTTTGCGCTTATGAATCTCTCCGGCGTTACCGCTGCCGACATCGACATTACCGTACCACTTGGCACGGCAGACCGTTGGATTCTGCATCGCTTGAATGAAACAGCTCGCGATGTGACGCGTCTTATCGACAGCTATGATTTCGGCGAAACCGGCCGCTTGCTGTATAACTTTATTTGGGACGATCTGTGCGACTGGTATATCGAGTTCGCGAAGCTGAATCTGTACGGTACCGATCCTGCAGCTAAGAAAGCGACGCAATCGGTGCTTGCTTATGTGCTTGACCGGACGCAGCGGCTCATTCATCCGTTCATGCCGTTTATTAGTGAAGAGATCTGGCAACACTTGCCGCATGAGGGTGAGACGATTACGCTTGCCGAATGGCCGGTGTTCGATCCAGCACTTGAGTCGCCGGAAGCGGTGCGGGAGATGGAGCTGCTGATGGATCTAATCCGTGCGGTTCGCAACATCCGTGCTGAAGTGAACGTGCCAATGAGCAAAAAAATTGAGCTGATTATTAAACCTTCCGGAGAATCCGAGCTTGCTATCGTAGAGCGGAACCGCGATTTCGTGGAACGCTTCTGCGGAACGTCAAGCCTTGAGGTATCGATTGAGGCTGCTTCGCCAGATAAAGCGATGTCGGCTATCGTAACGGGGGCAGAGCTGTTCTTCCCGCTCGCCGGATTAATCGATATTGCTCAAGAAATTGTGCGTCTGGAGAAGGAGCTGAAGACGCTCAACAGCGAGGTGGAGCGTATCGAGAAGAAGCTGAGCAACGAAGGCTTCGTATCGAAGGCGCCAGCGAAGGTCATCGAAGAAGAAAAAGCGAAAATGGCAGATTACGCCGGCAAACGCGACAAAGTGCTTGCTCGGATCGCGGAGCTGCGCGGGTAATCAGCGGACGGAAGGTAGTGAAACAGCATGAGTGATTTTCAGTCGGAGGCGTCAGCGGCGGGCAGCGCCGCTTCGCTCCGTACATACAAAGAAGCTGCGGATTGGATTAACGGATTAATTCCGTTCGGCATCCGGCCGGGCTTGGAGCGGATGAAGCTGCTGATGGAACGGATGGGTCACCCGGAGCGGCGGCTGCGTTTCATTCACGTTGCGGGCACGAACGGTAAAGGCTCGACCTGTGCTTATTTAACATCAGTGCTAATGGCGTGCGGATATGACGTGGGAACATTCACGTCTCCTTACATTACGAAGTTTACGAACCGATTCCAATACAACGGGGAAGATATTCCGGAAGAGACGCTGCTAGAGCTTGCGAACATGCTGAAGCCGCATGTTGAGGAGCTGGCGGCAACGGAGCTTGGTTCACCGACGATGTTTGAGGTATCGACGGCGATAGCGATCTTGTACTTCGCTAAGAAGACTTTCCCGGATTATGTCGTATGGGAAACGGGACTTGGCGGACGGATGGACGTGACGAATATCGTCGCGCCGGCCATCTCGCTCATTACGAATGTCGGTCATGACCATATGGATATTTTGGGCGATACGATTGAAGCGGTGGCGCGGGAGAAAGCAGGCATTATTAAGCCCGGCGTTCCTGTCGTCAGTACGGCAGCTCAGCCGGAGGTCATTCAGATCTTGAAGGAGAAGGCAGCTGATTCGAAGAGCACGCTGTATCAGCTCGGTGAGCAGTTCCATTATGATACATTGTCAGTGCAGGAGGAGCTGCAGAGCTTCAGCTTCCACGGTCCGTTCCGCTCGATCGAGCTTCTCGAGATTACGCTCAGCGGTGTGCATCAGCAGACGAATGCGGCGCTGGCTGTGATGGCGCTTGAGGTGCTCCGCCAGTACAATGCGCTCATTCTGGAGGACGAGGATTTAATTCGCGGCCTTCGGGCAGCAGCATGGCCAGGCCGGCTGGAGATGGTATCGCACAAGCCGCGGATTTTACTGGATGGTGCACACAATCCGGAAGGGGCAGCAGCGCTTGCTTCCACATTGAAAACTACGTATACGTATAATCGGGCTCATGTCTTGATGGGAATGTTGGAGAATAAGAATCACCGTGAGACTCTTCGGCATATACTGCCAATAGCGGATACGTTGATCGTGACCGAGCCTGATTTTCGTAAAAGAATGAGTGCGGAATCTCTCGCCTCTATTGCTGCCGAGCTTGCGTCAGAATTGGGCTTGAAGGTTAATGTAATTGTTGAGCCCGATTGGCGTAAGGCGCTTGATCAATTAGAGCAGACGATAGAGGATGGAGATCTCGGCGTTGTGACGGGGACCTTGTACCTTATTTCCGACGCGCGCTCTAAGTTGCTTCATATCATGGATTCTGAAAAAGGTTGGTGAACCGTCTTTGAATACGGCAGAACATGTGCATTTTATCGGCATCGGCGGTTACGGGATGAGCGCGATTGCGCGTGTCATGCTGGAGATGGGATATAAAGTTACGGGGTCCGACGTGGTCCGGGCGGAGCTGACGGAGAAGCTGGCGCAGAAGGGCGCCGGCATCTTCATCGGTCATGAGGCCGAGCACGTGAAGGGCGCCGATTTGGTTGTGTACTCGACGGCCCTTCCGAAGGATAATGTCGAGCGCAAGGCAGCGGAGGATTTGAACATTCCGATCCTTCACCGTTCTCAGATGCTTGCTCGGCTTATGAACGCAGGCAAAGGCGTTGCCGTAGCCGGCGCGCACGGGAAGACAACGACGTCCTCGATGATTGCCCTCGTGATGGAAACGTGCGGTATCGATCCGACGTACATTATCGGCGGCGAAATCGTTAATGTTGGTACGAATGCGAAGGCAGGCAAAGGTGAGTATGTTGTAGCGGAAGCAGACGAAAGCGACGGCTCGTTCCTGCAGTATCATCCGATGATGGCGATCGTGACGAACATTGAACCGGATCATCTTGAAAATTATGACGGAGATTTCAACAAGCTGAAGAGTGCTTACGTTCGTTTTCTTCAGCAGGTGAAGCCGGGCGGCAAAGCAATCGTATGCATTGATGATGCGAATGTGCAGGAAATCTTGCCGCAGGTAGGCAGCGGCTCGCTGAAGGAAGAGCAGGTCGTGACGTATGGCATTGAGTCGGAGGCGGCACAGTTCCGTGCATCGGACATTCGCCTAGGTGACCGGAAGGTGACCTTTACGTTGAGTCGTCAAGGTGAACAGCTTGGCACGGTCGAGCTGTCTGTACCAGGCCGCCATAATGTCTATAATGCGATGGCGACGATTATTACATGTATGGAAGCAGGGCTGCCGTTCGCAACAGCAGCCGAAGCGATTCGGCAGTTCCGCGGTGCGAAGCGCCGTTTTCATGTGCTGGGTGAGAAGAATGACATTCTTATCATCGATGATTATGCGCATCATCCGACCGAGATTCAAGCAACGATCAGTGCAGCTAAGGCGACAGGCAAGCGAATTGTTGCCGTATTCCAGCCTCAGCGTTATACTCGCACGTACTTTTTGCTGGAGCAGTTCAGCTGTGCGTTCGGAGAAGCGGACGAGGTCATTATTACGGATATTTACTCCCCTGCAGGCGAGCAGCAGATTGAAGGTGTGAGCTCTCGCAACCTGGTTGAGCTGATCATAAAGAACAGCAACGAGAACACAAGCTACGTACCGACGAAGGAAGAAGTGCTGGAGCAGCTTAAATCGAAGATGAAGCCTGGTGATCTCATCATTACGATGGGAGCTGGCGACATCTGGAAGGTGGCAGCGGCGCTCGCAGAAAGTTTGTAAAACCGTTCAATGAGAGGGCGGTCTATCAGTCAGTGAATACTGACTGATAGACCGCCCTTTTGTATTAGATGGCCTTGAGCTGCAACTCACTATTGAGTGCCTATTATAAACGGGACATCAATAATTTTTAAAGAAATGAATCTTTGGCACTACTCCACACACTTCAGAACCTTACTTCCCGCGACGATATAACTATAGAATATCTACTTCTTAGTAAAGGATGGTAATCATGAGTAAAAGTATTAAGGCTTTCCTGCTTATCTGCCTTGCAGTCATGATCGTTCCGGCCTATGCGCTTGCTGCGAATGCCGCTGTAAGTGTAACGGTTGATGGCAAAACGGTGAAGTTTACGAATGCACCGGTCCGTAAAGACAAAGCGACGTTGGTGGAGGCGAAGCCACTGGCGGCGCAAATCGGCGCAACCTATGCATTCGATTCAAAATCGAATACGGCGACGCTCAAACGGGGCACGACTGTCGTGAAGCTGACGGTTGGCAGCAAATCTGCAACGGTTAACAATACGAAGAAAACGCTGCTTGCGGCGCCGTATTCCGTGAAGGGGTATATGATTGTACCGGCAGAATTTGTCGTGCAATCGTTTGGCGGGACGGCCAAATGGGATGGCAAGAGCCAGCTGGTCGTGACGTCTCCGGCTTCGGTGGAGGCAGCTAGCAAGAGGAAAGCAGCGGATGTTGTGAAGGCGTACATAACAGCGCTCTCGAATAAAGATTTAAAGTCGGTGAAAGCAACTTGGCTGCCGGCAAGCTGGAGCGCCCAAGATGAAGCTGATATGAAAGAGCAGTTCAAGGAGCAAACAGAGAAGCTGACCCTTAAATCGACGAAGATCGTTTCGTTCAAAGGAGCTTCGGTGACAATCGACGCTGTCGTTCAAGTCGATGTACAAAGCCCGTATGCTCTCGATGAGATTCATGAGCTTACATTTGTGCTGGTGAAGGATTCGGCTGGCGTATGGAAGATTAAGTCCGAAGAGTGGACGGGCGCGGATTATGATTTGCCACAGAAGTCGGCATCCGCATCGGCGGAATTCAAGACAAGCGTCAATAAATTTATTGAGCAGTATGCAGCAAATTTGAATGATGAGAATGTCGATGCGATCGCAAGCATGTTCGCGGCAGATTCCGAAAGCGCGGCTGAAGAAATCGAGTATTGGACTTATGATTTCGAGGATTACGATTCGTACTATACACCGTCCGACGTATTCTTGTTCGCGGCGGATGAGAAGAACGGAACAGCTTCAGTTCTCGTTACATTCGAAGTTGAGGATGAGGGGGAGCTGTACTCGTTTGATTCAGTTCTGTTCTTGAAGCAGGATGCCAGCGGCAATTGGGTGATTCAAGAAATTGTTGATCTGTAACTGAAGAGCTACTGGGCAGCGTTGAAGCTGCCCAGTATTTTTTTGTTTTCTATTCTCGATAATTGGGTAAAGCATGAAGTACGCTGTTGAACTTAAAGCTCACAATTTTAGGCTGACGTCATAAATCTCGCACTTCTCTCATAGATTACTAGTACAGGATGGACGAGAGCCTTCCGAGGCTGCTATTGCCTATAAGGCAAAGGTGAAGGAGAGAATGACATGAAGCGAGACCATAAGATGACGATTCGGTTTGGCGGCGCTGAGCTGATGAGGAATGGCCATAGGGCTACGGACGAGAATGGGCGGATGCATCTGGATTCGCGAGCGCTGTCGGATAGGCAATCAGAAGCTGGAATGAGGTCAAATGTGACGAGTGAAGAGCAAGAGCGTACGTTTCTTCCGCAGTCTGAAGATGAAATACAAGCTTTGGAGCGGCTTATTCGGCATGAAAGCGGGACGATTGCTGATCGGGAGCGTATGATGCCGAATAAGAGCACGGATGAGCCGGATCGGGTGCAAGCTGCGAAAGGACCGAGCGTATGGAAATTTCCTGAGCCTATTAGGCAAATAAAGGTAACAAATGTCGAAACCGAACAAAAACTATTTGCGGCTTCGAATCGTATTGAGGATGGAGATATGGTGACACAGCATTCGGCGCCATCGGTGGCGATAGGTACAGTGCCGATGTCTTCGACAGGGCTTGCGCCCGTTGTACAACTGGACAATACGGACTTGCCTCAGCAGTTCACCCCTGTGGAGGACAAGCCGTACAGCATATCGGATTGGGATTTGGGCAGCCTGGAAGGCTCACATACGAGCGGACGGGTCGGAAATCTTCCATCTATTGCAGATTACTCACGTATCCGTTCACGGGGACCATCTTGGTTGAAGGTATTTGCCTCGGTTGCGGGAGCAATTGCAACAGGGGCTTTATTCGGGTATTTAGCTCTTGCGCTGTTTGCCGGACAAGGACCGTGGTCTGGCGGAAGTAATAGCGAAAGTACAGCGGTTAATGAGACGGCTGTTATTCCTTCGCTTGATCCAGACGCCTCTTCTGGTAACAACGGAACTGCTATTGATAGCAGTGGTGTATCTGGCGGGATCGTAGATATAGGCATACCGGATAGCGGTGATTCGCCTCTTGTATCGGACGGAGCTGCCGCTGTTGCTCAGGTGAATCTTAAGGCACAGTCGTTCCATGCGCTGCAATACGGCGTTTTCAGCTCGGCGGAAGGAGCCGATATGGCGGTATCGGAGCTAGCAGATCAGGGGTTAGCCGCCTATCGTTGGGATACGGAGAACGATTTCAGAGTATATGTTGGGATGTCGAGCGACCGTGATGGAGCACTGGCTTTAAGTCAGTTGTTAAACGGAATAGAAGTATATGTGAAGGAAATCGAGCTGCCAGCTGTCCAGACGATGCCATTCTCAGGGGATGCCCAGATGCTGCAAAATTATTGGTCGGCGACGAATGAGTTAATCGAAATGCTGGATAGACTGACGCTCGGACAGCTGGAGCTAGGAACTTTGAAGCCGTTCAGCGCTGATCAAGCCTCAGCATGGAAGCAGCTGCACGAGCAGTGGTTATCAGCATCGTCAGCCGCTACGGCGAAGCTGACGAATGAGCAGAATAAGAAAGCGGCAGGGCAGCTAGCTCAGGCAATTAATACGGCTGCAGTATCACTTGCCGAGTTCGATAAAAAGCCGTCAGCGTCCCATCTGTGGAATGCGCAGTCCGCTCTTATGGCCGCCGTCTTCGCAGAAAAAGGATGGTTGGAATCGAGCGGCAGATTGTAAACAGCAGAGCTAACGCTTATAATGTCCATAGGTGTCAATTCGTGGCGAGAGGCGTTGGACGATGAAGAAGAATGGCTGGACGCTCCTTCTATTTATCGTGCTTGGGTTGTTAACAGGAGCATTAGTAACGAGATGGCTGAAGAAGGCGCCAGGCTTGTCCTTCCTGACGGATACGACGTCGGTGAATTGGTCGTCTGCGGTCAATCTTTACGTAGTGAGCTATGATATTACAATTCGGCTGGAGCTCGGCATTCTGAGCATTGCCGGACTTGTTGCAGCGATTTGGCTGTACCGCAAACTGTAACATCGACAGAAGCTGTGCTGGCTTCTGATTATAGAAAGGAAGTGCCACCACGGTGAAGGCAACTAGATTTCAATCCGAACTGAATAGAATAGGCCAACTCGTGCTGGCCTCATCGTCTCCGCGCCGGCAGGAACTGGTCGCATCTCTCGACCTTTCCTTGCCGGTTCGTATTTTGTCGACGAATGCGGATGAAACGGCAGAGCCTTCATGGTCGCCTTCCGAGATCGTGGAGCAGCTTGCGCTGCGTAAAGCAGAGGCGGCCTGCGAGCAGCTTGGCCAAGAGGGGGAGCAAATCCCATCTCTCATTATTGGCGCTGACACAATTGTCGTGCTGGAGGGCGAAGTGCTGGGAAAGCCTGCAGACAAGCAGGATGCAGTAGCTACGCTGCTGCGGCTGCAAGGACGTGAGCATGAGGTATATACCGGAGTATGCTGCTTATCGTCCGTGAATAGTGTTCGCGATGTAAGACACAGCCGAACACGAGTATGGATGAAGCCGCTGCAGCTTGATCAGATTGAACGCTACGTCGCAACCGGCGAGCCGATGGACAAGGCAGGCAGTTATGCTATTCAAGGGCTCGGCGCAGTCAATATTGAGCGGATCGACGGTTGTTACTTCAACGTCGTCGGACTGCCGTTGCCGTTGTTATCCGATATGCTTGGTGATTTCGGCATCAACGTTTATTAATAATAAGAACGGTTTATTTATTTGGATCGGGAGGTTACTTGGGACATGGAATCGAAAGCGCATTTGATGCGCGATGTCCCCCGTGAAGAACGTCCAAGAGAACGCATGATGGCACATGGGGCGGAAGCGCTTAGTCACGCTGAACTGCTTGCAATACTGCTCAGAACCGGTACCCAGCGGGAATCGGTCGTCGAGCTGGCGGCCAGCATTCTGCAAGAATGCGGCGGACTTCGTTATTTGGCCGATATGAGCGTTGAGCAATTGATGGCTGTTCGTGGCGTAGGTCCAGCCAAAGCGCTGCAATTAAAAGCGGGCATTGAGCTGGGCAGACGGATGGCTGCGGCCCGTTTCGGCGATCGTCCTGTCATTAAGCGGCCGCAGGATGCGGCCGATCTTGTTATGGACGAGCTCCGTTACCAGACCGTTGAGCATTTTATGTGCCTGTTTCTAAATACGAAAAATCATGTCGTTGCGCGCGAGACGCTGTCGGTCGGAACGCTGAACGCCTCTCTTGTTCATCCACGGGAAGTGTTCCGCGTGGCGATTAAGCGCAGCAGTGCATCTATTATATGTGCCCATAATCATCCTAGCGGCGATCCGACTCCGAGTCCGGAAGACATTGCGCTTACCCAGAGGCTTCGTGAAGCGGGAGCCTTGATCGGTATCGAAGTGTTAGATCATATTATTATCGGAGATGGAAAGTTTGTTAGTTTGAAGGAGCGGGGACTGTTGTAATATAATAATAAGGATTGTCGTCAAGAAGAGAAGGGAGCTTTACACACATGTTTGGAGGAGCAAAAGATTTGGGCATCGACCTTGGGACGGCGAATACCCTAGTCTATGTAAGAGGTAAAGGAATTGTCGTCAGGGAGCCGTCCGTGGTAGCCCTGCGTACCGATACGAAGACAATTACAGCGGTAGGCGAGCAGGCGAAGAAGATGATCGGAAGAACGCCAGGCAACATTCGGGCGATTCGTCCGATGAAGGACGGGGTTATCGCCGATTTCGAGACTACCGCTACGATGATTAAATATTTTATTCGTCAAGCGCAGAAGCAGCGCGCGCTGTTCCCACGCCATCCGAACGTGATGGTGTGCGTTCCGTCTGGAATTACGGCGGTTGAGAAACGAGCTGTTGAAGATGCTACGAAGCAGGCGGGCGCGCGTGAGGCGTTTACAATTGAAGAGCCGTTCGCAGCGGCGATCGGCGCGGATTTGCCAGTATGGGAACCGACGGGAAGCATGGTTGTCGATATTGGCGGCGGCACGACAGAAGTGGCTGTCATTTCGCTGGGCGGCATCGTAACGAGCCGCTCGATCCGTGTAGCGGGTGACGAAATGGATGAGGCAATTATCCAATATATCAAACGCGTCTACAATTTAATGATTGGTGAGCGTACTGCGGAACAGCTGAAGATGGAGATCGGTTCCGCACTTCCACTCGACAAAAGCGAGGCGATTGAGATTCGCGGCCGCGATCTCGTATCGGGACTGCCGAAGACGCTCTCCATTACGTCTGATGAGATGACGGATGCGCTGACGGATACCGTGAACTCCATCGTCGAAGCGGTTAAGATTACGCTGGAGAAATGTCCGCCAGAGCTGTCTGCCGATATTATGGACCGCGGCATCGTTCTGACGGGCGGCGGCGCCCTGCTGCGTAGTCTCGATAAGCTGCTGTCGCGCGAGACGGGAATGCCGGTCATCGTCGCTGACAATCCGCTTGATTGCGTAGCAATAGGAACGGGCCGTGCGCTTGATAACATTCACCTGTTCAAGAACAACCGGTCGGCTTCGCCGCGGTCGAGACGATAAGATTTAGGCTAGCATTACATCATAGAGAGTATAACGATGGGCGGTGATTGAACTGTTTAATCTGATGAGAAACAAGCGGCTGTTCGTCCTCATGATCGGATTAATTTTGTTCATCGCAGCGCTCGGATTCTCGCTTCGCGACCGACAATTGTCGGCGCCTGAGAAATTTGTCAATGATTCCGTCGCCTACGTACAACAATGGTTTTACAAGCCCGCTGGCTATATAGCGGGCTTGTTTGAGGATATTGGCAACATCCGATCTCTGCAGAAAGAGAATGAACAGCTCCGAACGACGGCGGCGGCATATGCGCGAGACAAGATCAAATATAACATCATTGAGAAAAGAGTCGAGGATTTAGAGAACAAGCTTAAGTTTACGGAGCGTCAGCGCAGCTTGAACAACTATGAATATTTGATCGCGCAAGTCATTTCGGTGAGCCCTGATCCTTATAATTCGACAATTAAGATCGATCTCGGATCGGAGAACGGCATTAAGGAAAATATGGCTGTTGTCTCGGATGACGGGCTGGTTGGCATTGTCACCAAAGTTTCTGCCTTCTCCTCGAACGTTGAGCCGATTACTTCACTGGATGAGAAGTCGCCGAATTCTAAATCGATCTCGGTCACAGTACTTGGCCGAGAGAATGAATCGTTCGGCATCATTGGTACATTCGACCATAATAAAGGCCGGTTCGTGATGAACCGTATTCCAGAGAACGATCCGATGATTGTCGGAGATACGGTCATTACTTCAGGACTTGGCCGTGTTTTCCCGAGAGGACTCGTCGTTGGGACAGTAGAGACGACCCCACAGGCGGACGATTTCGGATTGACTAAGGTCGCTTCCGTGAAGCCGCTCGCAGATTTTAACCGCTTGACCGAGGTCTTCGTTGTGAAGATGGCAGAGACGGGAGAAGAAACGCCATGACGGCCGGTCGTTTGATCATCGTTATGTTCCTTTTATTTATTGTAGAGGGGACGCTTGTTCCCTGGTTTATACCGGAATCGTTAGCAGGCAGAATCATCCCTCATTTCACATTCGTATTCGTTTTGTACACAGCGCTGTATTCTGGTCGTCATAAGGCCTTATTATTCGGATTGAGCTTTGGCTTGCTGCAGGATGTCGTCTATTTTGGCAACTTGTTAGGCGTGAACTCTTTTGCAATGGGGCTTCTCGGCTATTTGGCCGGCCTTCTGCTTGATAAGAGGCGGGTAACCATGTTGAACGCACTCTCCGTCATCATATTGGCGTGTATGACGTATGAATCAATTCTATATGCGGTCTATCGCGTATTCCGCTTTACTCGTGAGACCTATTCATACGCGTTTGTTGATCATATGGTGCCTAGTACGTTTTTGCAGCTTGGGTTCGCGCTCGCGGTTTACGTTCCAGTAAGGAAATGGATGGAGAACGCAGTCCGGCCAGTGCACAGTCCAGAAAATGAAGAAGAATAATCGAATGGTTCGGCAGGATTCGGGGCATGTCGAAAAGAAGGAATAGATCATGGGAGGGACGTGCGTTGACCGAGAAACAACATATTATTATAAAAGGCGTCAAAGAAGGTCTCGTGTTCCTTCTCGATGATCGCTGCGAATTTTCGGCATTGCTCGATGAACTACAATATAAGATTGAGAAGACCCATCAGCAGCTGTTGACAGGTCCGCTCATTCACGTTCATGTCAAGCTAGGCAATCGGATAACGACAGAGGATGAGAAGGAACAAATCAGGTCGGTGCTCCGCCAGCGCGGCAATTTGATTGTCCAATCGATTCAGAGTGAGGCGGAGCTTAAGCCTCAGACGGACGGACAAGGACAGCAATTGAAAGTGATGACAGGAATTATTCGGTCCGGCCAAGTCGTAACGCATGATGGAAGCTTGCTGCTTCTCGGCGATTTGCATCCTGGCGGATCGATTATTTGCACAGGCGATATTTATGTCATGGGTAATTTGGCAGGGATGGCTCATGCCGGATCGGAAGGGAATACGGATGCGATTATTGCTGCGTCCCTTCTCCGGCCCACGCAGCTTCGAATTGCTGAAGTGATCAGCCGTCCTCCAGAGGAATGGATGACGGGGGATGCTGCTATGGAATATGCCTTTCTGAACGAGGGAGTTATGCAGGTCGATAAGACGACTCAGCTGTTCCGGATGCGTAAAGAACCGCTTGTGTATAAAGGAGTGTAGAAGTCATGGGAGATGCGATAGTCATAACATCGGGCAAAGGCGGTGTCGGCAAGACGACGACGTCAGCTAATTTGGGAACGGCGCTTGCACTGCTCGGCAAAAAAGTGTGCATGGTCGATACGGATATCGGTCTGCGTAATCTGGATGTCGTGATGGGACTTGAGAACCGAATTGTATACGATCTCGTCGACGTTGTTGAAGGTCGCTGCAGGCTGCCGCAAGCGCTTGTGAAAGATAAACGGTTCGAGGAGCTGTACATGCTTCCAGCCGCTCAGACGAAAGATAAGCATGACGTGACGCCTGAGCAGGTTCGTGATATTGTGTTAGAGCTTAAGAAAGATTTTGATTATGTTGTGATCGATTGTCCAGCTGGTATTGAGCAAGGCTTCCGCAACGCGGTTGCAGGGGCTGACCGTGCGATCGTCGTGACGACGCCGGAGAATGCGGCTGTTCGCGACGCAGACCGCGTTATTGGTCTGCTGGAGCAATCAAACGTATCGGCGAAACTTGTTATTAACCGGATTCGTCCGAATATGCTCAAAACGGGAGATATGCTTGAGGTTGATGAAGTATGTCAAGTTCTCGCGATCGATTTGCTCGGTATCGTGCCGGACGACGAGAAGGTCATTAAATCGGCGAATGCTGGCGAACCGACGGTAATGGACCCTTCCTCGCGTGCTGCGATTGCCTATCGGAACATCGCGCGGCGTATTTTGGGAGATATGGTACCGCTAATGCAGCTGGATGAGAAGTCGGGCGGCGCATTTAAGCGAATTCGCAAGTTCCTGGGAATAGGATGAGTTAGCAGTGATTCATAAATTTAAAAAGCTTGATTGGGGCATTATAGTGCTGCTTGGTTTTTTTATGTGCATCAGCACGCTGATCGTACACAGCGCCACGTTGTACGATCCGAAGTATGCCACTTATGACACCAAGACTCTCATTTTCTATTCAATCGGTTTCGTCATTGTTCTGCTCGTATCGTTGATCGATTACCGACTGCTTTTGAAGGGCTGGCATATATGGTACGGTATAGGTATAGTGTTGCTCATTCTCGTATTCTTTTTAGCCAAAGAAATTAACGGGGCTCGCAGCTGGTTCGCTCTCCCGGGCGGTTTGCAGTTCCAGCCTGCCGAGATGGTCAAGATCGTCCTTATTATCGGCATAGCCCATCTGATGGGAAAGCGGCAAGGAGATCCGCTGCGCTTGACGAGCGATGTATTTGCGGTTGGTGCTTTTGCGTTTGTACCGTTTCTGCTTGTCATGATGCAGCCGGACCTTGGTAATGCAATTATCTATATCGTCATCGTATTAGGCATGCTGTGGATCGGCAATGTGAAGTATACACATGTGCTCATCGGACTCACGGCCGTCGTCGGGTTCATCCTATTGTTCGGCATTCTGTTTAATACGTTTAATGATGAGATTAAGACGTATATGGTTGAGCATGAGAGACTACACTGGTATGAGCGGATTAACGGCTTTTTGAATCCGGGCAGCGGTTCGGAGAAGGAAATTTATCAAGCGACGAAGGCGAAGATCGCAATCGGTTCGGGTGGACTGTCAGGAGACGGTTATTTGCAGGGCGACTCGAAGAACAATGCCTTCATCTCCTATCCGTATTCAGACTCCATATTCGTCGTCATTGGTGAGGAATTCGGCTTCCAAGGCTCCGCTGTCGTGCTGCTTCTCTACTTCCTCTTGATATACAGGATGATATTGATCGCATTCCAGTGCTTCGACAAAAGGGGCGCGTTCATGATTATTGGCATCGTCTCCATGTTCGTGTTCCAAATATTCGAGAATGTTGGGATGATGATCGGATTAATGCCGATTACCGGCATTACCCTGCCGTTTATTAGTTACGGGGGCACGTCACTGCTGCTCAATATGATCTGTATTGGTCTGGTGCTCAGCATTAAAGTGCATCAGGAGAAGTATGAGTTGGATACGCAGTAACAGTAATGGAGTTGTTATACAATAATAAGGGAATAAGGGGCAGGACCAAAGTCGAGCTTTGGTTCCGCCCCTTTTTCTGTATGTAAGACATGTGGAATAATGAGGAAGATATTGTGTCATATTTATGTCATTTATAATATCGATCGATCAATTCATAAGAACACGATTGAGTCTATTTTACCCATGACACCACAAGAAAACCGTTGTAATATGTTATTAAATCTGACATTTAAAGATGGGTGGATGATGCGATGACGATGGATTTGATTGTGAAAGGCGCCGCAGTCGTATTTCAAGATGGCGTGAAGCAAGTCGAAATCGGCATCAAGAACGGCATCATCACTGCTATTGAGGAGACGGTGCATGGTGACAGTAAGGAGACGATACATGCAAGCGGCTTGACGGTGCTGCCGGGAGCGGTCGATGTGCATGTTCATCTTAACGAGCCCGGACTTGGTCACTGGGAAGGCTTCGACACGGGAACTGCTGCACTGGCTGCTGGAGGCTGCACCACTTATTTCGATATGCCGCTTAACGGCAGACCGCCAACGGTGACGGAGCATGCACTGCAGTTAAAGCTTTCCGCTGCCCGCTCATCACGGATCGATTACGGCATATGGGGCGGCTTGATGCCGGGGTATATGAACAGCATCGGTCCGCTTGCGGAGGCGGGCGTCATTGGCTTTAAAGCGTTTATGTGCTTCCCAGGCTCTACAGCAGAAGGCGATTTCCGAGAAGTCGACGACATTTATTTGCTAAGAGGAATGGAGGCTATCGCTCCTACGGGAAGGCTGCTCGCACTGCATGCCGAATCGGAGCCGATCGTCGCTGCATTGACGAAGGAGATGAGGCGTGCTGGAAGGACCGATGCAAGAGCCTATGCGAGAGCTCGTCCAGTATGGGCAGAGCGGGATGCGGTAAGGCGGGCGCTGCTTGCAGCAGAGCTTACGGGGTGTCCAGTTCATTTTGTCCATATTAGCAGCGCGGCTGCGGCGCTTGATATTGCTGACGCAAGGCGTGCAGGACTTGATGCTTCAATTGAGACGTGCGCGCATTATTTGACGTTGACAGAAGATGACTTGGTTGAAATCGGTGGGGCGGCGAAATGCTCTCCTCCACTGCGTGATAAGGCTAATATGGAAAGGTTGTGGGAGCTCGTTGCAGACGGAACGATAGACATCGTCTCGTCCGATCATTCTCCTTGTCCGCCGGAGATGAAAGCTTCAGATGATTTCTTCGCGATATGGGGCGGCATATCTGGAGCGCAAAGCACGTTGGAGCTTATGCTTGATGAAGGTCACATGAAACGAGGCATCCCGCTTTCTCGAATCGCCCAGTTAACAGCCGGGGCTCCAGCTGAACGATTCGGCATTACGGATCGTAAGGGGGCGATTGAAGTCGGGCGCCACGCTGATCTCGTCCTCGTCGACCTGAACGGGTCATACCAGCTTGAGCGGGGGCTGCTGTTCGATCGGCATCGACATAGTCCTTACGTCGGACGGCAATTCGGCTGCCGTGTTGTGAGAACGATAGTACGGGGTGTAACGGTGTACGCGGATGGAGCGTTATCAGGCGAAGCTGGAGGCGGGATGCTTGTTCGTCCTAGTGTATTGGCTCCGACATCGGTGCTAAGGACGGATTCCGAGTAACGGGACGAATGGGTGCCAGGCCATTGCTGTCATCTACTATTAAGGGGGAACGACGATGAGGGACGACCGTATCGAAGCAGACATCTTGAAGAAAGCGGCTGACCGAAAGAAGCTGCTGAGCTGGCTGGATAACAGTGACGAACGTTTGATCCAAATGATTCAATCGTTAGTGAGAGTCCCATCCGACAATCCGAACGGAGATTGCCGGGCAATCGCTTCCGAGACAGCAACTTGGCTGACAGAGCTTGGGTTCGAGCCGATTATCCTTCCGGTTCCGTCTGATGTAGTTCGGGATGCTGGAATGATTGCTGTCGATAATATTGTAGCTGAGCTTAAGCTAGGAGCAGGCTGCGGGCCTGTCATCGCGCTTAATGCTCATGGTGATGTCGTACCGCCGGGAAGCGGTTGGAGCTATGATCCGTACGGGGGGCTCATCGCAGATGGCAATCTCTATGGCCGAGGAGCGGCTGTATCCAAGGCGGATATTGCAGTCTATACGTTTGCGGCAATGGCACTGCGGGAGAGTAAGACATGCGCAACTGGCTCGATTGTGCTTGCCTTCACCTTCGATGAAGAAACAGGTGGACAGATCGGGCCGAAAAGGCTGCTAGACACGGGAAGGCTATGCCCAGATTACGCGATATGTGCAGGGTTTACGCATTCGGCTATAAACGCGCATAATGGATGTCTTCACTTGGAGGTAAGGGTCAAAGGCAGGTCCGCGCATGCTGCGATTCCTGACACGGGAGCGGATGCGCTTGAGGCGATGAATCGGCTGCTGACCGATCTCTATGAATATCGGTCTGTCTTAATGGAGAAACAATCCGAAGTACCTGGTATTGGCTGCCCGACGCTGAATATTGGATTAATTAGCGGCGGCATCAATACGAACGTCGTGCCGGACGAATGTACGATACGATTGGATCGGCGGATTATTCCTGATGAAGATCCGCTGCTCGTCGAGCGTGAGTTGATTGAGCGGATTGAAGCCGTGATCGAACCGCTGTCGGACATCTCGGTAGACACGAGGCGCGTCCTGCTTGCCCGGCCATTTGGCCCTGTTGATCTGTCGTCACCGCTCATAGGGGCGTTGAAGCAAAACTGGTCAGACATAATGGGCGGTGGCGAGCTGCCGGTTGAAGGCGTACCTCTATATGCGGACGCCCGGCATTTCTACGAGGCGGGGGTGCCGACCGTTATGTTCGGAGCCGGGCCGCGCACATTAGAGGAAGCAAACGGGCATCGGGCTAACGAGCATGTACGATTGACAGATGTCGCGGCAGCAGTTCGGATTGTTACGTTGACACTCTACGATCTGCTGCATTCGGATTAGAGTCACCTTCTATAATTTTTTCCTTGTTCCGTATATGATAGATAGACAAGAGCAAGGTGATGAAGCGGTCTATAGCAGTAGTAAAGGAGATAGGAAATGAATATTGTCGTGTTAGATGGATATACGCTTAATCCTGGAGATTTGAGTTGGGAGGGCTTTGAGGCGCTTGGCAACGTGACGGTGTACGATCGAACAGAGGCGGATCAAATCGTCGAAAGGGCGAAGGATGCGGATGCGGTATTAACGAACAAAACGCCGCTTTCCGCATCCGTTCTTGCTAGTCTGCCGCGCTTGCGCTATATCGGAGTGCTGGCAACAGGCTATAATGTAATTGATCTTGCAGCGGCTTCGTCGCAAGGAATTGCAGTGACGAACATCCCCGACTACAGTACAGCATCGGTTGTTCAGCTTGTGTTCGCTTACTTACTGGAGCATTGTCATCATGTGAAGCAGCACAGCGACGCTGTCCATAGCGGCCGCTGGAGCGCCAGCAAACATTTTATGTTCGCTGACTTCCCGCTCATAGAGCTGGTGGGCAAGACGATCGGTATCGTCGGCTTCGGTCAAATCGGGCAGCAGGTTGCTCGAACCGCAATAGCGTTTGGATTGAATGTCATCGTGCATACGCGAACAGAGAAACGGATCGAAGGGCTTGAATCGGTTCGGTTCGTCAGCTTGGAGCAGCTGTTTAAGCTTTCTGATTTCGTGACGCTGCACTGTCCGCTTACACCAGATACGCAAGGAATGGTTAACCGTCGAACGCTAGAGTGGATGAAGCCTTCGGCGTTGCTGATTAATACGGCACGCGGCGGACATGTGGTCGAAGCGGATTTGGCTGCCGCTCTGAACGAAGGGCGGATCGCCGGCGCTGCAGTCGATGTGCTGTCGGTTGAGCCGCCGCCATCCGACAATCCGCTTATCGGAGCACGCAATTGCTATATTACGCCGCATATCGGATGGGCGACCTTCGAGGCAAGACAGCGGTTGATGGAGATTGCAGCGGACAATTTGAAGCAATTTATTAGCGGTAGCCCGGTTAACCAGGTCAACGTATTGTAATCGATCGAACCAGCAGAGCGGTCCTCGACTGTTCCTATACTGCCGTTGGCAGATTGGACAGCCGAGGACCTTTTTTTCATCGTGGACTGCCTTTCATAGTTATCTCCCCTTCTTCATACATATAGGACAAGTGAAGGAGGGCGAAGCGGATGAATAACGAGCGGATTCGGAAGCGTCATAAGGAGAAAATCCGGCAGCTTATCGAACAGGCTCAAATGATCGATAAGTCTAAATCGGGCGGTGTACCGGGTGCTTTTCTTAATCCATTCCATGAGTTCCAATCCTCTAACCGTTTTCCGAACAAATCGGAGCGGCAGTCAACTGAAGAGCACTCCAGGAAGGCGGAGGATCAGACCATGGACAGTTTGCCGCCGGTTGACTGGGCAGCCCCGATGCCAGTGCATGGAAATTTGGATACTCCGTCACCTTCGATTTCAGCAGAGAAGCGAAGCACGAGGCTGTCTGAAGCTGCGTATGAGCAGGACCCGGAGAAGCTGTGGAAGGCTAATGCTGCACCATGGCTTGGATCGTATTCTGACAGGCAGAGCGGCAGCCGCAAATATAATGATATATATCGAGTTGAAGGGAGCTCCAAATTTTGGTGGCATTTCCGCAATCAGCTGATCGTCAGCGTAATATTGTTCGGAATTATATGGGGGGAGTTCAAGCTCGAAGGCGAACCTGCTCAGCAAGTTCAGACTGCGGTTACGGCGGCGCTCACAACCGAGTTTGATTTTCAGTCGGTATCGGCCTGGTATGAGCGAACGTTCGCAGGCTCTCCTGCATTTATTCCGTTATTCAGCAGCGGCGGTAATACTGAGACGGTAGAAGGTGCGGCTTTGACGCCGCAAGCGTTCGTCTCGCCACTGCCGGAATCGACGCTTGTGAAGTCATTCGCACAGTCGCTTGGAGGAATCGAACTGGCAGGATTGCCTGATGCCCCTGTATCGGCCGCAGCAACTGGACAAGTCATACTCGTCACACCGGATGCTGGCGAAGGACAGACGGTTCTTATTCAGCATGCTGGCGGCAGGCAAACCCTCTATGGACAGCTAGGTGAGGCGAAGGTGCGCAAGGACGACTGGGTCGAAGCAGGCGACATAATCGGCAGGCTTGTAAGCGGCGGTGATGGCGGGCACAGCTTGCTTTATTTTGCCGTGAAGGTTGACGGACGGTTCATCGATCCGACCGATGTGATTCCACTTGATTAAATGGGGCGGCATCGTATGGAGCGTTCATCCGCTGTTCGTTATCGTCATGCTGTTGTCCGTTGCCGCGGGACGATTCGCTGAGCTTATTACGCTGTTCGCGCTCGTCTTCGTACATGAGCTTGGTCATGTAGCGGCAGCCCGTGCTTTGGGCTGGACGATCCGCGAGGTGAAGCTGCTTCCGTTCGGCGGCGTAGCAGAGGTGGAGGAAGCGGGCGGTATGCCGACGAAGGAGGAGGTGATCGTCGCGATCGCAGGTCCGCTGCAGAATGCTTGGATGGCAGCAGTGGCATGGGTGCTCGGACATTCGATCGGATGGGGCTTGCCATGGTCGGAAGAATTGGTGAAAGCCAATCTGCTTATTATGATGTTCAATCTTATTCCGATCAGCCCGTTGGATGGTGGCAAGCTGCTGCAATGCTTGCTGGGACGGCTGCTGTCATATCATCAGTCATTATTATGGTCAATCCGCCTAAGTATTGCGATGAGTGTTATGCTTGCCGCGGCGGCGCTTGTTGGACCCCTATGGCCTGGAGGCGGTATTCAGCTAAACGTGTTGACGATTGCCTTGTTTCTTCTCGCCACGAACTGGACTCAGCTTCGTCATCTGCCGTTTTTGTTCATCCGCTTTCTAGTCAATCGGGAACGCTTTGCCGCAAGGCGACTTTCGCAAGAATCAGGCCCATCGCCGATTATCGTGCGTCCGGAAGCAGCGGTACAATCGATACTGCGCCGCTTGCGTAGGGATTATGTACATCTTGTCTACGTGACGACTCCGCGAGGAGAGCTGCTTGGTGTATTGCCCGAGAATGTACTGCTGTACCATTTTTTTATTTCGCCTAGTCCAAATCAGCCTGTCATTGAATTGATCGTTTGACCGTTATACTGTTCATGCTATAATCGTCCTAGATTGATATGCGGACTGGCAAGGAGCAGGATGAACAGATGAGGCAGCTATTAATTCAAAATCAGGATGATGGAATTCATGCCGCAGTATTAGAAGATGGTGTACTAATCGATTATGCTTCGGAGCTGCGTGAGGAGGATCGTCCGGGCGGCGGTTCTAGCTCCTTGCTTGGCAACGTGTACAAAGGAAAGGTAATGAATGTGCTGCCAGGCATGCAGGCGGCATTTGTTGATATTGGACTGTCCAAAAACGCCTTCCTCTATATTGATGATGTATTGCATCCGAATTTGGAAAAGCGTGAGCGTGCTGTAGGCAAGCAGAAGCCGTTGATCCAGAATGTCGTGCGGGTTGGGCAGGAGCTGATCGTGCAGGTGATGCGGGAGCCGGGTGGCGGTAAAGGTGCCCGTATTACGACGCATATTTCGTTACCTGGAAGATGGCTCGTTTATATGCCGGAGGCTGCTTATGTCGGCGTATCGCGCAAGATTGGAGACGAAGCGGAACGGGAACGGCTTCGTGTATTAGGTGAGCGGCTGCGGACGGAAGAGGAGGGCCTTATTATCCGGACCGCTGCAAGCGGCGTGCCGGATTCGGCATTAGCCGAGGAGGTTGCGTCATTACGAGAAGTGTGGCAAGAAACGGCCCGTCAGTCACAGCAGGTGAAAGCCCCTGCCGTCCTGCATCGGGAGTCGGGGCTTGTCCGCCGCGTCATCCGGGATATGTTGACGACGGATACGGACGAGATTTGGGTAGAGAATGACGATATTCTTGTTGAAATGAAGGAACTGATGAAGCAATCGCCGATGTCCGGGTTTGCGGGAATCGTGCGGCGCAGTGAGCAAGCGGCGGGGCTGTTTGTCCAATTCGGCGTCGACGTTCAGTTGGAGAAGGCTTTCGCGAGAATGATTCAATTGGCTAGCGGCGGGTATATTGTCTGGGAGGAGACAGAAGCGCTCACTGTAATTGATGTGAATACCGGAAAATTTACGGGAGGCGGCAGCCTAGAGGAAACGATGTACCGAACGAACGAAGAAGCGGCAGAGCTCATTGCGCGGCTCCTCCGAATTCGCGATACCGGCGGTATTGTTATCGTTGATTTCATTGATATGGAGGAAGAGGCGAACCGCCAGCGCATCTCACAGCGTATCGAAACGTTGACAAGAGGAGATCGAAGCCGCTGTACAGTTGTCGGGTGGACAAGACTGGGTTTACTTGAAATAACCAGGAAGAAAGCAAGATTTACGAAGCGCACAGCAAGGGGCGAAGCGTCCGAATCGAGCTGTAAGCAGCGTGAAACTCAATAATAATCGTTGAAATAGACTATTGGGCATGCTATAATGATCGGGTGTATGTTTTGAGTATATTTTTCATACGCACAGGTACCGCACCGATCAGGTATGAGAAGTGCAACGTTATGCGTTGCCACCTGCATCAGGCGAGTCTTCACTATTAAGGAGGTGCACCATCCATGTACGCAATTATCGAAACGGGCGGCAAGCAATACAAAGTTCAAGAGGGCGATGTACTCTACATCGAGAAACTCGACGCTAACGCAGGCGAGAGCATCACGTTCGACCGCGTTCTTGCCGTTTCCAAAGGCGACGCACTCGTAGCAGGTACGCCAGTTGTAGCTGGCGCATCGGTTTCTGCTAAAGTTGAGAAGCAAGGCCGCGGTAAAAAAATCATCGTTTATAAATACAAAGCGAAGAAAAACTACCGTCGCAAGCAAGGCCACCGTCAACCGTACACGAAAGTGACGATTGAGAAAATTCAAGCGTAATCGGATTACTGCATGATTACGGTCACATTAACGCGGAACGTTACGACTCGCCGAATCGTAAGGTTCGAAGTCTCTGGACATGCGAACTATGCGAAGCGGGGACAAGATATTGTCTGTGCGGGCGTCTCCGCCGTAACCGTTGGTACAGTGAATGCGATTGAAGCAGTTGCAGGCGTTGTACTGCCCTACTCGGTACGTGACGGATGGGTGAGTTCGGATATACCGGCGCAAGCTGATTCGTCCGTCGACGAACGAGTTCAGCTGCTGCTTGAAAGTATGGCGGTCATGATCGGATCGATCCAGGAATCGTACAGGAAGTACGTGACCATTCAAGAGCAATTCGTACAATAGAGGAGGGAAACCACCATGTTGAAATTGGATCTTCAGCTGTTCGCATCCAAGAAGGGTGTAGGCTCGACGAAGAACGGACGCGACAGCCACTCGAAGCGTCTGGGCGCGAAGCGCGCTGACGGCCAACTCGTTACAGCGGGCAGCATTCTGTTCCGTCAACGCGGAACGAAAGTTCACCCGGGTAACAATGTAGGCATCGGTAAAGACGACACGCTGTTCGCGAAAGTGGAAGGCGTCGTTAAATTCGAGCGTTGGGGACGCGATCGTAAAAAAGTTAGCGTATATCCAGTTGCTGAAGCAGCGGTAGCTGCAGCAGTCGAATAATACCGCTTCAACAAGTGCCCGGCCTGAAGTAACAGGCCGGGTTTTTCATGATTTAGCAGCTCATCCGTGTTATATTGCCTATATGCCCTACATAGAAAGTGGGATTATCACGAATGAATCGGATAGGATCGGCAAAATATATCGTGTCCATATCGTTGCTGCTTCCCTTTATTTCATTATTCGTTTGGAGAAACGCTTGGTGGCCGATCGTTACTGCGGCTCTATGGACGTTCATTACGATTGTGGTATGGGTTTACTCGGAGCGCAAGGAGCAGCGAATTAGGCTTCAAAGGGTAGAAAGGGCGCTGCAGATCGCATCGATCCGCACGATCAATCATCATCGGCACGATTGGATGAACGATCTTCAGGTGCTTTATGGGTATATCCGGATGAATAAGCAGGAAAGAATTGTACAGTACATCGAAGGCAACCGGGAACGGATGGCGGCGGAGAGCCGCATCGCGAAGCTTGGAGTGCCGTCGCTTGTGACGTACTTGCAATCGTTCCGGACGATGACTCATTCGGTTCAGTTGTCCGTAGATATCGACGGCGATTTGGATCTGGAGGAACTACCGATCGATCGGGAAGGCGTAGCGCTTACCTTAATCGATCTTTTGAATATGTACAGAAGCGGCATTAAGCAAGGAACCGGGGAACCGGCTAAGCTGACGCTCCGATTGTACCGGGACGATAAATCGCTGCATGCCGTCTTTTTCTGCGATGGAGAATGGAATGACATCGGTGATTCGATGCACAAAATAAAACAGCGGCTAAGAAATTCGCCGCTGCAGCCGATCAGTTCGGAGCAATCGCTTGCGGAACTGCCGCTAAAGGCTGAACTGCGCGGTTGAAACGGAGGCTAGATACAGCATGTTTGTAGATAAAGCGAAGATATTTGTCAAAGGCGGCGATGGCGGCAACGGGATCGTATCGTACCGTCGGGAGTTGTACGTTCCGAACGGCGGTCCTGCAGGCGGTGACGGAGGACGCGGCGGCAACGTCATTTTTCGTGTTGACGAGGGGCTGCGTACGTTGGTAGATTTCCGGTACCAGAAGCACTTTAAAGCAAAGCCGGGCGAACGGGGCAAAGTGAAAGGCATGCATGGTGCGAATGCGGAAGATATGATCGTACGGATTCCGCCGGGCACTGTTATTATTGATGATGATACGCAGGAAATTATCGCCGATATGACCCGTCAGGGGCAAGAGGTTATCGTCGCGAGAGGCGGTCGGGGCGGACGCGGTAATATGCGGTTCGCAACCGCTGCTAACCCAGCGCCGGATATTTCAGAGAACGGAGAAGAAGGCGAAGAGCGCTGGATTGTGCTTGAGCTGAAGGTTATGGCCGATGTTGGTCTGGTCGGCTTCCCAAGCGTGGGCAAGTCGACGCTGCTCTCGGTTGTATCCGGCGCGAAGCCGAAGATCGGCGCTTACCATTTTACAACGATTACGCCTAATCTCGGTGTTGTGGACGTTGGAGACGACCGTACCTTTGTGATGGCAGATTTGCCAGGCCTGATTGAAGGCGCAAGTGAAGGTGTCGGGCTCGGTCACGAATTTTTACGCCATGTGGAGCGTACACGTGTTATCATTCACGTCGTCGACATGGCGGCAACGGAAGGACGCGATCCGTTCGAGGATTGGGTCAAAATTAATAACGAGCTTCGCCAGTACAACGAGAAGCTGGCGGATCGTCCGCAAATTATAGCTGCGAACAAGATGGATATGCCGGGCGCCGAGGAGCTGCTTGAGCTGTTCAAGGAGCAGCTTGCGGAAGCAGCAGGAGATCGTCATTACGACATTGTGCCAATATCGTCGCTAACGCGACAAGGAATACAGGAGCTGCTCTATAAGGCAGCCGATGTGTTGGAGACGGTACCGGAGCAGCCGCTGCTGGAGGAAGTAAGCGAGCTCGCTGAGCGTAAGGTGTACAAGTTCGAGAAACGGGATGAAATTACTTTCCGTGTCTATAAAGAAGATGAAATTTTCGTCGTCGAGAGCGAAGGAATTGAACGTATCTTGAAGCGAACGAACTTGACCTCCTATGATGCCGTTATGCGTTTTGCCCGCATTCTGCGCAACCTTGGTGTCGACGCTGCGCTGCGGAAGATTGGTGCGAAGGACGGAGACATTTGCCGGATTGGACATTACCAGTTTGAATTTTTCGAAGGCAGTGACTATATATTTTAGACAAGGACGGGGCCGCCCGTCTTTTTTATTTCGAGGAATATTACGACTAGCTGTCCCTCTTTCTTTTTGCCTATTGCCGCATTCGTTGAAGTCGGGTATAATGTCCACTATAGATGAACAGTTGTCTTTCCTGGGAGGACGATGATGACAGAGGTTTATTATGTCGTCCGCGAGGACCTTCTGCCGGAAGCGATCATGAAGACGATTCAGGTGAAGGATATGTTGAAGCGGGGCGAAGCGGCAACGGTACATGAGGCGGTGGAACGAGTCGGACTTAGTCGAAGCGCGTTCTACAAATATAAGGATGGCGTATATCCGCTGAGTGAGCTGGATCGGGAACGGCTAGTGACGGTGTCGATGGATCTTGAGCACCGGGCGGGCATGCTGTCCAAGGTTCTTGGACTTGTGGCTGGATTGGAAGGTAATGTACTGACGATTAATCAGAGCATACCACTTCAAGGGCTTGCGAATGTCGTGCTGTCGGTCGATACTTCATTCATGACAGCAGAGCTGTCGGAGCTGCTTACGCGTCTTCGTCAGCTAGATGGCGTCCGGAAGGCGTCAATTATCGGGCAAGGATAAATTAATGGTTGATGGAGGATACATGCATGAAGCCAGTTAAAGTAGGATTGCTTGGTCTAGGAACGGTCGGAACGGGCGTTGTCCGTATTGTTGAAGGTCATCAGGAGGATCTGCAGAGTCAAGTGGGCTCCGCTATCGTAATTGAGAAGATTTTAGTCCAAAATAAATCCAAGCAGCGTGCGATCAGCATCGATTCGTCGAAGCTGACTGAGGATGCTTGGGAAATTATCCGTGATCCTGAAATCGACGTTATCGTCGAGGTAATGGGCGGAATCGGAGATACGAAAGCGTACATCCTAGAAGCGTTGAAGCTCGGTAAGCATGTCGTAACGGCGAATAAAGATTTGATGGCGCTGCACGGGCCGGAGATCATTGCGGCAGCTAAGGAGAATAAGTGTGACATTCTGTACGAAGCTAGCGTAGCGGGCGGCATTCCGATTATCCGCACGCTGATTGAAGGCTTCTCTTCGGACCGTATTACGAAAATTATGGGTATCGTCAATGGTACAACGAACTATATTCTGACGAAGATGAGTCAGGAAGGCGCCTCTTACGCAGGTGTGCTGAAGGAAGCGCAGCAACTCGGATATGCCGAAGCAGATCCCACTTCCGACGTGGAAGGGCTCGACGCTGCTCGCAAGATGACGATTCTATCGACGCTTGGTTTCCGTGCGAACGTAGCGCTGGAGGATGTGGACGTCAAAGGTATCTCATCTGTCAGCCAAGAAGATATTGCGTACGCGAAACGCCTTGGCTACGAAGTGAAGCTGCTTGGCATCGCGGAGCGCCAAGATGATTACATCAGCGTCAGCGTTCAGCCAACGATGGTGAAGCTGAGCCATCCTATCGCATCGGTCAATGGCGTGTTCAACGCTGTGTACGTTCACGGCGAAGCGGTAGGCGAGACGATGTTCTACGGCGCCGGGGCAGGCGAGTTGCCGACAGCAACGTCAGTCGTAGCCGATCTGGTGGCCGTCGTGAAAAACATGAAGCTCGGCGTTAACGGCCTGCAGGGCGTTACGGCATACAAAGAGAAGAAGCTGAAAACCGATGAGCAAATCTGCTCGAAATATTTCCTGCTTCTCCATGTAGAGGATCGTGCAGGCGTTCTGGCCCGCATTACGCAAGTGTTCGCAGAGCATGAAGTGAGCTTGCAATCGGTACTGCAGCAGCCGAACCCGGACAACCCTGAGGCGGAAATTATTGTTATTACGCATGATGCAAGCAAGGCTTCGATGAAGAAGGTACTCCATACTTTCGAATCGCTGGACGTCATTCGCCAAGTGAAGAGTGTTTATCGTGTCGAAGGCTAATGCCATACGAATCTATACTACCGGATTTATCGGGACCGGACGGCGCGATGATGCGGACGTCCGGTTCGACGTTTGAAATAGGCTGAAAAGAGGGGAATTATGAACGGATCACGTGTAATCGTTAAAGTGCCGGCCAGTACGGCCAATTTGGGACCGGGATTTGACGTACTCGGAATGGCGCTGTCTCTGTTCGCATGGATCGAGATGTCGGCTGCGAAGGAAACGAGTATTACTATGCACGGAGACCAAATGAAAGGCGTACCTGCAGATAAGACGAATTTGATCTATAAAGTAGCACAAATGGTATTTGAGGAAGCGGGCGTATCGGTGCCGGAGCTCGCCATTTCGATGTACAGTGACATTCCGCTTACACGCGGGCTTGGCAGCAGTGCATCGGCTATTGTCGGTGCGCTCGTTGCAGCGAATGCTCTAATCGGGTCGCCGTTGTCCGATGACCGGCTGTTTCAGCTCGCTACGAAGCTGGAAGGCCATCCCGACAACGTCGGCGCGTCGTTGTTCGGCGGCATTGTTGTCTCGTCATGGGACGGAGAACGCGCCGACCACGTACGTATCGAGCCGCATCCGTCGCTTGAGACGCTCGTAGCGGTACCGTCGTTCCAGCTGTCAACGGAGAAAGCGCGTCATGCTCTGCCGAAGACAGTCGATCTGAAGGATGCGGTGTTCAACATTGGACGAAGCTCGCTGCTCGTTGCTGCTCTTGGAGCGGGCAAGCTTGATTTGATTAGCAAAGCAATGCGTGATCGGCTTCATCAGCCATATCGTGCGGCGCTTATTCCGGGTATGACGACTATTCTGGAACAGGCTGTGGAGCACGGGGCGCTCGGCGCGGCGCTTAGCGGTGCAGGCCCGACGCTGATCAGCTTCGTGGACAGCGGCAGCAGCCGTAAGCAGGAGCTGGAGCGTTTCTTGAAGGATACGCTTGGACAAGAAGGCATTGAAGCAGAAACGTTATGGCTGAAGCCGTATCCGCATGGCGCACAATGGGAGCGGATTGCGGAAGAGGATCTAACGCCATTGATGAGCCGGATCGGAAGAGAGGCGACTGTATAATGAAGGTTGCCGTATTGACCAAAGGCTCTACATCGGACGAGGCAGCCCGTTATCTCCTCAAAGATGTTGAAGGTGTAGAGTTTGTCTATTACCAAATGATTGCGGACGTCTTTGCAAGTACGGTAGAGGGCAAGACGGACTTCAGCGTCATCCCGATTGAGAATACGATTGATGGCTCTGTGAGCCTCCATACCGAGATTTTAGTGAACGAGGTCGATCTGCCTATTCAGGCTGAATGGATATATCCTTCTGTACAAAATCTCGTCGGTCGACTATCGGAGCTCGATCGTTTGCCGGATACCGGTGAGCTTGATTACAGCCCGATCGTTAAAGTGATGAGTCACCCTGTTGCGATGGCGCAATGCCTGCAATTTATTCGTAATCATATGCCGAACGCGGAGCTGGAGCATGTCAGCTCGACGGCTGATGCGATACGTATCGTACGGGACAATCCAGGACGGGGCTGGGTGGCGATCGGCCAGAAAACGGCTGCTGCGAACAATGGCCTTGATATTTTGCAGGAATCGATAACGGATCATCATAACAATTTTACCCGTTTCTTGCTCGTCGGACCGAAGCCGCTTCAAGGCAAATTATCTGACAAGCATAAAACGACGATCATTGTGTCGCATCAAGAGGATTACCCGGGCGGCTTGCATCAAGTGTTATCGGCGCTCGCATGGCGCCGTATCAACATGTCGCGCATCGAGTCCCGTCCGACGAAGAAACGTCTAGGTACGTACTATTTTTTGATCGATATCGAAATGTCTATGGATTCGATTTTGCTGCAATCCGCGGTTGCAGAGATCGAAGCCATTGGATTTCAGGTGCGGTTGCTGGGGTCGTATCCGACTTTTACATACAAGCCTGAATGATAATGAATTAATGGTGGTTGGGTAGAGAACAATGTGTTTGTTTTCTGCCCAACCTTTTTTTGTTGAACTCGAGAAGTCTGCACCAAATACATAAAAAGTCGCGCAAGAAGCTCGTTGTGATCTGGAATGAAGGGAAAATTCCTGCACTTAGCGTACTAACTGGGCCATTTGTGGAATGCGAGTTGACCAAAGCATGCACGCAATGCAGGAATCGCGACAGTCGCATACTCATCTGTTGCGAAAGTATAAGCCCACACTCATGAGTTCAAATAAAAGGGGCGACTGTCTGTCGGTTTTATTGACTTTCGGCAGTCCATAATTTGGCCTGCAAATTTTTTTCGTCCGGTCGGGGACATTGGCCTACGTCCTGCATAGGATGTAATGATTGGCGGGCAGATGCCCTATAAGTGCTGCATCGCCTGCGATAAGACCGTGACAGGAGGTTTGCGGGGAGTGAAAATCCATATTGTCAAAAGAGGGGATACGTTGTATGCGATCGCGCAAAAATACGGCGTTACCCTCGAAGAAATTTTAAAGCTAAATCCGAGTATTACAAACCCCGATGTCATTGACGTAGGAATGAAGGTGAAGGTGCCTTCCTCTAAACATGGGTCTGGGGGCAGCAAGCATTCGGGAGGCGGAGCGATCATGCATCAGCATGTCGTGAAGCAGGGCGATACGTTATGGAAGCTGTCCAAAGCTTGGGGAGTTCCGCTGAACGATCTCATTAAAGCAAACCCTCAGCTTAAAAATCCGAATGTTCTGCTGACAGGCGACATCGTAAACATTCCAAAGGTGAATCAACATCATGTGCATGCTCAATTGAACCCTGTATCTTCAGGCGGCCACAATCCGTTTAAGCCTTCTTCGATCCTGAACACTGTGCAAGACTTGGCGGGTAAAATTCCTACCGGTATCCTCCCAGGGAAGAAACCGACGGGCAAAACGCCGACAGCGCCGATTGAAAAAACTCCAACAGCGCCAATTGGAAAGACACCGACAGCGCCGAAGGCGGAATCAGCAGAGCAGCCCCCAATAACGCTTCCGGCGCCGACTCCTGCACCGATACCTGCGCCGATCCCGGCCCCAATGCCTGCACCAGAAAAGCTCGTTGTTGAGAAGCCTCAGCCTTATCCTGTTCATGTGGAATATCATCAGCAGAATGTCCACCTGTTTCAGCAATGCGGTATTCCAGCTGTTGAAGCTGGTGCCATATACGGTGTTCCGCATATGCCAGAGCACATCTCGCCTGCTTCGACTGGCTATGGGTATGGTGAGTACGGTTATGGGTATGGCGATCAGCCTGCCGTAAGTCCGATTGCTGATACAGGTTATCATACGAGCTATGGAGCACCTGATGTTTCGCTGGCCAACGTTGGATCGGAGCATTATGGCTATGGAGCACCATCGTTCGTTTCGCCGGTGAATGCAGGGCCGGAGCATTATGGCTACGGAGTTCCGACGCAGGTATTGCCAGCGAACGTTGGGCCGGAGCATTATGGTTACGGAGCGCCATCGCAGGTGTCGCCCGTGAACGTTGGACCGGAGCATTATGGTTACGGAGCGCCATCGCAGGTGTCGCCAGCGAGCGTTGGGCCGGAGCATTATGGTTACGGAGCGCCATCGCAGGTGTCGCCCGTGAACGTTGGACCGGAGCAATACGGCTACGGCACACCGTCTGTCGTGTCGCCAGCCAGCGTCGGTCTGGAGCATTATGGCTATGGAGCACCGACCGTCTTACCTGCGAGTATTGGTCATGAGCAGCATGGATATGGTTCTCCATCGCTCGTCTCACCTGCTAATGTCGGTTCGGATTCTTACGGTTACGGCAATCCTGCGCTATCGCCAGCCGGCATAGAGCCGTTTGGTTACGGTATTCCAAGCGTATCGCCTGCAGGCATTAGCCCGGAGCAATATGGCTACGGCTCACCGACGGCTGTCGATCCATGGTCGACGGGTCAATCGACTTGGCCGTATGGCGCCTATCCGACATGGCCGGTGCAGCAAGCGGTATCTGACCAATCATGCGGCTGCGGCAGCCGGGACGAAGAAGATGCGCAGCTAAGCCAGTCGGATGCTGGAGTGGATACGGGACCGACGGTGAACACGGCGAATACGACGAACACGACGAACCCGGTGAGACGTAACCCGCCTCGCAAGCCGGTCAAAAAGGTGTCCGTACGCAGCGTTGTGCCGCGTCCACAGGTTCGCCGCCGCAGCAAGCCTTGGATTAATGATAGATAATAATGACACCTTCGAACAGCGCGGTCTTGCGGCCGTGCTGTTTGGTTTGGTATGAGCGGTGAATATTTCCCTTACATTGTGCCACACTAACGGAAAAAAGGGATGTAAGGGGTTATTCGCCATGAGGGCTCTTAGTCTATGGAAACAGCTCAAACGTAAGCTTCGCCGCAACGGACGCCCGGTATGGACGCTGGCTAGCATCATTGCTGCCGTTGGATATAGTTTGCTGGCAGGAGGGGACGGGCAGCATGCCCATGGAGCGTCTGACCTTACGCCAATTCAAGCGGAGGAGATTGCACAAGCGATTGATAAGGTTAATCGTCCCCTGAAGGTTCGCATTCACCGTACTTACTTGTGCGGAGAAGAATTCCGTTCGCTAGGCCTATTGTCCGTCGAGCGAGCCAAACGAGCCGCGCAAAGGCCGTCCGTGTCATTCGCTAGGCTTAACCAGCCGAAGAATGGAGTACCGCTTCTTGTTCTTGAGGAAAAAGTAAGCGATCTATCAGAAGCGTGCAAGCAGCATGCCGTATTCGGTTTGGACCGGGCAGGAAGACTTACTCTGTATGATGGTCCTCCCCGCAAAGAGAAGGTCGTCCGGACGTTCTATCAGCTCGACATCCGGGTGATGGAAAGCAGGCTGCCGAGGGAGGAGGTAAAGCGGTTAACAGATGGCATTCGCATTGAAGACAAAGAAACCTATTATAGTGTTCTGTCCTCGTTCAGCGATTTTGCGATCGATGCTTCGAGAGATGTTATGCTTCCTTCCCGCAGTAAGCGATAGAGATGCTGCATTAGCGGCGGCTCCATGATGGAGCGGCCGCTTGTTAGTTCGTGTTGTTAGCAGGATAAGAGAAACGCGTGTTCTCATGTGAACGAACTTTTGCTATAATGGAAGATAGCTTTCGTTAATAGGTTCGTAAGGAGAGGACGTCATTGCGCGTGCTTGGCATAGATCCCGGGATCGCGATCGCGGGATTCGGATTTATAGACAAGGATGGACACAAGCTCACGCCCGTGCAGTACGGTTCGATCGAGACCAAGGCGGGTACCCCGCAAGAAACGCGCCTGGTACAGATATACGAGTCTGCCGGAGCGCTCATGGATAAATATAAGCCGAACTCCGTCGCGGTAGAGAAGCTTTTTTTCAACCGCAACGTGACGACGGCTTTTGCTGTTGGTCAAGCTCGCGGCGTCATCATATTGGCTGCTGCCCAGCGGGGGCTTCCGGTTGCGGAGTATACCCCTTTGCAGGTGAAGCAGGCCGTAGTCGGCTATGGTAAGGCGGAGAAGCGGCAGGTGCAGGAGATGGTGCGTATGTTTCTTAAGCTTAGCGCCATACCGAAGCCGGACGATGTCGCGGATGCGCTGGCTGTTGCCATCTGTCATGCACACTCCGTTGTCTTGAATAACAGAATGAACGGGGTGCCGAAATTATGATTGATTATTTAAAAGGACCGGTCGTTCATTGGGAGACGGAATACATTGTAATGGATGTTCGGGACGTCGGCTATCGTATCTTTACACCGAACCCTTATTCGTTCGCCCGTTCCAGTGAACCAATTACTGTATACATTCATCATCATGTCCGGGAAGATGCGATTCAGCTGTTCGGCTTCTCAACTAGAGAAGAACAGACGATGTTCCGTAAGCTCCTCGAGGTTTCGGGTATTGGACCGCGTGTGGCGCTTGGCGTTCTTGCGGGAGGCAAGCCGGAATCGATCGTAGCGGCTATTCAGCAGGAGAACGTTAATTTTCTAACGAAGCTGCCTGGTATCGGGAAGAAAACGGCGCAGCGAATGATATTGGACTTAAAGGATAAGCTCGGCGATGCGCCATTGGCGTTCGGTGCCGATGCTTCCGCGTGGAACGACGCTGCTGCAGTCGGTGGAGCCTCGGGCGAGCAGGCAGCGGCCGGCGCTTGGCCGGAAGCGCGTGAAGCGCTCGGTGCGCTTGGTTATACTGCAGCGGAACTGGACAAAGCGTATGCTGGACTACGAGACACGATAACGCCGGAGGAGTCAATCGACTCACTGATGAAGCGTGCGCTGCAGCAGCTGTTCAAGGGGTAAGGGATGTATGAAAGGGGGATGAGGCATGGATGAACGATTAATATCCGCCAATTTAATGATGGAGGATCAGGCGGTTGAGCTGAGTCTCCGTCCCCGATATTTGGCCGAATATATCGGCCAGTCAAGTGTGAAGGATAATTTGAAAGTTTTTATAGAAGCGGCTAAGATGCGGAAGGAAGCGCTTGATCATGTGCTGCTGTACGGTCCACCGGGACTTGGCAAGACGACGCTCTCGAACATTATAGCCAATGAGCTTGGTGTTCATTTGCGAACGACCTCAGGTCCGGCGATCGAAAGACCGGGCGATCTTGCCGCACTGCTGACCAATCTGCAGGAAGGTGACGTCCTATTCATTGATGAGATTCACCGGTTGAACCGTTCGGTCGAGGAGGTACTGTATCCGGCGATGGAGGATTTCGCGCTGGATATTATGATCGGCAAGGGACCAAGCGCTCGGTCAGTCCGGCTCGATCTGCCACCGTTTACGCTTATCGGTGCGACGACGCGGGCAGGCTTGCTGTCTGCTCCACTTCGCGATCGGTTTGGCGTTGTCAGTAGATTGGAATATTATAAGACGGATGAGTTAGCGTTCATTATTTCTCGTGCATCTGACATTCTTGGCGTCACCATCGTCGGCGAGGCTGCGACAGAGATTGCGCTTCGTTCTCGCGGAACCCCGCGTATTGCGAACCGGCTGCTGAAGCGGGTACGCGATTTCGCTCAGGTACGTGGCGACGGTATTATTACGCACGAGCTGGCGCGTAATGCGCTTGAGCTGCTGCGCGTCGATCCGATGGGGCTTGATGCAATCGATCATAAGATGCTGAAAGCGATGATCGAGGGTTTCCGGGGAGGGCCGGTTGGTCTTGATACGATCGCGGCGACCATTGGTGAAGAAAGCCAAACGATCGAGGACGTGTACGAGCCTTATTTGATGCAGGTTGGCTTGCTGCAGCGAACGCCGCGCGGCCGAATTGCAACTCATCAGGCATACCGTCATTTAGGTATTCCGGTTCCTGGTGAATCGTAGATTCCGATTGCCTTTCCTATCGGATAACGGAATGGACAGAGGAGGTGGACTTCTAAAGTGGCAATTAATCGGGCGAAGTTGAAGAGAGGGGCGGTTGCTGCCGTGTTGACGGCAGCAATTGCGATATCCGTGTCGGTATGGACGGCACCGCCGTCAGAAGGGGCATCGGTTCCAAGGTTGGAGACGATACGCGTTGCTCTGTTTATAAATGTTCCAGGCAAGTACAGCCTCAAAACATCAGCAGCAACGTTCACAGCAAACGAGCTTCAGATCGGCATGCGGACGCCAGCTGCTATAGAGCCGTGGTTTACAGCAGGTAGTGATCCGATTCGAATTTCAATTGATGATTACAAAGCGAAATTAATTGAAACGACTACGTTTACTACAGCGCAGTCCATACAGAAGCGACTGAATGCGCTTGGCGGTTCAGCGGTTATCACTTCGCAGAGCAAGAGCGGCAAGACGGTTTTTGTCGTTGCGGAAGGCAGCTATAGTACAGCAGCTGAAGCCAAAACAGCACTTGATAAGTGGAGTACGGACGGCACAATCAGCTCGCTGCTTGGCAAGACGAAAGGCATCGTCATGGGACCGCTTCATCTTGAAAGCGGAAGATATGCCAGCGAATCGGAAGCAAGAAAAGTCGCGCTGCAATTCGCTTCGGCGGGGCTGGATGCCTATCCGGTGATTCGAAGCACTGGCGGCAAGACGGTATATAGCGTAATGGTCGGTTCAGCAGCAGATGCTGCAGCGTTGTCGGCAATCAAAGGCCAAGCGGCTAAGGTGAGCAGCTCGATTGCGCTTCATGAGGCGGATAGCTCATCGCCTTATTTGCTTATTCGTGACGATCATACCGTTACCGGCACTGCGAAGTCGTCGTATCGATCGTTTTCGTTCCCAGCGGGATCAGCCAAAGTATGGCTGTCGACGGATGGATCGAAGGGCATTTCGCTGAAGGAGCGTTCTGAGCAAACATATCGTGGAAGCTTCGAGGCGAGTGCTTATAACGGCAAGCTTGCTATAATTAATGAACTGCCATTCGAGCAGTATTTATATTCTGTTGTTCCATCAGAGATGCCGGCATCTTGGCCTGCTGAAGCGTTGAAATCACAGGCTGTCGCAGCTCGTTCATACGCGCTGTATCAAGGACTTGGCTTTGGTATTGCCCATGTGAACGATACAGAGCTTAGTCAAGTATATAAAGGAATCGGGGCCGAGAAGGAATCGACGACGAGTGCGGTGAAGGCTACGGAGGGGCAGGTTGCGCTCTATAACGGCAAGCCGATTGAAGCCTTGTTCTCGTCGAATGCAGGCGGTCAGACGGCTGACGCAACCGAAATATGGGGTAACGCAGTTTCCTATTTAAAGTCGGTGCCAAGCCCGGATCAGAGTGCAGAGAAAAATTTAAAGCGATGGTATAAGGTCGCCATACCTGCTGGAAGAACAGGGTACATACGGGAAGATCTACTCAAGGAGACAGGCAAAAAGAACCCGGTCGGCGCTGTAGTGATGGCTACGAATACGGACAATGTGAATGTTCGGTTAACGCCGGTCGTCGACGATAAACTAACGCCGATCGCTAAGCTGGCATCAGGGACAGAGGTCGTTGTACTCGGTAAGGTTGTGGAATCCAACACGATGTCTTGGGTGAAGGGACCTTATTCGGCAGAGGATATTATGAAATCGGCCGGTCTTTCCTCGCCGGTTCGTACACTGGAAGCGACATTCGGTCCGTCAGGACGGGTGATCGCGATGGAGGCTAATGGTTCGCCTTTGACGACGAAGTCGCCAATTAATTACCGAACGCTGATGGGTGGATTGCCGAGCACACGGTTTACGATCGATGAGACGGCAAGAGTTACGGTGCTAGGCGCTAACGGGGCAACGAGCGAGCGGCCGAATAGTCCATCAACGCTGTACATCCAGGGAGCGGCAGGAACGAGTCAAGCGTTGTCCTCCACTGATTTCTACATTGCAGACGGCGACGGTAATGTACGTGCTGCAACCCGTGATCCGCAATTTTATTTCAATGGATATGGTAATGGTCACGGCGTCGGTTTGTCCCAGTACGGCGCGCTCGGGCTGGCACAGCTTGGGTATGACTATGCTTACATCTTGAAATACTATTATAAAGATATTACGATCGAAGGGCAGTAAGGGACAGGCTCTATTAGATTAGTTAGGACGGACACAATGAATGTAGATTTATTTGATTTCGATTTGCCGGAGGAGTTAATCGCTCAGACGCCTTTAGCCGAGCGGACTGCATCGCGTCTGCTTATGCTGAACAAGGAGACGGGCGATATTCGGCACGGTACGTTTGTTGATATTGAGCAGCAGCTGGGCGAGAACGATCTGCTTATACTTAACGACACGCGCGTTATTCCGGCAAGGCTGTTCGGTATAAAGCCGGATACCGGAGCTAAGGTTGAGCTGCTGCTGCTCAAGGAGCTCGGCGACAACCGATGGGAGACGCTTGCGAAGCCGGCAAAGAGGTTGAAGGCTGGCTCGACACTTGCTTTCGGAAGCAAGGAGGATGGAAGTACGCTCTTGAAGGCGGTCGTCGAAGAAGAAGGCGAGCATGGAGCAAGAATCGTGCGCTTCGTGTACGAAGGGATCTTCCATGAGCTGCTAGATCAGCTGGGCGAGATGCCGCTTCCTCCTTATATTAAGGAGAAGCTGGAGGACCGTGAGCGTTATCAGACCGTCTATGCACGTCACGAAGGCTCGGCTGCCGCTCCGACGGCAGGGCTGCATTTCACGAAGGAGCTGCTTGAGAGGCTCCAGCGAAGAGGCGTAAAGATAGCGTATGTAACGCTGCATGTCGGGCTGGGTACGTTTCGGCCGATGAGCTCTGATACGGTCGAGGAGCATGTCATGCACAGTGAGTATTACGAAATTTCGGATACGACAGCAAAGCAAATCGTTGAAACCAAATCGAACGGAGGACGTATTATTGCGGTGGGCACAACATCTGCCCGCACACTGGAGAGCGTTGCCCGTCGGTTTGAAGGTAAACCCATTCAAGCTTGCAGCGGGTGGACAGACATTTTTATATACCCGGGCTACGATTTTCAGCTTGTAGATGCTTTGTTGACGAATTTTCACCTTCCGAAATCGACGCTCGTCATGCTTGTTAGTGCACTCGCCGGCAGGGAAGCGATTATGAAGGCGTATGCGGAAGCGGTTGAACGACGATATCGGTTTTTCAGCTTCGGTGACGCAATGTTTATCTATTAAGATCGATCGAATTCGATTGAGGAACGGAAGAGGGACAACGTGGCAGTTAAATACGAGTTGATTAAAGTGTGCAAGCAATCGGGCGCTCGTCTCGGACGGGTGCATACGCCGCATGGTGTAATTGACACGCCGACGTTCATGCCGGTAGGCACGCAGGCGACGGTCAAGACGATGAGCCCGGAAGAATTGAAATCGATGGATGCCCATATTATATTGAGCAATACGTACCATCTATTTATTCGCCCTGGGCACGAGATCGTTCGGCAAGCGGGCGGCTTGCATAAGTTTATGAATTGGGACAGGCCAATTCTGACGGACAGCGGCGGTTTCCAAGTGTTTAGTCTAGCGAACATGCGTAAGATTACCGAGGAAGGCGTAACATTCCGTTCGCATCTGAACGGGGACAAGCTGTTTATTTCCCCGGAAGTCGCGATGGAAATTCAGAACGCACTTGGTTCCGACATTATGATGGCATTCGATGAATGCCCGCCGTATCCGGCTGATTACGATTACGTGAAGCAATCGCTTGAACGGACGACACGCTGGGCTGAGAGATGCTTGAATGCACATGCCCGCAAGCATGACCAAGCGCTGTTTGCAATCGTTCAAGGCGGGATGTACGCCGATTTGCGCAAGCAAAGCGCGGAGCAATTGACCGCTATGGATTTCCCGGGTTATGCTATAGGTGGACTTAGCGTAGGTGAATCCAAGCCGCTCATGTATGAGATGCTCGATTGTACGGTGCCGCTTTTACCTGCGAACAAGCCACGTTATTTGATGGGCGTTGGTTCGCCCGATGCGCTGGTCGAAGGCGCTATTCGCGGCATCGATATGTTCGACTGCGTGCTGCCGACTCGAATAGCACGCAACGGCACGACGATGACAAGCGAAGGTCGTCTTGTCATCCGAAACGCTAAATTTGCAGATGATTTTGGACCATTGGATCCTGCCTGCGATTGCTACACATGCCGCAATTATTCACGCGCGTACATTCGTCATCTGATCAAAGCCGATGAAACATTCGGCATTCGACTGACGACGTACCATAATTTGCACTTCTTATTGCAGCTCATGAGGAATGTACGCCAAGCGATAATGGACGACCGGCTACTTGATTTCCGGGATGAGTTCTTCGCTCAGTACGGACTGAATGACAATGAGAGAGGATTCTAACAAAGGAGGTTACACAATGTATCTTGCAGAAGAAGCTGCTACCAGCGGAGGCAGTGGTATTTGGGGTTTGCTCCTGCCTTTCATTCTTATGTTCGCCGTATTCTATTTCTTGCTGCTGCGTCCGCAGCAGAAGAAAACGAAAGCGCGTAACGCGATGATGAACCAGCTTAAGAAAGGCGACAAAATTACGACGATCGGCGGTTTGCACGGTACGATCGTAGAGCTCAACAGCGATACAGTCGTTCTTCGTGTTAACGATACGGTTAAGATGACGTTCGAGCGCAGTGCGATCGGCAATGTTGTCTCCAGTGCACCTGCACCGGCTGAGAAGCCGGAGAAAGCAGATAAGCTGGAGAAATCGTTGGAGAAGACAGAATAGGACAGAGAACGAAAAACACACCGTTAGGTGTGTTTTTTCATATATTCCTATTTCAATTCTTCTGGTGCAAATGGGTGGGACGTGAGACGATCCGGAAAGCGGAATAGGTTCATTTGGGACAATTTGATTGCGAGGCAGGACGCGAATACGCCTAGTATTACTCCTCCGCACATGTCGATGAACCAATGAATTCCTAAGTAGAAGATCGAGAAAATGATCGCCGCTGCCATCATACAGGTCAAGGCTGCCCATTTCTTAATTCCGGAATAGACAGCTAGAATCGCGATCGTAACGGACATCGAAGTATGTAGACTTGGGAAGCAGTTGTTAAGTCCTGATAGTGCGCGGTACTGGGTCTCGAAATTAGGAAATACGTCCAGCATTAGAAAATCGACGTTCGGAGCGTACGCCCATACTTCATCAACCGGGAAGAACAGAAAGAACGGAATCGCAGCAAAATAGTTAATCATTACCGCATAGCAAGTTGCATAGTACAGCTGCTTCGATTTGTTCTTGTACGAATAGATAAATATCGAAGCAATTAACATCGCCTGGAACACGACGATATAGAGAAAAGAAAGCACAGCGGTTAACATAGCGTTCTGAAACGTGTGCTGCAGGTTCGCGACGAAGTCTCCTTCAATGGAATGGAACCATCGGGTGAAGTTGATGTTGTACTCCATACTTCTTTCGAGCTTCATTTCGTTCTTGTTCAGCACGAGTATGGCTAGCATGGCAATGAAGTGGAACATGTATCGCGGGGAAGAAGTTAGACTTATTATAAATTCAATGCCCGCAGCGAATGGATTACCAGCGATGCTGAATGCAATCAGTACAATAACGGCAACTGTTGTATACAGCGCCACAGTTCCCATATTGTCGAACAAAACCATTAAAGAACCCCCTATGTAGTTCATGATGTCCTGAGCGACTGTATTCGTATACATCAATTAGGGGGAAGAACACGATGAAGCCATTATTTTTTCATATTCACTCCGATCATGCCTCCGATGGCGCCAGCTGGAATAACAATGGCAAGCATTTTCCAAGTATGAGCAGATAAGCCCGCGTTAATCGAGAGAAAGCCGATCAAAATGATTAGCAGCGAATAGATAATGCCGAGTGCTCCGCCGTAATACCAGCCTTTGCGGCCAGAGCGCTTGCCTGAGGAGAATCCTCCAGCGAGTGAGGAACAACCATGAACCGTCAAGGCGTACATCGGGAGCGACGATTCCTGCATGCTGCCGAAACGGAGAAACAGCGAAAGTAGCAGTGCGCCTGCCGCTAGCCAAATGCACGCTGTGATGGCGCCGGCAAGAGTTGGTGAAGAAACACTGACCTTCGATACATTTTTGATAGGATTCACGACCGAACCAACCTCCCATTTCCATCGTACGGATCGATAATTGGACTTACTTTCACTTTATGGCTCAGGAAGTCCGTTTAGTACAAGCGTGGCAATAATTCGAAACAATTCGGCCGCATGACGGCACGCAGTGCAGGTGACAATACCGAGTACAAGATGGACGCAGGAAAAGGAGGTCGATTTAGGCGTGGAAGCAGCTGAGTTCGGAAGTCTGTTTATTCGAACGGTTCTGATTTACCTCGTCGTCTTCTTGGTCATGCGCTTTATGGGTAAAAGAGAAATTGGCAAAATGTCGGTGCTTGATCTTATCATCTCGTTCATGATCGCTGAAATTGCGGTCATCGTTATTGAGGATACGAGTCGTTCCATGTGGCATGGCGTCTTCCCGATGGCGTTGTTAATGGTCATTCAGATCATTATCTCGTTCATCGCGATGAAGAACCGAAAGATCCGGCTGTTGTTCGATGGCAAACCGAGTATTATTGTTCAGAACGGCAAGTTGAATCGGAGTGTAATGAGAAAGGGCCGTTATAATTTGGACGATCTGATGCTGCAGCTTAGGGAAAACGGCGTCAGCACGGTAGGGGATGTCGATTTCGCGATATTGGAGACAAGCGGCAAGCTGTCGGTTATTAAAAAAGAAAAGGAACATGTGCACCGTACGGCGGAGCCTTCGAAAGGTTTCGGAAGGCTCGATACAAGGCTTATGCAATTCGAAACGGCATCCCCGCTCGGGATGGTGACTAAGCAGGAAGAGCGCAAGTCCGATCTATTTCCGCAAAAGTACCGGTTTGAGATGCTTCCAGTACCGCTTATCATGGATGGCAAGGTTCAGGACGAGAACCTGAAGAAGATGGAAAAAACAAGATTTTGGCTCAAAAATGAGCTGCAAAAATATGGGGTTACCGATTTTAAGGACGTGTTCCTGTGTACGATCGATCATCGTGGAAGATGGTATGTCGATGGAAAACGGATCAAAAAATGAGCTTAAGACTTAAACCATTTACCGATAAGCGGCACCCGGACCATATCCGAACGGTCAATGATTCCCGTCATGACCATGATGACAGTGTAGAGCAATACGCCTCCCAAGGCAGCAACCATCAAATTAAGCGCCTCATGCGGCAGCCAAGCGCTTCTCATTAACCATAGAGCGAAAGCGCTCATGATCGTCATCGCAGCAGCTACCTTGACGAGGTCTAACAATTTCATCCGGTATCCAATGAGCCTTGAGACGCTCCAGCCGTGCAATACGGTGACGATCACGATATTGAGACAAATCGCGATCGCCGCGCCGTAAATTCCAAGCTCAGGCTTCGAGGCCAGCTGCAAAATGAGAACGAGCTTAACAATTGCACCTATAAATGTATTCATAAGGGCGGTGCCCGGCTTATCGAGCGCTTGAAGCGCTGCTTGGAACGGCCCTTGCAGATAGAGAAATAGTCCGAAAGGCGCAATGAGCCTTAGCATTGGCGCTATATCGGGATGATGATATATTATCCGGCAAAGCGGCTCAGCGAACAGGGTCATGACGACGACGAACGGGGCGCCGGTGACGAGTGATAATCTAAGCGATTGATGAATTCGTTTCTGAATGAGCGGCCAATCCCCGCGAGCAGCAGCTTCGGCTAAGGAAGGAATAAGCGAAACGGATAACGAGTAGGTTAACGCGGAAGGGAGCAGCACTAACGGGACGACCATTCCTTGAAGGGCACCATACTGGGAGGTTGCTGCTCCAACGGCGATGCCGGCAATCGCAAGACTGCGGTTCGTAAAGATCGTCTCGAGCAGATACGACATGGACCCGACCATTCTGCTTCCCGTTACCGGAATGGACAATCGCAGCAGCCGGCGTGTAACTGGTGCGTGACGTTTGGTCGAAGGCTGATGGGATGGAGGGTACGAATCGACCGTTTGCTTGGATTGCAGCCTGCGATCCTTGTAATAATGGTACAGCGTAACGCCTAGACCGGCGATTTCGCCTGCCACCGTTCCGAGCATTGCGCCGGCTGCCGCCCATTCTAAGCCGTATGGCAGCAGTAACGCGGCCAGCATGAGCTGGAAAACGATACGGATGACCGTCTCCGTCACCTGGGAAACGGCGGTTGGTATCATATTTTGCTTGCCTTGGAAGTATGCGCGATAGACAGACGAAATACCGATGATAATTACGAGCGGCGTCATACATAAGAACGTTTGATAGACCCGGGCATCGGGCAAAATACGAGTCGATATCATCGGCGCGAACAACACAAGCAGCACGGTCAACCCAAGCGCGAGCGAGAGGGTTAGTGCCATGGCAGCCCTGAAGATTTGCTTGACTCTGCGCGAATCGCCGAGCGATTCTGCTTCGGCAATCCATTTGGAGACAGCTAGAGGAATGCCTCCGATGACGATTGTCAGCATCACCGATAGAAACGGATAGCCGAGCTGATAAATGCCGACGCCTTCAGCGCCGATGATGCGCGGCAGAGCAATTCTCGGCACGAAGCCGAGCAGTCGGTTCACGACGCCCGCGATCAGCAGAATCATAGCGCCCTTCATAAATGATTGTTTCGTCACATTCTTCCCTCTCTTCATGAACAAGCTCCATACACCATCCATATGCGGACAAGTGAAGGCGCATGTCCAAAGTAGAGTAGCGAAGTGCGACTGTTTTTTCAAAATTTCCCGGCAGGATTTCGATATTGCCAAGGCGAATTAACATAAATGTTGCCCAAAGCATGATTGAAAGGATGGCAATGGAAAGGAAGTGCGGGCGATGGTGGAAGAAGAGTTTGAACGAGTGGTGCAAACGTTGTGCGAAAGTAAGGCGGAAGAATTTCGGCTTATCGGATACGAGCATGTTGAGGCGGAAGAAATATGGTCTTGTGTGAGCAGCAAGTATCATAAGAGCGGTCAACCGGCGCTGCATACAATCGTGAATGACATTTTATCACTCAAGGTCACAACCTTCATGAATCAGCTGACGTTGAATGCGTATCGAGGCAGCCGTTTCTGACGAGAAACGGCATTTTTTTGACTGCATTTTGCCCACTCGGTATAATAGGACTATTGTGAATATAAGGGGGATCATCGGGTTATGAAAGGAAGCAGCAGGTTTATTGCCTTCCTGGGTATTATCGTCATTATGGCCGGCGTATTCGCTTGGACAACCCCGGGATTGGTCAACGATGTTAGGCTAGGCTTGGATTTGAAGGGCGGCTTCGAGGTGCTGTATGAAGCTTCGCCTATTGAAGGTGGAGAGAAGGTAACGCCTTCGTCTTTGAAAGAAACAAGCAAGAGCTTGGAGAAACGGATCGACGCACAAGGCATCGCCGAACCAGAGATTACGACTGAGGGCAGCAACCGAATTCGTGTTAAGCTGGCCGGTGTAACGAATGAAGAAGAAGTTCGTAATATGCTGAAGAAGCCGGTCAACCTGACGTTCCGTGATCCTGACGGCAATGTCGTGCTCAACGGCACCGACTTCGTACAGAATGGTGCAGGCCTGCAGCGTGATGAGTTCGGTAATCCAATCATCACCATTAAGCTGAAGGATGCGAAGAAGTTCGAGGATGTGACGACGAAGCTGACGGGCAAGACGATGGCGATTTATCTCGATGAAGAGCTGCTGTCCGCTCCGATGGTTAATTACCCAATCAGCGGCGGCACGGCGCAAATTAGCGGCAGCTATACGACTGAGGAAGCAACCAAGCTGAAGGATACGATCAACCTTGGCGCACTTCCGCTGAAGCTGACGGAGAAGTATACGCAAAGCGTCGGCGCAAAGCTCGGTCAGCAGTCGCTGCACCAGACGGTCGAAGCCGGTGCGATCGGCTCCGCCATCATTCTGATTCTGCTTATCACATTGTTTCGTATTCCAGGCGTTGTGGCAGGCATTACGGTTGTGTCGTATATATGGCTGCTATTGCTTGTATTCAATCTCATGAACGCAACGCTTACACTGCCAGGCATCGCGGCATTCGTGCTTGGTGTCGGGATGGCAGTTGACGCGAACATCATTATGTACGAACGGATTAAAGAGGAGATTCGCAGCGGCAAGAGCTTGCTGTCTTCGCTTAAGGCGGGTTCGAAGAACTCTCTGCGTACGATTATGGATGCGAATATTACGAACATTATCGCCAGCGTTGTTCTGTATGTCATCGGCAACGGCGCGATTCGCGGCTTTGCGCTGACGATGATCTTCAGTATTCTTGTTAGTATCCTTACGAATATTTTCTTCTCCCGTTTCCTTATTCATCTGCTCATTAAGAGCAATATGTTTAAGAAACCAAGCTATTATGGCGTGAAGGAGGCGGAGATCCGTGCACTATAACGAACGATTCCATACGAAAATCCGCTTTGATTTTATTAAGCACCAGAAGAAATTTTTCATTGCGTCAGCCCTTCTTGTCGTCATCGGCATTATTTCGCTGTTCGCAGTTCAATTGAATCTTGGCGTTGACTTTAAAGCTGGTACCCATATGGACCTTGAAGTCGGAGCAGCTATTACGAAAGAGCAGGCAGCGGAGACGCTTGATAAGCTCGGCTATGACAACATCGAGCTTACGCTCGGCGGTGCAAGCAATCAGCGCGTATCCGTCCGTTTCGACGAAGTGCTTGAGCAGACACAAGTATCCGAAATTTTGAAGACGTTCAGAGAGCAGTTCGGCGATCAAGTGACCGAAGAAGTAAACGTCGTATCGCCGGATATGGCACGAGAACTCGGAGTCAAGACGATCTATGCGGTTATTATCGCTAGTATCGCGATTATGATCTATGTCATGATTCGCTTCGAATGGAGATTTGCACTTGCTGCGAACATCGCGATTCTATATGACGCCTTCGTAGTCGTAGCGTTGTTCTCGATTTTTCGTCTAGAAGTAAATCTTCCGTTTATTGCGGCGGTGTTGACGACGATCGGTTACTCGATCAACGACAAAATCGTTATTTTCGACCGAATCCGTGAAAACCTGCGGTTCAGTAAGCAGAAGAATAAAGAGCAGTTGGCTGAGCTCGTCAATGCGAGTCTGTGGCAGACGATGGCACGTAACATCTATACCGTTCTTACTGTATTGATTGTTGCAGTGAGCTTATATCTGTTCGGCAGCGAATCGATCAAGCTGTTCGCACTTGCGAAAATTATCGGTCTTGCGAGCGGTGCTTACTCTTCCGTCTGTATCGCAAGCCCGCTATGGCTCATCCTGCGCGGCGATAAACCAAAACCGAGTAAGACGGCAAAAGCACCGGTCGCTTCGTAAGAGGAGGCTGGCATGAGCGCTAATCGATTATCAGACAAGCGGTTCTCTGCGATGCATGCAGGGATATGGGGTAATGGAGCATTGGCGCTTGGTAAGGCGGCTGTAGCGCTTTTATCGGGAAGCACGGCATTAATGGCAGATTCCATTCGGTCTATCGCCGGATGTGCTGAATCGCTTGCAGGCGGATTTCAAGCCGATGAGAGCAGATTGCGCGGAAGTAAGAAGTCGCGTGATAACAACGGTGCAGCCGCTGTTATAATCGTATCTGCGATTACGTTGCTGCTGGGCGTCGAGATTGGTCTCGAAGCGATACGCAGCTTGCGTAACGATTCCGTACCAGTTCCGGATTGGACGGCTGCAGCGTTCGCCGCAGCTGCGCTGCTGTTAAAAGAGTGGCTGCTGCCGTCGCACGGACGACAGCTGTTCGACAGGATCGCCTCCATCGTTACGATTATCGGTGCAGGCGGTTCGGCGTACAGCCGCTATGCTAATGCTCCGCTGTTGGAATCAGCTGATTGTTGTGCAGCTATTGTCGTTGCATTAATTGTTGTGTATAAAGGATACGGCTGCTTGCTGCAGCTTACGACGCACAAGCGTCAATCGATCGGAGCAGAGGAACAGGCATCTGAGCTTATGGAAATTATTCAGCGCGTAGAAGGCGTTGTAACGGTCGAATCGCTTCGTGCCCGTGAGCATGGACATTATATTGTCGTTCAAATTGTTATAAGCGTAAATCCGCGCATATCTGTGCTGGAGGGCCACGAAATTGCAAAACGGGTAAAAGAGCTCATTATGAAACGGTATATTCACGTCACCGAGGCAACCGTACATGTTGAGCCGTACGATCCAGGCTATCCGTACAAATCGAATCATGATCCGAATCAAGAACATATGCCGACGCTGCTGCAGTAGCCGCAGCGTCTTTCATTGTGTAAGAACAGGAGGCATTACGCCGATGATCGAGTCCAGAACGAGGTGGTCTCACCCGGAATGGGATGAACGCCGGGAACAGGCGGCGGCCGCTATTATGCAGTCGCTTAAGCTTCCGCCGCTCGTCGCCAAGCTATTGGTCGGCCGCGGCGTCGAGACGGCAGAGGAAGCCTCCGCTTTTTTGCACGGCGGAATTGAGCAACTGCATGATCCGTATAAGCTGGCCGGTATGGAATTAGCGGTGCAGCGTATCCGCCGGGCGTTGGAGAAGCAAGAGCGCATTCGGATATACGGGGATTATGATGCCGATGGTGTATCCAGTACGTCCTTAATGATCCACTTGTTGAAACAACTCGGTGCAGATTACGATTATTATATTCCACATCGTACTCGAGAAGGCTATGGAATGAATCGAGCGGCAGTTGAGCTTGCCGCTGAAGCAGGCGTCTCGTTGATCGTCACGGTCGACACGGGTATTAGTGCCGTGGACGAGATTGAATATGCGAGTACTTTAGGTATTGATGTCGTCGTAACCGATCACCACGAACCGCCAGAGAAGCTGCCGGACGCTTATGCAATCGTCAATCCGAAGCAGCCGGGATGCTCTTACCCCTATAAGTCGCTTGCGGGAGTCGGTGTGGCATTCAAGCTGGCGACGGCACTATTGGGAAGACCACCTGTCGAGTGGGCCGATATCGCAGCGCTTGGCACGATTGCCGACGTAATGCCGTTGACCGGAGAGAACCGAGTGCTTGTCAAGCTGGGCTTACAGAAGATGGCGTTCGGCGCTCGTCCGGGCTTTGTATCATTAGCTGAAATAGCTGGAGTCGATATTGCGCGTATCACAGCAACGAATGTTGCCTTCGCAATGGCACCGAGAATCAACGCTAGCGGTAGGCTGGATCATGCAGATGGAGCGGTGCAGCTGCTTACGACCTCCGATCGTGAATCGGCTGATCGGCTTGCTGCAAGATTGGATACTCTTAACCGTGAACGTCAGCTCATTGTAGAGCAAATCGTCGAGGAGGCGATGCGCCAGTGGTCGGATAAATGTACAGCTGCGGCCGCGGCAGGTAAGCCGGAGCCATCCGTCATCGTTGTTGCCGGCGAAGGCTGGAATGCCGGCGTCATCGGTATCGTCGCTTCCAAGCTGCTAGAACGGCACTATAAACCGACCGTCGTATTAGGCATTGACTCGGAGACCGGAATGTGTAAAGGCTCAGCACGTTCAATAGACGGCTTTGATTTGCATGCCGCCCTGACGGAATGTGAAGAGCTCTTTGAGCATTTCGGAGGACATCAGGCGGCAGCAGGCATGAGTCTGCACCGTGATCGACTGGAGGAGCTTGAGGCTAGTCTAGTGCGGTCTGCAGATGCATGGCTGACGCCGGACGATTGGATTCCGAGAACGACAATTGATATCGTGTGCGAGCTGAACGAACTGACACTTGAGACGATTGATCAGCTGGCAATGCTCGAGCCGTTCGGTGCAGGCAACCCTGCTCCGCGCATTATGATTGCTACACAGCCGATTGTCGACAAGCGAACGATGGGCAAGGATAACCGTCATCTCCGGTTGACCGTTGGGAGCGGCCGAGGCCGTATCGAAGCTGTCGGGTTCGGCTTCGGCGAGTTAGCGGAGCGAATTTCTCATGGCGCTGCGGTTGATTTGCTTGGCGAGTTGTCAGTTAACGAATGGAACGGCAGCCGGAAGCCCCAATTGATGCTGCAGGATCTGCGTATTGATCAGCTTCAGCTATTCGACTGGCGCGAGGAACGAGAGCCGCACGCTCTGCTTCGGCAGCTGCTTGAAGCTTCAAGCAGGAGCGGCCGGCCGGTAGCGATTGTAACGGCGGCAGAGTCTGTCAGTGAAACGGCTGCGGCTTGTGCTAGAATAGATACTGGTAGTGAAGGGTATACATTGTGGCAGTATGGTGGTACGCCTCCTGATGACTGTGCGCGATATCGCGAGCTTATCGTATACGGTACTCCACCGTCCGCGAGCAGCTTGCTCTCGGCGGTGAAGTTGCTGCCTGAAATAAAGGCGATACATTTACTCTATCCCATGAAGCCGCAGAGCAATCGAACCGGCAGGAATGGTTTTCCCGATCGAGCCGATTTCGGAGTGGTCTACCAAGCGCTGAGAAGAATGAGGAGAGCTCCAGAGCGAGGGCTTCCAGAGCGGCTGGCCGAGCTAAGCGGCTGGCCGCCGGAAACAATGACAATGATGCTCAGTGTATTCGAGGAATTATTATTTATACGCAGAGAAGACGGTATCGTGACGGTCGTGGAATCACCGGCCAAGACAGAGCTGTCTGCGTCTACGATATATCGGCAGTCGCAGCAGGAAGCAGCTATGAACGGTATCATTTATGATTCTATAGAGTCATTTGCTCAGTATGTTACGAAAGGGAGATTGATGTGACCAATTTTAAAGACCATATTCGTGTTATTCTAGATTACCCGCAGCCGGGTATCCGCTTCAAGGACATTACGACCCTGCTCCAGAACGGACCAGTATACCGACAAGCGATCGATGCGATGAAAGCAGCAGTCCAGCATAAGGAGATTGATGTTGTGGCAGGTCCGGAAGCGCGCGGTTTCGTTGTCGGCGCTCCGCTGGCTCTCGCGCTGGGCGTAGGCTTCGTGCCGATCCGGAAGCCCGGCAAGCTGCCTTATGATACGATTCAGGCCAGCTATGATCTTGAATATGGCAAAGACAGCCTTGCGATTCATAAAGATGCGATCAAACCAGGACAGCGAGTACTTATTGCGGATGATCTGCTTGCGACAGGCGGTACGATCGCAACGACGATCAACCTGATCCGCCAACTGGGCGGCGAGGTTGTTGGCGCGTCTTTCTTGATTGAGCTTGGCTATTTGCCAGGCCGCGAAAAGCTCCAAGGTATCGAGGTCAATTCTCTCATCACGTATTAATTTAAAGATTGGCCCGTAAACGCGAAAAAGCGGTTGCGGGCTTTTTGAATCGATTAGAGTCAATTTTATCTGCTTGCCTTACTCTGCCGGTATCGTTCTAGAGTTGACGCAGCGCATACATAGAAGGCATAATAGCTTTAATCCATTAATGTTATGGAATTAGCGGGTACGGTAGTAAGTTTGAATAGGTAAACGGGTGCGTTAGACGAAGACGTAAGCGGCTCGTTTCGGAAAGGGACGTTGCATGGGCATAGAGCAGTTACTTGAAAAGGCATCGACCTATATGAAGGAACAGGATCTGCTGCGCGTGCGCGAAGCGTACGAATTTGCGGAGCAGGCGCATTACGGCCAAGTCCGCAAATCGGGTGAGCCGTATATTCTGCATCCTGTTGCCGTAGCCGATATTCTTGTCGACATGCAGATGGACGTCATGTCGATTATTGCGGCTTTGCTTCATGACGTTGTTGAAGATACGACAGTAGATCTTGAAGCGGTCCGGACCCGTTTCGGCGATACATGCGCGATGCTTGTCGACGGATTGACCAAGCTGGAGAAAATTAAATTCCGGTCTAAGGAAGAGCAGCAGAATGAGAACTACCGTAAAATGTTCGTCGCAATGGCACAGGACATTCGGGTCATTCTAATTAAGCTGGCGGACCGGCTTCATAATATGCGTACGCTGAAGTTTCAATCGGAGGAAGCGCAGCGCCGCATTGCTTACGAGACTCTCGAAATATTTTGTCCAATTGCTCATCGGCTCGGGATCAGTGCGATCAAGTGGGAGATGGAGGACATTGCGCTTCGTTACTTGAATCCGCAGCAGTACTACCGGATTGCGAATCTGATGAAGAAGAAGCGGACTGAGCGGGAGCAGTATATTGCAGAAGTAATCGGGCGAATCCAGGAGAAGCTCGATGAGATGGGCATTGAGGGCGATATATCGGGACGGCCGAAGCATATATACAGTATTTATAAGAAAATGACTATGAAAAACAAGCAGTTCAACGAAATTTATGACCTGCTTGCCATTCGTATTATTGTGGACAATATTAAAGATTGTTACGCAACGCTCGGAATCATCCATACTCTCTGGCGCCCGATGCCCGGCCGCTTTAAAGACTACATCGCAATGCCGAAGGCTAATATGTATCAGTCGCTTCATACGACGGTTATCGGACAGAATGGCGAGCCGACCGAGGTGCAAATCCGTACGTGGGACATGCATCGGACGAGCGAGTACGGCGTAGCAGCACACTGGGCTTACAAGGAAGGCGGCAACCATGTCGTCGCCAGCGGCAATTTTGAAGATAAAATGTCGTGGTTCCGTGAAATATTGGAGCTTCAGCAGGATGCGAAGGATGCCTCGGAGTTTGTTGAATCGCTTAAGATGGACTTCTTCTCCGACCTCGTGTTTGTGTTCACGCCGAAGGGGGAAGTGTTCGAGCTGCCGGCAGGCTCTGTGCCGCTAGATTTCGCTTATCGCATCCATACCGAGGTTGGCAACCGGACCATTGGCGCGAAGGTGAACGGACGTATCGTGCCGCTCGACCATAAGCTGAAGACGGGTGATATTGTTGAAATATTAACGTCCAAGCACTCGTATGGACCGAGTCAGGACTGGATCAAAATTGCACAGTCATCGCACGCCCGCAGCAAGATTAAGCAATGGTTCAAGAAAGAGAAGCGTGAAGAGAACGTCTCTAAGGGACGCGAGCTGCTTGAGCGTGAGATTAAACGTCTCGGTCTGGAGGCTTCAGTCTGGCTGACTGACGATAAGCTGCAGGAGGTTGCGACGAAGTTCACGTTCAATGATGTAGAGGATATGCTGTCAGCGATCGGCTTTAATGGGATTACAGCTGCACAGGTATGCTCCAAGCTGACGGAGCGTCTCCGCAAGGAGGCTGAGGAAGCGAGCCTTATTGAGCTGACGAGCGAGCCGCGTGAGATGAAGACGCCGGGTGCTAATAAGAAACGGCCGAATTACGGGGTTACCGTCAAAGGCATTGACAACCTGCTCGTTCGGTTCGCCCGCTGCTGTAACCCGGTGCCTGGAGACGAGATTATCGGCTACATTACGAGGGGACGAGGCGTGTCCGTACATCGGCTGGATTGTACGAATATACCAGTGAGCGGTGAAGGTGAAGAGGCAGAACGTGTAATTGAGGTCGAATGGGAAGATTCGATTGAAGCGAACTACAGCGTTGATATCGAGATTACCGGTCATGATCGCAGAGGTGTATTGAACGAGGTGCTGCAGGCGGTGTCCGAGAGTAAGACGAACATCTCGGCGGTGACGAGCCGCGCCGTCAAGAATAAGATGGCGATGATTCATATGACGATTCTGATTCGCAATGTGCAGCATTTGGAATCGGTAGTCGAGAAGATTAAACGAGTGAAAGATATTTATTCTGTACAGAGGATTATGCAATAGCGGTAAGTGAGGGCTGAATGTGAGAGTTGTTGTGCAGCGAAGCAAGCGCGCCTCGGTTGAAGTGGAAGGCAGCGTTGTCGGCGAGATTGAACAAGGGCTCGTGCTGCTCGTCGGCGTAACACATGAGGATACGGAGGCGGACGCCAAGTGGCTTGCGGATAAGGTTGCAGGCTTGCGTATTTTCGAAGATGAGTCCGGCAAAATGAATCTTTCCGTTCAGGATGTCGGCGGTGATATTTTGTCGATTTCGCAATTTACGCTGTATGGGGATTGCCGTAAGGGCAAGCGTCCGAACTTTATGACCGCAGCACGGCCGGAGCCGGCAGAAGCGTTGTATAACCGGTTCAATGAGCTGTTGCAGGCTTCAGGATTGCGCGTTGCGACCGGTGTATTCGGGGCAATGATGGACGTATCCCTTATCAATTGGGGCCCGGTTACGCTTATATTGGACAGCCGAAGCGAGTAGCTTCGGCTGTTTTGCTGTTTACGAATAGAATAGATGCTCAAAATTCGGAAACACTATCGGTAGAGTACACGTGCGTAACTACTTAACCGGATAGGAGTGTATCCGATGCATCAATCGCGTAAGGAGCAGAGTATTCAGCGGGCATCTAACAGGCTGCTGTCGGCTGACCGTAAGGAAGCGATGCTGCTCGATGAGTGGGAGGACGAGATGGAGGCCGCCGCCGAATGGGCGTACGGCACGATGCCGGCGAGGCGTCATGGCAGGGAGCAAGGATCCGAATAAAGCTGTGAGGTAGACTCATATACCGGATGAACGGCTGCTCATTCGGATATTAAACGTTTACATAAGTAAACGCTTTATTTATTGTAATCTGTTTGTAATCCGATTATCATCTTGTTTTAACATGACCGGTCTATACTAGATCTCGACCCCCTTTTTAATAATATATTTGGATAGCCTGCAGATTGGTGCTGCAGGCTTTTTTCTGTCCTTAGGGTGAGCAATTTGTGGCTTGACTTCGGATGCAGGTACGAGTAAAATTTAAAGGAATAAGTGGTCGATTCGATGATGGGATAGAGTACCCTCGTGCACGTATACAGAGAGAGACGTCTAGGCTGGAAGCGTCTTTATGATGGCGGTGGGGAAGGACTTCCCGGAGAACGTGCGGTGAACGGACGGATGGTAGCAGCGGCTTCAGTAGAGGCTGTAAGCATGAGACACCGTCATCATTAGCCGTAGCGCGTGTAACGGGCGTTAACCGTTTGAAGCGGTTCTGCTGATCGAACAGATGTTAAGCTGTTACGATGCAGACGGGACCGGAATGTGGGTGGCACCACGGGAGAAGCAGCAATCTCTCGTCCCTGACAGATCGGGCAATCGATCTTCAGGGACGGGAGTTTTTTTATTATTGAACAGAATCAGGGGGATTGACATGGCATTCCAGAAACCGCCGGGAACGCAGGACTTTCTGCCAGGCGCTGTAGAGCGTTGGCAGTTCGTTGAGAGCAAAGCGCGCGATATATGCCGCCGCTTCAATTTCCGCGAAATCCGGACGCCGATCTTCGAAGCGACCGAGCTGTTCCAGCGGGGCGTCGGCGAGACGACGGATATCGTCGAGAAAGAAATGTATACGTTCACCGATCGAGGCGACCGCAGCTTGACGCTCCGCCCAGAAGGAACCGCTGGCGCTGTTCGTGCCTTCGTAGAGAATAAACTGTACGGCGAGCCGGATTTGACGAAGCTGTACTATATCGGTCCGATGTTCCGTTATGAACGTGCGCAGGCGGGACGGTACCGTCAATTTCATCAGTTCGGTATCGAGGCGCTCGGTGCAGTAGATCCAGCGCTGGATGCAGAGGTCATTGCGCTCGGTTATACGTTCTATACGGAGGTTGGCTTGAAGGGCGTTCGCGTCGAAATTAACTCCGTCGGTACGCCGTCCGTACGCTCCGCATTCCGCGAGCGGCTGCTTGCATTCTTGGAGCCGAAGCGCGGCGTGCTGTGCAAGGATTGCCAGTCGCGTATAGATCGCAATCCGCTGCGTGTGCTTGACTGTAAGGTAGACCAAGCTCATTTCGAAGGTGCGCCGTCTATTGTGGACAGCCTTGATGAGGAGTGCCGGACGCATTTTGAGAAGCTGCAAGCTTATTTGACCGATATGAAAATTCCGTTCTCGGTTAATCCACGACTCGTTCGCGGTCTCGATTATTACACGCATACGGCGTTCGAGTACAAGGCGGAAGGCATTGGAGCAATTGATACGATCGGCGGCGGCGGCCGTTATAACGGCTTAGTCGCAGAGATCGGCGGTCCGGATCAGCCTGGCGTCGGTCTCGGGTTAGGTCTTGAGCGAACGGTTATGCTGCTTGAGCATCAGCAGGCGGAGCTGCCGAATTTGCATGCCATTGATGCTTACGTCATTGCGCTTGGCGAAGCGGCAGAACGGGAAACAGCGAAGCTTATTCACCAGCTGCGGCTCGAAGGGCTGGCTGTCGAGCGCGATTACCAGGGCCGTAAAATGAAGGCACAGATGAAATCGGCCGACCGGCTGCAGGCCCGCTATACGGTCATTCTCGGCGATGATGAGCTGGCCCGTGGGGAAATCGCTTTGAAGCATATGGCGACAGGCGAGCAGCGGTTCGTTGCGCTTCACGAGCTGGCGGACGAGATTAAAAGCAGCAAGTAAATAAGAAAAGTAAAGTATTCTAACATTTTTATAGAGGAGAATGATTGACCATGATGTTGAAAACTCATTCCTGCGGCACGTTAACGAAAGCCGATGTCGGCCAAGTCGTTACGCTAAACGGCTGGGTACAGCGCCGTCGCGACCTTGGCGGCGTATTGTTCATCGACCTGCGTGACCGTACGGGTCTCGTTCAAATCGTATTTAATCCAGATTTCTCTGGAGCAGCACTCGAAATCGCCGATCGGGCGCGCAACGAGTATGTGCTTGCCGTTAGCGGCAAAGTGGTTGAGCGCGATCCAGAAACGTTCAACCCGAACATTCCGACAGGCGAGATTGAAATCCGCGTTACAGAAATCGAAATTTTGAACACAGCGAAGACGCCGCCGTTCCCAATCGAGGATGGCGTTGAGGTTGACGAGCCAATTCGTCTGAAGCACCGTTATCTCGACCTGCGCCGTCCGGAGATGCAGCGTACGATGCTGCTCCGTTCGAAGACGACGAAGGTGTTCCGCGACTTCCTTGACTCTGAAGGCTTCCTCGACGTAGAAACGCCGATTCTGACGAGAAGTTCACCGGAAGGTGCACGCGATTATCTCGTGCCGAGCCGCGTTCATCCGGAGGAGTTCTATGCGCTTCCGCAATCTCCACAGCTGTTCAAGCAGCTGCTGATGGTTGGTGGATTGGAGCGTTACTACCAAGTTGCTCGCTGCTTCCGCGACGAGGATCTTCGCGCTGATCGTCAGCCGGAGTTCACGCAGGTGGACATTGAGACGTCGTTCATGTCACGGGATCAGCTGCTCGAGATGATGGAGCGATTGATGGCTCGTATTTTCCGCGAGACGATCGGCGTTGAAATTCCATTGCCGTTCCAACGCATTACGTATGCTGAAGCGATGGACAAATATGGTTCTGACAAGCCGGACCTTCGTTTCGATCTCGAAATTAAGAATATTACGGACATTGTTGCAAGCAGCGACGTGAAAGTATTCGCATCCGTAGCAGCATCCGGCGGCGTCGTTAAAGCGCTGAATGCCAAGGGCTGCGCGAGCTGGAGCCGCAAGGAGCTTGACGACCTGCAGCCATTCGCAGCCCGTTACGGAGGTAAAGGTCTAGCCTGGATTACGGTGAAGGACGGCGAATGGAGAGGTCCGATCGTGAAGTTCCTGAAGCCGGAAGAAATCGAAGCGTTGACGGAGCGTCTGGGTGTCGAGGAAGGAGACCTGCTGACGTTCTCGGCTGACAAGCCGAAGGTTGTCGCTGACGTGCTTGGCAATCTGCGTCTGAAGCTTGGCCGTGACCTTGGCCTTATCGACGATTCGAAGTTCAAGTTCCTGTGGGTTGTGGACTTCCCGCTGCTCGAGTGGGACGAAGAGGAGAAGCGTTATGTGGCGATGCACCATCCGTTCACGCGTCCGAACGACGATGACCTCGCACTGCTTGAGACAGATCCAGGCAAAGTGCGCGCACAAGCGTATGACATCGTGCTTAACGGTTATGAGATCGGCGGCGGCTCGATGCGGATTTATAAGCGTGATGTGCAGGAGCTTATGTTCAAGACGCTTGGCTTTACGATGGAGCAGGCCTATGAACAGTTCGGATATTTGCTCGAAGCGTTCGAGTACGGCACTCCTCCGCACGGCGGTATTGCGTTCGGCCTAGACCGTCTTGTCATGCTGCTGGCGGGTCGTTCGAACCTGCGCGAGACGATCGCGTTCCCTAAAACAGCTAGCGCAACCGACGTTATGGTTGGTGCTCCGTCTCAGGTCGAGTTGTCTCAGCTCGAGCAGCTGCACGTCCGTACCGTGCCGAAGCCTAGCGCGAAGCCTGCAGCAGCAGCCGGCGCGCCGAAAGCATAAGGCTGCGCTTCTACTGGTAGCCGATGTCGCCTGCTTGGATGAAGGCGGCAGCTGCCTTCAAGCGAAGTATTACGTCCGGCGTTCGAGGCTGCTGCATCTTGCAGGCAGCATAGCGCCGGACATTTTTCCATAAATACGACCTATCCTGCATAAGTATGAGGAGGCCTGATTATGCTGCACCAATTCTCGCGTACGGAGCTGGCCATCGGTCCGGAAGGACTTGAAGTGCTGAAAGGAAGCACGGTGGCGGTGCTCGGTATTGGCGGCGTCGGCTCGATCGCGGCGGAAGCGCTGGCGCGTACGGGCGTCGGCCGTATCATTTTGATCGATAAAGATGTCGTAGACATTACGAATATTAACCGACAGATTCATGCGTTGACGACGACGGTCGGTCAGCCGAAGGCGGACTTGATGCGTGATCGGATCAAGCTGATTAATCCGGAATGTGATGCGGTAGCGCTTCGCATGTTCTATACGGAGGAGACGTACGAGAAGCTGTTCGAATATAAACTGGACTATGTGCTTGATGCTTCAGATACGATCGGGTACAAGGTCCATCTGATCAAGCAGTGCCTGGAGCGTAATATTCCAGTCATCTCCAGCATGGGTGCAGCGAACAAAATGGACCCGACGAAGTTCCAGGTCGTCGATATTAGCAAGACGCATACCGATCCGATTGCACGCGTTGTACGTCAGAAGCTGCGTAAGGATGGGATTAAGAAAGGCGTGAAGGTTGTCTTCTCGTCGGAGGAGCCAATGAAGCCGCGTGAGGACGTAACGCAGCGGATCGTGCCGGAGAATGCGCCAGAAATTCGCAAGGCGCAGCAGCCGCCTGCAAGTAACGCGTTCGTGCCGCCGGTGGCCGGCTTGATTATGGTCAGCGTCTGCATTAAGGAGCTGCTGGAAGCGAAACCCAAATAGCAGAAGCGAGGGCGGCAGGTGTGTAATGACGGCAGATAACGCGCTCAAGATGGTTCGGCTTACAAAAGGCATGAAGGCAGCGGTTCTGTAGGCCCGTCGCCAGAGTGAGCAGAACTGAGTTGACGCAAGCGCTGAGAAGCTGTCGTTCAGCCTGAAGCTGCCTAGCGATAAATGATATAAAGCTGACCGATATGCCTATTGGTAATCGGTCAGCTTTTTCTTCAATTAGAGAGTGATGAACGGTTTTCTTAGTCGAACAAATGTGCGGGCCATTGGCTGATGTGCTAAAATAAAGATTAGGATATGGAACGAAGGAGCTGCAGCCATCATGGATTTATTCAGCTATGGCGAGGAGCAGACGCCGAGGGCGAGGCTGCTTGCGGATCGAATGCGTCCCGAGACGTTGGACGAATATATTGGGCAGGAGCATATCGTAGGACCAGGTAAGCTGCTTAGGCGTGCGATTGAGGGCGATCGGGTATCGTCGATTATATTGTACGGTCCGCCCGGATGCGGCAAAACGACGCTGGCACACATTATTTCGCGTCGTACAGAAGCTGAATTCGTAAAGCTGAATGCTGTCGATGCATCGGTTAAAGATGTGCGGGACGTTATCGACCGGGCGAAGTCATCGAAGTCGCTGTACGGGCGTAAGACGATCTTGTTTCTGGACGAGGTGCATCGTTTCAACTCCTCCCGGCAGGACGCGCTATTGCCAGCAGTAGAGCAGGGAATTATTATCTTTATCGGTGCAACGACGGAGAATCCGTTTCATTATGTGAATGGTGCATTATTGTCCCGGTCTACGTTGTTTCAGCTGGAGCCGCTTACGAAGAAGCATGCCCGCGAAGCGATGCTCCGAGCATTGGCCGACGAAGGACGAGGGCTCGGCTTTATGAAGCTGAAGGTAGACGAGGATGCGCTTGAGCATATTGCCCAGACGGCCGGGGGAGACATCCGACGGGCGCTGAATGCGCTGGAGCTAGCAGCCGTCACGACGCCGTCTGAGCCAGACGGTTCCGTACATCTTACTCTAGAAGTTGCGCAGGAATCGGTGCGCAAGCCAATCGCGAAGGCGGATGAGTCGACGCAATACGACGTGCTTTCCGCCTTTCATAAAAGTGTCCGTGGATCGAGCGACGCTGCATTATTCTGGTTTCTGTATGCTGTCGAGAAGCTTGGCATGGAGCCGATGACGTTCATCCGCCGTCTTATTGTTGCATGCAGTGAGGACATAGGTCTTGCGAATCCGCAAGCGATGGTGCAGGCGACAACAGCGCTGGAGGCTTATCGGAAGATTGGCTGGCCGGAGGCCAAATACAATATCGCGCAGGCCATTCTGTTCGCGGTCGAAAGTCCGAAGTCGAATGCAACGGCGGTTGCGATTAGTAAAGCGATGGGCATCATCGAACAGTCGGGAACGCTGGAAGTTCCGCTTCATTTGCGAGATGCGCATTACAAAGGAGCCGTTAAGCTCGGGCATGTCGGCTATCAATATCCGCATGATTTCCCGGGAAATTATGTAACCCAGCAATACTTGCCGGATTCTCTACATGGGCAGCATTTCTACGAGGCTTCTGAGCAGGGGATGGAGGATAAAATCCGCCAGAATCAACAGCTTAGACGTAATAAGGATAAGCGGGCGAAGAAATAAATGAATAAGGCTGGATTACAAGACAGCATCGGGAAACCGTGCTGTTTTTTTTGTTATCCATGATCTACATTGAGATTCAGGCCCTTCATTTGGAAGAGTAAGGGCTGAAGAAATCGGTACACTAGCAGGTAGTGGACATTAATCTACTCATATATGCTCGAAATTATGTTAGTCCCAAAAAAGTTGCAATTGACAAACTTTTTTGGCAATGTACAATGAAATTAGGCACATTACTGTATTTCGAGGCATACAATGACGACATAGCTTTTTTTTACGATAAAAGTTGACCTAGAGCAAAACCATTTGCCTAGTACAAAAACTAGCATCTTATAAGAGATGAGGTGATTCATCTTGAATAAAGAATCCAGAATGGTCATACACAAGCAGGGCTGGAACCGCGAGCAGGATGCCGTTAGTCTTCCTGAAGTGCATCGTTCCATGAAAATTCCGAAGACCGGATCTTGGTTCCGCAAATTTCTTGCGTTTGCCGGTCCCGGTTACCTCGTCGCGGTTGGATATATGGATCCCGGAAACTGGGCTACCGATATTGCCGGCGGCTCGATGTTCGGTTATTCACTGCTCTTCATTATTTTGCTGTCGAATGTGATGGCCATGCTGCTTCAGGGGCTCGCCGGGAAGCTTGGCATTGTCACGGGAAGAGACTTAGCGCAAGCGTGCCGGGATCATTACAGTAAGCCTGTGGCCGTTGCACTATGGGTGCTGTGCGAGCTTGCTATTGCTGCCTGCGACTTGGCGGAGGTGCTCGGTACAGCTATTGCGCTTAATTTGCTGTTCGGCATTCCGATCATATACGGCGTTCTTATTACGGTTATTGACGTTTTTCTCGTGCTGCTGCTGCAGAACAAAGGGTTCCGGTATATCGAAGCGCTTGTCATTACGCTTATCGGAACTATCGGTGTTTGCTTCTTGATCGTCATAGTGTGGGCGAAGCCGGATGCCGGCGGCATCGTGAACGGATTTTTCGCGCCGAGCACGGAAATATTCACGAATCCAGAAATGCTCTATATCGGCATCGGTATACTCGGAGCAACGGTAATGCCGCATAATCTATACTTGCATTCCTCGATCGTGCAGACGAGGCAGTTCGAGCAGACGCCCCAGGGCAAGCGGCAGGCGATTCGTTATGCGACTGCTGATTCGACCTTCGCATTATCGCTTGCACTGTTCATTAACGCTGCGATATTGATTATTGCTGCAGCAACGTTCCATACGACGGGGAATACAACGATTGCCGAAATCGGCGATGCCTATCATATGCTGGCTCCACTGCTTGGGACGTCAGCGGCAAGCATTCTATTCGGCGTCGCGCTGCTGGCGGCGGGTCAGAATGCGACGCTAACCGGCACACTGGCAGGACAGATTGTGATGGAAGGGTTTCTAAATATTCGTCTGCCGTCTTGGCTGCGCAGACTCATTACCCGTATGATCGCAGTTGTGCCGGCCGTTATCGTCATCGGGATTATGGGCGATTCTGGTACAGCCGATCTGCTAATTTTAAGCCAGGTGATTCTATCGTTGCAGCTCTCTTTTGCTGTTATACCACTTGTGAAGTTCACGAGCGATAAGGCGAAAATGGGGGAGTTTGCGAATAAGCTCTGGCTGCAAATTACAGCATGGACAATAGCTACTATAATTGCTGGTCTAAATATTTATTTACTCGTTCAAACCGTCTTGGACTGGTTCAGCTAAATTATTGTTTTGATAAAAGATAAAAGTCGTACGCTCTTTCGCTGAGTATCCAGCGTTAGCAGCGTCGGCTTTTATTTTTTTCGTCGCTTTATTTTTTGCCTGTTTTTTCGTATAAATCATGCAAATCGGCTTGAATGCGGCCGCATACGTGCGAATCATTGGCATATTAGGGACTCAATCCCGAATAAAGTGGAATACGGACCGATTACAGCGCTTTGCGCTGATGGTACGGTTTGACGCAGCTGTTGTCTATCGACTAAGCTATTGCTATATAATTTGGTAAATTTACGCGATTCGTTCAAAATAAAGGAGGTGCACCTGCCATCGTATGGAGTCTGCATTCGTGCAGCATGCGGTTGGCAGGGATTCGTTGAGCAGTGACCCGTTACCGTTAAGTTTAAAATTGGTACTGGTTGTTTTGTTGGTCATGATGAACGGTTTTTTCGTTGCAGCGGAATTCGCAATGGTTAAAGTAAGGAGCAGTCGCATCGATTCACTCGCCTCCGGCGGTCATCGTCGCGCTCTGTTCGCCACCCATCTGACGAACAATCTCGACGGTTACTTGTCAGCATGTCAGCTTGGAATTACACTGGCTTCGCTCGGACTTGGCTGGATCGGCGAGCCGGCCATCGCTAGCATGCTGGAACGATGGTTCTCACAGCTTGGTTTTCACAGCGAGGTGCTGTCGCACACGGTTGCATTCGCGATTGCTTTCACGTTCATTACCGTGCTTCATATCGTTCTCGGAGAATTGGCGCCGAAGACGATTGCCATTCGGAAATCCGAGAGTGTCACACTGCTTGCGGCTGTACCGCTTGTTATGTTTCACAAAATGATGTATCCGTTCATATGGGTGCTTAACGGCTTGGCTAACCGTCTGTTGAAGCTTGTTGGAGTAGAGCCGGCTTCTGAGCAGGATTCGGCGCATACGGAAGAAGAAATTCGTATTCTCGTTAAGGAGAGTCACAAGAACGGATTGATCGATAACACGGAGCTGACACTTGTCGACAACATTTTTGAGTTCGCGGAGACGAATGCCCGTGAAATTATGATTCCCCGTACAGAAATGGTCTGCTTGTACGTCAACATGTCATTCGAGGAGAATAAGGCGATCGCACTGAAAGAAATGCATACTCGTTACCCGGTATGCGATGGGGATAAGGACAACATTATCGGTTTTGTGCATATTAAGGACATTCTAAAGGTATCTTCGCACGATCTGAACGACATTCGAGCCATAACCCGTCCGATGACAACAGTTCCCGAGTCCATGCAGATCAGCACGCTGCTGAAGCTGATGCAGAAGCGGCGGACTCAGATTGCAATCTTGATTGATGAATATGGCGGCACCTCCGGGCTTGTGACACTTGAAGACATTATGGAGGAGATCGTTGGAGAAATACAGGATGAATTCGATGAAGAGCGTCCTGAGCTGGAGAAGAAAGACGATGATACGTATTCGATTAGCGGCATGATGCTCATCGAAGAGGTAAACAGCTATTTCGGCCTTGAGATTGAGTCGGATGATTATGATACGATAGGCGGGTGGCTGTATTCGCAGATCGAAATTCCTCCTAAGCGCAATCAACAGGTGAGGACGGACGACAATTATGTCTTTATTGTGGAAGAGACCGACCATTTGCGCATATCAAGAATTATAGTCCGAAGGGAGCAGGCTCAGGGAGATGCGCAGCCGTCGCTTGGCGTAGAGCTGGGATAGTTTACGATTGTACTTATTGCATTCATAGACGAAAAGCCGTAGGAGGAAGGCGATAGGCCTACTCGTACGGCTTTTTTTGTATTTGCGGATATTTATCAGGCATTCATCGAGAACGCTGCTTCATCAACGAGCTTTACACGGTTAATCGTTCCGCCGCCAAGGCATACTTCGCCATCATAGAAGACGACAGCTTGGCCGGGGGTAATAGCTTTCTGCGGCTGATCGAAGACGACAACTGCCGATCTGTCCTCGCGAAGCGTTACGGTAACGCCTTGATCCGCTTGACGGTAGCGGAATTTCGCGGTGCAGCGGATTGGACCCTCCGGAAGCGTCGGGGCGATCCAATTGATGTTCTCTGCTTCGAGGCTTTCTGAATAAAGGCGCGGATGAGCGTCGCCTTGGACGACAAATAGGATGTTGTTGTCCAGATCCTTATCTGCAACGAACCACGGTTCGCCGGTGCCGGAGCCGCCAATGCCAAGACCTTGACGCTGACCGAGCGTATAGTACATCAGTCCATCGTGCCGCCCTTTAGTCTCGCCGGTGCGCAGGTCGATCATCGGACCTGGCTGAGCGGGCAGGTAGCTGCTCAGAAATTGCTTGAAATTACGCTCGCCAATAAAGCAGACACCGGTGCTGTCTTTCTTCCTGGCGGTTGCCAAGCCGGCTTCCTCGGCGATACGGCGAACTTCAGGCTTAGGCAAATGACCGATTGGAAACATCGCCTTCGCGAGCTGCTGTTGATTCAGTTGATGGAGGAAATAGGTCTGATCCTTGTTGCTGTCGATTCCGCGGAGCAGCTTCGTCTCGCCATGCTCATTCCGCTCGACGCGCGCATAATGTCCGGTAGCTAGATAATCGGCGCCAAGGTCCAACGCCTTTTGCAGAAATTCGCCGAACTTGATCTCCCGGTTGCACATGACGTCCGGATTCGGAGTCCGACCGCGTTTATATTCATCGAGAAAGTACGTAAATACTTTGTCAAAGTATTGACGCTCGAAGTTAACCGTGTAGTAAGGAATGCCGATCTGGTCGCACACGCGGCGGACATCTTCGGCGTCCTCTTCGGCCGTGCAATGACCGAATTCGTCGGTATCGTCCCAATTCTTCATGAAAATACCGATGACGTCGTATCCTTCTTGCTTCAGCAGCAATGCCGTAACCGAGGAATCGACGCCGCCGGACATGCCGACGACGACGCGCGTTTGCGCTTTCGTTTTGTCCATGCTGGCTTACCACCTTCAATGCTGATAATGTATGTATTGTATCATGCCTGTTCATCTTTTTCATCTTAAGTTCCAGAAAGGATGCGTCAATGTTCTTATTTTTTGTAATAACTTTAATATAGTTGTACACGAAGTCGCCTTGATGTGCTAACATAGATGTAATATGGGAATACAATGATTTAAATGGGCCGTATTGGTCATCCATTATAAGAACTAATAGACGCATGGAATGAGGTGCCATTGTTTGAAAATTTCGACGAAGGGCCGTTATGGTCTCACAATTATGATGGAGCTTGCAGCAAAGTTTGGTGAAGGACCCATTTCCCTTAAAAGTATTGCGGAGAAGAATCAATTGTCGGAGCACTATCTTGAGCAATTGATTGCGCCGCTGCGCAATGCAGGATTAGTGAAGAGCGTACGCGGAGCGTATGGCGGATACATATTGTCTAAGGCAGCAGAGAATATTACGGCTGGAGACGTGATTCGCGTGCTTGAAGGTCCAATCTCTCCAGTCGATTTCACGGAAGAGGACGATCCGGCAAAGCGTGATCTATGGCTTCGTATTCGCGATAGCATCGCCAGCGTGCTGGATTCGACGACGTTGTCCGATCTCGTTAATTTCAAGGAAGAGGGACAGATCGACAATTACATGTTCTACATCTAGAGCTTCGGCTTGAATGATTAGAATGCTCGTGATTCTAAGCTTGTAGATTTGTTTTATGCATCAAGAATTGAGGCGGTACGATGAATAGGTATTATTTTGATCATGCGGCAACATCGCCGATGCGGCAGGAAGCGATATCGGCGATGGTTGACGTTATGAGCAGCGGGCCGGGCAATCCGTCCAGCATGCATTGGTATGGGCGTGAGGCGCGCCAGCGCGTTAATCGGGCTCGAGATACTATTGCATCGCTAATCGGAGCAAAGCCTGCCCAGCTTTTATTCACCAGCGGCGGGACAGAAAGTGACAATCTCGCGATAATCGGAGCCGCACGGGCAATGCAGGAACGAGGTAAGACGCATATTATTACGAGCGCCATTGAGCATCATGCGGTGCTTTACGCTTGTCAGTCGCTGCAGAGGGAAGGTTTCGAGCTGACGATACTGCCTGTCGATCAGAGCGGACAATTGTCCGTTGATGTCGTTCGCGAAGCGATGACGGATCGGACGGCGCTGGTCAGTGTAATGTATGCGAACAATGAAGTCGGTACTGTTCAGCCGATCGAAGCGATCGGTGAGGCGGTCAGAGCGCGAGGAGCACTTTTCCACGTTGACGCGGTGCAGGCACTAGGTTCCTTGTCGATTAATGTGGGGAGATTGCCTGTGGACCTCATGAGCTTCTCTGCACATAAGATTAACGGACCGCAAGGGGTAGGAGCGCTGTATGTCGGAAATACGGTTGCATTATCCCCGCTGCTTCACGGCGGTTCGCAGGAACGCAAACGAAGAGCAGGCACTGAGAACGTTGCCGGTATCACTGGCTTTGCGGCAGCATTGAAAGCGGCAGTGGACGAGTTGGCTTCTCGGAAACTTTTTATGGACCAGCTTCGTCAACAATGGGTAGACCTGATGCTTCTAGCGACTGAGGGCAATATTGTCGTGAATGGTCATCCGACAGATCGGCTTCCGCATATTGTGAACATCAGCTTTCTAGGGATTGATACGGAGACGATGCTGATGAATTTGGATATGGCAGGAATTGCAGTATCTGGCGGTTCAGCCTGCACATCCGGTTCGCTGGAACGTTCGCATGTGTTAGCTGCAATGGCAGTAGGTGAAGATAGGTTGATGTCTGCCGTACGGTTCAGCTTCGGAATGGGGAATACTTTGGAGGAATTGAACGAAGCGGCGAAATCGGTTGAAACGATTGTCCGCCGACTGCGTAAATAATTCCCAAGGAGGCCACTCCTCTTGATTAAGCTGCAGCAGCTTATCGGATTGCCGATCGTCGACCTGCATACAGGCAAACAATCTGGCAAAGTGAAGGATGCTTGGTTCGACGAGCACTGGATGATGCAAGGCATTGTGGTGGAGTCCGCAAGATGGCTCCCGCCTAAGGAGCGATTATTGCCTTGGAATAAGGTTGCCTCTTGCGGTGAGGATGCGATTCTAATCGATGGCGGGGATGCTGTCGTTCCGAAGGATAATCGATGGACAGGCCGCAGCTTTCAGTCCGGGCAGCTAAAGCTTAAAGATTTGCCGGTTATTACGGTACAAGGTACTCAGCTTGGTCGTGTATCGGATGTTTATTTTGAGCCCATTTCGGGTACACAAATAGTAGGATACGAGCTGACGGACGGTTTTATCTCGGATTTGCTGGAAGGACGCAAATGGCTGAGAACGCCGGAAGAATCGGATACTGTATTGCTCGGGGAAGATGCGATAATTGTTCCGGCTTGCTGCGAAGCACAGCTGCTGCCGGTCGCATCTTCCGATTCGGATATAGGGAGAAATGGAAGATGATGAGATGTCCTAATTGCAATTCCAAAGACATCGGTAAAATCGGTTCCCATCAGTATTATTGCTGGGGCTGTTTCATCGAACTGACCGTCAACGGTGAGAAAATGTCGGTGTATCAAGTGGAGGAGGACGGAACGCTCAGTTCGCTGGACGATTTGTTCTTCGAAGAAGAAATGCCGCAAATTCATGCAAATGGATGAAGGCTCGCTTGAACCGGCCAATGTAAGAGGAATAGCTTGCAGGCGTCCCATGGGGACGTCTGTTTTGCATTTCACCGAAGCCCTCTGCAAGCATGCGCCTGTAGGGAGCTTTTTTATTTTTGTACAGATAAGCGTAAAAAGAGAGTCAGCAGGGGCTGATAGGTCGTAAATTTGTGCTGAGTGAAGGATGATCCGAACCGCTTGTACATATAATGAATGAGTATGACGCTGCTGCTCAAAGAAGGAGGCGCGTGCTCGGTGGACCGTTTCACGAACAACCGCATATTTCGGCTGCTGGTCTATACGATTCTCGGTCTCGTTGTCGTGTACATGCTGCTTTTATTGAAGCCGATATTTTTACATGTTTATTCGTTCTTGAAGGCCGTGCTGGCACCTTTCTTTATTGCGATGATTATTTCTTATGTGCTGAATCCAATCGTTACGCTTCTCAGCGACCGGAAGATGCCGAGAACGGTCGCCGTCTTGCTGATTTACGCTGTATTCTGCACATCTCTCATCGTCGTGCTGATGAATGTCATCCCGATGTTTATGGAGCAGCTGCAGGAGTTGAACAAGCATGCGCCGGAATTAACGATGCGTGCGAAAAATTTGGTCGATGACCTGAACAATTCGATGCTGCCAGACAGCATTCAGACGGGTATTAATAATTCGATATACAAAATGGAGAAAAAGCTGTCCGAGTCGGTATTTGATCTCGTTAACAATATTGGCGCAATGGTAAACGTGCTGTTCATCCTGTTTATTATTCCGTTCTTGTCGTTCTACATATTGAAGGACTTCGAGGTGTTCGAGCGGACGGTCATAACGTATGTGCCGAAGAGCCACCGCCAGCATACGGTCCGGCTGTTGAAGGATATCGATGCCGCGCTCGGCAGCTATATTCGGGGACAATTTCTCGTCTGCCTGATCGTCGGCGTGCTCGCTTATCTCGGCTATTGGATCATCGGCATGCCTTATCCACTGCTGCTGGCCGCTGTCGTAGCGGTTACGAATGTAATTCCTTATTTGGGACCGTTCTTCGGTGCGGCTCCTGCACTGCTGATGTCAGCAACGATATCGATCAAAATGATGATTCTCGTTGTTGTCGTTAATACGCTCTGCCAAATACTTGAAAGCAATGTGGTATCCCCACAGGTTGTCGGCCGTACGCTTCATATGCATCCACTGTCGATTATTTTTGCGCTGCTTGTCGGCGGGGAGCTTGCGGGCATTGCTGGTATGATTTTAGCTGTGCCGATTTTCGCTGCATTAAAGGTCATCGTGCAGCATATCTTCGCTTATTATGTTAGGAGACGAACAATTTGACAGCCGTTAAGGGTGAGAGCTATACTTGAATGAGGTGTGCTTGATATAATAGGTTGAAATCTACGATGAAGTCGTAGTAAGCCATAGCCCGTCAATCAGAGAAGGTTCTCTTCGCGTTGTAATGAAGCGTGATGGCTGTAAGGAACCGTTGACGAAGAATGGCCGAAGCTGGCTTCGGAGAGTGAATGAACTTCACCGGCTTCGGAACCGTTATTGTCCGAATGAAGGCGATTGTCCGTTATAAGTATGCAAGCTTGCATAAGAGGGCAATAACCAGGGTGGTACCGCGAGATTCTCGTCCCTGTCTATAGCAGGGCTTTTTTTGTTTACCGTCTGTTTTTGTTGTTACTGTCAATATTGAGGAGGCCAATTCATCATGAAAGCTAGTGAAATCCGTTCCAAATGGCTTGCTTTCTTCGAAAGCAAAGGACACCACATCGAACCGAGCGCATCGCTCGTGCCGCATAACGATCCGTCGCTGCTCTGGATCAATGCCGGAATGGCGCCACTAAAGCCGTATTTTGACGGACGCATTATTCCGGACAATCCGCGTATTACGAATTCGCAGAAATGTATTCGCACGAACGACATCGAGAATGTCGGCAAAACGCGCCGTCACCATACGTTCTTCGAGATGCTGGGTAACTTCTCGATCGGCGATTACTTCAAGGAAGAGGTCATTACTTGGGCGTGGGAGTTTCTTACCGACAAGAAGTGGATTGGCTTCGATCCGAATCGTCTGTCTGTAACGGTGTATCCAGAGGACGAAGAAGCGTACAAGCTGTGGAATGAGAAAATCGGTCTGCCTGCAGAGCGTATCTATAAGCTGGAAGATAACTTCTGGGATATTGGTGAAGGCCCTTGTGGTCCATGTACAGAAATTTTCTATGACCGCGGTGAGAAGTACGGTGACCTGAACGATCCGGAATGCTGGCCAGGAGGCGAGAACGAGCGTTTCCTAGAGGTATGGAATCTCGTATTCTCCCAGTTCAATCATAACAAGGACGGCAGCTACACGCCGCTTCCGAACAAGAACATCGATACCGGTGCTGGTCTTGAACGGTTCGCTTCCATTCTGCAGGATGTGGATTCGAACTTCGATACCGATTTGTTCCTTCCGCTGATTAACCGTACGTGTGAGATCGCGGGAGTTGCATACCGCCAGAACGAAGAGCATGATGTTGCGCTCAAAGTTATTGCTGACCATATTCGCACCGTCGCTTTCGCTGTCGGAGACGGTGTTCTTCCTTCGAACGAAGGTCGCGGCTACGTCATTCGCCGGTTGCTTCGTCGTGCCGTTCGTTATGGCAAAGCGTTAGGAGTCGACCGTCCATTCCTGTTCGAGTTGACGAAGATCGTAGGCGACATCATGGGCGTGTACTATCCAGAAGTCGTCGATAAACGCGAGTTCATCGAGCGCGTCATTCGTACGGAGGAAGAACGATTCCATGAGACGCTGTCGGACGGCCTAACGCTGCTTGCAGCGCTTGTTGAGCAAGCTCGTGCGGAAGGCCGCAGCGAGATTGGCGGAGATGATGCATTCCGCCTATATGACACGTATGGCTTCCCGTTCGATCTGACGGAAGATTATGCGGCGGAGAACGGCTTGACTGTCGATCGCGCCGGCTTTGATTCGGCTATGGAAGCACAGCGTGAGCGTGCGCGTGCAGCACGGCAAGAGACCGGCGGCATGAATGTGCAGGGCGGACCGCTGTCTGATCTGACGGAGAAGTGTGAGTTCGTCGGTTATACGACGTTGGAGGCACAAGGCAAAATTACGGCGATCGTTCACGAGGACGCGCTTGTAGATATTGCTGGCGAAGGCAGCCGCGTGCTCGTATTGCTTGACCGGACGCCATTCTATGCAGAGAGCGGCGGCCAAGTCGGCGACCGCGGCGTTATTGAGGGCAACGGCTTTGTCCTTCACGTCGAAGACGTAACGAAAGCGCCGCATGGACAGCCGGTACATCATGCGGTTGTGGCAAGCGGTACGATTCGCGTTGGCGAAAGCGTGCAAGCCAGCGTTGCCCGTGATCTGCGCGATGATATTACGAAAAACCATACAGCAACGCACCTTCTGCACAAAGCGCTCAAGGAAGTGCTCGGCGAGCACGTGAACCAAGCGGGCTCGTTGGTTAAAGCGGACAGCCTGCGCTTCGACTTCTCGCACTTTGGTGCGATTACGGAGGAAGAACTGGCTGAGATCGAGCGTCGCGTTAACGAGCAAATATGGAAAGGCACGCCGGTCATCATCGAAAGTATGGCTATCGCAGAGGCAAAAGCAATGGGAGCAATGGCGCTGTTCGGCGAGAAATATGGAGACATCGTCCGCGTTGTGCAAGTTGGAACCTACAGCATCGAGCTGTGCGGCGGCATTCACGTAGACAATACAGCTCAGATCGGTACGTTTAAGCTAATTGCCGAGAGCGGCATTGGCTCCGGCGTTCGCCGGATTGAAGCTGTAACGGGACGACATGCGTACACGTATATGGAAAGCCAATTCGATCTTCTGAAGCAGGCGGCTGGCTTGCTGAAGTCGAATATGGCGGACGTGCCGAAGCGGATCGAAGCGCTGTTCGGCCAAGTGAAGGAGCTCAGCCGCGATAATGAATCGCTGCAGGCGAAGCTGAGCCGGATCGAGGCCGGTTCGCTGATTGAGCAGGCCAAAACGGTCGGCGGCGTTACAGTGCTGACAGCAGCCGTAAGCGCGCCGAGCATGGATGCGCTGCGCGGTATCGTTGACGAGCTTAAATCGAAGCTGTCTTCGGCTGTCATCGTATTGGGCGCTGCACAAGAAGAGAAGGTTAACCTCGTCGCATCGGTATCGCCGGACCTCGTGAAGAAAGGGCTGAACGCCGGCAAGCTGGTTAAGGAAGCGGCTGCGCTGTGCGGCGGCGGCGGCGGCGGACGTCCAGATATGGCACAAGCAGGCGGCAAAGACGCTTCGAAGCTGGCAGATGCATTGAAACTTGCGGAAGAACTGGTTCTTGCGCAAGCAAATGTGATATAGTAATAATTGACACTGCCGTATGAAGCGGTTTCCAAAGTGAGGTGCTAGGTATGAGCTCGATGGACAAAACGATGAAATTCGACGTGAAGGCGGAAGGATTGGAAGCATCCGCGCAAGAAATTTTGCTCCAGGTGCATGACGCACTGCAGGAAAAGGACTACAATCCGATCAACCAGATTGTCGGTTACCTGCTGTCCGGGGATCCTGCCTATATTCCGCGGCATAATAATGCAAGAAGCTTGATTCGTAAGAAAGAACGAGATGAGTTAATTGAAGAGCTTGTTCGATTTTACTTGAGCGAACATAAATAAAGACGGGAGCCTGGCGAACGAATGCGGATTATGGGTTTAGACTACGGCGACCGTAATATTGGCGTCGCAGTAAGCGACGCGTTCGGGTGGACGGCTCAAGGTGTAGGAGTCGTGCATCCTAGACGCGACGGTGGCGAGTATGATGAGATTGCCGCCCTTGTGAAGGAGCACGAGGTATCGGAGGTCGTCGTAGGCCTCCCGAAGAATATGAACGGAACGATCGGACCTCGTGGTGAAATTTGCATGGCATTTGCAGAGGAGCTCCAGCAAAAGCTAAACTTACCTGTTCACCTTTGGGATGAACGGTTGACGACTGTATCGGCGGAACGAACGCTGCTGGAGGCAGACGTCAGCCGTAAGAAACGAAAGCAGGTCGTGGACAAGTTGGCCGCGACACTCATTTTGCAAAACTATCTCGATTCTAGAACGAAAAGGTGAGGGTGAAGATGGCGAACAACAACGAGAACCAATTTGAAGAACCGGAAATTATTTATATTCCGGATGAAGAGGGTAATGAAGAAGAATTTGAGGTCATCATGAAGTTTGAGGTGGACGGCTCGGAGCATAAATATATGATGGTCGTTCCGCTCGAATCGAGTAATGAGGAAGAAGATGAAGTGTACGCTTTCCGTTATGAGGAAGATGGCGACGATTTAAAGCTGTACACGATTGAGGACGAGGAAGAGTGGAATATCGTCGAAGAAACGTTCAATACGCTGCTTGGCGAGCTGGACGAGAGCGACGAGGACTAACGGAAATTTCGAAGGAGGGCTTCGTGAGTGCATGAAACTGACTTGATGCCGCAGCGCGGAACGAAGCTTGTGGACAAGTACGGCAAGTTCATTGAGCTGACGAGTGAGAATGGCTCAGAAGAGACGTACCGGATTATGTCAGAATTTCAGCTAGGTCAGCATTATTATGCTGCTCTTCAGTCTGAAGCGATGCGCAACGAGGGCGAAGTGGAGATGCTGCGTCTAATTGAGGGCAACGAGCTAGAGCTTGAGAACATCGAAGATGATGAAGAGTGGGAAAGTGCTGCAGAAGCGTACGATTTGATCTGTTTTGACGATACGGGTAAGTAACGGATCGTTCAGTTAGTAAGTTGCTTTACACAATGATAACTGAGTTAACACGAGCAAGGGCGGCCGACACCGCCCTTTTTCGCGGAAATGGAGGAGCAGAAGTTGTCGCAATATCCGCAATCGCACCATGAGGATATAGAGGAAGACTACCAGCCGTCTGGGCCTAACAAAAGCCGAATTACGATGTGGGTCATTCTTTCCCTGCTCGGAATTATGGTCATCGGCGTGGGCAGCGTAGCATTATATGTTTGGAACGGTCTTCGGCCTACAGCTGCAGGTGATATGAAACGAATCGAAGTGAAGAGCGGCATGTCACCATTTCAGGTAGCGGAGACGTTGGAAGACGAAGGAATCATTCGCAATGCTTTTATATTCAAATATTATTTGAAGCTGAAGGATGAAGGAAGCCGTTTCCAAGCGGGCAGTTACGACATGCAGCCGGGCATGGAGCTGGATGCGGTTATTGCGAAGCTGAATGCTGGGGATATTGTGAAGGCAGAGACGATCAAGTTTACGATACCGGAAGGATTTACAGCCTTACAAATCGCGGACAAGCTGAGCCAGGAAGGCATAGCAGGCAAGGATGAGCTGTTAAGCCTAATGGATGGTGACCGTAAATGGGAAGATGTTGACGCTGTGCTGCAGATCCCGTCCGGATCGAAGCTGCTGCATCGGCTGGAAGGCTACTTGTTCCCTGATACGTATGAGATGAAGAAGGGAGCGACTGCAGAGCAAATCGTTCAGCGAATGTTGGCCGAAACAGACCGTAAGCTGAATACGCTGCCGGAACTGGATGCTCAGCTGGAAGAGCGCGGGCTGACGCTGCATGAGCTGCTTACGATCGCATCACTCGTCGAGCGTGAGGTTGTCGTTGATGAGGAGCGCCCTCTCGTGGCAGGTGTGATCTACAATAGGCTGAAGCAGAAGATGCCGCTGCAGATCGATGCGACCGTACAATATTTGCTCGATAAGCAGAAAGAGCGTTTGATGGAGAAGGATCTTGAGGTCGACAGCCCATATAATACGTACCGGAACCAAGGGCTGCCGCCAGGTCCGATTGCAAGTCCAAGCATAAAGTCGATTCAGGCGGCACTCAATCCGGAGCAGACGGATTATTTGTATTACGTAACGAAGAAGGACGGCTCGCAGACGCATTTATTCGCGAAGACGTACAAAGAGCATCAGCGTAACATTGCCGAAAGCAATAAAGCGTCACAGCAATAGAGGCAAATGTTAGATGCTATAGAAGGTTGCTCTCTGAATGCGATCGACGGAAGGGACTCGCAGTTGCTGCTGCCGAAGTCTCTTTCGTCTTTATCTTTTTTATTGTGTGATCACCATGATACAGGAGGCTTTAAGAAATGACCGTATATAGACCGGAACTGCTTACAACGGCTTCAAGCTTAGAAGAGCTGCGGATGCTTATGGAAGCGGGAGCGGACGCGTTCGTTGTCGGAGAATCCCGGTTCGCAGCGCGTCTTCCAGGAGAATTTTCATTAGAGCAAATTGCGAGAGCTGTAGAGCTTGCAAAGCAATCGCCTCGCGAGGTGAAAATTTATGTTTCGATGAACAATATTTTCGATAACGCACTGCTGGATGCTATTCCTGGCTATGTGACGGAGCTTGCCCGCATTGGGGTGACAGCGGTCGTGTTCGGCGATCCTGCTGTGCTAATGGCGGTACGTCAATATGCGCCCGCTCTACAGCTGCACTGGAATGCAGAAATGACCTCGACTAACTATGAGACGGCGAATTTCTGGGGGCGCCGCGGGGCAAGTCGCTTCGTATGCGCGCGTGAGCTGAATATGGAGCAAATTGTCGGAATGAAGCAGCATACGAAGCTGGAACTGCAAGTTCAGGTGCACGGAATGACGAACATTTATCATTCCAAGCGTTCGCTCGTACAGAGCTATATGGATTACAAGCAACACTCGATTGACGAAGGAAAATCCGGTCAGAACGCTGGGATGTATCTGATGGAAGCGGAACGGCCGGATGATCGTTATCCGATCTATGAGGACGCGAACGGAACCCACATTATGAGTCCGGATGACTTGTGCATGATCGAAAATTTGCACGAGCTAATGGAGGCGGAGATTGACTCGTTCAAAATTGAAGGGCTTCTGAAGTCGACCGAGTATAACGTAACGGTCGTTCGCGCATACCGTGCTGCCATCGATGCGTATTGCAGCTCTCCGCAAGACTATCGGTTCCGTGACGAATGGCTGGAAAGCATTCAAGCGAAACAGGAGCCGGGTCGCGAGCTAAGCTATGGATTTTTCTACAAGGAACAAGTGTATTAATATCAACATGAAACGAAGGATAGAGGTGACTTCATATGAGCAATTCGGCAACAGAGCCTAAGCGTATGCTGAAAGGCAAACGATATCGACTAGATAGACCCGAGCTGCTGGCCCCTGCCGGCAATCTGGAAAAGCTGAAGTTTGCGGTTCATTACGGAGCGGATGCGGTGTATATCGGCGGACAGAAATATGGTCTGCGTTCCAATGCGGATAATTTCAGCTTCGAAGAAATGCGCGAAGGTGTAGAGTTCGCGGCTAAATATGGTGCTAAAGTGTTCGTTGCTACGAACATCTATGCACATAACGAAGATCTCGAAGGGCTGGAGGATTATCTACGCAAGCTGGAAGAGGTCGGGGTAGCAGCGATTATCGCTGCCGATCCTGTTATCGTCGAGACTGCGCTTCGCGTCGCTCCTAAGCTGGAGGTTCACTTAAGTACACAGCAATCAACCCTGAACTGGCAGGCGGTTAAGTTCTGGAAGGACGAAGGGCTGCCGCGGGTCGTACTGGCGCGTGAAGCGAGTCTGGAGGAGATTGCCGAAATTAAAGCGCATGTCGATATCGAGATCGAAGCGTTTATTCATGGCGCGATGTGCTCATCATTCTCGGGACGCTGCGTGTTGTCTAACCATTTCACGGATCGTGATTCGAACCGCGGCGGATGCTGTCAATCGTGCCGATGGAAATACGATTTGTTCATCGATGCGGAACAGTTCGAGGATGACGGAGAACAGTTCACGATGGGATCTAAGGATCTATGTATGATTGAGCATTTGCCAGAGCTGATCGAGGTCGGGATCGACAGCTTCAAGATAGAAGGACGAATGAAAAGTATTCACTATGTGGCCACCGTCGTCAATGCTTATCGTCAAGCAATCGATGCTTACTTCGAAGATCCGGAAGGCTATGTCTTGAAGCCGGAGTGGCTGGAGGAAATTCAGAAGGCAGCGAACCGTCCGCTGAACACCGGATTTTTCTTCCAAACGCCTGGTTCAGGAGAGCATATTTATGAGCCGGAAGATAAAGCGGCGCCGTATGATTTTGCTGGCGTCGTACAGGCCTACGATAAGACGACAGGTATTGCGACCATCCAGCAGCGTAACCACTTCAAGCCAGGACAGCAGGTTGAGTTCGTCGGACCTGGCGGTACGTTCTTTAAGCAGACGGTCGGTAAGATTACGGATACAGAAGGCAATCCGCTTGACGCAGCTCGCCATCCTCTTCAGCTGATTCAAATGGCAGTTGATTATCCGGTTAAACCGATGGACATGATGCGTAAACGGATCGGTAAGTAACAATAATATCGTCAGACTGAAGATGACTTCTTAATCTATCGGGAGTCATCTTCTTTTTTTTTAAAATCATCGATCACCGCGGATTCTGCTTGCTCGATTGGTAATGAAAGATTAATATAAATCAATAATTACATGTGCGGAGATAATGCTCATGTTTATCTGTCACATCGAGGTGATCTTCAGTTGAAATGGTTTAATAAAGCGGACTTTCACATTTCTGAGCAAGGAATTAGCTGTTTGGAGCGCATTACAGTCGGAGGCGTTCAACAAAGTATCCTTATTCAGACCGACAAACCGGGAAGTCCCATTCTATTATTTATTCATGGCGGCCCTAGTATGCCTGTTCCTGGCGTATCGAATCGGGGCACCGATTATGCACTCGTTATGACTACGAAGGAGCTCGTGAAGCATTTTACGGTTGTTTTCTGGGATCAACGAGGTACAGGGAAATCCTATTCTAAAGACATTCCGCTAGAAACGATACACTTGAAACAATTCATCCAAGACGCCAAAGAGGTAACGGATTATTTAATGGATCGTTTCCAGCAATCCAAAATACATTTGGCAGCTCATTCATGGGGAACAATCATCGCTCTAAATCTTGCTAATCAATTTCCTGAACGTTATTATTCCTACACCGGATTTTCGCAAATTGTAAACTGGGTTGAGAATGATAAATTAAGCTACATGTGGTTACTGGAACAAGCTAGGGAGAAAAAGGATAGCAAGGGTTTACGAGAGCTGCAGCTATTAGGAGAGCCGCCCTATACCAAAGATTTCGAGCAGTGGTCTGTCATTCGAAAATGGCAGTTTAAATATAAAACGATGCTTTATGATGCAGGCGATAAAAATTCCGCGTCGCTCACTTCAAGTTTGAAAGTTATGCTTAAATCACCGGATTATTCTTTGATCGATATTTACAATTCACTTGTACGCGGCTTCAAGCTGGCCTATTCGAACGATAAGCTGCTGCATGATTTGAACACGTTCGATTTTTTCACTGATATTCCGAGCTTACAAATACCTGTAATGTTTATTCACGGTAGTAAAGAAAAGCATATTATGCCTGAACTTATTACCCGCTATTACGATATATTGGATGCTCCAAATGGAAAGACGTTGTTGTGGTCTCCTAATTCCTCACATGTCTTTCATCTTGATGATGCGAGAGAAAATGAACAAAGATTAATGGAGCATTTACGAAGAGTGCAGTAAGTCAGATGAATGAAGCTGGTGTTTCTTAACCTTCAGAATAAGGGGGTACATCCTCTTGAGCATAACCATTGACATAACCAAACAAACGTTAATCTGGCTATTTATCGTTGCTTTTCTACTACATGATTTAGAAGAAATTATTATGGTTGAATTTTGGGCAAAGAAAAATAAAGAAAAGGTGCTCCGCAAAGTTCCTGAGAGCATACAGGCGGATCTAAGTAAAATGCTCACGATAACTAGCGGTCAATTTGCAGTTGCGGTGCTGCTTGAGTTCATTATATTTATTCCCTTTACATATATTGCTGCGGAACAGGGGAAATATTTCGTATTTCTTGCGATTAACTCTTTGTTTTTTTTACATGTGTTTACTCACGTAGGACAATCTCTATATTTAAGAATGTATACCCCTGGAGTGGTAAGTGCGGTTGCAATTATTATGCCTTATACCATGTATCTGTTTTATAAGCTGATCTCATGTGAACTTGTGACAATGAAACAAATTTTATTAAGTGCTCCCGTGGGTCTGCTCGTCATTCCGATCGTGTTTGTTGGACATGAGCTAGGAAGAAAGATAGTCCCAAATTACGAGAAGTAGACCGCTGTAATCGTTGCAGTCTGCTTGGTTGGCTTGCACTGGTGCACTATACAAGCACGAGCCTGTAGGATTATAGGGGAGGAGATCATATTTAGTATTATAGTTCTGTGTCTGGAACCGTGTCTGATAGATGGGAAATAGCTATAGTTATGTGATATAAGTATTGTATACACTAAAAAGTCAAAAAAATGTGTATGGTGTGGATAAAAGGGCTTACATTTGCGGTTGCTTTATCCGATATATAAGGTGTATATATATTTTAGTACATAAGTTCATTTATCGTTTAGGTTGTGAGCATAATTTCGAGAAGCGGGCGGTGTGACATCTATGGTAAAAAAGGTGAAGAAGCCTAAAACAAGTGGAAATAAGGGGCTGCAGCAAGAAACACAAGATACGCTGCAAACTGAACAGAAAACTTCGAAGTCGCTGAACAACAAATTCTCAATTCCTAGGGTGAAGCTCAATGGCAGCTGGAAGAATGTCAAATGGGTAAATCCACGGTACTCTGTTGGCGCGAAGTTATTCCTGATTATATTATCAAGCATTCTTGTATGTGTTCTAGTCGTTGGGTTACTTGCGTATAACACGTCGAGGGGAATTATTCGCGATAACGCGATGGATTCTAGCTATCAAACGATTCAGCAGGCTGCAGGCAAGCTTAATTTGATGTTTAATAACTACGTGACGCAAACCTTGCAAGTGATGGTAGATCCTGATATTCAAGAGCTGATAAGCGCTGTACGTGATGAGCAATATGAGAAACATGAAAAATTCCAAACTTTGACAAAAATTCAAACTGTATTGGATAAATATGCACTAAGCGACGATTCGATCGCCAAAGCCTACTTCTTCCCGATCGATGATCGAGAATTTGCTCTTGGCGCTTCGACAATTAATAAGGAAACACTTGAGTCATTCGATTGGTATAAGAATGCGCTTGCAGTGAATGGTCAAGCCGTATGGGTTCCAACGTCAGTTAGCGGGCCTACCGGAAAATCAAAAGAGTCGACGTTCGGGATTGCCCGAGTCTTGAAGAACAACACGACAACCGAGTCGATGTTCGTGCTCTTATTTGAAATTAAAGAGGATATTCTTGTGAATGCGGTTGGCGACATTTCGCTTGGTGATGGCAGCACAATAACAATTGTCGACGAGCAGAACCGTTATGTTATGTATCCGGGAGATTCGACGCATGAGAAGTTAGCTCAACCGAGTGACATTAATCTCCCTACTGAAGGCGACCAAGTGGAGGTGGGCTCGCTAGAGACTAAAGATGGATCAGGACACAACGTGCTTGCCGCATATTCGACACTTAATAGTGCGGGATGGAAGATAGTTGGCAAGGTACCGGTAGAGCAGCTAATTAAGGACGCTAAGCAAATCTATGTACAGACGCTGATTGTAACGATTATCGCTGCATTGGTTGCAGTTGCAATCTCGTATGTGCTGATCCGTACGTTTGCACATCCTCTTGTGAAGCTTCGCAACTTAATGAACGAAGGGGAGCGCGGCAATCTGAGCGTTCGTCTCAAGCTGAATCGCAAGGATGAGATTGGCCAATTGACGGACAGCTTTAACCGGATGATGGCGGAAATCACGTCGCTCGTTGAGCAGACGAATCTATCCGCTAATGATGTATTGGCAACGGCAAGCGAGTTGACGGAAGCTTCGCGCAAAACGGCAGTTTCTGCGAAAGAAATTGCAGTGGCGACAGAGGAGATTGCCGGCGGTGCTACTAGCCTTGCAACAGAAGCGGAACGCGGCAATGATTTGACAATGGAAATTAACGAGCAAATGAAATCGGTGCTGAGCTCGAATCGTTCGATGGAGCAGTCTGCTGCTGCAGTTGAGCAAGCGAGTGAGCAAGGCAGCAATTATATGAACGTACTTATCGAGAAGACTGGCGTTACGGAAGAGATGACGCGCAACATGGTCAGCAAGGTCGATAAACTGAAAGATTCGACTTCATCGATTCGTAAAATTCTCGATGTGCTGAACAATCTGACGAAGCAAACGAATATTTTGTCCTTGAATGCAACGATTGAGGCAGCTCGGGCAGGCGCTGCAGGCAAAGGCTTCATGGTTGTCGCGGACGAGATTCGTAAGCTGGCAGATCAATCTCGTCATTCTATCGATGTCGTCGGTCAAATTACAGAAACGATTCAGCGTGAGATTGATGAGACGGTGGGTGTGTTAACGGAAGCTTATCCGATCTTCCAAGAACAGGTATCGTCGGTTAAAGAATCGAATCAAATCTTCTTGACCGTTCAAGGGCATATGAGCAGCTTTGCCGAAAGTCTGGCTTCGGTAACAGAAGCAATTGGCAAGCTGGATGGCTCGCAGGCGGTACTGACAGAAGCGATGAGCAGTGTAAGTGCAGTTGCTGAGCAATCCTCCGCTACTTCTCAAGAAGTTGCATCCTTGAGCAACGAGCAGCTGAGCATAAGCGAAGGACTTGTGAAGCTGTCGAGCAAGCTCGAAGAAGTATCGAACAAACTGCAGCAATCGCTGGCGCGCTTCACGACGACTGGCACAAGCGACAACAAATAATATTGAAGAGCCGACCCAGTGTGATATGCTCCCCTTAAGATAAACAGATGAAATAAGAAAATCTGTTTATCAAGGGGGAGTTTTTCATTTCCAGAAAATGAGTACTTCGTGGAGGTTACAGCGAAGATAGAAATGAGGAGGCCATATTATTGGGGGTAACCACCTATACTCTCAGGTACTATGAATAAGAAGCCATTAGGGAGTTTCTCTCCTCGACTCATCATCAAAAACCCGACCGCATTGGGTCGGATTTTGATGACGTGAGTTCCGCCGATAAGTATTACCCGAAGGTTAGTGGGTCCAGTGCGGCTTTAGCAGTTTGAATCTTCATGCCTCTACTTCCCACTATATCTGGCCGGTTGACCCCAAAAACATACTGCTGTCTAACAGCAATTCCTATTCGATAACTCATTCGAATATAAGCTCTAAGGCAGACATCTGCCCCCCTGCCAAAGAAGGCATCGGTACAATACTGTGCAGCTTCCAGTCGGCAGCTGCATAACGGTCGATTACCTTGCGGTAGTCTTCCTTAGGTGTACCTTTTAGAGGTGACATAGGAATGGTGACAATGTCGTATTTATACATATTCAGTTACCTCCCACTATAATTTAATGTTTTCGTACTATTAGTCATGCGTTCTTAGATTATCAATTTCCAACCACTGGTGCTTTTTTCATGGCTCCTAATATATTTTCGATAAAGCACGGGCAAGATTAATTTCCCCGTAGCCGAATTGATCATCTCTGCCGGGAGCCCCCAAATCGTTGGCGCTGTTCCGAAGTATTCGCATGACGTCGTCGGTTCTTGGATATCGATGATGCCTATCGTAATATTCAGACAGTAAGATTGCAATGGTTGCGGATACCTGAGGTACTGCTAAACTCGTCCCATAAGAAAGCGAATAACCTTGAGGAATGTTGAGTATCATATCCAGCGGACTGTTGGGCATTGATCTTGGAAATGCAGTCAGCATCAGGTCTGTTACATTGAAGTTCCCTGTGGTATCGAACTCATCGCCGAAATATCCTCCAGAGGCGACAAAATCAAGATGGGCCCCATAGTTCGAATAAGGTGACAGCCGATTGCTTTTCGTTACCGCTCCGACACTAATTACATTCTCCAGCATGCTGGGGACATGAATTTCTCCTGTGATCGATGCCAGTCCCGTAATGGACGCCGCGGTAGGAACCGACAAACTAATATTTTTAACGATGTCCTTTCCGTTGATTCTCTTGGTAACTTGGTTTACAGAATTCCAATAGTACTCCTCCTCCTCCTAGAAGAACGGATTGGCGACCGTGCGATTTATTAGTTACGTCTTCGCAATGTGATTAATATGAATGACCCTAAGACAAAAGCTGAGGAATAAGATAGTGTCACTATGTTCCGGTATATATCGTATGAAAGGTCGATCCATGCACTTATCAGGATGAGGAAAGAAATACTTCCGGTTAATACAAAAAACATGGATTTAAAAAATTTATTCAGAATATAAACGCCACGCTCATCTCTCATTTCCATCGCGCTCAAGATCATAATACTTATGAAGGCTAAAAAGCCTAATACGGCAAAGAACGAATTCACGTGCCCAAGAGTTATCATCATTTTCCCTGCCTTTCATATTCGAAAACTTCATATATGCTCTTGTCAAAAACCTCTGCGATTCGAAAGCCAAGCTTTAAGGAGGGCATATACTTATTTTTTTCAATTGATATGATCGTTTGTCGACTAACTTTCAATTCGTCCGCTAATTGCTGCTGTGTCCATCCCTTCTCTATACGTAGAGCTTGAATATTGCTTCGTAAGAATAGGTCTTCACCTCCCATTCTATCCTCTCCTTTCCATAAATAGCTGGTAATTAATAAACTATCATGATTTGGTTTTTATGTAAAGGGTCCTTTACATCGCGATTGCATAAATCCGTATGGACCCATCCTTACAGGACGTGTGGAACAAGTGACTGGAGGGCACGGGTAGAAAAGATTTCTTCTCAAACGTAGAAAGCTGCCGATAGATCGCGTCTGATATTTATGGCGAGCCGTACACAGCTAGAAGCATTCGATGACTCCGTGAAGCAGGCTTGTGCTAATTCCTGCAACGTTTACCTTCATTTCAGAAGGTAATACTAGCGAACAGAGTATGCCGAGTGCGGAAAGGATGCAGGAGAGTTGCGAAGAAGATTGCTGCAGCTGGGCATGATGATGACGGTGCTGTTCGGTATTTACATATGGCGGCTGGGCATGCTGGAGCTGTGGCCTGCAGCCAATCGGAGCACGGCGGGGAATGTGGTGAAGCAATCGGTTGCACAGCGCGACGAAGAGCTGATCCTAGATACAGGGAGAGGCGATTTTGTGGACCGTTATGGGGAGAGATTGACAGGGGAAACCATTCAAGCATTAGCAGTATTTCCATTAGCTTCGCATGCCCGCGGGGATAGGTCACAATTAGAGCGCATGGCGGATATTCTCGGTGTAACGTACGAACAGCTGCAGTCGTACCTCGTCGAAGTGAAGCAGCCGGGTTATTGGAAGGTTGCAGGAGTAAGCCATCCAGCAGCGCTGTCTGATGAGCAGGTTAAACAATTTACTTCCATTCGAGTGAATGGAGTACGGGTTGTGCCTTATCGGCTTCGATACATTGAGCCATACTTGGCTGCGCATACGCTCGGATTCATCAGTCAGCACCCGGAGCGGGTGAAGACAGTATACGGACATGAGTATGCTTCGGGAAAAATAAAGCTGAATGCCGTAGTAGGCAGTGCCGGGCTTGAGCTGTCGTTGGACCGGCTGCTCCGCGGGGGGAAGGAGACGAGAATATCGTATTATACCGATGCCGCTGGACAGCCGCTTCACGGCCTCGGTCTGCGGGTTACGGGTCCACATAATCCGATGTATCCGCTTACGGTTGTGACGACATTGGATGCGAAGCTGCAATCGTCAATTGAAGCTTATGTCGACCGGCAAGAGCTTACGAAAGGAGCTGTCGTCGTACTGGATGCAGGGAATGCAGACATTGTAGCTATTGTGTCCCGGCCGAAGCTGAATCCAGAGCAGATTGGCCTTCCTGGAACTGATACGGTGAACCGGGCGCTGCGGGCGGTCGAGCCGGGATCGATCTTCAAGCTGGTTACGGAAGCAGCAGCGCTGGAAGCAGGGGTGTCGAAGCCGAATGAAGCTTTTCATTGCACAGGGGAGTATGGCCGATATGGATTAACAGACTGGAAACAAGGCGGTCATGGTCACTTGACGCTGCGCGAAGGACTAGCGTACTCGTGCAATATCGTGTTTGCGACGATTGCGGAACGTTTATCGCCGCAGCAGTTGCTGGATACAGCAGATCGGCTCGGCTTAGGCCAACAGATTGGCTGGAGCAGTAAGGGAGCCGTCGGACCGTTGGCTGGGCCGCTTCGGCTGTTGCCGGAGGAGGAAGCGGGCGTTATTGTGAAGACAATGCCTGTATCATTTGACGGCGGTTTAATGGCGCAGACCGGAATCGGTCAGCGTGATGTGCGGGTTTCGCCGCTTCAGGCAGCGAATATGATCGTGTCGATCTTGAATCAAGGACGTGTGCTGGAACCGAGAATTGTAAGTGAGTTGAAGTACGCGAACGGTCAGAGGCTTGCGAAGCTGCCCGTGCAAGCGGCAACGGCGCCGAACGGGCGCGTGTCACCGGCTACTGCCAGAGAGCTTATGAACGGCATGGAGCTCGTCGTAAAATCGGGTACAGGACAATCAATCCAAGATGGAATTTGGGAGGCTGCAGGAAAATCGGGTACGGCAGAGGTCATTCGAGATGGGGAATATCGTGTGAACCAATGGTTTATTGGTTATGGACCGATCCGTAAACCACGCTATGCTATTGCTGTCTTAGTAGAGGATCGTCCGCCGGACAGTGTAAGTGAAGCAAGGCGGCTGTTCCGAGGCGTGTTGGATATTGCCGCGCAGCAGCAATAATAAAAGGTTGGGTGTATGAGGAATGTGTGTCCTCATTATTGCCCAACCTTTCTTCATGCGGTTAAACGTTATTCCGTTTCTTGCTTGACTACCGTTTCCTGTTCAGAAGAATTAAACTCCCCTTGCGGCATTCGTATCCATCGGCTCAAATATCCTTGATCGTACAGCGCTTTAATAAGAATGATGAGAATTGGGGATAAAATAACACCGGCAACGCCGAACAGCGATAGTGAGATAATCATGAAGGTTAGCATCGTAAATGCCGATACGCCTAATGTATTCCCTGTAATCTTGGGCTCCAGAATTTGCCGGGTAATGACCACCACGAGAAATAACGCCGTTACCCATAGCGCAAGCGCCGTGTTACCTACGATAAACAAATAAATAATCCAAGGGATAAATACCGTAGCGACGCCAAGCAGAGGCAGAATATCAAAGATGGCGGAGACGAACGAAATCATAAACGCATTCTTAACGCCAAGCGCGAGAAGACTGACTAAGATGACGATGAAGGTGATCGAAACGAGCTTCAGTTGTGATTTCAAATATCCGCTAATGCCTTTAAATACGTTATCACGTAAGAAGTAGAACGCGACCTTGAACGTATTCGGCGTTTTCTCTTCCGCGATTTTCTTCCAGTCCTTAATCTCGACGCTGAGGAAATAAGCTAAGATAATGCCAATCGAGAAGTTAAAGACGAAAGTCGAGAAGTTCGTTAAATAACGGGAAATGAGCATGAGAAAATCGGTTGCGATCGTCCGCCCTTTCTCGGTTACGTAATCGACGACTTGATCGAATTGAGCGAGCATCTCCGGAGACAGCGAGTCGACCTTAGACGAAAGCCAATCGGATTGAGATGATACTTCGCTCTTCATTATCTTCTGATACTCGGGTAGATTGTTAATGAGATTCATCGCTTGGTCGGCAATAATATATCCACAGCCTAAGAACAAGCTTAGAATGATAAGAGTGAACAACAGGACGCTGATGGCTGATGCGATCGATTTCTTCAAGCCCAGCTTGTTAAGCCAGCGCGCGGGCGGTTCGATGAACAAGTACACGACGAACGATAAGAAAACAGGCGTAGCTAGCTTATACATAAAGCTGAACGCAAACATAATTAAGTAAACCGTAAGAGCGATCAACGCTAAGTCGAAGGCAGTACGCCAATATTTCTTATAAAATACGATCATGGTAGGACACTCCTTACCGTAGTGCATATTAATAACACACGATTCTATTGTACTACAGTTTGCATTTAAGTGCCTATTTTTTGTTGTTGTGTGTTACAATTAGAGTTAGTCTTCATGGAGTGATTGGATTTCGCAAGCAGGGTATTGAAACAATAATAATCAATAATCGATCTGGTGGGACTAATTGATGCAATATCTTATTATTCTACTTCTTTATGGATTAACTTTCTATGCCTTCTTACCTGGGCTTATTAGCCGGTTGTTCGGATTTCGTGCATTCAAGCGGGGAAAGGCGAAGCGTGAAATTGCGTTGACGTTCGATGACGGCCCAGATCCGCGTTATACGCCGCAGCTGTTAGATATGCTGCGCCAATATGGAGCGAAGGCATCTTTCTTTGTGGTAGGCGCGCATGCGGAGAAGCATCCGGAGCTGCTGAAGCGGATGCAGGATGAAGGACATGTAATTGGCATTCATAATTACGAGCATAAGACGAACTGGCTAATGCGGCCGAAGACGGTCAAACGGCAAATTGAGCGAACCAACGACGTAATTATGGAAGCGATTGGCCAGCGCGCCGTCTATTACCGTCCGCCGTGGGGAATCGTTAACCTGTTCGATTATTCCTTGCGTAATATGCAAATTATTCTGTGGTCCTCTTTGTTCGGGGATTGGCGATATAAGGTTGGCGCAAGACGCTTGGAAGAGCGAATGATGAAGAAGCTTCGGGCGGGGGAAGTTATGCTCCTCCATGATTGCGGCATGACGCCGGGAGCCGATGAGAACGCTCCGGCCAATATGCTGGAAGCGCTGGACAACGTATTGCGTGAAGGCGTTCGACAAGGCTTTCGTTTTGTCGCTATTGATGAGATGATCGAATTGACTGAGAAGGCAAAGTCGCTTGTACCGAAGCGTTCCAAACGAATGATGATTGGACTTTGGCTAACGTGGGAGAAGCTGTTCCATTGGTTGTTCCGTACGAAGCCGATCGGTTCTCCTGACCCTTCATTTCATTACCGGGTGATAAAATATGATGGTCGTACGCTGCCGCTCTCGGATGGACGGGAGCTTGCAAGCGGCGATATGATCGTCGAGATGCACTTCGACAACCGGTTGCTGTTAGAGCTGGCACATAAGTCTTCTTCGCCTGTAGCGACGGCTATTCGTCTAGTGCGAGAGATGGAGAAGCGGCTTCCGATCATGGCGACGACGATTGCCTCCGATGCTGCGGCCCGTCAAGCTAAGGCTGTATATGGGGTTACGATGATTCACCGTGGAGCTGACCGTCTTGGCTTTAAAGTATATCCGCTGCCAGAAGGGTTGTTCGCCAAGCTGTCAAAGCTGTACTTGCACATTCTAATGCGTGTTCTCACTCCTCCATCCAAGCCGGGTAAGAAGAGCGAACGGCATGCTGTTGAGATGGTACCGCATATTCTGTTATTCGATATGTTAGATATGTTGAATTTGGCTGCAGCAGCAAGCGAGGAAGACTTCGCGCTCAAGCATGCGTCGGAAACGCACAAATCGACTGAACAAGCGGTTCAGAAGTTACGGGATCGGATGGAGCATGAGGATGAAGTTGAAGCTGCTGCTGTCGGCAAGTCTGGCGTATAGTCGTATGAGTAACCAAAGGTCGTTATCTCTAGTATAGAGATAGCGGCTTTTTCGTATTATCAGGTCAGCCAGAATTTTGATATGCTCCCCTTTAGGTAGACACGTGAAATAATAAAACCTGTTTATCAAGGGGAGTTTTTTCATGGCCGGTTTAAGGCAGATTTAGAGGAGAAGTTGGCGCAATATTTTGCTGAATCGAAGTGAATACAAAATCTATAAGAGGTTAGGATATCGGATGAGGACTCAGACGATCATATTCAAAATGATCGCGAACTATACCGAGATTCAATCGCGTTATTGGATATGGTCTTTTATTAACTCGGTCGGTTGTGATCGGGTACGCTGGGTACAGCTGGATTCGTCCTATATTGGTTCTTCAAGCACGCTAAAAACGCTCACCGGATGGCGCCAGATGAGCCAACTCCGATGAGCGTTTCTAGTTAGGGGCAGATTATTGCAGAACAGCGCCCATGCTTGCATTCGTAACGAGTCTGGAATAACGCGAGAGATAGCCTTTCTTCACCTTCGGTTCGAAGCCTTTCCATTCTGCTTTACGGCGTTCCAGCTCTTCTTCGTCGATGAGAAGGTTAATCGTACGGTTGTTCAGATCGAGCTCGATCTCTTCGCCGTCGCGAACGAATGCGAGCGGGCCGCCTTCAGCTGCCTCCGGCGAGATATGGCCGATGCTGATGCCGCGCGAAGCGCCGGAGAAACGGCCGTCGGTGATGAGGCCGACTTTGGCGCCGAGACCCATGCCCACAATTTGGGACGTAGGTGCGAGCATTTCAGGCATGCCTGGGCCGCCCTTCGGTCCTTCGTAGCGGATAACGACGACGTGGCCTTCTTTGATCTTGCCGTTGGCGATGCCTGCAAGACAGTCATCCTGCGAATCGAAGCAGATCGCTGGGCCTTTGTGGTAGCCGCCGACCGACTTATCGACTGCGCCAACTTTGACGATACAGCCTTCTGGTGCAATATTACCGAACAATACAGCCAGACCGCCGCGTTCGCTGTGCGGATTGTCGATCGTACGAATAACTTCCGTATTCTTAATATCGCAGCCGGCAACATTCTCGCGAAGCGTCTTGCCTGTTACCGTAAGACATTCGCCATGGAGTGCGCCTTCCTTCTTGAACAGCTCGTTCAGGACGGCGCTAACGCCGCCTGCATTGTGCACGTCTTCAATGTGCCAGTCTGATGCCGGTGCGATCTTCGCCAGATGCGGCACACGGTTCGCAACTTCGTTGATGCGAGCGATTGGGTAATCGATGCCTGCTTCATGCGCCAATGCAAGCGTATGGAGAACGGTGTTCGTCGAGCCACCCATTGCCATGTCGACTGCGAATGCGTTGTCGATCGCTTCTTTCGTAACAATGTCGCTAGGCTTAATATCATTCTTGATCAGTTCCATCAGTTGGCGAGCAGATTGCTTCACGAATTCTTTGCGTTCTGGAGCGACTGCAAGAATCGTGCCGTTGCCAGGCAATGCAAGGCCGAGTGCTTCTGCCAAGCAGTTCATCGAGTTCGCCGTAAACATGCCGGAGCAGGAGCCGCAGGTTGGGCAGCCGTATTGCTCAAGCTCAGTCAGGCTCTTCTCATCAATCTTGCCGGACTGAAATGCGCCGACACCTTCGAATACGCTCGACAGCGAGATCGAACGGCCGTCGGACGTTTTGCCTGCCTTCATCGGGCCGCCGCTGACGAAAATGGTTGGGATGTTGATGCGCAGTGCTGCCATCATCATGCCAGGTGTAATTTTGTCGCAGTTCGGGATGCAGACCATGCCGTCGAACCAGTGAGCGTTAACAACGGTCTCAACAGAGTCTGCGATAATTTCGCGGCTTGCGAGCGAGTAACGCATGCCGATATGGCCCATTGCGATGCCGTCGTCGACGCCGATCGTGTTGAACTCGAACGGCACGCCGCCTGCTTCGCGAATTGCCTCTTTCACAAGCTTACCGAACTCTTGCAAATGCACATGACCTGGAACGATGTCGATATAAGAGTTACATACCGCGATGAACGGTTTGCCGAAATCTTCTTCCTTCACACCTGCTGCACGGAGCAAGCTGCGGTGCGGCGCCCGGTCAAAGCCTTTTTTAATCATATCGGAGCGCATTCTGTTATTTTTTGCCGACATTTAAGTCCCTCCCATGAGTTTGTCCATACGAATTAGTTTACCACAACGACAGGTTTGTGACCACCGGAACGTGCTCCGCTGTTGACTGGAGAGCAATATCTTAACGTTCTGTTAAGATATCCTTAAACATCGTTAATCTGTTAATTGTACAAAGGACAAAATAATGTAGTTCGTGTATAGTAGGGGTGACATAGAATTACAGTACGGATGAGGTAGATCGAGGTGAGAGCGTAACGATGAATCGTACTATTTTGATTGTCGATGACGACCGTCAGATCGCGGAGCTTATCGACATTTATTTGCGTAACGAAGGCTTCATGACGAAAATTGCCGGAGACGGTGAGGAAGCGCTGCAAATGATCGAGCAGCAGACATTCGATCTGGTCGTGCTGGATGTAATGATGCCGCGGATGGATGGATTGGAGCTGTGCCGCCGGCTGCGCAAGGAGGAAGCGATTCCGATTCTAATGGTAAGCGCGAAGGCGGAGGATATGGACAAAATTATGGGTCTCATGACTGGGGCCGACGATTATATGACGAAGCCGTTCAATCCGCTGGAGCTGATCGCCCGTGTGAAATCGCTGCTGCGCCGCTCTTATCATTACAGCCGTCCGGCAAAGGCTGAGGACGAGAATATTCTGTATATAGGCGGACTTCGAATCGATCGGATGACGCACAAAGCCGAGGTTGACGGAAGGCCGCTGCATCTAACATCTACGGAATTTGGTATCCTATATTTGCTCGCCAGTCAGCCGGGGCGCGTGTTTAGCGCGGAAGACATCTTTCAGCAGGTGTGGGGCGAACGTTATTTTGAATCGAACAATACAGTGATGGTGCATATTAGCAAGCTGCGGGATAAGCTGGAGCAGGAAACCGGTGATAAGCTCATTACTACTGTATGGGGAGTCGGGTACAAAATCGATGCATAACCATATCGTGCTGCGGATGTCTCTAAGGCTTGTATGGCATATGGCGCTGGCAGCAGCGTTCACCTATATTACCTTCTTCCTGCTACAATCGGTCGGTCTGCAGCTACTCGTGCAATACCCGTCACTTTATTGGAAGGTCGTTCGGCTCGCGAACCGGATGGACAGCATGTTCACCCCGGCGCTTGTCATCGTCATTTATTTGTTTTATTTTTTGCTGCTGCAGCAGCGGCAGTTCCGTTATTTGGCTCGAATCAGCCGCTCTGTTCATTACATCGCAGACGGGAATTTTGATCATCGGATTCCGGTTCGCCAGAACAATGAGCTGACGGACTTGGCTGAGATCACGAATCGAATTGTTGTTGGCATGTCGGAGACCTTAGAAAATCAACGGCGGTCAGAGCAGGCGAAGAACGAGCTCATTACGAATGTATCTCACGATCTTAGAACGCCTCTAACCTCAATTATCGGTTACCTGGGGCTAATTGAGCAGGATCGGTATCGTGATGAGGTTGAGCTTCGTTATTATGTACAGATTGCACATGATAAGGCGAGGCGGCTCGGCGTTCTCATTGAGGATTTGTTCGAGTATACCCGCATGCGCCACGATGCGATTCCACTTAAGCGTTCGGAGTTTAATTTGATCGAGATGCTTCGTCAGCTGCTCGTACAGTATCAAGTGCCGTTGTCTGAAGCCGGGCTGCACGGATCTTTGTTGACGGAGGAGACGAACGTGATGCTATTCGCCGATGCCGATAAGCTGGTACGCGTGTTCGAGAATTTGTTCGCCAACGCGATCGCCTATGGCCGAGACGGGAAGAAGCTGGATTTGACCGTTCGGTGTGAAGATGGATTTGCTGTTTCCGAGGTGATTAACTATGGCGAACCGATTCCTTCGGTCGATCTTCCGCACATCTTCGATCGGTTCTATCGAGTGGATAAATCACGTACGGAGAAAAATGGCTCCCGCGGCTCCGGCCTTGGACTCGCTATTGCCAAAAGCATTGTCGAGCGTCACGGCGGTACGATCAGCGTCGTAAGTGACTTATATCGAACAGCTTTTATTCTAAGGCTGCCTATTCATGTCTAGCTGACAGGAAGCGGGTCTGTTAAGCATCAGTGTCTAATTGTCTAATTGTAAAGCATTCTTAAGATTTTCTTATGGAACGATTATGGAACGGTTGCAGAAACGTTAATCTGTGTTTCGTAAGATGGAAGCATCAGATTACGTTCGGAGGTCGTTCCAGATGAAACGAATAGTGCTTCTTGCAGCAGCAATTGGTATTCTGCTGTGGATTGTAAGAGGAGAAGCTTGGTTTGTGGGTCATCATACGATAAAGGTTGAGGCTAAGGCTGCCATTTTGATCGAGGCGAACACAGGAAGAACGTTGTTCGTCCAGCATGCCGATACACCACTGCCGCCAGCAAGCATGTCCAAAATGATGACGGAGCTGCTCGTCCTTGAAGCGATACGGACAGGACGTATGGGCTGGGACGATCAAGTAGCCGTGTCTAGGTATGCAGCCTCTGTACCGGGGGCAGGAGCGGGACTTCTCGTGGGACAGTCCATCTCAGTACGGCAGCTGTTTGAGTCGATGGCCATTCATTCGTCGAATGATGCTGCAGTCGCTCTGGCTGAGTATGCCGCCGGTACGGAGAAGCAATTTGTCCGTATGATGAATGATAGAGCGAAGCAAATTGGACTGTCGGACGATGCGGTGTTTGCGAATGCGACCGGACTTAGCAGTGCTGATCTGGCAGCTTTTCCAGAGGCGGCCTCTGAAGGCGAAACCTCGCTTACGGCCAGAGACGTCGCAACGCTTGCGCGTTATTTGATTCGCTCCTTCCCAGAAGTGCTAACGATTACGTCCCGTTCGGCGGTTTATAACAACGAAGGGGGAAGCGGCGCACTTCGTACGACCAACCTTATGCTGCCGGGAGAACGATTCGCTTATCCAGGAAGCGATGGGCTTAAGACGGGCTATACGGAGCGGGCAGGGTACTGCTTTACGGGTACGACGGTTCGCGGTAATACACGTCTAATTGCGGTCGTTATGGGGACGGATACGGCAGAAGCAAGATTTATGGAGACGGAGCGACTGTATGAGCTTGGCTTCGGTGATAAGCAGAGAGGCGGCAGCTCGCTTACTGCCGGTCTGTCTCGGCGTTTAAAGGTAGCACTTGGCACATAAGAAGAGGTTAGAACAAGGCAGCTGACCTAAGCGGTAAGCTGTCTTTCTTACATATAGGGACTTTTTTCTCTGTACTTGGAGTAGGTTGTGTAATAAACTAGTATATGTAAATATGTTTATTTATTTGGAATTTTAATGGGATATGTATTCCGTTACTTCGTCAGTTAAGGCTGAGTAGAGCGGGATGCGACGCGGACATAGGGCAATAATGTTCATACCGCTAGCTACACTATTATTTCCTTTGATGTGAGGAGAGCTTGAAGGGGAGTGCACGGTGGGAATTTTTCTTTAACTGAAAACACTTCCTATCTTAAATTGTAACCGTTTTCTTTGGGGCGTTTTATTTTTTGGACGTCCCGCTTACAGACCGTAATGACATGAGATAAACAGCGCATATGTGGCGGGTAATTCAATGTGGTAGCTACGCCGTTATGACCTTGCTTAGATGAGATGAATGAATGGGGCGTGCATGCTCATTCCTCGAAGCACTATGTCATGATGCCGTGGATAAGCGAAGAGCAGCAGGAGCAATTGCGGCGAGATAGCGAAGAGGATGGAGGTCGAGCAGCACGACCAGGAGGTCAGATCATCTGGAGTATGGTAGTAATGGCGCTACAAATATAATGAACTAATTTAAAGGAGGAATTATGATGAAGATCAAATTGGATGCAATGCAGCAGGAAGCTTTGATGAACGAACTGCAATGGAATGCTAACGCAGTGGAGCTGGACGAGGAGAGCTTGAAGGAAGTACACGGCGGCATTTTGCCAGGTGGCTGTGTCGTACTGCCTCCGAAGGGCCCAATCTATACGACGCTTGCTCTCGGTGAAGAGGACGGCCCGATCTACACGACTATGGCTCTTGGCGAAGAAGACGGCGGCATTAAATAATATATCGTATGGCTGTTTCAAGAGGGGAATCGGCCGTCTTGAGCAGAATAATGGACAAGGCCGTGCAGATAGCTTGGATTGAGGCTATCTGTGCGGCCCTCGTTTATACAAATATTGCTGATCTATCCTCAATTGAATGATTGTACATATAAGAATTAAACGAATAGGTTTAGATAATAGTAACGTTAATAGTGAAAATAGCTTCTCTATTGTGTATGGACGCCATCATATTCGGACAATTAAGGTTGTTCATGTAACTAGAATTCGTTGTTTGGACTGTCCTGTAGATTCAGCCGATATAAAAGTTAATTTTGAATATTGATTGTTCCCAAGAAGAAGGACACTGCATATGTGGCTCAACTTACGTAAATGAGAAGGGATGATAGATAAATGACTACAATTATTGTGAATCCGATGGACGACGCACATTGCAGGCATATGGTAGACCGTCTTAAGAAGCTGGGGGCAGACTTTATAGAGTTAGGGTCGCCGATTACGAACGATTATGCTTTGCAAAATGGTGTTCTGTACTATAACGGCAAGCCGCTTCAAAGTGTATCATCTGTATTCTTCAGAGGGGTAATGACACATAATCCGGATTATTTCCAGACTGAGGAATCTAAACGATATAACGCTCAGGTTCAATTCGGCGGAAGAGCGGAAGTAATACGGGGTTGGCTGCGGATTATGCACGAGCAAGGTGCTTTTGTCATTAATCCTCCCTCGAATACGTCGAAGTATTACCAGCTTTATAAGCTTAAAGCCGCAGGCATTCAGCTTCCTGAGACTTGCGTAACATCATCCGTAAATGCAGCAAGGGAGTTCGTTGCTCGCGTTGGCGGACAAGCGGTATGCAAGCCTCTTCCGGGAGGAAGCTTCTGCCGGCGGGTAGACGAATCATTCTGGATCAATCTGCATGACGCTGATACATTTGGAGAGCCTGTTATTTTTCAAAATGAGATCATAGGTGAGGACGTTAGGGTCAATATGCTAGAGGGTCAGGTACTGTCGGCGCATGTGATTGTAACGTCAAATGAAGATATTTTAGATTACCGCACTGACCCGAATTATTCGAACGGTGCGATAACATATAGGGAAGTTACACTTCCAGATGATGTTGTACAAATGTGTGATCGCGCGATGAAGGAACTAGGATTACGCTTTAGCGGCATTGATCTCCGGCTTACACCGGAAGGGCAATATGTGCTGATTGAATGCAACAGCATGCCTGCTTATCTCGATATCGAGATTAAGACGGCGGCGCCGATTACGGATCGTATAATTGAATTTCTTAGGATGCATAACTCAATCGACTCGATAGATAATGTCGCACCTGGCGAGTATCACCATAATAAACCATTTATGTCACAGCCGGTAGCTACATCATTGTTCCCATATTTCGAGGTCATGAAGAAATGGTCCGAGCAAATGCTTCAATCTCAGTCGCAACGAGTTGTCGTACCGATGAATGATGAACAGAAGGAACAACTGTGGGAGAAAATGGGTAAACGATTCTCGTGGATGGAAGTTGAACGGCGCGGCCAGGAGGTCAGAATAGCTCGAGTATGGTGATCAAGATGCTACAAATAAATCATCTTAAATAAGAGGAGGAACTAATATGAAGTTGAAATTGGATGCAGCCCAGCAAGAGGCTGTCATGAAAGAGCTGTGTCTAGATAAGGAGCTTCAGGAGGTCGATATGACGGAAATTATGGAAGTCGCCGGTGGAGCGATTGGGGATATCCTTGTCAATTGGCCGCCGCGATATTCGACAGATGCGGTTGGCGAAGAGGACACTACGGTTACGACGATGGCGATTGGCGAGGAGGGCTGGATTACGACGCTTGTGATTGGTGAGGAGCGCTAAGCATAAGACAAATATGTCCAATATGATGTCCAGGCGGATAAAGGTTGCTATTGGCACATAAGCGGCAGGTAGAATAAAGCGGTTGACCTACTCGGTCTACTGCCTTCAATGCTGAATAAGGACTTTTTTCTCTATTCGTGGGAGTTACATTAGATTTAAACTAGTATATGTAAGCAATATGTTCTATTTGGTGTTTTAGCTTCGGAAGATTGACGTTACATTACCGGCCGGCCACCTGCATAACCTCCTCGGTTAGTGTCGCTCGTGATTTTGTGTCGCGAGTTGGAGGACGGGCAGTAATGAAACCGCTACCAGGAGGCGCCTCCGATAACTCATCTGCTTATGACGAGTGGAGCGGGCATAAGGCTGTTATGTTCAAACCGGTAGCTTCGCCGTTATTTCCTTACTTCGAGGTCATGATGAAATGGTCCGAGCAAGTGCTGACCTCGCAGCATCGTGTCATTATGCCGATGAATGAAGAGCAGCAGGAGCCGTTTGGGGAGAGAAACTGGCAAACGAGTGAAGATGATGGAGGTTGAGCGGCAGGGCCAGGAGATCAGAATATCGAGAGTTTGGTAGTAATGGCGCTACAATAAATTGAACTCATATGAGGAGGTATTATGATGAAGATCAAATTCGATGCAAAGCAGCAGGAAGTCATGATGAATGAGCTTCAGTGGAGAACTAATGCAGTAGAGCTGGATGAAGAATGCTTGAAGGAAGTACAGGGCGGTAATGCACCAGGTGACTGTATCGTGCTGCCTCCGAAGTGTGGACCAATTTATACGACGTTGGCGCTCGGCGAAGAGGACGGCGGTCCGATCGCAACGACTCTCGCTATTGGCGAAGAAGATGACGGTGCCAAATATTAATTTGAAGACTCGCCTCATCAGAGGTTATTAAGCTTCTTAAGGTGAGACATGGACAAGACCGTGCGGACAGCCTGTTAGGGGGTTTGAGGTACGGTCTTGTTCAAGCTAACTAAAGGTGTTCGGTACAATTGTATAATGGACATGCCCAATTGTTGTTAGTATGCGTAATAATAGTTAAAGATGTATTATCTATATATGCCTTCCATACCAAGATCTTGCTCGTGCCAATTTACCCCCCCAATTAGAAATGCGTTCTTCCTCAGTGGTACCCTCTATTAGCCCGCAATTAATCTCTCTATTACGCTCATCGACGAGTATTGAAGATATTCCTAAAGATTGCTGAATGATCTCGGCAGTTTGGCGATCTCTCGTAAGGTTACTGGAGAAGATCATGTCCCACTCTTCGCTTGAAAGTCGATTAGCTAATGCGGTAGCCTGTTGTATTCCTTCTCCGTTGAGAGGTATATCAGATATACCTTGAGCCTTGCCAAGATTATTCCATTCCGTAACGCCATGCCTGATAAGCCCTATTGTGGTTGTCATATCTGTCCCTCCTGATTTACTTATTCTTCCTCATTTGAAACCTATCCCTATAGCATGATCAATGTCATATACCACAATGTTAGGATTACTGTTGGCTGCTCTTCTCTCGTAGCATTATCTGCTCTCGCCACTTATTCTCTAGGATGGCATAGTAGTATTCGTCCCACCATTCGTTATCACCATGGGGGATACATTGCTTGAAGTAGCCCTCCCGTTGCATTCCGATTTTTTCCATTACCCGGTAGGACGGCGGGTTGTCCGGCTGGCAAGTTGCGATAAGCCGATGAATTCGCATTGTACCGAAAGCGTAATCCAATACCGCTTGGGACGCCTCCGTTGCATACCCACGATTATAATAATCCGAATGAAATATACCCAGCCGATTTCGTAGATTCGATCATTGTAATAGCGGTGAAAAACGATGTAGCCAATAATTCGGTTCTCTGTCGTTAATTGCATCAATGTTTTACCCCTTTTTATCAGTAAATCCCTATTTTATCTTTACAATACAACAATAGTCATATTTGTGATGATCGATTGATGCTGTATTCATCTTTTGGAAATAATTGTTAAGCTGGTTGTTACGAATCCGTATTTTGAGATGCCGGACTGGATTGATTCGGAGGTCAATTGGAAACCGTACCTATGTTTAGGAGCGGAGGCTACCCTAATGATGTTGCGTTATTGCTAGGTCTATTGATTCGTTTCATTTGAAATGAACAGCCGATCTTTAACTCCTAAATATCCGATTGGCAGCACGATAAATAATAAGACAGCCTCGCCTCAACCAGGAGCGAGGCTGTCTTATTATGACGTATGAGAGTAACAAAACGTCAAGTTGTGTCATATTATCGAACATATGTTAACGGAATGTTACAGAAAGTGGACGCAAAACGAGTGTTTATGTCATATAACCTTACACAAAACTGTTTACAGTTTATATTTCTCCTACTATAATGTTGGTAAGTTACACCCGCGATAAGCGGATAGAAGCCACGCGAATGAAGAGGTGAATTATGCAGCTAACAGAACGTGAGAAGGAGAAGCTCCTAATAACAGTCGCAGCAGATCTGGCCCGGCGCCGGTTGGAGCGGGGCGTGAAGCTAAATTATCCGGAAAGCGTCGCGATCATTACATCCGAAATTATGGAAGGTGCGCGCGACGGCCGGACAGTTGCTGAGTTGATGGCATTCGGAACGACGATTCTGAAGCGCTCGCAAGTGATGGAGGGCGTAGCCGACATGATTCACGAGGTGCAGGTGGAAGCAACGTTCCCGGATGGTACGAAGCTTGTCACTATTCACCATCCGATAGGAGAGTGAGAACCATGATTCCTGGCGAATACCGCACAGCAGAAGGGCATATCGAATTGAACGCCGGTCGGGAGACGGCGGAGATTATTATTGTGAATACAGGCGATCGGCCGGTACAGGTCGGTTCGCATTTTCATCTATTCGAGGTGAATCGGGCGCTTCAGTTCGATCGGCGGGCTGCTTTCGGCATGCGGCTCGATATCCCAGCCGGTACGGCAGTACGGTTCGAGCCAGGCGAGGAGAAGCCGGTACGTGTCGTTGAGCTTGGCGGCTCCAAGCGTTCGTTCGGTTTGAATGGACTTACGCTAGGGGAAGCAATTCGCGGGGCGGTCAGCGACGAAGTAAGCGCACGGCTTGAGGCATGGGAGGGGAAGGCGTAGATGAGCAGCATCGACCGAAAAAGCTATGCGCAAATGTTTGGCCCGACAACCGGCGATGCCGTCCGGCTGGCAGATACAGAGCTGTGGGCTGAGATTGAGCATGATTATACGGTATACGGTGATGAGTGTAAATTCGGCGGCGGCAAAGTAATCCGCGACGGCATGGGGCAATCGAGCGGTGCACTTCGTGACGAGGGCGTTCTAGATACGCTTATTACGAATGCAGTCATTATCGATCATTGGGGTATTGTGAAGGCAGACATCGGCATCAAGGACGGCATTATCGTCGGAATCGGCAAAGCAGGCAACCCGGATATTATGGACGGCGTGACGCCAGGCATGATCGCGGGGGCAAGCACGGAAGTCATTGCGGGCGAAGGTAAAATCGTAACCGCTGGCGGTATCGACTCGCACATTCATTTTATTTGTCCGCAGCAGATTGAAACAGCGCTCGCATCCGGTGTTACCACGATGATCGGCGGAGGGACAGGTCCGGCAACCGGTACGAATGCAACGACGGTAACGCCTGGTGCTTGGCATCTGGCGCGCATGCTGGAGGCGATTGAAGCGTTCCCGATGAATATTGGTCTGACGGGCAAAGGCAATTCCTCCTTTCCTGGTCCGCTTATCGAGCAGATTGAGGCAGGGGCGATTGGGCTAAAGCTGCATGAGGATTGGGGAACGACGCCGGCGGCGATCGATGCCTGCCTGGCCGCAGCAGACCAATATGATGTCCAAGTGGCGATTCACACCGATACGCTGAACGAAGCAGGCTTCCTGGAGGATACGCTGGCTGCTTTCAAGGGTCGGACGATTCATACGTATCATACGGAAGGAGCCGGCGGCGGTCATGCACCCGATATTATCCGGGCGGCCAGCGAGCTGAATGTACTGCCGTCCTCGACGAATCCGACACGTCCGTTCACGGTTAATACGATTGAAGAGCATCTTGACATGCTGATGGTATGCCATCACCTCGACAGCCGTATTCCGGAGGATGTGGCTTTCGCTGATTCGCGTATTCGTCCGGAGACGATTGCGGCGGAAGATATTTTGCATGATATGGGTGTGTTCAGTATGATCAGCTCCGATTCTCAAGCGATGGGTCGTGTCGGAGAGGTAATTATTCGTACATGGCAGACTGCGGACAAAATGAAACGGCAGCGCGGACCGCTCGCTCCTGACACCCAATCGCACGACAATTTCCGCATTAAACGCTACATTGCGAAATATACGATTAACCCGGCTATTACGCATGGCATATCGCATCTTGTCGGCTCGGTGGAGCTGGGCAAGTTCGCAGACCTTGTCGTATGGAGTCCTAGCTTCTTCGGCGTCAAGCCGGACCTCGTGCTGAAGGGCGGCAGTATCGCATATGCTCAGATGGGCGATCCGAACGCCTCGATTCCGACCCCGCAGCCGGTATGGGGGCGTCCGATGTTTGCCGCATTCGGCAAGTCAGTCGCCAGCAGCTCGATTACGTTCGTCTCCCAGGCCGCGTATGAAAATGGTGTAAAGGAACGGCTCAGCCTAAGCAAACGAGTCGAGCCTGTACGCGGCTGTCGGTCGATCACGAAGAAGGATATGATTCATAACGATGCGACGCCGCGCATCGAAGTCGATCCGGAGACGTACCGCGTGACGGTGGACGGAGAGCATGTCACCTGCGAGCCTGCAGACGTGCTGCCGATGGCGCAGCGGTATTTCTTATTCTAATCTATGGCGATGCGGAATTGGCTGACGCTGCAGCAGCTGCTCGACTCGGCCATTCCGATCGGCGGCTTCTCGCATTCATTCGGCTTGGAGACGATGGTGCAGGAAGGACGAATGGCCAGCAGTTCGCAGCTGGAGACGTATGTGCGGACAATGCTTACCCACAGCTGGGCGACATCCGATGCAATGGTCATTAAGGCGGTGTATCGCGACGCGCCATTAGAAGAGTGGGACCGATTATGGTCAGTAGAACGTCTTGTCCACATGCAGCGGCTCGCGATAGAGACGCGGCAGGGCGTCGAGAAGATGGGCAAACGGCTGCTCAAGCTGTCGACTGATATTTGGCCTGAGCTCAATATGGCGGATGTAACAGCTTCAGTTAAGGAAGGGCATTGTCTAGCGACACTGCCGCTTGTACACGGAATCATCTGCTTGCAGCTTGGCGTTTCGCTGCAGCAGGCTTGCGAGAGTTATTTCTACACCAGTATCGTCACGACGATTAATAGCGCTTTGCGGCTTATGTCGATAGGGCAGACCGAAGGGCAGCGGTTAATTGCACGGCTGACTCCCGTGACGGAGCAGGCTTGGAGTATAGCGGCTAAGCTTGAACCGGAAGAGGCATACGCTAATATGCCAATGGCGGAAATTGCGATGCTTCGTCATGAGACGCTATATTCCCGGCTCTTCATGTCATAAAAGCAGCAACTGCAATTATATATGATCGAGGAGGAATGTACGATGTGCCAAGGACAAGGACATAGTCATAAAGAGTGGGTACAGCCGGTAATCGACGGCACAAGACCGATTCGCATCGGCATCGGAGGTCCAGTAGGCTCAGGCAAAACAGCGCTGGTCGAGCGGCTCGCAAGGGAGCTGTCGGATCGTTACAGCTTGGCGGTTATTACGAACGATATTTTTACGAAGGAAGATGCTCGTATTCTAGCAGCGACCGGCGTGCTGCCGGAGGAGCGTATAATCGGCGTTGAGACGGGAGGCTGTCCGCATACGGCAATCCGCGAGGATGCGTCGATGAACTTCGAAGCGATCGAGGAGCTGGAGAGCCGGTTCTCGCCGCTAGAGCTTATTTTTATCGAAAGCGGCGGCGATAATCTTGCTGCAGCGTTCAGTCCGGAGCTTGTTGATCGGTTCATCTATATTATCGACGTCGCGCAAGGGGAGAAAATTCCGCGCAAAGGCGGACCAGGTATTATGCGCTCGGATATGCTCGTTATTAACAAAATCGATCTGGCTCCTCATGTTGGAGCAAGCCTTCAGGTCATGGCCGATGATTCAAAACGGATGCGCGGCGATCGCCCATTCGTGTTCACGAATCTATTCAGCGGCGAAGGGGTAGCGGATATCGTTCATTGGCTGGAGCACGAAATCGCGCATGCATACGGCCGCTCGCATGACCATTTGCACGAGCATGCGCATCATGCTGAAGGCAGCCATAGCCATGAACACCAGCATTCGCATTGATCGCTTAGCTGCAGCTGCATCTGCCGCCCAATTACGTGCTTCATTCGAGCGACAGGGCGAGTCGACGATCATGACGGGGAAGTATCATACGGCTCCAATTAAGATCGCCAAAACATTTCCGCTAGGCTTATCTCTCGGCGCAATCGTTATGGACGTATCACCGGGACTGATGGATGGCGACCGTTATGAGCTGGAGTGGCATTGCGGACCAGAAAGCCGATTGTATGTGACCAACCAATCCTTCACGAAGGTGCATCCGGCAGGCTCGCTAGGCGGCGCTTCCATGAAGCAGACCTTCATCTTGGAACATAATGCTGTAGTCGAGCATATGCCGGAGCCAGTCATGCTTTATAAAGACTCGCAGTTCGTAAGCGAGACGGAAGTCCGGCTTGCCCCTGGCGCTGTCTGGATGCAGGCGGATGTATGGTGTCCGGGACGTACTTTGCGCGGCGAACGGTTTCAATATAATCGGTTCGACAGCCGGCTGTCAGTCTGGTATGGTGATGAGCGGATTGCTGCCCAGCGGCAGTTGATTGAACCAGCAGCGCAATCGATTACGGCGCCAGGCTGCTTCGACAATGCATCTCATATCGGCACGCTGCTCATCTATGGCGATCGAATCGGCGTTCCGGAGCTTGAAGCCGCACGTGAAGCGCTTCAGCATACGCCGGATCGAAGTGAATATGGCGTAACGGCAGGCGCCTCACTGACCTATCGACATGGTCTTGCTGTCATGGCTGCCGGAACGGCTGCCTGGCCGCTGCAGGAGGCGCTGCGAGCCGCTTGGCATGCAGTACGTCTGTCGCTGCTTGGCGAGGAGCCAGCTGTGCTTGTTCGCACATAAACCTGTATCATTAACAAAGCCTCTCCTTCATGCATACAGGCTCACATGAGCCTGCTTGCATAGACGGAGAGGCATATTCTTGTTCTTCTCTTAATCGGAGCGGCGATGAATATATTCGGGTGTCAGCGGTGTTCGAAGCGGTACGCTGCCAGGCGATTCGATCGACTGCAGCACCGTCCTCGTGACAGCTTCCGACAAAGCGTCCTCGGACACGCCGACCGCCGAGATGGATACTTCGAGCTGTTCTAGGTGCGGAATATGGTCGTAGCTTATAATCGCGATATCGTCAGGTACGGTAATACCGTAGGTCTGGAACGCGCGCAGCATACCAGCGGCGAGATCGTAGCTGCCCGAGATGACAGCTGTTGGACGATTGCTTAGCGCAAGCAGCTGTTGAGCGGCTTGATAGCCATGCTGCCACGACAAGCCGTTCGAATCGATAAGCAGCCCATTCTCGAATGAAAGTCCCCCCTCATAAATGCCTTCCCGGTATCCAATCCATTTCTCACGTTGTTGTATCGATGCTTCGGCATAGGGACCGATATAGGCGATTCGGGTATGTCCTTTCGCAATCAGCGTCGTTACGGCAAGCTTGATGGCTTCCCGGCGGTTCATATCAACAGCCGGTACGTCTGGCCGTACCGGCATGCCGATTGATATGAACGGCACGTTAGCTAAAGCTTGTCCGTCGTCGATGCCGTCCGCGCTTTCTTCGAACATAAGGATTGCATCTACCCGCAGGTTTAAGAATGTTGTAATGGCCTGCTGGGCCTCATCAATCGACAACAGCGCGGTTAACCCTTTGTCAGCCAGACGCTTCTGAATCGATGTGAGCAGCGAGGATAATGCTGGTCGTTCGACGTTCGGCCATACGATGCCGATTAGGCCGGTTCGTTTCGTTACTAGGCTTCGAGCAGCAAGATTCGGCCGGTAGCCGAGCGACTCCGCGACCGCAATCACTTTGCGTTTCGTTGCTTCTTTCACAAGAGGACTGTTATTAAGCGCCTTGGCTACAGTCGAATAGCTGACGCCAACGTGCTTGGATATATCTTTAATCGTAACGGACATAGCGGTGCACTCCTTCGTGTCGGGTACTCGTTGTTGGGATATTCACAGATTAGGTCTATCTTCTTATTATAACGAGCAAATGAAATCTGACAACAATAGGGAAACGCATAAAATGTCTGGAAGATCAAATGTTCACAAAAAAGTTGAACCATTCTCATATTTTGAGTCTAACACTGATTCAGTGCGGTTATTGCGGCTGCCTGTCGTCATAAAAAAGAAGCCATCCAGATGGTGGATAGCTTCTTGATAGCTGAGAGAAGAGTTATTATGAGCCGGTAAACAGCTCAGAACTTGCACCGATTGCCGTTATAGGAATGTTGACTGTTGTGTGACCGGAAGTCGTCCAATCAATTATAAATTTCTGGTCGGACTTCGCGATAGAGAATGGCCCGTCCTCTGCGGAAATCCCGTCTCCGGATTCGTCCTTGTTGTCTACTGGCTCGATGGAGAACCCACCTGTGCGCCATTTCATCTGTTGCTTCCTCTTCTACGATGAGGAAGAAGCCGTTAGGGTTCGAGGACAGCGTCTCGATAGCTTTCTTCGTCATGTCTGGCAGTGACACGACCGGATTGTACAGATCGCCTTCACCTTCCGGATTTTGCTGGAACATTTCTTCGTTCGCGAACAGGCCGAGCAGTTTACCTGTCGCTTTTTGCATATCGGATTTATTTGTTACATAGCTATAGCCGAGCGATTGTGCCTTGGCTACAAGATTGCCCTGCGTACCTTTGCTATTCTCAGACGGATCTTCAGCTGATTCATCCTCGAACGCCCCTGAATGGCCTGTAGGGAACCAGTAATCTTCGCCGCCGCCTAGCAAAACGTCGACTTTAGCTTTCGTCGAATATTGAAGTGGGATTTCGCTTTGCTTGGAACGGTCTGCCACATGTGATGCAAATGCCGCTCCTGTCGCATCATGAAATCTAATCCTCCTTAGAGTTAGGAATCATATTTCAAGGTTAATGTTACTTCCTTTTGATTAAGGGAATGTTCGACGGGAGTAAAGATTGAGTTAAAGAATGAGTGCGGATGTTCCAGATCAATGATGCTATGATAAAATAAATGTATATGAATACAGGTTGATTTCCTTGGCTTACATGGTTAATACCTCATTCTTATCATTAAATATTGATGGTACCTACATTTGACAGTAGAAGCCAACGAATTATGGGAGGTTAGATCATGAAATTTTTTGTCGGGATTTTACCGCCAGAAGATTACCTTCACCGAATTACTGCCTTTCAACGGCAATGGCCGCATCATCTTCTTCCTGATGTCGAGCCTCACATAATCGTAAAATCGCAGGGAGGCTTGACACCGGACAACAACAATTGGCTTAACGAGGTGAAAGCGGTGTGCAAGAGCTTCTCTGTATTCCGCGCTGCTCTTCATAGCCCGGCCAGGCTCGGGGAGGAGAAGCTGGTGCTTAACGTAGATTCAACTCATTTAAAGGATTTGCACCGGAAAATCGTGCGGGCGGTAGGGTCTTCTGCGGAGCTTATTCAGCAATATTCCGAGCTGGATAAGTATCATGCGCATTTGACATTGGGACATACTCTATGGGGGATGACCCGCGAGGATTTGGAGGACATGTACAGCAAAGTGGAGAGAGAGCTGAGTCCATATCCGGCATTCGAGGTTGAATTTGTTCGAGTGTATCAAGAAGTGGAACCGGATAAATATCGCAAATATGTGGATATCCCGCTTAAGCGTACTTAAATTATGGTCTAGCTCTTTTGGCTGGTACTTATCATATGGAATGATTTCAGCAAGGTGTCCATGGACGCCTTGTTTTTTTGTGTGAAAGCTAATGTCGTTGCACCGTGAGTACATAACCTGGGCGTCGTAATCTATTAAATCTTTCATAAGTTTTGTATAAACCTCACGTTTTTTCTGGAAATCGTTCGTACTTCAAGAGGGAAATAGGATCAATTAATAGATTTGTAAATATAGATAGCCTCGTCCCTTATGAATCTTCTTAAAAATGAGGAAGTGATTCAATTGATATCTAGCAGTGTAAAATGAATATCCAGGTATACGATTACGAACGGATTAACGGACTTTACAGGTCCGTTTTTTTATTGTTCGTAAGGATATTTTGTTCAAGGGGTCATAAAATGCAGCGATCTTGGGAATATTTACTTAAGTCAACAAAAGACAGGCTCCTTAAGGTCTGTCTGTATCGGTATTTACCGAAAAGCCTTATCAAGTTATGAAGGCAAACAGATTTAAGGAAGACGGATGTAAAGCAAGGGGGACCCATGGTACTAAACGCCGAGCAACTGGAGCAGAAGGCGCATGAGCTGGCACTCATTCATCAACCGGTCAACTCGAAGCGGATGGACACTGATCCGCTGCGGGATTGGCATCGCGATATGGCAAGCTTGCGGCAGTTCGCCGCACTGTTGAAGGAAGAGGGGGGCGCATGCACGCAGCCTGCCGAGCAGTGGCTGCTGGATCATGCGGATTTTATCGAGAAGGAAGCGCTCGTAGTGGAACGGGAGCTTAAACGCGGCGTGCTGCGGAAGCTGACAGGGCTTAAAAATGAGCAGCGGCTGCGTACAGCGGCGCTGGGAGCCGCTTATTATGAGGCGACGAACGGGCGTCTTGAATATGATACATTGACGGCATTCGTGAATGCTTATCAAGAGGTCGCTGTGTTGACGCTTGCGGAAGCGTGGACGCTGCCGGTTATGCTGCGGCTGACGGCTATTGAACGGCTGGCGGCATTGATGCGCGAAGTTCGCGAGCGACACGAAGCATGCGTTCGTGTCGAGCGGCTGCTTAAGTCGGCGGCGCCTCAAGACGGGAAGCTATGCGCGGCTGATATGAAGGAGGCGCTCGAACGGCACGGCGAGCAGTTGCCGTTGTCCGGTGCGGTTCTTGTCCATCTGGTCAGTCATTTGAATGAATGGGCTGATGATGCGGGCTCTGTCCGGGAATGGCTAATTTGCAAGCTGGATGCTGACACCGACAATCTGAGCCGAATCGTTACCTATGAGCATCAACTGCAAGCGGCTCATGAAGTGGAGTGCAGCCATTTGATTGGAAGCCTTCGTACTTTATCCCGGGGGCAGTGGAAGACCGTGTTTGAGCGAATCAGTGTCGTCGAACGAACGCTTTCAAGCGAAGCGGCGGGTACGTACTCCCGGATGGATGAGACGAGCCGGCATACGCTCCGTCAACGTGTTGAGCAGCTCGCGGAGCGGTTCGGCGTGCCGCAAAATTTGATTGCATCCAAAGCAGTTGAGCTTGCGGCGTCGTCAGATAGCGCTCCGGAATCGGAAGCTGGGATGGAGCATTCCGGCTCTTCTGCGGCTTCCGAGGAATCGACGCCAAGGAACCGATTTGCCGCATACTATTTGCTTGATTCAGTTGGAGTCGAACGGCTGCACCAAGCGTTAAAATCATGCAGCGACCCGCGTGCGAACCGGGCGTCCTTAGTTAGACGCAGACGCGGGACGGCCTACATGTCGATGGTCGGCTTCGCCTTCGCTGCGTTTACCGTTATTTTCGCTATATGGGCTGGAGCCAGCAGCAAGCTAGCGGCCGGGAGTTGGATTGCAGTCGTCCTGCTGCTGTTGATGCCTGCCGCAGAGTGGGCGGTAACTGCCGGTCAAGCAATGGTCGGTAATATGGTGCGCTCGCGCCCGCTGCTCCGATACGATTATGCATCGGGCATACCGGAGGATGCGAAGACGATCGTGGTTATGCCGATTATTTGGTCGAAGATCGAAGAGGTCGAAGAGCTAACAGATCGGCTGGAGCTGCATTATTTGGCTAATCGGGACAAGCATCTGTATTTCGCTCTGCTGGGCGATTATGCGGATGCGCAATCCGAGAGGCTCAGCTCCGACGACAAGCTGTTGAAAGCGGCGCGTGAGCGGATTGCGCAATTGAATAAGCAATATCCAAGAGATGACGGAGGACGAACATTTCATCTGTTCCAGCGTCGGAGGCAATGGAATGAGTCGGAGAAAGCGTGGATCGGATGGGAACGCAAGCGCGGCAAGCTGGTCGAGTTCGTCGGTCTGCTTAGGGGCGATACGGGAACGAGCTACTTAGACAGCTCATCGCTTCCTCAAGAGCTGCAGGGCGTTCGTTATCTCATTACGCTGGACGCCGACACGCAGCTACCGCTTGGAGCGGCACAGCGTATGGTGGGCACGATGCATCTCCCTTACAATCGGCCAAGGCTGAACGAGAAGCGTACGAGAGTTGTCGAAGGCTATGGCGTGCTGCAGCCGCGAATTGGTGTCAGCTACGATTCGGTGTCGCAATCGCGTCTGGCTAGGCTGTGGGCCGGTGAGCCAGGAATCGATCCGTATGCGTTCGCGATGTCGGACCCGTATCAGGATACGTTCGGACAAGGGATATTTACTGGCAAAGGCATTATCGACATCGACAGCTTCGCTGCCGTTCTTAGTGAGAGAATTCCGGACAATACGGTTTTGAGCCACGATTTACTGGAAGGCGGATTTCTTCGCGGCGGCTTGCTGTCGGATATCGAGCTGATCGACGGTCATCCGGCGAAGTTCGGCGCCTATCAGCAGCGGCTTCACCGCTGGGTGCGGGGCGATTGGCAGCTGCTGTGCTGGCTGAAGCCGAAGGTATGCAACCGAAGCGGCAAGCTTGAGCAGGTGGATCTGTCCGCCCTGACACGCTGGCAGATCATTGATAATATGCGGAGAAGCCTGTTGCAGCCAGCTCTGTTGGCCGCGCTGCTCGCTGCACCGTTCCTGCCGCCGTGGACATGGGCGGTACTTACAACAATCGCTTTGCTTACGATAGGTATGCCGCTCATCCGCTCGGTGCTGCAGCCGGTAAGTCTCATCCGTAAGCCGACTTCCGCAGCGGCGGCGTTAGGCCAGTCGCTTGTGACACTCGTTACACTGCCGTACCAAACGGCAGTCATGCTGGATGCAGTGATCCGAACGTTGTACCGGATGTTCGGCACGAAACGCAAGCTGCTGGAATGGACAAGCTCGGCTGAGGTTGAACGCCGCAGCAAGCATCAGAAGGCTCCGGCCATCTATGGGCTAGGTGCGGGAGTCGTACTGACGCTTGCCTATGGAGCAATAACGATTCTATCTTCGCATGTGCCTACAAGGTGGATTGGAGCTGTCCTGGCGATCGTGTGGCTGCTTGCACCTGCTGTTGCACGCTGGCTGAGTCAGCCGTCAGCCGTTCGTTCCGAAACGATAACGGAGGAGGAACGAGCGAAGCTGACCGAATTGGCGGCGGATATATGGTCCTATTTCGACCGCTATACAGTCAAGTCCGATCATTGGTTAGCGCCGGATAATGTGCAGATGGACCCGCCAGTCGGGCCGGCCAAGCGGACATCGCCGACGAATATCGGCCTTCAGCTTGCATGTACGCTTGCTGCTCGCGACTTCGGCTTTATCGATACGCTCGATATGCTGATGCGGATCGAGCGGACGGTGGACACCATTGAGAAGCTGGAGAAGTGGAACGGTCATCTATACAACTGGTATGAGACAACGTCGCTTCGTCCGCTGCCGCCGCTTTATGTGTCGACTGTCGATTCAGGTAACTTCGTCGGCTATCTCGTTGCGGTGAAGCAAGGCGTCGCGGAGTATGCGTTCGGTATCGGAAAGGAAGCGAGTACAGGTGCGGCTTCGCTGCAATCCAAAACAGGTCGTATTCGTGAACAGGCGAAGCGTCTGATCGCGCGTTTAGAGAAGCTGATTGATGATACTGACTTCCGGCCTCTGTATGACGAAGCCTCCTCGTTGTTCGCGCTCGGTTATCATGCTTCGGCGAATCGCAAGGAGACTATCCTGTACGATTTGCTCGCATCGGAAGCTCGCCAATCCAGCTTGCTGGCAATTGCGTTAGGCCAGGCTCCAGCTGCTCATTGGTTCAAGCTGGGCAGGGCTATGACGAAGTCAGGTAAAGATGCGACGCTGCTCTCTTGGTCGGGCACGATGTTCGAATATTTAATGCCTGCGCTGTTAATGAAGACATTCCGCAATTCAGTCTGGGAACGGACGTATCGCGGGATGGTGCGGCGTCAGATTCAGTATGCTGCTATGCGGAATGTGCCGTTCGGCATTTCGGAATCCGGCTATTACGCCTTCGACTATCAAATGAACTATCAATACCGCGCCTTTGGTGTACCGGGGCTTGGATTCCAGCGCGGACTTGAAGAGGATCTTGTGTTAGCTCCGTATGCGACAATTATGGCGCTGCCTTATGCGAAGCGCGAGGCGCTTGATGCGCTTCGTCGTATGGAGCAGATGGGGGCGCGCGGTGAGCATGGCTTTTACGAAGCGATTGATTGCACGAGCAAGCGGCTGCCTGAAGGTCAGCGCAGCGTCGTCATTCGCAGCTTCATGGTGCATCATCAAGGGATGAGCCTGCTGACGCTGGCTAACGAGCTGCTGCCGCGAACGATGGTTGACCGTTTCCACTCGGACAAACGAATTCAAGCGGTGGAGCTGCTGCTGCAGGAGCGGATGCCGGATAAGCCTGCGGTCATTACCGATTCGGTGAAGTCGTACTCGACTCGGACGGAAGCGGTACAGGAGCAGGAAAAAACGGCGCCGCAACGCGAATTTACGGATCCGATTACGCCGCTGCCAGAAGTATGTGTGCTGTCCAATGGCTCGTTCACATCGGTTGTAACAGCGAGCGGGGGCGGATTTACGCGTCATGGCGGCATTGCAGTCTCCAGATGGCGCGAGGACCCGATTCTCGATCCTCCGAGCATCGGCATGTATATCCGGGATGTGACTGCTGATGCGGTCTGGTCGCCGGCTTATGAGCCGTGCCGTGTACGGGCTGATGATATGCGGACGCAGTTCGCGCTTCATCAGGCAGCCTTTCTCCGCAAGGACGGCCCGATCGGTACGGAGCTCGAAATATGCGTATCGCCTGAGTTGAACGCAGAGGTCCGTCGGCTGACGCTCACGAACGGGAGTCAGGAGACACGTATATTCGAAGTGACAACCTATACGGAGGTTGTTCTTGCTCCTCCTTCAGCGGACGATGCTCATCCAGCGTTCAGTAAGCTGTTCGTGCAGACTGAATATGACGAGGCTGAGGAATGTCTGCTCGCAGTCAGAAGACCGCGCGATGGTCATGAGAAGCATCGCTGGGCTGTGCAGTCGCTCTCTGCGGGATGTGAGTCGATCGGCCCGATTGAATACGAGACGGATCGTGCGTGCTTTATCGGGCGCGGCCATACGCTGCAGCGTCCGAGAAGCATCGCAAGCAAGCTATCCGGAACGGTCGGCGCCGTGCTCGACCCGATCTTCGCCATTCGGCGCCGAGTCTCGATTGGCCCGGGTGAGCAGGTGAAACTGTATGCGATCACGGGCACGGCGGAAACACGCGAAGAAGCTATTGCGATTAAGCGGGCATTGTGTGGTGAATCACAGATCGAACGGACGTTCCAGCTGGCTTGGACGCACAGCCGGATCGATCTGCGTCACCAGCGGATGACGGCCGAAGAAGCGGCGCTCATTCATACGTTAGCCGGACGCGTGCTATACGCATCGCCGCTTCATTCGGAACGTGCTGCAAGTATCGCTGCGAATGTGAAGGGGCAATCCGGTCTGTGGTCGATGGGCATATCCGGAGATTTGCCGATCGTAATCGTCACGATGGAGGACCGGTCTCAAATGCCTTTCGCGATTCGGCTGATGAGCGGACATGGTTATTTGTGCCGCAAAGGCATTCCGTTCGATCTGGTTATCGTGAATGAATCAGACGGCGGCTATCAGCAGGACGTAACGGACGGACTCCGCAGCGCTATTGAGCATAACGTCGACAAGCATGCGGTACGACCTGGCGGTGTATATCCTGTGGCCGCGAACCAATTGTCCGACGAGGAGCGGACGCTGCTGTTCGCGGTCGCCCGTTATGTGCTGCGTGCGGAAGGACCGAGCTTGAAGGCACAGCTGAAGGCGCCGAAGCGGGCCGCGGAGCTGACGTATGAACGACTGCAGGTGACAGCACCACCGATTTCAGATGCATGGCCCGCTATTTCGGATACGGTTGAGGCGGACTTGTCCTCCGAGCTCGATCTGTTCAATGGCTGGGGCGGATTTACGCAGGATGGCCGTGAGTACCGGATCGCGCTGCGAGGCGGCAAATTTCTAACAGCGCCATGGAGCAATGTCATGGCGAACGAGAAATTCGGCTTCCTCGTCACCGAGCTTGGAACAGGCTATACGTGGTGGCGCAACAGCCGCGAATTTAAGCTCACTCCATGGTCGAATGATCCAGTGCTCGATCCGCCGGGCGAAGCATGCTATGTCCGTGACGATAAGACAGGGCATTTCGGCTCGCCTGCTCCGATGCCTTGCTCCGCGGATTCGCCGTGTACGGTTGCACATGGGCGCGGCTATACCCGGTTTCGCCGGGCGGACCGCGGCTTGCGTCAGCAAATGACGATGTATGTGCCGAAATCCGATTCGGTCAAAATTATCGAGCTAAAGCTCGATAATGCGACTAGTGAAACGAGAGAGTTATCGGTTTACTACGTCTGCGATTGGGTGCTTGGCGTGAAGCGTCAAATCAGCGCCTCGCATATCATCTCGGAATGGAGCGAGGATGACAACGTCCTGCTCGCGCGCAACGGCTATCAGGAAACGTTCCGTGAGGATTGGGCGTTTCTCGCTATTCACGATGCAGACGGAACGGATTCTGCAACAGCCGTACCGCTGCAACAGCGCATCTCGTATACGGCGGATCGGATGGAATGGCTTGGCCGGGGAGGGACGCCTCAATCGCCGGAAGCGATGGACTATGCAAGACTCTCGAATACAACGGGCCCTCAGTATGATGCATGCGGTGCCGTACAGCTGAGGATTACGATCGAGCCGGGTGCTTCGCGCACGGTCTACGTGCTGCTTGGTGCGGAGTACTCTAAGGAAGCGGCGCTAAGCATAGCACGCAAATATAATAATGGTGCCGCTTGCGCTGCTGTGTTTGAAGAGTCGATCCGCTTCTGGGAAGAGATGACGATGCAGACGACGATCCGTACGCCGAACCGGGAGATGGACTATCTGTTGAACGGTTGGCTGCTGTATCAGGCGCTCGCTTGCCGGATGTGGGCAAGAACGGCATTCTATCAAGCGGGAGGCGCCTTCGGCTACCGCGATCAGCTGCAGGATTCGTTAGCGATGCTTCACACCAAACCGAGTATGACACGGTCTCAAATTATTCTTCATGCTGCCCATCAATATGAGGAAGGCGATGTACAGCATTGGTGGCATGAAGAAACGCACCGCGGCATTCGGACCAAATACTCGGATGACCTGCTGTGGCTGCCGTATGCAACAGCGCGGTACATTACGCATACCGCAGACTTGTCGCTGCTCGACGAAGTAGCGCCGTTCATCCGCAGCGAACCGCTTACGTTCGAGGAGCATGAGCGGTACGAGCCGACTGTGCTGTCTGAACAGACCGGTACGATCTATGAGCATTGTATCCGAGCAATCGAGCGGGCTTCCCGTTTCGGGGAGAACGGTATTCCGCTCATGGGCATTGGAGATTGGAACGACGGTATGAACTCAGTCGGCGATTTAGGCAAAGGCGAAAGCGTATGGCTCGGCTGGTTTCTGTGCGAAGTGCTGCGCAAATTCGCGGAGGTATGCGAATTGAAAGGCGATCGAGATCGGGCGCAGACGTACCGGGCTCGACGGGAAGCTATTGCAGCAGCGGTCAATAACAGCGCGTGGGACGGACAGTGGTACCGGCGTGCAAGAGCGGACGAAGGACATTGGCTTGGCTCAACGCGCAATGAGGAATGCCGGATCGATGCAATCGCACAGTCGTGGTCGGTAATTTCCGGCGCTGCTCCACTGGAGAGAGCGAAGCAGGCGATGATGTCGTTCGACCGCGAGCTGGTCGACCGGGATCTGATGGTCGCTCGATTGCTTACGCCGCCGTTTGATCGGACCGACCCAAATCCGGGCTATATTCAAGGTTATCCGCCAGGCATCCGTGAGAATGGCGCCCAGTACACGCACGGCGTCATCTGGAGCATCGTTGCATGGAGCGTGCTTGGCAACGGAGACAAGGCGGTCGAACTGTTCCATCTGCTCAATCCGGTTACTCATGCCCGGAGTGAAAGCGATGTACGGAAATATGCCGGCGAGCCATATGTTATGGCAGCAGACGTCTATACGCGCGATCCGGTTAAAGGGCGTGCAGGATGGACGTGGTATACTGGCGCTTCAGGCTGGATGTATCAAGCGGGCATAGAGTGGATAATCGGACTGCAGCGCAAGGCGGACAAGCTGTACTTCAAGCCGGCTGTACCGAAGGATTGGCCGGGCTTCGAGGTTAATTACAGGTTCGGCCGGTCGGTGTACAAGGTGAAGGTGAGGATGATGGACACGTTGTCCGAGTCCTCGCTCCCGCTCGAAGTGGACGAGTCGGGCGAGCTGACAGCGCAATCTGAATCAGGGATTGTAAGCCGCGATTCAGATGGAACGTATATTACGCTCACCGATGATGGCCGCACACATGAGGTTGAAATCCATCTGCCAAGGCAGCCGGCCATGAAGCTGGATATTGCTGCAGCAAGCGTATAAGGCATATATAACACCCCCGAATGAACCGGAGCTGCTTCCGGATCGTTGGGGGGTGTTGTTTTTTTACGGATACAGGTAATTGCTAGCCTGCAGGCTTCCACTTCATGACGATAAAGCCAATGAGGACGATTCCCAGTCCGGCAGCTGTCCGCCACGTCGGCGTCTCACGCATAAATGACCAGCCGATCAGTACGCATATGGCGAGCTCGATACCTTTGGCCAGGCTGAGTGAGAAGGTTAAGCTGGTTGCTGCTTTGTTAGCTGCCCGAATACCGATTCCGACCATTAAATTGGCTGCGTAAAAGAAGGGCAAAACTTTTAGATGGTACAGTGCCGTCTTGCTTAGCGCTTCCTCAACATGTACGGCTTGATAAGCGAATGCTGCATTAATAATCAGCAAGCCAACCGACAGTAATCCGATTCCGAGCCAGAGTCCCATATTCTTCCTCCTTAATGTCGTAATGTTTCCTGCATGCAATTATTTTTGCCCGATATAAAATCGGAATATCCACATGCTGCGTCACCGATTAATATTAGAATTTTCTAGTAAACGACTGTCGCTCTTCCGATTAATGCTACAATGTTTAGCGTGCACCTTTTCCAATTGTTGTGTTTCCACACCTCGCCTGTTATCGCATCTGTAAACATTGGAGGGATAATGCTCGTGTTTAAATCTTGGTACAGATGGATGTTAATTGGACTGATCGTTATATCGATAATCTTAGCCGGGCAGCAGCAGACTGACGCAGCTACTGCCTTTGTGACGATGAAGATTGGAAGTGAAGGCAATAATGTGATCGATTTGCAGCAGCGGCTGAGGATGCTCGGTTACTTGACTGCACAGGCGGATGGCAAGTTCGGCACTCAGACAGCGAGCGCAGTGAAACGATTCCAGCGTGGTGCCGGCATTATTCAGAATGGTATTGTCGGACAGACGACCATGCATGCGCTGAAGAAGGTGACGGTTAGTCGGGCGGATTTATCCAGACTGGCTCGGATTGTTAATGCCGAGTCGAGAGGGGAATCGTTCACGGGTCAAGTCGCAGTTGCGGTCGTCGTCTTGAACCGGGTACAATCGCCGAAATTTCCTAACAGTATTGAGGAAGTAATATTTGCTAAGGGAGCCTTCTCGACGGTAAGCGGCGGACAATATTGGCTAATGCCGGATGAGACGGCGTTCAAAGCGGCCATTAAGGCGGCCAAAGGCAGTGATCCGTCGAATGGCGCTCTATACTTTAGCAGCGCAAGCACGCAATCGGAATGGTTCCAGTCCATGACGGTTACCGCAACGATTGGCAATCACGTATTTGTGAAATAATTGATGAAAATACAATCCGACTATACAGGCAGGAATAGAAAGAATTGGACAATATAGAAGTGGTAAGAGTAGTATATACATAGGTGCAAATATTACTAGTGTCTATCGAGTAAATAGCTAAGTAATGATGCAGGAAGGCGGGAGTAAGATGACGGGGCAACAACGGACGATCGACAGCGATACGATCATCGGTTTTATTGGAACGGGCATCATGGGAGCAAGTATGGCAGGTCACCTTCTTCAGCATGGCTGCAAGGTGCTCGTGTATAACCGAACGAGAGCAAGAGCAGAAGATCTGCTCGCACAAGGAGCTATCTGGTGCGACAGTCCCCGGCAGGTGGCTGAGCGCGCAGGGCTTATTATTACAATGCTCGGTTACCCTAGCGATGTAGAGCAAATTTATTTCGGTGAGGACGGTCTGCTCGCGCATGCGCAGCAAGGGACCTATCTGCTCGATATGACGACGTCTAGTCCAACGCTCGCGAAGCGGATTGCCGCATCGGCGTCCAGTAAAGGGCTGCATGCGTTGGATGCTCCTGTATCGGGCGGCGATATTGGCGCAAGAGAAGCGCGGCTGTCGATCATGGTCGGGGGAGAACCGGAAGCATTCGCAGCCGTACAGCCGATGCTCGAATGGTTGGGGACGAATGTTGTCCATCAAGGACCTGCCGGTGCAGGACAATTCACGAAGCTGTGCAATCAGATTACGATTGCTTCGAATATGATCGGCGTGAGCGAAGCGCTCGCTTATGCGAAAGCGGCGGGGCTCGATCAGACGACGGTGCTTCGCAGCATTAGCTCCGGTGCGGCTGCAAGCTGGTCGCTGACAAATCTCGCGCCGCGTATGATCGCAGGCGATTATGCGCCAGGCTTTTATGTGAAGCATTTCATAAAGGATATTCGGATTGCGCTTGAATCGGCAGCAGAGATGGGGCTCGAACTGCCTGGTCTGACGCTTGCGAAGACTTTGTATGAACGGCTTGTGGAGCAAGGCGGAGAGGACGACGGAACGCAGGCGCTGTATCGCATTATTGCGAGTGTATAGCTATTGATAGGTTTTCTTCAAATATATGGAAGGGGTGGTCCGTTAGTCAGTCTTCGCTGACATTCTGGATCGCCCCTTTCGTATTGTTGAACGTATTCAAGCTTTATTATGCTCATGTATACTTACTAAGCTGACTGGCATTGCTTAATAGCATGCTCCATACAGCCAGAAGAGGGGGAGTGGAAGATGGCATCGCCTGAGTCTCATTATTCATATCGTCACGGCAGCGGAATGCGCAGGTTCGGAACCGGGGAGAAAATAAAGCCGCGAAGCATCTGGAATATGCTGCGGCGCGTATTCGTACATGCCCGCACACAATGGCGGCTGATGATAGTCGCTGTGTTCAGTGTCGTGGCGATATCGCTGCTGGAATTTATTATACCGCAGCTTACGCGGTATACGATTGACGTCATTATACCCGGAAATTATTATGACCGTCTGCTGCCATTAGGAGCTGGCATTCTTGGCGCTGCACTGTTGTTAGGGGTACTAAATTTTATAAGCTCTTCTTCGACGGCTTCGCTTGGACAGCGTATTATTTATGACCTTCGTAACGATCTATACCGGCATATTAATCGGCTTGACCTTGGCTTCTTCGACCGTAATCGGACCGGAGATCTGATGTCGCGTGTGACAAGTGATGTCGGAGCGCTTCAGCAGCTCATTTCCTCGACGATGATCCAGATGACGACGGATATGTTTACGTTTATCGCGATTACGGTCTACATGTTATTTCTTGATTGGCGGTTGACCGTTCTGCTGCTGCTCACCTTTCCGCTTATGATCGTGACGACGAGGCTCTTTGGCAAACGGATGCGCAAATCGTTTCGAACGGTGCAGGATTCGGTCGCAGAGGTAAGCGACCATCTGCAAAACACGTTATCAGGCATTCGTCTTATTAAGTCGTTCGCGACGGAATCGCTCGAATCGGACCGATTCTCAGATCGAAGCAAAAGGAATATGGAGGCGAATATTCAAGTCGTGAAGCTGCGCGCAGTGTATGAGCCGATTATCGATCTGCTTAATTACCTCGGGCTTGCAATCGTGCTCGTATTCGGAGCGTGGCTGACGATGAAAGGAAATATGAGCGTAGGTACGGTCGTTGCGGTTATTGCTTATTTGCGGCTGTTGCAAAATCCGATTCGCCGCTTCAGCCGCGTTATGAACACGATTCAGCAAGCGGCAGCAGCTTACGACCGGATCGCTGAAATTTTGAATACGAAACCGGAAATTGTAGATGCAGACGATGCAGTGCCACTGCTAGAGGTGGAGGGGAAAGTCGTGTTCCATGATGTAGGCTTCCGATACGAGGGCACCAAGCATCAAGTACTCAGCGGGTTTAATCTGGAGCTGGCTGCTGGCAAAGTGACGGCACTAGTCGGTTCGTCAGGTTCCGGCAAATCAACGATTGCCCATCTGATTGCCCGGTTCTATGAGCCGCAAGAGGGACGTATCACAATTGATGATTATCCGCTGAGCAAGGTGACGCTTGCTTCGCTGCGCGAGCGGATCGGCATTGTATCGCAAGATATTATTTTGTTCAATGGATCGGTTAGAGACAATATCGGTTACGGCAAGCAGGATGCGACGGAGGAAGAGATTATGGCTGCAGCTCGGGCGGCCAATGCTCATGCCTTCATTGAGAGCTTTCCAGATGGCTACAACACGCAAATTGGTGAACGGGGCGTTAAGCTGTCCGGCGGGCAAAAACAGCGTATCTCTATTGCAAGGGTCATTCTAAAAAATCCGCAGCTTATAATTCTAGACGAAGCAACCGCATCGCTTGATACGGAGTCGGAGCATTTGATTCAAGAGGCACTGGGTAAGCTACTGCGGGGTAAAACCTGTCTTGTTATCGCACATCGTCTGTCAACCATACAACAGGCCGATCAAATTCACGTATTGGAGTACGGACGGATTGTTGAGAGCGGTACGCATGTCGAATTACTCGATAAGCAGGGTCGATATCGTGAGCTGTACGAACTGCAGTTCCCGCAAACTAGGGATTAACAACAATAGGGGGCTGTCTCTCACAAACTGTAATGTACAGCTTGCAAGAGACAACCCCCTATTGTTCATCATCAGCATTCATTGACACGATCTAATGCTTCCATTTCTGCATACCAGCGCTTTACATCCACGTTCAAGGCTGCAGCGATCGTCTTTATAATATCCGACGTACTGTATCGTCTGTATTCATTGTTAATATACAGCATCGTTGACGTGGGAACGGCCGATGGTTCGGGTGGTACATAGACAAATGTTCTTTTGACGATTCGATTGTTAGGTGTATGCTCCATCTTGTACACCTCCTATATCGTTATAGTGACGAGAGCCAATTGAACGCCGTCAATAGAACTCTCCCTCATATAAACTGGAAGTATTGCTAGTCTTAAACATAAATCTATCCTATAATTACAAAATGATCAATTCAAAGCTTTACTACATGATACTATAGTTGTGCGAAAATTATGACTAGTGAGAAAGCTCTGAATAAATGGAGGAGGCAGTTTCATCATGCTGGAAAGGTGCTTAACGTCAGACTACGATGACTTGATGGCTTACGTCGAACGTATAAACCGATTGAACCGCGTCACGGCTTGCTCGCTGTTCGTCATTCATCAAGACCGAATTGTTGCCGAGTATTATAGCGGAGAGCATGCAGGGCGGCCGACGAGCGCGCAATCGCAATTCAATGTCGCCTCTGTGCGTAAAAGCTATATGGGGTTTGCTGCTGCTTGGGCTCTGACAAGCGGGGCGATTTCCTCCTTCGACGATCTGGTAGTTCGTTATGTAACGCCAATCAGCGAGAACGCCGAAGCGCTCGATGGTATAACCATCCGCCATTTGCTCACTCATACGCATGGTCTGAAGCGAGAAGCTGGACAGCTTGTTCGTAGGTTCGAGCCGGGTACGGCTTGGGATTATAATAATGAGGGGATTCCAATATTGGCGAATGTGATTGAACAGGCCACAGGACGGACGATAGCAGAGCTGGTTGACGAGCTTGTGCTTCGGCCTTTAGAGATGCGGGAGACAGGATGGAGAACAGCTCGAACGGATCAGCTTGTGCCCGTAGTCGAAGAGGGGGGACTTACGTGGCCGCTGGATTCGAACGCGGATGGAAGTGAAGGGAATTTGTTCGTATCGGCACGAGAGCTGGCCTATTGGGGATATTTGCATTTAAAGCTGGGACGTGTTAACGGAAGGTCTATTGTGCCGGAGACCGTCATTCGACATGCAATTTCGATTCAATCCCCTTCTCGTCTGTCGACTGCTTATCCACGAAACGGCTGCTTGTGGCTTGTGAAGAATGCTTTAGCGGATCAATGTCTCATCGGTCGCGGCGTTCCTGATCAGTCATACGGCATTGTCGGGATATACGGTCCGCTTGTGCTCGTTGTGCCAGAGCTTGAGCTTGTGGTCGTTCGGATGGCGAATCGGCTCGGCAATTATGAAGACGAGCAGGGGAGCTATATTGATTATTTAAGAGAGTTCGGGGATAAGGCTGTGCAGGTAGAAAGACATAAATCTACAATATGAATAATCAAAGTTCGGAGAGCCAACGGTTGGTGCAAGATGGTATTCAGGCATCCTGAAGTCGCCTATGAGTGGCATAGTCGAATTAAGTAGCTGTGACGATTAACCCTCGGTAACGGGTTCTAGGGATCGTCGTTCTTGCATGTGCATGCACAACGATCAAGAAGTGTGGTACCGCGTAGAATTAGCCTCCTGTCGCCTCTTGGAGGCGGCAGTTTTATTCAATTGCAAACAAAAAGCTAGAAAGAGAGGGACCGACGATGGAAAACATTATAGAGTATTATTCCAAATTCGATGAATGGGGAAGGCTGGACCGGGAGCCTATTGAGTACGCAGTAAATATTCATTTTATCAAGTAGCATCTTCTAAAGTCTGGCGTGGTGCTTGATAATGGAGCGGGTCCAGGAAAATATGCAATGGATTTGGCAAATCTTGGATATCGAATGACGCTAACGGACTTGACACCTAGATTGGTCGATATAGCGCGGCAGAAGGCGGAAGAGCTGCGGTTAGCTGAGAACTTCGACGGATTTCATACGCTCAATGCAACACAGCTTGATGGACTGCCAGATGAGCATTATGATGCATCCCTCATGTTGGGTCCCCTCTATCATTTGCAGAAGGTGGAAGAGCGAATCGCGGCGGTGCGGTAGCTGCACCGAGTGACAAAGCAAGACGGGATTGTATTCGTCGCTTTCCAAAGCCGTGTTCGTATGGCCATGACCTTCTTGATGCATGCGAATAATTGGAGGCCTAACGATACGATGGATGGGATCGAGCGTCTGATGGAGACGGGTATATTCAATCATCAGGAGAAAGGTCGATTTACTGGCGCATATTATTATAGCATCCATGAGATTAAGCCGTTTATGGAACGAGGCGGCTTTGAGACGGTTGAGCTGATCGGTTCATCAAGCATTGGCGCTTTGCTGACGAATGAGCAGAAGCAGTATTGGATTGAACGCGGGGAGTATGACCGGCTGGTGCAGTTTATCATTTCAATGGCCAGTGATCCAGCTGTACTCGGAACCTCTTATCATTGGCTGTATATCGGCAAAAAAATATAGGGAATGAATATATTAAAATGACAAAATATTGGTTGGATTATACGTTGATTTTCATCGTAAGTTATCTAATCGGAAATTTTTGAAATATTATGAGCTGAGCACAGATATTCCGAACGAGCAGCTGCTTGCATTGAAGCGGGGCTCAGATTCTAATATATTCAGCTTTACTTTTTGGTATTAATTTCATATAATGATGGCAGATTTGAAGGGGAAGGGGAATTTAACCTTTATGCCAGATCACAACTAATGGATGAAGGGCACTTGTCGCTAGATGAATCGAATAACATCCGGAATGTGTCCTTAGGAACCATTGCAGCAGTGCGCTAAAGGTTGAATTGACTGCGGAGTGTCTCCATAGAGGCACTCCGTTTCTTATTCCACTCCAAATCTATGCGATAGAGGTGCTCTACGTATGAGTCATCATTTTAATATTGAAGTTGAATCGATCCGATTGCGGAATTTTACTAAAGAAGATTATGAAGCATTATACGAGCTGACAAGACAGACCGAGATTACCGATCTGCTGCCGGATTGGAATATGACGAAGGAGCAGCTGGACTCGTTCCTCAGCTTCGTCATTGGCAGCTATGACCAGTTCGATCCGGCAGATGTTAGAGTGCTGTTAGCTCTCGAACATATAGAGGACAGCAAACTGATCGGCTGGTGCGGTATATTCCCGAACGATATGCTGAAGCCCGAAGAGAGAGAAGTAGCATACGCCTTATCCAAAGACTATCGCGGACGCGGTTATATGACGAAGGCGGTCAAAGCGATCTGTGCATATATGTTCGAGCATACGGAGCTTAGGCGTATCTCTGCGATTGTAAAGCCATTCAATCGGGCATCACTTGACGTCTTATATCGAGCGGGATTCGAGAGGATCGAGCAGGTTGTGTTGTCTGATGGCGAGCAGTACGACTATTTCGAGCTGTACGATGATCGGCTGCGTTTCCGTCGGGCACAACTGGAAGATGCGGAGACGCTGAAAGAAATCATGGTGAAGGCATTCAATCGTGAGCAGCGGATTTGGCTTCAGGAGGATGAGCAGCCAGATGCGAATTTGCGTCCTCCAGGGTATGATTCGACAGCGATGCATCGATATGTGATTCAAGAATGGCCTTATTATGTAATGGAGTATGCAGGCAAGGTAGTCGGTGCGATAAGCGTGAATGTGTCGGGTATACATGGCCGAATTGATAAGTTGTTCATAGACCCGGACTTTCAAGGGAGAGGGTTCGGGTCGCAGGCGCTTGCTTTTGTGGAGAATCAGTTCCCAAGCGTTACTGTGTGGAAGCTAGAAACTTCGAGCCGACAGCAGCGCAACCATCACTTCTATGAAAAAGCGGGCTATATGAGAACCTATGAATCGGAAACGGAATACGGCTATGAGAAGACATTAGGATTGTCTAGGCAGCAGCAGGACGAACGAATCCCGATCTCTGGTTCGTTGTCTGGAACAGTGGTGGCGGGCTGCAGGATGTCGGATGTGGAATTTTATAACGTTAACTTGGGGCGAAGCTTCTATATGAGCTGCACGCTGCAGGACAGCAAGTGGACGGACTGCAATTTCAGCGGGACGAAATGGACGAATCTGAATATGACGCACACGCTGCTTGCCGATCTTAGGCTGAGCGGCAGCGAGATTGGGTTTGTCGCAATGGACGGGGTTCTAATTCATGATACGCATCTTGGTGCGAGTCGGCAGCCGATGACATTCGAGCGCTGTGACCTGTCAGGAGCTCTCATTCGGGACAGCCGGCTGACGGGTGTCCGTATTGAGGGATGTGATGTGAAAGGTATGACGATCGACGGCATTCCAGTGGAGAACTTGCTTGCTGCATACCGAGAGAAGCAGGCCTAGTTTTTGCACTCCTTTCAGTAATGCAGCCTAAATGCGAAGCTGAGTGGAAGAAAGAATGCAAGGCATGCGGACATTCCGCATAAGAGGCTCGTTATAAGTTGAAGAAGAAAGGGCGGTTCAGATAGGTCAGTATTCACTGACCTTCTGGACCGCCCTTGTTTTACATCCGGCATATGTCCTTTGGACAGCCTTCGCAGTGGCAAATATCTCGAAGATATTGCAGATCCTTAATAACAATACGGCTCTGCTCGATCGAGATGGCGTCGATTTTGCGTAACTCGCTCAGCATTCGGTTGACGCTTTCTCTCGTTGCACCGATCATATCGGCCAGCTCGGTGTTCGTGTGCGTCTTGGTGATGACGATATGGCCGTTATGCTCCATACCATACGTATTGCCGAGTCGAATGAGCAGGGAGCACAGCGCGCCGTGCTTGCCGAACATCATCAGGTCCCGGAATTTCGTCTGTGTCATCCGGTGTACGAGCCCCATCCACTTCATGAACTCGACCGCCAGATCGCCATTTTGCCATAGCAGCACCTCCAGATCCTTCTGCCGGATCACTCCGATGATGCTGTCCTCAATTACTTCTGCGTTGAACACTTGTGTGGATTGGCGGAACGGATCTACCTGTCCGAACATATCGCCTTCTTGATACATGTATAAAATAAACTGCCGGCCTTCGTCTGACGACTTCGTAATTTTGATTCTGCCGCTGTGAATATAGTACAGCTTGTCGGCTTTCTCACCTTCACGAAATAGGAAAGTACCGCTGGACGCTTTCGATTCATACATAATTTGCTTCAGCTTCGATAAGCTGTCAGCCGAGAAGCATTCCGTATTCCGGACATTGATCTCTGCAGCTTGTGGTTTGGCGCTCATTCGTATAACCACTCCAATTCATCCGACTTACTACTATTGTAGTGTATTTACTAACTGCTGAATGTGATATATATCACACCTATTGTGAAACGATTCACAAATCGTTCATTTTATAACGCCCTCTTCTGTGATTTATATCATAGTGGCGTCATCTGCTGAGGACTTAAGCTAATTGTAGATGATAACTCACATACGCGGCAACATTTTCATGTCAGGGAGTGGATGTAGCATGGCGATGAGAGAAGAAGAGGCTGTCGTGCAGCTAACGGTTCAGGATGAGGTAGCGGCGCTTGTAGCAAAAGCAAAGCAGGCACAGCAGCAGTATTTAAAGCTTGATCAGGCACAGGTGGATCGGATCGTGCAGGCGATGGCGCTTGCAGGTATCGATCGGCATATGCAGCTGGCGAAGCTGGCAGTTGAGGAAACGGGAAGAGGCGTCTATGAGGATAAGATTACGAAAAACTTGTTTGCTACCGAATATGTATACCACAGCATCAAGAGTATCAAGACGGTCGGCATTATAGAAGAAAATCAATATGAGAACTATCAGCTAGTAGCTGAGCCCGTCGGTATTATTGCTGGGGTAACGCCAGTGACGAACCCGACGTCCACGACGATGTTCAAAGCGCTTATCGCGGCGAAAACACGCAATCCCATTATATTCGCTTTCCATCCTTCCGCGCAGCAATCGAGTGCGGCGGCAGCTTCAACTCTCCTTGCTGCTGCGGTCGAGGCGGGCGCTCCAGACGGCTGCATTCAATGGATCGAGCATCCATCAGTTGAAGCAACGCAGCTCTTGATGAATCATCCGGACGTTGCGCTCGTGCTGGCTACAGGCGGCTCCTCGATGGTGAAAGCAGCGTACAGCACCGGCAAACCAGCGCTTGGCGTCGGTCCCGGCAACGTACCTTGCTTCATAGAACGGACTGCGAACGTACCGCAGGCGGTTAATGATTTGATCATGTCTAAGACATTCGATAACGGGATGATTTGCGCTTCTGAGCAGTCTGTCATTATTGACGAGCCGGTTTATGCCGAGGTGAAGCGTTTAATGGCGGAGCAGGGCTGTTACTTCTTGAACCAAGAAGAGACGGAAGCCTTATCGAAACTCATTATTAATCCGGAGAAATGTGCAGTCAATGCTGTCATTGTCGGTCAATCGGCGATTTCCATTGCCCAGATGGCTGGCATTACCGTTCCGGCGGACACGAAGATCCTCGTTGCGGAGCTGACGGGAGTCGGCGATGACTACCCGCTCTCGGCGGAGAAGCTCAGTCCGGTGCTTGCTTGTTATAAGGTGAAAAATGCAGAGCAGGGCATCAGCCGGGCGGTAGAGGTCGTCAAATACGGCGGCATGGGCCATTCGTCGGTTATCCATTCGCAGAATGATGATGTCATCGAGCAATTCGCACGCCGGCTGCAGACAGGACGCGTTATTGTGAACTCGCCTTCGACGCACGGCGCAATTGGCGATATCTATAACACGAATTTGCCTTCGCTGACGCTTGGCTGCGGATCGTACGGACAGAACTCGACGACTTCCAACGTCAGCGCGGTGAACCTGCTTAACCTGAAGCGGGTCGCCTATCGGACGGTCAATATGCAATGGTTTAAAATTCCACCAAAAATTTATTTCGAGAGAGGTGCAACGCAGTATCTTGAGAAAATGCCGGACATTACGCGTGTCATGATCGTCACGGACCCGATGATGGTTCAGCTCGGCTATGTTGATCGGGTCGAGTATTATCTTCGCAAGCGGCAGCAGCCAGTTGCGATCGAAGTGTTCGCTGACGTCGAGCCGGATCCGTCGGTCGATACAGTTGAACGCGGGCGTGCCCAGATGGCTGGTTTCAAGCCCGACTGTATTATTGCATTGGGCGGCGGGTCGCCGATGGATGCGGCTAAGGCGATGTGGCTGTTCTATGAATACCCGGATACAAGCTTCGACGCTTTGAAGCAGAAGTTTATGGACATTCGCAAGCGGGTGTACAAATATCCTCGTCTGGGACGCAAGGCTAAGTTCGTTGCAATTCCGACGACGTCGGGCACCGGCTCGGAGGTGACGTCGTTCGCCGTAATTACCGATAAGCTGAAGGGCAATACGAAATATCCGCTCGCAGATTACGAGCTGACGCCGGACGTGGCGATCATTGACCCGGATTATGTGTTCAGCCTGCCGCCAACGGCGGTCGCTGACACCGGCATGGACGTACTCACCCATGCCATTGAAGCGTATGTCTCGGTCATGGCGAATGACTATACGGACGGTTTGGCGATGAAGGCGATTAAACTTGTGTTCGACAATCTGGAGAAGTCGTATACGACAGGCGATCCGGTAGCGCGTGAGAAAATGCATAACGCTTCGACGATCGCTGGTATGGCATTCGCGAACGCTTTCCTTGGCATCAATCACTCGCTTGCGCACAAGTGGGGCGGCGAATACCATACAGCGCACGGCCGGACGAACGCGATTCTAATGCCGCACGTCATCCGGTACAATGCGCAGCGGCCGACGAAATTTACTTCGTTTCCGAAATACGATCATTTCGTCGCCGATCAGCGATATGCGGAAATTGCCCGTATGCTGGGACTGCCTGCAAAGACGACGGAGGAAGGCGTGAACAGCCTGATTGCGGCTGTCAGGAAGCTGAACAAGGCGCTTGGCATACCAGAGAAGTTCCAGGATCTTGGGTTCTCTGCTGCACAGTTCGAGGCGCGGGTGGATTACTTGGCAGACCGGGCGTTCGAGGATCAGTGCACGACTGCCAATCCGCGTATGCCACTTGTCAAAGAGTTGGCAGAGGTGTACCGCAACGCTTTTTACGGAAGATTTGAGTAGTATTGGCTTCTATTCTACTAGGAGGTGCAGCAGGTTATGGCAATTGAACAAAAGGAATTGAAGTCGAACGTATGGAGAGGCTTCGCGCCTGGTAAGTGGACGAAGCGCATTGATGTGAAAGATTTTATTGACCGCAATATGACGGTGTATACAGGCGATCATTCGTTTCTGGCCGGTCCGACCGAAGCGACGACGGAGCTGTGGCAGAACTTAAGCGTATTGTTGAAGCAGGAGCGAGACAACGGGGGCGTGCTGGATGTCGATGTCAATACGGTATCCACGATTACGTCGCATGCACCTGGCTATATTGATCAAACGAAAGAAAAAATTGTTGGCGTACAGACCGATGCGCCGCTGAAACGGGCTGTTCAGCCGTTCGGCGGCATCCGGATGGTGCAGGACGCTTGCGAAGCATATGGCTACAAGCTGCCGCAGGAGCTTGTCGACTTGTTCACGTCGATCCGCAAGACGCATAACCAAGGCGTGTTCGATGCGTATACGACGGAGATGCGCACGGCGCGCAAGGCAGCGATCATTACCGGTCTGCCGGATGCATATGGCCGCGGTCGTATTATCGGTGACTATCGGCGGGTTGCGCTGTATGGCGTAAATCGGCTTATCGAGGAGAAACGAATCGATCTGCTTCAATTGGAGGTCGATTCGATGACGGAGGATGTTATCCGGCTGCGCGAGGAGCTGTCGGAGCAGATTCGCAGCCTCGAAGAGCTGAAGCAGATGGCTGCATCGTATGGCTTCGATATTAGCGAGCCGGCTGCGAATGCAGTGGAGGCAGTGCAATGGCTTTATTTTGCTTATCTCGGGGCGGTGAAAGAACAGAATGGAGCGGCGATGAGCCTCGGACGCGTATCGACCTTCCTTGATATTTATATCGAGCGTGATATGCAGGAAGGAACGCTGACGGAGCAGGAGGCGCAGGAGCTGATCGACCATCTGGTCATGAAGTTACGGATCGTGAAATTTCTGCGTACGCCAGACTATAACGAGCTGTTCAGCGGCGACCCAACCTGGGTGACGGAGTCGATTGGGGGCATCGGACTCGATGGCAGACCGCGTGTCACGAAGAACTCGTTCCGGTTCCTTCATACGCTGTACAATCTTGGTCCAGCGCCAGAGCCGAACTTGACCGTATTGTGGTCGACTCAGCTGCCAGAAGGGTTCAAAGCGTATTGTGCGAAGGTGTCGGCGGAAACCAGCTCGATCCAGTATGAGAATGACGATCTGATGAGGCCTTATCACGGTGATGATTACGGTATAGCATGCTGCGTATCGGCGATGCGGATCGGCAAACAGATGCAGTTCTTCGGCGCGCGGGCGAACTTGGCGAAGGCACTTCTCTACGCGATTAACGGCGGTGTCGATGAGAAGCTTGGCATACAGGTTGGACCAGCAATCGCCCCGATCAAAGATGACGTCCTGAACTACGAAGAGGTGATGAGCAAGTTCGAGATCGTGACGGAATGGCTCGCGAAGCTGTATGTTAATACGCTGAACGTTATTCATTATATGCACGACAAATATTGTTACGAGCGGCTGGAGATGGCGCTGCATGACCGTGACATTATCCGGACGATGGCGACCGGCATTGCGGGATTGTCTGTCGTCGCTGATTCGCTTAGTGCAATCAAGTATGCGAAGGTTCGTCCGATTCGGAACGAGCATGGAATCGCGATTGATTTCGCAATCGAGGGTGACTATCCGCAGTATGGTAACAATGATGAACGTGTTGACTCTATAGCGGTTCATGTGACGGAATCGTTCATGAACAAAATTAGTAAGCACACAACGTACCGCGACTCGGTACCGACGATGTCGGTGCTCACCATTACGTCAAATGTCGTGTACGGCAAGAAGACTGGCACAACGCCGGACGGCCGTAAAGCTGGCGAGCCGTTCGCTCCTGGCGCCAATCCGATGCACGGACGTGATCGCAAAGGCGCGCTAGCCTCGCTGGCTTCTGTTGCGAAAATTCCGTACGAAAGCTGCCAGGATGGCATATCGAACACGTTCTCCATTGTGCCGAAGGCGCTTGGCCGTGAGGAAGAGACGCGAATTTCGAATCTCGTCGCTTTGCTTGACGGATATATGGCCAGCGGCGGCCATCATCTGAACGTTAACGTGTTCGACCGGTCGCAGCTGCTGGATGCTATGGAGCATCCGGAGCAATATCCGCAGCTGACGATCCGCGTGTCGGGTTATGCGGTTAACTTCATTAAGCTGACGCGCGAGCAGCAGTTAGACGTCATTAACCGGACATTTCACGGAACGATGTAACGACGAGCGAAAGAGGTGCAGACCGATGAAAGGACGTATCCATTCCTTCGACACCTTCGGCACGGTTGACGGGCCGGGCATCCGCTTCGTCCTGTTCATGCAGGGCTGCGCGCTGCAATGTCTATATTGCCATAACCCGGATTCTTGGGATACACAAGCGGGGAAGGCGATGGACGTCGAAGAAGTGTTGGCAGAAATTGAGCCTTATCTGGAATATTACCACCGATCTGGTGGTGGCATTACGGTGACGGGAGGGGAGCCGACACTGCAGGCTCCTTTCGTCGCCAGCTTGTTCACGGAGTGCAAGCGACGCTGGGGACTGCATACGGCGCTCGATTCGAACGGGTTCTGCGAGCCGAGCCATGCACAGCAGCTGCTAGAGGTGACCGATCTTGTGCTGCTTGACTTAAAGCAGCTCCATCCGCAAAAGCATATTGCGTTGACGAGCCAGCCGAACGATCGGATGCTCCGCTTTGCAAAGACTTTGGACGACTTGAATATTCCGGTCTGGATTCGGCACGTGTTAGTTCCAGGCTGGACGGATGACGCTGCCGATCTGCGCATGCTTGGCGAGTTCATCGGATCATTGACGAACGTTAACAAGTTAGAGCTGCTTCCGTACCACCGGATGGGTGTCTACAAGTGGCAGCAGCTCGGTAAGGATTATCCGCTTGAGCATTGTCCGGTGCCAACAGATAGAGAAGTGCACCGGGCAAGACAGTTAATTGAGCAGGGAATCAAGAGCGCTTCTTATCATATGAATGCAGGAGGAACTAAGGATGGAAGCAATATCCACTAGCCGGCATATCGAGCTTTCTTCGTCGAATCCTGATGAGTTGTCGCTTGCCGAAGCAAAGCTGCGGCTAGACCACGAGCAGCTCCGGAAGCAGCTTCGAATGGTAGAAATGTATGCGAAGGAAGCGATGCGGATGGAGGACCCGGCTAACAGTCGGGTTCTCGCCGAACAACTTCACGGTCTGCTCGATCAGTTCGTTGCTGACTTGGAGCGTCATACGCAATGGGAGCAGGAGGTGCTGTTCCCGCTGCTGCTCACCTATTATCATCACGATCTGTCGCCGACGATCCGGCCCTCGTTCTGGGTGCTGGAAAAGGAGTATCAGCTTGGCCTCTCCTTCATTCAATCGTTTCGCGAGGAGCTTTGCCCGATAGCCGAATGTCCGTGCGATCGTTCTGGCCGCACCTGCGCACCGGAAGCAGCAGCTAATCTGGTGCAGGCATGCCTAATTTTTCATAATCATTTTACGATGGAAGAAGAAATTATATTGCCGTTAACTGAAAAGGTACTGACGGATTTGGAATATTTTTTCTCATAGGATCGTTTACGGAAATCATCAGACATGTTACCATTATCAGTGGTGTTAATTACTGGGGGGCTGTCGCCGCGCCTCAATACAAGATACTTGATAAATTGAAATTTCTCAGATTAACCACTCCTGCCAGAGTGGCTTTCTGTGTATATACCGTCAGTCTTGATTCCTTTATTATAAGAAGGACACGCAGGATAGCCAGTGCACCCGGGAATCGATCTGGATAATACCGTACTAGATGCGACTGCTATATTCTTAGAGTACTATAATCGAGCGTCCGGTCTTTCTTTAACGGCAGCAGATGTGAAGAGCTACTATATTTATGAAGCTTACGGATGGGATATCGATCAGGTGGAAGAGGTGTACCTTAAGTACGGATACGATATTCATTGGCATTCGCAGCCGTTGCCGATGGCGGCGGATAGTATACGGAAGCTGTCGGAGGAGCATCGAATATCGTTTATTACAGCAAGGCCGGAGCGTTACCGGGATGTGTCGATCGATTGGCTGAATCGGCATCGGTTCGTGCATGACAACGTCGTATGTACGGAGTATAAGCTTGCGCACTGTATGGAGGCGAACATCGATCTGTTGATTGATGACGGTCCACAATATGCTGAGCCTTTCGCAAAGGCGCGCAAGCCGATCATTCTGTTCGACCAGCCTTACAACCGGGATGTCGAACCTAATTCATTCGTATACCGTGCCGCAGATTGGAATGAAGTGATGAGACATATTCAGATGTTAACGGCTGCGAGCAGCCATGTATCGCAACAGCCAATCCGCAAGTGATTGGCTGTTTTTAGGTGATGGGGCAGGGCGCTCGGATATCATCTTTTGGGGTGATGCTGCTTGTGGCTATTAATCATTGAGTTCGTCCTTTTGATAGGTTGGCTGGGGATCAAATGCAGCCTGCTTATCTTTTATAACGGGAGTAATTTGGATAGTTATTTTGCTCATTATCTTTATTATTTGTATTGTCAATTTCCTTTTGTAATCGTATTCATGCTCCTAGTTCTGTCGATATTTCTTATCCACGAAAAGATAAAAGAATATAAGACGAGAAGAACGTTCCGATTGTGGGCTGTCAGGAATAGCTTACGTGTCGCTAGGATCGCGATTATTGTGTTATTATGCCTAGCGTCTATTTCGATCACGATTCAAATTCACGAAGATTATAAAACTTATCAATCTAACGCCATCATTGCAGACACGATCGTAGTTACAAGCTTTACTCTTTCTGATGGTGCAAGAATAAGTAACAGTGTGCTGCCCTATCAAATCTATACGGACCATGACGATGGAGCTTACTATTTATATAGAAAATTAAAGCTGCATAAACAAACGGCCTATTCGGTTAAGTATTTCATCAATCACAGCAATGAAAAAATTATATTGGATATTCGACCGGTATAGGTCATATGCAGGGGCATTAAATACTAACGCCCCAAGAATGTGTCGTTAAAGCGGATTCGCTCTCGGCCCGCACTCCCTCCAGACGGCGCTATGGTGTTCATTGCAGCACGTACTCCGTAAGCAGCCAGCATACAAGAGCTGCTAGCCAAGATACTGAGGCGAACACGGCGACGATTTTGTTCTCGCTCCAGCCGTAATGAAGGCTGAAGTGATAATGAATGGGTGTCATTCGGAAGAGCCGTTTCTTCGTCCGCTTGTAATAAGCAACCTGAGCGATGACCGACAGCTTCTCGACCATGTAGACGAGGAACAACAGCGGCATGATGATTTCGACCTTCTCGATTACGGCTAAGAACGACAACGAGCCGCCAATCGCGAGTGAGCCTGTGTCGCCCATGAAAGCTTTGGCTGGATATTTGTTATAGAGTAACAAGCCAAGCAAGCAGCCAATCATAACGAGCGAGAATGTACGTACTTCCAGATGGTCAGAAATGACGAAAAAGAACAGGTAAGTCGGGATTGCTACATGAATAAGCAGTCCATCCAAGCCGTCCGTGAAGTTAATCGCGTTCGCCGATCCGACGATCAAGAGCAGCATAACTGCTATATAGATATAGATGGGAAGATGCCAAGCGTACCCGTTAACCAAGCTTATATCGCTGGTTAGACCGAATGAATCAAATAGTACATACAGCAATGCTCCTGTGAAGGTGAACTGCAGCACAAGTTTTGTTTTGCCTGAAATACCGGAAGGGTCCTGCCACGCGGCCTTCTTCATATCGTCCATGAATCCAATTGAGCTGAACAATAAGAAAATAACGCATAATAGACTCATAAGTAGGCTTGAATGGAACAGGAAGGAGGTTGCCGCGCCGATTAGCAGGATAAGACCAGCCATAAGTGGTGTGCCGCGCTTCGCTTGGTGATCCGGTGGGAGCTCGGCTCGTATCGGCTGTGTCAGCTTCAATGTGCGCAGTGTCCAGATGAGAATAGGAGTAAGTAAGGTGACGAATACGAAGGATACAACGGACATACCAACAATTCCAAGCATGAAAATTGCACCGCTTTCTGTGGAATGAATTAGGAGTTTTACAATATCTCACTGGTATATTATAACTAATTATTAGGACAAAACCATCAAGAAAATGATGCAGCCAGTTCACCGAGCTATTGGAGATGTGGTACGATGAGGTTGGCTGCTTTTGTAAGCTGTTTATTCACTTCGGACAAGCGTAATGATCGAAAGACAGCGTCAGCATCCTAAATCTAATCAATCAGGAGTTGTTGGTATTGTTTGCCTATAAATTAATTTCTCGAATCGTTGCGATAGCAGCATGCGTGTATCTTTTATTCCGAGTAACGGAAACGTGGCAGATTATTTTTTTCTCAGCAGCAGGAATCATCATGCTGGTCGCCTTGATCATGATGTTTTTGCCTAACAAGAAGCAGCCCGAATAACTTATTTGGGGGATTGTCGTTTGATTATTCGTACGGAAACAGAACAAGATTACGAGCTTGTATATCAGCTTAATGTTGAAGCGTTCGGCAATCGGAACGATGAAGCGGAGCTTGTAAATCGAATCCGTCAATCCGATCGGTTCGTTCCGGGGCTGTCGATCATTGCCGAGCAGGACGGGGGGATTGTCGGTTATTTGCTGTTAAGCAAAGCGGATGTTGTAGATGGGGATACGAGACATGATGTCATCGTGCTGGCTCCGATCGCCGTATCGCCGCATTTGCAGAAGCAAGGAATTGGGCGCGCGCTGATGGAGGAAGGGATTAAGCGCTGCAAGGCGCTTCATATTCCATTAGTACTGCTGATCGGCCATCCTTGGTATTACCCGAAATTCGGATTTCGTCCGGCAAGGCCATACGGTCTGGAGCTGAAGCAGTTCCCTGTATCGGATGACGTGTTCATGGTGTTGGAGCTAAGAGATGGAGCGCTTCGGGATATACAGGGCGAGCTTGTGTACCCGGGGGCATTTTTCGGATAATTGTGTGTGTAGATTTGAATAGGATTCAATGAAGATATTGAGCCCATTGTCATTCCATCCGGGATACAATGGGTTTACTTATATACTTCGAACAATTAATAGGAGAAAGAATATCATGGTTTATAGATGCAGAATCGAATTGAATGATATCAAACCAACAATTTAGCGGGAGCTTCAATTTCATTCGGAAGTTACCTTTCATCAGCTGCACAAAATTATCCAAACCGTTATGGGATGGGAAAATGCTCATTTGTACGAATTTCATGTGAATGGGCATGTTATTGGACTTTCTGATCCGCTTATGGGGAATCGTGCGTTGCTCCATGCCCGAAGAGAAGTCGTTAAGGATTATATTGAGAAGGAACAATCTGTTTTCACGTATATATAAATGACTTTGGTGATGATTGGAAGCATACGGTTACGTTGATCGAAATCGACTCATTGACCTCCGATCCGGCTCCTTTGTGTCTGGATGGAGCTCACAGCTGTCCGCTTGAAGATGTGGGAGGGATATGGGGGCATGAGCATCTGATAGAAGTTTTGTCTGCTCCCGATCATCCGGAGCGGGACGATTTTTTAGGCTGGGTTCGTGAAGATTATGATCCCGAGCATTTCTCCTGCGATGAGGTGAATATGAAGCTGCAACGGCTGAAGGGCAAGCTGATCCCTAAGGCGCTAAATAAGCGAACGGAACATATAAAGCCTGTGAAGCTGACGAAGTCAGCCCTGAATAAGCATTTGAAGCAGCTAGACAACGGTCAGTTGATCGATTTGGTCAAGGCATGTTATAGCGCCAGCAAAGATATGGAGAGATTTCTTGCTGTAAAAATATTGGGCGATGAAGCGGTAGAAGCCTTGTTCCAAGAATATCGCAAGAAGGTGGAGCAGGAGTTTTTTCCTGAGCGCGGCTTAGGAAAGCTGAGACTTCAAGATGCACAACGAGCTATCTCTGAATTCAAAAGGTTAACTGGAAGTCTCCTATACAGTACAGAACTGAAATTGATCTACGTTGAGAATGGAGTCGATTTCACCTTAACCTATGGGGATATCGATGAACGTTTCTATAATAGTATAGTTTCCATGTATGCAGATATTGTTGATCAAGTCAATGAGGATGAAACGGGCGAGTTGTTCGACGAATTCGAGGAGCGCCTCGCAGCTGTTGTTGCGAACACAGATGGGATTGGCTGGGGGTTCATGAAGATTTAGCTGATCTTCATGCTCAATTACGTTGGTTTTAAGGTAAAGATTCACATTGTCGCTTCCCTCGGCCTTCTGGGTCAATGGAAGGGAGAAGTCCCTTGTTTGATCATTTATAATTCAAAACGAGCGGCTATGTCCATGTTTGGTTCATTAGGATGACGATATATCCCCGTTATTCTGTCATATACATATTCATTAGCCCAAGAGCTTGCGTATGCTGCAATATTTCTAACGGCTTCGGCGATAAAATGGATTTCTTCTATTGTCATCGTGGGATGAAGGGATAGGCGAATCCAGCCTGGTTTGGCTCCTAATTCACCTGTGTCAATACGATCAGTGATAGCTTTGGATGCGGATCTGGAAATGCCGAGGAGGTAATGGCCATACGTACCGGCACAGGAGCATCCGCCGCGTGCTTGTATGCCATATCGATCATTCAATAATCGAACAACTAGGTTGTGACTGATCTCCTTCATATAAAAGGAGACAATGCCAATGCGATTCGTTAAATGACCATCAAGGATATGAACGTTTGGGATGGAGCTCAAGCGTTGAATTAATGTATCGGTTAGTCGTTTCTCCTGTGCAGAGATGGCATCAATGCCCATTTGTTCTTTGAGCCTTAGCGCTAGAGCGGTACGGATGGCCTGCATAAAGCCAGGTGTTCCACCGTCTTCACGGCGCTCTATGTCCTCGATGTATCGTTTCTCACCCCATGGATTGGTCCAAAGGACCGTACCTCCACCAGGGTGATCGGGGGCAGACTGTGATCGTTGGTATAATCCCCGGTTAAAAATGACGATGCCGCTGGAACCGGGACCGCCAAGAAACTTATGCGGGGACATGAAGATCGCATCCAGACGTTCTGCCTCGTCTGCTGGATGCATATTGATTTCGACATAAGGTGCACAAGCGGAAAAGTCGACAAAGCAATATCCGTTATGCTTATGGAGCACCTTAGCGAGCTCACCGTATGGCGTGATGACGCCAGTAACATTCGATGCCGCTGTAAACGCACCATACTTCAAAGGTCGATCGCGATAAGTATGCAGTAACGCAACGAGTATTGCAGAGCTTACTCGTCCGTCCTCATCTGGCGGGATAACCACCACATCGGCATTGGTTTCCGTCCAAGTTGTATGATTGCTGTGGTGTTCCATATGGGTGACGAATACAATCGGCTTTAGGGAGGGGGGCGGAGTCTGCTGCTTCAAGCCGAGCAGCCGTTGAAATTTACATACCGCACTTGTCATGCCTGGACCGCTGAAGAGCAGCACGTCGTCATCTGTCGCTCCGACATGGCTTTTGATAATGTGCTTCGCTTCCTCGTAAGCTCGAGTCGTTGCCAATCCAGTAGCGCTTAGCTCCGTGTGCGGATTCGCAATCATGGGACCGAATTCGTTCGTGAGCTTGTCCTCAATGGGTCGATACAATCTGCCGCTTGCAGCCCAATCGGCATATAGTAAACGTTGTTGACCATATGGAGTCGAGATCATGTGGTCAATTCCGATAATGTTATGACGAATAGCCTCGAATGAATGGCTGGGAAACGTCTGCAATAGAATGCTCTCCTTTATGATTTCTGAACTCACTTTATAACAAGCCTTAATTATCGCATAATAACGGTGTTTATCGGCTGTCTATAGTATCTATTCTATTGCTGCGGACATTAATAAGTGACGGCCTTTATACATATGGATATTTTGATGAAGTAAAGAATGTATATTTGATATCGATATCGTAATGACCATGTTCAATTCCAACGTACAGGCACAGATAGGCCTATGCCCACATATAATGTAGAACGGACTTCGAAGCGCGCCGGTCAGGTGGGTGTACTCTTGCTTCACTACACGTCGCCGGCAGACCAACCTGGGGGTGTACGGTTCATGGGATTGTTCGCTGCTGTTGCGCTGTTCATCAAGCAGCTGTCGCTGCTTGTCTCTTATGTCAAAAATAATGCGTTTCCACAACCGCTTCAAGAAGAAGAAGAGATGAAGCATTTGCAGCTGATGGCCGAAGGTAACCAGCATTCGCGCAATTTACTGATCGAGCATAACCTTCGGTTGGTCGCACATATCGTCAAAAAATTCGACAATACCGGAGAAGATCTCGAGGATTTGATCTCTATCGGTACGATTGGCCTAATCAAAGCGATCGAGAGCTTCCAGCCGAACAAAGGGACGAAGCTTGCGACGTTCGCTGCTCGTTGCATCGAGAACGAGATCCTCATGCACTTGCGCTCGTTGAAGAAGACACGCAAGGACGTGTCGCTGCATGACCCAATCGGGACGGACAAGGAAGGGAACGAAATTACGCTGATCGATATCCTCGGCTCGGAAGCTGATGACGTGGTCGAGAAGGTGCAGCTGAAAATCGAGAAAAGCAAGATTTATCGGAATCTTGATATATTAGATGAACGCGAGAAAGAGGTTGTTGTAGGCCGGTTCGGACTGGAGCAAGGAGGTGAGGAGCGGACGCAGCGGGAGATCGCGAAGGAGCTGGGGATTAGCCGGAGCTATGTGTCTAGGATCGAGAAGCGGGCTCTTATGAAGCTGTATCATGAGTTTTATAAGGCGAAGAAGTGATAATAGGGCTGCTCCGTGAGGAGTGGCTTTTTATATTATTATCTCATATGAGGGGATTTCGATTGAATTTTTATCGCAGCACTTCCAGGCTCTTTGAATTATGAAATTGACTCATTTATGCAATGATAATTTATAATTAATAATTGAAATAAATGGTATTTAAAAACAATTATATACACAGTCACTAGCGTTGCATTAATATTCTTAGAATCTTCATAACTATCTGTCATATATGAATTTACGCATAAAAAATCCTTTACAATAGATATGGTAGGTAGCCCTGTCCATAATCCATTGAAAGGATTATCCGCATGGACAAGCATACTCTATTATCTTCGTTTGGTAAATGTTAGCCCCAATATGTACGAGAACGTTCACAGATCGGATTGCTGAAACCCAACAAGATAAATACTTGAAGAAGCTGACGACTACTGCGTACCTGAAGTTGTTTCTGCATGCGCAATTGCAAGGCAGAGAAGGACTTCGGCATATCGCCGACGATGTGCTTTGCATTTCAACGTGAACTTGGGCTCACGTCAATCTCAGCAGCGCAACTTAGTCGGAAACACAATCAGGTGGATTCTGGACTGCTCCAACAGGTGTTCGAGCGGCTCGTTAAACGGATATTTACAACATATCGTGCGCCGGTTCATCGCAGCAAGATCAAGCTCATCGACTCTACAACCGTTGCGTTATGCCTACAGAAATACAAGTGGGCATCATTCCGTAAGACGAAAGCTGGTATCAAGCTCCACATGCGGCTAGCATTTGTCGGTGAAGAAGACGTCATTCCGGACAAGGCAACCATTACGAATGCCAGGAAGAATGATCGCACACAGCTTGATGAACTTGTAGATGAACCTGGTGTTACGTATGTGTTCGACCGTGGTTATATCGACTACTCGGCATACAATGGCTATTGCGACAACAAGATTTACTTCGTGACGCGTTTGAAAAGCAATGCTCTTTTGTGGAACCACTGGAAGCATTCGAAATCCCTCAGGGCAGCAACATCCACGCTGACATGCTAGTTTAGTAACGAATCGATTCGACCTGACTTGTGATGAGATCAGTGACATGTACCGCAGTCGCAGGGCAATTGAAACGTTCTTCAAGTGGATGAAACAGCATCTTCGGATCAAGCACTTTCATGGACAAAGCGATCGCGCGGTGTATAATCAGATATGGATCGCGCTTATTGCTTTCTGCTTGCTCTTGCTTGTTAAGCTAGAGACAAAGGTTAACCATAGCTTGTTACAGCTGAGTCGCTGGTTGACGAAATTATTATGGTAGCCTTATGCCGAGTGGCTTCAACGGTTGAAGCAGAAACCAAGTCGGGTATCTCTAGGAAGACGACGAATAACGACTGTCGACTGATCGATTAGCGCAACTATCATTTTACTTATGTGATCACATTTACATAATTCAACCAAATGGATAGAGCTACCTTTAAGAGGCGCTCGACCTTTTTGGGGTTTCTGACCAAAAAACGTTATCATAATTTTCAGACAGAAAGTAGATCAGTGTTTATGCAACGCTAGTGACTGGAACTATAGCATAATTTCATCTATTATTGTTAGTTGGATTCTTAGTGTTCCTTCATTAATGTGTGCTTCATTCTGTAGATTTTGCCTTCAAAATCAAAAACATGTAAATGTCATCATGTGTTAGCCGATCAAACATTGCTGCTGCCACCTGATCGTCTGTAAAGACAGAACCCCGTTTAAAAATTTAAGGTTCGTCGTAATTGCAAGACTGCGGCTTTCATAGCGATGACGCAGAATTACAATTGTGGGCCTTCCTTGTTAAACGGAATATAACCCCACTCATCTAGGATTAGAAGCTGGTACCACTGAATTTCGCTCGCAATCGCAAGCTGCAACGTTGCAAGCAGTTTCACGCCATGCCGGTCATGTCTATCAAGCTTCATGTAAATGTGGAATCCTGCACGGCTGAGCAATGATATTATGCCTGTTACAACTTTGTGAACATTAAATGATAATTCAAATATGCTATTATCCCTTCATACCTCCTATACCGATATAACCTTAATCAGAAAGATCATTCGACTTTCATAAGTATCATTTGGTCGAGTTGGATTAAATGGAGGACCTACTAGACATCATGAAGACATCTAGGTTTAGACTTGCAATTGCAACTAAGATCGTTAGTGGATTTATGGCAGTACTGGTGTTATTGGCTGTTGTTTCATGGATTTCTATAGTACAAGTAGACAAAGTGGATTCATCTTATTCGAATTTGCTCAAAAGACGTGAAATTGTCGTCGAAAATGTTAAGCAGTTGAAAACCGAAACGATCGCACAGGAGAACGCGATTAAAGGTCTATTGTTAACAAATGACGGGAAATTTAGGAAAGAATATTCAGACTCTCTGGAAATATACAATGAGTCATTCGAACAGTTTGAAGTTACCGCACCTAATGAAGCGGCCAAAAAGCAAATTAACGATCTCAATGCAGCATATGCAACGTATCACGCATTGATCGAAAAGATCATCGAGCTTCATGAATTAAACAGCGACGAAGATGTGGAATTATTGATGTCGGCTGAGTTCCAAGAAGCAGAAGCGAGCTTTAATGAGAAGATAGACGGTGTATTAAATACAGCTACAACTGTAATGGCCAAAGATCAAGCTGAAGCTGCACAAAAAACTAATTTCATCCATAATATGCTCATTTGGGCGACGGTAATTGCGGTTGTATTGGGGATCGCGATCAGTTTATTCATTAGCCGGTTTATTTCTAAGCCTGTTATGAAGGTTTCGGCAGTCATGGGCAGATTGGCAAACGGAGATTTCTCGATTGAACGGGTAAAAATTAAGAACAGAGACGAAATCGGGGACATGGTGGACTCGATGAATCGAATGGTTCAGGAGTTAGGTGGTATGCTTTCGAACGTCTCGGAATCGAGCGAATATCTCGCGGCCTCCGCGGAACAGCTGTCGGCATCCTCAGATCAAAGCCGAACCACTGCTGGACGAGTCGTTCATATTTCACAGCAAAGCGCGGCAGGAGCGGAGAGACAGCTCGAATCATTTAAAGAAACATCAGGTAATGTGGAGGAAATCGTATCGGAAGTCGAGCGAATCTCCCAATCGAGTGAAGCGATGCTGGAAGCGACAGTGCATTCCACAGAATCAACGAACAAGGCTGTATCATTGATCAATAACGTAGTCGTACAAATGAACGAAATTAACTTGACTACGGAAAGCACAGCGCAGGTCATTCGACTACTAGAGGAACGTTCCCATAATATTAGTGCGGTCGTTTCCTTGATTACAACCATATCGCAGCAGACCAATTTGTTAGCTCTTAATGCGGCAATTGAAGCTGCGCGCGCAGGCGAACAAGGTAAAGGCTTTGCAGTAGTCGCTGATCAAATCCGTAAGCTGGCAGAAGAAACACGTCGTTCTGCAGAAGAAGTAATTGAATTGATTACGTTGATCCAACAAGGCATTGCTGAGGCAGCTGAATATATGGAGAAGGAAGGCCAGCTTGTCACGGATGGATTAACAAGCACGCATGAGGCGAAGGACGCTTTCGCGGATATAGCAGCCTCTATTCTTAACGTTACCCGGCAAGTGAGAGAAGTTACAGCTTCGGTTGATGAAATTAAAGATTTCAGTAAGCAAATCACCGTCAAAATTGAACATGTGAACGCGATATCCGAAGAGGGACTTCAATTATCTCTTGAAAGCTCTGCCGCATCTGAAGAGCAATTGTTGGCTATGCAAGAGATGATGGATTCGGTACAAAATCTATCTCGACTCGCAGAAGATATGCAGCGTCAAGCTGCACGGTTTAAATTTTGATGACCGCGTGTCGGCGTTAGCCGACAGCGGTCTTTTTTTTGCGCCTGACGGCGCAATCGACTAAGGTTTGAAAATCTCTTATTCGGAACAGGCATCTTCTGACCAATAAACATAGTAAGTTCCCCTTAAATGATCTAAAGCTTTTAATCTCTCATGAAGTTCTGGTTTTTCCTCGGTTATCTGTCGTTGATTGACGATTGGTATTGAGATATAGAGTTTATTGACCTCGGTGACTAAAGGGTTCTCCACTTTTACCAGTGAGATATCTTTGGTCACTCTCAATAGATGCGGCATATACAGAAGCTTCTTTAATTCATGGGAAGTACAATCATGCGAGAGTAAATGATGGAGTAACTCAATATCTGTCATCGTTACGAGACTTTCATGTTTGAGTAAGCCGCGCATCAATATACGTTCTATCAGATTTTTTAATACAGCATTCACACCAAGATTAGTGGCAGAAGCATGCAGTTTGGCCTCGGAGCATATGAGCTCGAATAAGAGTAGTCCGTTGTTCAAGTCGGAATGAAGTAATCCATTGCTTGTTGAATGAGATAAAATAAAGGATTTCGGAGATATTGGCATCTGCCCATAAGCTGAGGCTGTACGAACCCATGAATCCAGGTGATCAAGATGGACATTAGGATAAGTTGAACGCAACAAGCTTTGCTGTAAGCCTGAAATACATTTGATAACTTCATCTTTTGGAATGCTGTATTTTCTAAGAATCGAGGAAATATTCCGATCTTGTTCAATGATCTCTTCTGTTATTGCATGATGGTTTCTCTCAAGAATGGGCTCAAGTAGATGACTGAAAGGTAGGTGGCCAATATCGTGTAATAATGCGGCAACACGGAGTGTAATATTCGTCGGTTCAAAATAAGCGATAAGTGAGAATACGCCCAGTGTATGCTGCAATCTGTTGAACTGTAAAGGCGTATTTATGAATGTGGCACCCCCGTGATTGAGAAACTGCAATCTTTGAAACCGCGGGGTTGAAAGCAATTCAATTTCAACAGGCTGGAGTGTAGTCTCTAATTGCCACTAGGCTCGTAAATTGTGTCTCCTCCAGGCAATGGATAATTGGTTTGCAGGGGATACAAGAGCATCAACACCTTTTTTAATGAGCCGTAGATTAATACTAATATGTTCAATAAGCGACGGTAGTCTTTCTAGCATATCATATTATAAATTATTTTTGATGTAAATTCTTAAATGATTTATTATATTTTCTGAAAATGAAAAAGGTTGTTTATTCTGGATTAAATTGTGGTATATATGATTTGTCAGTATTAGATGTGTAAGAATGGGATGTGAATTTTGATGACAGGAAGATCAAATATGTGGTGGGTGCTTGGGGCTTCGGCTGTTGCTGTCATTGTGCTGGTCTTTGTAGGAAGGGAAATATTGAACTCTAACACGGTCCGTCAGTTTCTACCTCTCTCTGTCTCCATAGACAATCAGTCCGATGCGGCTATTGTATCGGTTGAGGTTGGCCTCGAATCCAATTCGAGCTCTGCTGCGGCTCAGGTTAATAAGCGAGACTTGATCATTAAATCGGGGACATCAGCAACGATTAAGCCCGATCTCAAACTATCCGGTGAGAGCAGCGTCTATCTCCTGTTCACAGATGAGAATGGCCGAAGCATCAAAGAAACGGTGTGCTCCTATACCGAGTCGTTGTCGGGATATTCTTCTGTTGTTATCTATAATGATACCGTAAAGGTCGATGAAAGGTGTTCTTAAAGAACTGTTATTCTCGCAACAATTTGACGCGGTGAGTTATGATGAAGATATACCTAAATAAGGCGCTGATAATGAAATCGCGAACCATAATTTTTATGCTGCTTATGACGGATTCAAGCAAATGGGTTTTGAAATACGCTATTTTCAAGATGTAAATGAATTGTCTGATCATTAGAAGGAAGACGTTATTGTTAGTTATGTTAACGATGTTAGAGCGATGCTTGGCAAATATGATATTGTTGCACCTGAGATGGACTATCCAGAAGAATTAACTTCTTTCTTAGGAAGAAAGGTATGGAAGTCAAGACTGAGCACGATCGCAAATAACCCGGATAATTGGAACGTATTTATTAAGCCGGTTGAGGATAAGAGGTTTACCGGAGTTGTGGTTAGAGGCACGAGGGATTTAATGGGATGCGGGATATATGGTGAAGATCCTGAAATATTATGCTCGGATGTAGTTAATTTCGTAGCGGAGTGGAGATGCTTCGTCAGATACGGGAATATTCTAGATGTTCGCAGGTATAGGGGAGACTGGAGGCTGCATTGCGACTATCGAGTCATTGATAATATCGTCAAGCAATTCAAGTCCGCACCTAAAGGATATGCTGTAGATATAGGCGTAACCGATAAAGGGGAGACATTGTTAATTGAGGTGAACGACGGGTATGCATTGGGGCATTATGGATTGTCTTCTTTGGACTATGCGAAGTTATTATCCGCAAGATGGTCAGAATTGACGAATACGACTGATGAGTGCGCCTTTTAAGCCTTGAAAGAATATAGCCAAATAATTTTGGTCATTGAATATGTCTGGGACTGCTCAATAAGCCCCAAGAAAAGTTGTGCGGAAAACAATGATGCTGTTTTCTGCACAACCTTTTGTTCGTTTTGGTTATTAAGCTTTATATCTATGAATGAGATGCTGCAGTGTCTCCTGAATATCTCCCTGAAACACCCCCCATGGTAGCATATGAGCTGCTTGATATCATATTCAAGCAGTTTCTCTACAGAGGTTATGGCTTCTTCCAGGTCAAGTGTATGCTGCGGATTCGCGATGTTGTGCTTCCCATCCTCAATGACTAAGGCATCACCTGCAATAAGCGTCTTGCTAGAAGGCAAGTACAAGGAGATATGTCCTGGCAAATGGCCGGGTGTATGAATGATTTCTATCCCATCGCACCAAGGAAGCTTTTCACCGCTTGATACCGTTCGATCAATAACAGCCGTTTCGATCGAGGTCGGATGATCAGGAAGTGCAGGATACAATGATTCTTCATAAGCCTCTTCCTAATTATTCTATAACAAGTTTCCGCTAGGAGCTAACCAAAGAAATAGCGATACCTATGGAGTGATTGTCATTTCACCCGTCGGTCCGCCCATATGCGATAATTCGTTGTTTTTGCAACTAATAAACTTCCTCTCATCACCGCTTTGTCGCTTAATTTCCATGTATGGCTCTGTTTATTTCTTCTTCGAATGCCTACGAAATTGTAAGGAGAAGTAGCGTACACCTTATACCCGTTAGCACGCGTCCTGCGAATAAAGTTGGTATCTTCTCCGAGCGTTCGTGAAGCAAAACGTATCCGTAGATGCAATCGTTTCGTGAACAGCAATGTTCCCCCGGCCACACTATTGACGAATTTATTATGCTGGGAGGGGGAGATCATGACGAGAAGGCGTTTGCCTTCGAAATATTTCAAATGAGCTCCTTTTCCAACGATTCCAGCCTTTGTACGATGAAGCGCATCTACCTGCTCGTTCAGATAGTTAGGAGAATAATAGTCATCATCATCAAACTTGGCGATAATGGAATACTTAGCTTTTCCGATCCCGTAGTTCAAACAGCTGCCCAAAGAAATTTTTTCTGGAATTTTATAGACTCTGACATTTGAGAAAGGTAGTGCCCTCCGACGGTAAGCTGCCAAGCTCATGCTGTCCTTATTCAGAACGATGATCAGCTCTTTGGCGCGGTAGCGTTGTCTTCGGAAATTGTTGATTAATTGGTTGAAGAACAGCGGCCGATTCGTGCAAGTAATAACGGAGACGCCAACTAAAGGGCCGGCATTCCTTGTCATCATAATCTCCTCTCTAAGCTCCACGAATTTATTGAGATAACCTATCATTGAACCTGACCTTACCCCTGTATTCGAATGACTTCAAATGCTTCCGCGTATTCCTCGTATATTTGATTGCCACGGAATTTGGCTTTATGATAGAGGCTTTCCGGATGAACAGGATGGCGTATCGATCCAAGCTGAGTTTGATAAGCCTCCAATGCTTTCATTTTGAGCTCCATTTCCTCCTTCGTAAGCGATATAAATAGATTCGGCTGAAAGGATAGCTCACCGTCAGTCTCATAGACCAAGATAGAGCCATTCCAGAAGTATGGGCGGGCCGCCGCTATTGCTGCTCGATGAAGCGCCTCGTGGTCTTGGTGCTTGGTGATGGATGGAATGTATATCACCGTTGGACGGAACTGCTCGATATGGCGTTCGATATTGGCAACCAGCTCGGCTCGTGGAAGCAGATCGAGCTTTCCATCGTACAGCTGTTTGCCGGAACGGTCTGGATACAGAATGTGGTAGTCCTCTACGCCGAGCAGACTCATTGCTTCTTGTAATTCTAATATTCTCGTTCTTCCACTATAGGTTCCATAGCCGCTGTCCTCCTTACTGTACCGTATCGAGTCGCTTAATGTTAAAGAGGAGATAATGACTCGAACCGAGCTGCCTTGATGAACATATTTTTGGATGACACCAGCGCAGCCGATTGTCTCATCATCCGCATGCGGGGCTAATATTAATACACGCTGCAAGCTGTAGTGAACAATGCCCATTCTTAATGACACCTTCTTCTTATTCTATGAATCTATATGACATACTTTATGAAATAGAAGGAACGGATTCTTATGCAGCACCCCATTCGTTATCAATTTGGTCGCTAGCCAGTTCAGGAATCAAAAAGATAACCTTCGAGCGTACTCGTCGGCTCAAGGATCAGCATATTCACCTCAGCTTGTTGGATTACCCATTCGTTCTTATTTCATGGGGTTCAATGAGCGATTGACAATAGGCTCATAGTGAGTACAGTTTCTCCGTACAATGCGCGTGAACGGGTGCTTTATAAATTCCCGATCGCTCACTTTCCAGGTGTGCGTATTGTACTGCTTCCGTCTCAATGCGCAGAAATTATATTTGTCCCCTGCGTAAAGCTTGAAGCCAAGCCGTCGGCAGTCCCTGCAAAACCTCACATCCTCCCCAAGCGATAGGTTCGCGAATTTCACTTTCCTCCACACGCTTTTCTTATATGATATCGTTCCGCCGGCCAATACAGGGACATAACGCTGCTCTGCATAAAAGCGCTGCAGCAGCAGCTTGCTACCGTTTAGGTAGATGAAATAAGCACGTTTGCCGACGATGGCTGCTTTAGATTCTCGGAAAGCACGCATAATGCTGGTCAAATAATATGGTGCATAATATTCGTCATCGTCCATCCTGGCGATATAGGGATGCTTGGCTCGTGCGGAAGCAAAATTTAAGCACTGTCCTAATGACCGACTGCCGGGATGCTGAAACACGCGAATATTTTTAAACCTGGAGGCCATTGCTTGATACCGTTTGAGAGGTGCTTTATCTGTATTCAATACAATGATCCATTCCTTATTCGGCCACACCTGTCTGCGGTAATTATCGAACATATGCTTCAAGAAATGCGGTTTGTTGGTGCTCGTAATTACGGTAACGCCAGGTGCTGCAGCAGATGCGTGAATGACTTTAAATTTGGACGATGTGGTCTCGGCTGGCTTGATGTTCAAGTTATCCCCCCTTATCGGTCAATGATGATCTGATATTTAAAGATTTTAGTTTCATCTGGTGAAATTATCGTCTTTATAACATAGACGCGCCGAGTCAACATGTTATAGTCTATGGCTGGTAATGAAGCGATTCCTATGCTCGAACCTATTTATGCATCGGTAGGTGCTCGTCCGAGACAGCCGATGCCGGCCACGACTATATTAGTAATAAAGCGAGTAGGTGTGTGAGAGATGAAGCCAATCGTCCGTATTCTCCTAACGGGTGCCGGATCTCCTGCGGCTCCAGGTGTCATTCAATCGCTGAAAAAGAGTGAAGAATATTATTGCTTTATTGTTGGCGTCGACTGCAATCCGCTTTCGGCCGGATTCCATATGACGGATCAGCATTATGTAGGTCCGAGAGCGTCAGAGGAAGCGTTCATTCCCTTCATCGAAGAGCTTTGCAGGAAAGAGCGAATTGACGTACTGCTATCGCTCGTTACGGGCGAATTAGTGAAGCTTTCGGAGCATCGAGAAGTATTCAGCCGGTTGGGGACGAGAATGAATCTGTCGCCTGCCTCTCAGTTACGAACGGTCATAAATAAAGGTCTACTATATACTGAGCTGAACAAGCTGGGGATTGCAGTTCCTTCGTTCCAGATCACATCCTCTGCCCAGCAGTTTACACAAGCGTTAAAAGCACTCGGGTATCCGGAACAGCCGGTCTGTTTTAAGCCAACGATTTCGGATGGAAGCCGTGGCTTCCACATTGTGGACAACCGTGTAGACCGCTTCGAGCTGTTGTTTCAGCACAAGCCAACATCGGTTTATGTTAGCCATTCCGAGCTGCTTCGCATTATTCAAGGCAGAGAGGACTTTCCGGAAGTGCTGGTGATGGAATATTTGCCTTACGAGGAATACAGCGTAGATGTGTTAGCGGACAATGGGAAAGTGATGATTGCTGTCCCTCGACTGCGGGAAGCAACTGCAGGCGGGATTTCGACCAAAGGGCTTATTCGTCAAGATCAAGACATTATCGACTATGCTGCTCAAGTAGTAGAGAGTCTGGGGTTACACGGAAATATTGGGATACAGATCCGAAGAGACCGAGCTTACCAGCCGAAAATTGTTGAGATTAACCCTAGAATGCAGGGGACGATCGTACATTGTACAGCAGCGGGGATTAATCTGCCGGCGTATGCCGTTAAGCAGGCTCTAGGCGTGCTGCCAATGTATCTGGAGTCGAACGTCCAATGGGGAACCCGCATGGTTCGACATTGGAAGGAAGTTTTCTATGATGCTGATGGGGCCTCCTATACCCTTTAGGTTTGTAGGTATCGATTTATGAAATTCCGGTTACGTTATTCATTCTTCCAATCTCATATAAATGCTTCTTTCTTTAAATCCGAGTGATTTCCAAAACGAATACCCAGCTTGGTTCCAATACATGACCTCGATATCTATATGTTTCGTGCCCAATGTTTCGAGCAGCTTTATAAATGATTTTCTGCCATATCCGTTTCTTCATAATTGCGACATATAAAAAATTGTCTTAAATACAAGGGCTGCTTTGTATGGTTTATTAGAGCATAGCCAACGACTTGACCATTTTCTATAAATTGATATGCTGTATAGTCCGTATGGATAAAAGCTTTCATTCTTTCTCTTAGTTGTTCGATGTCCATTTTATTATCATGCTGTTCATCTTCAATAAGCTGCTTATTAAGCGTGGCAAGGAAGTGCAAATCCTCGTCCGTGCAAATCTTTATCGTTAGCTCGTTCATTTAAGAATCACTCCTGAAAATGGTGGGGATATAACATAATCATCCTATTAAATGAAGGATTCTCTATTCCTTTCAAAGGAAACCATGCGAGCTTAGTCCGTCATCAAGGTCCGTATCGCAGCTTGTATGAGAAGCAGCAGCATATTGAGCTTAAGAAGCAATGAATACCTTAAAAATGGCCGAGAGCGTTAATTCGCTCCTCGGCCATTATGATCTGTCAGGAACGGCAGCGGTTAGAAGCTCTTAGCCACGAAATAAATCCGGCAGGATGTCGTAAATATATTGGTTCTGCCAGTTCCAAGCATGCGTACCGCCATCGGCTGCGATAAAGTAGAAGTTCCCTTTCTTCGTATCCGACGAATAAATAAAGACATCGGTTAACTGCTTCATCGCGTCGATCTGAGGCTTCAAGTTCGGATAAGCAATATCCTGGGTGCCTGTAGCGCTGAAAATATAGTAATCCTGCGGCTTATACCCGGATTTCTTCACTACGTTGGCAAGGTACTCCGCTGTTTCCTTCGGCTGGAGGCCTCCGCCTCTCTGCTCAAGAATCCAACTGTCACCGCTTAACGGCATATAGTACTTGAAATAGTCGAGAGCATGAATAAACGTATACCACGTCGTGACGGAGCCCATCGAGAACCCGCCGAATGCCCGATGCGCCCTTGATGCTTTCAAGTCGCTCAAGCTTCCGGATTGGGCATAGGTATTGTATTTAGTTTCTACAAGAGGAACAACCTTATTGATAAGCTCCTCATGGAAAAGAGCTACATCATCCTTGCCGCCGTAGAACGTAGGGGTTACCACAATGAGCGGCTCAATGTCGCCGTTAGCGATCATATTGTCCAATATTTTTTTAAGCTCTCTGCTCTGACCAGGTCCCCCGAAGAGGAGATCCTCGTTCTCGCCCCCGCCATGCATCAAATAAAGGACATTATACTTCTGATTAGAATTGGACGGGTCATATCCATATGGAAGATATACATGCAGCTTCTTGTCATCCAGTCCACCGGTTAAGTTATCGGCTTGATACGTTAACGTTTCAATTGTTCCTGGCTTGCTGCTTTCTACGCGATATTCATCTGGAACTGGCTTGAAATATTTCTCATTCGCTGCTTCTTCGGTCATCTCCAGCTTGCTGATCGCGTCCTTGATGGCGGCATATTGTTTATCGATTTGCTCTTGAGTAACCTTGTGGTCCGTAACAATATTTTCGGCGAAAGCGCTTGCAATCGCGTCCGTAACGATATTGGCATTTTTGTATAGCTTGAGGTCAAGCTTCAGCGTACTCTTAATCAAATTGATGAGATCATAGCTGTTCAGCCCACTGACATCGCCCTTCTTCTTGCCCGTAAGCAGTACTTCGCCGAACTTCGTCGTATCGTTCCAGGCGGTGCCGGTCGAATCGAATACGTTAATGGTCCCGATCCGCTCCGTTCCTTGTGCGGCGTTCACCTGCAGCTCGATGCCAAGCACCTTTCCGTTATCCGGCTTCGTGTTCAAAGCGATTCTTGCTTCGATGATATAGCCGTCTTTCGTTCTTCTTGCAGCGGTGTAATATCGTTCGGCAGTTCCGTTGTCCACGGTCAGCAGATTCTCGTAATTGACGCGGAAATGCAAATCATCGGGGCCGTATTCCTGCGTTTTGTTGTTGTTCTCATCAAGAAATACTTCTACGGAATCCTGCATGTACGGAGTTCCGGATTGTACAGACAGGTCCGAATCCTTGACCTCTGCAAGAATGTACAGCGCACGGTCATCCCACAATGCTTTGAACGTTGCGGAAGTGTCGATATTGCTTGATACATGTAAAGGTGAAACCGCTTGCGCTTTATTCCATATTGGATCTGTATTGCCGTCTATAACAGGCGATCCGAAATATGCAACCATTCTTCCGTTTGAATCGAAACCGTTCTTATCGACAGGGACTTTGGCTGGTTCCGCTGATGGATTCATATTTGCCTCCTTGACGATGACCTTCGCTGTGAGAGCTGTTGTTTTATTGTTAACTGATATTTTGCAGGTGATGTTAGCATTGCCGGCTGAAGCAGCTTTAACGAGTCCGTTCTGATCAACCGCTGCCACTGCTTTTTTGTCGCTGCTCCAGCTATAGCTTGCACCGGAAGGCTTGTTGACGATCTCTAGCTTATAGGTCGCGCCAACTGACAATACGATGGAGCCATTCTGTTTAAAGGCTGGCTTGTCTTTAGCGGCAGCTGCAGAAACGCCGGGCTCTGGGCCGGAGAAACCTGCGAGTATCAACGATACAATCGTTAAGAGCATTATAATGGGCTGAAACAATCGATTCTTTCCCTTAATCAATACAATCTCCTCCTTTATTGTATATTGCGAGTACGTATTTCCGCCATGCCGAGTCGCTCGTGTCCTAATTCGATCACAGCCTTTCATGAAGAATTTGCAATTTCGTTTTAGCAAATAGAAGCTTACGCGTGAATCGTATCGTTACTAGGTAAAAATGTCAATAGATAAAGTTGATGGGTGAGATTTGCTAAAACGTTCTTTCTAAATAATGCCCAGATTATCAAGCTAATGGTTAGGGGGAATAGGATTGACATTGCCGTTACTTTTCCGTATTAATGGAGTATCACGAATGGGGGTACGGACAGGATGTCTACGATTAAAGAAATTGCCGAGAAAACGAAGCTTTCCGTAGGGACGGTTTCCGTTGTGCTGAACGGCCGAGGAGACGAAATGCGGATCTCGAAAAAAACGCAGCAGCGGATTCTCGAAGCCGCTCAAGGATTCGGTTATGTGCCTAATATGTCGGCAAGACGGTTAAGACAATCCGGTGTTCAAAGCCTTCCGATCATTGCTACATTCTGGCCATCCGACCTTTCCTCCGACTTGTTAGGCCGTTTCTTTATGGGAGCCCAGAGTCCGATTCTGGAGCAAGAGTATGAATTCGAAATGACAATCCAGCCGTTCAAGAGAAACAATATTCATAGAATAAAAGAAATATGCGATAGCGGAATGTACCATGGCGTCATTCTAACGGGGATATCCGCGGAGGATCAACGTTTTTTCGAAGCTCATCCTCTCAGCGTACCGGCTGTATTGTTTAATCGCTACAGCAGCATCTACAGCTGTGTCCATGTCGATACTTACGAAATCGGCCGCAAAACGGCTGAATTGTTTGCAATGCGCGGTCATAGGAAGGTCGGCACAATTGTGCCAGACCATCTGGTGCGGTCGGAGAACAATTTGCGCTTTAAGGGATTCGTTGAATCATGCGCAAGATATGGACTCGAGCTGGAGGAACGGCATATTCAAGCGGCGCCGATGACGATGGAGGGCGGGTATTCAGCGGCCAGGAAGATTGTCGATGGAGGGGGAGAATTGCCGACAGCGATGTTCTTCCCGCTTGGAACGATGGCTGTCGCTGCGCTTCCCGTGTTTAATCGCGCCAATATCAAAATTCCGGACGAGATGGAGATTTTGACTTACGGCGATCATGATGCAGAGAAATATAGCGTTCCATCCCTTTCGACGGTTAAGCTTCCCGTTGAGGAGATGGCCGCAGCATGTATTCGCTTGGCAATGGGACGAGTTCTGGATCCCTCGACCAAGGCGAAAGCGATCGTGTTCGAGACGCCGTTTATTTTCAGAGAATCTTGCGGTGAATTTATTCGAGAGATATAACTTTTGCTGCGAATGCGAAGAGGCCGGTGATCCCGGCCTTTTCCACTGGGCGATTAGCAGATGGTTCTACTTTGCTATCATAAGGGTTAGCGGTCATATCTAAAAAAGTCTTCTTCCAGCTGGAATGAGGATCCGTTAACTGGGCTTACGACATAAAACAATCGTTCACCAGAAGCTTCAACTTCATAATGATAGTAATAATCCTTAATAAACCAAGATTTAGAAGACGCCGTCGGGATGAGACGGTAGTCCGTAGAAATAAAAGCTGCCGCTTCTGCTTCGCGGTTCATTTCCTTCTGAACTATAGCCTTTCCATTCTCATAAGTTATAGATGGCAAAATCATGATAAATAAAATTAGAGTTATAACGAATAGCGTAACAAAGCCTGTAGTTTTACGTTTATCAAATCGCTTAATAAACCCAACCCCAAGTAATAGCGGAATCATTATAAGATCGAACAACCAAATTTTTATTACTCCGTTATACAAATAGCCATTTACTAGATGTAAAGCCAACAGTTCAATAAAGAATAGTAGAATTAATAATATGGCTGTTGTATTCCTTCTCATTCTCTCCCTCCAATGAAAGCAGCCTGTTGAATCGATAGCTTAATAGGCTTCAAGGTGTGCTCTTCTGGTTACATATAGCATAATTTGATATATAAAACAATCCAAGAGTACTTTAAATTACGCTGATTGATTCATTTTTTATGAATTCAGTCATTGACAGCATTATAGATTCGTGTTAATTTATAAACAATAATTCCTATTGGACAAGTGTGAATTAAAGAAGCGTCACGCACTATGCAATTACCCTCTTTTTTTAGTGCCATGCTGACTGTACATAACAGAAGCGAAGCATTACCGTAAATATGGTTGGTTTTGACTCTTTGTATACAGACAGCGATTGGAGGACGAGAGAATGGGGGCAACGCTGCTAGAAATTAGCGGGCTGAATAAACGGTTTGAATCAGGTAAAGGCGTTGTGCAGGCCCTTCATGATGTCAATCTGGACATCGCGGAAGGTGAATTTATAACGGTGATCGGTCCAAGCGGCTGCGGCAAGAGCACGCTGCTTCGCATTATTGCAGGATTGGATACGAATTACTCAGGTACAGTCCGGCTTGCCGGAAACGAAATCAAAGGACCGGGCATTGATAAGGGGTTTATTTTTCAGGAGCATCGGTTGTTTCCGTGGCTGACCGTGGAAAAAAATATTGCTTCCGACCTGTCGCTTGGCGATAAAGAAGTGCGCCGCAAGGTAGACGAGTTAATTGAACTGGTCAAGCTGAAGGGCTTCGAGAAATCTTATCCGCGAGAGTTGTCCGGAGGGATGGCGCAACGTGTTGCAATAGCAAGAGCGCTGCTGCGACAACCGAAGGTGCTGCTGTTAGATGAACCGTTCGGCGCTTTGGATGCATTCACGAGAGCACATATGCAGGAGGCGCTGCTGGAGATTTGGCGGACGAATAAGACGACGATGATCTTTGTTACCCATGACATCGACGAAGCGGTATATTTGGCTAACCGTGTCGTAATTCTCAAGCCGCGTCCAGGCGAAATAAGTGCCGTTGTACCCGTTAAATTGCCATACCCGCGTAAGAAGACGACATCGGCGTTCCAAGAGCTGCGGCTGCGAGTGCTGAGTCAGTTCGAGCAGGTGGAGGAGATGACCTACACGGACGGCTTAGGGATCTAATCTTTATTTATTGACAAAATAATAGATTCTTACTGCTTTATAACACAGTTATTTAATAGGAATACAAAGGAATTAAATATACAGTCTACCGTACAAACGGAGGCAATCTCATCGGTTCTAATCGTGAGTGCCTCCGTTTGTCTTTTTTTGTTAGCTGCGGCCTTTACATTGAACAGACGAAAGCGGTGATAGACAATGAGTAATTCGGCTGCCGTGCGCGGCAAAGCTCCTGGGAAAGCGACACTTGCCGGATTGGCGCTAGTTGTGCCAGTTACGTTTCTAGCTTTGTGGCAGGTTCTTGGTCATTACGGACTCATATCGGAGATGCTGTTCCCGACTCCGTACACGATAGCCCAAGCGGGAATCGATCTGGCGGCATCAGGCGTGTTATGGGACAACATTCGAGTTAGTACAGGGCGCGCTTTATCGGGCTATCTGCTAGGAGGCTCGCTCGGATTGTTGTTCGGCATCATTGTCGGGTTGTTTAAACGGACCGAGAAGCTGCTGGACCCTACCATTCAAATGATTCGGATGATTCCCAGTCTGGCCATTGTTCCATTATTTATTCTATGGTTTGGCATCGGAGAAGAATCTAAGGTACTGATTATTGCGAAAGGCGCATTTTTTCCGCTCTATATTAATACGTTTCTCGGCATCCGCAATGTAGATAACAAGCTGTTCGAGGTTACCCGTGTGCTTGGCTACAGCCGGTTCAAACAGGTTGTCCGGCTTATTATACCAGCAGCACTACCTAATATTATGCTGGGCGCAAGGCTGTCTATCGGATTGTCGTGGCTAGGCCTGGTTGTCGCGGAGCTTATCGCTTCCACCTCCGGGATCGGTTATATGATTTCGGATGCGCGGCAATTTGCGGATACGCCGGTCGTGTTTGTAGGCATTTTCTTATTTGCGATACTGGGCCTTTTGACGGATTCCTTGCTGTCACTGGTTGAGCGAAGGATGCTCCGTTGGAAAGACCGCTACAGCGGATAAACAGGAGAGGAGGTTACTTCAATGAGCAATTCCTTGGAAACAGTCGTCCAGCCGCATGTGAAGCGGGAGCCAGTGGAGGCTGGCGAGACAGGTGCAATCCTCTCCAAGCCGGCAGGTAAAGTGAAAGCTAAGGGGCTTTCGGGATTGTCCACAGCTTTGATAAAGGATTTCGCTGCAGGAGCCATTATTCCTATCGTGCTGCTAGCTGCTTGGCAGGTGGCTTCTTATGCCGGGTGGCTGTCGCCTATGTTTATGCCGTCGCCGCTGGCGATTCTAAGCTCATTCATAACGCTCGCTACAGAGGGGCAGCTGCTCCATCATTTGTTGGTCAGCATCAAGCGAGCGGGGCTTGGATTTCTAATCGGTGGAGCAGCAGGGCTTCTATTCGGCTTTGTTACAGGCCTACTCCGAAAAGCGCAGTATTTGCTTGATCCGAGCATTCAAGTGCTGCGGCTGGTACCGCATTTGGCCATCGCGCCGCTCATCATATTGTGGTTTGGGTTTGGAGAAACGTCGAAGATTGTCATTATTGTAAGCGGCTCTTTCTTTCCGTTGTATATCAATACGTTTCTCGGCATTCGCAATGTGGAGAATAAGCTGTTCGAGGTAGCGAGAGTACTAGGTTTCAGTCCTTTGAAACGGCTGCTGCGGCTCGTACTGCCTGCCGCTCTCCCGGATATTCTGATCGGCGTGCGCCTGTCGCTTGCCGTATCCTGGATCGGCCTAGTAGTCGCGGAGCTTATCGGTTCTACGTCAGGCGTCGGTTTTCTCATTAACGAGGCGAAGCAGAACTCAGAAACGACCGTTATTTTTGCCGGTATTATCATCTTTGCCGTTGTCGGTAAGCTGATCGATTCTGGGATGAAAGCTTTGGAGGCGCGTTGGTTAAGCTGGCGGGACGGTTTTAAGGGTTAAGAATAAAATACTTTTTTTGCATCTTTGCAACTTATGAGAGGGGTACATGATCAATGACAAATCAACAGAGCGAGAAAAAGAAAATGAACGTAAAGGTTAAACTGCTTGGTGTGCTGACGTTGCTTATCGCGCTGACGTCTGTGCTCGCTGCCTGCGGCTCGAACGATAAAGAATCGTCAGGCGCATCCGACGGAGCATCTGGTATGAAGAGCAGCGTGCCGTCTGTACTGAACTACGGCTATATCGGAAGCAACGAATTGAATTTGCCGGGCGGCGCAGAGGGCTGGGGTCTCTATAAAGGAATTATTCAAGAGGAATTAAAAAAATATGGAATTAACGAAGTGAAGGTGACCGGGTTTCCGAACGGTCCCGACCAGACGGAATCGCTGATCAGCGGTCGGCTCGATGTTGGCGGCCTTGGCGATACACCTGCTATTATTGCCCGTGCATCCGGTGCCAAGACGAAGCTTGTGAACCAAAATAGTATTTCGTCAGTCGGTTATTTGATTTCGGCTCCTAATGGTCCGACAACGATTGAGGAGTTGAAAGGTAAAACGATCGCAATCCAAAAGGGCTCCTTCATGCACCGCTATATTGCAGGGCTGCTGAAGGAGGCCGGCATTACGGACTATAAGTTCGTGCACATGCTTATTCCTGACGGTCAGGCAGCGCTGGCGCGCGGTGATGTGGATGCGATGGGCAATACCGGATATACAGCGCAGAAGCTGCTGAGCGAAGGATATACGTTGATTGACGAATCGTCTCAACATCCAGATTTGCTTGGTACAGGCGCTACGGTTGTCTCCGAGAGCTTTCTAGCGAAGTTCCCAGACTTTCCAAAGGTGTGGAACGAAGCAAGGAAGAAGGCACTTGCTGATCTGAAGCAGCATGAGGACGAATATTATCAATTCATTGCAGATTTGAACAAGACGACGGTCGACCTGGCGAAGAAGGTAAGCCCGATCAGCCATAACGAAGAGGAGCCGTTCACAGAAGCAGGGCTCGCGCGGATTAAGGGGACGAAGGATTTTCTCGTTGAGGAAGGCTTGGCCAAAAATGATTTTGAAATCGAAGACTGGTTGGCTAAAAGCGAATAACGAGTAGCTTTCTGTATGAAAAGCTAGGACGTGCTTGACTTCAACAAGGCACTACGGGCATTCCTGTCCGGTGCCTTTTCCTTTCAGAGAATAGGAGATAGCACACACGACCACTAGAAGGGAGCAAAGGCGGATGAAGACAGAGCAACAGATCTCGGCAACAGCCGATGTGCTTGTGCTTGGCGGCGGGCCGGCAGGAGCATGGGCAGCATGGAGCGCCGCCAAGCAGGGCGCGAAGGTCATTGTGGCGGATAAAGGTTATTTGGGCACTAGCGGAGCGACTGCTCCGGGCGGCACGACTTTGCTGGTCGTACCGCCCGTTGCCAAGCTGCGGGACGAAGCGGCACAGTCAAGATTAAAGGCTGGCGGATACTTGCCGGAAATCCGGTGGATTCATCGGGTCTTGGATCAGGTAGAGCATAATCTGGAGCTCGTTGAGCAGTGGGGTTACCCGTTTCCGAAGGATGCGGACGGTACTCCGCTTCGCACCCATTTGCATGGGCCGCAGTATATGGCATTGATGAGAAAGGCATTGCGCAAGGCTGGCGTCAAAATTTTCGACCAATCGCCGGCACTTGAGCTATTGCAGGACGAATACGGCGTTGGCGGCGCTAGAGGCATAAATCGGCTTAACGGCAAACGTTGGGAAGTGAAGGCGAACGCCGTAGTAATCGCCACAGGAGGCTGCGCATTTCTGAGCAAAGGTCTTGGCTGCAATGTCCTAACGGGTGAAGGCTTATTGATGTCGGCCGAAGTCGGCGCAGAGCTGTCGGGTATGGAATTCAGCCGCCAATACGCACCAAGCGCGGCGTTCGGCAGTGTGACAAGGGGCAGAATGCTGGCATGGGCTAGCTTGTATGATGAACATGGCAACAAGCTGCATTCAGGAGACCGCACGTTTGGCAGTCTGCCTAACTTATTGATGAAAGGGAAAGTATTTGCCAGACTTGACCTTGCTGATACCGAGGAGAAACAAAGCTTTTTGCGCAATGCGCACCCGATCTTCTTCATGCCGCTTGAGCGGGCCGGCATCAATGCCTTTACAGACCTCTTCGAATTGACTTTGCGCTATGAAGGTACGATGAGGGGAACGGGCGGACTGCGGCTTACAGGTGATGATTGCAGTACGACGGTTGCAGGACTGTATGCAGCTGGCGATGCGGCTACAAGAGAGAAGGTGACCGGAGCAGTTTCTGGTGGCGGGGCTTACAACGCATCCTGGGCTATCTGCAGTGGCACATGGGCCGGCGAAGGCGCAGCCCGTTACGCCTTGAGCAGTGGTCGGGACGCTGCAAGCCGAGAGCTGAAGCCAGCTGGAACGTTCGGGACGGAAGACGGAGCGGAGAACGGTAAAGCAATCGTATCGCAGGATATCAATCAGGCGATTCAGCGGGAAGTGCTGCCGCTGCCTATAAATTTTGTCCGCAGCGAACCGGTCATTCGTCAGTCGCTCGATCGGCTGCATGCACTGCTGCCTGAAGTGTCCGGGCGGCCTGAGGCAACGGTTCAAGGAATTGTCGGAAGCCGGGAGACGGCGGGAATGCTGTCTGTTGCCAGATGGATCTATACGGCGGCGCTCGCCCGTCAAGAAACACGGGGGCTTCATACGCTGGCCGAATATCCGCAGCTAGACCCTGAGCAGACTCACCGGCTGATTGTATCCGGTGTTCGGAACGTTCATATAGGAACCGAGGCTGTACCGCATGCCAACGAATTGAAAGCGGCGTTGAAAGGAGTGCATGCGTAATGATCGAACTGGTGAGTGCGGAGCGATGCATTGGCTGCGGCTTATGCGTGAAGGTTTGCCCGACTAACGTGCTCGACATGGAAGGAGAGCTGGCGGTAATTGCTCGTCAGGACGATTGCCAGACCTGCTTCATGTGCGAAGCGTATTGCCCGGTTGATGCCTTGTATGTAGACCCGCATGCGGAGCAGCGGGTTGCGGCAGATGAAGCGGAGCTTGTCTGTTCTGGTCTCCTTGGCAGCTGGCGGGAGGAGATCGGCTGGACGAAAGGAGCCAAATCTACGATGGCAGACCGCGACACAACGCCATTCTTTGAAGTATTTACGGCGAAGCACCGAGCGAAGCAATAGAAGCAATAAGGGACAGCTATGAAGCATTCCATCCTGCGGAAAGACTTTATTTCAGCGGGAGGAATGCTTTTTTCTCGTTGCCTAGCAACAATAGTTCAAAATTGAATAGTTTGGAGTACCACTTGATATTATTTGAAGGGGAGCATGGAATGAAATGAAGCTGCTAATTATAGCTCCGGAGCAAATCGCTGTCCCTCCTTCAGTAAGCGGATCTGTTGAGAATTGTATTTATCAAATTGCCAAACATGCTTCGAACGAGCATCAGATTACGATCGTCAGTGTACTGCGGAATCATCTGCCTCATAAATCGGCCATGAACAATTTGACCATTCTCCGTGTTCCCGGCGGCTCGAAGCGGGTTTATTTAGCAAATGCGCTTCGTGCGGTAAAGGGAAGGTCGTATGATCTCATACAAATAGATAACCGCCCCCGATTCGCCCGTGCCGTTCGACAAGCATTCCCGAATACACCGATCTCGATCTTCTTACATTCCTTAACTTTTGTATCCAGCCCTATGACGACAACTAAGACCGCGAAGGAGGATTTGAAGCATGTCGACATAATAATTGGTAACAGTAAATCGCTTCAAAAGTCTTTGAAGAATCGTTTTCCCGCTCACAGCAATAAAATAAAATTCGTCCATCTTGGTGTGGATACGGACAAATTTCGGCCTGGAATAAAGCCGAATTCTAATCGGTTTCGCGTCCTCTTTGCAGGGCGGCTTATACCTAGAAAGGGAGTGCCTACGCTGCTTAAAGCGGTTCGAATAGCCCGAAGGTCTGCTCCCTTCATTAGCTTGTCGGTAGCTGGAGGTACAAGGAAGACAGCCTATACAGCTTATTTGAAGCGGATGGCACACGCTTTGAACATCCCTGTAACTTTTACGGGCAATTTATCTCGCAAGAGGATGCCGGCATTCTATCGAACAGGTGACTGCTTCGTATGTCCCTCTCAAAAGCATGAAGCGTTCGGATTGGTCAACGTAGAAGCGATGGCAAGCGGTCTGCCTGTTATTGCTTCCAGGAACGGCGGCATCCCTGAAATCGTCCAGCATGGAAGAAATGGTCTGCTTGTTGAAAGATACCATGTGCCCTCTGCATTTGCTGCCCCAATCGTCAAGCTCGCGCTAAATTCGAAGCTACGCCGACTCTTATCAAGGCGTGCCAGAGTGGACGCCTTGAATCGTTTCAGCTGGAGACGGACTGCAGCGAGATTAATGGGAATCTATTCGAGGTTCTAGTCGATCGAATCTTCCGGCTCGGTCAGCGGACTGCAGCTATTTGCAAGCAGCTCCATTTTTTCTCTTTCTCGTAGATCGTTTATCCGAATTTGCTCGGCGGCAGGCAGATAACGATCCCATTCGAGAATGCAGTCCGCCTCCTCCCAGAGCGTTAAGTACTCCTTCTCAACGAGTTCATACAATCGGCTTTGTTTGATTAAGTTGTAGGTGAAGAAGTCGTTAGCCGTAATTCGATGATTGTCTTCATCGCGATTATGCATGAACGGCCCTGTGACAATATGGGAATCTACCTTATACGTGTCGCTGAACAACGGCTTCTTCGTAAATCGTACCTCGCAAACCTGTTCGATCGACAGCTCTGCTTCTATACACGCTTTCGAGATGGCGTTGAACACTTTACAGTAATTGTCGATGACACGATCATTTTCTCCATAAACTAATTTGAAGCCTTCCAGCCAGGGAGGGGATATTAATATTTTTATTTTTGCCCCTTGATGAATAGGCCGCGGCAAGCTCGCGGTGATGTTGCTTGTCATAATTAACCGGTAACCGGACATCCAGACTTCCTTGTCACACGAATTTAACAGCTGCTCCAGCAGCTGCTTCTTGTTGAAATGAAGATCGCTAATGCCGAACTCGTGGATGCCTTCCAGCAGCATATCGTTCTCATGACTTTTATATTTCACATAAATGTCAGCGATAATAGAGAAGATCGATGCTAGCAGTGATGTCGCGATGGCCAGCGACAGCTCCGGCACTAAACGGATCTCCTGCAATGGGGATACGTAGATCACAAAACAACCAACTACGCTTATCCCAAGCATTAACACTGCATAAACATTGTTGTGAAGCTTGTAAGCTTGCAGCTTATTCCACAGGGAGCGTTTGCTGTTCATGAGCGTGCCGATTCCTCCGTCATACGTTGTCGATAATAAACCGTATCCAGACCAAGGCCTCGGCCATTCTGAATTCGTTTGATTTCCTCCATCCCAATCTTATGTAATACTCGAATATGCTTATCATTCGTAGACCAGGTTCGCGTCATGATTGGCTGATTATAATGGTTTGCAATTTTCGCTAGCTCCGCATAAAAGCGTGTCGTGATTCCTTGTCCACGATAGGTTTCTTCCACAATAATCGTCGTCACATATAATGTTGGGAGCCCGTCATCAATATCCTGTGAGAGATAATGTGGCCGGAACGATACGAATCCAACAACGACTTCTCCATCTAACGCCAGTATGAAAGATTGCTCCTTTAACGTTTCAAAATATTGCTTCGGCTGTTGCTTCTGGGACGGCAGTGCGGATAGATTCGTTTGATACGTATTCTCACGGGATGAAAGCGGTGGTATAAAGTCGGTGTCATAACGACAGAGTAAGCTCCAGACACCTTCTAACCCGTTGGGCTCTGTCAGGGTCTCGTAATACAGCATTTGAATGGTCATGATGTCTTCCTCTCATTTCTGTAGGTGATAACTATCATTGTATACTGAAACAAGCTATCCGGCACTAACGTTCCTTGATTGTCCTTCGAATTTTTACATCCATTTCTTCAACAATAAATGGAGAATTGTTGGTTATCCAACACAGCTAAATTGCAGTCATCCGATGAATTTCTCCAAAAATCCAGCGTTATCAACGGTTCTACATCTCCCCTCAATTTCAGTTAAAATGTAGATTATTTCTTAAATCGACCTCAAATTCCCAAGTCTTGTTTGTTAACCATCATTTTCGAAAAAAATGATTGTTGCTAGATTACGGCAAATTGCTATTATATACATTAAGCCGAGTAATTCAATTGGAAAATGCTCCAATGAAGTAGGCGCTGGAAATTTATCATTTGCCGATTAGTCAACTAAAGGCACCTGAAACGAGCAAGAGGTTCAGGTGTTTTTTCTTTTATATAGACAAGGGCATTGCCCTTATCTATATACAACTTGAACTCATGGAGAGGTGAACACAGTGACGTTAAAGTTTGCTTACTGGGTACCGAATGTCAGTGGCGGCTTGGTTATTTCCAAAATTCCGCAAAAAACCGGCTGGTCATTCGAGGATAACGCACGTTATGCCAAGCAGGCGGAGGAGGCCGGATTTGATTATGCTCTTCTCCAAACGCGGTTTATTGCAAGTTACGGCGCTGAGAACCAACTGGAGGCGATTACGCTTGCAGCTGCGCTCGCGGCGGTGACTTCTAAGCTGAAGCTGATCGCGGCTGTGCTGCCTGGATTGTGGCATCCGGGAACGATTGCGAAGGCCATTACGACGCTCGATCAAATCAGTCATGGCCGTGCGGCGATCAATATCGTCAGCGGCTGGTTCAAAGGCGAGTTTCACGGGCTGGGTGAGCCGTGGCTCGACCATAACGAGCGTTACCGGCGGTCGGAGGAATTTATCCGAGTGCTGAAGCAGCTTTGGACGGAGGAGGAGACAAGCTTCCGAGGCGATTTCTACCGTATCAACGGAGCGCCGCACAAGCCGAAGCCGCATACTATTCCGCCGGTGTTCCAAGGAGGTAACTCTGCAGCTGCACGCGAAATGGCAGCGCGAGTGTCGGACTGGTATTTCATGAACGGCAATACGCTCGACGGATTCCGTTCCCAGATTGAGGATGTATCGAAGCTGGCAGCGGCTGAGAACCGCAAGCTGAATTTCGGTGTCAACGCTTTTGTTATCGTTCGTGATACGGAGGAGGAAGCGCGTCAGGTGCTTCGGGACATTATCGCATATGCCGATCCGGAAGCGGTCGAAGGCTTCCGCAGCCAAGTACAATTTGCTGGCAAAGCGTCTCCGGAGCAGGAGGGCATGTGGGCGAATTCGAATTTCGACGATCTGGTGCAGTACAATGACGGCTTTAAGACTGGATTGATTGGAACAGCGGAGCAGGTAGCGGACCGAATCATCGAGCTGAAGAAAATAGGCGTTGACCTCATTCTGACGGGCTTCCTTCATTATGATGAGGACATTAAAGCATTCGGAGAGAAAGTCATTCCGCTTGTGAGAGAGAAAGAAGCGAGACTGCTCGGCACGTCGGCAACCTAATTCGCTTTGTTCATATTGGATGATAAGCAAATTAATTGTATAAGGAGTGATAGATCGATGAGTATACAAGTGAACCAAGTGAACACCACGCTGGACTATGAAAGTCTAAGAGCTGAAATCCGCCAAATCGTAGACAATAACATTAAGCCGCGGGCGGAGGTTATAGATCGGGAAGGGAAGTTTCCTAGAGAAAATTTAGAGGTGTTAGCCGAAACCGGGTGGAACGGCGTGCTCATCCCGGAGCGCTTCGGAGGCCGCGGCTTGGATCATGTCGCGTTCGCCATTGCTGCAGAAGAGGTAGGCAAAGGCTGCCCATCGACATCACTTGTCTACGTGATGCACGTCGGCGCCGTTCAGACGATCGTTCTGTACGGCAACGAGGATCAGAAGGAGCGTTGGCTGAAGCCGGTGCGCGCCGGGCTGATCGGTACCTATTCCACTAGCGAGAAAGCTTCGGGCGGACACTGGTGGTTTAACTTCAGTGAGGCCTCGCGTGATGGCGAGGACTACTTGCTGAATGCGGAAAAATCGTTCACGACGAGCGCCGGGCAAGCGGATTTCTACGTGTTCCAGACGCGCTCACCGGGGGCGCAGACACCGACCGACGTCAGCTTTTTTATTGTCGATTCGAAGCTTCCGGGCATTACACCTGGCAGATGGGATGCTCTTGGTGTGCGCGGCAATCATAGCGGTCCGATTACGTATGAGAACGTTCGAGTTGCGCCGAAGGATAAGCTCGGCACCGAGGGGCAGGGCCGCGAAATTTTGGAGAGCGGCGTGTCGCCGGTTTATTTGATCGGGCTAGGGTCCACATGGCTTGGTGTTGCAGAGGCGGCGCTCGAAGCGGCGGTCCAATATGTGAAAAATATGATTCACCGGGATTTCAACAAGCGGCTTGCAGATTATCAAATCATTCGTCAGCAGCTTGCAGAGGTGAAGGTGCTGATCGAAAGCTTGAAGCCGTGGCAAATTTCGCTGGCGAAGCAGCTGGACGATTTGCAGGCGCAAGGACGTCCGCAGGTGGAGCTGCTGATGCCGCTTGTCGAATTCAAAATTCATGCCGCTGAGGTTGCGAATAAAGCGACGAAGGCAGCACTCGATGTCACAGGCGGTTACGGCTACAAGAAAGGAATATTCGAAAGACTGTTCCGCGATGCGCGCGCTGGAATCGCAATGGGACCATCTAACAATATCGCTCGGGAATGGGTAGGTAAATCGCTTGTCGGCTTGCCGCTGGAATTGTGGCATGAAGGTGGAGACTGATCGAGTCATATTATAACAGCGTAGAAATTTGAAAAGCGTGAGACAGCTCTTGCCGAAGTAGTCTCACGCTTTTTGGCAGTGGCGCCGATTTCATCACAGCCGCCGCATTAGATGGAAAGCGCCGAACGGCCGATTGCGTCCAGACGCTTCTTCGCTTCCTCGTATACGTCTTGTGGAAGCTGCCCCCGCTCGGCGTAACGGATATTTTCCGCCAAGTGAATGGGATTTTTGGTGCCGACGATTGTCGTCGTCATGAAAGGGTGGGACAAGGTGAAGCGTAGTAGAAACCCGGTCCGCTGCTCGCCATGCTCCAATAGATCATCCAGCTTCGCTTGCTCCCAGGCGCTCCAGCGCTCCTCTGAACCGCGTCCGATGCCTGGCTCGCCTTGGCCAACGCCTCCGCGCACGATTATACCGGCTCCGGTACTCGCGGCTTTCGTAATCCATTCCTCGTGCTCGCGCTCTAGGGCGGAGTAAGGCAGCTGGAACGTATCGAACGTTCCCCAATCCACGAAAGGAGGAAGGTTCGGGAGATAGGAGGATACGCCAATGTAACGGGCTTTGCCGCTTGCTTGAATTTCTTTAAGCACGTCAACTAGCTCGCCCTCTTCTGCTTGCTGAGGCGTTGGACCATGCAGCTGCAGCACATCGACATAGTCCGTTTTCATCCGTTTCAGGCTTGTATCGATATTATGAAGCAAATTATCTCGTGTCCAAATATGGGATGTCTCGTCATGGTCACCGCAGTCGGTAACGCAGCAGCCGCATTTGGTCGCCAGAATAAATTCGTCCCGACGGTGGCTGATAAAGCGGCCGATCAGCTCCTCGCTGCGGCCATAATCGTAAGAGGTGTCGATGAGATTAATCCCAGCATCCAGCACCGCATTCAAAATGCGTCCTGCCTCGGCGTCCTCGATTGGTCTTCCGCTCCATACGCGCGGCCCCCGAATTTCCATGGCGCCGTAGCTCAGTTTCGTAACTTCTAATCCAGTGCGGCCTAATAACGCTTTATCCATCGCTGCAGCTCCTTCTATAATCCAATATATAACATCTATGTTCTTTATATCATTTGAATAATAGACTGGCAACTATACCAGTTTCCACCTTACAATCGTACGCTGCCGGAAGGGCCGCAGCTTTCATTGCTGCGAGCCTCCTCCAGCTCTTGCTCCCATGTCAAATGCTGATAAGGGATGGCGGCAGGGTCGGTTGCGAACCATTGCAGGAAGTCATGCCACATCTCTATCGTCCAGGGGGCATCGATTTGTGCAGTTGTATAGGTGCTGCTGCTAAGACGGGTAAAGCCGAACAAGTCGCGTATTTGGGATTTCTCCGCGTGGGTGGCCGTCAGCTCTGCCAAGTGGGCCGGGATAAAAATAACGCCTGCCGGTGTACCGAGTACGACGTCGCCTGGAAGGCAGACCGCTCGGCCGATGCGGACTGGAACGTTCATGCCGACCATCGTAACGTCGGCGATCGCCGTCGGATCGCTGCCCCGATAGTAAACATTAATATCCTCGATCTGGGTAATCTGTTGAATATCTCGAATGCCGCCCCAAATGACAGCCCCACCGGTCTTCGTACGAGCCGCAATTGCAGTAGACAGGTTGCCGCCCACGTAAGTGCCTTGATAAATCTTGTCGAACATGTCGATGACGACGACATCCTCTTCCTGCAGCGAATCGATAACCCATTGGTTAAAAAAGCCTTGGCGTCCCTCTTGCTCATGTCCGTAACGCAGCAGCGTGTCATGCAAATCCGGACGCTTAGGCACCATAACAGCCGTTACGGCACGGCCGACCATCACTTTGTTCGGATGAATGATTTTGAGATCGCCCTCGAATTGATAGAGATACCCTCGCGACCAAAGCGGTCCCCATGCTTCCTCCAGCGTAATCCGGCTTAATCGGGCGAGTACGCTTGACGGTACCTTGGGCCGGCCGTCCGGGAAACGCTCGCCTTGCCACAGCGGTGACAGTTGAATCGTATCCTCGGCATGGTTAAATTTCATACCTGACACCTCGTTTTTCTTAATATGACGGCTCAACTCCAAAGCCGGTCGTTGGACCAGCAGCTGTTCCATTCTTCGGTAGGGAGCCATAGTCCGGGAATTTCTGGATGCACATGCTGCGCGATGACCTCATCATTCAGCGCCTCGATGCCAAGTCCCGGCGCATCAGGCACTTGGATAAAGCCGTTCTGGACAAGAGGTTTCGGCAGCTTGCTGATGATTAGATCGTCCCACCATTCGACATCAACGGAATGGTATTCGAGCACGAGAAAGTTCTCTGTAGCTGCTGCAGCATGCACCGCGGCAAGACAGGCAATCGGGCTTTCCGCCATGTGGATGGCCATTGCGACGCCGTATTCCTGGGCCATGTCGCCAATTTTCTTCGTTTCCAGAATGCCTCCGGTCGTCAGCACGTCAGGATGAATGACGGACACTCCTCCGGATTCGAGCAGCGGCTTGAAATTCACCTTCAAGTAAATATCTTCTCCGGTACAGATTGGAGTCGTCACACTGCTTGCGAGCCGGGCATATTGGCTCGTATACTGCCACGGAATCATGTCCTCCATCCAGGCAAGATTATATTTGTCGATACGGCGACCCAGCTTGATACAATCCTGTAATCCGATATGGCCGAAATGGTCGACGGCGAGCGGGACCTCATAGCCGATGACGGCGCGTACGTCGGCGACATACTGCTCCAGCATATCGAGACCTTTGTCGGTAATACGGATGCCCGTGAACGGATGTGCGATGTTATACAGATCGTAGTGGCGGTTACGTATGTCCCGCAGCTCTTGCTCCGTGAGGGTCGACTGCTTGCGGGAATAACGGGCTTCGGATAGCTTTTTCATTTCTTCCAAAAAGCCGAGCGGAGCGCTTAGCGTTCCAGGCTCGTGAACGAGTTGATTAATGCCGAGATCCATCTTGAGGAAGGTGAAGCCTAGCTCCATCCTTCGCTGCAGCGCTAAGCCCATTGCCGTTCCCGTATCTTTGCCGTCGACGGCTGTGTCGCAATACATGCGGATACGGTCGCGGAATTTTCCACCCAGCATTTGGTAGACCGGCATGCCGTAAGCTTTGCCGGCAATGTCCCATAGAGCAATCTCGATGCCGCTTACGCCGCCGCCTTGTCGGGAATGTCCGCCGAATTGCTTAATTCTGCGGAACAGCTTGTCGATATTACACGGATTTTCGCCCAGCAGCCTGCTTTTGAGCTGGAGGGCAAACCGTTTGTCAGCGCCATCGCGCACTTCGCCAAACCCAATGATGCCTTGGTTCGTGAACACTTTAATTAACGTGCAGTGCATAGGAGCGCCAACAATATCGACACACCGGATGTCGGTAATGCGAAGCTCCGAAGGCTTAGAGCAGGTGTTGACGTAAGATAACGTGCTTTCATAGCTGTCATCTGGAGTCATGGGCATTGCTCCTGTACGTAAATAATAGGGTTGGAATGGTGCTTACATCAAACAGGGTCGTTATAAACGAGGTTTCTTCAAAAATGCCACTATTCGACATGAAGCGGATTGCGTCGAAATTTGAAAGGAGTCTTTCTTATACCGTGTATAGAGGAGATAGTTTCCTGTTACATGACCATCTTACCGAGCGCTCGAAATGAAATGCGACGCTGTAAAATTATCATTTTGTTTGATTTTTTGCGGTAGAAACGATTGAAAACAAAAGCGTAATTTTCAGCTTGACATTCCTGTTGGAAGCGGCTAGCATCAAATTATCGATTATCGATAATCCATAAAATTTTCCAATTGTTAAGGTGGTGAGAGACCGTGTCCATCGAAACAGCCCCTTCAGCGAATAGTCCGATCTCGCTTAGCGAGCATGTTTATATCACCTTAAAGAGGCAGATTATGAAGGGTGAACTGCTGCCCGGACACCGCATGATTGTTCTAGATATTGCCAAGCAATTTAGCGTCAGCCAAGCGCCTGTCCGAGAAGCGCTGGAGAGGCTGAAGCAGGAAGGTCTCATCGTTGGCAAAATGAATAAAGGCTCAGCTGTTTCCGAGATTACGGCTCAGGAAATACGAGATATTTACGAGCTCCGCCAGATGGTAGAAGGACATGCGCTGCGTGCAACGATGAGGGTGCTGGAAGAGAAGGATATCGCTTACCTTGAAAGCATTATTGACGGCATGCGGGAAGCGATTGACAAGGAGGACCCGTACCGGCTGGTCGAGATGGATATGCTCTTTCATGGCTATTTTTATTTGCGGAGCGGGAATGCGCTGTTGTACGACATCTGGAACAGCATCAAATCGAAAATTATGCGCTTTATTACGATTACGAACCAGGATCATCAAGGCTACTCCATACCTGATTCTCATACCGAAATTTTGGATATGATTAAATCCGGCGACGTCGACCTTGCGGAAACGAAGCTGGTAAGGGGATTAGATTTTTATAAAAATTACACAGGGGAATAGTATGGAGCCACGAGGGCTTATCATCTCTTCTTAAAGAGAGGAGTACGATCATGAAGCAAGGGGTAATGGCTCGTGCCCGTACAATAAACGACCTGCTCCTCGGCAAAGGCTTAGCTGCCGGAACGATTAAGAGGCATCTGGAAGAGAGCGGCCTTCATGCTCATTATGCTTATCCGGCACTGGCTCTATTCAGCGTAAGCACTGCAGAGTTAAACTTATGGTCGCGAGCAAACGCTGCAGATGAGCTGTATACCGCCATCAAGCGTCATGGGCCGGATCATATCGCAATACTTCCGGATGACCAAGGGCATATCGGAATGCTTTTCTCTTGGGATGACCGCGAATGTATAACGGAGCTGTACAGCAGGATTTGCAATCAAGAGTACAGCTTCGACCCTCAACAGATTTCACTTGGTATTAGCAATCCTTATCCGCATCTATCGGATTTGTACCACATCTACGAGCAAGCTCTCCTCGCATTGAAGCATCGTTTCTACTTAGATCATTCACAGCCAATATATTTTAGCAGCATTCCTGAGTACGCCAGCCATTTCGAATATCCCGAGGATCGGGAGGAGGAAATTTTGAAGCTGTTGACGAGTAATTCAACCGTTGAATCGTCAGCAATCCGGCGGGCGATAGAAGGGTTCTACGTATCATTAACTCAGCATGGTCCGATTCCGGTTAATCAGGTCGTCGACGCGACACTGCAGCTTCTGATCCGCCTGCAGCTTCAGGTCAAATCTGCACTTGGCCAGCCTCACCTATGCAGCACGCCGGCTATTACCACGCTCATGCAGCTGCATTCTCTGAAGGAAATGGAAGAAGCGGTATACGCAGCGATTACAGCAATGGGGAGGGCAGCCTCTGCCTCGTCGCATGCCTCGGACAGCTTCAATCGCAGCATTATTAGGAAAGCGGTTGCATTAATGGAAGAAGAGTATGATCGGGCATCGCTTCATTACGTTGCTGAGAAAGTATTCATTACTCCCGCTTACTTAAGCTCCTTATTCAAATCGAAAATGGGTGTCACATTTATCGAGCATCTGACCCGCATACGAATATCCAACGCCAAAAAACTGCTCAAGCAAACCCAGCTGAAAAACTATGAGGTTGCCCAGCGAGTGGGCTATCAAAACCCTCGTTACTTCAGTCAAATCTTTAAGAAGAAGGTCGGCATGTCGCCAAGCGGATTCCGGGATGCAAACTAATGCACAGTACCTCTCTCGCCTTGATGAGGGAGTGTAAAAAAACAAACCAATTCATAAATCTGCTGCATGTACACGTGTAAGCGATTTCAATAAAATGAGCCTATTAGATGGCATGTGGGGGGATGAACTTGAGATGAAGGCTGAAGCAGTAATTAAGCCGGCGGTAAAGCAGCGCATGAAGAAGAAGCTCAAAGGTACGAACGATAACAATCTTGCTGGTTATCTATTCATTTCACCTTGGCTGCTCGGCTTTTTGCTGCTGACGGCCTGGCCGATCATACAGTCGTTTTATTTATCATTTACGGAGTATTCGCTGCTTGAAGCCCCGGTCTGGACCGGCACGCAAAACTACGTCAACATTTTCACTAACGATTCTGACTTTCGGACCTCGCTCAAGGTCACCTTTACGTTCGTACTGTTTTCTGTCCCGCTCAAGCTGTTCTTCTCCTTAATGGTCGCTATGCTGCTGAATAAAAATTTGAAGGGCATCAACTTTTATCGGACGGCGATCTACTTTCCTTCTCTTATTGGCGGGAGCATCGCTGTTGCAGCGCTATGGCGCAATATGTTCAACCTGAACGGTTACTTCAATCAAGTGCTAGCCTGGTTCGGCATCGAGGGCATCGGCTGGATCACGAATCCACACACCTCGCTAGGCACATTAATTCTGCTCAATACGTGGCAGTTTGGTTCGACGATGGTCATCTTCCTTGCTGGCTTGAAGCAGATTCCGGCTGAGCTTTATGAATCGGCATCGGTCGATGGCGCTTCGAGACTGCGAAAGTTCGTCCACATTACGCTTCCGATGCTGTCACCGGTCATGTTTTTTAACTTAGTTCTCGGCATTATCGGTTCCTTCCAAATGTTCACCTCTGCCTTCATCATCACGCAGGGAGGCCCGATCAATTCGACGTATATGTACGCTTTGTTCCTGTACGAGAAAGCATTCAAGCATTATCAGATGGGGTATGCGTCCGCGCTCGCTTGGATTCTTCTTGTTATCGTAGCGCTAATGACCGCCATTAACTTCTTCGTATCGCGTTATTGGGTATTTTACGAGACGGATGGAGGGAAGCAAAGATGATCCAATCGGTTAAGAAAAATCCGATCACCAGCCATCTGCTGCTCATTGTGTTTTCCCTCTTGATGCTGTATCCGGTTATTTGGTGGGTTGGCGCTTCGCTCAAGACGACGGCTGAGATGAGCTCGCCCTCGATCTGGCCTTCTAAGCCGATGTGGGAGAACTTCACGAAGGGCTGGCAGTTCTCGCCGGAATTTACGTTTGGTCATTTCTTCATCAATACGCTCACGATGGAGTTCTGGAACGTGCTGGGCGGCGTTATTACAAGCGCGATCGTCGCATATGGCTTCGCACGCTTGAACTTCAAGTTCCGCGGTCTATTATTTTCGATTCTATTGCTTACGATGATGCTTCCAGGGCAAGTGACGATCGTACCGCAGTATATTCTCTACAACAAGCTGCAGCTAATGGACAGCTACATCCCTTTAATTTTGCCCCATTTCTTCGGCGGCGGCGCATTTTTTATTTTCCTGCTGGTGCAGTTCATAAGAGGCATCCCGCGGGAGCTGGACGAGGCCGCCAAGATCGACGGTGCATCTGTATACGGCATTTTTTACCGGATTGTTCTGCCCTTGATTAAGCCTGCATTGGTGACCGTAGCGATCTTCACATTCATATGGAGCTGGGACGATTTTTTTGCGCAAGTGCTGTATTTGAATTCCGTCAGCAAATTTACGGTCAGTCTCGCGCTTCGTATGTACGTGGATCAGTTTGAAATTCAATGGGGCAGGCTGCTCGCGATGTCCTTGCTCTCGGTTGTGCCGTCTACGATTTTGTTCTTCTTCGCGCAGAAGCATTTCGTCGAGGGAATCGCCACGACAGGCTTAAAAGGATAATGGCTTTGCAGTACCAGTTAATAAATATTAGGTAAAGGGGATAAAAGAATGAAGCAGAAAACAGGATGGGTTAAAGGATTGTCATTACTGATGCTCGCTGCGACGATGGTCTTGACCGCTTGCGGCAGCGGCGGATCGAGCGACTCAGATTCGAACACGTCGACCGACAGCGGCAGCGGCGGTGACTCCAAAGCGTCGGTGAAGCTGAAAATTATGTGGCAAGGGCCGGACACCCGCCACCAGGCGATGCTGAAAACTCAGGAGCTGTATACGAGCAAGAATCCATCGATCACCTTCTCCCCTGAATATATGGCTTGGGACGATTATTGGAAGAAGCTTCCGACACTGGCCGCGTCTCATTCGCTGCCGGACGTTCTTCATATGGACGGAGCGTACATTCACGAATATGCGACAAGAGGCACGCTGGAGGATTTATCGGATATCGATCTGACCGGTGTGATCGACGATAAGACGTTGGAAAACTTAAAAATCGATGGTAAACTATATGGCATTCCAATCAGCCGCAATGCGCAAGGGATCGCGTTCAATAAGGAGGCGCTTGAAGCCGCAGGCATTGAACTGCCGAAGAAAGACTGGACTTGGGACGAATACTTCGACTTTGCAAGAAACGCGCGCGCCAAGCTGCCGGATGGCGTCTATCCGATCAATGACTCGGATACGTGGGATTTCTATCAGTACTATCAGACGTCGTACGGCAAAGGACCGATCATTCAAGACGACGGCAAAAAATTTAATCTGGACAAAGAGCTGTTCATGAAGTTTTATGGAATCTTCGATGAATTCCGCAAGTCCAAAATCGTACCTCCTGCTGACATGGTCAGTTCCTTCAAGGAGAACGATCCGCAAGCGGACCCAATGGCAAGCGGCAAAGTGATGACGCGAAGCGCAACGGTCGGTTCGGTAGGGGCGCTGGAGCAGTTAATGCCGGGGAAAGTGGACGTCGTCAACATTCCGGTCGGACCGGAAGGAGGCGGATGGGCACAGCCGACGATCTTCCTGAGCGTCAGCACCGATTCCAAGCATAAGGAAGAAGCGAAAGCTTTCATTAAATGGTTCGTTACGGAGAAGGAAGCCGGATTAACGTATGGCATGAACTTCGGGATTCCAATCTACGATGATATTTATGAAGCGCTTGAGCCTACCTTGGCACCGAAGGATAAGCTCGGCAATAAATTGTACGATACGGCGAAGGATAAAGCGCTGCCGTTCTACCCGGCTGCGGCAGGCTGGACGGAGTGGGTAGATAATTACAAGAAAACGATCGATGCTGTTATGTTTGGCCAGAAATCGATTGAGGCAGCCTATAATGAAATTTCGAAAGCTGGCAATGCGATTGCGGAGAAGCAGAGCAGTAAAGGGTGAGTTGAAGTATGCCTGCACGTCGTGCAGCCTTCTCGCGTAAATAGCTCGTGCCGAACGGCAACGAAGCCAAATTTGTGCACTCTAGAGTCAAATGTGAAAGATAAGTCAAAGAAATGCTGCACAAAGAGCAGACATGATAAAGGGGCCGGTCCGTCTGTTAGTTATCACTAACTCTCTGGGCCGCCTCTTTATCTGGTTCATCATAGGACGTTTTAAATCGGGAGGATGATCATGGAGCAGTTAAGATCATTATTAAATCAGCAGCAGGTAGAATACGAAATTATTCAGCATACGAATAAAATCCATAGCGCTCAGGAAGGGGCAGACTTTCTCGGCATTGCACTTGGACAAACAGCCCCGGTATTGATCTTGAAAGCAGATAACAATCGATATTATTCGCTCATTCTTTCGGGTGATTATGGACGGGTTGATTTGGATGAACTAAGAGAGTTGCTGCAGCATAAAGAGATCAAATTGGCTAAACCGCAGGAGGTCGAGCAAGTAACGGGCTGTAAGATTGGAGACGTCTCGTTAATCAATCCGAATCTACCGTCCATAATGGATAGAGGGCTGTATCGATTTCCTTACATTTATGGCGGCACAGGAGTACCGAAGACGACGTTGAAAATAAGCCCCTTAGATGTGGAGAAGCTAAATCAGGTCGTAGGTTATTTAAGATAGTTGATGTTCCGGAATTGTATTCGTTTGGATTGAAAGTGATGCCAATACACATTATGAGCGTTGAAGATTACATCCCCTTATTAAGAAATCCGTCTTAAAAAAGAGCATCTGTTGGATTTGGCAGCGATAAGAGAAACAATCAGTTTAAGGAAAAACGAATTCCAATATGAATAAGAACAAAATACTTCTGGCTGCAGAATTATATTTTACAAGGGGTTGAGCATGACGGATCAGCTCCATGCTTCAACCCGTACACGTTTAACGATTATCCATACAGACTATTGCAGGCGAGTGATAAAGCCCATAGCTTCATTTAAAGCTGCTTCTCTAGCCGCATTGTGAGCCAGCCGATGAAACGTATTGTTGTCCTTATGTTTTCTCATATATTGAATTCGGATGTTCACCTCGGAGAAACGGCGGCGGAGAACGGCTAATACGTCTATTAATTGGTTTCTTCCTTGCTCGTCATGCGAATGGGAGAAGCGCTCTTGGACCAACAGATGTGTAATGCGGCTGCAGTCCGTATAAATGACAACGGACTTCGGTCGATGCTCCATTAAGGCGGCCGAGAGTGTTTCTAGACTATGGATTATTGCCATCATCTCTCCGTAGTTCGAGCCTCGATCACACTCAATCGGTAGTTTCTTGGCGGTTACTTTAATGTTGTGATGATACACGAGAGTACATGCTGCCCCATACAAATTTTGCGAGGCAAACCCAGCATAATCACAATATAGAAACATCGTACCTTTGTTTTTTATATTTTGCCTTAGTTTAGGGTTGGCCCACGCTTCCTTAAATACCCCGTTATGGATGTAGTCTATAATCTCACCCTCCAAGCTTTATCGACTATGCTATTAGTATTCACGAATAGCATCGAGTTGAAACCTTGACAGCCCCAAAAGTAACGGCCTCAAGTCTAAGACCCAAGGCCGATCAACATTTCTATTCGTATTCACAAGCAAATTTCGAAAACTGTGCGGAAGCGCCTTCGCCAACGGCGTACAAGCCGATGATAACGCCCGTAAATCCTCCGGCAACCTCTGATGAGAGGTATTTGGTTTGTGCCGTACCCAGTGGAATGGTTTGTTCATCCAGTTGAAGAGAGAAGCTGTAGCGCTCATGGCTTGCTTCGACAAGTAGCTGCACTTGCCGGTTCGCTCCGAGCGGAACAACCTGCTGCTCATGCTTGATATCGCCAATGTTCAGCCGCAGAACGGCCTCGAATCGTTCCTCCGCTTGGCGAATGGCCAAGTCGTAATGCTGCTGCTCGTCCATATATAGTGTGATCCCAGCCTCACCGCGGCGCGTCAGCTCTACTTCACAGGAAAGGTTGGCGTTAAAGTCCTTCTGCCGAAGCCCGATGAACGTAGGGGAATCTGCTTCATCAAGCGTAACCTTGGTTCCTGTGAGCGTGATTCGATCTTCACCAAGCGTATAATTCTCCTGATGAGGATGACGCAAATAGCACCAATCGATATCCCATGCCGTGTTTTCGAATGTATACATTTTGTTCTCTTGTTGAACGACGCTGTCGGATATCCGGTCGGTCTCGAAGGAGATCGTAGTCGTTCCGTTATGTCCGGCTGTAAACCAGCCATCCTCGTGAAATGTTACCGGCGCCAAGCATACTTCTCTACCTAGGTGATGATATGGAATCCACATGCCGATTTGACGAAAGGCGAGATGAACGATCCACCAATGTCCTTCGTTGTCCTGAATCAGGTCGCCATGGCCGACGGCTTGAAGCTCATAGCCGCCCAAATTCCGGTTCGTCAGTACAGGGTTATGAGGATAGGCTTCGAAAGGGCCGTATACTGATTTGCTTCGTGCGTAAGTGATCATATGTCCGAACTCCGTACCGCCCTCGGCTGCCATCAAATAATACCAGCCATTGATATGGTACATATGCGGGCTCTCAAGGAACCGTCCGCCCGTTCCGCGCCAGAGCGGACGGCTTGGCGTCAGCCTGCGGCCGGTAGCGATATCAATCTCACATTGGAGAATGACTCCTCGGCCGTCATCATCTGCGCCATTGCTCATGAAGAATGCTTTGCCATCCTCGAAGAACAGGTCGGGATCGATTCCTCCCTGATCGATGTAAATTGGTTCTGACCATTCGCCATATACATCGTCGGTCCAGACAAAGAAATTTTGCCGAGTTGTGTCATTGGTTGTCGTCATATAAAATCGTCCGTTGTTATACCGTAGGGTAGGGGCGAAAACGCCGCCAGAGCTGTTCACTTTATCGAGCATAATCTGACTCTTACGTGTTAAGACGTGGCCAATCTGTTTCCAGTTGATCAAATCTTTACTTTCAAACAGCGGGACGCCTGGGAAATATTGCATCGAGCTGCATGCTAAGTAATACGTATCGTCAACCTTGCATATGCTCGGATCGGGATAGAAGCCTTTGATTACCGGGTTGTTAAACTTCATGCTCCACCTCTATCGAAAACGTTTTAGGTATGATCTGTTTATTATAGTTTGAGGGGAGCTATTAATCAATAATTTAACGGCGGTCAGCTTTTGGACTTAGCCTTAACTTTCGCAAACAGCAGCCAAATTGAGGAAAGAGTACCTAGTCCGGCAGAACCGATCAAATTGATGATTTCATCCTTGCTTTCGGTTGCGAAGTAAATTATTCCGTTCACAATGAATGATACGCAGCTAAGCAGCAGGACCCACTTCATAATGCGGATCGTCATTACTTCTCATTCCTTTCAGAAATTAATTATTGGAGTACGTCGATTTGCTCAATCTTGCGAATCGACCAATAGGAGATGGCTGCGCCTATCAGTGCTAAGCTGATTGGCACCGCGATAACCGAGTATAGGGTAAAGCCGTTAATATTCTGGCATACAAGGGCAGCTACGAGAATGGACGAGACGATGGTGGTCGGAACCGAATATTTACGCATGCCAAAGTACAGTGGAATTAATCCCAGGAAGCTTATCGCCAGTCCACTCATTGCCATCTTCAGCAGCGATTTAACTGCGAGCTGCCACGTCAAGGGTTCTTGTACAACGGACGTAAAATGGTTGCTTATATACAAGCAGGCTCCGACAAACACATTAGCCGTAATGGACATCATCAATGTAAACAGTACGACGATGAGCAGCTTAGCGATGATAAGCTTCTTTCGGTTAATAGGGTACATAAAAAGCACCGATATCGTTTTGCTGCGGAACTCGCCGATTACGAGCTTAGAAAGAAGCACGGATGCGAACACGATATAGGTCGCCCGAACGAGTGTGTCGCTGAACATGAACAGCTCATTGTATTTCGTAAGCGACATGTCGTCCCGTATTTCAGGAATACTGCTCATCGCGAAAGAAAAAGCGAAGATCATGATATTCGCAATGATGGCAGCAGGAATATAGGAGATGATTCGAAATTTGCGGAGTTCAAGCTTTATCAGTTTAATCAATGACGCCGCCTCCGTTCAGAATGGACATAAAATAATCCTCCAGCGATCCTTTTTTCTTATGAGCAGCTGTAATTTCTACTCCTTGCAGCACTAAATCCTTGATCAGCTCGCTTGGCTGTAGTCGTCCATCATAGATGCGGATTGTACCTTCGTCTGAGATACGGATGTTAGACAGCTGCAGCTTGTTTTCAAGGACGAACGCGGCTTTTCGAGTATCGTTCGTCGTAATTTCGATAAATTCAGCGGTATGCTCGGTAATTCTCTCCATCGAAACCTCTTTCATAAGCCTGCCGTTGTTCATAATCGCAATCGTATCGGCAATTAATTCGATCTCACCGAGAATGTGACTAGAAATGACGATAGTGATCCCATATTGCTTGCACAATACATGGAACAAATTGCGAAGCTCCTTGATGCCCAGCGGATCGAGGCCATTGATCGGTTCGTCAAAAATGAGCAGCTCAGGCTTCGTTGTAATGGCTCGGGCAATGGCGAGCCGCTGCTTCATTCCGAGTGAAAACGTGCATACCGCTTTGCCGTCGATTCCATTCAATTGGACAAGCTCAAGCGACTCATCAATCGACTTTTTATTATGGTAGCCCATGTACTCACAGTGCAGCTCCAGGTTTTCGCGGGCGGTCAGCTTATCGTAAAAGATCGGATGCTCGATGATCGTTCCCATTCTGCCAAGCAGCCGATAAGAAGTATCGGTTAGCTGCTCTCCGAACAGCTCGATTGCTCCAGCCGTAGGCTTCACAAGGCTCGTAATCATTTTCATAATCGTGGATTTTCCCGCTCCGTTCGGACCTAGTAAGCCGTATATCTCGCCGGTCTTGACGTTCATGTTGACGTTCGAGACGACCTCTTTGCCTCCATAAGTACGGGTCAAACGCTTGGTCGTTATGATGGATGTCATGTATTGCCTCCTTCAAGTGTTCTTAGCTGTATCGTAATCGTTTAAGTTTTCTTTTTTCTTTCTCAAATCTTACTTATTTCTTACTTTGCATAAGAACAGCGCTGCAGTCGTACAGTGAATACGGTTTTGTCGTAGGGTCTGCTGGTAATACGAATCGTTCCGCCTAATGCTTCGAGCAGCCGCTTCGTTATCGTAAGTCCAAGGCCGCTGCGCTGGAACGACTGGTTACGCGAGTCTTCTAGCGTGTACAATCTTTCGAATACCCGATCCTGCTCATGCTCGGGGATGCCCTTGCCCTTGTCCCATATGTCGATGTAGACGAACTCTTCATCGGCTCGTAAAGCTAAGCCAATAGCTTTGCCTTCTCCGCCATGCGTAATGGCATTGGAGATCAGATTGTTCAGAACCCGGTTCAGCGCTTCTTCATTCCCCCATGCATGCAGCGGAAGCTCAGGTATGGAGATTGCGACTTCAAAGCCTTGGGCGGTCAACGTATCATAAAAGGCCAATAGGTTAGTTCCGCAAAGGTCGTTCATTTGAATCAATGAGAGAGGTAGTACCGTATCGCCTGACTCCAATCTCGCTAAATCAAAAAATCGACGTACTAACTCTAAGACCTCGTTCGCTTTGTGATGGACTTTCGTAAGGAGTAACTGCCGATCCTCGGCATTCATATGGGGATCTAGATTGATCGTCTCGATATAACCGAGCACAACGGTCAGCGGTGTCTTCAAATCGTGGGAAATGTTCGAGAGCATCTTCCGCATTGACTGTTCCATTCGGATAAAATCAGCAGCCTTCTGCTGGTTATGCTCCAGCAAGTGATTAATTTCGACCAAGACGGGAATAAGTGCACGATCATCTGTAAAAAGCAGGAGCTTCTCGCTGGAGCGATTGGCTATGATAGACTGTAGGCTGTCGCGAACCTTTATCAAGTTAACGCTTCTAGTATGATAAGCACGATATTGAAGCCCAATAACCGTAATGAGAACGACAATGATCAAGGAGAGTATGACTATCATGGCGCGGCTCCTTCCCATCGGTAGCCGATTCCCCACAATGTCTTAATGAGCTGGGGCTTGGAGGGATCAATCTCGATTTTCTCTCGTAATCTGCGGATGTGGACATTAATGACATTCTCGTCGCCGTAATATTCCTCATTCCAAATAAATCCGAAGAGCTGTGCTTTCGTAAATACGCGATTTGGGTTTAAGACGAACAGCATTAATATGTCGAATTCTTTGGCCGTCAGCTTTAAATCTACACCGTTCATGGAGGCGGAGAAATTGTCCAGATCAATTCGAAGGGCGCCGAAGGTGTGAATGCTCGAAGCCGTATTGAATTGTCGGTCGGGGTGAGAGCTCGAATAGGAATAGGTTGTGGCGCGTCGTATTGCCGCTTTGATCCGAGCGGATAGTTCAATGAGAGAAAATGGTTTCGCAATATAGTCGTCGGCACCGAAGCCGAGTCCGATCGCTTTATCGACGTCACTGTCCTTCGCAGACATGACGATAACGGGTACGGAGCTTCCTTGCCGAATTTGTTTAATTACTTCGATCCCGTCCAGCCTCGGCATCATAATATCGACGATGACAAGATCGAAGCGATGCTGCTTGAAAGCGTCGATACCGTCTAAGCCGTTCATCGCGACTGCGACCTCGTAACCCTCCTTGGTTAAATAGCTTTGCAGCATCTCGACGATTTGACGGTCATCCTCAATCAGTAATAGGTTGTACGGCATAATCCTCACTCCAATATCTCTCTAAATATGGCTATCCCTTATCATACGTGTGACTTTATAATAATGGCAAGTATTGGGAGATACCGTACACATGCAATGCGTGCCATTATTCGAGATTTCGGTCAGGAGCTCTACTGTCTGTTAAATAAATCACAGCACTCTTTCTTTGAAATTGACTATAATAATTTTGCAGGAACAACTTATGAGGAGCGCGATATCATGAAAGCAATGGATATCATGAACGAACATGTCTATAAGGTCAAAGAGAATGATACGGTACGTTCGGTCATCGAGAAGTTTATCGATTATAACATTAGCGGGCTTCCAATCGTTAACGATCGGAATGAAATTGTAGGCTATATCAGTGACGGCGACATTATGCGCTATATTGGCAAGAAGAGCGATAGGGTTGTCGGCAACTTTTATTATATTGCGGTCATTAGTGATCCAGAAATGCTGGAAGATAAGGTGAAGCACATTCTTGATCTGAACGTGCTCGTTATAGCGAAGCGCAAGGTTATTACCGCCGATTGGGATGAGGAGCTTGATCAAGTAGCGGCCATACTCGGGAAGAAGCAGATAAAGAAGCTTCCGATTGTTCGCAACGGCGTACTGGTCGGCATTATTAGCCGAGGAGACGTTATCCGTAACGTGTTTCGTTCGGTTATGAATGAGGAAAATAGCGTGTGTTAATGGTTTGGAGTACACTCGGTTTTCGCTTTAGTAGGCGGAGCCGAGTTTTTTGTATTTTTGGGCATTGTTCGCGATTGATGGTTTTTAGTGTGGATAGAATCTGGGGATTACGGCGACCATAACTATAATCATGGAAATTACGAAAAGAGGTAGCCGTAGTGAGTCGATATTCCGGTACAGAGAACGACCGGACTGGATGGTCCGACCGTCTTCGCAGTCACAATATTCCTTTCCGGAAGAATGGACTGTTGAAAACGATAATTGTATTATTTGCAATCTGGTGGATTTGGATGGCTATTAAACCGCATGAATGGAAAGTATGGGCGGTCGAAAATGTTCTTCTTCTCGCATTCGTAATCTTATTAGTATGTTTATACCGTGTATTCCCACTTAGTAACTTATCTTATTTGCTAATTGCTGTATTTCTAGCGATGCATGCATATGGCGGTCATTACTCGTATCAAGATACGCCTGTTGATCAGTGGTTGAAGCATACGCTGCATATTAAGAGAGGCTTCTATGATCGGATCGTACATTTCGCTTTTGGTCTATTGATGGCTTTCCCGGTAAGGGAAGCGGTGCTGTACGAACTGAAGCTTATTCGTACACGTCAGTACGTCGTCACATTCGCCTTCATCGTTGCGGCAAGCGGGCTTTTCGAGCTGCTTGAGATGTGGGCTGCTTATTTGTTCAATAAGAAATTGGCAGCCAAATATATTGGGCTCGAAGGTGACCCATTTGACTCACAGAAAGATATGACGATGACATTGTTTGGGGTTCTCATAGCGATAGGTTTGTTTTACTGGATTAGACATGTTCAGAATAACAAGAAGGCGGTTTGATACATTGTTTCTAGAGCCTGCATTATGGTGTGGGCTCTTTGATCACATGGAATGAACTGTGCATTGTTGATCAAGTACAATAAAATAAATGTGAATCTTCGGTATGGGTTATAGTAGAAGGGATATTATTTACAAAAAAATATGCATATTTATTGATTAAAAAGGGTTGCATACTAGCAGCGATCCATGGTATATTCTAATTCCGGTCGAGAGAAAAGACGCCGGCGAGAGAAACGAACG